>NZ_JACHBQ010000001.1:1484143-2968286 GCF_014200405.1 Cryobacterium roopkundense | reverse complement strand
CGGACTCGTGGAGGCAGACGCCCGGGCAGACGCGCTCGACTTCATCGGCTCCATCGTGCCCGTTTCGGCCGGGTCAGCGCCGGCGCTTGTCGACGACCCGGGGCTCGCGGCCCTGCTCGCGGCGCGGTCGGCTGAACTCGAGCGCGGGGGCGGGTCGCTGCAGGTGGGTGCCGGTTCGCGGGTGCTGCCCGGCCGCGTATCGGAGGCCGCCGTCACCGTGGTCGCGAACCTGCTCAGCAACGCGGTCGAGGCCACGGATGCCGCGGGCCGCGTGCACGTGCTCGTCACGGCCGACGATGACGCATTCTCCGTCACCGTCTGCGACGACGGGCCGGGGCTGGACCTCGCCGCGCGCGGCCGACTGTTCGAACGCGGGTTCAGCACGAAGCGGCGCGAGCGCCGTGCGGGGGTCGAGATTCCCCGCGGCGTCGGGCTCGCTCTCGTTCGCGATCTGGTGCGCCGCGGCGGTGGCACCCTCGATGTGGGCGAGTCGCCCACCGGTGGCGCGCGCTTCACGGCGACCCTGCCGGCCGTGCTGCCCGCGGCGGGCAGAGGGGCGGAATCGTGAGCGTTCCGGGAACGATCCGCACTCTCATCGTCGACGACGACGCATCCGTGTGCCGCTTGCACGTGCGGTATGTGGAAGGGCTCGCCGGTTTCACCGTGGTGGGCACGGCCGCCACGGGGCAGGAGGCGGTGGATTTCGCCGCGGCGAACGAGGTCGACCTGATTCTGCTCGACATGCACCTGCCCGACTTCAGCGGCATCGAGGTGCTTCACCGGCTGCGCGGTCTCACGCGCGACGCGATCGACGTGATCGTGGTGACGTCGGCGAACGAGCCGGTTACCGTGCGGCAGGCGGCCGCGGCGCGCGTGGCGGATTACCTCATGAAGCCGTTCTCCCGCTCGGTGTTCGAGCTGCGGCTCGCCGCCTACCGGGCCGGTTTCGGTGTCGGGTCGTCAGACGACTTCCGTGGCGCACTGCGCCAGGCCGACATAGACGGCATGTTTCTGCCCGCACGGCCGGCGCCCCGCCCAGACACCGCAGCGCTCGCCATCGTGCCGGAGGCGCGCCTGCCCAAGGGGCTCTCGGCGCCGACCGTGGCGCTTGTGCTCGGCGTGCTGCGCGCCCGCGAGGTGAGCAGCGTGGCCGATGTGGCCGATGCGTGCGGCCTCGCCCGCGGCACCGCCCGGCGCTACCTCGACTTCTTGCGTCTCTCCGGCCAGGCGCTCGTCACGCACCGCTACGGCGTGCGCGGTCGCCCGGAACTGCTCTTCAGCCTCGCCCCCGGGTAACCGGCGGTTTCCCCGCCGCTTCTGTACATAACTCCTGCAAATCCGGAGCGGGCCGCCATCCGACCCCGGAATCACGCGGTCGTCCGGCACGGTCGTTCCGATGTGCAGGAGTTATGGGCGGGTGGCCGACCCGGAGCGGATGCCGCGGCCGCCCCTACAGGGTGTTGCCGAGCTTGAAGCCGGCCACGGTGTCGTCCTGGCGGGTGTATGAGAAGCCGTCGGCGCCCACGGTGACGGCCATCTCGGTGGGCTCGTCACGCTCGAGAACCGGCTGGGGGTTGCCGTTGAGGTCGAGCACGAGCGAGGCATCCGTGTACCAGCTGGGCACCACGGGGTTGCCCCACCAGTCGCGGCGCTGGTTGTCGTGCACGTCCCAGGTCACCACGGGGTTGTCAGGGTCGCCGGTGTAGTAATCCTGTGTGTAGATTTCCACGCGGTGGCCGTCGGGGTCGCGCAGGTAGAGGTAGAACGCGTTCGAGACGCCGTGGCGGCCCGGCCCGCGCTCGATCAGGTCGCTCTTGCGCAGCGCGCCGAGCTTGTCGCAGATGTAGATGATGTTGTGCTTCTCGTGCGTCGCGAAGGCGATGTGGTGCATGCGCGGCCCGGCGCCGCCGGTGAGCGCGGTGTCGTGCACGGTGTCTTTGCGGCGCAGCCACGCCGCATAGGTGACGCCGTCGGAGTCCTGGATGTCTTCGGTGACGCGAAAACCCAGGTCTTCGAGGTACTTGCGGCCGAGGCCCACGTCGGGCGTCACCTGGTTGAAGTGGTCGAGGCGCACGAGCGCGCCAGGCCCGTGCAGGTCGAACCGCCAGGACAGGCGCTCCACGTGGTCAACCGTGAAGAAGAATTCGTAAGGGAAGCCGAGCGGATCCTCCACCCGGACGCTGTCGCCCACCCCCTTGACGAAGCCCTCGCGCCGGCGCTCGGTACGGCAGCCGAGTTGCTGGTAGTAAGCCTCCGCGAGGTCGACGTCTTCGGGGGTGCGCACCCGGAACGCCATGGCGGCGACGGCCGCAACCGGGCCGACCCGCAGCACGAGGTTGTGGTGGATGAACTCCTCGAAGCCGCGCAGGTAGATCTCGGTGTCGCTCTCCTCGGTCACGACGAGGCCGAGGATGTCGACGTAGAACTCGCGCGACTTCGCGAGGTCGTTCACGACGATGTCCATATAGGCGCAGCGCAGAATGTCCGGCGCGGGAACTGTGGGGGTGGGGATGAAGGTCATGGGGGGTCTCCTCGTTGAGAGTGTCTGAAGCGGATGCGTGGCGCCGGCCGCGGCGAACCGGCGTTGTTCGGGGCCCGGGCCCGGTGCACGGGTGGCCTGGGCCCACCGTGTGAACGTAGGCCCAGTATCTAGACTGGGCCCGCGTTCCGGGCCCGGGCCCCGTGCAGCACAGGTGGGGGTTAGGGGGCGCCGAAGCGGGGGGTGTGCACGGGACCGAGGGTGATGTGCACGGCCTGCTGGTCGGTGTAGAAGTCGATCGAACGGTACCCGCCCTCATGGCCGAGCCCGGAGGCTTTCACTCCGCCGAACGGGGTGCGCAGGTCACGCACGTTGTGGGAGTTGAGCCACACCATTCCGGCCTCGATGGACTGCGCGAACGTGTGTGCGCGAACCAGGTTCGTGGTCCAGATGTAGGCCGCGAGGCCGTACTTTACCCCGTTCGCGAGCTCGAGCGCCTCGGCATCCGTATCAAAGGGGGTGATCGTGACCACGGGGCCGAAGATCTCCTCCTGGAACACGCGCGCCGTGGGAGGCACGTCGGCGAACACAGTCGGCGACACGTAGTTGCCCTCCGGCAGGCCCGCGGGGCGGCCGCCGCCGGCGAGCAGGCGGCCTTCGGACTTGCCGATCTCCACGTAACTCATCACCTTGGCGTAGTGCTCGGGGTGCACGAGAGCGCCCACCTCTGTGGCCGGATCGTGCGGGTCGCCCACCACGATGCTCGCAGCCCTCGCCGCATACCGTTCGCAGAATACGTCGTAGACCGAGCGTTCCACGAGGATGCGGCTGCCGGCCGTGCAGCGCTCGCCGTTGAGCGAGAACACACCGAACAGTGTCGAGTCGATGGCTCCCTCGAGGTCGGCGTCGGCGAACACGACGGCGGGGGACTTGCCGCCGAGCTCCATCGACATGCCCTTGAGGTTCGCCGCGCAGTTGCGATAAATGGTCTGCCCTGTGGTCGTCTCGCCCGTAAACGAGATGAGCGGTACTTCCGGATGCTTCACCAGCGCGTCGCCGGCCTCCTCGCCGATGCCGTTGACCAGGTTGAAAACCCCATCCGGCACGCCGGCAGTGCGAAAGATCTCCGCCCAGAGGCTCGCCGACAGCGGCGTGAATTCGGCCGGCTTCAGCACGACGGTGCAACCGGAGGCGAGCGCCGGGGCGAGCTTCCAGCTCTCGAGCATGAAGGGGGTGTTCCACGGCGTGATCAGGCCGGCGACGCCTACGGGCTTGCGGTTCACGTAGTTGATCTGGCTGCCGGGAACCTTGTAGGTGTCGTCGGCCTGCGCCACGATCAGGTCCGCGAAGAACCTGAAGTTCTCGGCCGCGCGCTGCGCCTGGCCGAGCGCCTGGGTGATCGGCAGGCCGGTGTCGAATGTCTCCAGTTCGGCGAGCCTGGCGTCCTGCGCCTCGACGGCGTCGGCGATGCGGTTGAGAATACGCGAGCGCTCGCGGGGCTTGAGCCGAGGCCACGGACCGGTGAGGAAGGCATCCGTTGCCGCGGCCACGGCGAGGTCGATGTCGGCCTGCTGGCCGGCGGCCGCCGTGGCGTAGGTCTGATTCGACACGGGATCGAGCACGTCGAAGGTTTCGCCGCCGACGCTGTCGACGAAGCGCCCGCCAATGAAGTGCTGGAGGTGCGTGGGAAGGTTCTCCGGCACGTAGTGCGCCGCCGCGGGCGCCGGGTGAGCGGATGCCGCGGTGGTGGCTTCCGCGCTCACTTGGCCGCTCCGGCGAGGGTGAAGCCGGCGGTGGACGTGAGGAACTCGGAGCCGGCGTCCATCAGGATGCGCATCTTCGCGATGCCGCCGGGGGTCGGCTCGATGAGCGGCGGGCGCACGAACGCGGACTCGATGAGGCCGCGCTGCTGCATCACCCACTTTCCGGGAGCGGGGTTGGTCTCCACGAACAACAGGTCGACGAGAGGGTGCAGGCCGTAGTGGATCCGGCGCGCGGTGGCGAAGTCGCCCGACTCCCAGGCCTCGAACATCTGGGCTGAGGCGGCAGGGGCGATGTTGCTCGTGGCACTCACGAAGCCGGCGCCGCCGAGGGCCATCAGCGGCAGGCAGAGCAGCTCGAGGCCGCTCCACACCAGCAGCTCGGGCCCGCAGAGGTGAAGCACGCGGGAGAAGTGCTCGAAGTCCTTCGTGGTTTCCTTAACGCCCACGAAGTTGTCGAAGTCGCGGAAGAGGCGGTACACGGTCTCCGGAGCGATGTCCACGGCGGTGCGGCTCGGCACGTTATACGCCACGATCGGCAGGTCGGGAAACTCCTCGCACACCGTTTTGTACCACACGTAGAGCGCCTCTTGGGTGGGGCGGGCGTAGTACGGCGTGATGATCAGCGCCGCGTCGATGCCGGCGTCGCGGCCGGCGGCGGTGAGCTCGAGGGTCTCGTCGAGCTTGGCGGATCCGGTGCCGGCCATGAAGTGCACCCGTTCGTTGATGGCGGCGGACACAGTGCGGATCGCCTCGGCGCGCTCCGCGATGGTCTGCGAGCTCGGTTCCCCCGTCGACCCGCCGATCGAGATGCCGTGTGAACCGGATGCGATCTGCCAGTTCACGAGGTTGGTCAGGCCGGCGTGGTCGACTGCACCACCGGCGGTGAACGGCGTCATGAGGGCGGCGATGGAGCCGCGGATCTGGCTCGGGTTGCTGCGGAACTTCATTTATTTTCCTTCCGGACGAGTGGTGCGGGAGGCAAGGAATGCCTCGAGGGTAGCGAGTCGGTGGTTGCGGGCGGCGAGCTCGATCTCGATCGAGGCGGCCTTGCCCTCGATCAGGTCGAGCAGGTGAGTGTGTTCGGCCACAGATTCGGCGGCGCGGCCGGGCACGAAGCCGAACGTCGACTCGCGCAGAACGGAGAGCCGGTTCCAGCCCCGGTGAACGAGGTCGAGAATATGCGGGTTGGGGCATGTGCTGTAGAGCACGGAGTGGAAGTCGCGGTTGAGGGCGGTGAACCGCGCCGGGTCGAAGTGCGTGAGAGTCTCGGCCATGTCGGCGTTGATCTGGCGGGCCCGGTCGAGGGCATCCGCTGGGAGTGTCGGAGCCGAGAGCGCGGTGGCGGCGCCCTCCACGAGGCCCAGGGTCTGCATGGTGTATTCGTACTCGGTGGGGTCGAGCATGGCGACCTGGGCGCCCACGTTGCGGGCGAACGTCACGAGGCCCTCAGCCTCAAGGCGGCGGATGGCCTCACGCACCGGCACGGGGCTCATGGAGATGTCGCGGGCGATCTGGTCGAGTACGAGGCGGTAGCCGGGCCCGAACGTGCCGTCGTTGATGCGGGTCTTGAGCCAGTCGTAGGCGAGCTGCGCCTTGCCGACAGTGGGCGCGGGCGATGTCAGCGGAGCAGCCACACGCTGTACCGCGCCTTCCACTCGGCGTTCATCGGGTAGAGACCGTCGACGCCGTCGCCGGCGGCGACGCGCTCGGCGATGAACGTCTCCTCACGCTCCTGCTCGATCGCGTCGGTGACCACGGATTCGACCAGGTGCGGGGGAATGACCAGCACGCCGTCGGCGTCGCCGATCACCACGTCGCCGGGTTGCACGGCCGCGCCGCCGCAGGTGATGGTGAGGTCCACGTCCCACGGCACGTGGCAGCGGCCGAGCACCGCCGGGTGGGCGCCGGCGTGGTAGGTGGGGAGGCCGAGCGCGGCGACGGCGGCGCTGTCGCGCACCCCGCCATCGGTCACGATTCCGGCCGCGCCGCGCACCTGGGCGCGCAGGGCGAGGATGTCACCGACAGTGCCGGTGCCGGTCTCGCCGCGGGCCTCGATCACGAGCACATCGCCGGGGTTGAGGCCGTCGAACGCGCGTTTCTGCGCGTTGTAGCCGCCGCCGTGGCTCGTGAAGAGGTCTTCTCGGGCCGGGATGAAGCGCAGCGTGCGGGCCCGGCCCACCATGCGCTTGTCGGCATGCATCGGCCGCAGCCCGTCGATGCTCATCGCGTTGAAGCCGCGCTTGCGCAGCTGGGCGCTCAGGGTCGCCGTTCCCACGCTGTTGATGCGCCCGGTCAGCTCCTCCGTGAGTTCGAAGGCTGGGGGAGTTGCCAGTCCGGCGGCCTCCGCGGAGCCCCACGCCTCTGCGCGCTGGTGGTCGTCGACCTGCGGGCGGGCGCCGAAGTCGCCGAGCTCGAAGCGGCCCTCGATGACCGGGGTGACCAGCCGGCCGCTGGTGGGCGCGCCGGGCGCAGTGGGTGCGTCCACCTCAACCTCCACGGTGTCGCCGGGCGAGACAACGGATGCCCCGGCGGGCGTTCCCGTGAGGATCACGTCGCCGCGTTCGAGTGTGATGAGCTGGGCGAGATCGGCCACCAGACGACCGAACGGGAAGAGCAGGTCGGCGGTCGTGTCGTTCTGCACGAGTTCGCCATTCACCCAGGTGCGCACGCGCAGGGCGGCCGGGTCGACGGACTCGGCCGGGAGCACGTTCGGGCCGAGCGGGGTGAAGCCGTCGCCGCCCTTGGACCGGAGGTTAGAGCCCTTATCGGCGTAGCGCAAGTCGTAGACGCCGAAGTCGTTCGCGGCGGTGACGCCGGAGACAGCTGCCCAGCCGTCTTCGGGACGGATACCGCGCACGCGACGCCCGATGATCAGCGCGATCTCACCCTCGAAAGCGAGGAGTTCGCTGCCCTTTGGACGCACGATGGCGGTGCCGGTGGAGGAGACGCTCGAGCCTGGCTTCAGAAAGTAGGACGGCTGCTCGGGAGTGCGTCCGCGCTGGGCCGCCCGGGACGGGTAGTTGATGTGCACGGCAATCACTTTGCCGGGCCGTCCGATGAACGGATACGGTTCGTCTGTCATGGCGTCCTCTCGCAGCACTGCGGGTTATATAGGAAACCATATACGATCTGCGGGCTGCTGTCGATGCCCGGTTTCCTCGGCTGCGCCGCCGGTGGGAGGGTGCGGACACGTCGGCGCACCCCAAACCGGCGCGGGCCGCTGTAATACCAGCCGCCCGAGCAGGTGTGGAGCGCGCGGGAGCGCAGCGCTGGCCGGTTTGGGGCGTGACTGCGCCGGCATCAGCGGGGGTCAGGTGGCGAGTTGCCGTTCGGCGTGGGCGGCGTGGGTCGCCAGAAAGGCTCGTACGTCCCCAATCTCCGCCTCGCTTATTCCGTGCGCCAGGCCGGGATACACCCGCTCGGCGAGTGTGGAGTGCTCTGGCAGGTAGGCGCCGGTGCGGTCGATCGCCGCCTCCGCGATCACGTGATCCTCCGCGCCGCGTCCCCAGAAAACGGGCGGACGGCTCACGGCGAGTGCCGGGTCGCCCGGCTGCGGCGCGCCCAGCACGAATCCGCCGAGTACGACAGTGGCGAGCACTCGCTCGGGCCGGGTTCGCAGCAGCTGGCTTGCCATCAGGCCGCCCTGCGAGAAACCGATCGGAATCACTCGGGTGCCGGCGTGGACGTGCGCGTCGACCCAAGCCCAGATTGCGGCTGTCGCCTCGACGACCGGTTGAGCGTCGGGGTTTCCGGGAGTCGTGATCGAGAACCATGCTGCGCCGCCGTTGCCGACGTCGACCGGCGCGCGCAGGGAGGCCCAGGGCAGGGCGAGCCCGGGTGCCGGGCGAGGCCAAGTGCCGGCGCGAGTCCAAGTGCCGGCGCGAGTCCAGTCAGGTCATGCTCGGTGGAACCGAAACCGTGCAGCAGCAGCGCGACAGCGGGGACCGCGTTGTTCTCGGGCCACCCACCAGAGCGCACGTCTCGCAGCGGGACGGTCATCGGGCGATCAACTCCTCGGTCGAGAGGTCGGGGAGCGCGACGGTGACCTGAGTGCCCCACGGGTCAGCGACCGTGACGGAATGGCCGTCGCTGCCGAACTGGATCGAACGCGCCTGCAGTCGCGTCTTCAGGGACTCGAGGTCCGCGACGTCGGGCACGGTGACCGCCACATCGGCGAGGCCGAGGCTGGCGGCACGCGGCCCCGCACCGCGGCTGTTCCAGACGTTCATCGCCACGTGGTGGTGGTAGCCGCCGGCCGAGGCGAAGAGTCCGCCGGTATAGCGGGTCTGGGTGGCTTCGAACCCCAGCGCCTCGACGTAGAACGCGCGCGCCGTCTCGATGTCGCCTACCTGGAGGTGTACGTGCCCCACGGTTCCTGCCATCGACGGTGCGGCATCCGCTGTGTCTGGGTTGAGGTGGCGCTGGAGGTACGCCTGCGGGTCGAGGTAGTTCGTGGCCATCTGGATCTCGTTGCCCTGGCGCACCCACTCCGAGCGGTCCCGGTCGGTGTACAGCTCGACGCCGTTGCCCTCGGGATCGGTGAAGTAGAAGGCCTCGCTCACGAGGTGGTCGCTGGAGCCGATGAACACACTGCGCGGGTCTTGTGCCGCACGGTAAACGGTCGTGGCGAGGCTGGCGGGGGTCTCGAACAGGAAAGCAGTGTGGAACAGGCCCGCCTGGCGCGGGTCGACGCCGGGAAGGTTCGGGGTGTGTACGAGCCGCACGAGAGGGGTCAGCCCGCGGCCGAGCACGCGGTGCACCTCGCGGCCGCGGCTGCGCTCCTCGAGTGGCTCCAGGGCGAACGCACGCGAGTAGTAGTCCGACATGCCGCTCAGGTCGCCGACCCGCAGGGTGACCGCCCCCATCGAAGTGCTGGCGTTGAGGATGCGCTCGTCGGTCGCGTTGGTCATGGGTGCTCCCTGTCGGAGGTCGGCATTGCTTGTAGCTTCAACCATACAGGCAATTGCTTGTAGCTTCAAGTAATTATCGACGTCCCCGGCCGACCGCGTGCACAACTCCTGCACACCGTCACGGAGCGGCCGACCTTCCGCGTGATTCCGAGGCTGATTTGTGGCCGTCTCACAATCTGCAGGAGTTATGCACGGCGGGGGCCGAGAGGTGCGCCAGGGAGCGGGTCAGGCCCTGTGCTGCTGGCGCAGGAACGCGTTCACGGTGGCGAGGCGGTGATTGCGGGCCGCCATCTCGATGGTGAGCGGGTCGGCGCCCGAGGCGATCAGGTCGAGCAGGGCCGTGTGCTCGGCCACGGACTCGGTCGCGCGCCCGGGCACGAAGCTGAACGTGGACTCGCGGATGGTGCCGAGCCGCACCCAGTACCGGTCAACGAGATCGAGCAGATGCGGGTTGGAGCACGCCTCAAACAGCAGCGTGTGAAACTCCCGATTGAGCCGGGTGAATGCCACCGGGTCGAAATCCAGCAGGCATTCTGCCATCGCCTGGTTGATGGCGCGGGCCTGCTGCAGGGTGTGCGGGGCGAGGGCCGGCGCGGCGAGGGCCGTCGCGAGTCCCTCCACGAGGCTGAGGGTCTGCATGGTGTGCACGTACTCATCGGCGTCGATCACAGCGACCTGGGCGCCCACATTGCGTTCGAAGGTCACCAGCCCCTCGGATTCGAGCAGTCGGATGGCCTCGCGCACGGGCACCTGGCTCACACCGACCGCCGCGGCGATCTGACCCAGCACCAACCGATAACCGGGGCTGAAGCTGCCGTCCGTGATGCGTTCCTTGATCCACTGGTACGCGAGGATGGCCTTGCTGAGGGGCTCGGGGGCGGATGCTGCGGTGTTGGCCGGCGTCGCGGCATCCGTGTGAAATTCAGTCTGGTCGAGCATTCGAATCCTGCGCTTTCGGTAGCTCACATGATATTCGAGCGGTCGCCCGGGCCGGAGCCCGGGCGACCCAGGGGGCTAGTCGTGCGCGGAGACACCCAACGGTGCGCCGCGGGTCTCCTTCACGAGGCTAACGGCCACGAAGGAGATCGCGGCGAGCACCATGAGGTAGACACCGATGGAGACTGACTGCCCGGTCTTGTCGAGCAGCAGCTGGGCGATGAGCGGGGCGAAGGCGCCGCCGAGGATGGCACCGAGGGCGTAGCCGATGGAGACGCCCGAGTAGCGCACCTGGGCCGGGAACATCTCGGCGTAGAGGGCCGCCTGCGGGCCGTAGGAGAAGCCGAGGCCGGCCGCCAGGATGATGAGCGCGGCGCTGTACCAGACGATGTCGCCGGTGTCGATGAGCAGGAACATGGGGATCGCCCAGAGGAACAGGAAGGCGTAGCCGAGCTGGAACGTGCGCACGCGGCCGATCTTGTCGGAGAGGATGCCGCCGAGCATGGTCGACGCGAGCCAGAAGAACGCCGCGACGGTGCTGGCGATGAGCACGGGGGTGCGCTCCATGCCGAGTCCGCCGGCGTCGATAGGCTTGGTGGCATAGGAGTTGAAGAAGGCGATGAGCATGTAGCCGGCCGCGTTGTTGGCGATGAAGATGAGCGCGGTGAGCACGACCTGGCGGCTGTGGTTCTTGAACAGCTGCTTGAGCGGGGCGGCGGACTCCTTCTTGCGGGTCTGCATCTCCTTGAAGACGGGGCTCTCGGCGACAGCGCGGCGGATGACCCAGCCGACCACGATGAGCAGCACGGAGACCAGGAATGGGATGCGCCAGCCCCAGCTGAGGAAGGCTTCCTCGCTCATCGACGTGGTGACGAGGATCATCACGCCGGTGGCGAGGATGAGGCCGACCGGAACGCCGATCTGCGGGTAAGCGCCGAAGAAGCCGCGCTTGGTGACGGGGGCGTGCTCGACGCTCATGAGCGCTGCCCCGCCCCACTCGCCGCCGGCCGAGAAGCCCTGCAGGATGCGCAGCAGGATGAGCAGCACCGGCGCCCAGACGCCAATCTGGTCGTAGGTGGGGAGTAGCCCGATGAGGGCGGTGGCCGCGCCCATCATGATGAGAGTGAAGACCAGCATCGCCTTGCGGCCGAGGCGGTCACCGAGGTGGCCGGCCACGATGGCGCCGAGCGGACGGAACAGGAAGCTGATGCCGAGCGAGGCCCAGGCGATCAGCTGGGCCAGGCCCGCGTTCTCGCCGGCGAGCGGCGCGAAGAACAGCCCGGCAAGCACGAGGCCGGCGGCCTGCGCGTAAATGAAGAAGTCGTACCATTCGATGGTGGTGCCCACCATCGTGCCGGCGAGAACGCGACGTTCTTCGCTGCGTTTGGCGCTGGCGCTGCGCGCGAGCTCGGTCGTCAAAGCCATGGAATACTCCCTTGTATCTCACTCTGGACTGAAAAAAGCTTTCGTATCACAGAAGATATATCATCTGCAGGGCCTCCAGCGCCACTTTTGCGCATATGTTCCTGCGGCCACGAAAAGGCCCGTGCGATGCGGGTCGCCAGCGATCACATCGTGACCTGCGGTTTCGCGAATTCTGCAGCTGATATGGAGGCCCGTTTGGGGTGCCCGGCCCGGGTCAAGGTTTGTGCCGGCCGTGCGGGGCCCGGGCCGCCGCCGGAGCCTCAGCGCAGCTCTGCCGCGATGACTTCTGCCGCAGCGGCGAGTCTGGCGCCGATGAAAGCCGGGGCGTGCGCGCTCGAGATGTAGACCACGGCGAGGGCGGCGGGCGCGCGCCCTGAAATCATCAGCGGCACCGCGATCGACGACAGTCCCGAGATGACCTCGTTGTGGCTGCGGGCGAAACCCACGTTACGAACCCCGCCGGCCTCGCTGCGGCGGGCCTCGTCGTGCCCGAGTTCTGCCCATTGCGCCGCGCCGAGGCCGGACTGGATCGCGATCCCTGGCGCTCCCACGGCAAGCGGATGCCGCGTTCCCGGCCGCTGCGCAACCGTCGCGTGAGCGTGACGAGGCTCCACGCTCACGAGCGTGACAACCTCGTTGCCGTCCAGCACCGTCACGAACGCCGTCATGCCGAGCTCGTTCGCTGCGAGGGTCAGTTCGGGCAGCGCCGCGGTCTGCAGATCCCGGGAGACGCCCCGCGCGAGGGCTGCCATCCGCGGGCCGAGTTGCACGGCTCCGGCGGCGTCCCGAGTCACCAGACCGTGGTCTTCGAGGGTGCGCAAAATTCTGTAGGCGATGGAGCGATGCACGCCGAGGTGGCCCGAGAGCGCGGCGATCGTCAGGGGTTCCTCGCTGTCCGCGAGAATCTCCAGCATGCGGATGCCGCGAGACAGCGTCTGGGAATGCGGCGCCGGGCTGCCCGAGCTGAGTGACACCGTGAGATCCTCGCATCCGTTTGCCGCGTTCGTTCGCCGAACGCCGCGTTCGATTATAGAACGGCTCGACGTCACTCCCGCTGCGCCCTGCGAATTCGACGGTGATTTTGCCAGATTCGGGCCGGTGAAACGGTTCAGCGGTACCAGTGGCGTGAAATCTCAGTCGACTTCGCGGCGGTGACGGGCGGGTAGATTTGACGAACCACACTTTCGAGGAGGAACCGTGTCTCAGGTCACAGAATTGAACGCCGCCGAAGCAGAGCTGCTGGGCCGCGTTCCCAGCCGCTTGTTCATCAACGGGGAGTGGGTGGAGGCATCCGCCGGCCGGACCCTCCCCGTTGTCGACCCGGCCACCGGCGAGGTCATCAAGACCATCGCTGACGCGTCGGTAGCGGATGGCGCGGCCGCCCTCGACGCTGCCGTCGCCGCCCAGGCGGGCTGGGCCGCAACCCCCGCCCGCGCTCGCGGCGAGATTTTGCGCCGGGCCTTCGACCTGCTGCAAGAGCGTAAGGAGGAGTTCGCCCTGCTGATGACGCTCGAGATGGGTAAGCCCCTCGCTGAGGCGCGCGGCGAGGTCGCGTATGGCGGCGAATTCCTGCGCTGGTTCAGCGAGGAGGCCGTGCGCATCAGCGGACGCTATGGCGCCAACCCCGAGGGCACCGGTCGCATGATCGTGTCGGAGCACCCGGTGGGACCGTGCTTCCTGATCACCCCGTGGAACTTTCCGCTCGCCATGGCTACGCGCAAGATCGCGCCGGCGCTCGCCGCGGGCTGCACAGTGGTCGTCAAGCCCGCTGCGCTGACCCCGCTCACCACCCTGCACTTCGTCGCGCTGCTCGAGGAGGCCGGGCTGCCCGCCGGGGTCGTGAACGTGATCACCACCTCCGAGTCGGGCGCGGTCTCCGACCCGATCATCGCCGACCCGCGCCTGCGCAAGCTCAGCTTCACCGGCTCCACGGGCGTGGGCAAGGCCCTGATCCGGAAGTCTGCCGACAACGTGCTGCGCACCTCGATGGAGCTGGGCGGCAACGCTCCGTTCCTGGTGTTCGAGGACGCCGACCTCGACAAGGCCGTTGACGGTGCGATGATCGCCAAATTCCGCAATATCGGCCAGGCGTGCACAGCCGCGAACCGGTTCATCGTGCACGAGTCGGTTGCCGCCGAGTTCGCCCGCCGGGTGACCGAACGCGTGAACGGGTTCACCGTGGGGCGGGGCACCGAGGACGGCGTGACGATCGGCCCGCTGATCAACGCCGCCGCTGTCAGCAAGTCCGACGCGCTCGTGCAGGACGCAATCACCCGCGGCGCGACGCTGCACACCGGAGGCGCCGCTGTCGAGGGGCCCGGCACGTTCTACGCCCCCACCGTGATCAGCGGGGTCACGCCCGGCAGCGACATCCTCGCCGAGGAGATCTTCGGCCCGGTGCTGGCGATCACGCCGTTCAGTACCGAAGACGAGGCCGTGCGTATGGCCAACGACAGCGACTTCGGCCTCATCAGCTACGTGTTCACCTCCGATTTCGCCCGCGGCCAGCGCATGATCGACCGCCTCGAGTCGGGCATGCTCGGGCTCAACACCGGCGTAGTCTCCAACGCCGCGGCGCCGTTCGGCGGCGTCAAGCAGTCCGGGCTCGGCCGGGAGGGAGGCCTGGAAGGCATCCGCGAGTACCTGTCGACCAAGTACACGCTCACGCCCGACCCGTTCCTGGCCTGACCGCCCCGGGTCTGCGTGGCTAATTCAGGTAATTGGGCAGCGGATGCCGCGGCCCCCGCGGTTTCGCGGGGTCGGCATCCGCTTCCCGCGTGGATTTCCTGAGTTGGCCACGAGGGCCCGCGGTCCTGGCGCATAACTCCTGCAATTCGAAGCGGCCCGGCGGGACTACCGCGTGTTTCCGGTGCGGAATTGTGACCGGCCCAGAATCTGCAGGAGTTATGCGTCGGCGCGGGTGGCAAGGTCAGGTAATCCGGGAGCGGAGGCTGCAGCCGCCGCGTGTTTCCGGGGGCCGGCATCCGCTCCCCGAAGGTTTTCCTGAGTTGGCCACGACACCGGGGGCCGGCGAACCCGCTCGATAGACTTGGCGGATGCCTGTCATCGAGATTGCCGACCTGAGCGATCCCCGGCTCGTTGACTATGCGCACCTCACCGATGTGGCCCTGAAGAAGGCCCGCGGCACGGAACACGGCCTGTATATCGCCGAATCGGCACTGGTTCTCGAGCGCGCGCTGCGGTCCGGGCACGCGCCGCGGTCCGTGCTCGCGCTCGGCAACACCGCCGAGGAGGCCGTGGCCGTTCTCGGCGACTGGGCCGACCGCATCCCGGTGTTCGTCGGCCCGGGGGAGCTGCTGGCCGAGCTGACCGGCTATATCTTGCACCGCGGCCTCATCGCGGCGATGCACCGCCCGGCGCTGCCCGACCCCGACGACCTGCTCGCCTCCGCCCGGCGCATCGTGATTCTCGAGAACGTGTCGGATCCCACCAATGTCGGCGCGATCTTCCGCTCGGCCGGCGCGATCGGCGCCGACGCCGTGCTTGTCACGCCGCGCTGCTCCGACCCGTTCTACCGCCGGTCGATCCGGGTGTCGATGGGCACCGTGCTGCAGGTGCCGTGGACCCGCGTCGGCGACTGGGCCGAGACCCGCGCGCTGCTCACTCGGCACGGTTTCCACGTGGCGGCGCTCGCTCTCACAGCGGATGCCGTGAGCCTGCGCGACTTCAACGGCCAGCGTCACGAGCGCCTCGCGCTGCTCCTCGGCGCCGAGGGAGACGGGCTCACCGACGAGGCTCTCGCCGCCTCAGACAGCGTGGTGCAGATCCCGATGAAGCACGGCATTGACTCGCTCAACGTGGCCGCGGCCAGCGCCGTCGCCATGTGGGCGCTCTCGGCCTAGCCGCATCCGCTCTCGTCGCCCCCGCCGATCCGCGCATAACTCCTGCAAATCGGGAGAGGCCTGGTTGGGCGGTCGCGTAATTCCGGGACCGAATTGTGGCCGGCAGAGAATCTGCAGGAGTTAGGCGCGGGGCCGTCCCCGATCGGCGAAACGGCAAGGAGTTCACGTAGCGCCACGACCGGCATAGGCTGGGAGCATGAGCAATGATGCTGTCATCGTCGATGTCGTGCGCACCCCGTCGGGCCGAGGCAAGCTCGGCGGCGCCCTCAGCGGCGTGCACCCGGCCGACCTCCTCGCGGGAGTGCTGACCGAGCTGCTGAGCCGAAACGACCTCGACCCTGCCCTCGTCGACGACGTGATCGGCGGATGCGTCAGCCAGGTCGGCGAGCAAAGCTACAACGTGACCCGCACCGCGCTTTTGAGCGCGAGCTTTCCGGATTCGGTACCGGGCACCACACTCGACCGGCAGTGCGGCTCCAGTCAACAGGCGGCCACGTTCGCGGCGCAGGGCATCAAGGCGGGCAGCTACGACGTGGTCATCGCCTGCGGTGTCGAGTCGATGAGCCGGGTTCCGCTCGGATCGTCCGTCGCGAGTCAGGACCCCTACGGCACCCTCATGCACGAGCGCTACCCCGACGGGCTCGTGAACCAGGGTGTCTCCGCCGAGCTGATGAACGCCAAGTGGGGCCTCGAACGCGAGCAGCTCGACGCCTTCGCCGAGCGTTCCCACCGGCTCGCCAACGCGGCCACGCAGCGCGGTGACTTCACGGGCGAGCTCGTGGGGGTCACCACGGCCGACGGTCGGTTTCTCACCGTCGACGAGACCATCCGCGCCGCCACGACAATGCAATCGCTTGCAGGTCTGAAGCCCGCGTTCCACACCGAAGAGCTCGCGGCCCGGTTCCCGGAGCTGCGCTGGCACGTCACCGCCGGCAACTCCTCGCCGCTGACGGACGGGGCATCCGCTGCCCTCATCATGAGTGCCGAGCGGGCCGAGCAGCTCGGCCTCACGCCGCGGGCCCGGTTCCACTCCTTCGCGGTCACCGGAAGCGACCCGCTGCTCATGCTCACCGGCGTGATCCCGGCCACGCGTCGCATTCTCGAGCGCACCGGCCTCGGCATCGACGACTTCGCCGCCTACGAGGTGAATGAGGCCTTCGCCACCGTGCCTCTGGTCTGGCAGCAGGAACTGCACGCGAATCCGGACAAGCTCAACCCCCGCGGCGGCGCCATCGCCCTCGGCCACGCGCTCGGCTCCTCGGGCACCCGGCTGCTCGGCACTCTCCTGGGCGAACTCGAATCCTCCGGCGGACGCTGGGGCCTGCAGACCATGTGCGAGGGCGGCGGCATGGCCAACGCCACCGTGATCGAGCGACTCTGATGCCTGACAACGGATGCGCACGGGCCGCTTTCCCCCGCGGTCTCGCCGCCGCCACACCGACTGAAAGGCAGTAAATGCAGATCGACGGATGTTCAGCCCTCGTCACCGGCGGCGCCTCGGGCCTCGGCCTGGCCACCGCCACCTCCCTGCATGCGGCCGGCGCGGCAGTGGTGCTGCTTGACCTGCCGGGTGCGCCCGGTGCGGAGATCGCCGCTCGGCTCAGCGCCGAGGGCGCGGCCGTGCGCTTTGTCGCGGGTGATGTGACGAGCGCCGGTGACGTGCAGAGCGCCGTGGACGCGGCAGGCGAACTCGGCCCACTGCGCATCGTGGTGAACTGCGCCGGCATCGCGCCCGGCGCCCGCACCGTGGGCAGGGACGGGCCGATGCCGCTCGAAGACTTTGAACGCGCCATCCGCATCAACCTCGTGGGCACCTTCAACGTGATCAGGCTCGCCGCCGCCATGATGCAGCGCACCGAGCCGATCGGCGGAACGGGAGGGCAGGGAACGGCGGAGCGCGGCGTGATCGTGAACACGGCATCAGTTGCTGCCTTCGACGGCCAGATCGGCCAGGCCGCCTACGCCGCGTCGAAGGGCGGTGTGGCAGCCCTTGCGCTGCCGCTCGCCCGTGAGTTCGCGCAAACCCTCATTCGCGTGATGACTGTGGCGCCCGGTATCTTCGACACCCCAATGCTGAAAGGGCTCCCGCAGCCGGTGCGGGATTCTCTCGGCGCCCAGGTTCCGCATCCCTCCAGGCTCGGCGACCCCTCCGAGTACGCCGCTCTCGTGCGCCACATCGTGGAAAACCCCATGCTGAACGGTGAAACCATCCGTCTAGACGGAGCAATCAGAATGCAGGCCAAGTGATGGACATTCAGAAGATCTCAACGACGCGCGAGGTCATCGAAGCGCCGGCGGGCGGCGAAACGGGCATTCAGGTGCGTCTCGGACACGTTTATCAAGCCTCTGTTGCCGACGTGTGGCGGGCCGTCACCGAGCCCGAGAGCCTCGAGCGCTGGTTTCTCCCTCTCAGCGGCGACTTGCACGTGGGCGGCGCCTTCCAGTTCGAGGGCAATGCCGGCGGCACGATTCTCGCCTGCGAGCCGGAAGCCCTGCTGCGCGTGACCTTCGGCATGGACACGAGTGTTGTCGAGGTGCGGCTGAGGGCCGTGGCACCAGACTCGACGGAGTTCACCTTCGAGCACACGGTTCCGTTGTCGATGGCGGGCAGCGGCGCGGGCGCGCTCTACGTGGCACCGGCCTGGGACATGAGCGTGGTCGGGCTCGGCCTGTTCCTGCGCGGCGAATTCGTCAACGACCCCTCGACCTGGGAGAATTCCCCAGCCGTTCAGCGCTATGCCCGCCAAGCCATCGACGCGTGGGCGGCCGCGATCGAACTCTCTGAGTTGGCGTCGGCCACCGAACTTGCCGAGGGCGTGGCTGCGTCAATCGCGCAGTTCGCCCCCGACGCCCCCTGACCCCGACAGCGGATGCCGGTTGCCCGGCTAGGCTCGAAGCATCCGTTTTCTAGGAGCGTGGGTCAGTAGTACCAAACTTTAAAACGCCGGTCGATTTCCCGGGCTTGGGGTGGTGGTCTGGGAAAATTGCTTATGAGCGATTCTGATGGCCTGTTCCCCGCGACGGAACTTGAGCACGTTGACGTGGTCGTGGATGACGGCGTTGAGGCTGGCGGTGGCGTGAACAAGCGGTTTCGGGCTTTCGAGCCGAATGCTGTGATGTTGGTGCCGCCGGATTTGGGTGAGTGGTTGCCGCAGAATCACCTTTCCCGTTTCATCGCGGACATCGTCGAAACTCAGCTGGATCTGAAGAAGTTCTATGCCTCTTACGCGAAGTCGAAGGGGCAGCCGCCGTATGACCCTCGGTTGATGGTCCGGGTGCTCCTTTACGGGTATTGCGTCGGGGTTCGTTCGTCACGCGAGTTGGAGCGGGTGTGCGTGGACGCGATCGATGACGCGGAGGATGCTCGTTTCGGAAAGGACAAACGCGGTGATGAGTTGCCGCCGGAGCTCGCGCGGCGGGAGTCACGCCTGGTGAAACTGGCCGAAGCGCGCGCGGCCTTGGAGGCCGACGCGGCCGTCCGGGCGCGGAAAGAGGCCGAGAAGAAGGCCCGGGACAAGGGCGACGATGACGACATTGCTGCGCAGAAGGGTGATGATGCGGCGAAGAACGCGGTCGTGAGGCCGAAGGCTCAACGCAACTTCACCGACCCGGATTCACGGATCATGAAGACCGCCGACGGGTCGTTCCACTACGCCTACAACGCGCAGGCCATCGTTGATGCCGACCATCAGATCATCGTGGCGACGACGCTGACGAATATTGGCGTGGATGTTGAACAGGTCGTGCCGCTGGTCGAGAAACTCCACGCCACGACCGGCGTCTTGCCCGGGCAGGTCCTGGCGGATGCCGGGTATTGTTCAGCATCGAATCTGGACTACGCGAAGACTGTTGAAGCGGGCAGTGACGGCCGGACCGAGTTTTTCATCGCGACCGGCCGAATGAAGCACGGCGAACGAGTTCCCGAGGTTCCCCGGGGCCGGATCCCGGCCAATGCGACGCTGCGGGAACGCATGGCGCGGAAGCTCAAGACGAAGAAGGGCCGCGCGGTTTATGCGCGGCGCAAAGCGATCGTGGAGCCCGTGTTCGGTCAGATCCACACTCGGCAGGGCAAGTTTGTGTTGCTGCGCGGGTTGGAGCAAGCAGCGCACGAGTGGTATCTGATCGCGGCCTGCCACAACCTGATGAAGCTGCACACCATGCAAACCAAGGCGCTTCTGGCCACGCCGGCCGCGCTGATAGCTAGCCCGGCAACCTAAAGAGCAGGGCGGAACCGCCCTGACGGGCCGCGGCAACAACCTCGCCTGAACCACCAACGCGACCGTGGCCCTCTTTTCAATCGGCACAACCACAATCCCTGCGCCACAGGCCTTGATTGCCAGGCCAGCACCGCCCAACCCATCCCGAGGCTTGGACCCGTATTTCGCGGCACCAACCGTAAATAGGCGTTACTGACTCACGCTCCTAGGGAGCACTAAGTTTGTCGTTGGCCTCATCATGATCGTGGCGAGTGCCGTGTGCTCTGTCGCCGCCGTACGGCAGACCTCGCGGGCGAACCGTGGGGTGCTCATTCCCCTGATGAAGAACCCGCCCAGCCGGTCGGCACGCGGCACGGTGTTGCTGGTCGCCACGGCCCTGCTGGTGATCTGGGGCGGCAACCTCGCGGACGATGCGCTCGGCCCCTGGGTTTTCGCGATCCTGATTGTGATTTTGGTCGTGCCGCATTTTGTGATGCGTGCCCTGCACAATCGCCGCGTGACCGCCGCCCAGGCCTAACCAGCGGTTCCCGCGCCACGCCGGCCCGGCAGCGGCCACGGTCGCCCGCGCGCCCAGAACCTGCGCGGGCTAGCGGTATCGCGGCCGCACGGGCAGGTTTCGGACGCGGGAGCGGGGTCGCTCCGCGTCGAACCCGAGTTCGCCCGCGCCGTCCCGGCGCGATACGGTCGGAGGAATCGACGCGAATCCTGGGGGAACTCATGCTGCTGGCCGCCATGCTTCTGAGCTCGCTCTCGTGCGTGTTTTGGACACTGTCCATGGTGAGGCTCGCCCGGGCCAACCCCACCGCACGTATTCCTTACTGGGGCAGGCCTCCGTACGACCCGGGCAGGCGTGTTCTGATGCTTGCGTTGGCGATTGTGACCCTGACGTTCGGAGTGCAGTTCGGCGTGACGAGTCTCGGCTTCCCCGCGGGCTTGCTGCTGTCCCTGCCCGCGCTGGCGTGCCCGTTCGTCGTCGCGGGACGGCACAACCGCAAGGTCACCGGGTCAGCTGGCGGGTGACTACCCGCCCGTGCGCCCGAAACCTGCGGGGGCGGTCGGTGTCGCGGCAGCACGTGCAGGCCGTGGGCGCGCGAGCGCCGCGACGAGGGCGCTAGGCGAGTGCCAGGCTGCGGCTGTAATCGCGAACCTGGTCCCCGAGCTCCGTTGGGCTCGGCCTACGGTGCTTCGGCACTGGCCCGTCGAATCGCGGTGTCTTCCCGGCTCAGGCGCCGAGCGTGGGTGATCGCCATCAGCGCCCGGTGCCCAAACGACATTCCCTGCAACGACGGCAGGTTGTTCCACAGGACGGCTTTGGTTGACGCGAATGCCACGAAGAGCATGACCGCCAAAGCGATACCGGCCGCTGGGGCGACGACGCTGGACAGCCAGATCATCGACGAGACGAGAAAGGCGTAGGCGACCACGGAGGCAATGGCGCCACGCACTCGACCGCCGAGGGCCAGGCATGCGCCGATGATCACGCCGGCTAAGGCAGCGATGACCTCAGTCATCGTGCGCCTGGCGCGTGGCGGTGTGCCGCGTGAATGTCATGGGTTCCCCTTACCTGTGACCGCGCTGGGAGCTGCGTTCGGGCGCGCCTCAGAGTAGCAGTCCGGCTCAGCGCCAGTCACGCCGTCACCTCCGGGGACAGCATCTCGCGCGCGGGGGCCGGCCGCGTCGTGCGCCCAAAAGCGGCTGGTGCGCGGGGTCGTGCGCCCGAAAGCGGCTCGTGCGCGGGGCCGTGCGCCCGAAACCTGCACGGGCGGGCGGTATCGCAGCCGCACGTGCAGGTTTCGGTCGCACCAGCGCCGGGCCGGGGGTTACGCGAGCTTCAGGCTGCGGCTGTCGTCGCGAATCTGGCCCACGAGCTCCTCGAGCACGTCCTCAAGCGTCACGATGCCGGTGACCAGGCCGTTCTCGTCGGTCGCTCGGGCGAGGTGCGCGCCCGAGCGCTGCATGATCGAGAGCGCCTGGCGCAGCGGCAGATTCGTGCGCACCTCCGGAAGCGCGCGCACCAACGCCGGGTCGATGGGCAGATCACGACGTTCGGCCGCGATTTCGAGCAGGTCCTTAATGTGCACGTAGCCGCTGAGCGACCCGTCTGCGGCCTGCACCGGGAAGCGCGAGAAGCCGCCGATGGCAACGTGTTCCGCCTGGGCGGGCGTGACATCCGCTGCGAGGGTCGTGAGGTTGGCCAGCGGGATGACGACGCTCGACACGTCGCGCTCCTCGAACGTGAGCGCGCCGAGCAGCAGCTTGGAGTCGCTGATGTCGAGCATGCCGCCGTGACGGGATTCCTCCACGAGGGCAGCCACCTCATCGCGCGTGAAAACGCTTGCGACCTCGTTCTTCGGCTCCACCTTCATGAGCCGCAGGAAGCCATTGGCGATGGCGTTCATCACCCAGAGCAGCGGGAACAGGATCTTCACGATGAGCACGAGCGGCGGCGCGAGCAGCAGGGCCATGCGCTCCGGCCCGGCAAGGGCGATGTTCTTCGGCACCATCTCACCGAACACCACGTGCAGGTAGGTGATGATCGAGAGGGCGATCGCGAAAGAGATCGGGTGCAGCAAGGCTGCCGGCACGCCCATGGCAGCGAAGGGGAGCTCGAGCAGTGCGGCAATCGCCGGTTCGCTGAGCGCGCCGAGGGCCAGCGACGCGACCGTGATACCGAGCTGGGCGCCCGCCATCATGAGCGACACGTTCTCCATGGCGCCGAGCGTGATCTTGGCCACCCGAGACCCGGCCAGGGCCTTGGGCTCCACGATGGTGCGACGCGCGGAGATGAGTGCGAACTCGGCTCCCACGAAGAAGGCGTTCACGAGCAGCAGCCCGACGGTGAGGAGTAGTCCAGCGGTGACGCTCATGAGTGGCTCTCCGTTCGCTCGGGTTCAGATTCGTGGTCGTGGTCGAGGGGGGTGACGAGCACCCGCACCCGATCGATGCGGTGGTCGTCCATAGCGGTGACTTCGAAGCGGATGCGAGAATCCGGCTCTCCGGGCACATCCTCGCCGTCGATCTCCACGGCGTCGCCGACCCGGGCGAGCCGGCCGAGTTCGAGGGTGACGAGCCCGGCGAGGGTGTCGTACTCTTCGTGTTCGGGCACCGTCACGCCGAGGTGTTCGCTGGCTTCGTCGGGCCGCAGGGAGGCGTCGAGGTCCCAGGTGCCGTCGGGGTCGATCTCGTGAATCTCTTCCTCGGGGTCGTGCTCGTCACGAACCTCTCCGACGAGCTCTTCAACCAGGTCTTCGAGGGTGACGAGCCCGGCGGTGTCGCCGAACTCGTCGATCAACACGGCCATCTGCAGGCCGCCCTTCCGGAGTGTGTCCATCAGGTTGTCGAGCTCAACGGTGTCGGGCACGATCGTGGCCGGGCCCATCACCTGGCCCACGGTGACGGTGTCGCGCTCGAGGTAGGGAACGGCGAGGGCGTGGCGCACATGCACGAGGCCGTGAACCGTTCCTTCTCCGTCGCCGCTGATGATGGGAAAGCGCGAGTGCCCGGTGGCCTTGGCCGTGATCAGCAGGGTGTGCACGGTGTCATCGGGGTCGAGGCTCAGTATCTGGCCGCGCGGGGTCATCACGTCGTTGGCGCGCCGGTCGCCGAACGCGAAGGAGCGTTCCACGAGCTCGGCGGTGTCGACAGCGAGGGCTCCCTTATTCGCCGAGTGGCGCACGAGGCCGAGCAACTCTTCGGGGGAGCGGGCGGAAGCGAGCTCCTCCTGCGGTTCGAAGCCCATCAGGCGCACGACCTTGTTGGCGGTGCCGTTGAACAGGCGAATGGGGTAGGCCATGATCTTGGTGAACCCGCGCTGGAAGCCCTGCACCGCGCGAACGGTCTGCAGCGGACGCGCGATCGCGAGGTTTTTCGGGATCAGCTCACCGAAGATCATCGTGAGGATCATCGCGAGTACGAGGGCGAGCGTGACCGACACCGTCGTAGCTGCGGCATCCGAGAGTCCGGCCGCGCCGAGCGGGCCGTCGACGAGACTAGCAATGGCCGGCTCGGCGACGAAACCGATGCCGAGGTTGGTCACGGTGATGCCGAGCTGGGCACCGGAGAGCTGCGTGGACATGGTCTTCATGGCGCGAAGCGCGCCCATCGAGCGCTTATCGCCGGCTTCGGCGGCGGCTTCCACGTCGTTGCGGTTCACCGTGATGAGGGCGAACTCGGCGGCGACAAAGCCTCCGCAGGCCGCGATCAGGACTATTCCAACGATCAGGGCAACGATTTCCATCAGCGCACCCACCCTGTCGTCGGGGCGCCCGAGGGCAGCCAGAGGTGGACAAGGGCGTCGCCGGGGGCGCTCATGTACTTCCGTTCAAGGTGTATCGCGTGGTCGGCACCGCTCGCCCGAGGGGCAAGCACTGGGGGCGCCGACTTCCTTATTCTAGGGCGGCCCTCCCTGAACATCTGCCTGTGGCTTCAGCTTCCAGACGCCGGTCGGCTCGGTTGCTGCTGGGTGATGCAATGGATGCCGCCGCCGCGGGCGAAAAGCGGCCGCGCGTCGACCGACACGACCCGCCGCCCCGGGTACGCCTCCGCGAGGATGTCCCGGGCCACCGCATCGGCTTTCTCCTCACCGAAACTGCACGCCACAACGCCGCCGTTCACCACGAGATGGTTCACGTAGTTGTAGTCCACAACGCCCTCAGAGTCGCGCAGTCGGGTCGGCGCGGGCAGATCGATGACCGTGAACGACCGCCCCGCGGCGTCGTGCGCGTCCTGAAGCACGCGGCGCACCTCGCGGGACACCGCGAAGTCAGGGTGAGCGGGGTCGTTCTGCGCGTGCAGCAGCACGGTACCGGGGGAGGGGATCGCGGCGACCATGTCAACGTGGCCGCGGGTGCCGTAGCGTTCCTGGTCGCGGGTGAGTCCGCGCGGCAGCCACACGGCGTGCTCCGTGCCGATCGTGCGCGCGAGGTCGGCTTCCACCCTGGCCCGGTCGGCGTACGGATTGCGGCCCGGGTCGAGTTGCACGGTCTCGGTGAGCAGAACGGTGCCCTCGCCGTCCACGTGGAATCCGCCGCCCTCGTTCACGAGAAGAGACGACACCGCGGTGGCGCCCGACGCGCCGGTCACGAACCGGCCGATCTCGGCATCCTCTTTCCACGACGCCCAATCCTGCGCGCCCCAGCCGTTGAAGGTCCAGTCGACCGCGCCGAGCTCCCCGCCCGGCCCGTGCACGAAGGTGGGGCCGATGTCGCGCATCCACGAGTCGTCGAGCGGGGCCTCGAGCACCTCGATGTCGACGGAGAGGTACCGGGTGGCGGCGGCGCGCTCGCGCGGGTCGACAACCATGCGTACCGGCTCGAACTCGGCCACGGCGTGGGCCACGGCAGCCCAGGTGGACCGCGCCTCGTGGGCCGACGCTGCGTCGTCGCCGAGCGTGTAACCGCCCACCGGGAACGCCATCCACACCCTGTCCTGCGGCGCGGTCTCGGCCGGCATCCGCCAGCTCATGCCGTCACCTCGGCGAGTGCGACCGCGCCGAACGGGCGCGCCGGGTCGACCGGCCGCACCAACCCCGCGTAGGTGTCGGGCCGGCGGGTGAGCAGGAACGGGAACAGGGCGAGCCACTCGGCGCGCTGGGCCAGGTCGAGGTCGGCCACGAGCACAGCGGATTCGTCCCGCGGCGCTTGCACGAGCACCCGACCGTAGGGGTCGGAGATGAAGGACGAACCGTAGAACGTGAGGTCACCCTCGTCTCCGTGGCGATTTGGCACGACCATGAACAGGCCGCTGGTGATTCCGTTGGCCACCACGACCTGCTGCCAAATGGGTTGCGTGTCGAACGCCGGGAATGACGGCTCGGACCCTATCGCCGTGGGGTAGGCGAGAATGTCGGCGCCGCCGAGGCCGTACAGCCGCGACACCTCGGGGAACCACTCGTCCCAGCAAGTGGGCAGGCCAAGGCGTGCCCCGCCGAGCCCCTCAGGTTCGTGCACGGGGTACGCGTCTTCGGCGGGGCCGGGTCGAAAATAGGTGTCTTCGTAGTAGCCGGCGCTGATGGGAATGTGCGTCTTGCGGGTGCGGCCCGCAAGCGCGCCGGCCGGCGACACCAGGATCGCTGTGTTGTAGCCGCGGGGGTCGTCGGGTTCGTCGCGATCGGCGGGCCGCTCGAACAGGGAGGCGTGTACGAACACGCCGTGCAGCCGAGCTTGCTCGGCGGCGAACGCGAAGGTCGGTCCTTCGAGCAGATCTTCGGCGTCGCTCTTCGGCACGCCCTTCGCCCGCACGTTGCCGGGATATTTGCTCAGGGTGAGCTCGGCCAGGAACACTACCCGGGCGCCTTCGGCGGCGGCCACGCGGATGCCGTCGGCCAGCTCCGCGCGCAGGGCCGCACTGTCAGGGTGCCAGCGATGCTGCACGAGCGCGACCCGCAGGGGGAGCCGGCTTGGGGCATCCGTTCGGGTGAACGCGGGGGGAATGGCGGGGGCGACTATCGTGCGCATGGGAGCTCCTGATGAGTTCTGGAAGGGGAAGGGCGGCGCCAGAGGATGGCGTAGATTCCGGCGCCGAGGACGGGGGCCCCACGAGGGCGGACAGGTCGGCGCCGTCGAGGAGCACCGAGATCGGGCCCTGGTAGAGGGTGGTGTTGGAGGTCGCGACGGCGGCGAGAGTGGCCGCGCTGATGGCGATGATGCCGGGCCAGCAGTAGCCGCCGCTAAACCAGAACGGGCTGTCCGGGGTCTCGAGGGCGAGGTCGGGGCCGCTGTAGCGGTTGCGGCGAAGGGCCAGGTCGGCGGCGTACACGGCGACAGACGGCCCGAGCACGGCGACACTGATCTCGAGCGCGCTGTTCAGGGTGTCGAGAAAGCTCTCGGCTACGAAGAGCAGCCAGGCGGAGGCGGCGATGGTGATCGCGGCGGTGAGCAGCACTGTCGCGGCGCGGGGAAGTCGCACGCCAAGGGCCTGAATGTACAGGCTGGTGGAATACGAGCAGAGCACGTTGTTGGCGGTGCTCCCGAGCAGAATAGCAAACAGGAACACCGGGTAGAACCAGCCGGGAAGAATCTGCAGCAGCGCCGTCTGCGGATCTGTCATGTCCATGCGGGTGCCGGCAAGTACGCCAAGCCAGGCGATGAGCACCGCCGGGATGAAGCCGCCGATCGCGGTCCAGATCAGCACACGGCTGGGCTTCGAGCGCTCGGGGAGGTAGCGGGAGTAGTCGGCGCCGGTACCCCACGACAGTGGTCCGGAGGAAATGATGGTGAACCCGAGCAGGAAGGCGGCCCAACGGGCATCCGTTGTCTGGGCGGCAACCGTGTAGCCGAAGTCGGCGGCGCCGAGGATGAAAAAGCCGAGCACACCGAAGCACGCGGCGAGAGCGAGGGTGAGCCAAGGGCTGAGTTTCGTGATGGTGGCGTGACCGTACACGCTGACGGTGAACGTTGCGGCCGCCACGACCAGGAGTACGAGCCAGCGCAGCGGGGAGCTGGGTGCCACGCCGAGAAACTCGAGCAGGGCCATGCCGGCGAGGAAGGCGAAGGCCAAGTTGATGATCACGTACAGCAGCCCGATGAGCACGCCAAGGCCGGCGCCGAACATCCGGTTGCCGCGCACGCCGAAGATGGCGCGCATGATGACGACGCTCGGGCTGCCGGCTGCCGGACCGCTGATGGCGAGGTAACCCACAAGTAGCCACCACAGGTTGCCGAGGAGCACCACGAGCAGGCAGTTCACGAGGGAGAGGCCGAGCAGCGTCATCGTGCCGCCGAGCACGAAGTTCAGGTAGACCACGTTGGTCGACATCCAGATCCAGGTGAGTTCGCGGGGTCGGCCGTGGCGCTGGTCCGTGGGCACGAAGTCAACGCCGTGGGTCTCGATGCGGCCGGCGGCGTCGCGGTCGGGGTGGGCGGTGCCGCGCGGTTCGGGACGCTGGGCAGCGGCGTGACCGGGGTGGGCCGCGTGCGTCTCTGCGTGGATGGTGGCGGTGCGGCCGGGGTGGGCCGGGTGAGGTTCGAGGTGGCCGGAGGCCGTGCGGCCCGGGTGGGCGGCTGTCGGTTCGGGGCGCTCGGCAGTGGATGTCGGGGGCCGGGTCTGTGGGTGGATCTCGGCTCGTGCGTCCTCGCGGCTGTCGGTGCGGGTCATGCAGCGCTGCTCGTCATTGAGTGCTCCTTCGGGCGGGCTTATTGATCAAATGATCAATAGGTTAGGAGCAAAGCTATATACACTGGGGAGCCATGTCAAGTGATGCCGGAATTCCCGGTCGAAGCCGGCGCAAAGACCCCGGTGAGCGCGCAATCGAGATCGCCGCCGCGGCCCGCGAGATCGCGCTCGACGACGGGCTCTACGGAATCACGCTGCGCGCTGTGGCGGCGCGCGTCGGCGTGACGAGCGGCCTGGTGAGTCACTACCAACCCAACATGGACGTGCTCGTGGCCGACACCTTCGGCGAAATCGTGGCCGCCGAGATCGGCGACGTGGCGGCGGAGCTCGCGCCCTCGGTGACGTCCGTCGACGCGATCCGCGGCCTCGTGAACACGCTGCTCGGCCCGGAGCGCACCGGCGTCACCGTGGTCTGGCTCGACGCCTGGAGCCTCGGGCGGCGCAACCCCGCGCTCGCCGCGGAGGTGGGGCGCCAGATGGACGCCTGGCAGGCCTTTGTGGCCGGACTGCTGAATGAGGGCTGTGCCCGCGGAGAGTTCACGGCGAGCGACCCTGACACTGTGGCGTGGCAGTTGCTCGGCATCATCGATGGCCTGAATGCCCACGCCACCGTTCGCTACGGCGACGCGCGCACCCTGCGCGGCCTCGTGCGCACTGTCACGGAGCACGAACTCGGCCTCGTGCCCGGCGCCCTCGATCCGCTCTGACCCGCTCCGCCCTGCCCGCCGCCCTGCCTTGCGCGGCCCCGCTCTGCGGCCTGCCTCGTGCGGTCGAAAGCGGCTCGTGCGCAGGCTCGTGCGGTCGAAAGCGGCTCGTGCGCAGGCTCGTGCGGTCGAAAGCGGCTCGTGCGGGCAGTATCGCGGGCGCAGGTGCAGTTTCTGGGCGCACCAGCCCGGGCGTCGAGGCCCCGCCATCGGGCCGCGCCTGTTCTCCACAGGCACCCCGGCGCTGGAGTTCTGTACAGATGTTGCCCCGGCCGGCTCGAGGCCCCGGCACCGTGCCATCGTCGCGCCATGGACGAAATTCAGCTGGCCCGCGAATCCCTCATCTTCACGTGTGACATGGGTGCGCTCGGGCTCGACGACACCCGCCTGGGCCGCGCCGTACGACGGGGTACCCTCGTTCGCCTGAAACAGGGCGTCTACCTCGATTGCGCCCTCTGGGCCACTCTTCGCCCGCCCGACCGCCATCGGCTACTCGCGACCATTGCCGAGCGCGTGGCAGGCCCCGGTCTGGTGTTCTCCCACCAGACCGCCGCCGCGCTGCTCGGGCTGCCGGTGCTCGGTCGCTGGCCAGACCGGGCACACGTGCTGAGCGATTGCGCGTCCGGCGGACGGTCGACGACCATTCTCGCGGTGCACACCGTCGGTCTCCAGGGGGTGTCAGTGGGTACGGCCGACGGCCTCACTGCGACGACAACACCCCGCACGGTGATCGATCTCGCCCTGACCCTTCCCTTCCTGTCGGCCGTCGTGGCAACGGATGCCGCGGTGCTCGTCGACCGACGCACGCACCAATTCCTCACCACGCTCGACGACGTGCGGGACCTGCTTGATCAACTCTCCCCGCTGCGTGGCCTTCGGCGCGTGTCGGCCGTGCTGGATGCGGCGACAACTCTGTCGGAGTCCGTCGGCGAGTCGCTCTGCCGTCTGATCATCGCCGAACTCGGCTTCGATCTTCCGGAGCTGCAGATGGAATTTCGGGACGCGGACGGCCTGATCGGATTCGCAGATTTCACCTGGGTCGGTTTCCGGCTCATCGCGGAGTTCGACGGCCTGGTCAAATACAGTGAGGAGCGGTTCCGGCACGGCCTGAGCGAGTCTGAGATTGTGGTCAGAGAGAAGCTTCGGGAAGACCGACTGCGAGCGCTGGGCTATGGAGTGGTGCGCGTGCTCTGGGAGCACTTAAGGGATCCGGCTCGCCTGTTTCAGATGCTCACGAAGGCAGGGCTGGTCCCCGTGCGCGCGACCCGCGTCATCCGTCGTCCCGGGCTGTGAGCGCGGACTGCCGCCTGGATCCGCTGCGCCCGAAAGCGGCTCGTGCGGGGGCTGGCGCGTCCAAAAGTGGCTCCTGCGGGCGGTTTCGCGGGCGCACGTGCAGGTTTGCGGCGCAGGACCCCGCGCACGTGCAGGTTTGCGGCGCAGGGCGCAGGGCGCAGGGCGCAGGGCGCAGGGGCGCGGCTGCACTACTCGGCGGCGTGGCGCTCCAGAAACTCGTAGACCTCCATGTCGTCGACTCCCGGGAACGTCCCAGACGGCAGCGGCGAGAGCACGTTTGCGTGCAGGCGCGCGCTCGGCCAGGCACGTCCTGCCCAGCGCGAGGCCGCCTCCGAGTTGGGGCGGCGGCAGCACGACTCGTCGGGGCAGCGTGACACCGCGCGCTGGACCGTCTCTCGCCCCCGAAACCACTTGGCGTGCGCGAACGGTACGCCGACGCTGATCGAGTACTCGCCGGCATCCGTCACACCCGTTTGCGTCGCTGACCAGAACGTTCCGGCCGGGGTGTCCGTGTACTGGTAATACTCCGTCGTGCGGTTGGTGTGGGTGAAGGCGCTGCGCGACGACCACTGCTTGCACACGAACTGGCCCTCGATCGAGCCCGTCACGTCACTTGGAAAGGGAAGTCCGTCGTTCTCGTAGCCCTTCTGCAGCGCCCCGTCGCCGTTCACGCGCAGAAAATGCACCGGCATCTCGAGGTGCGAGGTGGCGAGGTTGGTCAGCCGCAGCGCCGCAGCCTCGTGCGTCACTCCGAAGGCGTCGCGAAAGTCCTCCACCGACAGCTCGCGCTCCGCCTTGGCGTGCGAAAGGAAGGCAACGGATGCATCGCGCGGCATCAGGCACGCCGCTGCGAAATAGTTGATCTCGAGACGCTGCCAGAGGAACTCGGCGTAGCTGCCGGGCCGCTCGTGGCCGAGGAGCCGGTGCCCCATCGCCTGCAGGGCCATCGAGCGAAGTCCGTGGCCGCCCGGAATCGAGGCCGGCGGCAGGTAGATGCGGCCGTTCACGAGATCGGTCACCGAGCGGGTGGAGTTGGGCAGGTCGTTCACATACACGAGGCTGAAGCCGAGCTGCTCGGCCATCACGCTCACCTCGCGGTGGGTGAGCGCTCCCGACACGTGCCCGGAGGCCCTCACCCGTTCCTCCACGAGTTCCTCGATGTCGGGCAGGTAGTTGCCCTCTTCTCGCATCCGCTCGCGCAGTTCGGTGTTGGCTCGGCGAGCCTCCTCAGGAGTGGCGATGGCCTCATTCGCCCGGCGGGCAAGCTCGCGGTGAAGTCCGAGGAGTGATTCGATCGCGGCCATCGGCGTGCCCTTGGTGACCTTGACCTGCGGCAAGCCGAGCGCTCCGTAGAGGGGATTCTTCTGCGCCCGATCGAGTTCGATCTCGAGCGCGGCCCGGTTGTTGGGCGCCTCGCGGCTGAGGAGTTCGGCCAGCTCCACCCCGAGGGCCCCGGCCAGATCCTGCAGGGCAGAGAGTTTGGGTTCCCTGCGCCCGTTTTCGATCAGGGAAAGCTGGCTGCCGGCGAGGTTCACGCGCTCGCCGAGCTGGTCGAGGGTGAGTCCGCGTTCGGCTCGAAAATGACGGATGCGGTGGCCCAGGGTGATGAGATCGGAGGCTTGAGGCGACATTCCTTAACGATAGCTAAAGAACAGCAATTATTAACCCGGTATTACTCGGTATGAAGCCGGAAAGAGGAGCATTCTGATTACACGAGAGAAAATTACGCTCCCGAAAGATTTCCACCCGATCAATCTCGCTCGCAGGCGACATTGGAAAGGCCACACTATGACCCTGACAAGCTCATCCGTCCAGACCGGCAGCATCGCTCTTCCCGAGCGCACCGGAACCACCGATCCCGTGCTGCAGGCCTGGGTCGACGAAATCGCCGAGCTTACCCAGCCCGACCAGATCGTCTGGTGTGACGGATCGTCACGCGAGGCCAACGAGCTGTCCAAGGAGCTCGTGAACTCGGGCCAGCTCATCCGCTTGAACCCGGAATGGCGCCCGAACAGCTTTCTCGCCCGCACCAACCCGAAGGACGTCGCCCGTGTTGAGGGCCGCACGTTCATCTGCTCCGAAGATGAGGCCGACGCCGGCCCCACGAACAACTGGGCCGAGCCCGCGGCGATGCGCAGCGAACTCAAGGGTGTTTTCGCCGGCAGCATGCGCGGCCGCACCATGTACATTGTTCCGTTCTCGATGGGCCCGCTCGGCGGCTCCATCTCCCAGCTGGGCGTCGAGATCACCGACTCCGCCTACGTCGTGCTCAACATGGGCATCATGACGCGCATGGGCGAGAAGATCATCGAGATGATCGAGGCCGGTGACCCCTGGGTGCACACCGTGCACAGCGTCGGCTACCCGCTCGTCGGTGCCGACGGACGCAGCCGCCCCGATGTGGAATGGCCCTGCAACGACACCAAGTACATCGTGCAGTTCCCCGAAACCCGCGAGGTGTGGTCGTTCGGTTCCGGGTATGGCGGAAACGCGCTGCTTTCCAAGAAGTCGTTTGCGCTGCGAATCGCATCCGTCATGGGCCGCGATGAGGGATGGCTCGCCGAGCACATGCTGCTCATCAAGCTGATCTCCCCGGAAGGCGGCACGTTCCACGTGGCCGCCGCGTTCCCGTCCGCCTGTGGCAAGACAAACCTGTCTATGCTGCAGCCGACCATCCCGGGCTGGAAGGTCGAGACGATCGGCGACGACATCGCCTGGTTGCGTCAGGGTGAAGACGGTCGCCTCTGGGCGATCAACCCCGAGGCCGGCTTCTTCGGGGTCGCCCCCGGAACCGGCGAGCTCACCAACCCGACCGCCGTCAGCACTATGTGGGGCAACACGATCTTCACAAACGTGGCCCTTCGCGATGACGGAGACGTCTGGTGGGAAGGCCTCACCGAGAAGGCGCCCGACCACCTGATCGACTGGGAAGGCAAGGACTGGACGCCCGCCTCCGGTCGCCCCGCAGCACACCCGAACTCCCGCTTCACCGTCGCTGCAGCCCAGTGCCCGTCGATCGCGGACGACTGGGAAGCGGCCGGCGGAGTGCCGATCGATGCGATTGTCTTCGGCGGACGCCGCGCCACCAACGTGCCGCTCGTCGCCCAGGCCCGCAGCTGGAAGCACGGCGTGTTCATGGGCGCCACCATCTCCTCAGAGAAGACCGCCGCCGCCGATGGCATCGTGGGCGAACTGCGCCGCGACCCGTTTGCGATGCTCCCGTTCTGTGGCTACAACATGGCCGATTACTGGAGTCACTGGCTCAAGGTGGGCAAGTCGCTCGGCACCAAGGCTCCCGCGATCTTCCAGGTGAACTGGTTCCGCAAGGGCCCCGACGGTAGCTTCATCTGGCCCGGATTCGGCGAGAACTCCCGCGTTCTCGAGTGGATGGTTCGCCGCATCGAAGGCAGCGCGGACGCCATCGACACCCCGATCGGCCTGCTCCCCGCTGAGGACGGGCTCAACCTCGACGGCCTCGACCTGTCGAAGGAAGCCCTCGACCAGCTCTTCGACATCGACACCAACAGCTGGTTGGCGGAGTGCGACCTCACCGAGGAGTACTTCACCAAGTTCGGTGACCGCATGCCGCCGGCCCTGCTCGCCGAGCTCGCGAGCGTGCGCTACCACCTCAAGGCCTAGTCGCCGCGTGCTGAACGGCCCCGCCACCTCCCGTGGCGGGGCCGTTTTGTGTGTGGGTGGCTCCCCGTGCGCATAACTCCTGCAGATTCCGGACCGCCCACGATTCCGTCCCGGAATCACGCGGGCGCCCCGCTCGGCCGTCACGATTTGCAGGAGTTATGCCCGAACCCGATGGCGGACGACACCGGGGCCTAGGATGCTGGCATGCACGACAATAGCGCGCTCGTTCTGCTTCGCATCACCCGTTTCGTCACGGAACGGCTGCAGCCCGCCGTCTACAGGGCCAGCCAGCCGCTCAGGGTGGAGAGCTGGGATGCGCCCGGTGAGCCGGTGGCTTTTGCGACGGCGGTTGAGCATGAATTTGGGCCCTTCGCGGTCGGCGACCCGTGGGGGAGGCCGTGGGGCACGACCTGGTTCCACGTCACTGGGGCGGTTCCCGAAGGCTGGTTGTCGAACGAAAGCCTGCGCCCGGAACTCGTGGTGGATCTCGGCTTCAGCGCCTCGGTGCCCGGGTTTCAAGCCGAGGGACTTGTCTATTCCTCAAACGGCATGATCGTGAAAGCCGTCGAGGCCCGCAACCAGGCGGTCTCGCTCCGCGGAAGCTCGGTGGACTTCTTCGTGGAGGCGGCCTCGAACCCGAACATCGCGGGGGACTTCACTTTTCAGCCTACGCCGCTCGGCGACCTCGCCACGGCGGGCGCTGAACCGCTCTACACGCTGCGGCAGGTAGATGTGGCGCTCAAAGACCAGACCGTCTGGGAGCTCGTGCAGGATGTCACCGCCCTGCGCGGCCTGCTCGCCGAACTACCCCCGGCAACGGCGAGACGCGCCGAGATTCTGCGTGCTCTGGAACGCTGCGTCGACACGGTCGACCCGCACGACGTGGCGGGAACCGCAGCGGCCGGCCGCGACGTTCTCGCGAACGTGCTCTCGCGCCCGGCCAACGCGAGCGCACACAACGTGCACGCGGTCGGCCACGCGCACATCGACAGCGCCTGGCTGTGGCCCGTGCGCGAGACCGTGCGGAAGGTGGCGCGCACCTTTTCGAACGTGCTGAGCCTGATGGGTGAGAACGCGGATTTTGCGTTCGCCGCGTCATCCGCTCAGCAATACGCCTGGCTGAAGGAGGCGTACCCGGAGCTGTTCGATCGGGTGCGCGCGGCCGTCGCGCGCGGCGCCTTCGTGCCGACCGGAGGCATGTGGGTGGAATCCGACACGAACATGCCCGGCGGTGAGGCGCTCGCGCGGCAGTTCGTGGCTGGCAAGACGTTCTTCATGCGCGAGTTCGGCGTGGAACCGCTCGAGGTGTGGCTGCCGGACTCGTTCGGCTACTCGGCGGCGCTGCCGCAAATCGTGGCGGCGGCCGGGTCTCGCTGGTTCCTCACCCAGAAGATCTCCTGGAACGAGACGAACGTGTTTCCGCATCACACGTTCCTCTGGGAGGGAATCGACGGCACGCGAATTTTCACGCACTTCCCGCCCGTCGCCGACTACAACGCCGAGCTCTCCGGCGCCGAGCTCGCCCGGGCTGAACGCAACTTCGCCGAGAAGGGCCGCGCGAACAGCTCGCTCGTTCCCTTCGGCTGGGGCGACGGCGGCGGAGGCCCCACCATTGACATGATCGCGGCCGCCCGACGCACCGCAAGTCTCGAAGGCTCGCCCACTGTGGAGCTGTCCACGCCGCGCCGGTTCTTCGAGGCGGCTGAGGCGGAGTACGCCGACCCGCCGGTGTGGTCGGGGGAGCTCTACCTCGAATTCCACCGCGGAACCTTCACCTCGCAGGCCCGCACCAAACAGGGCAACCGGCGCAGCGAACACCTGCTGCGCGAAGCGGAGCTGTGGGCCACGACAGCAGCGGTGCGCACCGGCGCCGAGTACCCGTACGCGGCGTTCGAGACGTTGTGGCACACGGTGCTGCTTCAGCAGTTCCACGACATCCTGCCCGGGTCGTCCATCGCCTGGGTGCACGCCGAGGCGGAACGCAACTATGCCGAGGTGGCGACGGCGCTCGGCACGCTGATCGAGGCATCCGCCCGGGCGCTCTGCGGAAGCGGATGCGGAAGCGTCGCGCTGAACGCGGGCCCCTACGCCGTCGAGGGGGTCGCCGCCCTTGGCGGTGGAGTCGAAGGTGGTGGCGCCGCAGCCGGCGCAGCACGGGCAGACTCGGCGGGCCGCTCCTGGTCGCAGCCGGGCGCCACTCCGCCGTGCACGACGCCCGCGTGCACGGCCCAGCCCGGCGCATCCGTTACCCGCACCGACGCGGGGATCGTGCTCGCGAACGGGCTCGTGGCCGTGACCGTCGACGCAGACGGGCTGTTCTCCTCGGTGCGCGATCTCGTGGCCGACCGCGAGGTGATCCCGGCGGGCACGCGAGGCAACCTGCTGCAGCAGTTCCGGGACACCCCCACCCAGTGGGACGCGTGGGACATCGACGAGCACCACCGCCGCACTGCGCTGGAGCTGACCGCCGCCGAGTCGGTGGAGGTTTTCCTTGAGGCGCCGGCACGGGTGGGGGTGCGCATCACCCGCACATTCGGCGCCTCCCGCGTCGTGCAGGAGGTCACGCTCGACGCCGGGTCGGCCGCCATCGACGTGCACCTTGCCATCGATTGGCAGGAGCGGCAGAAGCTGCTCAAGCTGGCGTTCCCGCTCGACGTGCACGCCGACCGGGCGGCTTCGGAGATCCAGTTCGGGCATGTATTCCGCCCCACGCATGCGAACACCTCCTGGGATTGGGCTCGGTTCGAAACCTGCGCGCACCGCTGGGTGCACGTGGGCGAGCCCGGCTACGGCGTGGCGGTGGCCAACGATTCCACCTACGGTCATTCCATCGCCCGGGTAACGGATGCCGCCGGCCGCACGAGCACCACGGTACGGCTCTCGCTGTTGCGCGCTCCGCTCTACCCCGACCCGACGGCAGACCAGGGCGCCCACTCGATGCGTGTGTCGCTGCGGGTCGGCGCCGGCATCCCGGAGGCCGTCGCCGAGGGGTACCGCCTCAACCTGCCGCTGCGCCGCGTGGCGGGCGTCGAGTCCGCGGCGGTGGCGCCGCTGCTGAGCGTTGACAACCCGGCCGTGGTGGTGGAGGCCGTGAAGTTGGCTGAAGACCGCAGCGGAGATGTGATCGTGAGGCTCTACGAGGCGCACGGGTCGCGGGCGCGGGCCACGGTCATCCGCTGGTTTGAGGCAGCGGATGCCTACGAAACCGACCTGCTCGAGCGCTCGATCGACTCGGCCGCCGTGGTCTCCGCCGACGGGTCCGCTGTCTCCCTCGAGCTGCGCCCGTTCCAGCTGGTCACGCTGAGGTTCCCGCGCCCCTGATCGGCGCCGCGCGCCGTTGCGCGGCGGCATCCGCTAGACGAGCAGCTGGTGTTTCGCGAGCTCGCGGTAGAGCGGGGTGGAGACCACAAGCTCGGAGTGCGTGCCGGTTCCAATCACCTGACCGTGGTCGAGCACCACAATCTGGTCGGAGTCGACGACCGTCGACAGTCGGTGAGCGATCACGATGAGGGTGCGGTCCTGCGCCACGGCGTCGATCGCGGCGCGCATCATCTGCTCGTTCGCGCCGTCGAGGCTCGAGGTGCTCTCGTCGAGAAGCAGGATAGGCGGCGCGGAGAGGAGTGCCCGCGCGATGGCGAGCCGCTGGCGCTCCCCGCCGGAGAGCTTCACGCCGGATTCGCCGACGGTCGCGCCGAGCCCGGCGGGGTCGCGGTCGAGCACCTCGCCGAGATTCACGGCGTGCAAAACCTTGATGCAGTCCGCGTCTGTGGACTCGGGGCTCGCGAGCGTGAGGTTGTCGCGCAGCGTACCGGCGAGCACCGGGGCGTCCTGTTCCACGTAGCCGATCTGGGCGCGCAGGGCGGTGCGGTCGAGGGTGCGGATGTCGAGCCCGCCGAGGCGCACGACGCCCGAGTCGGCGTCGTAGAAGCGCTCGATCAACGCGAGAATCGTGCTCTTCCCCGCGCCGGAGGGGCCCACGAGAGCGGTGCGCAGGCCGCGGGGGGCGCTGAATGACACCCCGTGCAACACGGGGCGCGGTTCCGCCGGCGCCGGCGCCACGACTGCGTCGACCGCCTCGGCGTCTGCCTCGGCCAGCGGGTCGACGGCCACGGCAACTGCCGTGTACCCGAATTGCACGTTCTCGAACGAAATGGCGTCGGCATCGGGCCGCACGCTCGCGTTCGCGGCGCCCACTGTCATGGCCAACGGCGCGAGGTCGCGGTCGAACTGGTCTTCAGAAGGCAGGTCGATGATCTCCTGGATGCGGCCGAGCGCGCCGAGCGCGGAGTTGACCGAGGTAATCGCGCCGAAGAACTGGCCGAGCGGCATGATCATCATGAACAGGAAGAGGATGAACGCCACCAGGTCGGCGATGGAGATGGCCCCGCTCGCCACCCGGAAACCGCCCACGCCGAGCACCACGAGGAACGACACCTGCATCGCGATTCCGGCGATCGGCACCACGAGTGCGGAGATCTTGGCGACCTTGATGCCCATCCGCCAGGCGCCGCGGGCGTCTTCCTCGATCACGGCGACTTCGCGTTCGGTGGCGTTTGAGGCCCGCACGGTGCGGATGGCGCTGATCGCGCGCTCCACGCTCGCCGCGAGGTCGCCCACCTTGGCCTGCGCGGCCTGGCTGGCCGTGCGGATGCGCCGCGACAGCAGCACGACGGTCACGACCGAGACCGTGATCACGAGCACGGTCAGCCCGAGCAGCACGGGGTCGATCACGAGCATGGCGATGAGCGCGCCCACGAACGTGAGCGAGCCGCCGATGGCTTCCACGAGGCCCTGGGTAAGCACGGCGCGCAGCAGTGTGGTGTCACTTCCGACGCGCGAGACGAGGTCGCCGGTGCGACGCGCGTCGAATTCGCGGATCGGGAGGCGCAACAGTCGGTTCACGAGCTTGCGGCGGCTGGAGAGCACCACGCCCTCGCCCGTGCGTTGCAGGAGGTAGTGCTGGTAACCGCTGATCAGGCCCGAAATCACCACGAGACCAATGAGCGCGATCACGAGGGAATCGAGCGGCGTGTTGTTCTGCACGCGGGTGATCACTTGGCTCACCAGCAGCGGCTGCGCGAGGCTAGCGGCGGCGCCGAGCACGCTCAGCACGATCACGAAGCCGAGCACCTTCTTGTGCTCGAGCAGGTACGGCAGCAGCTGGCTGAAGGTGGCGCGCGGCCCCACGTCGGTGAGCGACCCGCCAGGCCCGCGGCGGCCCGGACGCGGCGTGCGGGGCGTGCGTGGCGCCCGCGGTGCGCGGCCGCTCTTCGCCGACCCCGGAGAGCGCTCGCCGGGCGACGCGTCGTCGGCGGGCGAAGGGCTGCTGGTCGTGTTGATCGGAATGCTCACCAGAAGAGTTTAACCGCTCCCGCTGACAGTGGATGCCGACCCCGCGACCGCCCGCAGGCATCCGCTTGTCGTGCCCTCGGTCTACGCTAGCAACTGTGCCCCAACCTGTCATCGTCGCCAGCCAACTCAAGAAGCAGTATAAGGATTTCGTCGCGGTCGACGGCGTGTCCTTCGAGGTGGCGCCCGGGGAGTCGTTCGGGCTGCTCGGCCCGAACGGTGCCGGCAAATCCACCACCATGCGCATGGTCGGCGCGGTCTCCACCCGCACGAGCGGCGAGCTGAGCGTGCTCGGCCTCGACCCCAACCGGTACGGCCCCGAGATCCGCTCGCAGCTCGGCGTCGTTCCGCAGGAGAACAACCTCGACATGGAGCTGCGGGTGCGCGAGAACCTGCTCGTGTACGGGCGCTACTTCGGGCTCCCGCGCGCCCAGGTCGCCCGCCGAGCCGACGAACTTCTCGCTTTCGCCCAGCTCGAGGACAAAGCAACGGCCAAGGTGGATGCCCTGTCCGGCGGCATGAAACGCCGCCTCACCATCGCGCGGGCCCTCATCAACGACCCGCGCATCCTGCTGCTCGACGAACCCACCACGGGCCTCGACCCGCAGGCCCGCCACATTCTCTGGGACCGGCTGTTCCGCCTGAAGGAGCAGGGCACCACGCTGCTGCTCACCACGCACTACATGGACGAGGCCGAGCAGCTCTGCGACCGCCTCGTGGTGGTCGACCACGGCGCCATCATGGCCGAGGGATCGCCCGCCGAGCTGATTCGCCGCTACTCCTCTCGCGAGGTGCTCGAGGTGCGGTTCGGCTCCACCCACAACGCCGGCGTCGCCGAGCAGATCGCGGGTTTCGGCGAACGGGTCGAGGTGCTGCCGGACCGAATCCTGGTTTACAGCGACAACGGCGAAGCCGAACTCGAGCGGATGACCGTGGCCGGCCTGCACCCGATCACAAGCCTCGTGCGCCGCTCGAGCCTGGAAGACGTGTTCCTGCGCCTCACCGGACGGGCCCTGATCGAATGATAGATCCCGTGACCGAATCCACGACGACCGTGGCGACCCGCAGCCGTCGCTGGGGTTCGTGGTACGTGGCCGAGCACCGGTTTCGGGTGATGCGCTCCTACGCGCAGACCGTGGTCGTGACGGCGATCGGCAACCCGCTCATCTACCTCTACGCCATGGGCGTGGGCCTCGCCACCCTCGTGGACGGCAACCTCGGCGGGGCCGGCGTGAACGGCGTGAGCTACCTGGTTTTTGTGGCGCCGGCGCTGCTCGCGAGCGCGGCTATCGCGGTCGCGTCCGAGGAGTTCAGCTACCCGATCATGCTCGGCTTCAAGTGGAATCCGGTGTTCTTCGGCATGAATGCCTCGAGCATCCAGCCGGGGCAGATCATCAACGGGATCGTCATCTCGGTGGCGGTGCGCATGCTCGTCACCTGCGTGATCTACTACGTGTTCATGCTGCTGTTCGGCGCGGTCCCCGGGCCGCTGGGCTTTCTCACCGTTCCCGTGGCCCTGCTCACCGGCCTCGCGTTCGGTGCCCTATTCATGGCGTACACCGCCACGCTGAAAGACGACACCGGGCAGCTCGCCATGGTGATGCGCTTCATCATCCTGCCGATGACGCTGTTCTCCGGCACGTTCTTTCCCCTCGACGTGCTGCCGCCGTACCTGCAGTGGATCGGGTGGATTTCGCCGCTCTGGCATGGCACGGAGCTCTCCAGGGTGTTCGCCTACGGGATGCCGGAACCGCTCTGGCTCAGCGTCGTGCACGTCGTCTACCTCACCGGCCTGCTCGCGCTCGGCTGGATCCTCGCTCGCCGCATCACCGTGGGAAGGCTCAACACGTGACCCGCGCCACCACCGAGCTCGCGGCATCCGTGGGCCCCGGACGACCGCCCCGCGGCGGCGGGCTGTATGCCGGCAACGCGCGCAGCGTGATGCAGCGCGGCTGGCGGGCCACGCGCAGCACCAACTGGCTCGTGGTGGTGAGCGGCTTCTTCGAGCCGATCTTCTATCTGCTGTCGATGGGCCTCGGCCTCGGCGCCCTCATCGGCACGGTCACGACGGCGTCGGGCGAGAGCGTGCAGTATGCGGCGTTCATCGCCCCGGCCCTGCTCGCCGTCGCGGCGATGAACGGGGCCATCTACGATTCCACCTGGAACGTGTTCTTCAAGATGCAGTTCGCGAAGCTCTACGAGGGGATGCTCGCCACGAGCCTCGGCCCACTCGACGTGGCGCTCGGCGAGATCTCGCTCGCGCTGTTGCGCGGCGCCCTCTACGGCACCGGATTCCTGCTCGTGATGCAGCTGCTCGGCCTCAACCTGTCCTGGTGGGCGCTGCTCGCGCTTCCGGCGGTGCTGCTGATCGCGTTCGGATTCGCATCCGTCGGCATGGCGATCACGAGTTACATGAAAACCTTCCAGCAGATGGACTGGATCAACTTCGTGCTGCTGCCGATGTTCCTGTTCTCGGCCACGTTCTACCCCCTGAGCGTGTATCCGCAGGGGCTGCAGTACGTGATCATGGCGCTGCCGCTCTGGCACGGCGTCGAACTTGTGCGCTCGCTCACCACGGGCCTGGTCGACCCGGGCCTGCTCTGGCATGTGCTCTACTACCTGGTGATGATCGTGGGCGGCCTCGTCTTCACCACCCGCCGCCTGCGCGCCCTCTTCCTCGATTAGGCCCGCACTGGGTGGCCAATTCAGGAGATCCGGGCCGGCGATCGGGTTCAGGTCCGGTCTACTGCGGTGGTGACGGATGCCGCGGGCCGTTCTCCTGTGTCAGCCACCGGCACCGGGGCTGGTGCGGCCGGCAGCCTCACGCGAACCTGGGTTCCGGTCAGGCCGTCGGAGGTGATCTGCAGGGTTCCGCCGAGCTGCTTGAGCAGCCCAGTGACGATGGAGAGGCCGAGGCCGGTTCCGGGCAACGAGACCGAGGTGCTCGAACGGTAGAATCTTTCGAGCACCCGGTCGATCTCGTCGGGTGGAATGCCGACACCATTGTCGACCACCTCCACCAGAACCACATCCCCAGCCCGGCTGCAGGTGACCGCCACGCGGCCGCCGCGAGGCGTGAACTTCACCGCGTTCGCCACGAGGTTGATGAGCACCCGGGTCACGTCGCGAGAGTTTCCGGCGACGTCCAGGTCGTCGACCGGGATGAACACGAGGGTCACGCCCCCGGACCGGGCGGCCGCTCCCAGCTCCTCGACACAATTGCGGATCACCTCGTTCAGGGCCGTCACCTCGAGCGGACGCACCGTGCGGTCGTTCTGGTCGGACATGCGGGACAGCTCGAGCAGGTCTTCCACGAGGTCGGCGAGGCGATGCGCGTTGCGCGTGATCACGCTCAGGTAGTCCGCCGCGAGCGGCGAGAGTTTGGTGTCGGCGAGTTCCTCTGAGAATCCGAGGATGCTCATAATCGGCGTGCGCAGCTCGTGGCTCACCGACGATACGAAGTCTTCCTTCTGCCGGTTGAGCTCCCGCAGGGCCGACGTGGTCGCCTGTTCGTTCCCGAGCGCGGCCGTGACTGCCTGCTCGGCCACGTACCGGGCGGTGGTATCGATCACCTGCACGGTGATCAGGGCGTCGGCTCCCGTGGAATGCACCCGGGCGATGAACACCTGCAGCCGCCTCTCGGCGTGGTCGATCTCCACCTCGCCCGACCAGTCCCGGAACGCCACAGTGTCGCCGCGCACCGTGGCGATCGCAGAGGCGAGGGGGCCGTCGGTGGGCACCGCCCCCGCCGACTCGCCGCGCGCCTCGACGGTCACGCCCAGCAACCCGGCCGCGACAGCGTTGCCATCCACGATCGTGACCGCGCCGAGCGCGTTCTCACGCAGCAGAAGCAGGCCAATCTGGGAGCCCACGATCCCGCCGCGCAGCAGGCGGTCGCGCATCAACATCTCGTCCGCGAGGCGGAGTCGCTCCGTGCGCCCAGCCGCGATCACGAGCAGGGACGCCGCGTAGACCACGAAGTAGGACTGCAAGACGGCGTATTCCTGCGCAATCGATCCCGGGCCCGGCTCGCCCACGGCTCCAGCCTGCCGCAGGTCCACGATCGCGGTCGCCGTGAGCGCCAGCGCCAGCATCTGTCCGGTGGCCGGCCAGCTGCCGAAGCGCAGGGCGGCCCAGATGAGCACGGGCAGGGTGAGGAACTTCCACTGGGAAGACTGGCCGGGCAGGAATACAAGTGCCAGCACAATGGCGAGCAGGCCGGACTGCACGATGAGTTCGGTGCGCAGCCGGGCGGGCACACGCACTCGTGCCACCATGAGGAAGGGGGCGATCACGAGGATCGCCGACGCGTGGGACGGGGCGACCAGGGCAAAGGTCCCGGGCGCGTCGCCGCCCTGCACTCCGATGATGAGGGCAGCGAGACCGGCCATCGTGAGCGCGCCGATGGCGACGGCGATCACGAAACGGCCCACGCTGCGGACATCGTCGAGGGAGTGCGGCGCGTCGCTTCCCTCGAGTATCCTCGCGATCAGCCAGGCTTCTAAAGCGTTCGCGAAACCGTATGCGAGAGCCGGGGCGAGGGGCTGTCCCACGGCCAGGCGGGCACCGCTGGCGGCCGCCCAGATCGCGAGGGCCATGCCCACGCGGTTTCTGCGCGCCAGCAGCACGGCGATAACGCTCACGCCCGCGGCCGGCCACCAGGCGGAGATGAACTCCGCGTTGCGCGAGACGAGCAGCGTGGCGACGCTCATCGCGAAGACGACCACGACCACGGCGACGAGCGTCAGTCTGACACGCCTCGGCGACGCCGTCTGCGCCAAGGTGACCAGGCTGAGTGTGGACACGGCCCCCCCTCGCTGTGCAGGTAGGAATCCCTGTCGCATAGGGCTATGCTAACTCCACCGGCACCAAAATGCCCCCCGTTTGGGTGACAGAAAAAAGGAACACCATGGCGCACGTACTCGTTGTCGAAGACGACCCCGACATGGAACGTCTCATCGTGCACCGCCTCTCCGATGCCGGCTACCAGGTGACGAGCGAAAGCGACGGCCAGGCCGGGCTCGCTGCCGTGCGCGAAAGCCACCCCGATCTCGTCGTGCTCGACTGGATGATGCCGCGGCTCACCGGAATCGAGGTCTGCGAACAGATCCGCCAGGACGCGACCCTGGAAGGCACGCGCATTCTCATGGTGACCGCGAAATCGCAGAAGGCGGACATCGACAGAGCTTATGCCGCCGGGGTCACCCAATTTCTGCGCAAGCCGTTCAGCCTGCGTGAGCTGGTGCTCGGCGTCGATTCCGTTCTCGCCCGGGCGTGAAACGGATGGCCGTCGCCGGCACCGAGGGCGGCCAGGACTCCGCTCTCGCGGCCGCCGAACGCGCGCACGTGCTGGTCGTCGAAGACGACCCCGACATGGGGCGTCTGATCGTGCACAGGCTCGAACAGGCTGGTTACCGGGTGACTTCGGCGGCAGACGGCCGCTCCGCACTCGCCGCCGCCCAGAAGACGCGCCCCGATCTGATCGTGCTTGATTGGATGATGCCCGGGCTTACCGGCGTCGAGGTTTGCACGCAGATCCGCGCCGACGAGGCCATCGCCACCACGCGCATCCTGATGCTCAGCGCCAAGTCTCAACAGTCCGACATTGCCAAGGCCTTCGCGTGTGGCATCGACGAGTTTCTGCGCAAGCCATTCAGCCTGCGCGAGCTCATCCTCGGCATCGACTCCCTGCTCGCCAAAACCTGACCCCCGCCCCCCCCCCCCCCCCCCGTGCTTGGCGCAGCACCGCCTCCGAGCGGATGCGCCGCGCGGGCCGGCCGCAGCGCCGCGCCACTGTGGCCGCGCGCTACCGCCGCAGCGGCCGCGCACCGCGATGCGGGCGCGATCCGGAGACTACCGCGCCGCTATGGCCGGGCGCTACCGCAGGGGCGGGCGCGCGCGGCCGCAGCGGCGCGTGCGGCTAGCGCTCGAGGTCGAGGTCGCGGGTCTCGCGGCTGAGGATCAGCGCCACGAGCGTGATCAAGGCCATGCTGGAGAGGTAGATTCCCACCCAGAACGGGCTGCCACCGCCGACGGTCCACAGCCAGATGGCGATGAACGGGGCCACTGCCGCGCCGAGGATCGAGCTCATGTTGTACGCGAACGCCGAGCCCGTGTACCGAACAGCGGTGGGGAACAGCTCGGGGAGCAGCGCACCCATCGGCCCGAATGTCATGCCCATGAGCGAGAAACCCACGATCAGGAAGATCATCACGCCGGCCGTGCCCGCACCGAGCAGGGGCACGAACAGGAAGCCGAAGATCACAATCGCGAGTGTCACGATGATGAGCGTCTTGCGACGGCCGTGGCGATCGGCCCAGGGGCCGGACGCGAGGGTGAAGATTCCGAAGAACACCACGCCGCCGATCATCATGAGGATGAACGTGTTGTAGCTGAATCCGAGGCCCGGCAGCGCGGCATCCGTTGCAGCGCGGCCGTAGCCGAGCGTGAACGTGGTCATCAGGTAGAACAGCACGTACGTCGCGAGCATGATGAACGTGCCGAGGATGAGCTCGCGCCAGTTGCTCTTGAACACGGCGGCGAGGGGCAGCTTCTCCACCTTCTTGGCCTTGACGGCCTTCGTGAAGGCCTCGCTCTCCACGAGACGGAGGCGAACCCAGAGGCCCACGATCACCATCACGGCAGAGAACAGGAACGGGATGCGCCAGGCCCACTCGAGGAAGGCGTCGGAGGGGCGCGTGGGGTCGTCGGACGGCAGGGCGAACGCGATGATCAGGAACAGGCCGTTCGCGATGATGAAGCCGAGCGGGGCACCGACCTGCGGAAACGTGCCGTACCAGGCGCGCTTGCCCACCGGGGCGTTCTCGGTGGCCACGAGTGCCGCGCCGCTCCACTCGCCGCCGAGCGCGAAGCCCTGGGCGAGACGCAGGATGACCAGCATGAGCGGGGCGAACCAGCCGATCATGGCGTAGGTCGGCAGCAGGCCGATCAGGAACGTGGCGATACCCATGGTGAGCAGCGCGCCCACGAGGGTGGCCTTGCGTCCGTTTCGGTCGCCGAAGTGACCGAAGAACAGGGCGCCGATCGGGCGGGCCACCATGGCTGCGCCGAAGACGGCGAACGACGCGAGCAACGCCGTCGTGGGGTCGCCGGTGGGGAAGAACAGGTACGGAAACACGAGTACGGCGGCGGTGGCGTACACATAGAAGTCGTAGAACTCGATGGTGGTTCCGATGAGACTCGCGAGAATGACGCGGCTCTTCGGATTGACAGGGGCGGAGGCCGGCAGCGTTGCGGGCGTGGTGGATATAGACATAAAAGTACGAACGCTTTCAAGAAACAACTGGGCCGGTCACGAAGTGCAGAACGTCGATCTGGCGTTGGATGCTACGGCGTGGAACACACGAAAGGGTGCGGCCTTGGGTAAAGGCCACAAGCAACCTTACGCCCGCGGGGGGCTTGATGCCCCGGGCGGGCGCCCGAAGGCACCCGCCCGGCGCGCTATCGGGCGAGGTCGGCGAGCACTCGCGCGGTTTCGAGAGCGGCGGTGGCCGCCTCCTCGCCCTTGTCTTCCTTCGACCCAGGGAGCCCGGCCCTGTCGAGGCCCTGCTGTTCGTCGTCGAGGGTGAGGACACCGAACCCCACGGGCTTGCCGGCATCGAGGGCGACGCGAGTGAGGCCATCCGTTGCCGCGCTCGACACATACTCGAAGTGCGGGGTGCCGCCGCGAATAATCACACCGAGGGCGACGACAGCGTCGGCGCCGTTCTCGAGCGCTACCTTGCAGGCCACGGGCAGCTCGAAGCTGCCGGGCACGCGCACGATCGAAAACTCGGCGCCGGAGGCTTCGAGCACGCGCACGGCCCCGGCGATCAGGCCGTTCGTGATCTCGTCGTGCCAGCGGCCGGCGACCACGACCACGCGCAGGCCGGTTCCGTCAACGGTGATGGTGGGGGAGCCTTCGACGCTCATACTGTGGTGCCTTTCAGGAGGTCCTGCTCGTTGATGTGGTGGCCCATGCGGTCGCGCTTGGCGAGGAGGTAGCCCACGTTGTGCGCCCCGATGCCCACGACGAGGGGCATGCGCTCTGTCACGGTCACGCCGTGCTCTTCCAGCTGGCTCACCTTGTCGGGGTTGTTGGTGAGGAGGCGAACGGATGCCAGTCCCAGGTCGTGCAGAATGCCGGTGGCCGCTCCGTAGTCGCGGGAGTCTCCGGGCAGGCCGAGCGCGAGGTTCGCGTCGAGGGTGTCGAGGCCGTCTTCCTGCAGGTGGTACGCGCGCAGCTTGTTGATGAGGCCGATGCCGCGCCCCTCCTGGCCGCGCAGGTACACGACCACGCCGCCCTCAAGGTTGATGGTTTCGAGCGCAGCGTCGAGCTGAGGGCCGCATTCGCACTTGAGTGAACCGAAAACCTCCCCGGTGAGGCACTCCGAATGCACCCGCACCAGGGCGCCGTCGACGGGCCGGCCGGAGATGATGGCCACGTGGTCTGCTCCGGTCATCCGGTCGCGGTACGCGCGCACCCTGAAGGAGCCGTGCTTGGTGGGAACCGTGGTCTCCACCTCGAAGTCCACCCGTGGCGCCTCGGCGAGCGGCAGGATCGCAGGCAACGGCGTGCTGCCGTGCAGGGTGTTGAGGTACTCGATCAGGTCCTTGATCGTGATCACCACGACACCCTCGCGGTCGCCGAGTTCGAGCAGGCCGGGCAGGCGCATCATATCGCCGTCTTCGGCGACGATCTCGCAGATCGCGCCGACGGGGGCGAGGCCAGCGAGCTTCATCAGATCGACGGCCGCTTCGGTGTGGCCGGCGCGTTCGCGCACCCCGCCATCCACGGCCCGCAGCGGCAGGATGTGGCCGGGGCGGTGCAGGGTCGTGGGCGTCGAGGTTGGGTCGGCGAGCACGCGCAGGGTGTGGGCGCGGTCGGCGGCGCTGATGCCCGTGGTCACGCCGGTCGCGGAATCGACGCTCACGGTGTAGTTCGTGCCGCGGGCGTCTTCGTTGTTGAGCACCATCACGGGCAGGTCGAGGGTGTCGGCGAGGTCGTTGGTCATCGGTGCGCAGATGAAACCCGACGACCAGCGCACGGTCCAGGCGAGCCACTCCTGGGTGGCCAGTTGGGCGGAGATGATCACGTCGCCCTCGTTTTCGCGGCCCTCGTCATCGGCCACGATGATCGGCTTTCCGAGCCTGAGTTCCGCGAGCGCGGTGGGGATGTCTGCGAGGCTCATGCTGCACTCCTTTTCGATTCCGCGTCGGCCAGGGCGAGCATGCGCTCCACATGGCGGGCGAGAATATCTGTTTCTATGTTGACCTGGTCGCCCACGGTGCGGGCGCCGAGCGTCGTGGCGGCGAGGGTTTCGGGGATGAGGGAGACCTCGAACCACTGGTCGACAGCCTCGGCCGGGCTGATGGCGCTCACGGTGAGGGACACGCCGTCAATGGCGATCGATCCCTTGCCCACCACGAGCGGGGCGAGTTCACGGGAGAGGCTGAACCGCAGCACGCGCCAGGCGTCGCCGGGAACGACACCGAGTACGGTGCTTGTGCCGTCGATGTGCCCCTGCACGATGTGCCCGCCGAGCCGGCCGCCCACGAGCGCGGCGCGTTCGAGGTTTACCGGGGTGCCCACTACCGCGTCTGACAGGGTCGACATGCGCAGCGTCTCGGCCATCACGTCGGCCGTGAACGAGTCGGGTGTGCGGTCGACCACGGTGAGGCAGACGCCGTTGACCGAGATCGAGTCGCCGTGGCGGGCATCCGCTATCGAGAGGGGCGCGTGGATGGTGAGCCTGGCGGCATCCGCTGTGTGGTCGATTCGCTCGATGCGGCCGAGCTCCTCAATGATTCCGGTGAACATTCGGGTCCTTACCTGGGGCGGGCGACGACGAGGATGTCGTCGCCCAGTCGGTCGAGCGAGTGCAGGGAGAGAAGTCGTTGGTCGTCGATACCGGCCACGCCGATGTCGCCGATGGCGAGGCGGGGGCCGCCGAGCAGGGTAGGAGCGAGGTACACGAGGTACTCGTCAACGAGGCCGGCCGCCACGAAAGCGCCCGCGAGCGTGGGGCCGCCCTCGACGAAGACGCTGCGGATGCCGCGGGCGTGCAGGTCGGCGAGCACCTCGGCGAGGCTTTCGGTGGCGAAGAAGACGGGAGCGTGCGGGTGGGTGTGTATGGCGGACGTCGATGGGATGGCGCGCCGGCCCATCACCACGGGCACGGGCTGGCCCGGCAGCAGGTCGCCGCTCGCGTCGCGGGCCGTGAGAGAGGGATCGTCGGCGAGCACGGTTCCGGTGCCCACCACGATGGCGCCCGCGGCGCTGCGGCGGCGGTGCACGTCCGTGCGCGCGGTCGGGCCGGTGATCCACCGGCTGCTGCCGTCGGCCGCGGCGGCGCGACCGTCGAGGCTGGAGGCCCACTTCAGCGTCACGAAGGGGCGGCCGAGGCGCGCGGCCACGAGCCAGTCGCCGAGAAAGGCCTCGCCCTCGCTCTCGCGCAGGCCGCCGTCGACTCGGATGCCCGCGGCCCGAAGCCGGGTGGCACCACCGGCCGAGTAGGCGCCGGGGTCGCTCACGGAGTAGACGACCCGGGCGATGCCTGCCTCGATCAGGGCGATTGCGCAGGGGCCGGTGCGGCCCATGTGGTTGCAGGGCTCGAGCGTGACGACGGCTGTCGCGCCGCGCGCAGCGCCAGGGGCGAGGTGCGAGAGGGCGTCGACTTCGGCGTGCGCGGTACCGGCGCCGCGGTGCCAGCCCTCGGCGATCACGGTGTCGTCCGCGGAGAGGATGACACAGCCGACGCGGGGATTGATGCCGGTGGACGGGCCGTGGGCCGCCAGTTGGAGGGCACGGAGCATGGCGGCGTCGAGTGCGTGCGCTTCGCTCATCAATCCCTCATTCGTCTCTGGACGAACTCCGGGATGTGGGTTGCGCGCGTTGCGAAACCCATCGAGGGGCCGCAAACGGTCCCTCGATTCGTGCGCCTCTCATCCGGACTTTAACCGTCGGTGCTGGAATTTCACCAGCTCAACCGTCGTTTCCGAAGAACCAACGGGTCGCGGACTTTCACCGCCGGTTCGGACTTACACCGACCCCGGAGCACGTTTCTTACTCTTAGTATGCTGCAACACCCTGCAAGTGCACGTATTCCCTTGTCACATCCGGTCTCGCGGGCCGGAAGCCGCCGTTCTTCCCGACTCTGTGAACATAAGTCCTGCAGATTCTGGGCGCGCCACAGTTCGGCCCCGGAATCACGCGGCCGCTCGGCCAAGCCGGGCCGATCTGCAGGAGTTATGCGCCCAGAATCGCCGAGAGGGGGCCACTGGGCGAGCGGATGCCCGGGGCCGGGTCAGGCCTCGGACACGAGCGCGCGGGCTGTGCCCTCGTCGACGAACAGGTCGGTGATGAGCTCGGCGCGCAGCGCCCCGTGCAGGCTCGCGAGCTTGGAGCTGCCGGCGACCACGCAGATGCGGCGCGGCGTGCGGCGCAGCACCGTGAAGTCGGGACCGGTGCCGCGTTCGTTGAGTGGGATCCCGTTGGTCGAGCCGTCGGCGCGGAAGAACACCGTGGCCACGTCGCCCACCGCGCCGGAGGCGCTGAGCGAGGCGTAGTCGGCCTCGTCGAGGTATCCGCCGGCGTAGACCCGGCTCGGCACCTCGGAGAAGGGCGAGCCGAGGCCGAACAGCGCCACGTCCATTCGGCCCTGCATCTCGAGCAGTCGGCTGACGCTGCGCTCGCGCCAGAACGCCTGCTTCGTGGCGGGGTCGTCGAAGAAGGCCGGCACAGGGAACTGCTGCACGTGCGCGCCGAAGGCGTTGCCGAACCGGCCGAGGATCTCGCTCGCGTAGCCGAGACCCGTCGTGCTCATGTTGCCGGCGCCGTTGAGCTGCACGATCTGGGAGTTGTGGGTCTGCTTCACGGTGACGTGGCGGCTGATCGCGTTCATCGTGGAGCCCCAGGCGATGCCCATCGTCATGTTCGAGTCGAAGAACTGCCCGAGAATTCGTGCAACCGAGAGAGCAACGCGTTCGAGTCGGTCCACGTCGCTGGCCCGATCCGGTATCGGAACAACGTGCGCGGTCACCTGGAACCTCTCGAGGATTTCACGTTCCAGTCGGCTCGGGGCGTCGAGTGGAGAGTGGATCTGGATGTCGACGAGCCCGCTCGCCCTGGCATGACTGAGCAGGCGAGACACCGAGGAGCGCGAGGTGTGGAGCTCGCGAGCGATCGCATCCATTGTGAGGTCCTGCATGTAATAGAGGTGCGCCGCGCGCAGGGCGTCACGGGTGCGATCGGACTGGGTGGGATCGTCGATCAGGTTCACGTCTGGCTGGTGCACGTATGTTCATTCCGCTTGAGAAAATGTGTCGGGCTGTCAAGATGAATCTATTGAACCGGCTTGCCAGTTGCAAGCCCCTAACGACAGAGGTGACCCAATGGCGCAGTCCACTGCAGTGCAGGCTCAGGCAGCCCTCGTATTAAATCCCCGTGCCCAGGTGCTCGTGATCGGTGCCGGCATCAACGGAATCGCCACGTTCCGCGACCTCGCACTCCAGGGAGTGGACGTGGTCATCGTGGACCGCGGCGACTTCGTGTCGGGGGCCTCTGCGGCCAGCTCGCACATGATCCACGGCGGCGTCCGTTACCTCGAGAACGGCGAATTCCGGCTTGTGAAGGAATCGGTCGAGGAGCGCAACAGCCTCATCAAGATCGCCCCGCACTACGTGAAGCCGCTGCAGACCACCATCCCGATCTTCTCCACCTTCTCCGGTGTGATGAGCGCACCGCTGCGTTTCCTCACCCACAAGCAGGGTGCCAAGCACGTGGAGCGTGGCGCGCTCCTGATCAAAATTGGCATGATGCTCTACGACTCCTTCTCCCGCGACGGCGGTTCGGTGCCTCGCCACGAGTTTGTGGGCCGCAAGAAGGCCCTCAGCGTGATGCCGAAGCTCAACCCCGGCCTCAAGTACACGGCCACCTACTACGACGCCGCGATGCACGACCCGGAGCGTCTCGCCCTCGACGTGCTGCGCGACGGCCTCGACGCCGGCCCGCACGCCCGCGCCGCCAACTACATCGAAGCGGTCGGCAGCGACGAGAACGGCGTGCGCCTGCGCAACGTGATCACCGGCGAGGAGTTCAGCTTCGCCTCGGAGGTCGTCGTCAACACGAGCGGGCCCTGGACCGACCTCACCAACGGCGCCCTCGGCCAGGCCAGCACATTCATGGGCGGCACCAAGGGCTCGCACATCGTCGTGGACAACCCGGAGCTGCTCGCGGCGACCGGCGGCCGCGAGATCTTCTTCGAGCACAGCGACGGCCGAATCGTGCTGATTTACCCGCTGAAGGGACGCGTCTTGATCGGCACGACCGACCTCGAGCACGACATGAGCCAGCCCGCGCGCTGCACCGAGCCTGAGATCGACTACTTCTTCGATCTGGTCTCGCACGTTTTCCCAACCATCACAGTCGACCGTTCCGACATCGTCTTCCGCTTCGCCGGCGTGCGCCCGCTGCCCCGCCACGACGACGAGCAGCCCGGTTTCGTCTCCCGCGACTACCGCATCGAGTCCCGACCGCTCGGCAACAGGCCCGGCACCCTGCTGAGCCTCGTCGGCGGCAAGTGGACCACGTTCCGCGCCCTCGCCGAGAACCTCAGCGGGCAGATCCTCACGATCCTCGGCGCTGAGCGCACGGTCTCGACCGAGGGCCTCGCCATCGGTGGCGGGCGTGGCTTCCCCGCAACGGATGCCGCGCACCAGGTGTGGGTGACCGCCCACGGCGACGAGGTGGGCACGACCCGCGCCGCGCAGCTCCTGGCCCGCTATGGCACGCGCGCAGCCGACGTGATTGACTTCCTCAGCCTCGAACCCGACGCCCCGCTGGTGAACAACACCGGCTACTCCCGCCGCGAGATCGAGTACCTCGCCACGACGGAATCTGTCGTGCGCCTGATCGACGTGCTGCTGCGCCGCACGAGCATCGCTTTCGTCGGTGCGGCCACCGCCGACCTGGTCGACGAGCTCGCTGACATCGTGGCCCCGGTCCTCGGCTGGAGCGCCGAGCGCCGCGCCCAGGAAGTCGAGCTGGCCGAGCACCTTCTGCACGACCTGCACGGCATCGAGTTCGCGACCCGGTCCGTCGCGGCCTCAGCCTGACCGGATGCCGCGGGTCGACTTGGCCCGCGGTATCCGTTTTCGGTTGTAGTGCAACTTGCACGAATGTGCAGTCAAATTCGTGCCCAAAGAGGGCCGGACCCCGATACGGTTTTACCAGTAAAGCGGATTCGCTGCTGAGGCCCGTTTTTGCGGTATTTTTTCTCCCATCAGGAAGGTCAATGTGGACAATCTCGGAATTGTATTTCTCTCGGAGGTAGTGGGAACTGCCATCCTCGTGCTGCTCGGCTGTGGCGTTGTCGCCAACGTCGCGTTGGCAAAGAACAAGGGGTTCGGCGGTGGTTTCCTCATGGTCACCATCGGCTGGGGCCTCGCGGTCTACTGCGGTGTCATCGCCGCCTACAACTCTGGAGCGCACCTGAACCCGGCGGTCACGCTCGGGCTCGTCGCCTCGGGGGCCGAGGAATTCGGGTCAGGTGTTCCGGTGAACATCATCTCGATCCTCACCTATATCGCCGGTGAAATGCTCGGTGCCGTCCTCGGTGCCGTCGTCGTGTGGCTGGCCTACAAGCAGCACTTCGACCAGGAGCCCGACCCGGCCAACAAGCTCGGCGTTTTCTCCACCGGCCCGGCCATTCGTTCCTGCGGATGGAACCTCGTCACCGAGATCATCGGCACCTTCGTGCTGGTGCTCATCGTGATCGGATTCAGCCGGCAGGGCGACACCCCCGGCCTCGCGGCACTCGGCGCACTGCCGGTGGCCCTGCTCGTTATCGTGATCGGTACCTCGCTCGGTGGACCCACCGGTTACGCCATCAACCCGGCTCGTGACCTCGGTCCGCGTATCGCGCACTTCTTCCTGCCCATCAAGGGCAAGGGCTCCTCCGACTGGAGCTACTCCTGGGTTCCGGTTCTCGGCCCGATCATCGGCGGCGTGCTGGCTGGCTGGGCGTCGATCGTCTTGCTGCCGATCCTGGCTGCCTAGCGCAGCATCCGCTTCACGAGTTTTCTCTCAACACCTGCAGTCTCAACAAAGGAGTTAAGAATGACCAAGTACGTTCTCGCCATCGACCAGGGCACCACGAGTTCGCGTGCCATCATCTTCGACAAGTCGGGGTCGATCATCTCCACCGGTCAGCTCGAGCACGAGCAGATCTTCCCAAAGGCCGGCTGGGTCGAGCACGACCCCAAGGAGATCTGGGACAACACCCGTGAGGCCATCGGGCAGGCCCTGTCCAAGGCGAACATCACGCGGCACGACATTGAGGCCGTCGGCATCACCAACCAGCGCGAGACCGCGGTTGTCTGGGACAAGAACACCGGCGTGCCGGTGTACAACGCCATCGTCTGGCAGGACACCCGCACGCAGCCGATCGTCGACCGGTTGGCAGCGGATGGCGGTGTCGAGCGTTTCAAGGCCAAGGTCGGCCTGCCGCTGGCCACGTATTTCTCCGGCACGAAGATCGTCTGGATCCTCGAAAACGTCGAGGGCGCACGGGGCAAGGCCGACGCCGGCGACCTGCTCTTCGGCACGACCGACTCCTGGGTGCTCTGGAACCTCACCGGCGGCATCGAGGGCGGGGTTCACGCCACCGACGTGACCAACGCCAGCCGCACGATGTTCATGGGCCTCGACACACTCGAGTGGGACGACGAGATTCTCGCCGCGTTCGATGTGCCCAAGTCGATGCTCCCCGAGATCAAGTCCTCTTCGGAGGTCTACGGCATCGCCAGCGGGCACAGCCTGCTGCGCGAGGTGCCAATCGCCGGTATCCTCGGCGACCAGCAGGCCGCCACGTTCGGCCAGGCGGCGTTCGATCAGGGTGAGGCGAAGAACACCTACGGCACCGGTAACTTCCTGATCTTCAACACCGGCACCGAGATCGTGCACTCCAAGAACGGGCTGCTCACGACAGTGGGCTACAAGCTCGGCGACGGTCCCACGCACTACGCCCTTGAGGGCTCGATCGCCGTCACGGGTTCGCTCGTGCAGTGGATGCGGGACAACCTCGGCATGATCAAGGACGCCGCCGAGATCGAAGACCTCGCCAAGACCGTCGACGACAACGGCGGGGCATACTTTGTGCCGGCGTTCTCTGGACTCTTCGCGCCGTACTGGCGCTCGGATGCCCGTGGTGCCCTGGTAGGTCTCACCCGGTACGTGAACAAGGGCCACATCGCCCGCGCCGCGCTCGAGGCGATCGCATACCAGACCCGTGAGGTTCTCGACGCTGTCAACGCCGACTCCGGTGTGCCGCTGACCGAGCTCAAGGTCGACGGCGGTGCCACGGCCAACGACCTGCTCATGCAGTTCCAGGCCGACCTGATCGGCGTTCCCGTCGTGCGTCCTGTCGTTGCGGAGACCACCGCCCTCGGAGCGGCCTACGCGGCCGGCCTCGCGGTCGGCTTCTGGAGCGGCCTCGACGACCTGCGCGCCAACTGGCAGGAAGATGCCCGCTGGGAGCCCTCCATGGACAAAGAGGAGTCCGAGCGTCTGCTCCGCAACTGGAAGAAGGCCGTCACCAAAACCCTCGACTGGGTCGACGAAGACGTGCGCTAGCCCCACCTAGCCTTCGTCCCTGAACATAACTCCTGCAATTTGCCGCCTCGGATTATCCGAGGCCCGTGTTTCCGCGGTTCTGGAACACGGGCCGGGCAATTTGCAGGAGTTATGTCGTTCGGGGGCCTGTGACCCTCTAAGCGGATGTTGTGGGCCCCGTTTCGGCATAACTCCTGCAAATTGCTGGACGGTTTCGGGGTCCCGCATGGTTCCGGGCGTGATTCTAGGGTGGCTGGACTATTGCAGGAGTTATGACCTCGCGAGAGAGTTATGCACAGGGTTGTAAGTTGTCGGCTTCTCCACAGATTTGTTCAGGACGAGTCCACGGACCTGAAGATCGACGATGCTCGACGCCATGAATCCATTCCTGAAGGCCTTCGCTCGAGAGTGCCGCATTGTCAGCCGAAAGGACCTGCTGGACAGCGGAATGCGACCACTGCAGATTACGGCGGCGGTGAGCAGCAACGCACTCATCAGAGTGCGCCGTGATCACTACGCTCTTCCAGAAACTGACCGCCACACTATCGAGGCCGTGCGCATTGGCGGGCGGGAAGGCTGCGTCTCGGCAGCCCGCGAGATCGGTTTCTTCGCCTTCGACTCACAGTTCACGCACGTGCATATTCCGCGCGAGGGGTCACGGCTCCGCAGCCCACAGAGCAGAAAAGTTCCGCTCGCGGTCGCCTCACGGGACGGTGTCCAGCTGCACTGGTGGCCGCTCATCGACAGAGCTGACGGCACGGAGTACTGCGTCGGCGCCCGCGACGCCCTCGCCCAGATTATTCAGTGTCAGGAACCGCGATTCGCTTTGGCGGCGCTGGACACGGCCCTGCATGAACAGAAGATTCGAGCGGGCGACCTCGATGAGATCTTCGCTCACGTCCCTGAGAAATATCGCGCCCTGCGGTCCAAAATCGATGCGCGAGTGGATGCCGGCCAAGAGTCAGTGCTGCGAGACCTGTTCCGCTTCGCCGGGTTTCGCTGTGACATTCAGGTTTCTATTGACGGAGTGGGTCGAGTGGATTTGCTCGTGGAGGGGTGTGTGGTCGTCGAGGCCGACAGTAAGAGCCACCACAAGAGCTGGGAGCAACAGATGCGCGATCGCACGAGAGACCGTTTACTGGCTGCTCGTAATTACCTGACGCTCCGCGTGCTCTACCAGGACATAATGTTCGACCCGGAGGGCGTACTTCGAGCGATCCGCAATCTCGTCGATATTTGCCGCCACGGAAGCCCCCGAGCATTTGCTCACGCCTAGTCTGCACGCCTTCGGCATAACTCCTGCAAATTCTCGACAAGGCGAGACATCTGCCCGTGATTCAGGGGTCGTCGAATCTACCAGGCACAGATTGCAGGAGTTATGCAGGGGTACCGCTGCGGGCGGCGGAGGGCAGGCCGGCCAGGGTTGCGATTCGGAGAATGCCGAGACGGGACATGTCGGCGGCGTCGTCGGGGGTAACGGATACCGCGCGCCGGTCGATCCAGATGCCCGCGAGTCCGGACGCGGCGGCCCCGATCGCGTCGGTGCGCAGCCGGTCTCCGACATACGCTGCTGCCGAGGGTTCTACGCCGAAGACTGAGCAGGCGTGGTGGAAGATGCGGGCGTCGGGCTTGGCCACGCCCAGCTCGCCCGAAGTGATCACGTGCTCGACGCGGTCAGCCAGGCCTACCCGCCGGATCTTCTCGCTCTGAAATTCGAGGTCCCCGTTGGTGATTAGACCCACGCGCACGCCCGCGTTAGTCAGCGCGTCGAGGCAGGCCAGTGCATCGCCGTGCAGGCGCCAGCTGTCGCGGTAGTGCACGAAGTAACTTTCGAACCAGGCCGATGCCGAAGCGTCATCGAGCACCAGGTTGTAGGCGGCGCAAAAGTCCCGGGCGCGTTCACGGCGCTGCCCGTGAAAGTCGAGCCTGCCAGCGAGGTACGAGTGGTAGTGCTCCTCTTCGAGGTCTCGCCACAGACTCTGTGCCGCCATCGGATCGGCCCCGACGAACGGCCCCCGCACGACCCCAAGGTGGCGCAGTATGCCGTCTTCCACAGCCTCGCGGTGTGCGAACAGTGTGTCGTCGAGGTCGAACAGCACCAGTTCTGTCACGGCGCGACCCCAGCCCTCACGCGGTCCCTGGGCATAACTCCTGCAGGTTCCGCACGCGCCGGGACAGTTGCCCGTGATTCCGGGCCAGCCGAATCGACCCGCGACAATCTGCAGGAGTTATGCCGCATAAGCAGGGGCAGAGGGGCAGAGGGGCAGAGGGGCGGGGAGGGCGGTCATCAGCGGGGGAGAAGAAGGCCGACGCGCTCGAAGACGGTGGCGAGGGTGGCATTGGCCACCTCGGCGGCGTGCGCGGCGTTCACGGCGAGCAGCCGGTCCAGCTCGGCAGGGTCGTCGAGCAGCTCGGTGACGCGCGCTCGAATCGGATCAAACGTTCCGGTCACGACCTCCACGAGCCCCTTCTTCAGGTCGCCGTAGCCGCGGCCCGCGTACTCGTCTTCGAGGGACTGCACGGTGCGATTCGCGAGCACGGAGTAGATCGTGAGCAGGTTGGCCACGCCGGGCTTGTTCTCGCGGTCGAAGACAACACCGCCATCGGCATCGGTGACGGCCCGCATGATCTTTTTTTTCGTAACGGATGCCTCATCCAACACCCAGATCACGCCGGCGTGCGACTCGGCAGACTTTGACATCTTGGAGGTGGGGTTCTGCAGGTCGTAGATCTTCGCGGTCTCTTTCACGATCGCCACCTCTGGCACCGTGAAGGTATCGCCGAAGCGCGAGTTGAACCGAGCGGCGAGGTCGCGGGTGAGCTCCACATGTTGTCGCTGGTCCTCGCCCACTGGCACTATCGACGTCTGGTACAGCAGAATATCGGCGGCCATCAGCGTGGGGTACGCGAACAGGCCCAGGGTCGTGGCGTCGGCGCCGAACCGGGTCGACTTGTCCTTGAACTGCGTCATGCGGCTCGCCTCACCGAACCCGGTGATGGTGTTGAGCACCCACGCGAGCTGGGCGTGCGCTGCCACATGCGACTGCACGTACAGCGTCGAGGCGGAGGGATCGATGCCGGCGGCGATGTACTGTGCGGCCGTGCGGCGGGTGTTGAGGGCCAGCAGCGCCGGGTCTTGCGCCACCGTGATGGCGTGCAGGTCGACGATCGAGAAGAACGCGTCGTGGCTCTTTTGAAGCTCCTTCCAGTTGAGCAGGGCGCCGATGTAGTTGCCGATCTGCAGTGATTCGGCCGAGGGCTGCATGCCCGAATACAAACGTGGTTTAGTCATTGAAAGTCTCCAGAAAGAAAGGGTCAGATGGCGTAGTCGACGACCACTGGGGAGTGGTCGGACCAGCGCTGGTCATAGGCTGCGGCCCGGTCGACCGCGTAGTCGGTAACGGATGCCGCGAGCTCGGGGGAAGCTAGCTGGTAGTCCAGACGCCAACCCGTGTCGTTGTCGAACGCCTGCCCGCGCTGTGACCACCAGGTGTACGGTCCCTCGACCTCGCCAGCCCACTTGCGGCCCACATCGATCCAGCCGAGGCCGCCGCCCGCGTTGTAATCAGCCGTACCCTCCGCGCCGAGGATACGGTCGAAGTACTCGCGCTCCTCTGGCAGGAAGCCGGCGTGCTTCTTGTTGCCGCGCCAGTTCTTGATGTCGAGGGTGCGATGGCCCACGTTGAGGTCGCCGAGCACGACCGCGAGGGGGCTATGGGTGGTGAGTTCGGGCATCCGCTTGAGCATGGCATCGAGGAACTTGTACTTCTCGACCTGCTTCGGGGTGTCGGTCTCGCCCGAGTGCACGTAGGTGCTCACGACGGTGACCAGCCGACCGTTCACCTCGTAGTCGGCTTCGAGCCACCGGCCGGCGCTGTCGAATTCTTCCGCGCCGAGCTCGACCCTGTGGATGCTGGCCGCCTTGCGGCTCGCGAGGGCCACGCCGGCGCGTCCCTTGGCCGTTGCGGCGTCGTGCAGGATGTTCCAGTCCGGCCCGAGCAGCCCCTCCAGGTCGTCGAGGGAGGCGCGCACTTCCTGGATCGCGAGGATATCCACGTCGCGGGTGGCGAGCCAGTCGCCCATCCCCTTGCGGTACGCGGCGCGCACTCCGTTGGTGTTGACGCTGGCAATACGGAGGGGCTTGGCAGAAGGCATGAGCCAATTCTACCGAGGGGCCACCGCTGCCAGGTTCTTGACGGCCTTCGCGGCGGCCCGCACCCGGCGGCCGGCCCGCCAGCGCAGAAACCAGGGGGTGGCGAGGTAGGCCTCTCGAGCGGATGCGAGTTGGGCCTCGGCCTGCGCGCGCTGTTCCTCGGCCTCGACCCGGGTCTTCTCCGCCGCGACCTGGTCGGCGCTGAGCGAGATGGGCGGGATGCCGGCGTCGTGCATTCCGACGGCGATCCAGGAGGCCGCAACCAGGATGACGGTGCTCACGAGGTTGAACCAGATGAGCAGCCCGATTATCACCGCGAACGTGGCGAGCAGCGGGTTCTTGGTGGCACCGCCGAGCAGGGCGCCACCGAGGATCTTCATCACGCCGAGCGCGATGCCGCCGAGCAGGGCGCCGGTCACGAGCCGTCGGAACGGAATACGAACCCTGGACAGCACCCTGTAGAGGGCTGCCAGGGTCACGGTATCGATCAGCAATACGAGGGCCAGCCCGATTCCGCGGGCCGTGGCCTGGTACCAGAACGAGTCCTGGCTGATACCGGCGAAGCCGAAGATGGCGTCGAGCGCGGTCGTGCTCGCGAGCGAGACCACGGCCGACAACACGAGGGCGAGGCCGAAGAGCAGCCCGAGGCCGAGCTCGCGCACCTTCACGATGAGGAAGAACGTGGTCTGCTTGGGCATTCCGAAGATGCGGCGCACGGCCAGTGCCGTGGTGGAGAGCCAGCCGACGGCCGTGAGCAGCAGCCCGGCGAGGGCGATGGCGCCGACCCACTCGAGGGTGCCCGAGGTGGAGAGCTCCTTCGGGTCGATCACCCCCTCCGGACCGATCAACCCCGGCACGGACTGGTTGATGGTGGCGTAGAGCTGGGTGGTGAGCTCGGGGGAGTTCACCAGAAAGATGCCGGCGAGCGAGAAGCCCACCCACACGGCCGCGAACACCGCGAAGATGGCCTGATACGACATGCCACCGGCCATGATCGGACCGCTGCGATCGGTGAAGTGCGTGAACACACGCACGGGGCGGAGGGCTGTCACGATTCCGATGAGCGACTTCACCCGACCAGCCTATACACGGGGCGACGAAAGACGCGGTGACCGGGCCGTCTGGCGCCGTGCCCCCACTATGGGGCGAGCGTGCTGTCCAGTCTTGCGGCGCCCGTAACAGGTCTGCAAGCATGCCGTATCGGCGAACGCGAGCGTGTTCGATCGATTCGAACAGCCGATGGCGCCGCACCCGAACCGGCGCCATCGGCTTTTCTGGCCGCACAACGCAGAAACCGGCTGCCCCGCCTAGCGGGACAACCGGTTTCGTTCAGCGGATGCGGTTAGGCCTTGCCCCGCATGATGGCCTGCTTGACCTCGGAGATCGCCTGCGTCACCTGGATGCCACGCGGGCAAGCCTCGGTGCAGTTGAAGGTCGTGCGGCAGCGCCACACGCCCTCCTGGTCGTTGAGGATATCCAGGCGCACGGCGGCGTTGTCGTCACGCGAGTCGAAGATGAAACGGTGCGCGTTCACGATGGCGGCCGGGCCGAAGTACTGGCCGTCTGTCCAGAACACCGGGCAGCTGGACGTGCAGGCGGCGCAGAGGATACATTTCGTCGTGTCGTCGAAGCGAGCGCGCTGCGCGACGGTCTGGATGCGCTCCTTGCCGTCTTTCGGGGCGTTCTGCGCCACGAGGAATGGCTGAACTTCCTTGAAGGAGTCGAAGAACGGCTCCATGTCCACGATGAGGTCCTTCTCGAGGGGCAGCCCCTTGATCGCCTCGACGTACACCGGCTTGGTGATGTCGAGGTCCTTGATCAGGGTTTTGCACGCGAGGCGGTTGCGGCCGTTGATGCGCATGGCATCCGAACCGCAGATGCCGTGCGCGCAGGAGCGGCGGAAGCTCAACGAGCCGTCCTGCTCCCACTTGATTTTGTGCAGGGCGTCGAGAACGCGGTCGGTGGGGTACATCTCCACGTCGAAGTCCTGCCAGTGCGGCTCTTCGTCGACCTCGGGGTTGAACCGACGGATGTTGAAGGTGACGGTGAACGACGGAATCGTCTCGGGTACAGCCGGCTTGTCAATCGTTGAGGTGCTCATTAGTACTTCCTCTCCATCGGCTGGTAGCGGGTGATGACGACCGGTTTCCAGTCGAGTGCAATGTGGTCGGCGGCATCCGCTGACATCGGGTCACCGGTGAGGTACGCCATGGTGTGCTTGAGGTACTTCTCGTCGTCGCGAGTTGGGAAGTCTTCGCGCTGGTGGCCGCCACGGCTTTCCTGGCGGTTGCGGGCCGAGTACACGACGACCTCGGCGAGGTCGAGCAGGAAGCCCAGCTCCACGGCTTCGAGCAGGTCGGTGTTGAAACGACGACCCTTGTCCTGCACGCCGATGTTCTTGTAGCGCTGGCGCAGCAGGTGAATGGTCTCGGTGACCTCGGCGAGGGACTCGTCGGTGCGGAAGACCTGGGCCTTCTTGTCCATCTCCTCCTGCAAGATCTTGCGCAGAACGGCGATGCGCTCGGTGCCGGTGGAGGAGCGGATGCCTTCGAGCAGTTCGCGCACCTCCTTGGCCGGGTCATCGGGCAGAGGAACGAACGACGCTGTCTTCACGTACTCCACGGCGTTGTTTCCGGACCGCTTGCCGAAGACGTTGATGTCCAGCAGGGAGTTGGTGCCGAGACGGTTGGACCCGTGCACGGACACGCAGGCGCATTCGCCGGCGGCGTACAGGCCGGGAACGACCTCCTCGTTGTTGCGCCAGACCTCACCCTTCACGTTGGTGGGGATGCCACCCATCGCGTAGTGAGCTGTGGGCATCACGGGAACCGGCTCGGTGACGGGGTCGACGCCGAGGTAGGTGCGGGCGAACTCGGTGATGTCGGGGAGCTTGGTCTCCAGCACCTCCTTGCCGAGGTGGGTGCAGTCCAGGTAGAGGTAGTCCTTTTCGGGACCGGCGCCGCGACCCTCCGCGACCTCCTTGAGCATGCAGCGCGAGATGATGTCGCGCGGGGCGAGGTCCTTGATGGTGGGGGCGTAACGCTCCATGAAGCGTTCACCTGAGGCGTTGCGGAGGATTGCTCCCTCGCCGCGTGCGCCCTCGGTGAGCAGGATGCCCAGGCCGGCGAGGCCGGTCGGGTGGAACTGGAAGAACTCCATGTCTTCGAGGGGGAGTCCCTTGCGCCAGACGATGCCCACGCCGTCGCCCGTGAGGGTATGGGCGTTCGACGTGGTCTTGTAGATCTTGCCGAAACCACCGGTGGCGAAGATGAAGGCCTTGCCCTGGAAGACGTGCAGCTCACCGCTCGAGAGATCGAGTGCGACGACGGCCGACGGCTGGTCGACTCCGTCGACGTTCGTCATCACGAGATCGAGCACGTAGTACTCGTTGAAGAAGTTGATGCCGCGCTTGACACAGTTTTGATAGAGCGTCTGCAGGATCATGTGGCCGGTGCGGTCGGCCGCGTAGCACGCTCGGCGAACGGGACTCTTGCCGTGGTCGCGGGTGTGGCCGCCGAAGCGACGCTGGTCGATCTTGCCTTCCGGCGTGCGGTTGAAGGGCAGGCCCATGTTCTCGAGGTCGATGACCGCGTCGATGGCTTCCTTCGCGAGGATCTCGGCGGCATCCTGGTCAACCAGGTAGTCGCCACCCTTGATCGTGTCGAAGGTGTGCCACTCCCAGTTGTCTTCCTCCACGTTGGCCAGGGCTGCGGCCATGCCGCCCTGCGCCGCTCCGGTGTGCGAGCGCGTGGGGTAGAGCTTGGAGATGACAGCCGTGCTGGCGTGCGGGCCGGCTTCGATGGCGGCACGCATGCCGGCCCCACCCGCTCCCACGATCACGATGTCGAACTGGTGGTAGTGCACACCGTCTTTGACGGTTGACTCCGTGGGTGCTGTGGAGGATGCGGGGTTTGTCATTAGTAAGTGTGCAGCTCCTAAAGGGCCGAGCAGAATGAAGGCAGGAGGTCGGCAGGGGAGCCGGCCGGGCACGCGTCGAACGTGAAAACCACGAGCGTGCCGAGCACGATCAGGATCACGACGGCGGCCAGAATGGCGGATTTCAGGATTCCGCGACTGGTGCGGGTGCTGGCGTAGTCGTTGACGAGGGTGCGCATACCGTTGCCGCCGTGAATCAGTGCGAGCCAGAGCATGGAGACGTCCCACCACTGCCAGAACGGATTGGCGAGTTTGCCGGCGACGAAGGCGAAGTTCAAGGCGTTGACCCCTTCACCGATCATCAGATTCACGAAGAGGTGCCCGAAGATCAGCACGACCAGCAGCACGCCGGAGACGCGCATGTAGATCCAGCCCCATTTTTCCCAGTTCACGCCACGCTTCTTCGTGGTGCGCGAGTAGGGGCTGCGAGGAGCGTCGATTGTCGTTGTCATGGTCATTCCCCCTAGTGTTCGCTGAACACGTTGATGAGGTGGCGCGGAACGAAAGCGAGCATGGTGATGACCCACAGTCCGATCACCACGTAGAACATGACCTTCTGGTACTTGGCGTTCCAGAAGTCGATCAGGATGATCCGGAGCCCGTTGAACGCGTGGAACACGATGGCTCCTACGAGCGCGACTTCACCGAGCCCCATGATGGGCGTCTGGTACTGCGCGATCACCGCGTTGTAGGCTTCCGGACTCACGCGGACCAATGCCGTGTCGAGAATGTGAACCAGCAAGAAGAAGAAGATCGCAACACCGGTAATCCGGTGCAAAACCCACGACCACATTCCTTCGTTGCCCCGGTACAAAGTGCCGGCGGGGCGACGCGATGTCGTCTTCTGCTGAGCTGTCAGGGTTCCTGCCGACTGATTAGGCATGAACAACCCTCCCTGGCTGAATAGTTTTACGCCTCAAACGAGACCGTTCCGGCTCAATGAGCCCATCCACCATTCTAGCCACGTGCGCGCCTCGGCAGATGCCGGACAGGGCGAGCTATCGTTGTAAAGACAAAGGAATGGCGGTCGTCGCGTAGACCGCCGCGCGCTCATCGATGACCTCTTCGTAGTGCTCGAGAAGGCTTGCGCAGACGCTGTGCCACGAACGTCCGAGCACGGCGCGTCGGCCGGCCTCTCCCATGCGATGCCGCAGGCCGGAATCGCGTACCAGGGTCTCGACACAGCGCCTCAGGTCAGGTTCGGAATCCGGCGTGAACAGGAAGCCGTTTGTGCCGTGCACCACGAGGTCGATCGGTCCGCCCGCGGCCGGTGCGACCACTGGTAGACCGGATGCGTGCGCTTCCTGCAGGGTTTGGCCGAAGGTTTCCTCGGTGCCGGCGTGAACGAATATGTCGAAGCTGGCATAGGCGGCGGCGAGTTCGTCACCGGCCAGTCTGCCGAGCCAGGTCACCGGCATGCCGGCCAGAGCCCGCGCGATCTGCGGCTCGGACGGACCGTCGCCCACCAGGGCCAGGCTTATGCCGGCAGTCCCGCGCAATGCTCGAAACCGCTCTACCTGTTTCTCCGGGGCCATGCGTCCGACATAGCCCACGACGACCTCATTATTGGGGGCAAGTTTTTCGCGAAGCGCGCGAACGGCGGAGGAATTCCGGCGATTCGGGTGAAAGCCAACGAGGTCGACTCCCCTGGTCCACAGGGCGAGGTTCGGCACTCGCCGGCTCATCAGGTCGTTCATCGAGGCGGACGAGGGCACGAGGGTGCGAGTGGCCCCCTCGTGCACCCATTTCACGTATCGCCAGGCCAGCGCCGTGGCCTGGCCGAGGTGGTTGCGCGCGGCGTAACCGGCGACATCCGTTTGAAAGATGGCGACCGACGGCACGCCGAGGCGATTGGCGGCCGCGATGCCTTGCGCGCCGAGCAGGAACGGGCTCGCCGCGTGAACCACGTCCGGGCGGAAGTCCGCGAGGATCCTTTGCACGTGCGGGCTGGGCAGGCCAACCGGGAACTGCCGGTAGGCGATGGCCGGCACCGTGTGCACGGGAAAGCCGGCGTATTCGCGTGGGGCGCCGGAGGGGGCGATCACGATTGCGTCGTGACCGTTCTCGGCGAGGTGCTCAAGCACCTTGCACACGCTCGTGGTGACTCCGCTGATGGTGGGAAGAAAACTTTCGCTGATGAGTGCGACCCGCATGAGGCGAGAGTAAGCGTGCGGCGTGGCCCCCCGGTGAATGACGGGTGAACCCGTGGGGTGCGCGTGCGGGCTGGCGATAGTCTGGGCGCATGCCTCAGCTCCCCGACGCCCTCGACCGCTTCTACAGTGTGATCCCGGCCGGCGGGATCGGCTCCAGGCTCTGGCCCTTGTCCAGAGCGGATGCGCCCAAGTTTCTGCACGACCTCACCGGCTCCGGCCAGACGCTGCTGCGGGACACCTGGGATCGCCTCGCGCCGCTCAACGGTGACCAGCGCATCATGGTGGTCACCGGGCGCGCGCACCGCGCCGCCGTGGAGAAGCAGCTGCCGGAACTGCGCGACCCCAACGTGGTGCTCGAAAGCGAGCCGCGCGACTCCACCGCGGCCATCGGCCTGGCCGCCGCTATCCTCGAGCGCCGCCATCCCGGGGTGATCATCGGCTCCTTCCCCGCCGACCACGTGATCACGGGCGAGTCGCTGTTCCGCTCGGCGGTGCACGAGGCCGTCGTCGCGGCGGATGCCGGCTACATCGTGACCATCGGCATCCGTCCCACCGAGGCGTCCATCGGCTTCGGGTACATCAAGAGCGACGGCCCCCTGGACATCCCCGGCGCCGAGAGCGCCCTGTCGGTCGATTCGTTCGTGGAGAAGCCCGACCCCGAGGTCGCCGAGCGCTACCTCGCGGAGGGGACCTACCTCTGGAACGCGGGCATGTTCATCGCGCGCGCCGACCGCCTGCTCGAGGAGATCGGGGCGAGCGAGCCGGCGCTGCTCGCCGGCCTGCTCGAGCTCGCCGAGGCCTGGGACACCCCCCGCCGCGGCGCCGTGGTCGACAAGGTCTGGCCCGCGCTCAAGAAGATCGCGATCGACTACTCGGTGGCCGAGCCAGCCGCCGCGGCAGGCAAGCTCGTGGTGATTCCCGGACAGTTCGAGTGGGACGACGTGGGCGACTTCGCATCCATTGCCAAGCTGCATTCGGGCGGTCGCAAGGCCAACCTCGCCATCCTCGGTGAGGGTGCGCGGGTGCTCGCCGACTCGTCGAGCGGGATCGTGGTGAGCCACACCGGGCGCATGATCGCGCTCATCGGCGTGGAAGACATCGTGGTGATCGACACTCCCGACGCGCTCCTCGTGACCACGAGCGCGAACGCGCAAAAGGTGAAGGCCGTCGTCGACGCGCTCAAGCTCTCCGGCTCAAGCGACGTGCTGTAACTTTTTCCCCCAAATCGTGCTCATATGAGCAAAATTGTTTCCGGAATGTAGCGGGTTGATAACCTTTCGCTCCGCGCGCCACTTTGCTCATCTGAGCGGCGCAACATTCTGTAACGTTGATTTCCACAGCCCGGGCGAACCTCGCAGGGCAGCACCCTGGAGGTCCTTTTGACAATCAAGACCCGTAAGGCCGCGCTTGGCGGTCTTGCCATGTTCGGCGTAGTTGCCCTTCTCGCCGCGTGTGCGCCTGCCCCTACCGATTCCACGTCCGGCGACGCCGCGGCCTCCGACTTCCTGCCCTGCATCGTCTCCGACTTCGGCGGGTTCGACGACAAGTCGTTCAACCAGTCGAGCTATGACGGCATCAGCGCCGCCGCCGACGAACTCGGCGTCGAGTTCAAGCAGGCCGAGTCCACCACCGAAGACCAGTACGCCGGCAACGTGAGCAGCATGGTCGACCAGGGCTGCAACTTCATCCTCACCGTCGGCTTCGCCCTGGCCAACGCCACGCGCGACGCCGCCCAGGCGAACCCCGAGGTCGAGTTCGCCATCATCGACTCCGCCCTCAGCAACGACGACTTCAGCCCGTTGGCCCTCGACAACGTGAAGCCGGTGCTCTACGACACCGCCCAGGCCGCCTACCTCGCTGGGTACCTCGCTGCCGGCACCACAAAGACCGGCGTCGTCGGCACCTACGGCGGACTGCAGTTCCCCTCCGTCACCATCTTCATGGACGGCTTCGCCGATGGCGTTGCCAAGTACAACGAAGACAAGGGCACGACCGTCACGGTGCTCGGCTGGGACAAGGCAGCACAGACCGGCAGCTTCGCCGGCAGCTTCGACGACATCGCCGCGGGTAAGACCCTGAGTCAGGGCCTGATCGACCAAGGCGCCGACATCATCCTTCCGGTCGCCGGACCGCTCTTCCAGGGCACCGCACAGGCCATCACTGACTCCGGCAAGGACGTCGCCATCATCGGTGTCGACAGCGACCTGTTCGAGACCACGCCCGAGTTCGATGCCCTGTACCTCACCTCGGTGATGAAGCAGATGACGGATGCCACCAAGCAGATCATCGTGGACGCCGCCGGCGGAGACTTCTCCGCCGAGGCCTACGTGGGCACGCTCGAGAACGAGGGAGTGCTCCTCGCTCCGCTGCACGACTTCGAATCCAAGGTCGACCCGGCCCTGATGACCGAGATCGACGCGCTCAAGGCCTCCATCATCAGCGGCGACATCGTTGTGACGTCGGACTCCACCCCGAAGTAGCTTTTTCGCAACACCCGCAGTAACGCAGCACCGCATCGATGCGAAACCGGGGAGGCCAGCTTGCGCTGGCCTCCCTGCTTTTGTTCGCTCCACCTGACTGGTTCTCCATAACCGCTCAATAGAATTGGGAAACATGAAGCTCGAACTTCGCGGTATCACCAAACGCTTCGGTGCGTTGATTGCCAACGACACCATCAACCTCGTGATCGAACCCGGCGAGATCCACGCGCTCCTGGGCGAGAATGGCGCCGGCAAGTCCACGCTCATGAATGTTCTCTACGGCCTGTACCGGGCCGAGGAGGGTGAAATTCTGCTCGACGATGTGGCCGTGCACTTCGCCGGGCCCGGCGACGCGATGAATGCCGGAATCGGAATGGTGCACCAGCACTTCATGCTCATCCCGGTATTCACGGTGGCCGAGAACGTGATGCTCGGAAACGAGGAAACCAAGTCCGGCGGACGGCTCGACCTCACAGCGGCACGCAAGCGCGTGCGCGAGATCTCCGAGCGTTTTGGCTTCGACATCGACCCTGACGCGCTCGTGGAAGACCTCCCGGTGGGGGTGCAGCAGCGCGTAGAAATCATCAAGGCGCTCTCTCGCGACGCGAAGGTCCTCGTGTTCGACGAGCCGACAGCGGTGCTCACCCCGCAGGAAACCGACGAGCTTATGGTGATCATGCGCCAGCTCAAGGCAGCCGGAACCTCCATCGTCTTCATCACGCACAAACTGCGCGAGGTGCGCGAGGTCGCCGACCGCATCACGGTCATCCGCCTGGGAAAGGTCGTCGGAGAAGCAAGCCCCACGGCGAGCAACGAAGAGCTGGCCACTCTCATGGTGGGCCGCGCGGTCGACCTCACCGTGGACAAGGCCCCGGCGATGCCCGGCACCCCAGCCCTCGTCGTGACCGACCTCACCGTGATCGACCCGCGTGGCCAGATCGTGGTGGACAATGTGAGCTTCTCCGTTGCCTCCGGCGAGATCCTGGCGATCGCCGGCGTGCAGGGCAACGGCCAGACCGAGCTCACCGAAGCCCTGCTGGGCCTGCAGCCGCGAGTGGTTGGTGAGATCACCCTCGACGGAAAGTCGCTGCGCGGGCACTCAGTGCGCAAGGTGCTCAACGCCGGGGTGGGTTTCGTGCCTGAAGACCGCAACGAAGACGGCCTCGTGGGCGCTTTCAGCATTGCCGAGAACCTCATGCTCGACCGGTCCGACAAAGAACCGTTCGTCAAGCGTTTCAACCTGCAGCTCGACTACCTGAAGACCTTCGCCGAGGAGAAGGTGAAAGAGTTCGATGTTCGCTCGCAGGGCATCGACACACCGGTGGGCCGCCTCTCCGGCGGTAACCAGCAGAAGGTCGTGCTCGCCCGCGAGCTCAGCCGTGACCTGCGGCTGTTCGTGGCAGCGCAACCCACCCGCGGGCTCGACGTGGGCTCGATCGAATTCGTGCACGAGCGCATCGTCGCCACCCGCGACGCCGGCACGCCGGTGATCGTGATCTCCACCGAACTCGACGAGGTCGCGGCCCTGGCGGACCGCATCATGGTGATGTACCGAGGGCGCATCGTAGGCATCGTGCCCGGGGATACCCCCCGTTCCGTTCTGGGCCTGATGATGGCCGGCGAACCCGCACCCACCAGCACCGCTCCAAACAGTACCGAAGGAGCTGCCGCATGAGCGACAGTCAGGTCCCCGTGACCACCCCCAAGACAGCCGCCTCCAAGCCCGCACCAGAGGAACCCGGGCGCTGGCACGCAGTCTTCCGTGAGATCACCACCGGCAGCGCCATCATCTCCGTGTTGGCCGTCGTCATGGCCCTGTTCGTGGGTGCCATCATGATCGCGTTCACGAACGCCGATGTGCAGGAGTCTGCGGGCTACTTCTTCTCGCGCCCCGCCGACATGCTCTCCGCCATCTGGCAGGCCGTGTCCGGGGCCTATTCCGCTCTCTTCCAAGGCTCGATCTACAACTTCCGACGGGACACCTTCGCTGACGGTATCAAGCCACTCACCGAAACCCTCACCTTCGCGACGCCGCTGATCGCGGCCGGCCTCGGTGTGGCGCTCGGCTTCCGGGTGGGCATGTTCAACATCGGCGGCCGCGGCCAGATGCTCATCGCGGCCGCTCTCGGCGGCTGGGTCGCGTTCGCTGTCGACCTGCCCTATGGCATTCACCTGGTTGCGGCGCTCGTCGCCGGTATCCTCGGCGGCGCCATTTGGGGCGGAATCGTGGGCCTGCTGAAGGCTCGCACCGGTGCGCACGAGGTGATCACCACGATCATGCTCAACTACGTGGCCTTCTACCTCGTGAGCTACTGGCTGCGCGACGGCTTTCTGAAGACTCCCGGCTCCAACAACCCCAAGAGCCCCGCGACCAAGGACACGGCCATCCTCCCCGACCTGCTCGGCCCGAACTACAACCTGCACCTCGGGTTCGTGCTCGTGATCGCGGCGACCATCTTCGTCTGGTGGCTGCTGTCTCGCTCCAACCTCGGGTTCCAGTTTCGCGCCGTGGGCGAGAACCCGAACGCGGCGCGCGTCGCCGGAATCGGGGTGCAGCGCGTCTACGTGTACGCCATGCTCATCTCTGGCGGTCTCGTGGGTCTCGCCGGCATCAACCAGGTGCTCGGCACCACAACGAGCGGCTTCGGTGCCACTGTCGATTCGAGCATCGGCTTCGACGCCATCACGGTGGCCCTGCTCGGACGCTCCAGGCCCTGGGGGGTGTTCGCCGCCGGAATCCTGTTCGGCGCCTTCAAGGCAGGCAGCTTTTCCATGCAGGCAGCCGAGGGGGTGCCCGTCGACATCATCGTGGTCGTGCAGGCCCTCATCGTGCTGTTCATCGCGGCCCCGCCGCTCGTGCGTGCCATCTTCCGCCTTCCGACGCCGGGCGCCCCGTCGCGCAGACTTCGCCTGAACGTATCCCAGGAGGTGGCGGCCAAATGAGCTCCATCGCACCCGTCAATAACCCCACCCAGCCTCACGAGCCGCCCACCGGTCCCGCCACCGGACTGATCCGTAGCTGGAAGGCTCCGATCGCCCTCGGCGTCTTCACCCTGCTGAGCTTCATCCTGCTCGTGGTGATTGGCCGCGACGGAGTGAGCACCATGAGGCTCTCTACCGCCTCGGACCTCATCCAGTTGCCCGATGTTGAACTTCCGGCGCGGGCCACCGGTGTGGTCATCACGGTGCTGATTCTGGCCATCACCCTGTTGGCAACCTGGCTGGTGTACCAGCACCGCAAGGTCTCGATCTGGTTGGTCAGCCTCTTCGCCTTCCTCGCGCTGCTCGGTTTTCTGGTGTGGGCATCCGCCGGAGCCACCATCCCCATCCCCGGCCTGCTGTTCGGGTCGATCAGCCTCGCCGTTCCGCTGATCTTCGGCGCCCTCGGCGGCGTTATCTCCGAGCGCGTCGGCGTGGTGAATATCGCCATCGAAGGGCAGCTGCTCGCGGGGGCCTTCACCTCCGCCCTTGTTGCTTCGGTCACCCAGCAGCCGATCCTCGGTCTGCTCGCTGCCATGGTGGCGGGCATGCTCGTGTCCTTCGTGCTCGCCGCGTTCGCCATCAAGTACTTCGTCGACCAGGTCATCGTCGGTGTCGTGCTCAACGTGCTCGTGATCGGGTTCACTGGCTTCCTCTACTCGCAGCTGCTCGCGCCCAACGCAGCGCTGCTCAACCAGCCGCCCAAATTCGAGCGCATCAACATCCCGTTTCTGAGCGAGATCCCGATCATCGGTCCGGTGCTCTTCCGCCAGACGCTCATCGTCTACCTCATGTACATCGCCGTATTCGTGGTGTATTTCGCCATTTTCCACACCAAGTGGGGCCTGCGTCTGCGGGCCGTGGGTGAGCATCCGCAGGCCGCAGACACCGTGGGTATCAACGTGGCCCGCACGCGTTTTCTGAACGTGTCGCTCGCCGGCGCGATCGTGGGCCTCGGCGGCGCGTACTTCACGCTCGGCTCGGTGGGTGCCTTCGGCAAGGAGATGACAGCCGGTGCCGGGTTCATCGCCCTCGCAGCCGTGATCTTCGGCCGCTGGGACCCGATTCGAGCCACACTCGCCGCACTGCTGTTCGGCTTCGCGAGCAACCTGCAGAGCGTGCTGAGCATCATCGGTTCGCCGGTGCCCAGCGAGTTCATGCTCATGCTGCCGTACCTCGTGACGATCTTCGCCGTGGCCGGCCTGGTAGGCAAGTCGCGGGGCCCGGCCGCCTCCGGCAAGCCGTACATCAAGTCATGACCGTGGACTGGGCGGCCCTGCGCGCGGCGGCCGTCGAGGCCATGGGCCACGCGTATGTGCCCTACTCGAAGTTTCCGGTGGGCGCCGCTGCCCTGGTCGACGACGGGCGCGTGATCAGCGGATGCAACGTGGAGAACGCCTCCTACGGCCTCACGCTGTGCGCCGAGTGCGCCCTGGTGTCCAGCCTGCACATGACCGGCGGGGGGCGCCTGGTGGCCTTCACCTGCGTCGACGGCAACGGCAACACGCTGATGCCGTGCGGGCGCTGCCGCCAGCTGCTCAACGAACATTCCGCCGAGGGCATGCTGCTCGAGACCGTCTCGGGCACCCGCACGATCGATGAGGTGCTGCCGGATGCTTTCGGGCCCCGCCAGCTCGCCGACTATCGCAATTCCGTACAGCCAGGAGAGTAACAATGAGCACCACCCTCGAAGCCTTCGACGCCGTCGACCTCATCCACGCCAAGCGCGACAAGGGCGAGCTGAGCACAGCCCAAATCGGCTGGCTCATCGATGCCTATACGCGCGGCTATGTGGGCGACGAGCAGATGGCCGCCATGACCATGGCGATCTTCCTCAACGGCATGAGCCGGGGCGAGATCCGCGCGCTCACCATGGCGATGCTCAACAGCGGTGAGCGGATGAGCTTCGAGAGCCTCGGCAAGCCGACCACCGACAAGCACTCCACGGGGGGAGTCGGCGACAAGATCACCCTGCCGCTGATGCCCCTCGTGGCGGTTTTCGGCGCCGCGGTGCCGCAGCTCTCCGGCCGCGGCCTCGGCCACACCGGTGGCACCCTCGACAAACTCGAGTCCATCCCGGGCTGGCGCGCCAACCTGAGCAACGAGGAGATGTTCGCCCAGCTGCGCGACCACGGCGGCGTCGTGTGCGCGGCCGGCAGCGGACTCGCCCCCGCCGACGGCAAGCTCTACGCCCTGCGCGACATCACCGGAACGGTCGAGGCGATCCCGCTGATCGCGTCCTCGATCATGAGTAAGAAGATCGCGGAGGGCACGAAGGCCCTGGTGCTCGACGTGAAGTTCGGCTCCGGCGCGTTCCTCAAGGACATTGAGCGTTCCCGCGAACTCGCGCGCACCATGGTCGAGCTCGGCGAAGACGCCGGAGTGGCGACATCCGCTTTGCTCACGAACATGAATGTGCCGCTCGGGTTCGCGATCGGCAACGCCAACGAGGTTCGCGAATCGGTGGAGGTGCTCGCCGGCGGCGGCCCGTCCGACGTCGTGGAGCTGACTGTCGCCCTCGCCGAGCAGATGCTGTCGCTCGCCGGAATCACCGGCGTCGACGTGGGCGCTGCCCTGAAAGACGGCAGGGCCATGGACAAATGGCGCGACGTGATTCGCGCCCAGGGCGGCGACCCGGATGCCGCGCTGCCGGTGGCGCGCGAGACCCACGTGGTACTCGCCGACCGCGACGGCGTGCTCGTGGAGCAGCAGGCGCTGCCCTTCGGGATTGGTGCCTGGCGCCTCGGCGCCGGCCGCGCCCGCAAACAGGACCCCGTGCAGCACGCCGTGGGAATCGACCTGCACGCCAAACCCGGCGACGTGGTGCGCGCCGGCCAGCCGCTCTTCACGCTCAGCGCCGACGAGCCAGAGCGCTTCGCGCGCGCCCTCGAGGCGGTGTCCGGGGCGTGGCGCATCGGCGACCCTGGCGAGCCCGTGCTCGACGGCGGCCCCCTCATCGCGGAGCGCATCACCCGCTGACCCCGCCCCTGCGTTCGTGACCCCCTGGCCACGCCTCATGGGGCGCATTGCGTGATCTCGCGTGGTGACTTGCCAACTTCCGCCCCATGGATTTCGCGACACGACATCTTCCGCCCCTTGGCCACAATTCAAGGGGTGGTTCTTGGCAAGTCGCGTGGCCTGTGGGGCTGGCATGGGACGGATTCCGTCCTGTCGCGCGGTGACTTGCCATCTTCTGCCCCATGGCGGCATGACCACGCGCAGGCAAGTTGTCCCGGGCCCGGGCCCGGGACCGGGGATTTGCGGCCGCGGGGCCACCCGTCCTTCAGACCGGGCCTCCCGGGTGCAGCTACGGGCGCCAGCCTCGCGACAGCAGGGCCTCCGAGACGGCTGCGCGCACCCATTCCTTCGATGATCCCTTGCGCACAGTGATGACGAGCCAGTCGGCCGCGCGAAGATCATGCAGGCGCTCAGCGTCCCGGTTGAATTGCGCGTCGTCGGTGCGGTGCTGTTCCCCGTCGTATTCCACGAGCACCCTGTAGCGAAAGTAGACCAGATCCCCGCGGGCCCGGGCTTTCCCCCGGGGCAACGGGATGTACATGTTGGTTTCGGGTTCGGGGAACCCGCACTCCAGCAGAAACAGACGCAGGCGCGTCTCGCGCCGAGACTCCACCCGGGGTCGAATCAGCGCACCGGCCTCCCGGAGTAGACGAGATCCACGCTTCCCACTGTGGAGTGCGACCGCGGCGGCGATGTCGGCGGCAGTAGCAAGCGCGAGTTCGTCCCGCAGCAGGTGGTCTCCCGCCGCCACGAGGTCATCCCGTTCCAGCAGTGACGCAAGTTGGCACCACGTCGTGATTGGCTCGAGCACGGGTAGCCCCGAAAGCTCCCGCAGACCCGGACGAATCTCCGCTGTGTGGCCCACGACACCCCGCGCCCTCAGCGCATGATCGGGGGCCAGGACCGAAACGTGAATCCGCTGGTCGGTTTCGAGGCTCGAGGGCAGGGGCATGCCGAAGAGGATGGCGGCCGTCGTGTGGCTGAAGAAGGCGCCCGCGGGCATCCGCTGTTGAAAGGCCCTGCAGCGATCCAGTGCGTTATCCACGCTTCCGCGACGCAGACGCCCCAAAACGGATGCTCGAGGTCACTCGATCGCGTGCGCTTGTCTAAGAGGCCGGCCGCCAGGGCCTGAGCCACGGTGAAAGGCCCTTGGTCGAGGCCGGGTGGGAGTTGAGCCCTCTTATGCATAGCCCGAGCGTGGCACCGTTTGTCGCCACCGGAACGTTATCCACAGGCCGTATGTGGCGTAGCCCCCGACCGTCCCCGAGGCATAACTCCTGCAAATTCTGGGCCAACCACAATTCAGCCCCGGAATCTCGCGGCAGTTCAGCCAGGCCGCCCTGATTTGCAGGAGTTATGCTCAGGGCGCGAGGGGCAGCCCGGGGGATTCGAACAGACGTGCAGCGCGTGTTCAGAGAACATGGAGGGTTCGGGCCGACCGCCGGTTAGGATTAAGGCGTGAATACGACTCCAGAGGAATTCCTGATGTCCGGCGGCGGCGTGAGCATCAACGCCCTGCCCAAGATCTCGCTGCACGACCACCTCGACGGTGGACTGCGCCCACAGACCATCATCGAGTTGGCTGAAGCCATCGGGCTCGACCTGCCCTCAACGGATGCTGACGTGCTGCGTGAGTGGTTCGTCGACCAGTCGAGCGCCGGCTCCCTCGTGGAGTATCTGAAGACCTTCGACGTGACGTGCGCCGTGATGCAGACCCGCGACGGTCTCTTTCGCGTGGCGAAGGAGTACGTGGAAGACCTCGCCGCCGACGGCGTGATCTACGGAGAGGTGCGCTGGGCTCCCGAGCAGCACCTCGCGCGCGGCCTCACCCTCGACGAGGCCGTCGAAGCCGTGCAGGACGGCCTTGAGGCCGGCATCGAGCACGTCGAGTCGCAGGGCAAGACCATCCGTACCGGCCAGCTCATCACCGCGATGCGTCACGCCGACCGCAGCCTCGAGATCGCCGAGCTGGCCGTGAAGTACCGCTTCGACGGCGTCGTCGGATTCGACATCGCCGGAGCCGAAGCGGGTTTTCCCGCGAGTAACCACCAGGCGGCCTTCGATCTCCTCGCCCGAGAGTTCATGCCCACGACTGTGCACGCCGGCGAGGCCGACGGGCTGGACAGCATCCGCAGCGCACTGTTCGACGGGCGCGCACTGCGCCTCGGCCACGGTGTGCGCCTCGCCGAAGACGTGACGATTGAGCGTCAGGACGACGACAACACCTTCGTGACCCTCGGCCCGGTTGCCCAGTGGGTGCGCGACCGCGAGGTGACCCTCGAGGTCAGCCCGTCGTCGAACCTGCAGACCGGCGCCATCGCGGCGTGGGGTGAGGACCTGCTCGATCACCCCTTCGATTTGCTGTACCAGCTCGGCTTCAAGGTGACGGTGAACACCGACAACCGCCTGATGAGCGACACGACCCTGAGCCAGGAGCTCGCGCTGCTGAGTGACGCGTTCGGTTACGACCTCGACGACCTCGAGGTGTTCCAGCTCAACGCCGCGTCCGCCGCTTTCCTGCCGCTCGAAGACCGCGAAGAGCTCACGAACGCCATCATCGCTGGCTTCGCCGACGCCTGATTCCAGCTACCGCGCCTCATGAAAGACCCCATGTCACTGCCGCCACTCCCCCTCGACGCCATCACGATCGGTGCTCGGGTGGGTGATTGGCGAGCCGCGGTCAGGGCGGCGGGGACGGCCCTTGAGCGATCAGGGGCAACGACGGTGGAGTACACGGAACGCATGGTCAGCGTCATCGACGAGTTCGGAGCCTACATCGTGATCGCGCCGGGGCTCGCCCTCGCGCACGCCCGGCCCGGGCCCGATGTGCTCGCCGACGGCCTGAGTGTCGTGACGCTCGCCGAGCCGGTGAACTTCGGCCACCCGAACAACGACCCGGTCAGCGTCATCGTGGGCCTCGCCGTGTCGGACAGGGACGAGCACCTACGGTCCGTGGCCGCCCTCGCCAACGTGTTCAACGAAGCCACCGTCATTCCGGCTCTGGCCGGGGCAACGGATGCCGAATTCGTGCGTGCGCTGTTCGGCCAGAGCTCATGAAGATCGTTGTGATGTGCGGCGTGGGAGTGGGCACCTCGGCCATTCTCAAGGTGAACGCCGAGCGTGCCCTCGAACGACTCGACATCGACGCGCAGGTCGTGGCGACGGATGTCGCTGGCGTGCGCGCCGAGGCCGCCGACGCCCAAGTCATCCTCACGTCCTCGGAGCTGGTGGGCGCGATCGGAAAGACCAACGCTGACGTGATCGTGATCCTGAACTACTTCGACGTGGACGAACTCACGGCCAAACTAGAAGGGGCCCTCGGCTCGTAGCCCTCCCCCCCCCATCGGCTGGTCGAGGCGCGACGGAGGAGCGATCGAGACCCGGCGGGCCGGCCCGCGGACGCGGCTTGCACTGTGAAAAAAGTCTCGCGAGGTCTCGATCGCTCGTGCCTCGTGCCTCGCGCCTCGACCGGCGGTTGGCGCTACGCGATCAGCGCGCGCATTCCCTCATCGAGTTCGGCGAGAGCGGCCGTCGCGGCCACCTTGCGTTCCTCGATCGTGCCCGCAGAACTGTGCGTGTCGATGTACACCTTGAGCTTGGGCTCGGTGCCGCTCGGGCGCACCATGACGCGTGACCCGTCGGTGAGACGGATGCGCAGCACGTCGCTCGGGGGCAGGCCACCCAGTCCCCAGCGAAAGTCGTCGATCTGGTCCACGCGGATGCGTCCGATCAGTTCCGGCGGCGTCTGGCGCAGTCGCGTCATCACAAGGGCGATCGTGGACAGGTCGCTCACACGAATCGAGATCTGACCCGACGCGAAGTGGCCGAACTTCTCGCTGAACTGGTCGAGGTAGTCGCCCAGGGTGAGCCCCTCCGCCTTCAGGTCGCTCACGAGGGAGAGCAGCGCCACGGCGGCGGAGATGCCGTCCTTGTCGCGCACCGTGCCCGGGTTCACGAGGTAGCCCAGGGCTTCTTCGTAGCCGAAGATCAGGCCGGGTGCCCGCGACACCCACTTGAATCCGGTGAGGGTGTCTGCGAAGTCGAGACCGTAGGCATCCGCTACAGCGCGCAGTGCCGGCGAGGACACGATCGAGCACGCGAGCGTTCCGGTGAGGGGCTCGTCGCCGGCGGCGCGGGCGGCCTGGGTGGCCGCGCGCCAGCCGAGGATCATGCCGACCTCGTTGCCGCTGAGACGGCGGTAGCCGCTCTCCTCAGCGGCGTCCGGGATAGCCACGGCGAGGCGGTCAGCGTCGGGATCGTTAGCGATGATCAGCTCGGCCGACACCTCGCGCGCGATTTCGTACGACAGGTCCATCGCGCCGGGTTCCTCGGGGTTCGGGAACGAGACGGTGGGGAACGCGGCGTCGGGGGCGATCTGCGCGTCCACAAGGGTAGGCAGGTCGAAGCCGGCCTGCTCAAGCACGCGGCGGGTGGTGTCCCACCCCACGCCGTGCAAGGCCGTGTAGACGGTGTTCACCTGGGCGCGCGGCGGGTGCGCGAGGCTTGCGGTGGCGTCGACGTAGGCGCGCACCACGTCTTCCTCGGCCGTCTCGTAGGCTGCCCGCGGCAGCTCGGGAACGAGCTTGTCGGCGGCCACTGCGAGAATGGCAGCGGCGATGAACTTGTCGTCGGGCGACACGATCTGCGCGCCCTCATTCTCCCCGCCGAGGTACACCTTGTAGCCGTTGTCGTTGGGCGGATTGTGCGAGGCCGTCACCATGACGCCGGCGCTCGCGTCGAGGTGGCGCACGGCGAACGCGAGCACGGGGGTTGGCAGCAGGCGCGGCAGGAGCACCGTCCGAACGCCGGCGCCCGACATGATGGCCGCCGTGTCGGTGGCGAAGACCTGGGAGTTCTTGCGCCCGTCGTAGCCGATCACGACGGAGGGCGCAGTACCGGATGCGGCGTGCTCAAGCAGGTAGGCGGCCAGACCGGCCGCGGCCTGCGACACGAGCACGCGGTTCATCCGGTTGGAGCCGGCGGAGATTTCGCCGCGTAGGCCGGCCGTGCCGAATTCGAGGCGGGTGTCGAAACGGTCGTGCAGGGATGCAAGCGCTTGCGCGTTGCCGTCGGAGGCGCCGTTGATGAGGCCGCGCAGCTGGGCCTGGGTCTCCGCGTCTGGATCCTGACGCAGCCAGGCGCGCGCCGTCTCAAGCAAGGCGACGGTGGGGTCGACGGTGTCGGAGTTGACCGCGCTCGTGGCGGCGGCGAGAAGGGCGGTGGCAGCCGCGGAGGCGGCGTCAGCGAACGGGGTCGCCGCGGCCGGAGCCGCAGTCTCGCCAAGGGTGTCCATCGCCGTGGTCGGCGCGTCGACGACGCGGGCGTTGGTCAGCGCCTCGCTGGACCGATCGAGCGGATGCGCGTCGTTCGCCGGCACGGTCACCGTGCTGATCACCAGGGTGGGCGTTCCCTCGTCTTCGGGCTGCACGGTGAGCACGGCGGTGTCGGTGTCGAGCTGCGCGGCGGCCGCGGCGTCGCGGGTGAGGCCGGCGTCGGGTGCTGCTGTGGGGGTGCCGAGCGGCAGCCAAGGGTTCGGCCGAGGGGCGGCGGCGGGAGTGTCCGCGGCATCCGCTGTGGGCTCGGACGCGACCGGCTCGGCGGCGGGGGAGGCCTGCGCGGCGGGGGCCGCGGCATCCGCTTCGGCGTCGTCGGCGCGCGCCGAGTGGCGGCCGCTCACGCGGGCGGGCGTCACGTCGCCCGTCTCGGCGTCGTTCAGGCTCACAGCGCGGCCACGATTCGGGCGAGGAGCGCGCTGATCACGGGCTCGGCGTGCTGGCCGGCCTCGATGACTTCGCCATGGCTCAGCGGGGTCTTCTGGATTCCGGCGGCGAGGTTGGTGATGAGGGAGAGCCCAAGAATTTCCATGCCGGCCTGGCGGGCGGCGATGGCCTCGAGGGCGGTCGACATGCCCACGATGTGACCACCGATCGCCTTGGCCATCTGCACCTCGGCGGGGGTCTCGTAGTGCGGCCCGCGGAACTGGCAGTACACGCCCTCGTCGAGCGTCGGGACGATCGACCGCGCGAGGTCGCGAAGGCACGTCGAATACAGGTCGGTCAGGTCGATGAACGTCGCACCCTCGAGCGGCGAATCCGCGGTGAGGTTGATGTGGTCGCTGATCAGTACCGGCGTGCCGGGGGTCCAGGTCTCGCGGATGCCGCCGGCACCGTTGGTGAGGATCATGGTCGTCGCGCCGGTGGCTGCGGCGGTGCGCACACTGTGCACGACGCGGCGCACACCATGGCCTTCGTAGTAGTGGGTGCGAGCGCCGATGATCAGCGCGCGCTTGCCGCTCGGCAGCAAGACCGAGCGGAGGGTGCCGACGTGCCCGGCGAGGGCCGGCGCGCTGAAGCCCTCGATCTGCTGAGCCGGGATGGTGTGAGTGGTCTCGCCGATCAGGTCGGCGGCCTTGCCCCAGCCGCTTCCGAGGGTGAGCGCGATGTCGTGGCGGGCCACTCCGGTGATGTCGGCAATCTGCTGCGCGGCGGTGCGTGCGACCTCGAACGGGTCGGTTTCTGGCGCGTCTAACAGGTTTGTGTCGGTCTTGAGCATTCCCCCACTCTAATTCACTCACGAATTCGACGGAGATTCCGGGGCAAACCCGACGGTTCGGCGCATCGGGGCCCGCTTTCACGCGGAATCTCCGTCGAATTCGGGAGAGGGGTGGCCGCAGAACGGTTTGGCGGGGGGCACGGGACTTGAGAGAATGGGGGACATGGCCTATGAGTTCGAACGCAAGCAGAGCATCGTTGTACTCGGCGGAGGGCCTGGCGGATACGAAGCGGCTCTCGCGGGTGCCCAGCAGGGTGCCGAGGTGACTCTGGTCGAAAGCGTCGGCGTGGGTGGATCTGCCGTTATCACGGATGTCGTGCCGTCGAAATCCCTCATCGCCACGGCCGAGGCATCGAACTCGATCGGCGAGGCTACCGACTTGGGCGTGCAGTTCTTTGTGCGCGGCGAGACCGGCAAGCCGCTACGGCCAGAGGTGGCCATCAACCTGGCCGCCGTGAACAAGCGATTGCTCGCCCTCGCGCGCCAGCAGTCCGAAGACATGAAGGCCACGCTCATTCGCGCCGGCGTCAAGTTCGTGCAGGGGCACGGCCGCCTCGATGGCACCACCGGCGTGATTGTCGCAACGTCCGGCGACGCCTCGGCGACGGATTTCGACCGCATCGACGCCGACACCATCGTCGTTTCAGTGGGGGCGAGCCCCCGCATTCTCTCGTCGGCCATGCCCGACGGTGAGCACATCCTCACCTGGACGCAGCTGTACAACCTCAAAGCCGTTCCCGAGCATCTCATCGTGGTGGGGTCCGGCGTCACCGGGGCTGAATTTGCGAGCGCCTACCGTGCACTCGGCGCCAAGGTCACGTTGATTTCGAGCCGGGATCAGGTGCTCCCCGGCGAGGACGCCGACGCCGCGAATGTGATTGAGAACGTGTTCAAGCGCAACGGCATGGTCGTCATGTCCAAGTCGCGCGCGGCATCCGTCGTGCGAACCGAAAACGGCGTACTCGCAACTCTCGAAGACGGCCGCGAGGTGAAAGGCAGCCACTGCCTGATCGCCGTCGGGTCTGTGCCGAACACCAAGGACATCGGGCTCGAGGCGGCCGGCGTGCAGCTGACCGACTCCGGGCACATCCAGGTGAACCGCGTCGCGCGCACGTCCATCCCCAACATTTACGCGGCCGGCGACTGCACGACCGAGTTGCCGCTGGCATCCGTGGCGTCGATGATGGGGCGCACGGCCGTGTTCCACGCCATGGGCGACACCGTGAATCCGATCGAGATTCGCAATGTTGCCGCGAACATCTTCACCCAGCCCGAAATCGCCACTGTGGGTTGGACCCAGAAGCAGATCGAAGACGGCCTCGCTCAGGGCGACGTGTACAAGCTGCCGCTCTCCTCGAACCCGCGCGCCAAGATGATGGGCATCAAGGACGGCTTCGTAAAGCTCATCGCCCGCACCGGCAGCGGCACGGTGATCGGCGGGGTGATCGTGGCCCCGAAGGCCAGTGAGCTGATCTTCCCGCTCGCCCTCGCCGTGGAGCACCGCCTCACGGTCGACGAGGTGGCGCGCGCGTTCCCGGTCTACCCTTCGCTCACGCACTCCATCACGGACGCCGCCCGCGCCATGCACGTGGTGCTGTAGGGCTGTTCCTGCCCCGTTCCCGCCCCGCGACATCCGTTGCCCGTGTGGCGCTTTCAGGAGATCGACGGCGGATGACGTCGGGCACCGGGTGTTTCCTGGCCTGGCCGGCCTCGACGGCCCGTATTTCCTGAATTAGCCCCCGGGAACCCGAACCCGGAACCCCGGAGTCGCTCGGGCGCGGCCACTGCGCGCTACGCGGCGTCGGTCTCGAGCAGCGCGTCCGAGACGGTGAGCAGCAGCGCGCCCGACGATACGGTGGTTCCCACCACGGCGGCGAGGCTGCCGATCACACCGTCGCGGTGAGCGGTGAGCGGCTGCTCCATCTTCATGGCTTCGAGCACGAGCAGCAGGTCGCCCTTGACGACCACGTCGCCGTCGGCCACGAGCAGCTTCACGATGGTGGCCTGCATGGGCGCCTTGACGGCGTCACCCATGTCCACCGACACCGACGATCCGCCGCGACGCCGCGGGGCGGGGCCAACGGATGCCTCGCCCGCCGATCCGGGCAGCAAACGCGTTGGGAGGCTCACCTCGATGCGGCGGCCCTCCACCTCCACGACCACGTTGTGGCGCTTCTGCACGGGCACGGCGTCTTCAAGCGTGCCGGTCCAGGGCTCGATGGTGTTCACGAACTCGGTTTCGATCCACTGGGTGTACACCGAGAACGGCGCGCCGTTCGCCGGGGCGAACGCGGACTCGCGCACCACCTGGCGGTGGAACGGCAGCACAGTGGGCAGGCCGGTCACCTCGAATTCGTCGAGGGCGCGGCGTGAGCGCTCAAGCGCCTCCTCGCGGGTGGCGCCGGTCACGATGAGCTTGGCGAGCAGGGAGTCGAACGATCCGCTGATCACATCGCCGGACTGCACTCCGCTGTCCACGCGCACGCCGGGTCCGCCGGAGGGCTTGAACACGTGCACGGGGCCGGGCGAGGGGAAGAAGCCGCGACCGGCGTCTTCGCCGTTGATACGGAATTCGAATGAGTGGCCCACGGCGATCGGGTCGTCGTAGTCGAGCACGCCGCCGGCCGCGATCCGGAACTGCTCGCGCACCAGGTCGATGCCGGTGACTTCCTCGGAGACAGTGTGCTCCACCTGCAGGCGCGTGTTGACCTCGAGGAACGAGACGGTGCCGTCCTGACCGATTAGGAACTCGCAGGTTCCGGCGCCGACGTAGCCGACCTCGCTCAGGATGGCCTTCGACGCGCGGTACATCTCGGTGGTCTGCGCCTCGGTGAGGAACGGCGCGGGGGCCTCTTCCACGAGCTTCTGGTGTCGGCGCTGCAGTGAGCAGTCGCGGGTCGAGACCACCACGACGTTGCCGTGCATGTCGGCGAGGCACTGGGTTTCCACGTGCCGGGGGTTGTCGAGGAACTTCTCCACGAAGCACTCGCCGCGTCCGAACGCTGTGATCGCCTCACGGGTTGCGGAGTCGAAGAGTTCAGCCACGGCGGCGCGTTCGCGCACCACCTTGAGGCCGCGTCCACCGCCGCCGAAGGCGGCCTTGATGGCTACGGGCAGGCCGTGCAGGTCGACGAAGGCGAGTACTTCGGCGGCGTCGACGACGGGGTTCAGGGTGCCGGGGGCCATCGGGGCGCCCACCTTTTCGGCCACGTGCCTGGCGGAGACCTTGTCGCCGAGCCGGTCGATCGCCTCGGGCGACGGGCCGATCCAGGTGAGACCCGCACCGATCACGGCGCGAGCGAAGTCAGCGTTCTCGGCCAGGAAGCCGTAGCCGGGGTGCACGGCGTCTGCGCCGGAGCGACGCGCCACCGACAGGATCTTCTCGATCACCAGGTACGTGTCCGCACCAGTCGTGCCGTCGAGCCCGTAGGCCTCGTCGGCGAGGCGCGCGTGCAGGGCATCGCGATCCTGGTCGGCATAGACGGCCACGGAGAGAATTCCGCTGTCTTTGGCAGCACGAATCACCCGGACAGCGATCTCGCCCCGGTTGGCAATGAGGACCTTCGTTATGAGTGACACAAGTCCCAAGCTTATGGGTCAGTGCAGAAACCCTTTTGGTTCTCTCCCACAAAAAGACGTGCCAAAACAGTGCGGATGCCTACAATTGCTGGGGAATCTGCCCTCGCGACGCCGAGAGAATCAGATCGCGCCCCGGCGATTCCACAGGTCTGGCCAGTGGTGCCCGAGCCCCGCCACGAGCCGACGCAGCGTCGGAAGCGACAAGCCCACGACCGTCGACGGGTCACCCTCGATCCGCGTGATGAACGGCGCGCCGAGGCTGTCGATCGTGAACGCGCCGGCCACGTAGAGCGGCTCGCCCGTTCCGATGTAGGCGTCGAGTTCGGCATCCGTTATGTCGTCGGCGAAACTCACCTCGGCCTGCGCGACCGCGCCAACGGCCCGCCCTGGCACGCCGTCCACAACCTCGATCAGCCAATGCCCCGAGTAGAGCGTGCCTGTGCGACCGCGCTGCAGCTGCCAGCGCTCGTGCGCCGTCGCCACGGTGTGCGGCTTGCCGTAGATCACGCCGTCGAGCACGAATACCGAGTCGCCGCCCAAAATGAGCGAGACAGCGGATGCCCCGGCGTCGGCCGCGTGTGCCAGGCTCAACGCCGCCACGGCCTCCGCCTTGGAGCGGGCGAGAAGTTCCACCACCGCGGCCGGTGCCAGCGGCGCCCCGGCGGCAAGATTCGCGGCGGCGGTGACGGCGTCTTCGTCGACCTCGGGGGAGACCAGCTCGGGCTCGACTCCGGCCGCGCGCAGCAGGGCGAGGCGGGCGGGAGAGGTGGAAGCCAGAATAAGACGCATGGATCAATCCTATGTTTGGCTCCGGAGGGACGTGTTCGGGGGCCAGTGTGGGATTATCGAGGGATGGGCATCAGTAATACAGAGAACACTTCGGCGCAGGCATCCGCGTCGACCGCATCCGACACCGCGGTCGGCACCGAAATCGAACTCGACATCACCAATGTCGCCCACGGCGGCATCTTCGTGGCCCGCCACGAGGGCCGCGTCGTGTTCGTCAGCGACACGCTCCCCGGCGAACGCGTGCGCGCTCGCCTCACCGAGGCGAACCACAAGAGCTTCTGGCGCGCCGAGACCGTCGACGTGATCGACGCGGCGCCCGAGCGCCAGCCGCACGTGTGGGCATCCGCTGCCCTCGACCGTGCCCCCGAACACCGCGCGGGCGGCGCCGAATTCGGCCACATCGAGCTCGGTTTCCAGCGCGAGCTCAAGCGCCGCGTGCTCGCCGATGCACTGCAGCGCATGGCCGGCATCGAGAGCCCCGTCACGGTCGAGGCCGTTCCGGTCGGCGAACACGCGAGCCCAGGCGACGCCATGGACGGCACCGGCTGGCGAACCCGCATCAGCCTGCACGTGGCCGACGACGGCACCGTGGGGCCCTACGCCGCCCGTTCGCACCGTGTCATCCCGGTGAACGACCTGCCGCTGGTCGAGCGCGCCATCGAAGAGATCGCCCCGCTCGACACACTGTTCCACAACGCGGCCACAGTGAACCTCGTTGCGCCCTCCGAGGGGCCCGTGCGCGTGCTCGTCTCGGAGAAAGACAAGTTCGGCAAGGCCAAGCCGAGCCCGCGCAGCGTGATCCGCGAACGCGTCGGCGACCGCGAGTTCGAGCTCGACGTCTCCGGCTTCTGGCAGGTGCACTCCCGCGCGGCCGAGACCCTGTTCCGCGCCGTGCAGGACGCCATCGACCCCGAACTCTTCGACCCCCGCGCCACCAACCTCGACCTCTACGGCGGCGTCGGCCTGCTCGCCGCGGCCGTGGGCGACCGATTCGGCAGCTCCGTTCGCATCACGTCGGTGGAAAGTGACCCGGAGGCCGTCAACTTCGCCGCCACAAACCTCAAGGAGTGGGTGGGCGCCACGGCCGAAACCGACAGGGTGGACCGCTACCTGCAGCGCGTGATCCGTGAAGCGGATGCCGCCCAGCGCGCGCGTCTGGAGGCCGCCACGGTAGTACTCGACCCACCGCGCTCCGGCGCCGGCAAGGTGGTCGTCGACCAGCTCGGCACACTCGCTCCGCAGCAGATCGTCTACGTGGCGTGCGACCCGGTGGCCCTGGCCCGCGACGTGGCGCTGTTCGCCGGCTACGGCTATGCGCTGAAGGATCTTCGAGCATTCGACCTTTTCCCGAATACCCACCATGTCGAAGCCGTCGCTGTGCTGGCCAAATAGCTATCGTTAATGACAGACACCAACGAAAGCAGTGAAATCGTGACGCAGACACTAGCCGAGACACCGGCATCCGTTGACACCCCGATTCTTGTCGCGATCGTCGACGACCACGAGTCGGTGCGGCTGGGGCTGAAGGCGGCCTGCGAGAACTCCGGCTACACGGTGGTCTTCACCGCCGCGACGGTGCGCGATCTCGTGCAGGGGCTCGCCGGGCAGGTCTGCGACGTGATCGTTCTCGACCTCTCGCTCGGTGACGGGTCTCTTGTCACCGACAACGTGAAGCTCGCGCAGAGCACGGGCTCCGCGGTGCTCGTGCACAGCATCGCCGACAGGGTCGCCTCCGTGCGTGAGGCGCTCGCTGCCGGTGCGGCCGGGGTCATTCCCAAATCGTCGCCGACCACCACCGTGATGGCCGCCGTCGCGTCGGTCGCCCGCGGCGATGTGCTCAACAACCTCGAGTGGGCCACGGCGATCGACGCCGACCGTGACTTCGCGAAGGCTCAGCTCGGTCGCCGCGAGCGCGACGTGCTGCACCTCTACGCTTCGGGACTGCCGCTCAAAATGGTGGCCATGCAGCTCGGCATCGCGCACTCCACCGCTCGCGAGTACCTCGATCGCATTCGCGTGAAGTACGTGGAGGTGGGCCGTCCGGCGCCCACGAAGGTAGACCTGCTGCGCCGTGCCGTCGAAGACGGTATTCTGCCCGGGCTCGACTCGGAGGCCGGGGACGGCCGTGTCTAAACCGGAGGCGGGTACCTTCCGCCCTCGTTTCGCCGGCCGCGGCACCGCTGCGTCGGCAGCCGTGAACCGCAGTGACGACCTGATGGTCGCGGGGTCCCGGCCGCGCAACCCGATCAGCCGGGCACAGATCGAAACCGTGCTTTCGCGTTCGGTGGCCGGTATTTCGGTGATTTTCGCCCTGCAGAGCCTGCCGGCCGTGCTGCATCAGTTTCAGGACCACGCGTCGATCGGCACCTCGCTGATGGCGGGTGGGCTGGGTGTGGCTATTGCCTGCGTGGTGCTTGCCACGGTCTTCAAGCGCGGCGTGCGCACAGCCACGTCAGGCGTGGCCGTGGTGTACCTGCTCGCGATGGCGGCCTGGCCGTTTGTCGTGCTGCACGCCGCCGTGGATGTGAGTGACAAGCCGTGGCTGTGGTACCTGTGCACAGTGGCCACGTCGTGCGCCGCGATCGGTTTCAGCGTGCGCTGGGCGGCCATTTACACGGTTGTCGCCCCTGTCACCTACGGCATCGTGCGCATGCAACCCTCTGGCGGGCAGGCCGACCTCCTGCTGGCCTCCCTCGACGTGCTCTACGCCGTGCTGCTCGGCCAGGTCGTGCTGATCATCATCACCATGCTGCGCACCGCCACGAGCAACGTCGACACGGCACAGAGCAACGCCCTCGTCCAGTATTGTCTGGCGGTGCGCCAGCATGCCACCGAGGTGGAGCGGGTCGAAGTTGACTCCATCGTGCACGACAGCGTTCTCGCCACGCTGCTCTCCGCAGCCGGGGCCCGCACGGAGAAGGGCGCCGAACTCGCCGCCACCATGGCGGCGAACGCCGTCGCCCGGCTGCTCGACGCGAGCGCAGCCCGGCCCGACGAGGAAGCGCGTATCCCGTTCCAGCGCCTCGGCACCCGACTCAAACACGAGGCCGCCGCTTCCGCGGCCCCCTTCACCTTCGTTGATACCTCCGAGCCGTCGGTCACGGTGCCGGAACAGGTGAGTGAGGCGCTCTTTGCCGCCGCCCTGCAAGCGATGGTGAACAGCGTGCAGCACGCGGGCATAGCGGATGCCCCAGTGGCGCGAGCGCTGACCCTCAGCGCGACCCCCGACGACGGCTGCCGCATCGAAATCGCCGACTCAGGGGTCGGCTTCGATTCCACCCTCATCCCCACTGAACGCCTCGGTCTGAGGGTGTCCATCCAGGAGCGCGTCACGAGCGTCGGCGGTTTCGTGTGCGTGCGCACGAGCCTCGGAATGGGCACCATCATCACGCTGCGGTGGCCCCGGCCCGACGACCAGCCTCCCCTCGAGGTCGAGGAGATCGAGGGCGTGCCGTCGATCGAGCTCGACGCACCGGGCAACCAGACCGACTTGATGTCGCCGGGTGGTGCGAACGCATGATGAATCACTTTCGCCCGATGATCCTCGGGCTCGCCGCGATGTTCTCGGCGTACCACATTCTCCTCGGCGTCTATTCGCTTAACCTGCCCGCGTCCCCGGCCCCGATCATCGTGGCCATGGCGGTGTACGCCGCGGCGAGCGTGGCCAGTCTGTGGCCGACGAGCCCGATTCGGATGCCGCTCGGCCTGGCTTTCTTCAACGTGGCCGTGGCGGGCGCCCTGCCGCTGATCGTCGGGAGCCAGCTCGACGGCGCGTCCTCGTCGAACGGCTACGCCACCTGGTACGTGGCGGCCGTCGGCACGCTCCTCACCATCACGGCCACGCGCAAGCGTCCGTTGCTCGCCTGGATCGGCACCGGATTCCTGATCGCCCACACGGTGGTCTGGGCCGGTGCGGGAGCTTTGGGTTCGATGGGAGTCATCGGCAGTGCGGTGTGGGTCGCGGCCGCGGCGCTGCTCTCGCGTGCCCTGGCCAAGGCCGCTCGCGACGCCCAGCAGTTCGCCCGGGCGGAGCGCGAGGCCGCCCGCTGGCAGGCCGCGCAGGAGGCGCACCTCTTCGAGCGTCAGGTGCGACTCACGCACACCAACCGGCTCGCCCTCGCCATGCTGCAGCGCATCGTGCGTCGCGGCGGGGTGCTCGACGAGTCGCAGCGGCAGGAGTGCCGGTACCTCGAGGCCGCGATCCGCGACGAGATCCGCGGCCGCCGCCTGCTCAACGACGCGGTGCGCGACGAGGTGATGACAGCGCGGCGGCGGGGGGCCATTGTCACCCTGCTCGATGAGGGTGCCATGGACGACCTCGGGGGCGCGGAATTGGAGCGGGTGCTCAACACTCTCGCCGAGGCGATCTCGCGCACGACGGCCGACAAGATCATTGTGCGCACCGCTGCGGATGGGTCGGACACCGCCGTGACCGTTGTCGGGCTGCGCAGCCCTCAGCCGGGCACTGGATCGCTCAGCGAGGACGACACCGGCGACGAGGTCGACCTGTGGCTGGAGATTCCCCGAGCTCTCGCCCAGACGAAACAGCACTGACACGCCCCGATCCCGCCGGTCGAGGCGCGAGGCACGAGCGATCGAGACCGCGCGAGCCGATCCGCGAACCCGGGTATCCATGCGAAAAGGGACCAGCCGAAGCCGGTCCCCTTTCAACATTTCGAGCTCAAGCGGCAACCCGAATGCCACTGTCACTCGCCCCCACCTTTTCGCCTCAATACCCTAGTCGGCGAAAAACTGGTGGTGTAACTTTTTTTAGAGCGACACCGAGCACTTACAAGTGTGTTCCCTTTGTGCACAATGTGCAGTCGGCATTTAGGGGGACAGCACCACAGCCGTCAGCCCGAGAAGCTGCGCCAGCCGCCCTGGCCGGCCGTGATCGGCCGCCGGATGGCTCTCTGGTTGACCTGCCAGGCGCTCTGGTGACCGGCCGGCGCCGTGCGGCGCCCATCCGACTCCTCCCGCAGCAGGCCGCGAAGAATCGCGATCACAGCGGATGCCTCGGTGGGCGTGACTCCCTCTGTCACGAAGGTGATCTCCGCGGGGTCAAACTCGGACGGCTTCGGTGTCTCGGTCATGTGCTTCTCTACCAGTGCGGTGTCGATGGTCAGTGTCATGGTGTCTTACAGCGGGATGTTGCCGTGTTTTTTGGCCGGCAGTGACGCACGCTTGGTGCGCAGAGCCCGCAGCGCCTTCGTTACGGCCACGCGGGTGGCGGCCGGTTCGATCACGCCGTCGAGTTCGCCGCGTTCGGCGGCCAGGAACGGGCTCGCCACGTTGTACGTGTACTCGTTGGCGAGCCGGGTGCGCACCGCCGCCACGTCTTCGCCGTTGGCCTCGGCCTGCTTGATCTCGGCGCGGTAGAGGATGTTCACGGCGCCCTGGCCGCCCATCACCGCGATCTCCGCGGTGGGCCAGGCCAGGTTGATGTCGGCGCCGAGCTGCTTGGAACCCATCACGATGTAGGCTCCGCCGTAGGCCTTGCGCAGGATCACCGTCACGAGGGGCACGGTGGCCTCGGCGTAGGCATAGAGCAGCTTCGCGCCGCGACGGATGATGCCGGTCCATTCCTGGTCGGTGCCGGGCAGGAAGCCGGGCACGTCCACCAGGGTGAGGATGGGGATGGAGAACGCGTCGCAGAACCGCACGAAGCGGCTCGCCTTCTCGCCTGCCTCGATGTTGAGGGTTCCAGCCATGGCGCTCGGCTGGTTGGCGACGATTCCGATGGACCGGCCCTCGATACGGGCGAAACCCACCACGATGTTCGGCGCGAAGAGCGGCTGTGTCTCGAGGAATTCGCCGTTGTCGACGATGCTCGCAATCACGGTCTTCACGTCATAGGGCTGGTTCGGGGAGTCGGGGATGATGAAGTTGAGCGCGCGGTCGGCATCCGTTGTCTCGAGCTCCACCTCGCTGTCGAACACGGGCAGTTCGGCGAGGTTGTTGTCGGGAAGGTAGCTCAAGAGGGTGCGGGCGTAGTCGAGGGCGTCGGCCTCGTCGCTCGCGAGGTAGTGCGCCACGCCGGAGACCTTGTTGTGGGTGAGGGCACCGCCGAGCTCTTCCATGCCCACGTCCTCGCCGGTGACGGTCTTGATCACGTCGGGGCCGGTGACGAACATCTGGCTGGTCTTATCGACCATGATCACGAAGTCGGTCAGGGCCGGGGAGTACACGGCACCGCCGGCGGCGGGGCCGCAGATGATGGAGATCTGCGGGATCACGCCGGAGGCGGCGGTGTTGCGGCGGAAGATCTCGCCGTACTTGCCGAGGGCCACAACGCCCTCCTGGATGCGCGCTCCGCCGGAGTCGAGAATGCCGATGATCGGCACGCCGGTCTTCAACGCGAGGTCCATCACCTTGATGATCTTCTCGCCGGCCACCTCGCCGAGCGAGCCGCCGAAGATCGTGAAGTCTTGGGAGTACACGGCAACCTGGCGGCCGTGGATGGTGCCGGTTCCGGTGACCACGGCGTCGCCGTACGGCCGCTTCTTCTCCATGCCGAAGGCAACGGTGCGGTGGCGCACGAATTCGTCGAGCTCCACGAACGAGCCGAAGTCGAGCAGCTGGTCGATGCGCTCGCGGGCGGTCATCTTGCCCTTGGCATGCTGTTTCTCCACGGCGGCTGCCCCACTCGCGGTCACGGCCTCGTGATAACGCAGTTTGAGGTCGGCGAGCTTTCCAGCTGTCGTGTACAGGTCGGGGCCCGCAACGGGCGTGTTCTCAGTCACGCGTTTTACTCTACCGGCCAGCCCTGACCCCCACCCGTTGACGATTAGGTACAAAGAAGCCCGGTTTCACTGGTCGATTCCCCCCGGTCACCTCGCCTCCGCGTGCGTAACTCCTGCAATCTGGTCGCAAATGTCCCAAAATAGGTGTTTTGGGGGCAAATTCGGGAGAATTGCAGGAGTTATGCCGATGAGAAGGGTGTCACCATGGAGTTTCCGGTCAGCCAACGGGTCGTGTCACGGTTCCAGTACCTGGCCGAGGCCGGGTCGACCAACGACGTTCTCAAAGAATCGGCCACAGCGGATGCCTCGGGCTGGCCCGACCTCTCCGTGGTCGTCACCGACAACCAGACCCAGGGCCGGGGCAGGCTCGGTCGGGTGTGGCTGACGCCCACCGGCAAGTCCCTCGCCATCTCCGCGCTGCTGCGTCCGGCGCTGCCGGGGGGCGGCGCGCTGCCGTCGCACCGGCTCGGCTGGTTTCCTCTGCTGGCAGGGGCGGCCATGACCCTCGCCGTGCGTGAGGTCGTCGACGCGGCGCGGGTTCCGGAGAATGCTGACGCGGCCCCTGAGGATCGGCCGCCGAGCCACGAGGTCACGCTCAAATGGCCCAACGATGTGCTGATCGACGGCTACAAGGTGTCCGGCATCCTGAGCGAGCTGCTGCCCGATGCACGCGGCATCGTGATCGGAGCGGGGCTCAATCTGTCGCTGTCCGAACACGATCTGCCCACGCTCACGTCCACGTCGCTGCTGCTCGTGACAGGCACTCCACCGAACCCGGACGCCGTGCTGTCGCTCTACCTCACGCGGCTCGGCGAACTCTATGGGGAGTTTCTCGCAGCCAGCGGCGACCCGCACGCGAGCGGGCTGCTCCAGACCGTGACGGAGCTGTGTGGAACTCTCGGCTCCGCCGTACGGGTGGAGCTGCCCGGCGGCACCGACCTCGTGGGCACGGCGCTCAGCATCGACGCCGACGGCCGTCTGCTGCTGAAGAACGACATCGATGGCGAGCTTCAGGCTGTCGCAGCCGGAGATGTCACACACCTGAGGTATTAATGGAGTGTGAGTAGAAAACCGCTATGAGCAAGAAGGCCATGAGCAAGAAGAAGGCACGCAACGCGACCACGGGCCCGCTGTCGCCGGCCGCGCAGCCGCCGGAGCGTGTCGTAGCCCGGCTGAGGTCGCACGCTCGTGTGCTGTTCTGGCCCACCATCCTGCTGTTCGCGGTGTGCGGGGTCACGGGTTTCTACTCCGGCAACCTCGCGGAGCCGTGGCAGAACACCGCCCTGGTTGTGGGAGCCGTGCTTCTCTCGGTTGTGGGATGGCTGCTTCCGCTGGCCATGTGGCTCACCCGCCGGTATACGATCACCACCCGGCGCATCATCTTTCGGCACGGGTTTTTCGTGCGTGTGCGGCAGGAGCTCGTGCACAGCCGTGGCTACGACGTGACGGTGCGACAGACCTGGCTGCAGCAGATGTGGCGCTCGGGTACTGTGCGCATCGACACGGGGCTGGAGCATCCGCTGTTGTTGAAGGACGTGCCCAACGCGGACCTGGTGCAGCAGGTGCTCAACGATCTGATGCACGAGTCGCGCAGCTTCATCGGACTGACCCGCGAAGAGACGTCGTCATTCGCTCCAGGCACCCCCGCCTGGGGTCGCAGCTCCTAGCCCCCTTGGGTCGAGGCGCGACGGAGGAGCGATCGAGACTCCGCGCCCGATCTTGCCACGCGGCCGGGCCTACTGCCGGGCTTCGGCCTTGGCCTTCAGGCGCAGGGCGTGCAGCTCAATCGCCTCGAGTTCCATCGCCGTGGCTGCGTCCGCCTCCAGGTCCGCCTCAACCGTGGCTGCGGCGCCGCGGCGCGAGGGAGAAAACACCCAGTAGCGATACAGCACGAACCTGAACACCGAACCGAGCGCAAGCCCGATCACATTCGACGAGATGTTGTCGGCCAGCACGCTGGTGTAGCCGAGCACGTAGTGACTCACCCACAGGCAGGCCAGCCCGATCCCCATGCCCACGAGACTCACGGCCAGAAACTCCAGCCCTTCGCGCAGCGCGCGGCTCTGCCGGTGCTCGCCGAAGGTCCAAAACCGGTTACCCACCCAGTTCGCCGCAATGGCGAGCGTCGTGGAGATGATCTTCGCGTAGATCGGGCCCGCGTGCATGTTCTCGGGGGTGAATACTGTGGTGCGCAGCAGCGTGAACACGGCCACATCCACGACGAATCCCACGAGTCCGACCGCGCCGAACTTGCCGACCTGACTTGCGAGGGCCAGCAGGCGGTTACGGTTGATCGAGATTGTCGTCATTCATCCATCCGTCGATCGGTAAAATTGGATCGGAGTGTTCGCGAAGTTCGCAGTCTATGACCAGCGTGAATCGACAACCTGAGAATTGGCGTGTTCGTCTGAACATCTGTACAGAGAATGGTGAACAAATGGGTATGACCGTTGGTGTGATCGGTGGAGGCCAGCTGGCCAGGATGATGATTCCCGCCGCCGTGGCGCTGGGGATCGACCTGCGGGTGCTCGCGGAGCAGCCCGGCATGTCGGCCGCGCTCGCCGCCGTCGCCGTGGGCGATTATCGCGACCTCGACACTGTTCTCGCTTTCGCCGAGACCGTCGATGTGGTCACCTTCGACCATGAGCACGTTCCGCAGGAGATCCTGCGCGAACTCGTGCGGCGTGGCGTGCAGGTGCACCCGGGCCCCGACGCCCTCCTCTACGCGCAGGACAAGCTGCTCATGCGCGAGCGCCTCACCGAGCTCGGTCTGCCCGTTCCCGACTGGGCCCGCGTGGAGAACTCCGAACAACTCGGCGCCTTCCTCGCCGAGCACGGCGGTCGTGCCGTTGTGAAGACGGCTCGCGGCGGCTACGACGGCAAGGGGGTGCGGGTGGTGTCCCACGAGCACGAGGCCGACGACTGGTTTGCGGCGCTCGCCGAAGACGCCAACGGCGGCGCCCTCCTGGTGGAGGAACTTGTGGAGTTTCGGCGCGAACTCGCCCAGGTTGTGGCGCGGCGGCCGTCCGGTGAGATCGCGCTGTGGCCTGTCGTCGAGACGGTGCAGCGCGGGGGAGTGTGCGCCGAGGTCATCGCGCCCGCACCGAGCTCCGCCGGCCGTCTCGCCGACGTGGCCGCCGACATCGCGGTGGCCGTGGCGGAGGGCATCGGCGTGACGGGTGTGCTCGCCGTGGAGTTGTTCGAAACAACGGATGACCGTTTGCTCATCAACGAGCTCGCCATGCGTCCGCACAACAGCGGTCACTGGTCGATCGACGGGTCCACCACGAGCCAGTTTGAGCAGCATCTGCGCGCCGTTCTCGATCTGCCGCTCGGCGGCACCGGGGCACGCGACGCGTGGTCGGTCATGGTCAATGTGTTCGGGGGGCCGGCCGAGGGTGTTCTCGGCGACCGTTACGGGCAGGCCCTGGCGGAGCATCCGCTGGCCAAGGTACACAGCTACGGCAAGGCGTCGAGGCCCGGCCGTAAGGTGGGACATGTGACCGTGGGCGGGGACGATCTTGACGAAGTGGCGTACCAGGCGCGCGCCACTGCGGCGTTTTTGCAGGAGTGAGCCATAAGATCATCTGCGTGCTAGACAAAACTGTGTCAGAAACCGCTGCGCCCACCTCTTCCGCTACTCCGCTCGTGGGCGTGGTCATGGGTTCCGACTCGGATTTCACCGTGATGAGCGCCGCAGTTCAGGTGCTGCGCGACTTCGGTGTGCCCTGTGAGGTGCAGGTTGTCTCCGCGCACCGCACGCCGCACAAGATGATCTCTTACGGGGCGAGCGCCCAGGAGCGCGGCCTCAAGGTGATCATCGCCGGAGCGGGCGGGGCCGCTCACCTGCCCGGCATGCTCGCGTCGGTCACCACTCTGCCTGTTGTGGGCGTGCCGGTGCCGCTCGGCCTCCTCGATGGCATGGATTCGCTGTTGTCCATAGTGCAGATGCCGGCCGGCGTGCCAGTGGCCACGGTCTCCATCGGAGGCGCGCGCAATGCCGGCCTCATCGCGGTGAAGATCCTCGCCACCTCCGATGACTCGCTGCGCCTGAAGCTCGAGGCGTACTCCGCCGAGCTCGGGGTGCAGGCGGAGCAGAAGAACCGCGACTTGCAGGCCCGCCTATGAGCCAAATCACCAACCCGATTCGGTACCCGGACACCGGGTCCACGCAGACGATGACCAAACGGGCCTGGTGGCTCGTCGTGCTCAACGTGGCTCTGCCCGGCTCGGTTCAGGTGCTCGCCGGTAACCGTCGACTCGGCCGTTTCGGACTTGGCGCCACGCTCGCTTTCGTGGCGCTCGCCATCGTGACGCTCGTCGTGTACAAACTGTGGCCTGAGGTTTTCCTCAGCATCTTCACGAGCAACCTCGGCCTCTGGGCCGCGGCGCTCGCGCTCGCGTTCTACGCCGTGGTGTGGCTCATGCTCACCCTCGACACCCTGCGCCTCGTGCGGCTGGTGCGCGCCGGGCCGCGCGCGCGCCCGATCATCGCCGTGCTCACGACGGCCGTCATGGTGCTGGTCTGCGGCACCGCCGGCTACGGCGCCTACGTCGCCACGACCGCGAGCGGATTTCTCTCCGACGTCTTCGTGGCCGGGCCCACAGAGCCCCCGGTCGACGGCCGCTACAACGTGCTGCTGCTCGGCGGAGACGCCGGTGCCGACCGCGATGGCCTGCGCCCCGACAGTATCTCCGTGGTGAGCGTCGATGCCACCACCGGTCAGGCCACCATGATCAGCCTGCCGCGAAACCTCGAAGACGTGCCGTTCTCGGCCGGCTCCGCCCTCGGCGCCCTGTATCCCGACGGTTACGGCGCCATCGACGGCTGTGACACGGATGCCTGCATCCTCAACTCCATTTACACCGAGGGCGAGATCAAGCGCCCCTTCCTGTACCCCGACGCAGTCGCCCAGGGCAGCTCCCCGGGCATCGAGGCCACCAAAGAGGCGGCGCAGGGCATCACCGGCCTGGAGATTCAGTACTTCGTGCTGATCGACATGCAGGGCTTCTCCGACCTCGTCGACGCTCTCGGCGGCGTTGACATCGACGTGCAGAGCCGCGTTCCGGTGCACAAGGACGAGTCGTTCACGAGCGTGGCGTTCTGGTTCGAACCGGGCATGCAGCACATGGACGGCTACCACGCCCTGTGGTTCGCCCGCTCCCGGCACGGCACAAGCGACTACGACCGCATCAACCGCCAGCGCCAGCTGCAGGAGGCACTCCTCGCGCAGGCGAGCCCGGCGAACGTACTCACCCAGTTCCAGGGTGTGGCTAAGGCGGGCCGGGAGGTCGTGAAGACCGACGTGCCGCAGGGCATGCTCGGCTACTTCGTGAACCTCGCGTCGAAGACCAAAACGCTGCCCATCGAGGGCGTCGCACTCACGCCCGACAACGGCGTCGACCCCGAGAACCCCGACTACGCCAACATCACGGCCCTCATCGACGCCGCCCTGGCCCCGCCGGCAACGGATGCCCCGGCGCAGTAGCCGGCGACGCCACCACCCTGCGGGGGCTTCAGAGCTGCAGGGTGACGGGATTCGATTCGCTGGCGAAAGCGTGCGGTGCGACGAGCGCTGAGAGTGCGACGGCCAGAATGATGGCGAGAGTTACCGCGACCCCTCGGCACCGTCGGATGAGCGTTTCGGTTTGAGTGGACGGAACAGACGTGCTCATGGGATCTCCTTCGCGTGGGAAGAGCTGAACAAAGTCAGGCTCTCTCACGTTGGTGATCGGCCGATGTCGCGCGGGTGAATCAGGGGTGGAGAGCACCTGTCGGGACCTCGACGCCGCTCTCGCCTCGTGCGCAACGGATGCCCCGACGCAGTAGCCGCCGAGGCATCCGTTTGAGCGAAAGCGTCAGTCGTCGAGCAGGGCGTCGAGCACGTCAGGACGGTTGGTGATGACGCCGTCGACACCCAGGTCGATGGCCCGCGTCATGTCGGCCTCGGTGTTGACCGTCCACACGAGGATGTCCATGCCGAGACGCTGCACTTCGGTAACGTAGGCCGCATCGATCGACAGGTGGTGGGGGTTGATCTGGTCGGCCCAGGTGGCCAGGTCCGGCAGTTGGGAGATCGCCGGTGTGCCGAGAAGGCCGACGGGCACGGTCGGCTCGAGCTGAGTGAACGTCTTCATGGAATCGAAGTTGAACGACTGCACCATGAGCTTGTCCCGGGCGACGGAAGACTGCACATAGCCGCGGGACTCCCTCAAATCGGCCGAGACATCCGCTTCGATGCCCGTGTAGAGCTCCGGGGCCTTGATCTCGAGCAGCATGCCGGCTCCGCTGTGGCGGATGACGTCGATCGCCTCGGTGAAGGTCGGCAGCTTCTCCCCGGCGAACTGCGAGCCCTTCCACGATCCGGCGTCGAGGGTCTGCATTTCAGCGGCGGTGAAGTCGCCCACATTCCACGGGGCGCGGTCGGGGAAAAGCTCCTCAACGTTGGTGGTGCGGGCCAGGGTGGTGTCGTGAATGACCACGAGTTCCCCGTCGGCCGAACGCTGAACGTCGATCTCGATGAGGTCGGCGCCCTGTTCGGCGCCGGCCCGGAACGCGGTGAGAGTGTTCTCGGGGTGTGCGTCGCTCGATCCGCGATGCGCGGCATTGAGAACGTCGTCGTGGGATTCGCTCGCGAATGCGCTCGGCACCGCGCCGAGGGACAGCCCGGCGGCGAGTGCTATGGCGACGGATGCGGCGGCGCCCGTGTGGCGGCGGCGTGACGTTCCGACGGGAACGGTGGGGGACGTGCTCATGGGATCTCCTAGCGTTGAAAGCGTTGAATGCGCTTTCAGGCTCTAACGCGAAGGTGATATCCAGGTGTCTCGCAGGTGGATCAGGGGTGGAGGGGACCTGTCGGGGGAGAGTGCTCACCGGGGGTGCGGTGGAAGGAGAACTTCTTGTGGCCGAAGAAGCTCAGCAGGGTCGTGGCCACGAGTATGAGCAGCTGGGCGAGGAGCGGCGGCACCCGCGCAACCTCAACCAGCAGCGGCAGCGCGGCGGCGTTGATGCCGATCGCCACGAGGTACACGCTCACGAACCGGGCGAAATCCCGCAGGAGGTGGCCGTGCACCGGAAACACGAATCGGCGGTAGAGCACGAACGCCAGGGTGATGCCCACCACGTACGAGACCGCGAGACTGAGCAGGTAGCCGAGGTAGATGTCGTGGAAAACCCACAGAGTGAATGCCGAGAAGAGCACATAGCCAACGAGAGTATTCGTTCCGCCAACGGCCAGAAAGCGGATTCGCTGGTCGCGGGCAAGCGCGGCGAGTTTTTTGAGCATGTGACCTTTGAAGTTTAACTTGTGGGGAGAAAATGAATGGGGGTTACAGGTCGGCGTGCAGCTGCCAGACGCGCTCGGCCGAGTCCCGCCAGCTGAAGGCCTTGGCGCGGTCGCTCCCGAAGATGCGCAGGCGCTGCTCCAGCTCGGTGTCGGTGAGCACCTTGGTCATGGCGGCGGCGAGGCGCTCGGAGTAGCCCACGGCATCCGCTAACGGCACCACGAGCCCGGCGTCGCCGGCGGCCTCGACCAGGGCTGGGGCGTCGGAGTGCACTACGGGGGTGCCGAGATGGAAGGCCTCGATGATGGGCAGTGCGAAGCCCTCTTCACGGCTCGGGTACACGAAGAGCGCGGCGCGCGCGATCACGATGGCGAGATCTTCGTCGCTGAGCCCCGACATGGCGCGCACGCGGCCGGGCGCGAGCCCGGCCTCGTCGGCCACTGCGGCGATGTCAAGCTCTCCCCACGAATCGGGGCCGATCACGATGAGTGGCAGGTCGGGGGCGCCCGGCAGCCCGAGGGCCGTGATGAGCGAGGTGACGCCCTTGCGCGGGTCGAGGGAGCCCGTGGTGGCGATGTAGTCCTGGGGGAGCCCCAGGGCGGCCACGCGGCCGGACACCAGCGAATCGGAGGGGAGCACGAGCCCGCGGCCCACGGCGCCGCCGATCACGCGCACGCGATCGCCGAAGTCCACGATGTCGGCGAGCTGCGCGGCGACCGCGTGGCTCGGCACGACTACCGCGTCGGCGTGCTTGCGGGCGCGCTTCACCATGGCCTTGGTCCAGCCCACGGTCGCCGTGGTGAGCGACTCTGGATGCGTCCACGCCAGCACGTCGTGAATCGTCACAGCGATCTGCGTTCCGTCCGCGAGGCGATCATGCCGGCGCATGGGGGCGAGCAGCGACGGTGCATGGATCATGCCCGTGCCGGATGAGGCCGTGACGCCGAGGCTCCAGGCGGCTGCCACCTCACGGCGGGCGAGTGCGGTCTTCGACAGCGAGGCGAGGCCGGGCAGAGCCGCCTCGATCTTCTCGTACTGTTCGGCGGGAGACGAGGAAACGATGCCCTCCACTTCGCAGCCGGCCGGTGCTGTCGCGATGAGGGCGCGCGTGAGCTCTTCGGTGTAACGGCCGATGCCGCCGGGAACCGGCGCGACCATCTGATCTACGACAACACGAAGGGTGATCATTCTGCTCCGAAGACTCCTGCCGCGGCCGCGTCGGCGAGAGCCTCACGCCAGGGGCGCATGGGCTCGAGGCGGGCGGCGACCCAGGCGTCGTGGCCGAGCACCGAGTAGGCGGGCCGCGGAGCCGGGCGCACGAAGGCCGAGCTGTCGGTGGGGAGCACGCGCTCGGGGTCCAGGCCGGCCGTTTCGAAGATCGCTCGCGCGAAGTCGAACCAGGTCGTTTCGCCGGAGTTGGTGCCGTGATAGATGCCGGCCGGGGCATCCGCGTCGAGCAGATACACGATCTGGGCGGCGAGGTCACTGGTCCAGGTGGGCTGGCCGAACTGGTCGTTCACCACCGTCACGGTGTCGTTCGTGCCCGCGAGGCGCAGCATGGTCTTGGCAAAGTTCGGGCCGTGCTGGCCGTAGAGCCAGGCCGTGCGCACGATGTAGGTGGCCGGGGCGTTCTTGGCGAGCACGAATTCTTCGCCGGCGGCCTTCGTGCGGCCGTAGGCGCTGATCGGGTCGAGCGGCGTGTTCTCGGCGTAGGGGGTCGTGGCGCTGCCGTTGAACACGTAGTCCGTCGACACCTGCACGAGCCTCGCACCGGCGACGGATGCCGCGATCGCCAGATTCTTGGCGCCCACGGCATTCACGGCGTACGCCGCATCCTCGTTCGTCTCTGCGTCGTCGACCTTCGTGTACGCGGCGGCGTTGATCACCACGTCCTGGCCTTCCACGGCTGCCGTCACGGCATCCATGTCGGTCACGTCGAGGTTCTCGCGCCCCATGGCGGTCACGGTGTGGCCGGCCAGGGCCGACTGCAGGTCGCGGCCGAGCATGCCAGACGCTCCGGTGATCAAATACTTCATACACTTCCCTAAAAGGTGTTCGAAACCGACACCTGCGACGGTACCGCGAAAGCCGGCACCGTGGCAGCGGTGATGCTAGTTGTCGAGGGCGGCGCGAGCCTTGAGCGGCTCCCACCAGCTGCGGTTGTCGCGGTACCACTGCACGACGTCGGCGAGGCCCTGCTCGAACGGAACCTCGGGGGCGTAGCCGAGCTCGGCCTGGATCTTGGAGATGTCTACCGAGTAGCGCAGGTCGTGGCCGAGACGGTCGGCGACGCGGTCCACGTAGGTCCAGTCCTTGCCTGTCGAGTCGAGCAGCATCTGGGTGAGTTCTTTGTTGGTGAGCTCGGTGCCGCCGCCGATGTTGTAGATCTCGCCGGCGCGGCCGTTCACGAGCACCATGGCGATGGCGCGGGTGTGGTCGTCGACGTGCAGCCAGTCGCGGATGTTGTTGCCCTCGCCGTAGAGGGGAACGTGCAGGTCGTCGATCAGGTTGCTGACGAACAGCGGGATGACCTTCTCGGGAAAGTGGTACGGGCCGTAGTTGTTCGAGCAGCGCGTGATCGACACGTTGAGGCCGTGGGTGCGGTGGTAGCTGCGGGCGAGCAGGTCGCTGCCGGCCTTCGACGCCGAGTAGGGGGAGTTGGGCTCGAGCGCGCGCTCCTCGTTCCAGGAACCCTCGGCGATGGAGCCGTAGACCTCGTCGGTGGAGACGTGCACGAAGCGCTTGAGGTTGTTGCGCAGGGCGGCGTCGAGCAGCTGCTGTGTACCGAGCACGTTGGTCTCGACGAAGATCGAGGCGTCGCGCACCGAGCGGTCCACGTGCGACTCGGCGGCGAAGTGCACAACCGCATCGATGTCGGGAAACAGGGTGTCGAGCAGCTTGCCGTCGCGGATGTCGCCGTGCACGAACGTGTAGCGCGAAGAATCGGCGATGGGTGCCAGATTCTCGAGGTTTCCGGAGTACGTGAGGGCGTCGAGAACAACGACCTCGGCGCCTTCGAGGCCCGGGTACTTGTCTTCAATGGTGCGGCGAACAAAGTTCGAGCCGATAAAACCGGCGCCGCCGGTGACGAGGATCTTCATATAGAGGTAACCGTTCCGTTCGCTTAAGAGGCGTCGCGATTCTACCGGAAGCCGATTGGTGCTCTTCTCAGTGAGGGCATTCGCAAACTCTTCGTCACGAATTGTTAGACTCAAGTCGAATTTCATCGGCGGCTTTAGAGACGGAAAAATGACTATACCTACACCTGAAGAATCGGACCTCGCCCGCGACGCTCGGCAGTTGGCCCTCGTGGATCGCGTGATCGGTCTCCAGGCAGAGGTGGCCAACCTCAATGTCATCTATCCCAACCGGATAAATTCCCTGGAAGCGGAATTGCGAGCCCTCCTTGCCTCGCGAACGTGGAAGGCCGGGCTGGCCACGGTCAGCCCGATGCTCTTCGCTCGGAAGGTCCTGCGCAAGATCAAGAATCGAAAGAAGGCGTGATACTCGCGTCCGGGGCGAGACCTCCCTCGGTCACGTTCGTCCTGCTCGCGGACGAGGCTCGCGACCAAACCGAGCGATTCATTCGGTCGGTCGGTGCGAGCGAGTCGAGCAGTGTCGATTTCGTCATTATTTCCTCGAAAGCTCCACAGAATCTCGTTGCAGGCAACGCGAGTGTACGACTGCTCAAGGAAGACGAATCACTTGCGGAGGCCGTGAACGCTGCCGTCGAAGCGTCAACGAGCGACTTCATAAGCGTCCTACGTCCGACCGGAGTCGCGACGACGGGGGCCCTCGAGGTGTTTGCCACGTTCGTAGAGGAACACCCGCTGGCAGAACTGATCTACACCAACGAGGCAGTTGCCGGTCTCGGGAGCGACATGGAGGCTCTGAATAAGCCGATCTTCTCGCCGGAGCGCCTGCGGTGCCAGTTCTACTTTGGTGACCTCGTCTTCTATCGTCGGGAGCTGTTTCTTCGGGCGGGTGGGCTGAACCCATCACGGGCAGGTGCGCTGCTCTACGATCTGGCTCTGCGCTCAACCCGTAAGTCACAGGCGGTCGAGTTGATTGGTGAACAACTGTTTCTGCGCGACCGTGTTCCTGGCGGGGTCACGTTACTGAACGATGAAGCGCTGGCCTCAACGCGAGCGGCCCTGACCGAACATCTGGAGGCGACCGGCGGAGGGATCGTCAAGTCTGTCGACCCCCGCGGGGTACACGACACGCGACGGCTGGTAGTCGGCGAGCCGTTGATCTCCATCGTTATCCCGACCCGGGGAATGTATTCCGTCGTCGATGGAGAGCGCCGGTGCTTTGTGATCGATGCAGTGAAATCCGTGATGGAGCGATCCACGTATCGCAGCTTCGAACTCGTTCTTGTCATCGATTCTGTCGCCGACCCGAAAGTCGTGACCGAACTTGAGCGCCTCGCCGGTGACCAAATTCGTTTTGTCGAGTGGGCTAAACCCTTCAACTTTTCCGACAAGGTCAATCTGGGGGTGCTGCACTCGCACGGGGAATTCGTACTCCTCCTGAACGACGATGTTGACGTCATCAGCCCCGACTGGCTCGAGTCACTTCTTTCCCTTGCGCAACTTCCGGGAGCAGGCATGGTTGGCGGCATGTTGTACTACGCCGACGAAACCATCCAACATGCCGGTCATGCCTACCACGAGGGTGATGCGTCCCACATCGGTCTAGACGTCCCGCGGGGCGATCGTGGGCCTCTTGACGGATATCTTGTCGAGCGCGAGGTCGTCGGGGTCACCGCGGCCTGCGCGATGATGCCACGTGACGTTTACTTCGAAGTAGGCGGACTTTCGAACCTTTTGCCGGGAAACTTCAACGACGTCGATCTGTGTATGAAGACGACCTGGATTGGCCACGACATCTATTGGACACCACACGCTGAGCTGTATCACTTCGAGTCGAAGACTCGAGACGCTTCGGTCCACACCTTCGAGGTAAACGTGGCTTGGGGGCGCTGGAGCTTTCGGATGAACGACACCCGGTATTGGCCGTATGCATTGAGCCGACCACCGCGCTAGTCGGCCGGGAGTGACTTGGTAGGCTCTCTACTGTGCAAATTCGCGAACTCTCCATTCCCGACTCATACGAAATCACGCCTAGACAATTTGGTGATGATCGAGGTGTTTTCCTCGAGTGGTATCGTTTTGACGCCCTGAGCAAGGCCGTCGGGCATCCACTGAACCTTCGCCAGGCGAACACCTCGGTCTCGAAGCGTGGCGTCGTTCGCGGTATCCACTTTGCGGACATCCCGATGGGGCAGGCCAAGTATGTGACGGCCATGCACGGCGCAGTGCTGGACTTCATCGTGGATATCCGTGTTGGGTCGCCCACCTTTGGGCAATGGGATTCGGTGCTCCTCGATTCAGTGGATCGGCGCGCCGTCTACCTGGCCGAAGGACTCGGTCATGCGTTTGTGGCGCTGACCGATGACGCCACGGTGAGCTATCTCGTCAGCGATGTCTACAACGCGTCACGGGAACACGGAATAGATCCGCTTTCCCCCGAGATCGGGCTGTTGTTCCCCCCCGAGGCCGGCGAGCCCCTACTCTCGTCGAAGGACACGGACGCCCCTAGCCTGGGGGAGGCCGCAGCGGGTGGACTGCTCCCGACCTGGGCCGACTGCAGAGCGTTCTACGATTCCCTGAACAGGACTGAGGCTTAAATCATGCGCGGAATTATTCTGGCCGGCGGATCAGGAACTCGCCTGTGGCCCATCACGCGCGGCATCTCCAAGCAGCTGATGCCGATCTATGACAAGCCCATGATCTACTACCCTCTCTCCACGTTGATGATGGCCGGAATCAATGAGATTCTCATCATCACGACGCCGGAATATGAGGACCAGTTCAGATCCTTGCTGGGCGACGGTTCCGATCTGGGCATTCGACTCGAGTACGCTATACAGCCATCGCCAGACGGCCTGGCTCAGGCCTTCATCATCGGCGAAGAGTTTATTGGCGACGACAGCGTCGCGCTCGTATTGGGCGACAACATCTTCCACGGCGTGGGGCTCGGAACGTCTTTGCGCACTCATGACGAGATTGACGGCGGGCTGATCTTTGCGTACCACGTCTCGAACCCGACTTCCTATGGCGTTGTCGAGTTCGACGACGCGATGAGGGCGATTTCCATCGAAGAAAAGCCGGCGGTGCCCAAGAGCAACTACGCCATTCCCGGGCTGTATTTCTACGACAACTCAGTCGTGGAGATCGCCAAGACGATCGAGCCCAGTGCACGAGGCGAGTTGGAAATCAGCACCGTCAACGAGAGGTACCTCGACGCTGGGCAACTGCAGGTTCAGGTACTCGACCGAGGCGTCGCATGGCTTGACACCGGGACTTTCGAGTCCATGATGCAGGCTTCCGAGTATGTCCGCGTCATTGAAGATCGCCAGGGCTTCAAGATCGGTTGCATCGAGGAGATCGCGTGGCGAGCTGGGTGGATCGATGACGCACAGCTTCAGAAACTGGCCGGCCCGCTGGAGAAGAGCGGATACGGCCGTTACCTCAAGGGGCTACTGGCGCAGTAAGTCTGCGTCTCGCTAGCGCCGGGTCATCCACCATGCCCGCACGTGCAGGGCTGCTCGCAGCCCTGCACGAACCGGGGCCAGATACCAACCGCGATATTTCCGCGCAAGGTAGAGGTAGGCGCTCTGGTGATGTACCTGGAGCATTCTGCTTGAATCCGTGCTTGTCGAATGTGCCCCTGTGTGGGTCACGACGGCCGCGGGGAGGTAGAGGTTCAGCCAGCCGGATTTTCCCAAACGATAGCCGAGATCCACATCCTCGAAGTACATGAAGAAGGCCTTGTCGAAGCCGCCCAGGGCATCGAACGCGCTGCGGCGGACGAGAAGGCAGGACCCCGACAGCCATCCTGCGGAGCGCGTGGTCTCCGGCTGTACCGCATCGCTGAGATATCGCGTAGTCCAAGGGTTATTCTTCCACACATGTGCAAACAGGGCGTGACCAATTCCTGTCCGCAATGACGGAAGACGCCGAGCTGACGGGTAAATGGAACCGTCGGAATTCAATACGCACGGCCCGACCGAACCCGCGTCTGGTCGTGCACTGAGGGTATCCACCATGCTGGAGAGCGAGCCAAGCCGGAGCTCAATGTCAGGATTGCTGATCAGTACTGAGGTGATGCTCTCGGGAAGGGTATTGACGGCCGCGTTGATTGCCCCGCCGTAACCGAGATTCTTGCCGAGTTCGAAAAACGTCGCCTGGAATTCGCCACAGTACCGACGCGCCTCGTCAACGTCCGTAGAGCCATTGTCCGCGACAACAATGTGCACAGATTCGGGTTCGCTGGCACGAACGGACTGCAGAAAATGACGCAGGTACGCGCCCGAGTTGTATGTGACGGTGACAACTGCCGTCGAGTCCAGCCTTGATTTGGGCATTATAGGTTCAGCATAGTCGGGCCGTGCTGGAGGCTGGACTACGCCGCCGACCTGGCGTGCGTTCGTGATTGTGATCGGCTTGGTAAGATTGAGCTTTCGCCGCCAGAGCCGGCCTCGGACGGATTGTTGGGAAATAAATGAAGTTTGTCAGATTAGTGCTTACCGGCCTTCGGATTCTTCGAATTGAAGGGCCACGATCATTCCTGTTTCGCACTCAAAAGCGGCTCCAGGCAGGTATAACCGGGCACATGATCACGCTCCCTGTCAAGACCGAGGATGCTCTCGCGGCCGACTGGTCTGACCCGCCGGTGCAGCTCTCCACACCTATTTCCGTCGACTCCGGACCGGTGACGATCGCTTGGATCATGTCTCCGCCAAGCCCGACCAGCGGTGGCCACCAAAACCTTTTCCGCTTCATTGACTTCGCTGAGAAGGCAGGGCATCGATGCCTTATTTACTTCTACACGAACACTCCAGTGGTGGTAAATAGCCGCGACATGCGTGCCATGCTGCGGAAATCTGCGGCATATCCCGATATTAAAGCTGAAATGTCGATGTACGACAGTGCAAAGGGAGTTGACCCTTCTGCTCAAGCCATCTTCGCGACGGGGTGGGAGACTGCTTATCCGGTGTTCCTGGACAAGTCAACTGCCCGGCGATTCTATTTTGTGCAGGACTTCGAGCCGAGCTTCTATCCCGCAGGATCAGAAGCGATGCTGGCGGAAAACACATATCGCTTCGGTTTCCACGGTATGACAGCGGGCGGGTGGCTGTCTCACAAGCTGCACGCCGACTACGGCATGCAAACCGACCACTTTGATTTCGCGGTTGAGACCCAGTTCTACAACGTGACCAACACTGCGCCGCGAAAGGAAATCTTCTTTTATGCCCGCCCGGTCACACCACGCCGCGGCTGGGAGCTCGGGCTCATGGCTCTGGAGCAATTCGCGGCCGCGCGACCAGACATCACGATCAACCTTGCCGGATGGGACGTTTCCAGCTGGGATATTCCGTTTCCGCACAAGAATTTGTCGGGTGTCGATATTTCGCAGTTGAACGCGATTTACAACCGCTGCGCAGCAGGGCTCGTGCTGTCTGCGTCGAACCTTTCGTTGCTCCCGCTTGAGCTCATGGCGAGTGGGGTCACGCCAGTCGTAAACGACGCTCCGAATAACCGCATGGTGACGGACAATCCCTTCATCGAATATGTGCCGAGCGCGCCGGGGGCCATTGCAAAACGGCTGATCGACGTGGTCGATCGTGCGGATGGCGAACGGTCGGTTGCTATGTCGAAATCGCTGGACGGCGTCACGTGGGAGCAGTCCGGAGTGCAATTCGTCCAGGCGTTCGAAAGGGCCATGCGTGGCTAGGGCGGTTGTCATAGGGGCCAACGGATTTGTGGGGTCACACCTCGTAGATTCGCTCGTCGGTGCGGGACACGACGTTACTGCATTCGACCGCTTCAGCTCGAGCGAACCTACGTTTGCTGCCCGGGACGTATCGATCCTTCGAGGGGAGTTCCTCAGCAGGGCAGACCTGGAAGAGGCCGTACGCGGCCAGGATCTCGTCTTCCACTTCCTCTCGACGACCAGCCCAGCTACTGCAGAGAGCGATCCCACGCTGGATATTCGTACGAACATTGCCCAAAGCGTGGAGCTCCTGGAGGCCTGCGTCACCGCCGGCACCAAGCACTTTTACTTCGCATCAACAGGCGGGGCTATTTACGGGCCCCAGGGCAAGCCCGTTCACGACGAACAAGACCGAACCTTGCCGGTGTCGCCCTATGCGATCGGCAAGCTCGCGATCGAGAACTACCTGCGCTATTTTTCGGTGATGCACCACCTCGAGTCGACGACCTTGCGCATCTCGAATCCGTTTGGAACGCGCCAGCGACCGAACAAGCGCCAAGGACTTATCCCGATCGCCCTTCGCCAGATCGTTCTGGGACGCCCGGTCGCCCGGTTTGGAAGCGGTTCGATGGTTCGCGACTATCTCTACGTAGAAGATCTCGTCGCAATGATTGCCAGAATGGTCGACACGCCGCCGAGATTGGACACCTACAATCTGGGGAGCGGTGCCGGCCATTCGGTGACTGACATACTCAATTCTTTGCGACGGGTCACCGGCACCGATTTTGACATTGACGAGCGACCCGTTCCGGCTACCTTCGTCGACAGTATCGTGCTCGATACCGCTCGCTACAAGGCAGAGTTCGGTGACGTTCCGCTGACGCCGCTGGATGAGGGCGTTCGCCGAACTTACGAAGAGATCAGGGACCAACATGCCAGCTGAACAACCACTTGCGACAGTCGTTATTCCCACCTACAACGGCGAGACGTACCTGCGGCGGATTCTCGAGATGGTTTCGATCCAGAAAGTCGATGGACTGGTCGAGATTCTTGTGATCGATTCGGGATCGACCGATTCGACACTTGAGATTGTGCGGGACTTTCCCCACGTGATTTTGCACCAAATCGCCAATTCTGACTTCGGCCATGGCAAGACTCGCAATCTGGCGGCGCAGCTCGGCACGGGCACGTACATCGCTTATCTGACGCACGATGCCGTGCCACTTTCTGAGGACTGGCTGCGCGAACTCATAACGCCGTTCAGCATGGATGACCGCATCGTCGCCGTGATGGGTAAGCAGGTTCCCCGGCTGAAATGCTTCCCTCTCATGAAATATGAAATCAACGGCGTCTTCGCACAATTCGGCCCCGACTTCGGTACGACCGTCTTTTACAAGGATACGTTCGTAACAAACCCTGGAGTTCTCGGCGCTATCACGTTCTATTCCGACGTGAATTCTGCCGCTCGACGGGAGGTTCTCGTCGACCGCCTTCCGTACCGTGACGTGCGTTATGCCGAAGATCAGATGTTTGGCCAGGACTTGATCGAGGCTGGTTATCACAAGGCTTACGCCCCGCGGGCCGCAGTTGAGCACTCCAACGACCTCACCTATTCTGAGTTCGGAGCGCGAATATTCGACGAGACTGTCGGCTTGCGGCAGATCGGCACGGCAGTGGGAATGCTTGACCGCAAGGGCATGTACCGTCTGATCGCTCGCGGGATTGCGGGGGATACGCTTCGCATTCTGAAGGACCCTCAATACACGTCGAAGCGGCGGCTGTATTGGCTGGCGATTAACCCGTTCTTTCAGATTCGAAAGTGGACCAGCTACCGACGCGCGGTCGACGTCGACTTAGCTGATGAGGCTGCGATTCTCACAGGTTCGCTGGAAGGCCAGCGGAAAACCAAATAGGGCCGTTTAGACGGCGCAGGCGGACCTGACTTCTGCGCCAATTCGTTCCGGGGATGTGCGTTCACGGACCTCGCGCATCCTCACAAGTCCTTGATTCCACTCAGGGCCGCCAAAGCAGCCGCGTGCGTGCTCGATGGCTGCCAAAATTGAGGCTTCAGTGGCTGGACCTTGTACGAGAAACGGATAGTCCGTGCCGAGCCACTGGGCTGGCTCTGCTTCCGTTGCCTGGATGAGGATGTTCGAGTCGCAATGGGCCGCGGTGAATCCTTTCAAGAACGGCTTGTAATTGTCGAGGTCACGGGTGGCACGGACGGCATAGTGGAGGTTGTAGGCGGCGAGGTGGTCGATCCAGGACGAACTCTGCCTAGACGTGTCGATAGGCACGACCTGCACCGTCTCGGTAATCATGGAGGTGAAGATTGCGTTGATCGTCTCGCCGAAATAGGCCGTCCGCAATCTGTCATCGGGCGGGGCGACCTGCAACGCAGAGACGCGAGGGTCAACGTGATGGTTGACCAACCGGACGGGAAGATGCGGAAAATTAATGGAGTGTTGCACAAACGCGGTGTGAGATGCGGCGATTAGAACATCGGCATACCCATGCGTGATGGGCGGCGGTAGCTCGTCGACCACATCAAAAAGCAGTACATTCTTGTGCTTCTTGAGCGACTCCAATCGCTCCATTGTCATTGCCTTCAGCGCGCCTTTGGTCAAGAAGACGACGGAGTTGCGAATATCCACATTCAACTCGACATATTTCACGTCTCGGTCGGGCATCGACTGCGCGGCAATCGCGCTGAGCTGGGCGCCTCGCATGACGGTAGAGCCGGAGTGCCGATATTGCGCTGCGTACACGAATCTCACTGGGCGTGCACGACGAAACATCCCGCTCCATTCTTGTGGGTGAATTTGAATTCTACCCGGACGCGTAGACTGGATTCTCAGTTGTACGACTCCCGCCTAGCTTCTGACCTGCTGTCGATCTGGAAGATCTGACGCTGTGGACGTGGTGGATTCCGAACCAAGGAGACATGCGGGATGACCCCAAGACGCGTCGTATACACGGCACTCATCGGCGGATACGAGGACCTGATCGAACAGCCCGTGGCACACGATTCCAGCGTCGACTTCATCTGCTTCACCGACGACCCGGACGCTAAGAGTACCTCGTGGCAGCTGAAGGTCATCGAGCCGATATTCCCCTTCGATATGGTTCGGAGTCAGCGCAGCCTCAAGATTCGGGGCCACGAGTCCTTGGCCGAGTATGACGAGCTGTTGTACATTGACAACGCCGTGCTCCTCAAGCGGGACCCGGACGACATTCTCGACGAGTGGCTTGCTGACTGCGACTATGCGGTGTCCCCCCACAGCTTTCGCGAGCGAGTGATTGACGAATTCGACGAGGTGCTGGCGCTCAACTATGACGACCCGGCTCGAGTCAGTGAGCAACTCATGCAGTACGCCGAGCTGTACCCCGATATCCTCGATCAGCGTCCCTTCTGGAACGGCATGTCTGCCCGAAGAAGCACGCCCGCCGTCACGACGATGATGAATACGTGGTTTGACCACGTTCTTCGTTTCTCGCGGCGGGACCAATTGTCCGCAAACGTCGCCTTTGCGCTCAGCGGAGTTTCGATCAACGCCGTTGACCAGGATAACCTGAATTCTCAGAATCATCAGTGGCCGGCGGGGGTGAACCGTCGGACGCACCTGACCGAAATTACTCGCCACAGGTCCGGGCCGTTGCTGTCTGAGCTTCGCCGGGCCGAACGTGAACTGACTCAGGCCCTGCAAGATATGAAAGACCTCAAGGCCGGCGAAGAGACGCGGATTGCGAAAGCGCTCGAGGGTAAGGACCGCGAAATTGCGGCCTTCGTCGCCGAGCTCGCTATCCCGCAAACTCGCGGTGAAGCGGCAGTCGTGGTCTTCGGCGAAGTTGGAGCGCGCCGCGTGATTCGTACGGCTGCATTCGTTCGGCGAATACGGAGTTTCACTAGTCGCACCGTTGGAAGGATTACTCATTAGAGTCTTAGTCACTGGAATCGCAGGGTTCATCGGTTCAACAACAGCACGGGCACTTCTGGACCGAGGGATTGATGTCGTTGGAATCGACGTTTTTTCGGACTATTACGACACCGAGATCAAGCGGCGGAACATAGCGGCTCTCCCTCAACAGCGACTCACTGTAATCGAGGGCGATCTTAACGCCCTTCCACTGTCGGAGGTGCTCGTCGGAGTCGACGCGGTCATTCACCTTGCCGGCCAACCCGGAGTGCGCGGCTCGTGGGGGACGCAATTCGATTCATACACGCGGAACAACGTGGAGGCCACGCAGAAGCTCCTCGAGGCCGCGCGCGGGAGCTCCAGCTTGAGGCGTTTTGTCTTTGGGTCGTCGTCTTCGGTCTATGGGCAAGCCACGTCGTACCCGACATCCGAGGACACTCTGACGCGTCCCTACAGCCCGTATGGCGTCACGAAGCTGGCTGGCGAGCACCTCACGACTCTCTACAGGGAGAACTTCGGTCTTCCGACGGTCAGCTTTCGGTTCTTCACTGTCTACGGCCCACGTCAACGCCCCGACATGGCCTTTTCCCGGTTCTTCGGCGCTGCCAGGCAAGGCGAGCCGATCACTGTCTATGGTGACGGGCTCCAGATTCGCGATTTCACGTATGTCGATGACATCGTTGCCGCCCTCGTCGCTGCCATTGACGCCGATGGCGAGTTGCCGCCGGTGATGAACTTGTCGGGCGGGTCCAGCGTTACGGTCCTGGAGATACTTGACCTCGTGGAGAAGACCACGGGGATGGCCCTCAACCTGACGTACCTTCCGGCGATGGACGGCGACGTCACGAGAACCGGAGGAAGCGCAACCCTGGTCGCGTCTGCACTGGGATGGAGCCCCCTCGTTGATATCCAAGAGGGGCTCCAACGCCAGTTCGACTGGGCCCAGGGACGCTAGCTGCGCTGTTTTGTGCGAACCGCAGCAATCACATTCATGCGGAGGTAGCCGGTTCCGAACTCGGGGCTCGTGACCCCGAAACTAGATGCTGGGTTCAGGCGGTCGAGGGACTCGCCGGCCAAGGTTTCGAGGCTGCCGCGAAGGGTGTACTGTCCAGCGCCGAGCGCTTGCTGTGCAAAATTGAATTCCACGGTGTGCCGCCCTTTTTCCGAGGGCAGGTCCAACTTGAGCATCCGCGTGTTCAATCCATAGATGGGGTCCCCCTGAGCGGTCTCTATTGCAATCCCCGCGACTAACGGCGGCTGAGATTCCATGAGCTCATAGGTAAACGCAACCGTTATGTCATCGCCAGACTCCGCTGTGACTTTGTCAGCGGCTTGGTCGGACACCACTGCAACTTCAGTGATACGTGCCGGGGCGACGAGTTCTTCTTTGGCTAAAGTGCCTCCGGCGCGTTGGCGTTCTTCGTGGCGCCGCTGTTCTTCGTATCCGAAACGAAGAACGCGCAAGCCGTCTGCGGGCGGGCCATCAAAGGTCATCTCTCCGTGATTCATTACCACGACGCGGTCGCATAGCCGACTGATCTGAGAAGCAGAGTGGCTGACCACAACTATCGTGCGACCTTCCCGTTGAAATTCTCTGATCTTTTCCATGCACTTGTTCTGGAAAGGCTCATCGCCGACGGCGAGGACTTCGTCGACGAGAAGGAGATCAGGGTCCACATGAACAGCCACGGCGAATGCAAGACGCACATACATTCCGGAGCTGTAAAACTTCACCTGGGTGTCGATGAAATCCTCGATGCCGGAAAAATCAACGATTGCCTCGAAGTGACGGTCAATTTCCTTCTGGTTCAGACCGAGGATGGCGGCGTTAAGATACACATTCTCGCGGCCGGTCAGGTCAGGGTGAAATCCTGCTCCGAGTTCCAAGAGCGCGGCCATTCGCCCGCGGCGCTTCACTGTGCCGCTGGACGGTTCAATGATGCCGCCGATGACCTTTAAGAGGGTGCTTTTGCCTGAACCGTTGTGGCCGACGAGGCCAACGGTGCTTCCAGTCTCAACGTTCAGGTCGATGTTTCGCAGGGCCCAGAAATCCTGCCGATGAGCCTTGGCGGTGTTCGCACTCACGATTCGCTCCTTGAGCGACTTGTGCTTGTGCAGAACGAATTTCTTGGAAACGTCGCTGACGCTGATAATGACTGGTGTCGACACGGGTTAGAGCTCCTGAGCAAAGTTGCCTTGCAGACGTGAGAACACACGCTGAGAAATCCAGAGAAGTACAACGCTGCACAAGAACGCGACGAGGAGACGGAGCTCTAGGTTGTCCGGCCACGCTTGGGCCATATCGCCGACACCGGTAGATCCACCGGTCCAGAGTGCCTTCTGTGCCGCGATGATTGACAAAGTCACGGGGTTCATCAGGTAAATCTGTTCCATCCAATTGCCGTTGAGCTGATTCTGGATGAACGTGAACGGATACACGATGGGTGAAACCCAGAAGAAAACGATGAGGTAAATTTCCACAAAGTGCTGAACATCTCTCAGGTAGACGTTCAGGGCAGACAGTAGAAGTCCCACGGCGGTGCCGAATACGAGAATCGTGATGACGGCCGCGGGTGCCAGAAGTAGGTCGTAGGACCACAAGAAGGTGCTCAAGACGGCAATACCGCCCAGGAGCACGATGGACTGAATGCCGAAGTTGACGAGGGCGCTTCCGACTGAACTGAGAGGGAAAATTTCCCTGGGCAGATACACCTTCTTTACGAGACCGGCATTGCCGAGAATGGACGTCGTACTGCCGCTGATTATCTCGCTATATAGGGTCCACATCGTGAGGCCGATAAACACGAATACAGCGAAGTCGGGGACAGACCGCGCGGCACCCAAGATCTGGCCAATGGCGAAGTAATAGATCAAGAGCTGCACTAGCGGACGGAAGAGGCTCCAAAGGATGCCGAGCGAACTGTCCTTATACCGTGCCTTGATCTCTCTTTTGACTAGGCGGGACAGTAGCTCGCGGTGCTTCCAAATGTCTACAAGCGATCGACTGGAACCCTTGAAGAAGCCCGTGGGCTGCCCAGCGTCAAAGAAATCCTGTTCGGCAATGAAGATTTGACGTTCGGCTTTGCGCTTCTGTTCGAGCGTTTCAGAGTCCAAGATTGATCCTTTAATGGTGTCGACGACCTAACCACACAGTCTAAGCACACAAGTCTGCATCGATAATGTGCAAACTTGCGGTTACTCTTAAGCCAATCGGGTTATTTCCGAGTTGTTCGAAGATAGAGAGTACGCCTCCCCGTGAAGATCCGCGACGCACGACGGCTCAGCTTCTTGGTTATAGCAGTGGCCGTTGTCGCTGCAGTAACTGGCTGCACCGGGCTTCCATCGCCGACTCGAATGCCGGATGGGGCGCCAGGGGAGTCGCGCGAACCCGGCACCCCGCCTGCTGAAGACGATGATACTTCGAGCCAGATTGAGGCAGTTATCGTCCTGGCAGGAGTTGATCCAGACGGGAAGTCCGTGTCTGCTTCGGGATACGTTTCCGGTCTCATCGAGACAGGCGGAAAATGCACCTTTGAGTTTGCGGGGGACGGACGAGTCGTCAGGGTCGCAAGTGAGGGAATCGCTGATCGCATGACAACGTCCTGCGGAGTAATCAGCGCCCCCGTCTCGGACTTTGCCGTTGGTTTGTGGACGGTCACCTTGAAATACGAATTGGATACGGTTTCGACCATGTCGCAACCCATGAACGTGGAGATATCGTGAAAAGCAGACGATTCCTTGGACTCCTGGCCATCGCTGGACTCCTGGGCTCAATTCTGACAGGTGTTGGTCCAGCTCTTCAGGCAGATGCGGCCAATGCTCAAGATTTCAATCCAGGAAACATCATTAGTGATGTGCAGTTCTTTGACGGTGGTGCGATGGATGCGGGTGCAGTTCAGGGCTTCCTGAACTCCCAAGTCTCGGGCTGTCAATCGGGCTACGTCTGCCTGAAAGACTTTCGCCAAGACACGCCTACACGGGGAGCTGTAGCAAATGCCTGCTCCGCTTACGCGGGGCGGGCGTCTGAAAGCGCTGCCGACATCATCACACGCGTCGGTGTCGCCTGCGGAATTAGCCAGAAGGCCATGCTGGTCCTGCTCGAAAAGGAGCAGGGAATCGTCTCTGATTCGTCGCCGTCGGCACGTCAGTACCGGAGCGCGACGGGCTACGGCTGTCCAGACACGGCTGACTGCGATTCCACCTATTACGGGTTCTTCAATCAGGTCTATGCCGCCGCGTTGCAGTTCAACTTCTACGCCAACAATCCCACTCGGTGGAATCACGTACCCGGACGAGTCAACAATGTCCGATATCACCCCAATGCAGCGTGCGGCACCGGCGAGGTCTACATTGAAAATCAGGCAACGGCCGGTCTTTATAACTACACGCCGTATCAGCCCAACCCGGCTGCGCTCGCAAACCTGTACGGAACGGGCGATGGGTGCAGTTCCTACGGCAATCGCAATTTCTGGCGCATCTTCTCGGACTGGTTCGGCGCGCCCATTGCTTCGACGAGTCTGCTGCGATCGGCGGACAGCGCTCAGGTTTATCTTGTTTCCGAAACCTCCAAGTTTCCAGTCCGGAGCTTGGCGCTCATGACAGCGTTCGCGCCTCTGGGCCAGGTCGGGTTTGTGTCCCAGAGCTACCTGAATAATTTCACGACGAAGCACGACGCTGGCCGGATCTTCCGGTCGCCCGGCGGGCGCATGTTCTTTCACGACGCCGGAATCAAGTTGCCTTTCGACTCCTGCGCACAGGTCCTAGATTACGGCGGATCGTGCAATTCTGACGGTTATGTTCAGCTGACTGATAAGCAAGTGGGTGCGTTCCAGACCGGGCCGTTGATCGGTCCCGTTCTGGCGACGACAGCGGGCCACCGCTATTACATAACCCTTGGCACAAAGAGGGAGATCCTTGATGATCAATCCCAGGTTGCTGCCGGCATACCACTTCAGCAAAACGTCCTGACGGAGGCTGCGGTAGAAGAATTGGCATTTGGCTCTCCAATTGTGCGCGATTCAGTTTTGATCAGAAAACGATCCACGTCGGACTATGCCTTTTTCGCGAACGGAACACGGTCGCCTATCGGCACGGCCTATGCCGCGGCCCTGGGTCTGCAGAACAGGGTCGCTGGCTCTCTACATGCCACCAGCCACAGCAAGCTGACCCCGTCGGGGACCGAATTCAATGGTTTGGTGAAAGCAGATGGTGTCGCTGGTACATGGGTCCTGACTGCCAAGGGTCGTGCCCGGTGGGATGCAGCAGCAACTCAGTTCGGGTTGCCGGCGACTCGCGTTTCGCAAGCCTTCCTCAACTCCAATGCCCTGGGGGGAGATATCTCCGCCGGGGCGCTGCTGCAGGACCCGAGTTCCAAAACGGTCTATGTGCTCATGGGCAACGAGATCAGGCCGATTTCGTCTTGGGAGGCATTGCTCGCGCTGTCAGACACAGCGACGCCGACGATCCATCCTGTTACTGCCGGCGTCATCGCGGCGATCCCGAAGGGCGCGGTGGCGCTGACTGCGGGAACACTAGTGCGCTCCCCGGACAACGCCGCGGTGTTCCTTGTTAATGGGGTTACTAACCGAATCCCGTTGTCAAGCTTCGACTTCACGACAGAGGCGGGGCTAACCGGATTTACATATGAGCCGGCCGAGCGGATCAACGCATATCCGTTGTCGAATATCCCCCTAACCTTCGGGATTACGTGTGGGGACACGCGTTATGTTTCGAGCGGCGGCAGCCTTCACAAAGTTGCCCCGGCGGCCCATGCGTTGTATCCGTTCACGTTTGTCGCGCTGGACTCATTTACCTGCAACCAACTTATCGTCGGCTCCGACGCCACCGACTTCATTCGGACGCCGAATGGTGCGATCTATCAGCTTGTGTCAGGGGAAAAGCGCCCTGTGACATCCATGGAGCGATTTGCGCAGCTGAGTGGGGGGCGATCCTGGCTCCAGGTCATCCCACGTTTTGCGGACATGATTCCCACTGGAGGCATCGCCTAACAGAAGCCATCGACTCATGAGATCACAGGTAGGAATGTGCCCTTGGCGCGCTCAGGTCTGGCAAAGGTGAATCCGCTTGGCGGGTACACAGGGAAAGGGCTAGTCGTGCTTCGTGAGTTGGATGAAACGCAGTGACGTGATCTCTCTGGAGAAGGAACGGGACGACGCTCGCATCAATTCTCACTTGTCTTACCCGGCGTCGCCGGTGCGATCGGCCATAATCCCCGAGATCCAGGCACTGCGCGCAATCGCAGTGATACTTGTCGTTGTTTTTCATCTATGGCCCAACCGCCTTAGTGGCGGCTACGTGGGTGTCGACGTGTTCTTCGTGATATCCGGATTTCTCATTACGACTCATATCAGCCGCCAAATGGAAGACCGAAACTTCGCGGTTGGGGATTTCTATGCGCGACGGATAAGAAGACTCCTCCCTGCGTCATTTCTGGTTCTTGTGGCTAGCGTGGGATTCACCCTCTTGGTCGTACCTCGCTCCCTGTGGCAGCAGTTTGGTGGGGAGTTCCTGGCCTCGGCCTTCTACGTGCAAAACTGGCTCCTCGCGGGAAACGCCGTGGACTACCTAGCTGCAGAAAATAGTGCGTCACCGGTACAGCACTTCTGGACATTGTCGGTTGAGGAGCAGTTTTACCTTATTTGGCCGCTGTTTCTTATGATGTCCTTTTTTGTTGCCCGAAGGCGGCGTAGGACAATATTGCTTGTCATAACAGCCGTGACGCTCACGTCGTTCATTTACTCCATGACGTACACGAACGTCAATCCGGAGGCTGCGTACTTCGTCACACCCACGAGAATCTGGGAATTCGCCAGTGGTGGTTGTCTGGCGGCCTTCCTTGCCTGGCAAAGGCCAAGGCGCCCGATGCGTTCAGGGCTTCGCTCAGGTTTGACGGGCGCAATTGGCGTAGCTCTCATTCTGATCTCGGCCGTGGCGTACTCCGGAGAGACGGCCTTTCCCGGGTATGCGGCGTTGCTTCCAGTCAGTGGCACGCTCTTGGTTATAGCGTCGGGGCTGGGCCAGCCAAGCTGGTTCAGGACGTTGAGTGCGGTGCGCCCAGTGCAACTTCTGGGCAGTATTTCCTATTCCATCTACCTGTGGCACTGGCCTCTAATCGTCTTCTGGCCGTTTATAGCGGACGGTCCGTGGGGGGTTCAACAGAAGCTGGCAGTACTTGGCCTCACTGGCGTCCTTGCGTTCGGCACCTGGCGGTACGTGGAACTTCCTTTTCAGCGCGCCAAGACTTGGAATGTCGTCGGGTCCAAGAAGCCATTCGTCTTCGTGGCGGCATCGATGTTGGTCATCCTCCTGACTTGCACGACGGGCTTCCTTGTCCTTCGTAACCAAGTCGACGTCGCATCGTCGGCGGTTGACGCCTTACGTGGCACGCCATGTCTCGGTGCTGGCGCCACCGAACCCGATCATGAATGTCCTCACCCCTTCAATACGACATCCACAACGGATGTCGCACTCGCCGCCGGTGATATCGGCGTCGGCGTCGCCATTGGCCCTTGTGAACTTGGCGGAGGTGCGGTGCCTCTTGAACCGTGCACCTTTGGAGAAGTAGCAAGCCCCACCGTGACGATTGCTCTTTTCGGGGATTCCCATGCCGGTCAATTCATTGAGGCGCTTGCTCCTGCTGCGGAAACGAATGGCTGGAAGGTGATGACATACATTAAGGGTGGATGCCCCGGAATCGGTGTCGCGCCGTCGAATACGGACTGCAGTGAGTGGGGGGCCAACGTCATGGAGTTGCTCAAGGCTGAGCCCAGCGTCGATGCCGTAATCATCTCCAACGCCACGAGCAAGTATGTGGGAGGCATGAGTTCGATGCTCGACGAAGCCCTGGTCAAGCGTGACCTAAAGTCACTCGTGGACGCGGGGAAGCAAGTGATCGTCCTGCGAGACCCGCCGGGGTCGGTGAGAGGTGATGACGGCACCGAGGGACTAAATGTGACCGAGTGCCTCGGAAAGACGTCGGAAAGTGACGCGCCTTGCGCCGTAAAACGTGGTGACCTGCTGACAGATGACACCATGGTGAGAGCTGTCAGTGAGCTACCCTCAATAGAATTTGTGGACCTTTCTGACACGTTTTGCGATGACATTTACTGTTATCCGGTGATCGGCGGCTTGGTCGTGTATGCCGATGGGAGTCACTTCACCCGGTCTTTCGCGGAGACACTTGCTCCGATCTTAGGCGAACGTCTGGGGAAGGCTTTTTCCCCTGAATAGATGAGGTTTGGACAGGAAGTCCAGCTGTCTGCCTTGGTAGTCTAGGCAATTACCGCGGCTAAACATGGCCTTCCTGTGTGCTCGCAATCGCCCCCCTGAATGTCCGGGCGCGCTGCCTCTGCAGGGGCTGCGATTTCATCAATCGAAGAGTTTAAGGGGTGGGCAGGTTGTCGTTTGCACGTGGCAGGTTCTCGAGTATCATTCTGGCGCCCGTGCTCGCCGTCGTTGCGCTCATGTGCTGGGCACTCGCTTCGCCGGTAGGTTCCAGCCCCGACGATGACTTCCATTTGGTCAGTATTTGGTGTGCAGGCGGAGAACGGGCAGAAATCTGTCAGGCCGTACCCGATGCGGCGCAGCGCGCCGTGCCAGAGTCTCTCATCACGGCGAACTGTTACGTGAGTATTCGAGCCGTTGAGCCCCACCCGATCGTGCCGTTGAGCCCCACCAGTCGTGCGGAAGAGCACCAGGGGTGGTGTGGCTCAGCCCCACTGGTGCTCCCCGTCACCGATTACGCGGTCGCGAGGGCGGCTTGTTCTCTCATGTTGTAGGTGCCAGTGTCGACCCAGGTCGTGTTGTGGATGATGCGATCCATGATGGCGTCGGCGTGAACGCCGGCGCCGAGGCGTTGGTGCCAGTCCTTCTGCTGATACTGGGTGCAGAACACCGTCGACGTCTCGCCGTAACGGCGCTCCATCAGCTCCAGCAGCATCGTCCGCATCGATTCCGTCGGCTTATCCAGCAGCCACTCATCGATGACCAAGAGCGTGAAGGCGGCATACTTCCGCAGGAACTTTCCCGCCCCACCGGTTGTATCCTGGGCGGCGACCCAAGCTTCCTCGAGGTCGGGCATTCGGACGTAATGGGCGCGGATGCGATGCTCGCAAGCACGTTTGGCGAGAGCGCATCCTAGATACGACTTTCCCGACCCGGTGAAGCCTTGGAAGACGACGTTCTGTTGCCGGGTGACGAACGAGCAGGTCCCGAGCTGGGTCAGCACCTGCCGGTTGAGGCCGCGCTCGTCAAGGAGGTCGATGCGGCGCAGATCCGCGTTCGGATAACGAAGTCCCGCCCGCCGGATCAGCCCGTCAACCTTGGAATGCATGAACGTCGAGTAGGCGTCGTCAACAACGAGCCGGACCCGTTCCTCGAAGGTCAGGCTGATCGAGAGAATCTCGTCCTGCAGGTCGATGGCCTGCAGGAGCTCGCCTGGCGAGTAGTCCGACTCGGTACGGTTAGTCCACGTTGTTGGTACTGCCGTTCCACGGAGTTGGTACGGCGGCCATCTTGATTTGATCCCTTTGACAGGACGGCAGCACGACCGGTGTTGCCGATTCCTAACGGAGGGGGCATTGATGGCGAGCTACAAAGCCATAACAGCGTTGGTATTCGAGGGCCGCAGCTACGACGAGATCACGGGCCTAGTGGGATGTTCACGCCGCGAAATCTCGATGGTGAAGAAGACCATCACAGCGAAGAACTTGACCGCCGCGGCGACCGCGGCGATGAGTGACGAGCAGTGGGCAGAACTGTTCCCCGACAAACGCCGCAGCGTATCGGAAGCCTTCATCCAGCCTGACTTCGTGGGAACGCTGAAGTCGATGAAGAGCAATAAGCACTTCACGCTGCAGCAGGGATGGCGAATGTATGTGGGTTTGGATTCGGCACGGCCGGGGCGTAAGTACGGGTATTCGCGGTACTGCGAGCTGTTCACCGAGTTCGTGAACACGCATGACGTCGTGGCGACTCTGCACCACGATCCGGGCCGAGCACTACTCGTGGACTGGGCCGGCGACACACTCCCGGTTGCAGACATGGTCACCGGGGAGATCCGCAAGGGCTACCTCTTCGTCGCGGTCCTACCGTTTTCCGGGCTGATCTTCTGCTCGGCCTATGCCGACATGAAGCAAGACTCCTGGAACAACGCCCACGTTCAGGCCTTCGAGTTCCTCGGCGGTTCAACCCAGCTCATCGTCCCCGATAACGCCGCCACCGCCACCCACCGAACGGTGAAAGACGATAGTGCTCGCGTCGTCCAGGCCCGATACCAAGAGCTCGCCGACCACTATTCCACCGCCGTCGTGCCAGCCCGCGTCCGCCGCCCCCGGGACAAAGCCGCCGCAGAATCAGCGGTAAACACCATCAACAAGCGAGTAATAGGCTACCTCGCCGAAGAAATATGGACAACCTTCACCGAGCTCAATTCTGCAATCAAGGAACGCATGGTCGAAGTGAACGAGCAGATGCGCCGCGCCGACGGCACCACCCGGTCCGAACGATTCCGCGCCGCCGAGGCCGAGCTGCTCCAGCCGTTACCGGCGCACCGATTCGATACGGTCTCGTGGAAGCAACTGAAGGTGGGGCGAAATTACCATGTCACTGCCGAGTACCAGCACTACTCGGTGCCTTACAAACTGGCCGGGCAGATGTTGCGAGTGCGTCTGACCGGCAGCAACGTCACCATCTTTGATGGCGACACGCTCATCTGCGAACACCCGCGCAAATCCGGACGCAAGGGCCAATACTCCACCGTTGCCGAGCACGCCCCGGAACGCCACCACGACCTCGAAGGGCTCTGGACACGGGAGTGGTTCGAGCATCGCGCCAAGAGCTTCGGGCCGGCGACCGTGACGGTGATCAAGATGATCTTGGACCGTTCCGTCATCGAAGCTCAGGCCTACCTCGACTGCCAAAACATCCTGATGACCCTCGGCAAGAGCAACAAGCAGCGACTCGAATCGGCGTGCCAGCAGATCGTCAACCAGCGCGGTTACCCGACCTACACGACGCTGAAACGCATCATGGCGACCATCACCGGCGATAAGAAACAAAGCCACCCATTGGTGCCGGCGGCCACGAATACGAAGAGCCCGCCCGGGCCTGCCGATACGCCCAGCGTCATGGTCCGCGGCGCCGACTACTACAAGGACCGCTGATGATCGGCAGCGTATTCACCAGCGTCGACCACGACAAATTCAAGGCTCTGCGCATCACGCACCTCGCGGCGCGGTTCGAGGAACTGATCAAGGACGAAGCCAACGATGCTGCCGCGCCCGAGGAGCTGTTCCTCACGGCCGTCGATGAGGCGTTGGAGCTTCGCCGCTCAATCCGGATCGAGAAACTGATCCGTCAAGCCAAGTTCCCGATCCCGGAGGCATCGGTGGCTGAGCTGAACTACCCGCCGGGACGCAACATCACCCCGGTGCGGATGAAACGCTACGCCGCCCACGACTGGAAGGCCGACCCGAGAAACCTACTCATCATCTCGCCCACCGGCGGCGGTAAAACCTATCTGGCCTGCGCGATCGGCATCGCTGCCTGCCACAGCGAGCACAGCGTTCACTACACCCGGATGGATGATCTGGCCCGCCAGCTGGTCATCGCTCGAGGCGACGCGATCGGGCACCAGAACATGCTCAACAAGCTCAGCGACGTGGATTTGCTGATCATCGACGACTTTTTAACGGTGGGGATCGACCCCAATGCTTCCAGCGATCTCTTCTCGATCCTGGCCAACCGTGATCATCGGTTGCCGACGATCATCGTCAGCCAATCCGGGCCAGCCTACTGGGTCGAGGCCCTACCCGACCGGATAGCGGCCGACTCCACCGTCAACCGGCTCGCCAGTCAAGCTCGCACGCTCAACCTCGGCGAGGTCGACATGCGACGCCTGCGCAGCGACGAAGCAAAGACCGCGAAGGACTACTGGGAGTAACGCCCGAACGTCGTCCAGACGATCTGGCCGGGCTGGCCCCATCGCCAGCCTGGCCAGTTCCACCTCCCCGGAACAGCAGTACCAACAACGTGGACTACCCGTACCATTTACGACTATCCGCCACTCGCCGGCGTTCATCTCGCGGAGCTTGCGTTTGGTCTCACCGTCCAGAGCGCTCAACGGTTCCCTCCGGCGTAATAAGCGCTGCCACGAACGTAACCGCCATGGTCCGGTTCCGGTTCAGGGGCCTGTCCGGTTTTGTCTTGCCCGGTATCGAGGATCGGTCGCAAATGCGCATAACGCGGAGAGCGGACCGGGCCCCGCAGCGCGAGTGCGCAGGCGGCCTCGACCCGGGCCGACGGGAAACGGCGCGAGAGTTTCAGCACGGCCAGTGCGGCGTCGAAGCCGGCCTCGTCGATGAAGACGGTCTCGAAGATCTTGGCCGTCACGGTGAGTGTTGCCGGCCCGATCCGCGCGGCCCATTCCTCGATCCGAGGTCGGTCCCAGGCCTGGAAGCTGCGCCCCTCGGGCAAGTCCGCATCGTTGGTCCGATACTGGTTGCTGGTCGTTGCTGGCAGCAGCAAATGGCTGGCCAGACGCTCATCGCGCCGATAAACCTCTAACACCGTCTCGGTGAGGCGAAGGTCCACCAGGGCGCCGATGTGGCTGAAGGGAACGGAGTAGAAATTCTTGGCCCAGACCACGTGGGCGTTGGCGTTGACCTTGCGTTTATAGGACCACGTGCTGATTTCAAACGGTGCCGCCGGCAGCGCCTGCAACAACGGCTTCTCCTCGGTGGTGAACACGCTGAGGCGGGACCCGACACGTTTCTGGAAAGGCTCCCGGTTGTAGGCCTCCATCTGTTCCCGGATTCGCCGGCGCAACTGCGCCAGCGAGGTGAACGTCTCCTTCCTCAAACCGGCGATGACCCAGGTCGCGACATGGGCCACCGTGTTCTCAGTGCTACTTTTGTCGCGCGGGTGCCGAACCCTCCCGGGCAGCACCGCCGCCGAGTAGTGCGCCGCCATTTCCCGGTAGGCATCGTTGAGAACGACTTCGCCCTCCTTGGGGTGGGAGATGACTCCGGTCTTCAAGTTGTCCGGCACCAGGCGCGGGACGCTGCCGCCGAAGAAGGCGAACATCGCCGTGTGCGCACGCAACCACGCCTCCTGCCGCATATCCAGGGTCGCTTCAACAAACGCATAGCGGCTGAACGGCAGGCACGCGACGAATAAATACACCTTCGACATCTCGCCCGTCGTCGGGTCGAGCAGTTGCATCGTCGGCCCGGACCAGTCGACCTCGATGCTGCGGCCGGCTTTGTGGCCGACCCGGGATGTCGCCCCCGAGACTGCGGCGTGCTCGGCATAGAGCCGGCAGAACCGGTCGTAACTCATCGTCGCCTGCGCCATCGCTGCCTGGTCGACATACTCCTGGTGCAACAGCTTCAACGTCACTCCCACCCGCGCGAGTTCGGTATGCACCCGGCCCCAGTCCGGCTGCGCGAAGACAGACTCGTGGACGCCGCGGCCGGGGAACAACGTCGAATACACCGCGGCCTCCGACAACTCGGCGACGTCATCCCAGCCGAGCCCGAGCCGCTCTGCAGCATCGAGCACCGCTCGAATGCTGTGCCGGGACATGCCCTGGGCGGACTCGATCGCCCGTCGCGACAAGCCCTGATTACGAAGCTGCAGGATCTGCTTCGCTTTGATCTTCCGTACCATTACCGGTACTCCTTCCACCAGGTGGCGCTCACCTGGTGGAAGGAGCTTTTCAGGTGGGGCTCAACCACGCCGGTAGTGGGGCTGAACGATGCAAGTCACGCATCTGAACAGTGGGGCTCAACCGCACCATAGGTGGTGTCCATCGAAGCCAATATTCAGTTACGCCTTCGTCCCGTCCCAAAGCGCGGAGTGTCAGACGTTTCATGGGGAGGACAGTCTGATTGCAACGGATAGAGGCAACTTCAATAGTCTCTATCCGCCGGTTTTTTACATGACGATGAGTGCTTTCGTCTCCGGCGAACCTGAGTCTTCCGCCGTCCTGATGAGGTCCGTCAGCATTCTCCTTCTCGTCGGGATCTTCTGTGCCCTCTGGAATCTGCTGCCAGGTAATCGCAGACTGACCTTGGTCTGGGGACTCGTGATAACGTCCGTGCCCTTGGGCATGTTCCTGCTGGCTTCTAACAATCCCAGCTCGTGGGCGATCATCTCAGCTGGTGCTCTGTGGATGTCTTTGCTGGGATACTTCGAATCATCAGGTTGGAGGAGGGCCGGTCTAGGAGCGCTTGCCGTATTGGCGTTGATAATAGGCGCCGGGGCCAGAGCCGACGCAAGCGTATACGCGGTGCTCGCGATACTCGTTGTTTGTGTGCTCACCGTGGAGAAGACGTGGCGATGGGTTGGTGCTGCCCTGTTACCGTTCCTGCTTGTCGTGGTGGCAGTTGGATTCGCCCTCTCAGCATCTCAGTCGTCCGTCGCCCTGTCCGGACTGGGCTCGCCGGGGCCTGCCAGCTGGCAGAGCCTTTTCCTGGTCAACCTCCTTGAGGTGCCCTCGCTCTGGGTCGGCGTATTCGGGTCTTGGGATCTCGGATGGTTAGACACCCACCTTCCCTCCGTCGTTTGGGTCGGCGGGCTTGGCGTATTTGTCGCCTGCGTCTCAGTCGGCCTGAAAGAGTCGTCAATCCGAAAAATTCTTGCTGTCGGCATTGTTGTTGCATCGATGTGTGTAATTCCTGCATACATTCTTGCAAGATCTGGCGCGCAGGTCGGGACCGATGTCCAACCGCGATATGTTCTACCCCTCGTCGTGATGTTGGGCGGGCTGGCGTTGCTGGACATCGACCTATGGCGGTTTCGGCTGTCATGGACCCAAACTCTTATTCCCCTGACTGTGCTTGCCGGGGGGAACTCTCTGGCTCTGCACACGAACATGAGGCGCTACCTGACCGGCCTGGATGAGCGGGGTCCGGATTTGGATGCCGGGGCGCAGTGGTGGTGGGATATTTCGGTGTCGCCCATGTTGGTATGGGCTGTGGGGTCTCTGGCGTTCGGCGGCTTCCTTGCACTCCTAGCGCGCGAGACTTTGTCGTCGGGACGCGAGCGGGAGACGGTGCGCGTAAACGTAGGAACATTCGACCGGGAAAGGTGACCGCCCTGAAGCTTTGTTAGTCTGGGGTCGGCCACGTAGCTTCACATAGCTACCCGCCGATTCGAAATCGCCCGTTGAGCGTCCCGGATCTCAACCGTCGCGTACGTGCGATTTTCGTCAGTCGAGGAGTGAAGCATGTTTGGTATCCCGGGGTTATGGTCGCGCGGGGCGGCGTATTTTTCCCAACTCGTGACGCCTAATAGTGTTGGCCTTCCGAATTGGCGTGTCATAGCGTGGTTCCCGATTCTTGTTGCTTTGGGGGCTACGGTGCTGATCGCCTTTGGCATCAGTGGAACCTCATCCGGTGCGCACTGGTTCACGCTTGGTTCTGGACCTGACCCGCGACTCCTCGATGGAATTCCGCGAGGAATCCGCGCCGACGAGTGGTTGGTTCAGCAGGGCTGGGTTGTGTCGCAGGTCAACCAAGGGTTCCCAGCTCTCAACACGATGTTCCCGGGCGGCACCGACATGACGGTGCTAAACGAACTTCCCTCCTGGGACTGGTCTTCGTTGTTTCGGCCGCACGTGTGGGGCTATCTTCTGTTTGGTCTGAACGTTGGCATGGCCTGGCACTGGTGGGTTCCGGCGTTCGTCCTTGTGAGTTCGTGCTATTTGCTTGCGGTCACGTTGCTGCCGCGTCGTCCAGTCACAGCCGCGTTGATTTCCATCGCGCTCTTCTTCACACCTTTCCTGCAGTGGTGGTACGGGCCCAGCACGCTGTTTTCCGTCGCTTGGCCACTTCTGGCCATGGCTGCTGTAGTTTGGGTGCTCGTCGACACTAGGCGTTGGGTTCGTATTGTCTGGTCCGTGGCCACGGGGTATTTCGCAGTAACCCTGGCTATGGGCCTTTATGTGCCCTACATTATTCCAGGCCTGCTTGTTTTTCTAACTTTCTCGGTCGGCTTCCTCTTTCGCGTGCGGCCTTGGGCCGTTGGGGGTGCCCGGGCGGCTTGGGGAAGACTGACACCCTTGATCGCCTCGGGGTTGGCTGCGATTGTGATTACGGCTGTTTGGGCACTCACGAGAATTGCCACCTTTGACGCTATCCAGTCGACCGTGTATCCGGGCCAGCGTTTGGCCGCGACTGGCGGTGTTCTTGTGGGAGACCCCTACTTGGCTGGCATTGGTGGCGCACCCTGGAATCAGGCCCTCAAGGCGATTCCGGGGGGGAGCCTTCTCGGGCTCAATTCGTCCGAGTCGTCATCAGTGATCCTGCTAAGTCTGTTTGTCCTGCCTGGCCTGATCTGGTTTGCCGTTCGGTCCTTTGGATCGAAGCATCGAGTCGATTGGCTGCTGGTCAGCGCTGTTCTCCTGTTTGCGCTGATCGCGGCCTACCTCTTGGTACCGGGGTGGGATGCCGTTGCGCACGTTCTACAGTTGGACCGAGTTCCTGCCGAACGATTCAGGGTCGTCTTTGTGGTCTTGCTCCCCCTCTTTGCCATTCTTGTGGTCGACCACGTGGACAGAGCCGAAACAAAACGCGCGTGGATCGTCGGCCTCTGTTGCAGCGTATTCGCGGCTGTGATCATCTTTGCGCTGTGGTCTCGGATCCGTTCGCTCAACCCTGAGATACTCGGGCTCGCCCCGACGTGGAAGATCATCGCAGTTCTGCTGGTACTCATGACACTTCTCCTGTTTATCAAACGTGGAGTCGTCGCCGCCGCGGCGATGCTCCTCGTCGCCTCAGTATTGATGGGATGGGGGGTGAATCCCATTTATCAGGGCGTTTTCGACCTCAGTAAGACAGACACTGGAGAAGCAATACTGAAGGCGGACAAGGCAGAAACAGGAGTGTGGATCGGAATCGGATCGTACGAAACCATGGCTATTCTCGTCGAGTCGGGAGTGAGCTCACTCAGTGGCGTGCAGAATTACCCCACCGAGCAAATGTGGGACGAGATCGACCCGACGTCAAAGTACGAGAATGAGTGGAACCGGTTGGGGCAGGTGCAGTGGAGCCTCGGAACCGGTGCGTTGAAGATCGCCAATCCCCAGGCGAATTTGATCGCCGTGACCGTGGATCCCTGCTCGTCCTTTGCCCAAGACGAGGTGTCGTACATTCTTGCGGATTCGCCCGTAAGCGCTGAACTGGATTGCGTCTTAGAGAAGTCGACGATCCAGCAAGGTCAGGTCGAGATGCGCATCTACGAGATCGTCCCAGCAGGCCGCGGCTAATACGGGCCTGGGAACGGCTACGGCCCAGGTGTCAGGAATTCTCGTCCGCCCCCGAAGGCCGCCGCGAGTACGCCTTCTCCAAGCGATTGAGGCGCTCTTCCTGGAGGGCGCACTCTTCCGCAAGGATGCGCGTCTTGCCTTCTAGATCTGTCAGCTCCGCGCTCTGCTGGATGCAGACCAGGAAGAGCACCAAGAGGCTAAGGAAGAACGCGAGGTTGGTCGGAATCTCGACGCCCACGACGTCAGCGGCCCAAACCAGTGCCTGGGGAAATATCCCCAGCAGCAGTGCCAACAGCCCGGCGACGATCCACCATACGGCGTGCCGTTCGCGCAGTCGGCGTCGGCGCAGCATCTCGATTACCACCGACAGCGCTAAGAGAGCGGCCACGATGCCGAATATGTAGCTTGCGACGTTCATGCGGGGATTCCTTCGTTGGTGAGGGGCACCCGAGGTCTCATGAGCGCGATAAGCAGAGCCATACCGGCCCGGCCCAGGTAGGCAGCGGCTTTGAGCGGATCGTGGGACGGGACTCCGCCCGCGCGCGGGCGCATTGACACGGGCAGTTGTCGGATCGTACACCCCGCACGAGCAGCGATGACGAGCGACTCAATAGTGTCCCCGAGGTACTCGGCCGGGTAGTGCTCGGCGAAGAGGCGGACGGCGCGGGGTCCCGTGGCCCGAAATCCGGACGTCGTATCGGTCAGCTTCGTTCTGGCCAGCGCGCTGAGGATGCCTGCGAGCACGACCATTGCCCACCGCCGGGGACCGGTGACCAGATAGTCACCTTCTCCGGCGAAGCGGGCGCCGAGAACGAGATCGGCGGACTCCAGACCCTGCAGAAGTTCGGGGACTCCGGCCGGGTCGTGTTGGCCGTCGGAGTCGACCTGCACGACGTTCTCGAAACCATGGAGCAGGGCGTACTTGAAGCCCGCGCGCATGGCACCCCCAACGCCGAGATTGAACGGCAGGCTGATGACAGTGGCGCCCGCGCGGCGTGCCCGTTCAACAGTTCGGTCGGTCGAACCATCGTCCACAACGAGAACGCTGACTCCAGGCAGCTTAGCGAAAACCTCGGTGACGACGGCTGCGACCGACTCCTCCTCATTGAGTGCAGGCATCACAATTAACGTGGCCGTGAGAGAGCTTGTCATAGGCGAATCCTACCAAAGTGGTGATCGTCCCTCCGTTGTTAGGTAGGCTCGGCTGGTGGAAAATCCATCGAACATGACGCCCCGTCCGACAGTTTCGGTCGCCCTGTGCACCCACAACGGTGATGCATTCCTGCGGTCGCAGCTTGAGAGCATCCTGAACCAAACCAGGGTCCCCGATGAGATCGTCATCAGCGACGATGCGTCAACGGATGCGACTCTGGCCGTAGCGGCTGAGGTTCTCGGTGACCGAGTTAACCCTTCTCTAATCGTGTTGCATAACGCCACGGCACTGGGCGTCACGTCGAATTTTGCACAGGCGCTCGCAGCCTGCTCAGGTGACCTGCTCACCTTGTGCGATCAGGACGACGTGTGGGACCCGACGAAGATCGAGCGCATGATCGCGGAGTTTGAGGCGCGCCCGAATCTGCTTCTCCTGCATACGGATGCGCGAATCGTGGGAAGCACTGGGCAACCTACTGGGGAGTCGCTTTTCGGTACATTGCGTGTCTCCATTGATGAGAAACGTTCCGTACATGGAGGGGATGCCTATAAGGTCCTGCTTCGACGGAATATCGTGACAGGTGCCACGGCCATGTTGCGCCGAGAACTCTTTGAGCGTGCCGGGTCGTTCCCCTCATCGTGGGTGCACGATGAATGGCTGGCGATGGTTGCTGCGGTGTCCGGTGAGATGGACCTGCTGGAGACCTCGCTGATCGACTATCGACAGCATGGCACCAACGAAATTGGGGTCAGTACCTTGACGCTGCACACCGGTTTTGGACGGCTTCGGACGTCACGTTCCGCCCGCAACGCCCGTCTCTTCAACCGCGCCCGGTCCTTGGCAGAGTGGATCGCATCACCCGGTTTCGAAGTGCCGAACCAGGTGAGCCGACGAATTATTGAGAAGCTCGAACACGAGCGTGTGCGCAGCGCACTCCCGGTAGGCCGAGCGAGGCGACTTCGACCGGTTTTAGCGGAATGGGGAACCGGACGATACTCCAACTACGGACTCGGCCTGCAGGACGTCCTGCGCGATCTGGTTCAGCCCGCATAGTTCGCAGGCTGGAGCCGGGTAGGGCACAGGATTTTCGCGGAAGCGTCGTTAGGATGAATTCCGTGAATAATCCCCAGACCGCGCGGCGACCACGAGCGAAGCTGTCCGGGTTCGTCCTGATCATGGCGGCAACGGCAACAGCCGGAATCGCCTCCTATATCGTTACGTGGCTCGTGCCGAACCAGATTGGCTTCGCAGGCTTCGCCGTGTTCGCCTCCTTTTGGTCGTTTCTGTATTTGGTCGTCGGCACGCTCGGGGGAATACAGCAGGAGGTCACGCGCGCGACAACGCCGATCGAGACAGCTGCCGGAGGTCGCGCGAGCCGTGCCCGCAACTTCGGACTGGTTTCAGGCCTCCTTGTTTTTCTCGTCATCGTCGGTTCGGCCCCCCTCTGGGTGGCTTCTGTATTTCCCGCGGACGGCTGGAATCTAGTCTGGCCCCTGGCCTGCGGCGCCGCCGCATACGTCATGGTCGCAGTCTTGGCCGGCTCGCTTTACGGCGCTTCGCAATGGGTGTCCGTGGCGTTCATGATCGCCGTAGACGCGGTTCTTCGCTTGGTCGCCGTGGGCGTTGTACTCGTCTGGACCCATGACGTCGTCGCCCTGGCCTGGGCCGTGGCGATCCCCTTCCCTGTCACCCTGGTCGTCCTGTGGCCGTTCATCAGGCGTGCCATTGTCGGGCGCACTCAGCTGGACGTGGGCTATCTGGCCCTCACTTGGAACGTGTCTCGGACCATGGTCGCAGCGGCATCCACCGGCGTCATGGTCAGCGGCTTTCCCCTGCTGCTCGGCCTTACGTCGGCCGGGGAATCGTCGGAGTTACTCGGGCTCTTCATTCTGACGATCACCTTGACGCGCGCGCCCCTGATCATCGTCGCGATGTCGCTGCAGAGCTATTTCCTCATCATGTTTCGCGACATTGGCGACAGCTTCTGGAAGCGGTTCCTGAGCATTCAGTCACTCATCCTCGGAACCGCGGCGGTACTGGCCGGCGTCGGCTGGCTGATTGGGCCGGCCGTGTTCGGATTCCTCTTCCCGGAGCAGCTCCAGCCTGAGGGGTGGTTCATTGCCGTGCTGGTGTTCTCCTCGGCTCTCGTGGGCGCCCTGTGCGTGAGCGCGCCGGCCGTGCTCGCCCGGTCGCAGCATTTCGTGTACACCGCAGGTTGGGTCATCGCGGCCGCTGTCACCCTCGTGGCGTTACTCATGCCGCTCGACTTCACGCAGCGCACATGTCTGGCCCTGGTTGCCGGCCCCGTGGCCGGATTGCTGATCCACGGCATCTACCTGGCACTGTCGCCCCGCTCCCATGAGCCGTCCGCGCACCCGTAAGCACGCTCGATAGACTCGTTCTTACCTCACTCCTGCGCATTGGCGCTCGCCTCCACTATTGTCGGACCGGCGCGATGTTATCCACACCACTACACGTGAAAGGCACGCGGCTTCCGCAAGCTCATGAGCAGTTCAAACATCCTCGTCGTCCTCCCGACACTCGGCGACAGAATCGACAGCCTTCGGGAAACTCTGGAGGCCATCAATCACCAGCGCAACGACGTTGCCCTCACGCTCGCCTTGGTCGCCCCAGCAGGGGCGACCGAGGCCAGGGCGATGGCTGCCGAGTACGGGGCAGTCGTCATTGACGACCCGAAGACTGGCATCTCCGCCGCCATCAACTGCGGCCTCGCGGCGCGTACGACCGAACGCTATTATGCCTGGATTGGTGACGATGATCTGTTTCGCCCGGGGGGCCTCAAGCGGTTGCAGGCGATGCTCGACCAAGACCCTGCCGCAGTGTTGGCCTTCGGCGGCTGCGAGTACATCGACCCCACCGGAAAGAAACTTGCCCTCAGCAACGCAGGTCCGCTCGCCACATTTCTCCTGGCGTGGGGCCCGGACCTCATTCCCCACCCCGGCACTATGATTCGCCTCGACGCCCTGCAAGCGATCGGTGGATTCGATGTCACACTCAAATACGCCATGGACCTGGACGCCTTCCTGAAGCTCCGCAGCCACGGCAAATTCATCTCGACTCGTGTCCCGGTTTCCGCTTTTCGCTGGCACCCCGACTCGCTCACAGTGGCCAACCGTTTGAGTTCCAGCCTTGAGTCCGAAGCAGTGAAGCGCCGTCACCTTCCGGTTCCGCTGCGCCCCCTGAGTCCCATTTGGAACTACCCGATTCGCTGGGCATCGTCGTTCGCTGCACGGCGGGTGAGCGCCCAAGCCTGAGGATCCGGCTGCGTAAGCTCGACTTTCGCCGTGATCCGTTCTGTTCCCCAACCTGCCGAAATCGTGGAGTGAACTATATGAACGAACCGTTGCGCGTTGCGCTGTCTATGGCAACCCTCGTGCGCGGGGGCATGGGCGGGAGCGAAACATACGCCCGGGCGCTCACCGAGCAGCTTGCCCTCACAGACGCCGTCGATGCGAAGGCATTCGTGCCTGCATCGGCTCGCGGGTTCAGTGCGGGGATCCCCGAACGTGTCATCGAGAACCTCAGCGTCGGTGCGAGCACCCGCGAGCGACTCACCGGCCTCTCGCGGATCATCGCCCGATCCTCCTCGATCCGGCGTAGTATGGCCGGTGCCGACGTCGTGCATTTCCCGTTCACGGTGCCGGCACCCACGCCGCGGGGCTCACAGGCATCCGTTCAAACACTCCACGACGTGCAGCATCTTGAGCTCCCTCACATGTTCAGCTCAGCGGAACTGCTTTACCGCCGCCTCTTCTACGAGGGGTTCGCGGCCAAGGCAGATGCCGTGATCACGATCAGCCATTTCACTAAGTCGCGCCTGATAAACAGCCTGGGGCTCGACCCCGAGCGAGTCCACGTCGCCTACCTCGGTGTCGATGCTGCTCGCTATACGCCCAACCTCGGCCTGCGGGAGAACTTCGTGCTGTACCCGGCCCGTGGCTGGCCCCACAAGAACCATGCGCGCCTGATTGAAGCCATGACGCTTGCTCGCCGGGACCTGCCCGACCTTCGGCTCGTTCTCACTGGCGGCGGACTTGAGAACTTGGGGGAACTTCCCGGCTGGGTTGACCGCCGTGGGCTGGTACCGCAGGAGGAGCTCCTTCGCCTCTACCAAACGGCCTCTGCGCTCGTGTTTCCCAGCCTCTACGAGGGCTTCGGACTGCCGCCCCTCGAGGCGATGGCCTCGGGATGCCCGGTCGCGGCATCCAACGCCGGTTCGCTTCCGGAGGTCGTCGGTGATGCTGCCGTTCAGTTCGATCCCCACAACCCCGAGTCCATCGCGGCGGGAATCCTCGCAGCTGTTGCTCGCCGAGAAGAGCTCACCCAGAAGGGCCTGCTGCAGGTGAAGAAATTCACCTGGGACACATGCCGCGACGCTCACGTTCAGGCCTACCGGGCCGCGCACGAGCGGAAGATTGCATAGTTCACCACGGGGAGGGGGAACTCGCCGAGGAGACTGACGGCTGACGCGGACGGAGAGTGTCGTCACCCGCGGCTGGGAGCCGCTACCGCGATTGGTCGGTAAGCTCTATGGGCGAGGGTTTGGCCACAGCGGAGGACCGCCTGTGCTGCCGAGATCTTCCAGCCACACAGTAGGGAACTCCATGGCCAAGCGTGCTTTTATTACCGGGATCACCGGACAAGACGGTTCGTACCTCGCCGAATTGTTGCTCGGTAAGGGTTACGAGGTTCACGGTTTGATTCGTCGTGCGTCGACGTTCAATACGTCGCGTATCGATCACCTCTATGTCGATCCGCATGACACGACAGCGAAGCTGTTCCTGCACTACGGCGACCTGAGCGACGGTTCACGCCTGTCGACGTTGCTCGCGGAGATCAAGCCCGACGAGGTCTACAACCTGGCCGCGCAGTCTCACGTGCGGGTGTCGTTCGATGAGCCGGAGCACACCGCTGACACGACGGGCATGGGCTCGATTCGTCTGCTGGAGGCGGTTCGGATGTCGGGCATTCACTGCCGCTTCTATCAGGCGTCGAGTTCGGAGATGTTCGGGGCGACGCCGCCGCCGCAGAACGAGGACACGCCGTTCTACCCGCGCTCGCCGTATGGGGCCGCGAAGGTGTACAGCTACTGGATCACGAAGAACTACCGCGAGGCGTACGGCATGTTCGCCGTGAACGGTATTTTGTTCAACCACGAGTCGCCGCGTCGAGGCGAGACGTTTGTGACGCGCAAGATCACCCGCGCTGTCGCGGCGATCAAGGCCGGCAAACAGGACCACGTGTACCTCGGTAACCTCGATTCGGTTCGGGACTGGGGTTACGCGGCGGAGTATGTGGAGGGTATGTGGCGCATGCTGCAGGTGGATGAGCCTGAGGACTTCGTGCTGGCCACCGGCGGTAACTTCACGGTGCGGGATTTCGTGCAGACGGCGTTCGAGCATGCGGGCTTGGAGTGGGAGGAGCACGTGCGTTTTGACGAGCGGTACCTGCGCCCCACCGAGGTGGACGCCCTGGTCGGCGACGCGTCCAAGGCGGAGGCGAAGCTCGGCTGGAAGGCCACCGTGGACACCGCCGAGTTGGCGCGCATCATGGTCGACGCTGATATCACCGCGCTCGGGCACGCCGGTGGTCGGTGGATCGACGAGGTCAAGCTCGCGAGCTGGGGCACCAAGTAACCATGACTGTCATCGACGCCCGCGATCAGGTGGACTTCACGTCCGGCCCGCTCGAGCGCACCGGCACGTTTTACGTGGCCGGGCACCGTGGCCTGGTGGGGTCCGCTATTTGGCGGCGCCTGCAGGCCGAAGGGTTCACCGATCTGGTCGGCCGGTCATCGGCGGAGCTGGATTTGAAGGACCGCGACGCGGTGTTCGCATTCTTCGCCGAGACGACGCCGCGCTACGTGGTGCTGGCCGCGGCGAAGGTGGGCGGCATCCTCGCCAACGACACCTATCCGGTGGATTTTCTGAGTGACAACCTGCGCATTCAGGTGAACGTGCTCGACGCGGCGCTGAAGTACGGCGTGGAGAGACTGTTGTTCCTCGGGTCGAGTTGCATTTATCCGCGGCTTGCGGCGCAGCCGATTCGGGAGGATTCGCTGCTCACCGGGCACCTCGAGCCCACAAACGACGCGTACGCGATCGCGAAGATCGCCGGGATTTTGCAGATTCAGGCGGTGAGGCGTCAGTACGGGTTGCCGTGGATCTCGGCGATGCCCACGAACCTGTACGGCCCGGGCGATAACTTCTCGCCCGCCGGGTCGCATGTGTTGCCGGCGTTGATTCGCCGGTACGACGAGGCCGCGAAGAATGGCGCGAGCTCGGTGACGAACTGGGGCACCGGCACTCCGCGGCGTGAGTTCTTGCACGTGGACGACATGGCCGAGGCGTGCCTGCACCTGCTGGAGCACTACGACGGACCCGAGCAGGTGAACGTGGGTACCGGGCGTGACGTGACCATTCGGGAGATTGCGGACACGATCGCCCAGGTGGTGGGGTTCACCGGTACGACCGAGTGGGACACCGACAAGCCCGACGGCACTCCGCAGAAGCTCCTCGATGTCTCCAAGCTCGCCGAGGCCGGCTGGACCGCCCAGATCGACCTGACGGCCGGCCTGCGCTCCACAGTTGAGTGGTACCGCGACCACGCCGACACCATCCGCCAGTAACGCTTCGATTTCGTTCGGCCGGAACGTGCCTCGCCGGTTTCTGGTCAGCTATAGGCTGGGCACAAACTTGGGGGAGCAGAAATGAGCGCAGGGAATTCAGCCAGGGGCGTGGGTAGTGTGCCGCCTTCGGGGAGAAACAAGGGTCTCCGCTGGTGGCTCGCGGGAGCCGCCGTATCACTAGTAGTTGCCGTTGTCGCGGCTCAGATGCTAGCCAGGGCGGGAGAATCAGGGGTCTCGCCCTCAGCGAGTTCGACGCCGACCGCGTCGGCCGCAGCGGTGCCGTCGTCTACGCCGAGTGCCAGCCAAACGGCGGCAGCCGAGGAAGCCGTCCAGATGCCGATGGGCTGCAGTGCACTTTACGACCCGGCGATGCTTCCGGTCTTCGGCGAGTTGGTTTTGAACCCGGAATGGTCGAGGGGGGCTGGCGACGGCCAGCTGGCGGGCACCGACGATCAGGAGTTGCAGGGCGTGATGGCCGCCGCTGAGCCTCTGGAATGTGATTGGGCTTCGGCCAACGGCGGGTCCGGGGTCGGGCTGTCAACCGATGTCGCATCCGTTTCACCCGAGGTCAGCGTGACCATTGAAGCTCGGCTGCGGGCCGTGGGCGCCAATTGCTACGGCGAACTCGCCGGGCTGCGATGCGTGATGTCCGGTTCGAACGACGGGGATATCTGGGGCGAATCGCATTTCCTGCGAGACAGCCTCTGGCTTGCCACCAAATACGTGAACTTTGCTCCCGCGAATTACACCGAGAACGTTGTAGCTAACCTCTGGGGCAGCCAGTAGTGCCATCCGTTGCGGGAGTCGTTTACCCTTGAAGGTGACGTGAGGAGTCGGCATGACCGCTGGAATTGACAGGAACAGGGGTGCCGCCGACCCGGCACGCTCCACGGACGAGGCCCGGCGCCGCAAGTTGCGGGTGGGCATCATCGTGGGCGGACTGGCCTTTGTTCTCGTGGTCGTGGCTCTCGTCGCGACCGTGCTGATTTTCGGCAACGGCTAGTCGGAATCCCGGGCCCGGTATCGCAGGATATTTATTTGCCGCTGTGAAGCGATGTGCCGTGACGTGCTTAGGCCGAAACGCGTGCGCCCCGTGGCACAGGTTATGTAGTAACTCTGGGGGGAAGAGAAAATGAACGGTAAAAATTTGGGACCCAACGTGGCGCGGCACCGCAGCAGCGCTGTTTGGGGAAAATACCCGCGAGGCCTGACGCTTCTAGTCGTGGCTGCGGTAGCCGCCTTATTGGCTGCGTGCGCATCCGCGCCTGCGGCCGTTCCAACGGGTGTTGCACCCACCCCAACGAGTGCTACCGGGTCCGCCGCCTCGCCCTCGGCTCCCACATCTCGGATCGGGCTAACGTGCGACCATGTGCTTCCGACTGACTTGGTCGCAAGCGCCATTAGCGCAGGTATGGTGACGACCGAGTTGATGACGAATCGGACTTCTGCGACACCACTGGGGTATGCCGTGACTCAGTTCGGGGGCGTCTCCTGTTTGGGCAGCGTTGGCGATAGCTCCGTGAGCGTTCAGGTTCTGCCTGACAGCTTCAGCCAGTGGGCGATCTACGAGGAAAGCAACCCAGAGGTCGTGTCAGGGACCGATGCTGCCTATGGGGACGCCTCCGCTGTTGCCTGCCTGGGTCGCGGCACCGAATCGGCGTGCTCGGTGGATGTGTTCGCCAATGGCGCCTGGATTGCCATTGCCGCGCAGGGCATCAATGTTGATGCGAGCCTGAGCAATCAAGCAGTTGCCGAACACGTTTCCCCGCTCATTTCCGACATCGTCAGGAAGATCACGGATGCTCCGTCGCCCACACCGGCGTGGACTGCGCCCGCTACGACAGGTGCGCTTCCCGCTGACTGCACGGTTTATGCGACGGCGGAAGAATTTAGGGCCCTTTTTGGCGCAACCGGCGAAATCATCATCGGCGGTGATAACGATGGCGACGGGTGGGGAATCGAGAATGCGGCGTGGACGAGCGTCGGGGTAGAACGGTGCATGTGGGTGCCGGAAAGCACAGGCCAAACGTGGCCCCTCTACATCACCGCTCTTCCCGGTGGCGAGTGGGCCTTCGACCGATCCGCGGTTTTGATGACCGCCGGCGATGCAGTTCAGGAGGTTGCCGATATTGCTGGAGTTTCGCGAGCAACCTTCGGATGCCACGTCTACTCCGGGTTCTGCACGCTGGATGCCGTGATCGAGGGCAACTGGGTGGAGTTCAGTGCCGAAAAGGTGGCGATCGGTAGCGAGGACGAGGTGCGCGCACAACTCCGTGACATGGCCGCCCGCGCCGTCGCCCGCTTCCCTGCGTAGGGTGGGTCCTGGTCAACGGACACGGAGTCCGCGTGAGCGTGCCCGCCGCGGTATGGGCTGCCGGGCCTGAGAGGGCTCAGGGCGCGCCGGGCTTGTAGGCGAGCGCACTGCGCCAGCTCAGGCCCTGCGCGGCCTTCACCGAGCAGATGCAGAGCAGTAGCCAGCCGAACTCCACGAGGATGGTGCTCTCGGCGGCGCTGGTGACGAGCAGCACCACGAGTATGAGCGCGGGCCACATGTACACGAGGGAGCGCTTGTTGGAGGCGAGCAGCCAGGAGCGCACGAACGCGAGCGCCAGCAGCACCACGAAGGCCAGGAAGCCGATGAGTCCCACCTGGAAGTACACGTCGAGGAAGGCGTTCAGGCCTGAGGTCTGCGTCGTGCCGGTGGTGAAGTCGAGCCAACCGTACGGCGTGGCGCTGGTGGGCCAGATGCCCGCCCAACCCCAGCCTTCCAGCGGGTGCAGCTGGGTGAGCCGCCACATCTCGGTCCACAGCGTGTAGCGCACCTCGAACTCGCTGCCGGCGTTGAGCTGCGTGATGAGGGTGCCGCGGCCGAACCAGGCGGCCACGAGGGTCACGAGCGAGAGCCCCAGCAGGGCGAGCTGTAGGCGCCAGCGTGTGGCCACCGGGGTGCGGCGCAGCAGCGTGAGGGCGTAGGCCGCCACGAGCACCACGAGGCCAGTGACCACGATCACGGGGGAGCGCGTGAACAGCAGACACACGACGGCGAGCCAGAGCGAGGCGATGCCGCGGCCGCGGGGAATCGACCGGGCCCGCAGCTCCACCGCGAACGTGATCACGGCGATGAGGGCGACGAGGCCGAGCACGTTGCGGCTGCCGAACACGCCCTGGATGGGCCCGAGCTCGGCGATGCTTCCGGAGATCTTCAGAAACGCGATGGGCAGGTCGAGCAGAATGCCCGAGAGCACCTCGAGGGCGATCGAGAGCCCGAGCAGCACCCGCAGCACGTCGCCAGTGGCCCGCACCACCTGGAACGTGTCCCGCACGAGCGCCACATAGATGGCCAGAAACCCGAACGCCACCTGGTAGGCCACCCCAGCGAGCGTGACCGTGGTGTAGTCGCTCCACACCATGGAGAGCGCGCACCAGCCCACGAAAATAATGATCGAAATGGGCAGCAGCCCGTGCCACTCCACGATCGGGCGACGGGCGATGAGCGAGAGCGTGGCCAGAAGTACCAGCCCCACCACGACGCCCAGCAGCCCGGCCCAGCCCATCATGCTGCGCAGCAGGTGCGTGCCGAACGCCACGGCAAGAATCACGAGGGTGATCGACGCGGCGAACTTCGGCGACGCCAGCACGCGCTTGATCGCCTCAGGGAGCACGGGGGGAGTGTCGCGGGGAATCATGGACTTACCAAGTTACGGCATGGGCGAGGGCGTACCCTGCTGCCGCTTCGTCATGACCGCCATCGCCACGAGCAGCAGCCAGCCGTACTCCACGAGCAGCCGACTCTCGGCGAGGCTCTGCGCGAGCAGCGCCACCATGATCAGTAGGGGCAGGAGAGCGGATGCCGCATACGGCGCCGTGTCGGCCACGCCCAGCCGCGGGCGGTCGATCGCAAGAAACCACGACCGCCACAGGGTGGCTGACACCAGCGCGATGAACAGCACGAGGCCCACGATGCCGAGTTGCAGCCACACGTCGAGCCACGCGTTGTGCGCCTGCAGGTAGGTGACGCCCCTGCGCACGGCGAGGTCGTTGAACGGTTCCACCCATGGCACCCAGTAGCTCACCCAGCCCCAGCCGAACGCGGGACGCTGGCTGGCCAGCTCTGAGACGCTCGCCCAAATGTCGAAGCGGCCGGTGAGGTCGTCGCTCTTGCCGAACGCCTGCAGCAGCAGGGGGAAGAACGCCACCAGGCCACCGACGGCCACCACAACGGATGCCGCGGCCGTCAGGTACACCGGCCGCCTGGCCTGGTGGTGCACGCTTCGGGCCCAGAGCGCGAACCCGAGCGCCACGAGCACCACGATCGCCGACAGCGTGACGGTGGCGGAGCGGGTGAGCAGAAGCGTCGCTGCCGCCACGACCAGCCAGAACATGCCCCAGCCGCGGCGCACTGTCTTCGCCGCGAGTTGCACGGCGAAGACGATCACGGCGATCAGGGCGAGAAAACCGAGCAGGTTGCGGTTGGCGACGATGCCCTCGATGGGCCCGCCGTCAAGCAGCAGACCGCGCGACCAGTAGAACGCGAGAGGGATCTTCTCGAGGTCGTAGTGCACGAAGAACGGCAGCACGGCGTGGCCCACGACAACGCTCACGTACAGCTCGAAGAGCAGAGAGAGGCCGAGGACGAGGCGCAGCGCCGCGGAAAGCGTGCGCAGCAGCTCCGCCCAGCTGAGCACGAGCGCCACGAACAGGGCGGCCAGGGTCGTGCCCCACTGCAGGGTGATGCCGAGAGCGCTCGCCCCCGGATAGAACGACCACAGGATGGACAGTGTGGCGAGAAGCATGAACAGGATCAGCGCCTTGGGGAACCGGCGCCACTTCCAGTCAGGCTTCTCCATGATGAGTGCGACCGCACTGCCTACGACAACGAGGGCCGCAACGGCTCCGAACCCCCACCATCCGCCCAGATTGCGCCAGAACTGGCCGGCGAGCACCGTGAACAGCACAAACGTCGCGAAGGTGCGAACGACAAAACGGCTGCGGACGGCGGACATGACCCTAACGTTACCGGGCCGTGCGGGCGCGGCTGTCAGGCGCGGCCCTCGGCGAGGTAGGCGAGGCGCTGCAGGGTCTCCACATTGCGGATGCGCAGGGCAGGGTCGGTGATCAGGCGCGGCACCAGCCGCGCGGGACCGGCGGTGCCCACCTCGAGGAGGCGGATGACGCATCCGTTGTCGCGTTGCTGCACATCGACGGCCACGGTGGCCTCGCCAAGCGGCCAGCCGCGGGCCTTCAGCAGGGCATGCCGGGGCGGATCCCACTCCAGAATGGAGGTGGAGTCGTCGATCAGCAGGGGCCAGACGCCCACCGAATGGTGCAGGGCGCTGCCGGGGGCTGGCCACGCCTCGTCGACGCCGCGCATGCGGGAGGCGCCCACCACCCAGCTCGGGTAGAGCCAGCCGTTGGCGAGCACGGCGAACACGTCGTCGGGGGTGCAGGCGACAAAGCGGTAGTTGACGGCCACGGGAGTGCCCTTCTCAGCTGCGGGTGGGGGAAAGCTCGGGGGGTTCGCGAATGTCGTACTCATGGCGGAGGGCGCTGAGCGCGGCGCGGTAGCCCGCCAGGCCGTGCACGCCGGGGCCCGGCGGCGTGGATGAGGAGCAGAGGTACACGCCCGGCAGCGGCGTGCGCCACGGGTTGGTCGAGAGCACGGGGCGGGCGATCAGCTGGGGCATCGACACGTCTCCGGCCGCGATGTCGCCGCCGATGTGGTTCGGGTTGTAGGCGGCCATGTCGCGCGCGGTGCGGCTGGCCGACGCGAGGATCACGTCGCGGAAGCCCGGCGCGTAGCGCTCGATCTGCCGGGTGATGGGCTCGGTCTGGTCGTTGTCGGAGCCGCGCGGAACGTGCGTGTACGCCCAGAGGGCGTGCTGGCCGGCCGGCGCACGCGTGGGGTCGACGATGCTCGGCTGTGAGACGAGTACGTACGGCTCGGCGGCGTGCTTGCCGCGCGCCACACTGTTCTCGGCCCGGGCGATCTGCGCCCGCGTGCCGCCCACGTGCACGGTGGGAGCGTGTCGCAGTGACTCCGCGCTCCACGGCACAGGGCCGGAGAGGGCGAAATCAACCTTGGCCACGCCGTTGCCGTAACGAAACCGGGCGAGGCTTCTGGCGTACGCCGTGGGCAGGGCACCATCGGCGAGCTCGATCAGGGCGCGAGGGGTCACGTCGAGCAGCACGATTCGGGCCTTCGGCAGGTCGCTCAGACGCCGAATATGCGTGTCGGGGTATATCTCGCCGCCGTGCGCGAGCAGGTCGTCCACGAGCGCGCCCACGATGGCGCTGCTGCCGCCGATCGGGATGGGCCAGCCTCGCACATGCGCGTGCGTGGCGAGCACGAGCCCGGCACCGGCCGTGGACAGGCTCGGCAGGGAGCGGATGGCGTGCGCGTACGCGCCGGTGAGCAGGGCGGGCGCGTTCTGCTCGCGAAAGCGCAGGTTCCAGAACGGGGTGCCCTGCTCGAGAACGCGCAGGCCGAACCGGCCCACGGTAAGCGGATGCCGCGGCACCCGCAGCAACTGGTTGCCGATGAGCGCCGACACCTCGTCCACGTGGCGAACCAGGGGACGGAACAGCCGCAGCCACTCCAGCCCGTCCACGCCGAGACCCGCCGCGGTGCGCTCGAGATCGCGGTAGGCGATGGCGGCCTCCCCGTTCGGCAGCGGATGCCCGTAGGAGATGTCGGGCACGACCAGGTCGATCCGCTCCTTCAGGCCGAAGCGCTGGAAGAATTCCGAGGCGAGGGCCATCGGGTGCACGGCGGAGCCGACGTCGTGCCGGAACCCCGGCAGGGTGAGCTCGGCCGTGCTCGCGCCGCCGCCGATGAGGGAGTTCTTCTCGTACACGCGCACGCTGAGCCCGGCCCTGGCCAGGGTGACGGCGGCGGCCAGCCCGTTGGGGCCGGAGCCGACGACGATAGCGTCGAGGTCTGCGTCGTTCACCGGGTGCGCCTGCCCACGTGTTGCCATACCCGAGACGGTAGCGCCTTCGCATCCGCTGCTGCAAGCCGGCCGCACAATCGCCGGTGGAGACCTCGTGAGCCCGGCCTTTACCGGCCGGGTCAGATGAAGGCGGCCTGGCCGGTGATCGAGCGGCCCACGATGAGAGTATTCATCTCCTGGGTGCCCTCGTAGGAGTAGATGGCCTCCGCGTCGGCGAAATGACGCGCCACGTCGTACTCCAGTACGATGCCGTTCCCACCGAACAGTTCGCGGCACCAGGCCACGCTCTCGCGCATGCGGCTGGTGGTATACGTCTTGGCGAGGGCGGAGTGCTCGTCGCGCTGGGTGCCCTCGTCGAGCATCTGCGACACCCGCACCACCATGCCGAGGCTCGCGGTGATGTTTCCGAGGCTTTTCACGAGCAGGTCCTGCACCATCTGGTGGCCGCCGATCGGCTTGCCGAATTGCATCCGCGTCTTGGAATACGCCACGGCCGCGTCGTAGGCGCCCACGGCGTTGCCCACGGCAGACCAGGAGACCTCGGCGCGGGTGAGGCGCAACACCTTGGCGGTGTCCTTGAATGAGTTGGCCTCCTGCAGTCGCAGGGTTTCGGGCACGACCACGTTTTCGAGCACGATGTCGGCGTTCTGCACGGTGCGCAGGCTGATCTTGCCCTCGATCTTCGTGGCCGTGTACCCCTCGGTGTCGGTGGGCACGATGAAGCCCTTCACCTGCTCGTCGGCCACGTCGCGCGCCCAGATGATGGTGATGTCGCTGAACGTGCCGTTACCGATCCAGCGCTTGGCGCCGTTGAGCACCCAGGTGTCGCCGTCGCGGCGGGCCGTGGTCTGCAGGCCTCGGGCCGCGTCGCTGCCCGAGAGGGGCTCGGTGAGGCCGAAGGCGCCCACCACGTCACCAGAGGCGATCTTCGGCAGCCACTCGGCGCGCTGCTCTGCCGACCCGCAGGCCGAGATGCTGCCGGCCACGAGTCCGTTCTGCACGCCGGCGAAGGTGGCGACGGATGCGTCCACTCGCGACAGCTCGAGCGCCACGAATCCGCGGAACACAGCCGAGTTCGTAAACGGCGCGGTCTCCGGCCAGGAGTATGAGTACATGCCGAGCTTCGCGAGCGGCTTGATGACCTGGTGCGGGAATTCCGCGCGCTCCCAGCATCCGTTCACGATCGGTCGCACCTCGGCGTCGAGGTACTCGCGTAACTCGGTGAGCGCATTCTTTTCCCGGTCGGTCAGCAGATTCTGGTAGCCGTAGAAGTCGCTCGTGAGGTGCTCAAAGGTCATTGCTTGCTCCTTCGCAAGGGGTGCCTGCGGAATCGCAGGGTATCTGCCAGCCTAGGTAGGGGGCCAACCGTACCCAAGCCGGTTGGTAGTTTGGTCTAAACGCCGAGGGAAAGAGTCAGCCATGTTTGTGGGCATCACCAATACACCTCGGGATTACGCCTGGGGATCGGCCACCGCGATCGCCGACCTGCTGGGTCACGCGGCGTCGGGTTCTGCCGAGGCCGAACTCTGGCTCGGCGCACACGCCGGCTCCCCCTCGGTGATCGAGAACCCCGAGCAGGTCGGCGGCGCCACAAACCTCGCCGAGTGGATCGCCGCGGCGCCCGAGACGGCCCTCGGTGCCGCCCTGGTGGGTGGGCAGAAGGTCGGCGGATCCGCGCCGGTTGCCGGACGCGCGGGGGAGACCGTTGGCTCTCCGCGACTTCCGTTCCTGCTCAAGATCCTCGCCGCCGATCGGCCGCTGTCGCTGCAGGCACACCCCACGCCGGAGCGCGCGCTCGCCGGGTTCGAACTCGAGAACTCCTCCGATGTGCCCGTGGGCGCCGGCAACCGCAACTACCGCGACCCGTTCCACAAACCTGAAGTGATCTTCGCGCTGAGCGAGACCTTCGAGGCTCTCAGCGGTTTCCGCGACCTCGGCGAGGTGCGGCGCATCATCGAGGAGCTGCGCGCCCTCGACACCGCCACCGACGACCCGCAGCCCGGCGCCCTCGACGCGCTGGAGGCGCGGCTGGTGGGCCCCGATGCCGTGCGCGAAACAGTGGACTGGCTGCTGCGCGACGGGCGCGGCGGCGATTCTGGCGAGGTGAAATGGCTCGTGGAACGTGTCGTGGCGCTCGCCGACTACGCTGTGTTCCTCGCCGAGGGCGGCGCGGTGATCACGTTCGCGCGTGAGCTGGCCACGGTGCAATTGCTTGCACGAGACTATCCGGGCGACCCCGGCATTGTGATCGCGCTGCTCGTGAACCGGGTGTCGCTCAAGCGCGGCGAGGCGCTCTATCTACCGGCCGGCAACATCCACGCCTACCTCTCCGGGCTCGGCGTGGAGGTGATGGCGGCCTCGGACAACGTGCTGCGCGGCGGCCTCACCCCGAAGCACATCGACATCGATGAGCTGCTCGCGGTGCTCGACTTCACTCCCGTACCACCGCCGTACCTGGTGCCGATCGTGGAATCCCCTGGAGTGTCGGTGTTCAGTCCCGACGTGCCGGACTTTCAGCTCGTGCACATCGAGGCGTCGGCTTCCACGCCGGTCGTCGGCGCGGGCACCGTCAGTGCTTCGGTTCCGATGCGCCAGTTCACGCTCACGGGCCCTGGAATCGCTATTTGCACGGCCGGTGGGTTTCTCGTGGCGGGCGCCGGGGCATCCGTTTCACTCAAGCGCGGGCAGTCGGTGTACGTGACGCCCGACGAGGGCACGCTCACGTTCGCGGGTGCCGGCGAGGTGTTTCTGGCCACGACCGGCGCCTGACCCTCTTCAGAGGCGATCCCGCGTTTGAGCTTTGGCCAGCGGGGTCTCGATCGCTCCTTCGTCGCGCCTCGACCAGCGGGGTGCCCGCCGGGGTGGCCAGCGGGGTCTCGATCGCTCCTTCGTCGCGCCTCGACCAACGGGGTGCCCGCCGGTCGAGGCGCGAGGCACGAGCGATCGAGACCAGGTGAGGGGCTCTTCAGGAGCTACGGATGCTGCGGCGCGCGCCGGGTGCCGAACGCGCGGCGGTAGGCGGCCGGGGTGGTCTGCAGCACCTTCACGAAGTGGTGCCGCATCACGGCCGCGCCGCCGAAGCCGGTGTCCCCGGCGATCTGCTCGATAGTGTTCGAGGTCTGCTCGAGCAGCTCTTGCGCGCGCATCAGGCGTTGGCGGTTCAGCCACGCGGCTGGAGTGGCGCCGATGTCGGCACGAAACCGCCGCGCGAAAGTGCGCGGTGACATCAGGGAGCGGTGCGCGAGCTGGTCGACGGTGAGGCTCTCGTCGAGGTGGCGCAGCATCCACTCGGTGATGGCAGCGAAGGAGTCGCTCTGGCTCTCGGTGACCGGTGCGTCGATGTACTGGGACTGGCCGCCGCCGCGCTGCGGGGGCACGACCATACGACGGGCGATGATGTTCGCGGCGGCCGCCCCGTGCTCCTTGCGAACGATGTGCAATGCCGCGTCGATGCCGGCAGCCGTGCCGGCCCCGGTGACCACCCGTCGGTCGTCGACGAAGAGCACATCGGGGTCGACGGTTGTTCGTGGGTAGCTCGCTGCGAGAGCATCCGTGTACATCCAATGCGTGGTGCTGCGTCGGCCGTTGAGAATGCCCGCCGCCGCGAGGGCGAAGGCGCCGCTGCAGACGCTCAGCACCCAGGCGCCGCGGGCCTCCGCGTCGCGGATCAGCTGGAGCACGGCCTGCGAAACCTCGGTGCCGGCTTCGTAGCCGGGGATGGCGATCAGGTCGGCGTCGGCCGCGGCGGAAAGATCGTCGTGCACGACGACGTCGAAACCGATCTTCGTGCGGATAGGCCCGGGCGTCTCGGCGACCACGTGAAAGTCGAAGGTGGGGCCGCCCTGGTCCGTGCGGTCGATACCGAACACCTCGCAGATCACGCCGAATTCAAAGGGAGCGAGGCCCGGCAGGGCCACGCAGACGACTTTGTGGAGCATCTCTCTCCTGTGGCGAATGAGGGGTGTCAAGAGTGGCAGAAATGTGATGATTACTGGCAATACTGCTACTCGTGGCAGTAAATCACAATACGTAGAGTTTCTGCCATGACCACAACACTTGTTTTCCTCACGCTCGCAGCCCTGGCGCTCTGGGCACTACTCGCCACGGTCGTTCGACTCGCCACCGACGGTTACGGTCGCCCCGAGATCGCCAGCCGCAACCGCCGCGCAGAGCGGATGCCCGACGCCGCGCCGCGCATCCGCTGAATCGTCGCACCCGCATCCCCTCCGCCCTGGTCCGTGCCGCGAGGGTGGGTGGTTCGTTGCCTGGAGGTGTCGGTGCGACCCCGCAGCCAGCTTTCGTGGAGCGGGCCGATAGTCTGAACGGGCGCAGCGGGCTCAGCGCAGCACCGACACGGTACGACGACGCACGGCGAGGGAAGACACATGGCTTGGTTGGTCACCGGTGGCGCAGGATACATCGGCTCACACGTTGTGCGCGCATTCCTGGCCGAAGGCATCAAGGTGGTCGTTCTCGACGATCTGTCGAGCGGCCACGCGGAGTTCGTGCCCGCGGACGTTCCTTTCGTGCGCGGCGACGTGCTCAATGGCGAACTGTTGCTGAACCTGTTCGCCGACCACCAGATCGATGGTGTGGTGCACGTGGCGGGCTTCAAGTACGCCGGTGTGTCCGTGCAGCGCCCCCTGCACACGTACGAGCAGAACGTGACAGCCACGGCGACACTCCTCGCTGCCATGGAGAGCGCCGGTGTCGACAAGATAGTTTTCTCTTCGAGCGCCGCGGTCTACGGCACTCCGCACACCGACCTGGTGACCGAGGCCACCGCGAAGAGTCCGGAATCGCCCTACGGCGAGTCCAAGCTCATCGGCGAATGGCTGTTGCGCGACCAAGGCATCGCGACAGGCCTGAAGCACACGTCTCTGCGCTACTTCAACGTGGTGGGTTCGGGGGCGCTCGACCTGCGCGACACGAGCCCGCACAACCTCTTTCCCCTGGTATTCGCCGCGCTCGCAGCCGGGCGCACCCCGCGCATCAATGGCACCGACTACCGGACCGCGGACGGAACCTGCGTGCGGGATTACATTCACGTGGCCGACCTGGCCGCATCCCATGTGGCGGCAGCCGGGCGTCTCGGAGCCGGTGAGAGCATCGAGCCTGTCTACAACCTCGGCAGTGGCGACGGGGTGTCGGTGGGCGAGATCATGGCGACGGTCGCGACCGTGACGGGGATCGACTTCGTGCCGGAGCTGGGGCCGCGGCGCGCCGGGGATCCCGACCGCATCGTGGCGTCCGGCGCGCTCGCCGCCCGTGACCTGGACTGGAAAATGCGGCACACCCTCGACGACATGGTGCGTAGCGCCTGGGCAGCATCACAGGCAGGGGGAGCCGCCGAGGCGGCCGCACCCGACCGTGGCGATTTCATTCGTCTGGGCTGAATCCGCGCAGAGTGCGGGCCGACGGTGCGTAATTCTGCGCAATACCCCCCAAATAGCCGACTTTGATTCGTTGGGCGCGTCGCAACTCTCTAGAGACTATTGAGGGTTTACTATCCGCGACTTGACGAAAGCGAATTACACGGGTGTAATTAGGGGGTGACGCGCAACCGGGGCGTCACCTGATCGGTGGGAGACGATATGGCTATACCTGACTATCGTTCTGGAGTCCCCGAGGACTGGTTCGTCGATCCTGTTCGCTTGGGTGTTCCGGGCGTTCGACAGGAACAGGGAGAAGGAAACACCCTCTCCTGGCAGACCGATTCCTTGTGTGCTCAGACCGACCCCGAAGCGTTTTTTCCGGAAAAGGGCGGATCAACGCGCGATGCCAAGAAGATTTGTGCGTCCTGCGAGGTGCGCACGCAGTGCCTGGAATACGCGCTGGCCAACGATGAGCGTTTCGGCATCTGGGGCGGTCTCTCCGAACGTGAACGCCGCAAACTTCGAAAACGCGCCTGATCTCTGTGCTGGTTTTTGACGTCTGTGCTGGTTTGACGTCTGTGCTGTTTCAACGTCTGTGCTGGTTCGCTCGTTCAACGACTGCGCTGGTTCAACGACTGCGCTGGTTCAACGACTGCGCTGCGTGAATGCTTCTGCGCTGTGTCACTGACACCGCACAGCTGACCTTTTCTGGCGAGCAAGCCGCCCCATTTCGAGGCGCGCCCTTCCGCCTGACCCTCGGCGGCAATACCCGACCTAGGCTGTCTACGTTATGCAACCGCGAGTCACTGCCATCCTTGTCGCCCGGAACGGTGCGAAGCACCTTGAGCGAACGCTCGAGGCGCTAGCCCGCCAAACTCGCCAGCCCGACATCGTCATCACGGTCGACTGTGGGTCAACGGATGCCACGGGCGACCTTCTCGCCCAGTTCGGACCTACCCAATTCATCGCGGCATCCGCTGATCTGAGCTTCGGTCAGGCTATCGCCGCCGCCGTGCGCGTCACCTCGCCCCCCGAACACGACCGCGAAATGCTGTGGCTGCTCGCACAGGACAGCGCTCCCGAGCCTGGTGCCCTCGATAAGCTGCTCGACGAGCTGGAGATTTCGCCCTCCGTGGCTGTGGCCGGTCCCAAGGTGATGGAGTGGGAGGCCGAGAAGTACATCCACGACTTCGGCATCACCATGACCCCCGGAGGTTCGACCGTCACGCTTGTGGAGAGCGAACTTGACCAGGGGCAGCACGACGGCCTGAGCGACGTACTCGCCGTGAGTGCCGGCGGCATGCTCGTGCGCCACACAGTGTGGAACCAGCTCGGCGGTTTCGACCCCGCCCTGCCCATCGTTGACGACTCCCTCGACTTCTGTGTGCGGGTGCGTCTGGCGGGCTACCGCGTGTCTGTCGCTCCCGCGGCTCGCGTGGCGTCGGCCGGCGCCGGTGTGGCCGGCCCTAATCAATCGTCCCGAGGTCGTTTGCGCCGCCGGCGGGTGCGCGCCGAACGCTCCGCCCAGTTGCATCGCCGGCTGGTGTACTCGCCGAGCTGGGCCCTCGCCTTCCACTGGCTCTCGCTCGTGCCGCTCGCCTTCCTCCGCTCCATCGGGCAGCTTCTCAAGAAGGAGCCCGGGGCCGTTCTCGGCGAGTTCGCCGCGGCGTTCAGCGCGGCCTTCCATGGCGGTCGCGTGCGAACCGCGCGCCGCCAGCTGGCCGCCACCCGGTCGCTCGGCTGGGCGTCCATCGCGAGCCTGCGGGTGTCGAGCGCCGAAATGCGCCGCCGCCATGCCCTACAGCGTGAGGCGAGTCTCGCCGGCGTTCGCGGTGACCGGCCCGAGATCCGCTTCTTTGCCAGCGGCGGCGCCTGGACCGTGCTCGCCGCCGGTTTTCTCTCCGTGATCATGTTCGCGCCGCTGCTCAACGCGCAGACCCTCACCGGCGGTGGAATGCTGCCGCTCTCGGGGAACGTGTTCGACCTGTGGTCGAGTGCGACCTACGGATGGCGCGACATCAGCCTCGGGTTCGTCGGCGCTGCCGATCCTTTCAGCGCCGTGCTCGCCGTGCTCGGATCGCTCACCTTCTGGGCCCCGTCGTTCTCGCTCGTGCTGCTGTATCTGCTTGCCCTTCCGCTTGCCGCCCTCGGCGCGTGGATGGCGTCGACCCGGCTCACCGAACGCGGGGGCCTGCGCGCCCTCGCCGCCGTGCTGTGGGTGTTCGCCCCCACGTTCCTGAGCGCGCTCTCCACCGGACGTCCGGCGGCGATCCTCGTGCACCTGCTGCTGCCCTGGCTGTTCTTCGCCGGGTACGCGGCGGCCCGCTCGTGGTCGGCGTCGGCATCCGCTGCCCTTCTCTTTGCGGCCATCGTGGCCTGCGCGCCGTCGCTCGCCCCGGCGTTGCTGCTCATCTGGCTCGTCGTGCTGCTCACGAGCGGCCGCAGCGTGATGCGCTTCATCGGCATTCCGTTGCCCGCCCTCGTGCTGGCCGCGCCGCTCGCGATCGATCAGGGCCTGCGCGGCAACTGGCTGGCACTGCTCGCCGACCCCGGGGTGCCGCTGTCGACCCCGCAGGTCAGCGACTGGCAGATTGCCCTCGGCTTTCCGTCGGGCCAACTCGGCGGCTGGGTGCCCCTGCTAAACCAGCTGGCAATTCCCGGCGTGAATGCCGAAATTCTCTTGCCGGTGCTGCTCGTGCCCGTGGCGTTGCTGGCCCTCACCGCCCTGCTGCTGAACGGTGCCCGCATCGGCGCCTTCGCCCTGCTCGTGGCGCTGCTCGGATTCGTGACGGCGCTCGGCGCCAACCACCTCATTCTCGCCTCGGTGGGCGCCGACTCCATCGGAGTCTGGGCGGGTGCGGGCCTCAGTCTCTACTGGCTCGGCATCGTGGGCGCCGTGGTCATCGCGCTGCGTGCCCTGCGTCGAGTGGCCCTCGCGCCGGGTATCACCGCGGCACTCGCGCTGTCGATTGTGGCCCTGCCTCTGGTGATCGCGGTGCCGCTCGGCACGACACTCGTGGCCAAGGGAACTGATCGCACCCAGCCAGCGTTCATCGACGCAGAGGCTCAGATCAACTCGCGCGTGGGCACGTTGCAGATCACCCCGCAGGCCGATGGGGGTATCCGTGCCACCGTCGTGCGCGGTACCGGAGCCGTGCTCAACCAGCAGGCGACTCTCGAGAGCACCGACTCGTCCCTCAACCAGGAACAGCACGACCTCGCCACCCTGGCCGGCAACCTTGCCTCGCGCAGTGGGTTTGACGCGGCGGCGGGACTGGCCGATTTCGGCATCCGCTTCGTGGTGCTGCAGACCGAAGCCGAGCCCGAGAACGGGGTTCCCACTCCTTCGGGCCCCGAGGCGGACGCCACAGCGATTCGCACCGAGACCGCTCTCGACGGTAACGCGGCGCTAGCCCCGGTGGGTGACACCAGCTTCGGCCGCCTGTGGCAGCACGAGGCGACGCCGGAGGAACGCGCCTCGGCGGCCATTCCGTCCAACGCCGGCGGGCTGTATGGCCTGCTCTGGACGATCGCGGCCATCGTGGTGATCGGCGTAACGGTGCTGCTGTCCATCCCCACCGGCGCCGGCCGGGAAGCGGTGCGGCAGGCCAACCGCGACGCCATCCGCCGCGCCGCCCGCGAGCAGGCCAAGCAGACCAAGCCGAAGAAGCGTGCCGGCCGCGTCAAGAAATGGACGGGGCGCAAGCCTTCGAGAGCGGATGCCGCGGGCTCGGCCACATCGTCGGCTGCGGCCGCTGCGGCGGCTGGGGCATCGGTCGCCGGCGGGAAGCGCGACGCGCGCGCGGCGGCGAAGGCCTCCCTGGCGACGAAGAAGTCCGAGGCTGCGGCAGCCAAGACGGCCGAAGCCGCCGCGAAATCTGCGGCGAAGGCCGACGCCAAGGCGCGCACCCAGGCAGCGGTCAGGGCCGCGCAGCGTGACGACGAGCAGTCTCCTGAAGCTACCGCGGCGCCCGCTACCGCGGCGCCCGCTCCCGCGGCGCCCGCTCCCGCGGCGCCGAACACCGAAACGCCTGACTCCGAGGAGGCCGACAATGCCAAGTAATTCCGCACCGGCCCGCATCGGAAAGCGAGCCTTCACTGCCACCGTCGGCCTCATCGGCGTGGCATTGGCCGTGGGCGTGGTGGGCGGCGGCGTCCTGTTGCCCTGGCCCACCATCGCTGCGGCTCCAGTGTCGGAAGTGGTGACGCCCACTCCGAGCGAGCAGCAGCGGGTGTGTCCTGGGCCGCTGCTCACGCTCGCGGAGGACTCCACGCAGGCGCAAGCCGCCACATCCGTTGGCGAGGCCGCGGCCGTGTACACGGCGCGCGAGTCGGCGTCGAGCTCGCAGAACGTTGCTGTTGAGACGAGCGAAATCACCGCAGTCGACAACTCGACCGGAGGTTCGGCGGCGCTGCTGCTGACAGTGCCGGTGCAGGCCGACTCGACCGCCGCGCCCCTCATGGCCGGGAGCCAGTCGCAGACCGTCGCCACCGAGACTCTGCGCGGTTTCGCGGCGGCGGCGTGCGCCGAGGCCACGAGCGACGCGTGGCTGGTGGGCGGTTCCACCGACGTGGGCCGCACCAGCCTCGTGCTGCTCAGCAACCCAACCACGGTGCTCGCCACGGTCGACCTTAACGTGTTCGGCGAGGCCGGACCGGTCGACGCCCCTGGCTCGACCGGCATTCTCGTGCAGCCCGGCGAGCAGCGCATCGTGAGTCTTGCGGGACTCGCGCCCAACCTCAAGTCCCCCGTGGTGCACGTTCAGTCACGCGGCGGCCAGACCACGGCCACACTCGAGCAGAGCAGCATCCGTGGCATCGAACCGGGGGGCGTGGAGCTTATCGCGCCCACGACCACTCCCGCGCTCCAGCATGTGATCGCGGGAGTGCGCCTGCTCGCGCCGCCCGCCGCCGAGATCTCGGGAACCGACGCCGGCATTGCCGACGGCACGCCGAGCGTGCGCGTTCTCGTGACTGGCACGGAGCCGGCCACCGTTCAGGTGGGCGTCACGAGCACGACAGACGGGGCCGTCGGCACCTCCGTGGAGGTCGAGCTCGAGCCGGGCATCGCCAGCGAGGTTCCGCTTCCGGAGCTCACCGAGGGTACCTTCTCGGTGTCGGTCACGGCCGACCAGCCCGTCGTGGCGGCGGCCCGCACCGAGACCGTGGGCGCTGAGGGCAAGGACTTCGCCTGGTTCACGGCCTCCGAACCGCTCAACGATGACTTCCTGGTGAGCGTCGCCGAGGGCGCGGGGCCCGTGCTGCACCTGGTCAACACCGCGCGAACGGATGCCCGCCTCGCGATCACGCCCGAGAACGGCACCCGCGTCACGGTCGCGGTTCCGGCCGGCAAGCCGGTGGACGTTCCGCTCGTTGCGGGCACGAACTACACGGTGTCCGGACCGACCGCCATCGTGGCCTCAGTGGGATATTCCGGAGACGGCATCCTCTCGTCTTACACCGTGCGCCCGGCAGGGCCGCTCGCCGCCACGATCCGCGTGTACCCCCACTAGGCTGACGTCGCCTCAGCACGCACTGTCCGGCGGCGACCGGAGTCTCACGGTTGACAGACCGGGGAAAAGCGAGCAGTGTCTTCGACGTCGAACGTGACGAATTCGAGGACCGGCAAATAACTGGAGGATCACCATGGAGAGTGAATTTGACCTTGTGCTCGAGGCGGAGGAGTTCGCGATCACGGACCCCGTCATCTCTCTCGCGACAGCCATCTGGAAAGACCCGAGTGTCGGGCGACGCTTTGCCGAAGACCGAGATGCCACCCTGATCGAGTTTGGGATCGTTCTCCCCAGACATCTTGATCTGGTGCCGCTGGGCTGGGGCGGGCGGCTTGGCAAGCCGACTCCGGACTATGTACCGTTCGAGATTCGCCTCAGTCGCTGCCGCACCGTTGTTGTTCGGGATGCGGATACCGGCCGCCCGAAGACGGAAACAGTCTGCTTCGGAATCGAGGTCGTTCCGGCTCACGCGCCGCCACCTGTTGGTTGACGCCGGGAGGCGCGTCCGTAGGATGATACGACTGAAGTGTCCGGGGGCTCGGCGAATCCGAGTTGATTCCCGGCGGGCGCGGGCGCGTGCTTGTGGTCGATGCGGTCGCGCTGTTCCACCCCGAAATGGCCGGAGCCTTCTTCGTCGTGGTCTGGATTGACCTGTCGCTCGAGGTTGCGACCACACGTGGCAAGGCGAGATCGCGAGCTCGGCCCCGATCACGAGAGATTGTGGGACGAGGTGTGGGCGCCCTAGGAACGTGACTTCGTGGCGAGGTACGATCCGTGTGCTCGCGCCGAATGCCTCTTCAGCACCGCCTAACGCGTCGTTCCGTCAGCTCTGCGGCACGGCCGCTATTGCCTCGATCTCAACGAGAACCCCGGGCCGCGCCATCGGGACTGCGAGCACTGTGACGGCCGTGCGGCGCTCTCCCCACACGGACTGAGAAGCGGCGAAGGCAGCCCCCGGATCGATTCCGGCGGCGAGATAAATAGTCAGCTTGGCGACATGCTCAGGACCAGTCCCCGCCTCGGCGAGTACGGCGAGCACGTTACGCAGGGCTTGTTCGGTCTGCCGTCCCAGCCCCTTGAGCAGGGTGCCGGAGCTATCAATGCCGTTCTGGCCGCCGACATAGAGCGTCGGCCCGGCGGGAAGGATCATGCCCTGGGCGAATGCGGGGCTGCGGACCGCCTGTGGAGGATCGACGGGTATGGGAAGAGTGCTCATCGGGATCCCTTTCATTAGGCCAACCCTCACGTTGTACCACCCGGAGCTGCGTTTCCCTCTGGAGCAGGCCATTCGGGGCGGCCCATGCCGGCGACTCCATGAAGCGGCTGTTGGCGAGTCGCGTCGTGATGCGTCGCATTTCACCCCATGGTTTTCCCGGCAACCCGACCCGGAGCGTGCAGGGGCCCGAAGTCGTTCCTCCGTGCCGGGCGAGTAGATTTGGGGGCATGATTCAGATCGAACGCGAGGCCCCCATTGGAGCGGATGTGCGCCAGCTCCTCGGCGAGCATCTGGCCGACATGTTCGCCACTTCGCCCGCCGAAAGCGTGCACGCGCTCGATGTTCGCCAATTGTGTGAGCCTGAGATATCTTTCTGGACGGCCCGCGAAGACGGAGGCCTCTTGGGCTGCGGCGCTCTGAAGCAACTGCCGTCGCGCCAGGGTGAGATCAAGTCCATGCGCACGACCGCCGGCGCCCGTGGGCGAGGCGTGGCAACTCTGCTGCTCGCGCGCATCATCGAGGCCGCGCGCCGTGACGGAAACGAAACGGTGAACCTGGAGACGGGAACTGAGGACTACTTTGCGCCGGCTCGCCGGCTCTACTCCCGAAACGGATTCACCGATTGCGAACCTTTCGCCGACTACAGTCTCGACCCGAACAGCGTCTACATGGAGCTACGCCTCGTCGACTAGTGCTTGCGGTGGTCGACGAAGCTCGCGCGCGGGCCGCGGCGCGGCTTGACCCCGAGGCCGCTCGCCTCGAGCAGCCGCACCACCCGATACCGGTGCGGGCGCCATTTCTCCATGGCCACCAGCATTTGCTCGTCGGTGTAGGCCTCGCCGGTGAGGGTGTGGCCGATCATGCCCGACAGGTGGAAGTCCCCGACCGAGAGGGCGTCGGCATCCCCGAACGCTCGCTGCGCGGTTTCAGCCGCCGTCCACGCGCCCACCCCCGGCGCCACGCGGAGGCGGGCCGAGGCATCCGCTGTCGAGAGGCTCGTGGCGCCCTCGAGCTGGCGAGCCAAGCCGAGGCAGACCTGCACGATGCCGGCGCGGCGGGGGTCGACGCCGGCTTTGTGCCACTCCCAGGAGGGAATAAGTTGCCAGGCGCGAACGGTGGGCACCACCAGCATGGCGAGCGGGGTTGGCCCGGGTGCGGGGGTGCCATAGGCGCGCACGAGGCGGCGCCACGCCGCCGCGGCTTGCTGGCTGATCACCTTCTGCTCGAGCACGGCCGGGATGAGCGACTCCATCACCCGCCCGGTGCAGGGGATTCGTAGGCCAGGCAGGCGCCGGTGCGCCACCGCGAGACTCTCGATGCCGGGCACAAATCCCGCAGGGTCGTCCAGGGCTCCCACCATCACGGGCGCGGCGTCGATGGCTGCTCGGGCGCCCTCACCCCAGGCCTCGCAGCGCATCGTGTGGAGTCCGGACTGGGTGAATCGCATCGTGGCGGGGCCGTCGGGGGTGAGAGTGGTGCGCCAGAGCGTTCCGTCCGTCGCCACGTGGTGCGTGGGATCGCCCGCCCCGCGCCGCAGCCGCGAGAGGGTGAGGGCGACACTGGTGGGGTACGGAGCCTGCCACGTTGAATAGACGTCTGGCGTGGTGTTCGGCGGGGCGAGCGCATCGAGGGTCATGCTGGCGACACCTCTCCTCGTTCTTTTCCACAGTAGCCAGTGACAAGCGGATGCCGCCCGCCCTGTGGATAACTTCTGCGCGCTTTCTCGAAACCCCCTGTCGAAGTCTTGGAGCAAAGTTTCTATTTCTTTGCATCCTAACCTGAGTTATCCTCGCATTCGTGTTCGATTGGTGGGAGAATGGGGGCATGTTAACGATGCAGAAGTCAGGTTCCGAGGTGGTCGCCCTACTGGAGAGGGCAGACGCCTCGGTAGCTGCTGCGTTGGCGGAGGTGAATTTCCAGCAGTTCACCGGGGATGAGGCTCTGGCCGTGATGGCGGCGGTGGAGAAGCTGGGGCGCCGGGCGGATGGGGCGAGGGTGGCGTCGGCGACAGACGTGGCCAGCCGGGCGGATGCGGCCCTGGGTCATGAGTCGCTGGCGTATAAGAACGGATGTCGAGGTAAGTACGAGCTGATCACCGCCGTGACACGCATCTCGGGTTCGGAAGCGAAGCGGCGGATGCGGCTCGGCGGCCTGGTCAGCGGCGCGGCCCACTCCGCCAGCGGGCTGCTCGGGCAGGAGATCCCGGTGCAACATCCGGCGGTCGCCGAGGGGCTCGCGTCGGGTGAGTTGGGGGTGGATGCGGCGGAGGTGATTGTGACGGCCCTCGAGCCGCTGTCGCGGCGGGTTGCTCCGGAGGTTTTGGATCGGGCGGAGCGGGCGCTGGTGGCGTCGGCGACGGGGGCGATCACGCCCGAGACCGAGGGGCTGCCGGGGGCGGGGATCGCGTTCTCCGCCGACCTGATCCGGGCGCAGGCCCACGAATGGGAAGCGCGACTCGACCCCGACGGCGCCGCACCCAGTGACGAGCAGACAGCGGCGAAGAGCACGGTGGGGTTCGGCCGTTTCAAGGCCGGGCTGTATCCGTTGCGGGGCGGGGTGACGCCGGAACTCAAGGGCATCATGGACGGCATCTTCAACACGTTCCTCTCGGCCCACGCGGCCCCCGCGTTCCCCAGTGCGGAGCAGCAGGCCCTGATCGAGGCCGGGGAGCTGATTCCCGGGGCGGAAGAATTCGACGACCCGCGCACCGGCGGTGAGAAACGAGCGGACATCCTCCGGGGCGTGTTTGAGTCGAAGGCGCGCGACGCGAAGACGCCCACTATGGGAGGGGCGGCACCCGTGGTGATGGTGCACGTAAACGCCAAAGATTTGAAGAGCGGGACCGGTGTCGGGTGGGTCGACGGGGTCGAGGCGCCGATCTCACTCCGCACCGTGAGGCAGAAGATGTGCGCCGGCGGCTACCAGAACGTGTTCCTCGGCGAAGACGGCGAGGTACTGCGGCTGGGTGAAAAGAAGCGGTTCTTCACCACCGCCCAGCGCCGGGCCATCGCCGCGAGGGACGGCGGATGTGTCATACCGGGGTGCACGGTAGCGGCGGCGTGGTGCGAAGTTCACCACATCATCCCGTGGCAACACCACGGAAAGACCGACATAGACAACGGAACTTTGCTCTGCTGGTACCACCACGCCACCATCGACAGCTCCGGGTGGGAGATACGCATGGTGCGAGGCCGTCCCGAGGTGCGAGGTCCGGTACTCTTCGACCCCACCCGCTCCTGGCGGCCCGCCGCCACCCACCGCGCCAATACGGCCAGCTCCGCATCGGGCTAGAAGTGTGCCCGGTGCAGCGTTGCAGGGTTGGCCCACGGGGTCTACGAAGCCCGCTGGTCGAGGAGCGAGGCACGAGCGTCTCGACGCTTCTATGGGAGTTGTCAAGCTGTTGAGGTCTTTTTTGATGATGTTTTGTGAGTCGTGTGGCGTGTTTTTGGGCGCGTGAGGGTGGCGGGCGGGCCGTCGAAGATGGCCTGTCCGCTGGGCGGTGGTGACGTTTTAGATGGTGTGGTTATCGAGGACGCGGAACAGGTGCCGGGCGATGTAGCGTTTCAGGACGCGTTGGATCTCCTTGGGTGTCTTGCCTTCCTTCGTCCGTTTCTCGACGTAGGCGGCGGTCGCCGGGTCGTGGTGGTAGCGGTAGAACGTGGTGACCCAGATGGCGGTGTTGAGCGCCCGGTCGCCGCCGCGGTGCAGACGGTAGCGGATGGTGTTGCCCGATGACGCGGGGATGGGCGCGATGCCCGCGAAGCGGGCGAACGCGGCCTCGGAGCGGATGCGTCCCTGGTGCGACCACGACACGATCAGCTGCGCGGCGACGATCGCGCCGACGCCGTGCTCAAGCAGCAGGTAGGGGGCGAGGGCTTTCACGTGCTTGAGGAGGCCCTTCTCGTTCGCCGTGAGCTCGGCTTGACGGCTGAGGATCTCTCGCGCTTCGCGGGCAGCCTCGGCGCGGATGGTGACCATGCCGACGTCATCGTTTCGATGGGCGCGCCAGGCTGCGACGACTTTGACTTGCTCGGCGGTGAGGGCCAGGCGAACGTCCAGGCCGAAACCGTACCCGCGCAGCAGCGCTGTGAGGCGGTTGTTGGAGGCGCTGTGGGCCTTCTTGAGGGCGGCGCGCGCGGTCAGTAGCACCGTCAAGGCTGCGTGGTGCCCAGCGTGGTTGCGGGGCGTGATGAGGTGCTCCATTGGCAGGGCGAGGGCGTAGCGGGCGGCGTGCTCGGCGTCGATGGGGTCGGTTTTGCCGGCCCGGCGAACGCCGCGCTTGGGCGGCCTGGTTTCGGTGACGCGCACGCCGGCGGCCGTCAGGAGGTCGCAGAACTGGGCTCCGTAGGACCCGGTGCCCTCCATGGCCACCAAAACCGGCCCCGTTGTTTCGCGTTCGATCCACGCCTGAGCCCGTTTGAGTCCGGGCGGAGTTGTCGGGAATGTTTGCGCGGTGCCGTGTTTGCCGCCCAGATGGTCGAGGGCGACCAGCGTGTGCGTTTTGGCATGGGTATCCACCCCGATGACATAACTGAACTGCTGTGAGACCATGGTCACGATAACTCCTTCGATGGGTGTTATGTCGTGCCGGTCTGGGGTTCCTCGGAGAACATCTCTGTAATGAGTCACGACCCTGTCGGGGGTACGGACAGGCTTCTAATCAAGTCACTCTGAGGGTCACAGGCCGGCCTCGATTCGATGCGTGGAGCGGACATGTCGAGACGAAGACACCTCCGTGAAGAGGGTCAGAGACCAAAAGAGTCACGCAACCCACACGAATCAAGACCAGCCTGCCAGCTGATAACCAGACCAGCTATAACCATTACAGAGACCGCGCAGGCCGACTCTCAGACTCGGCTCACCCGGTCTCGAGACACGCCGCAGACGGCGTTCCTCGACCAGCGGAAAGGGGAAAACCGCGACGCATTCCGCATCCCACGATGGCGCGAAGCGCCTCCTCAGCTCGAGACACGCCGTAGACGGCGTTCCTCGACCAGGGGAACGGGAGCGTGAAAGAATTGTTCGACTTGATCATGAATATTGGGAGCCATCCGTGACCACCAACACCAGCGCGACCGACCTGAGCGCAACGGCGCAGATCGCCGTCATCGGCGGCTCCGGCCTCTACGAGCTCTTTGAGCCGGGCGAATCGACCACTCTCGAGATCGACACACCCTACGGACACGCGCAGGTCACCGTGGGTGAGCGCGCCGGCCGGCAGGTCGCCTTCCTGCCCCGCCACGGCACCGGGCACAGTGAGGCGCCGCACCTCATCAACTACCGCGCCAACATTTGGGCTCTCGCCTCCCTCGGCGTGAAGGCCATCATCTCCTCGGCCGCGGTAGGCGGCGTCAGCCCGGACTACCCGACGGGCATGCTCGTGGTCACGGACCAGTTCATCGACCGCACCACCGGCCGCCCTGACACCTTCTTTGATCAGGGATCCGTGCAGCACCTCGCCGCCGCCGACCCGTTCGACCCGGTGCTGCGCGCAGCGGCCATCGCGTCTCTCGAGGCCCTCGGCGAAAACTTCGCGCCCACCGGAACCGTCGTCGTCATTCAGGGCCCGCGCTTCTCCACCCGTGCCGAATCCACCTGGTTTCGCTCCATGGGCGCCCACATCGTGAACATGACCCAGTACCCGGAGGTCGTGCTCGCCGCCGAACTGAACATGGGCACGGTCAACCTGTCGTTCGTCACCGATGCGGATGCCGGACTGTCCCCGCTCGAAACCGAGGACACGGTTTCGGCCTCGCTCGTTTTCAAGCGACTGCGGGAGGCCCAGCCGCGCATCCTCGCCGCGATCGACGGCATTCTGCGCGGACTCCCGGAGGACTACGCGCCACGCGAGCTCGTGGCCGCCGCCGAGGTGCGCATCGCGCTCGAGCGCACGCCCCGCACGCGAACCGCCAGTCACAGTGCCGCCGCGGCGCCGCCGGCCGGTACCGGTGCCGCGACATCCGCTCTCTCCGACGCCTCGAGCGTCGAATGACAACGCCGCACCTGCTCGTCACCGGAGGAGCCGGCTTCATCGGCGGCGCCATCGTGGAGCAGGCCCTCGAACGCGGCTGGCGGGTGCGTGTTCTCGACTCCCTGCGCTCCGACGTGCACGGCGCCCCGCCCGTGATCGACCCCCGAGTACATTTCATCCACGGCGACGTAACCGTGCCCGCCGACGTGGACGCCGCCCTTCTGGGCGTCGATGTGGTCTGCCACCAGGCCGCCAAGGTAGGGCTCGGCGTAAACTTCGCCGACGCCCCCGACTACGTCACGAGCAACGAGGTGGGCACGGCCGTGCTGCTCGCGGCGATGGCCCGCGCCGGCACCGACCGCCTCGTGCTCGCCTCCTCGATGGTCGTCTACGGCGAGGGCAGCTACGTGGGCCGTCACGGCCACGCCCGCCCGGGTCCGCGACGCACCGTCGACCTCGACGACGGCCGCTTCGACCCCGTCGACGAGGTCACCGGTGACCGCCTGCATCCCGCCCTTATCTCCGAGGACGACCCCCTCGACCCCCGTAACGTGTACGCGAGTACCAAGCTCGGCCAGGAATACCTCACCACGGCCTGGGCCCGTTCCACCGGTGGCCGAGCCATCGCCCTGCGGTACCACAACGTCTACGGGCCCGGAATGCCGCAGAACACGCCTTACGCGGGCGTCGCCTCCCTGTTCCGATCCGCCCTGGAGCGAGGTGAAGCCCCAACAGTGTTCGAAGACGGCGCCCAGCGCCGGGACTTCGTGCACGTGCACGACGTGGCGTCCGCCAACCTCGCTGCCATCGACTTCACCGAGACGGCCGCCGAGCAGTTCTTCCGCGCCTTCAACGTGGGCAGCGGCACGGTGCACACGATCGGCGAAATGGCCGAGGCGCTCAGCGCCGCCGCGCACGGCCCCGCGCCTGTGATCACCGGGGAGTACCGCCTCGGCGACGTGCGGCACATTACCGCGTCATCGGAACGCATCCGCTCGGAATTGCAGTGGATGCCGGCCGTCACCTTCGAAGAGGGCATGCGTGAGTTCGCCACGGCCCCGCTCCGGGCCGCGGTGCACCGTTAGCCCCGGTGCACCGGTAACGCCGCGGGTCAGCGGTCGACTGCGGCCAGGATGGCGGCACCGAGCTCGACCGGCTTGGTGAACTGTGGCCAGTGCCCCGTGGGCAGGTCAACGTACTCTACATCGGTGATGTCCGCGAGCTCGGCCACGTGCGGGTCGCCGGACTGCACCCAGCCGATCAGGGCCGCCGTGGGAAACTCACACGCGATCACCGTGACCGGCACATCGAACCGGCGCACATTGCCGAGCGTCTGCTTGTCGTAGGCCACACCGCGCGGCTGCGGAATGGCGCGAGCACGAAAATCGGCCCGCAACTCCTCGGTGAGGTCGGTGAGATCGGCGTCGTCGAAGTCGTCCCACGGGGGAAGCGGCACATCGTCTCCCACCGCGGGAAGCTCGTCGTTGATGACGCCGCCGTCGCCGACCGGGCCACTGTCCACGTAGACCGCGCGCGCGACCCGCTCGGGGCGCGCATCGACGACCCCATGAATAATGGCGCCTCCGCCGGAGTGCCCCACCAGCACGACGTCACCGTCGAGGGCATCGACTGTGGCCACGACAGCATCGATGTGTTCACGCAGGCCGATGCCGGCTCGCGGTGCGTCGAGCGCTTCAAGCCCTGGCAGCGTGAGCGGATGCACGCGATGCCCGGCCTGGACGAGCGAGGGGGTGACCTGCGACCACGAGGAAGCGTCCAACCAGAATCCGGGTACGAGGATTATGTCCATGACGAGACCCTACGCCGTCCTTGCGCGGCGCGGGTCAGACCGGAACGCGTGCCGCGTTCTCGGCCGGCGGCAGCAGTACCTCGAACCGGCAGCCGCCGGGCACATTGCGCACCACAACTTCGCCGCGATGCGCCTGCACGATCCCCTGCACGATGGCGAGTCCGAGCCCGCCACCACCGGCCGGCGTACCGGGAGCGGCCGGGGTGCGCGGCTCACTTGCCCGCCAGCCGGCCTCGAACACCCGCGCCAGGTCCTGCTCCGCGATACCGCCGGCGGCGTCCTGCACGGCGATCGAGGCCCGCCCGTCGTCGTGCCGCGTCGCCGACACCACGATCGGGCTGCCGGGCGGCGCGTGCTGGATGGCGTTCATCACGAGGTTGCCCACCGCCCGCGACAGCTCGCGCGGATCGGCCAGAATTGACAGGCCGCTCTCACCCTCAAATCTCAGGTCCAGCCTCTTGTGCGTGGCCACCGGCGCGAGTTCGGCCACCGTGTCACTGATCAGGTCGTAGAGCGACACGCACTCGAGCGAGAGACGCAGTGTGCCCGCGTGGATGCGCGACAGCTCGAACAGGTCATCCACCATGCCGGTGAGCTGGTCGACCTGCCCGCGAATCTGCGCGTAATAGCGCTCGGGGTCGGGCGCCATACCGTCTTCGAGTGCCTCGGCCATGGCGCGAATACCGGCCAGCGGCGTGCGCAGGTCGTGGGAGATCCACGCCACGAGCTCCCGACGGCTCGCCTCAATGCGGGTCTCGAGCAGGTGCGCCGCGGCGAGCCGGGCGGCCGTTTCGGCCAGCTGGGTGTTTCGCTCGGCCAGCTGCGAGGGTGACGCGAACTCTGGCTGCACCGGAGCCGCCGCATCCGCTGGGGGCGCCGCACGTGCCGAACGGATGCTGCGCGCGGCCACCACGATCGCGACAAGCGCCAGCCCGCCCAACACAATCGAGCAGAGCAGTGCCGCGGTGGCCACGGCGGCCAATCCGGCGGGTGTCACGCGGTAGCGCCGGTCGGAGCCGCGGGGGCGGTCGGAGCCGTATCCAGGTCCTGGTGACCCAGCAACACGGGGTCGAAACGGTAGCCGACGCCCCAGACCGTGTTCAGCAGCAACGGATGCGCCGGGTCGGCCTCGATCTTCTCGCGCAGACGTCGCACGTGCACCGTCACTGTGGAGAGGTCGCCGAACTCCCAGCCCCACACCGAACGCATCAGGTCTTCGCGGCTGAGCACCTTCGACGGTCGCCAGATGAGGTAGGCGAGCAGATCGAATTCCCGTGCGGTGAGCACGAGCGGCACCCCGCGCAACCGCACCTCGTGTGCGGACAGATCGAGCGAAAACTCACCCGCAGCGATGACACCCTCGGGGATGTGCTCGACGCCGCTCCGGCGCAACACAGACTGCACCCGCAAGACCAGCTCGCGCGGAGAGAACGGTTTCGTGAGGTAGTCGTCGGCCCCCGCTTCGAGCCCCTCGATGCGGTCTTCCTCTTCGCCGAGGGCGGTCAGCATGATGATGGGCACGGCCCAGTTGGCCCGAATGCGGCGGCACACCTCGAGACCGTCGATGTGGGGCAGCATACGGTCGAGGATCACGAGGTCGGGCCGTTCCGCCTCGGCCTGCCGCAGGCCGCTGAGGCCGTCGGGGGCCTGGTCCACCACGAAGTCGGCCGCGAGCAGATATCGGCACACGACCTCGGAGACCATCTGGTCGTCGTCGATCACGAGGATTCGCCGGCCGGCCAGCGCGTCGGCGCGCGGTGTTGCGAAGTATTGGGAAGGTGCCACCTTCTCAGGATATGTGAGTGTTCCGCGCGCCGCTTGTGAACTTTCAGCGACCCGTAACGTGTCTGGCAGGCTTTCAACATATTTGCCCGCCTACAGTCGGTCTATGACTCAGACGCGGGTAGATGTTGTGTTTCCGTGCCTGAACGAGGCAGGCGCGCTGCCGTGGGTGCTGTCCCGGCTGCCGGAGGGCTATCGGGCGATCGTGGTCGACAATGGGTCGACCGACGGATCCGCAGAGGTAGCTCTGGCGCACGGTGCACTAGTGGTGCACGAAGCGCGGCGAGGGTTTGGTGCCGCGGCGCACGCAGGGCTGCTGGCCTCGACCGCCCCCATCACGGCGTTCTGCGACGCCGACGCCTCGATGGATCCGCGGTTTCTTCCGCTTCTCGTCGATCCGGTCGAGGCCGGAACCGACGATTTGATGCTCGGACGCCGCCGACCCACGACCGCCGGATCGTGGCCCCTGCATGCGCGAATAGCAAATACCACTCTTTCTTGGCGACTGCGCCGAACAACAGGTGTGAGCATTCATGATTTGGGCCCCATGCGGGCCGCGCGGCGCGAGGCGCTGCTTTCCCTCGACCTCCAGGACCGACGCAGCGGTTATCCGCTGGAGATGTTCCTGCGCGCGGCCGATGCCGACTGGCGCATCCGCGAGGTCGACACCCCCTACTCTCCCCGCGTCGGTCGCAGTAAGGTGACCGGCACCATCCGTGGCACCATCACCGCCATTCACGACATGTCGAAACTGCTGCGAGAGGTGCGCTGATGACAATTCTTGTGGTTATCGCCAAGGAATGCCTGCCTGGCCGGGTGAAGACCCGGCTGCACCCGCCGCTGAGCCTCGAACAGGCCGCTGAGCTTGCCGCGGCCAGCCTCCACGACACGCTGCGTGCCGTCATGCACCTGCCCGCCACCCGCCGGGTTCTCGCCTATGACGGTGTCGTTCCGCCCCCCGCGGCCGTGGGCTGGGAAATCCTGCCGCAGGTGGGCGGCGGCCTCGACGAACGACTCGGCGCCATCTTCGACAGCTTCACCGAACCCACAGTGCTCATCGGCATGGACACCCCGCAGGTGACCGCCGCGCTGCTCGCCCCCGTCTTCGCGGAGGACGACGCCGACGGGGCTTCCCCAGTGGATGCCTGGCTCGGCCTCGCCGAAGACGGCGGCTTCTGGGCGCTGGCCATGCGTACCCCACGCGGCGACCTCATTCGCGGCGTGCCGATGAGCCAGGACGACACCGGCGCCGTGCAACTCGCCCGACTGACGGATGCCGGCCTCACCGTGCGCACACTGCCTCCCCTCGTTGATGTGGACACGATCGACGACGCCCACCGCGTTGCGGCCGAGGCTCCGCATGGCCTGTTCGCCATGACGCTTGCCGCCCAGCTCGCCGCCGAGCTCGCCACACACTCCGCCGTTCCGAAGGGACCCCGCTCATGACGCTCACGTCCGCTCGTGAATACCAGCCGCTCGCGCCCGCCACCTTCGGCGCCGGCGGAGCCGAGCCCTACGCCACGGCGCTTCTCGGCGCTTCGAATGTGCTCTACCTGCACGGCATCCGCTCAGAGGAGGGCTCCGGCTCCTCTCCGATGAATGCCGCCCGCTGGAGCGCCGACGCGGATGCCACCGATCTGTCCCTGCTCGTGGGCGCGAGCGGACCGGTGCTCGACATCGGCTGCGGCCCCGGGCGAATGGTGCGCGCAGCAATGAGCCTCGGGCTCGCCGCTGTGGGTGTCGACGTGTCCGCGACCGCCGTGCGCATCGCCGTTGCGGCCGGCCTGACCGTGCTCAACCGTTCGGTCTTCGCGTCGATGCCGCTCGAGGGCGAATGGGAGACCCTGCTGCTCGTGGACGGCAATATCGGAATCGGCGGCGACCCCCGCGCGATGATGGAGCGTTGCGCCGCGCTGCTTGCCTCCGGCGGCGCGCTCGTGGTCGAGGTGAGCGGCGACCCCGACCATGACCTGAGTTACGAGGGCACTCTCGAAGACGCCGAGGGGCGTCGCAGCGAGCCGTTCCCGTGGGCCGAGATCGGCGCGGGCGCGCTTCGGTCGCACGCGACCGCAGCCGGACTTCGTTCGGCTCAGGAGTGGCGCGTGTCGGGCCGCTCGTTCGTGCGCTTCGTGCGCGAGTAGAGCCACACGGCCAACCCGGCGGCCAGCACGGCCAGCACCACGAAGAACACAGCCAGGTTGACCCCATAGTTCAACGGCAACACCGTGGGGTTGTCCGGCCTGAAGTTGGTGGCGATCATGGCCGGCACCACAATGAGCGCCATGATCGACCCCACCACGACGAATCCCTCGATCACCACGACGACGGTACCGCCGAAACGGTGGCCGGCGCGGCTGATCAGGGTACCGAGCATGAACACGATCGGCGCGAGGATGGCGTCGTGCAGAATGATTGCCGCGATGATCCACAGCGCCACCCCGGGGATGCGCGTGGCGCGCACGGTGTCGAACATCACGTAGGCGCCCCACGCGAGTAGCGCCGCGCCCAGGAGAATCAGACCGAGACGGATGCCGCGCATCACGCGGGTGTCGCCGACCTCTGTCGGTTCGGCGAGGGGAGTTGCAGACTCGCTCATGCTGGTGTCGCTCATGCGGAGATCGCCTCGATTCGGCTGAGCCATTTGGTTTGGAGTACGCCCGGACGGCCGGGAGCGATCATGCGGGCGGGGTAGCCGTGCTCGAGGTCCAGGGTTTCCCCATTGAGTTCGAGCGCCACCAGGGTGAGCGGATCGCGCACGTACTCGTAGCCCATCTGGGTCTTGCTGAAGCTGCCGCGCTCCTCGAGACTGATCAGCCGGAACGACGTTTCGGCTTCCGCTCCCACGACGTCGGCGAGGTCCATCATGCGCACGCCGCGCCAGGTGGCCATCTGGCTCCAGCCCTCGACGCACGCGATCGGAAGCCGCACCTCGGTCTGGGGCATGGCCTGCAGCTCGGCACGGCTGAACGTGGTCTCGGTCCCCGCATACACGAGTGTCAGGGCCCAGTCGGTCGCCATCGCGGCATCAGCTACCTTGGCCTGCTTAGAGGTGCGGTTCACGGGAACGCCCTGCTGGCCGACGCCCTTCTTGCGCGGACCGAACACGTTGGCGGCGTCGAGGGGGGCGAAGGTCTGGCCGGCGGTGAGGCCCACGACGGCGGTGACGCTCACGGCCACTGTGGTGAGGAAGCCTCGGCGGCTGACCCGCTTGGTCTTCTGCGGGGTCGCGTCGATGTAGTCGAGCAGACGACCGGTGATGCCGCCCGGACGGGTGGTGCCCCAGAGGCGCACCTCTTCGGGGTTCTTCGACCGGTCGGGGTGCGCGGCCTCGGCGAGGTGATCGGGTTCGCTGCCGTCCGCGGCCTTGCGCCAGTAACGGGTGATGAGCGGCAGCTTCACCCCGATATGGATGGCGAGCAGGCCGATGAGCACCCAGCCGAGCGCGAAGTGCACCTGGCGGAACGGGAACGGCCACGGGTACCACTGGTAGGTGTTGAGCAGGCCGATGGTGATCTGCACGAGGCTCGCGCCCACGAAAAGGGCGATCGTGGCGCGCTCGAGAAAGTTGAGGAAACCCTTGACCGGCGGCCAGGCGAAGAGCGCCGGGAACACGATGTAGAGCTTGGCCAGCAGCAGGGGGAAACACGCGATGCCGGCGATGATGTGCAGGCCCTGCGTGAACTGGTATAGGTAGGCCGGCCGGGTGGCGAAGTGCATGCCCGGCAGCGGATTCTGCAGAAAGTGACTGTACAAGCCGGTTCCGAAACAGATCAGGAAAGCGGCGCCCAGAAGACGACCGATGACAGTCGCCATTCGGGGGTTTCGCACCGGCGATGCCAACGCTCGCTGGGCCTCGTACATCAATCGCCGCATAGGTCAATTCCACCACTGACCGGCCTCTTCCGGGGACAGATAATTATTACGGTTGGGTGACAGCGAACGAGTCTCGGGGTGCGGGTCGTCGGTTGGGCACAGAGTCGGGGAGGATGGAACAGTGCGAATCGTTCTGGTCTCCCTGCTCCTGCTCCTGAGCACGGCCCTCACCGGGTACACAGTTCTCAGCTATGACAATTTTCAGCCCGACCCGGACTCCACCGCCCTCGTGGTGTGCACGGGCCTGCTGTGGCTGCTCTTTGCGCTGTCACTGCTGGCCCTGCGTGGGGTGAAGGGCCGCGCGATCGTCGTGCTCGTGCTCGCCGGATCCGTGGTTCTCGGCGGTGCCGCCCTGGTGGGTCCGCCGAACACGAGCACCGACTCCGCACGCTACGCCTGGGATGGCATCGTGCAGAACGCCGGCATCTCGCCGTACGCCTACCCGCCCACGGATGAGCGACTCGATTCGCTGCGCCCCGACTGGCTGTTTCCGGAGCCCGTGATCAACAAGCGCGGCGACGCGGTGTGCCGGGGAGAGCGCATCCAGCGCGCACGCACCGACCAGACCGACGAGCTGTTCTGCTCGGCCCTCAACCGCACGAACGTACCCACCATCTACCCGCCGGCGAGTGAGATCTTCTTCGCCGGCGTGCGCGCGGTCACCGGCCCCACACCGCAGTACTGGCCGCTGCAACTCGCCGGCCTACTGCTGAGCGTCGGCACCACGGTGATGCTGTTGGTCGGCATGAAGCGGCGCGGTATCGATCTGCGCCATGCCGCCCTGTGGGCGTGGTGTCCGCTCGTGGCCACGGAAGCCGTGAACAATTCGCACGTGGACATGCTCGGCGTGGTGTTCACCCTCGCCGCCGCGTTCCTCGTGAGCTCCGGCAAGCAGTGGCGGGGCGGCATCATGCTCGGCGTGGCCATTGCCACGAAGCTCATACCGGTGATTGCCGCACCAGCCATGCTGCGACGCCGTGGTTGGAAGGTGATCATCGCATCCGTTGTCACGTTCGCGCTGCTGTACGTGCCGTACGTGTTGGCCACGGGCATCGGTGTGCTCGGCTACCTGCCGGGGTACCTCACAGAGGAGGGCTACCAGGATGGCTCGCGGTTCGCGCTGATCTCGCTGTTTGCGCCGGGCTCTGCGGCGATCTGGGTAGCAGGAGCGCTGCTCGCGATCATCGCGCTGCTGGTGTTTCTGAAGACCGATCCCGACGCGCCATGGGTGGGGCAGCTCGTGATGATCGGCAGCACGCTGCTCATCCTGAGCCCGCGCTACCCCTGGTACGCGCTGTTGCTGCTGCCGTTCATCGCGCTGAGCGGACGATGGGAGTGGCTCATGGTGCCCCTCGCGCTGAGCCTGCGGTTGCTCGAGCCCTCGCTCGCCGTGACGCAGGCTTCGATGGCGCTCGCCGTGATCGTGATCGTGGCGGTGTCGCTGCGCCGCGCTGGCCCCGGCGCCACGGGGCGACTGCTGCGGCAACCCGGACGCCTCATTGCCCGGGTGCGTGATCGTGCGTCGCGGCCGGTTCAGCGCTCGTAGCGCAGAACATTGACGCCGGTGAGGTTCCACTCGGTGTCCAGGTCATAGCCGAGCGCGCCGAGCTTCGCGGTGATGCTCGGTCGCCAGTCTTGCTTGTCGCTAGTGACGAGCCAGACCTCGTCGACACCGTCGAACCGGTTCGTCACCTCAGCGATCGGATACTGCTTCTCCCAGAGCGTGCCGGCCTCGGCCGCGGGCGTCTTGAGTTTCACGTCCACCATCCCCGCGAAGGCCTCCGGGTATGACAGTGAAATGATGCGCGTCGTTGCGGCCGGATGCTGCCGCACCGGCCCGAAGATCACGGCGCTTTTCTCGACCGGGTGCTTCGCTCGCTCGGTTGCCACGAGAGTTGCGACCTCGTGCCACGAGGAATTCTGCTTGGCCTCGGGCATCCGCTGCGCAACGTATTGCGGCGCGGCCAGCGCTACGAGCGCGGCCACCGCCACCACGGTGAGCCAGTTGCGGCGAATGGAGGCGAGCGCCACGCCCATCAGCAGGGCCACCGCCGGCGCGCCGAAGGTGAGGTAGCGCGGGGAATACAGCGGGGACACCAGCAGTGAGGCCACAATCAGCCCGAGGGTGGGAACCACGATCCACGGCACGGCGATCGCGAGCAGGCTCGGTGCCAGGGGCGCCTCGGGGATCACCGGTGTGCGACGCGACCGGCGCACAAGCACGGTCCCGCCCGTGAGTACGAGCGCCCAGCCGGCCACGGCGAAGGCGGGATTGAGGGCGAACCACTGCCACACCACGATGTCGTTGAGCGTCTGTGCGGTGATCGGCGGAATCCAGCTCACCTGCTGGCTCTGGCCTGAGACCGTGAGTACGAACGGCACGAGAATCACGGCGGCGGCGACGGACGCCCCGAGCCAGCCGAGCAGTCCGGCGCTGGCTGTGCGTGAGCCCGGCCCCTCGATGGCGCTGTCGGCCTGGGCGAGACGGGTCCATGCGGCGGTCACTCCGTGCGCCACCACGAGCAGGGCGAGGTAGAGGAAGACCCCGGTGCCGAGCACGGCGAGCACTCCGTAGACCGCCCACCAGAGGGTGCGGATGCGTCGGCGCTCGCGCCCTCGACGCCAGGCGGCCACGAAGACCAGGGTCATCAGCACGGCGAGGGCCGTGCCGAGCGCGAACGAGCGGCCTTCCGCGCCGGACCAGGTGACCCGTGGCAAGAGGGTGAACGCGAGGCCGGCGAGCACAGCCGTGCGCCGGTTCGTGATCGAACTCGTGAGGAAGGTAAGCATTCCGGCGGCGAGCCCGGTGAAGATGGCGGATGGCAGGCGCAGGGTGAAGGGGGAGTAGGGCACGATGTCGAACCACACGTGCATGCCGGCGTAGTACAGGCCGTGCACGAGGTCGACGGATTCGAGCAGGTGGGCCAGATCGCTCCAACTGCGCGTGGCCGAGGTGATTGTGGCGGCTTCGTCGAACCACACCGAGGGTACCCAGGAGAATGCGACGGAGACCAGCAGCGCGATCGTGCCCAGGAGCGCGGCATCCGCTACGCGTTGGCTACCGAACCGGCGTGAGGCTTTCGTCATAGGGAATTCGTCCTCGCAATCGGGGCCGGGGTGCTCACCACGAGAGTAGCGGGTGCTTGCTGGCATCCAGCCGGGCGCCCGCCCTACGCCGGCTCTTCCGACCCCGGTGGCATAACTCCTGCAGATTGTGGGCCAGGCCGGGTTCAGCGCCCGGAACCACGCGGCCGTCTGTGCGGGGTGTGCCGATTTGCAGGAGTTATGGCGCGGGCGCACAGATGCCCGGGTGCGCAGAAGCGGGCCCGTCGCGTGTGCGACGGGCCCGTTTTTGTTGTGAGGTGAGGGCTGTTACTTCGTGGCGACCGTGATGGTGGCGATGCCGACGAGGAGCTGGTCGGCGACGGCGTCGGTTCCGAACGTGGTGTTCAGCAGGCCGGCGGCGTCGGCGGAGATGTGGACGGTGGTGCCGGTGAGGATGGCGTTGTCGCCGTCCATCTGGAGGGGCTTCAGGGTTCCGCCGTAGAGGTCGAAGACCTTGACCTGGGTGGCGGCGGACTCGCCGTTCACGGCCACGTCACCGAAGAGCTCCGAGGTGCCGGGGTCGATGGTGAAGTTGGTCAGTTCGACGACGGTGTCGCCGGCGGTGAGGGAGAAGCCGGAGCCTTCGTGCTCGAGGGTGCCCTGTACGTAGGGGCGCACGGTGCCGTTCGGGTCGTAGTAGTCAACGTTTCCGCCGGTGATGGGGAAGTGCAGGCTGCCCTCTTCGAGGGTGGCGCCTCCGATGACGCCCGGCGTCAGGCCGAGGGTTCCGAGTGCGGCGGCGAAGTCGGCGTCCAGGAGAACGGCCGTGTCGACTCCGGAGAGGCTGGGGATGGATGCGAGGGGGGCCTCGGGGGTAGCGGAGCTGGAGCTCGAGGAGCTCGGGGCGCTGGAGGAGGACGTGGTCGCGGCGTCGGTTGAGCAACCGGCGAGGACGGCCATCAGAATTCCGGCGGAAGCGAAACCGATGGTGGACTTGGCGAATGTACGCATGATGAGGGATTCCTTGTCTGTGTGCTGTGATGGTGTGGGGTGGTGATGAGGTCTGACTGGTGTTCGGTTCCACCCTCGAAAAGGTTTGGAAACCCACCAACCTGTTACCGTTCCGTTACCAAACGGGCATTAAAAAAGGCCCCCTTCACAATGAGAGGACCGGGAGCGCTTAAGAGGAGCGCTAGAAGTGCCGAAAGCGATCCGGGGCGAGTTCCCACGGATCCTTGCCGAGCAGCTCGGCGACGCCACGGAACACGCAGGTCTCGATGATCATGCGCTGATGGAGTTCGTCGTTCCGGTGCAGACGAGACAGCCGCTGGATCGGCAGGCGGTAGAAGACGATCCGGCGTGACGCCGGCGAGACCATCCAGCGCTCGACCCCCACGCCGGCGACAACCGAGTGCGGACCTGCCGCGACCTCGAAGGTCACGTCGGCGAGGTCATCGGGCCAGACTCCCCGCAGATATTCAACGGTTGACGCGACCGTCATGTCGAAGAGATCGATGCGCGTGCGCAGTGGCGGCAGAAACGGCCCGGCCACCGAACTTCGTGCGCCGCGTCCGTGGCGGTCGCGCCCGCGGCCGCGAACCGTGGGCGCGGGTACGGCGGAACGGCGCGATCTGGACATGCGCCAATCCTACTTCCGGAGCGGCCGCTGATACCCTTCAGACAGATGGAAATCCGGCCGTGCTCAAGAATCGCCTGTGGCGAGCCATCCGTGGCGACGCTCACGTTCGACTATGCCGATTCCATGGCCGTTCTCGGCCCGCTCTCGTTCGACCGGGACCCGCACAGCTTCGATCTCTGTGCCCGGCACGCCGCGCGAACGGCCGCGCCGCAGGGCTGGCAGCTCGTGCGTCACCGCGTCTTCGGCGACGCGAGCGCTGAAGAGTCCACGGACTAGGGCCGATTCGGGCCGAATCCGCAGGCCAACGGCAGGCAGGAATGGCAAGATGGGGCGCATGACTGTAGCCCCGCCGTCCACATCCGCCGCCTTCACCTACAAGATCGCCGATCTGTCGCTCGCGGAGGCTGGTCGGCACCAGCTGCGCCTCGCCGAAAACGAGATGCCCGGCCTGATGGCCCTCCGCACCGAGTTCGGCGATTCGAAGCCGCTCGCCGGCGCACGCATTGCGGGGTCGCTTCACATGACTGTGCAAACCGCCGTGTTGATCGAGACCCTCGTGGCCCTCGGCGCACAGGTGCGCTGGGCGAGCTGCAACATCTTCTCCACCCAGGACGACGCCGCGGCCGCCATCGCCGTGGGCCCAACCGGAACAGTGGATGCCCCTGCGGGCGTTCCAGTGTTCGCGTGGAAGGGCGAGACCCTCGAGGAATACTGGTGGTGCACCACTCAGATCTTCGACTGGAGCGCCGAAGCGAAGGCCGCCGGGGAGACCTGGACCGGACCCAACCTCATCCTCGATGACGGAGGAGACGCCACGATGCTCGTGCACAAGGGCCGCGAATTCGAGCAGGCGAAGACCGTTCCGGCAGACTCGGCCGGCGACAGCCACGAGTACGGCGTCATTCTGGCCGCCCTGCGGGTGTCGCTCGCGGCATCCGCTGACCGGTGGACCAAGGTCGCCGCTGACCTGCTCGGCGTCACAGAGGAGACCACGACGGGGGTGCACCGGCTGTACGAACTCTTTGCCGACAAGTCGCTGCTGTTCCCCGCCATCAACGTGAACGACTCCGTCACCAAGTCGAAGTTCGACAACAAGTACGGCATTCGCCACTCGCTGCCCGACGGTCTGAACCGGGCCACCGATGTGCTGATCGGCGGCAAGGTGGTGTTCGTGGCCGGCTACGGCGACGTAGGTAAGGGGGCCGCCGAGGCGCTCAAGGGCCAGGGAGCTCGCGTGATCGTGAGCGAGATTGACCCGATCAACGCGCTGCAGGCCGCGATGGACGGATTCCAGGTGGCCAAGCTCGAGTCGGTCGTCGAAGACGTGGATATTTTCGTCAGCGGCACGGGCAACTTCAACGTGATCCGCACCGAGCACATGCTGCGCATGAAGCACCTGGCCATCATCGCCAACGTGGGTCACTTCGACAACGAAATCGACATGGCAGCGCTCGAAGTGCTTCCGGGGGCGACGAAGGTGCAGATTAAGCCGCAGGTCGACGAATGGCGTCTGCCGAGCGGGCGCAGCATCCTCGTTCTGTCCGAGGGGCGCCTGATGAACCTCGGAAACGCCACCGGCCACCCCTCGTTTGTGATGAGCAACTCGTTCACCAACCAGGTGCTCGCCCAGATCGAGCTGTACTGCTTTACGGAGAAGTACCCGGTGGGTGTGTACGTGCTGCCGAAGTACCTCGACGAAAAGGTGGCCCGCCTGCACCTCGACGCGCTCGGAGTGGAACTCACGGTACTGAGTCCCGAACAGGCGGCATACCTTGGTATCCCCGTCGAGGGTCCGTACAAGGTAGACCACTACCGCTACTGAACCGCCCGCCCTGCCGACCCCAGCCCGCTTGCCGCCTCAACCGGCGGTTCCCTCGCGTTCTCGCGCCTCGACCAGCGGTTTCGGCCTCCCGCTGGTCGAGGAGTGCGCGCTGGCGCGCGTGTCGAGACTGCCTTGGCGTATCCCTGGTATCCCCTCGCTGGTCGAGGCGCGACGAAGGAGCGATCGAGACCGCGCAAGCCGGGTCTGAGAGTTGGCTTGGGCGGTCTCGAGCCGCTCGAGCCTCGCTCCTCGACCAGCGGGATGGGGATACAGGCTGCGTTTCCCTCGCAGACCTCGTGAGCCCAGCTGGAGAGTTGGCTCGCGTGCTGGGAAGCGACACGCCCGGCGCGGAGGGCGCTTTGACGGGGTGGGCGAGCGACCGTATTGTTTACACGTACCCCACAGGTGCGGAAAGCTGCTTAGCTCTCCGGCCTCAAGCGGGACCACCTCTAGGCCTGACATCCGGTCGCACTTCTTCTTGCAAGTGCGTCGTCTGAGGGTCTAGAATATAACTCTTCCCATCTCGATGGTTTGATCATCAGAGTCGTGGGATTTGCAGCGTGCCTCGGCACGCTCAAATCGCGCGAATTACTCGATTTGACAGCCATTCACCGGATGGGTAAGTTAGATAAGTTGCCCCAGAGCGACAGCCTGAAACGGCCGGCGGCTGGGTGCGTCCGATCCTTGAGAACTCAACAGCGTGCACAATGTCAAATGCCAAAAACCTCGTGGTTGTGGTCCCGTTTCTAGCGGGTAGCAGCCATTGAGATTCCTTTGGAATAACAATTGAAAGTCGTGGTTTCGATCACGCAAACAAACAAAGCAAGTCAGTAATGATTTGTTCTGTCAGTTTCAAACTTGCAGTTTCTTGGCCTATTCCGGCTGGTTATTGCACTAGATGGGCACCGTGTTTGTATTTATATGGATTCGGGAGCTATTCAAACATTTATGGAGAGTTTGATCCTGGCTCAGGACGAACGCTGGCGGCGTGCTTAACACATGCAAGTCGAACGGTGATGAGGAGCTTGCTTCTTTGATCAGTGGCGAACGGGTGAGTAACACGTGAGCAATCTGCCCTTGACTCTGGGATAACTGCGGGAAACTGTAGCTAATACCGGATACGACCTTTGGAGGCATCTCTGGGGGTGGAAAGAATTTTGGTCAAGGATGAGCTCGCGGCCTATCAGCTAGTTGGTGAGGTAATGGCTCACCAAGGCGACGACGGGTAGCCGGCCTGAGAGGGTGACCGGCCACACTGGGACTGAGACACGGCCCAGACTCCTACGGGAGGCAGCAGTGGGGAATATTGCACAATGGGCGCAAGCCTGATGCAGCAACGCCGCGTGAGGGACGAAGGCCTTCGGGTTGTAAACCTCTTTTAGTAGGGAAGAAGCGACTGGGTTTTCCTGGGAGTGACGGTACCTGCAGAAAAAGCACCGGCTAACTACGTGCCAGCAGCCGCGGTAATACGTAGGGTGCAAGCGTTGTCCGGAATTATTGGGCGTAAAGAGCTCGTAGGCGGTTTGTCGCGTCTGCTGTGAAAACCCGAGGCTCAACCTCGGGCCTGCAGTGGGTACGGGCAGACTAGAGTGCGGTAGGGGAGATTGGAATTCCTGGTGTAGCGGTGGAATGCGCAGATATCAGGAGGAACACCAATGGCGAAGGCAGATCTCTGGGCCGTAACTGACGCTGAGGAGCGAAAGCATGGGGAGCGAACAGGATTAGATACCCTGGTAGTCCATGCCGTAAACGTTGGGAACTAGATGTGGGGACCATTCCACGGTCTCCGTGTCGCAGCTAACGCATTAAGTTCCCCGCCTGGGGAGTACGGCCGCAAGGCTAAAACTCAAAGGAATTGACGGGGGCCCGCACAAGCGGCGGAGCATGCGGATTAATTCGATGCAACGCGAAGAACCTTACCAAGGCTTGACATATACCGGAAACGGCTGGAAACAGTCGCCCCGCAAGGTCGGTATACAGGTGGTGCATGGTTGTCGTCAGCTCGTGTCGTGAGATGTTGGGTTAAGTCCCGCAACGAGCGCAACCCTCGTCCTATGTTGCCAGCACGTAATGGTGGGAACTCATGGGATACTGCCGGGGTCAACTCGGAGGAAGGTGGGGATGACGTCAAATCATCATGCCCCTTATGTCTTGGGCTTCACGCATGCTACAATGGCCGGTACAAAGGGCTGCGATACCGCAAGGTGGAGCGAATCCCAAAAAGCCGGTCTCAGTTCGGATTGAGGTCTGCAACTCGACCTCATGAAGTCGGAGTCGCTAGTAATCGCAGATCAGCAACGCTGCGGTGAATACGTTCCCGGGCCTTGTACACACCGCCCGTCAAGTCATGAAAGTCGGTAACACCCGAAGCCGGTGGCCTAACCCCTTGGGGAAGGAGCTGTCGAAGGTGGGATCGGTGATTAGGACTAAGTCGTAACAAGGTAGCCGTACCGGAAGGTGCGGCTGGATCACCTCCTTTCTAAGGAGCACGTGCAGTCCCGTCTGTATACAGCGGAATACGATTGCCAGTCATACCAGGCCGAACGGTTTGGATGGCGCTCATGGGTGGAACATTGACATTGATGCGAAGACGACTGGTCTTCACTCGGTACGCTCCTTCGGGGGTTGGAAAAGTGGGGGTCAGGGAGAATCGCATATGCACGCTGTTGGGTCCTGAGGGACCGGAACATCACGCACTTTGGTGTGTGTTGGACTTTTCCTCTGGACCTTTTTTCGTTGGCATCACTTGCCGGCGTGGAGGGGTACCGCCCGTACTTTGAGAACTACACAGTGGACGCGAGCATCTTAAATTTGATCGTATTTATACGACAAATTACAAAGATCTAAGCAATTAGATCATTGGTCAATTTCGACTCTGAATTTATTCAGGGTACTTAATCGATTCAAACTCATGTGATTTCAAATTTTTAAGAGCAAACGGTGAATGCCTTGGCATGTAGAGCCGAAGAAGGACGTAGTAATCTGCGATAAGCCTCGGGGAGTTGATAAACGAACTGTGATCCGAGGATGTCCGAATGGGGAAACCCCGCCAGGCCCGTGAGGTGACCTGGTGACTCCCGCCTGAATATATAGGGCGGGTAGAGGGAACGTGGGGAAGTGAAACATCTCAGTACCCACAGGAAGAGAAAACAATAGTGATTCCGTTAGTAGTGGCGAGCGAACCCGGATGAGGCTAAACCGATCATGTGTGATAGCCGGTAGGCGTTGCATGGTCGGGGTTGCGGGACTTTTCTGCTGTCTCTACCGAGGCGGTGAGGGTTAGAACGTTGTATAGACGAACAGGATTGAAAGCCTGGTCATAGAGGGTGCGAACCCCGTAGTCGAAATGCAGCAATCACTCGAGAAGTATCCCAAGTAGCACGGGGCCCGAGAAATCCCGTGTGAATCTGTCAGGACCACCTGATAAGCCTAAATACTCCTACATGACCGATAGTGAACAAGTACCGTGAGGGAAAGGTGAAAAGTACCCCGGGAGGGGAGTGAAATAGTACCTGAAACCGTTTGCTTACAAACCGTTGGAGCAGCCTTGTTGCTGTGACAGCGTGCCTTTTGAAGAATGAGCCTGCGAGTTAGTGATATGTGGCGAGCTTAACCCGAGAGGGGAATGCGTAGCGAAAGCGAGTCTGAATAGGGCGATTCAGTCGCATGTCCTAGACCCGAAGCGAAGTGATCTATCCATGGCCAGGTTGAAGCGACGGTAAGACGTCGTGGAGGACCGAACCCACTTCAGTTGAAAATGGAGGGGATGAGCTGTGGATAGGGGTGAAAGGCCAATCAAACTTCGTGATAGCTGGTTCTCTCCGAAATGCATTTAGGTGCAGCGTTGCGTGTTTCTTGCCGGAGGTAGAGCTACTGGATGGCCGATGGGGCCCAAAAGCTTACTGACGTCAGCCAAACTCCGAATGCCGGTAAGTGAGAGCGCAGCAGTGAGACGGTGGGGGATAAGCTTCATCGTCGAGAGGGAAACAACCCAGACCACCAACTAAGGTCCCAAAGCGCGTGCTAAGTGGGAAAGGATGTGGAGTTGCACAGACAACCAGGAGGTTGGCTTAGAAGCAGCCACCCTTGAAAGAGTGCGTAATAGCTCACTGGTCAAGTGATTCCGCGCCGACAATGTAACGGGGCTCAAGCACGCCACCGAAGTTGTGGCATTGATATTTTTGGTAAGCCGCCACCTTGTGTGGTTGGTTCAGCCGTGTTGATGGGTAGGAGAGCGTCGTGTGGCCAGCGAAGCGGCGGTGTAAACCAGCCGTGGAGGCTACACGAGTGAGAATGCAGGCATGAGTAGCGAAAGACGGGTGAGAAACCCGTCCTCCGAAAGATCAAGGGTTCCAGGGCCAGGCTAATCCGCCCTGGGTAAGTCGGGACCTAAGGCGAGGCCGACAGGCGTAGTCGATGGACAACGGGTTGATATTCCCGTACTGACGAAAAACCGCCCAAGCTAATCCAGTAATGCTAAGCATCTGAATCCCCTAGATGGATCCCTTCGGGGTGAAGCGTGGGGCCTAGCGTGCGACCCTATGCTGGTGCGGTTAGCGTATTAACAGGTGTGACGCAGGAAGGTAGCTGAGCCGGGCGATGGTTGACCCGGTCTAAGGATGTAGGGCGAACGATAGGCAAATCCGTCGTTCATGATGCCTGAGACCCGATGGGTAGCCCGTAAGGGTGAAATCAGTGATCCTATGCTGCCAAGAAAAGCATCGACGCGAGGTTTTAGTCACCCGTACCCCAAACCGACTCAGGTGATCAGGTAGAGAATACTAAGGAGATCGAGAGAATCGTGGTTAAGGAACTCGGCAAAATGCCCCCGTAACTTCGGGAGAAGGGGGGCCTGAGGCGTGAACGGACTAGCTCCGGGAGCGTTCGAAGGCCGCAGAGACCAGTGGGAAGCGACTGTTTACTAAAAACACAGGTCCGTGCTAAGTCGCAAGACGATGTATACGGACTGACGCCTGCCCGGTGCTGGAAGGTTAAGAGGAACGGTTAGCCGCAAGGCGAAGCTGAGAATTTAAGCCCCAGTAAACGGCGGTGGTAACTATAACCATCCTAAGGTAGCGAAATTCCTTGTCGGGTAAGTTCCGACCTGCACGAATGGCGTAACGACTTCCCAGCTGTCTCAACCGCGAACTCGGCGAAATTGCATTACGAGTAAAGATGCTCGTTACGCGCAGCAGGACGGAAAGACCCCGTGACCTTTACTACAGCTTGGTATTGGTGTTCGGTGTGGCTTGTGTAGGATAGGTGGGAGACTGTGAAGCTTGGACGCTAGTTCAGGTGGAGTCATCGTTGAAATACCACTCTGGTCATATTGGATACCTAACTTCGAACCGTGATCCGGTTCAGGGACAGTGCCTGGTGGGTAGTTTAACTGGGGCGGTTGCCTCCTAAAAAGTAACGGAGGCGCCCAAAGGTTCCCTCAACCTGGTTGGTAATCAGGTGTCGAGTGTAAGTGCACAAGGGAGCTTGACTGTGAGACTGACAAGTCGAGCAGGGACGAAAGTCGGGACTAGTGATCCGGCAGTGGCTTGTGGAAGCGCTGTCGCTCAACGGATAAAAGGTACCTCGGGGATAACAGGCTGATCTTGCCCAAGAGTCCATATCGACGGCATGGTTTGGCACCTCGATGTCGGCTCGTCGCATCCTGGGGCTGGAGTAGGTCCCAAGGGTTGGGCTGTTCGCCCATTAAAGCGGTACGCGAGCTGGGTTTAGAACGTCGTGAGACAGTTCGGTCCCTATCCGCTGCGCGCGCAGGAAATTTGAGAAGATCTATCCCTAGTACGAGAGGACCGGGATGGACGAACCTCTGGTGTGTCAGTTGTTCCGCCAGGAGCACCGCTGATTAGCTACGTTCGGAACGGATAACCGCTGAAAGCATCTAAGCGGGAAGCCGGCTTCGAGATGAGATTTCCATCCCTTAGGGGGAGAGGCTCGCAGCTAGACTACTGCGTTGATAGGCCGGATGTGGAAGTGGGGACTAAAGACCCATGAAGCTGACCGGTACTAATAAGCCGATAATTTGATAACACTCAGTTTGAAGAAGCTGCTATGCGTCCACTATGTGGTTCTCGATGTACGGTCGAGAACAACAACTAAATACTATTTGTATGAGTTTGTTCGAACCATCGAAAGATGTTTCGGCGGCTATAGCAAGAGGGAAACGCCCGGTCACATTCCGAACCCGGAAGCTAAGACTCTTTGCGCCGATGGTACTGCAGGGGGGACCCTGTGGGAGAGTAGGACACCGCCGGACTTAACTTAGAAACAAGCAGAAAGCCACCCCACGGGGTGGCTTTCCTGCGTTAACCCCCCTACCGCTGGACCTCGCGAGCCACCTTGCGAGACCGGCACACGAGGCCTACGAGGGAAGCGCATCGTGTTCCCCATCCCGTTGGTCGAGGAGCGAGGCACGAGCGGCTCGAGACCGCGCAAGCCGACTCTCAGATTCGGCTCGCGGGGTCTCGAGACACGCCGTAGACGGCGTTCCTCGACCAGCGGAGGGGGGAAATCGCGACGCATTCCGCATCCCCCGATGGCGCGAAGCGCCTCCTCAGCTCGACGGGCATGACCAGCGTGTGGGGTTCGACCCCGCCTGGCTAGCGGTTCGGGAACTGGTGGGGAAGACCGTGCAGCACCGGTGCGAGGCGCGACAGGCGTTCCTGCTCAAGCAGGAGCGCTGCATACTCGCGGTCGCGGCGCACGGCGGCCACGGCCTGCAGGAACGGCTCGGCAGGTGCCGTGGGGAGGGGGGAGACGAAGGGCTCCACCTCGGTTGCCAGGGAGACAGCGAGTCGTTGGCGCGACTCGGGCGTCAGCCGGTCGGCTTGGCGGAGGAACTGGGCCACGCGACGCCCGAGGGCGTCCGGCAGGCGTGCGATGTCCACGGTCTTCGACCACTCATGGAGCGGGCCTGGAACGCCGAGGACGGGAACCTTGTGCTGCGGCACTCGCTCGTGCTGGCTGTAGGTGCCGGCGAGGAGGTCTCCGAAACGCTGGCTGCGGCTGTTGAGCAGGGCAACGGTCGCTGCGAGTCCGCCGAGCGTCATGAAGATCTCGAGGACACCGGTGAGCGCACGTATGAAGGCGTGGCGGAGGGAGATGGCGCCGCCGTCGGTGCGTACGATGCGGGCACCGATGGCGAGTTTGCCGAGGGACCTGCCTCGGGTGGCGGTCTCGACGATCATCGGGGTGATCACGATGGCCATCACGAGAGCGGCGACGGTCAGCGCCTGTATGAGTGCCTGGTCGGTGGTTCCGAACACGACAAAAGACAGGAACAGCATGAGGAGGAAGAAGAGGAGGTAGGTGATCGCATCGATGATGGCGCCGGCGCCCCGCAGGATGAGGTTAGCCGGACGCACGTCGAGGGCCACCGCTTCGCCCGTGAGAAGTTCATCGGTGGGCGACGCATCCGCTTCGGACGACACCGGATCTGTGTTCTGCACCGACTGCACCATGTCTACTATTGAAGCAGATGGATCTTGACGCCTACACGGCAGCACACAAGAAAGAATGGGACCGCCTGACGGAGCTTGGCTCCCGGCGGCAGCTTTCGGGCGCCGAATCCGATGAACTCATCGAGCGGTATCAGGCCGGCGCCACGCAGCTTTCGGCCATGAAGACCACTGCGGGGTCGACGGTGCAGGGTGATCGGTTATCCGTGGGATTGTCCAGGGCACGGTTGCGTTTCACGGGAACGAGCGCGAATCTGCTGTCGATGCTGCCCCGGTTCTTCGTGCTGCAGCTTCCGGCCGCCCTGTACCGACTCCGCTGGCTGACCCTCGCCGTGGCGCTATTCACAATCGTGGTTGCCGCCCTGTACGCGGTGTGGGCTCTCGGCAATCCCCAGGTTCTCGCGAACATGGGCACTGAGGAGCAGTTGGCGCAGGTCGCCAATGAGGATTTCGTGGGTTACTACTCGTCCAATCCGGCCGCCTCGTTCACCGGCTTGGTGTGGACGAACAATGCCTTTATCGCCGCGCAGTGCATCGCGTTCGGCATCGTGGGTGTGTATGTTCCGTTCGTGCTGTTTCAGAATGCCCAGGGGCTCGGAATGACAGCCGCTGTGATGTTCTCCTACGACAAGGGCGACGTGTTCTTCCTGTACATCGCCCCACATGGGCAGCTCGAGTTGACGGCGATTTTCGTGGCAGCCGCGGCGGGGTTGCGCATCTTTTGGGCCTGGATTGCCCCGGGTGCGCGAACCCGAGGCCAGGCCCTCGCGGAAGACGGTCGTGCACTCTTCTCCGTCGCCATCGGTCTGGTGATTGTGCTGCTGGTGTCGGGAATCATCGAAGGTTTCGTTACCCCGGCCCCGTGGCCCTGGCCGATCAAGATCGGCATTGGGTCGCTGGGTCTGGTGGCCTTCCTGTTTTACATGATCGTGGTGGGACGACGCGCGACGCGGCTGGGTGAGACGGGAGATCTGGGCGAGTTCGAGGCTGGCAGCACCCGAATCTACTCGAGCTGACTAGAGGCGCCCGGCCGCCTTGAGCAGGATGTAGCGGTCCGCGAGGGCGGGCGGCAGGTCCGCGGGGGAGGCGGTGACAACGTCGCCGCCAAGTTGTCGGATGGCAGCGGATACCCGTGCCACGTCGAGCAGGGCCCGCTCGGCCGCCGCCGCGCGATACACCTCGTCGATGGATCCTCGCTCTCGAGCGGCCTGCAGTGCCGCAGGGTCGGTGACGGAGGCCACGACCACGGTGTGGCGCTGAGTGAGTTGCGGCAGCATCGACAGCAGAGCCGTGGACGCCCCCGCCGCATCGATGGAGGTGATGATCACGACGAGGGCGTGTTGTCCGGTAATGCCGCGCACCTGCGCCGGCACGGCCGCCCAGTCGGTTTCGATGAGTTCCGGCTCGATCAGGGCCATGGCGTCGACCATGCGCGAGAGCAGGGCGGCGCCTTTTGCTCCCTGCACGCGTGCGCGCACGCGGCGGTCGAACGCGAGGACGTCAACCCTGTCCCCGGCCGGCTCCGCCAGGGCAGCGAGGAGCAGACTGGCCTCGAAGGCGGTGTCGAGGCGTGGCTCGTCGTCGATCCGGGCTGCGGACGTACGGCCGGTATCGATGACAATCACGACGCGGCGGTCTCGTTCCGGGCGCCAGGTGCGCACCATCACGTCGTTGCGGCGCGCAGTCGCCCGCCAGTCGATGGAACGCACGTCGTCCCCGCGAACGTATTCGCGCAGGGAGTCGAACTCGGTACCGGGACCACGCACCATGACGCTCGTGCGTCCATCGAGCTCCTTGAGCCGACGGATGCGTGAAGGCAAGTGTTTGCGGGAACGGAACGGCGGGAGCACCCGGATGATTCCCGGCGCGCTGAGTGTGGCCTGACGAGTCCAGAGGCCCAACGGGCCCCTGGCGCGCACTGTCACCTGGCGGGTGCGACGCTCGCCGCGTCGAAACGGTGTGAGGGTGAGCAGCACGAGGCGCCTCTCCCGCGGGAGGATCGACACCACACTGCGGTTGTTGCCGGCACCGGCCGAGGGCTGCCAGGCATCCCGCACCACGGCCTGCAGCCGGCGGGTTCCGGTGTTGGTGATGGCGAGTTGGCTTGTCACCGTTTCGCCCAGGCGCACCCGGGCCGGCAGCGAGCGTTCGAGCACCACGTTGCGCGGCGACGCCGCGAGAATCAGGTCGAGGCTCCCGAGCAGCACGACGATGAGCAGCCACAGCCCGAGCACGGCAAAGGCGCGAGGGATTGTGCCGCCCAAGAGCACGACGGGAATCATGCCGAGAGCGAGCAGGGCGACGAAACGACCGGTGAATGTCATGGGCAGGCCTAGATCGGTACCTGCACCTGCTGGAGCACGGCCCGCAGGATGGCATCCACCGACACGCCCTCGAGCTCGGCCTCCGGCTGCAGCACAATGCGATGACGCCAGACCGGGAGCACCATGGCCTGCACGTGGTCGGGGGTGATCGAATCGTAGCCGCTCAGCCACGCCCAGGCCTTCGTCGCGGCGAGGAGGGCAGTCGTGCCTCGCGGGCTCACCCCAAGCCGCACAGACGGGCTGTTACGCGTGGCGCGCGCCAGGTCCACGATGTACGCCAGCAAGTCGGCGCTCGAGCCGACGGATGCGACCGCCGCCTGTGCCGCCGCAAGCTCGGCTGCTCCCAGCACGGGTGTCACACCGGCTCCGGATAGGTCGCGCGGATTGAAACCCGCCGCGTGGCGTCGAAGCACCTCGACCTCTTCGTCCCTGCCCGGCACGTCGAGCACGAGCTTGAGCAGGAACCGGTCGAGCTGCGCCTCCGGAAGCGTATACGTGCCCTCGTATTCGATGGGGTTCATGGTCGCGGCCACGATGAAGGGGCGGGGGAGTTCCCGGGACGCCCCGTCGACACTGACTTGGCGCTCCTCCATGGCCTCGAGCAAAGCCGACTGCGTCTTGGGCGGTGTGCGGTTGATCTCGTCGGCGAGCAGAATGTTCGTGAACACGGGACCCGCGCGAAACTCGAACTCCCCGGACTTGGCATCGTAGATGAGCGAACCCGTCACATCCCCGGGCATCAGGTCCGGCGTGAACTGGATGCGCTTGGTGTCGAGGCTGAGAGCGTGGCTGAGTGTGCGCACCAGGAGCGTCTTGGCGACACCGGGCACCCCCTCGAGCAGCACATGGCCGCGCGCCAGCAGTGCGATGATGAGGCCCGTCACGGCGCCGTCCTGGCCTACAACAGCTTTGCCGACCTCGGCGCGAACCCGGGTGAGGGACTGGCGCAGCGAATCGGTGCTGGTGTCGATGTCGGGAGTGATCATGAGTCCATTCTGCCGTGTGGCGCGGTGTCGTTCGGTGTCGAGGGGTTGCGCACGACAGTGTGGGTTGCGGCGCGGGTGTCTCGTTCGAGTTGTTCGAGTCGGGCGGACAGCCGCATGAGATCTGAGTCGCCCACCGGCTGCTCCTGCACGAGCACAGCACGAACCTGGTCGCTGGGTACGCCGGTGCGGGCCGCGACGGCGAGCACTATCTCACTGAGCCCGGCACCCCTGCCGAGTCCGACCATGACGGCGAGTCGCTGGGTCGCACCGATGCGGAGCGCGTCGAGGGCGCGCAGCCGGGTGTTGCCGCGGGCGTACAGGCGCGCGCGCCCCTCCATGGTTTCGCTCGCTTTGACCGTCACGGGGAGGTTTTCGGCTACCAACGGTCCGAAGCGACGCCCGCGCCAGATGGCGGCGGCCGCGAAAACGAGGCCGAGCAGCAGGAGCGTGGGCGTCAGCCAACCAGGCGTCAGCTCGCCCATCGACGGCACACCGGTGCGGGCCACATCGGCCAGGGTCGGCAGATACCACACCACAGTGTCGCTCGCGCCAACCAGGTTGAGCGCCAAGGCGGCGTTGCCGTAGGTGGCAATCTGGTCGTTGCTGAACACGGCGGCGTCGCCGACAAGAGTCACGTCTCGGCCGCCCTCGACGCGGTCGACCACGGAGTAGGCTCCGTCGTCGCTGGGAAAACATCCGGTCAGGGTTGCGGAGCCGGCCGATCCGGCGGGGATCCGCAGGGTGTCCCCGTCGGGCGAGAGCGAACCTGCCCGCAGAGCGGCCGGCAGGGTGCAGTCGGCCGGCACCGGGGACTTGTTTCCGACGCCGCCGAAACCCACCTCGGGGGCGAGGGATTGCAGGGCGAGAAAATCGGGAGCCGCCACGACGGTGCGCGGAGCGAGCGTGGCCAGCTCGGTGAGTCCCTGTGCATCCAGAAACCCGTCCGCGTCCGAGAAGAACACAGTGGCGTCATCCGCTGCCGACAGGGCGGCGCGTGCTTCGGTGAGGCTGTCCACCGGCACGACCGTGACGCCCTGTTGCCGGAGCACCTCGGCGAGCGCCTGGCCTCCGGTGGGCGCCGCGCTGTCGGAGGCGAGCGGGCGCCCGGCGGACTGCCCGCCGAGGACGGCCGCCGAGACGAGAGCGACGATGAGCACGCCGACGCCCGCGACAACCCAGAACAGCGAGCGGCGCACAGACGTGCGCAGGGTCGGGGTGATCGACGGGGCGTTGCGGGAGGCGTCGCCCGAAGACAGCGGATGCGTACCGCTCGCCTCGGTGAGGCGCCTCACGGGCGCACCGCTTGCGACAGCGATTCGAGGGTCGTGGGCGTCTGGCCCCGCAGGTCGCCTTCCAGCGCGGCCAGGGTGCGATAGTCGCTCTCCGCGCCGGCGACACCGAGGTAGCGTACGCGGTCGAACACATCGGCCGCCTCTCGAAGCCGGGTACCCGCTGTCGGGAAGGCGGATGCGGCTCGCTCGGCAAAGCCGTGCGCCGTCGTGCCCGGGGTGACCGTGAGGATGGTGCGTTCGAACAGGTCCGCCGCGAGGGCGCGAAAGATCTCCTCGCTCGCGAGGCTCCAGTGTGCTGACTGGGCGGCGGACTGCGCGGCCCGGCGCATGTCGTCCGCGCTGCGCCGATCGTTCGTCCCGAACATCTCGACCGCGGCCCGCGCCCGGCGATTGCGGCGCGGCGAGCCGTAGATGAGCCACGCGGCCACCCCGGCGGCCAGCAGCAGAACGACCACGAGCAGAGGGACCCAGCCGCTCCAACTGCTCCCGCCGGGCGCCTGCAGCGAGCCGAGCCAATCGAAGAAGGCCTGGGACAGCCGGTCGAACCAGGTGGGCCGTGCGGCTTCGTACGGGGGCTTCGCGAGTTCTTCCTGCAACCAGCGCTGCGCCTCTGGGGCGTCGGGCACGACGGGAACGGACAGAATCGTCATGCTGTGGGAGTGGCGCCGCGATCGGCGACGAGATACGGGTCCGTGACACGCCCGCCCGACTGCCCGGACTCGACGAAGCGCGCGAGTTCGAGATCGAGGCCTTCCTTGCGCATGCGGAGGTCGATGTAGATCAGGGCGATCGTCGCCGACTGCACCACGGCGGCGATCGCGCCGAACACGAGGGACACGCAGATGACGATGATATAGCTGATGATGGCCGGGATGTAGGCGTCGACGGCGGCGTTCGGGTCGACGAGCGACAACAGCCAGCCGGCGACGAGAGTGAACGGGGTCGTCACGATCTGCACGACCGTGCTCACGATCAGGGCGACGAGGGCCTGAACTCCGAAGGTGCGCCAGAAGTACCCTCCCGTCAGCGACCAGGACCGTCGAACGGCGGCCCACAGTCCCCGGCGTTCGAGCACGATGAGGCTGGGAACGACGCTGGTCTTGGTATACAGCCAGACTCCGGCCACGACGAGGCCGAGCGAACCGACAATCGCGATGCCGATACCCACCGCAATCCCGGTCCCGCCGGCGACGACCACGAAAAGTACCACGATGACAGTCAGCACGCCCACCGCGATGAGCGAGACCGCGCCCAGGAGGAGGGTCCAGAGCACGAGCGTCCAGAGTCGGGGGGCAACTGTGCGCCAGAGCTGGCCGAGACGCAGTTTCTCACCGAGCGTTGCTCTTGCGACCTCAGTGACGATCACCCCCTGCAGCAGGGCGGACGCGATCACGCTGAGAGCGAGCGGCACGAGGGCAGAAAGCACGATTGTGACGAGAGCGCCGGCCTCGACCTCGCCCTGTTCGTCGAGCGGCGCGCTGTCGATTCGGCCGAGCGCCCAGAACGTGACGAGTCCCACCACGAGGAACGTCATGAGGGCCACGGCGGCCTGCACGAGCAGGGCGCTGCCGAAGGTGGCCCGGGGATTGCGTCGCAGCACGGTGAAGGGCGCGAAGAGGAGAGTGCCGAAGGCCAGGGGGCGAAGCGGAATGAGGCCGGGCCGGGGTGGCGGCGTCCAGGCCGGAGGCGTCGCGGCCGGTTGTGGTCCCGAACCGGGCGGGCCATACGGGGGTTCCTCGTGGGCACCTCCGGACACGCCGAAGGTCGGTGGGCTCCAGTTTTGTCGGTCTGTCACGTCTTCAATGCTGGCACACCTCGACCGCTCGCGCGCTTACAGCCTGTCTCGACTATTCTTGACGCAGTGAATGCACTACTCACCGGGCAATACGTAGCGTGACGGGGCGACATCATACGTCGAAGCACGACACGGTGCACGCTGGATGGCAGAGCACGATGAATGGCAAAGAGAGAAATATGACTGCACGAATTTTGGTTGTCGACGACGATACCGCCCTGTCCGAGATGATCGGCATCGTCTTGCACAACGAGGGGTTCGAACCGAGCTTCTGCGCGGACGGGGCGCTGGCCCTCGAGGCCTTCCGCACGGTCAAACCGGACCTCGTGCTGCTCGACCTCATGCTGCCCGGCCTTGACGGCATCGAGGTTTGTAGTCTGATCCGTGCCGAATCAGGCACGCCGATCATCATGCTGACGGCGCGAACCGACACGACGGACGTTGTGCGCGGACTCGAGTCGGGCGCCGATGACTACATGGTGAAGCCGTTCAATCCCAAGGAACTCGTCGCGCGCATCCGCACCAGACTGCGGCCGGCCCCGGCGCCCTCGACCGTCAGCCTGCAGATCGGCGACGTCGTCGTGGACGCGGCCGGTCACGAGGTCCGGCGGGGCAGCCAGACCATCAACCTCACACCGCTCGAATTCGATCTCCTTCTCGCGCTTGCCTCCAAGCCCCAGCAGGTTTTCACCCGCGAGATGCTGCTCGAACAGGTGTGGGGATACCACTACAAGGCCGACACCAGGCTGGTCAATGTGCACGTGCAGCGGCTGCGCGCCAAGGTTGAGGAAGATCCCGACAACCCCAAGATCGTGATGACGGTTCGCGGTGTCGGCTATCGGGCCGGCGCGGTGGGCTAGCGCCAGATGGCACTTCGATCGGGAGCGGATGTGACGTGGCGCTCACGGCTGCGCTGGCGCAATTGGAGATACTGGCGTTCCTGGCCGGGGGCGGTCTCCACGTCGTGGCGCGCCTCACTGCACTTTCGCACCGTAACGATCTCCGTGCTGCTCTCCGGGGCCGCAATCCTTGTCGTGGGCGTGTATATGTCGGCCAGCATCGGCAACGATCTGTTTCAGTCGCGCCTGAGCCAGGTGCTGCTCGATTCCAACCGGGCGACGAACACCGCTCAGGGGATCCTGGATGCCTCCGACGCCGTCGACCGCGTGCAGGTGCAGGCCCTGCTCGGTTCGGCGCGCACATCTATAACCGCCGCGTCGTCGAGCCGATTGATCGCCGTGCTCCGGGTACCCAACCAGGAATCATCGACGGTGGCCCCGCAGGACTCCTCGACATTCGGCGACTCTGGCGGCGTCGTCTCCAACGAGCTGCGCCGGTCCGTGCAGGCCAGTTCCGACGAACAATTCTGGCAGTCCGTCACGCTGACGGACGACACCGGCACCAGCATCCCCGGAATTGTCGTGGGCTCGCAGATGACCGTTCCCGTCGCGGGAACGTACGAGCTCTACATCGGGTACAGCCTGCAGGACGCCGAGTCCACCCTGCTGTTCGTTCAGCAGACTCTGGGCTTCGCCGGGCTAGCCCTCGTGCTCCTGATCGGTGGTGTGAGCTGGGTGATCGTGCGGTTTGTCGTGACCCCGATTCGTGTCGCCGCCGAGACGAGCGAAAAGCTCGCCTCGGGAGATCTCGAGGTGCGCATCCCCGAGAAGGGCCAGGACGTCATCGCCACGCTTGCCCGCTCGTTCAACGGCATGGCCGATAGCCTGCAGAGTCAGATCCAGAAACTCGCCGACCTCTCGGAGGTGCAACAGCGATTCGTGTCGGACGTGTCCCACGAGCTGCGCACGCCGCTCACGACAATTAGGCTGGCCGGCGATGTGCTGTACGACCAGCGAGCGAGTTTTCCGCCGGCTACCGGCCGCACGGCCGAACTCCTGCACACCCAGGTCGAACGCTTCGAGGTGCTGCTGAGCGATCTGCTGGAAATCAGCCGGTACGACGCCGGCTCTGTCGAGCTCGAGAGCGAGCCGACGAACCTCGTGCACCTTGCCGAGGACGCCATCGACGGGCTGCGCGCCCTGGCGGAGTCCAAGGGAACAGACCTGCGGCTGGTGGCCCCGGGCGGGTACCTGAACGCGGACGTCGATCCACGTCGCATCCGTCGTATCCTGCACAATCTCGTCGGCAACGCCATCGAGCACGGGGACGGCAAGCCCGTTGTCATCTCGGTGGACAGCAACGCGGATTCGGTGGCGATCGCCGTGCGGGACTATGGCATGGGGATGAGCCAGTCCGAGGTGGCGCACGTGTTCGACCGTTTCTGGCGCGCCGACCCGAGCCGAAAGAGAACAATCGGCGGCACGGGGCTGGGCCTGTCTATCGCCCGCGAAGACGCCACGGTGCACGGCGGTTGGCTCCAGGTCTGGTCGACGCCCGGCCACGGCGCCTGTTTTCGGCTCACCCTCCCACGGCTCGCCGGGGCGACGCTCACGGTGTCCCCGATCCCGCTGCCCCCGGTCGACGCCACGGAGGCGCTCGGCGAACTCGGACCGAACCACGGCATGACGGAGGACACCCATGCGTAGCCGCGCGCTCATGACCCGAGCGGGCCGCGCTGTCGTCACAGTGCTGACAGCAGCCCTCGTACTCAGCGGCTGTGCGGGAATCCCGCGTGAGGGCGGTGTGCGGGCGGGACAGCCCGACATCATCGACGAAAGTCCGGCGCAGGTTTTTCTCCCGTCGCGGCCACAGAAAGACGCCAGCGCGCAGTCCATCCTGCTGGGCTTCGTCGACGCCGCGTCGAGCCCGGAGAGCAACTACGCCATCGCCCGGGAGTTTCTCACGAGTGATTTCAGCTCCTCCTGGGATCCCACGGCCGGCGTCACGGTGGATGACGGCGCCGGGCGCGTCGCGACCGAGATCGACGCGCAGAACATCGAGGTGACGCTGACTCCGACGGCGGAGGTGAGCGCGAGGGGAGAGTTCCGCGAGGTCGATCCCATCCCCGTCACCCTCGACTACCAGTTCCGCCAGGTTGATGGCCAGTGGCGCATCAGCGCGGCACCGAACGGCACCGTCATCGACGAGACAACGTTCAACGACGTGTTCAGCGCCTCGTCACTGTACTTTTTCGACCCCGGATTCCGCACGCTCGTGCCTGACCTGCGCTGGTTCCCGCGTGGGGCATCCGCTCCCACGAAGATCGTCAACGCCGTGTTGAGCGGTCCGAGCGCCTGGCTCGTCGGGGCCGTCGCAACGACCTTCCCGGAGGGCACTGCCCTGACGGCGGATGCCGTGCAGGTTGTTGGTCGTGACGCCATGGTCGATCTCAACACCGAGGCGCTCAATGCCGACCGCCTCACCCTGCAGCGGATGAAGGCACAGCTCACAGCCAGCCTGCCTGCCGGAATGCAGGTGGAAATCACGATCGACCAGAATGCTCAGAACATCCAGGATCTGGGTGCGGGCGATCTGGCCGTCAACCCCCGCGTTGACGCGAGGGCGCTGATTCTGCGCGATGGCGCGTTCGGTTTTCTCGCTGCCAGCGGGCAGACCGTCACGCCGGTGGACGGTATCAGCGATGCCGTCGTCGCTCTGAATCCCACGGCCGTCACCCTGGGGTCAGGGCAGCGGGTGGCGGTGGTGCTGACTCCCGACGGCGTCTATCGAGTGCGAGCCGGCAATGAACCCACCCTGGTCGATTCGCGGCCGGGACTGATCGCGCCGTCCCTCGACAGTGAGGGGTACAGCTGGTCCGTGCCGGCGAGCCGTCCGAGCGAACTTCTGGTTTTCGGGTCGACGACCGAGGCGATCCCGGTGCTGACCCCGTGGCCAGAGGCCACCTCTATCCAGACGATGAAGGTGTCCCGCGATGGCACCCGACTGCTGGTGGTGTACACGATCGGCGCCGAAGCACGGATGGCCGTGGCGGGGATCAAGCGCCAGGACGGGGTGCCGGTCGAGCTCGGAGCACCGTTGCAGCTGACGGGCGACATCGGTGCTCCTCTCGACGCGGCCTGGATCGACGAACTCAGCGTGGCGTCGCTCAGCACCATCGCTGACGGCACGAGACAGATCACGGCTCAGGAGATCGGTGGCGTGCGAAGCGAACTCGAGTCGCCACCCGACGCCGTGGCGCTCGCGGGCAGCAACTCGCTGCGCGACCTGCGCGCCCTCACCTCGAGTGGCGGCCTGCATGTGCAGCGCGGGGTGGGTTGGCAGAAACGCCTCGACGAGGTCTCGCTCCTCGCCACCCAGCAGGGCATTACCGGGTAGGCGCCTCCTCAACACCTCTGTCGCGGCGGCCTGGGCGCACAGTTTGGGCACGAGCCGCCAGCGGATGTGCGAGCGCGGCCATCATGAGTGCATGTCACCTGAGCCTCTGAGCGCTGCGGCACTGCGCCGGGCGCTGCTCGACGCCTGGGCGGCGCTCATGCCCACGGAGTGCAGCGGGTGCGGAGCGCCGGACCGGGCACTGTGCCTCACCTGCCGGGCGGCGCTGCAGGCCGATGCGCACGAAGCCACCCGCGACGGGATCGCCGTGTGGTGCGCACTCGACTACTCCGGGGCGGTCAGGCGGGTGATCGGCGCGTTCAAAGACGGCGGGCGGATTGATGCCGCAGCGGCGTTGGCCGTGCCCCTGCGCGTGGCGGTGGCTGCCGCACTCCACTCGGTGCCGGCATCCGCCATGGCGGACCTACACATCGTGGTTGTCCCGTCGTCACGGCGCGCCTGGCGGGTGCGCGGATACCACCCTGTGGAGCTGCTGCTCAGGCGTGCCGGGTTGGCGCCCACGCGGGCGCTGCGCCCGGTTCGTGCGTCCGTGGACCAGGTGGGACTCGACCGGGCCGCCCGGAGCGACAACCGCCGCGGATCGCTCACGGCCGTTCGGCCCCTCGTCGGGTTTCACTGCATCATCGTGGACGACGTGTTGACGACAGGGGCCACGCTTCTCGAGGCTCGCCGCGCCGTGTTGGCGGCCGGGGGAGTGGTTGCTGGGATGGCCGCACTCGCGGAAAGACGGCGTCTTCTTCCGTCCACGCACCGTTCAGCCAAAACTCGTTGACAAAAGCTGTGACATATCCAGTTTGCGCGGCTACGGTGGGAGACACAGGCGCGCAATGATCGCCCACATACCGGGCGATCCGCCAGATCAGGAGGTCGTCATGGAAACTAACATCGTTGGACGAAACCTAGGGATCACTGATCGCTTTCGGGAATACGCCACGGAGAAGGCCGAAAAGATTGCCGGTCTCGCCGATAAGGCTCTCGCACTGGAGATCAAGGTCAGCCGTCACCACGAGAAGAATGGTGCGGCTGCCGGAAAAGATCGGGTCGAACTGACTCTGATCGGTAAAGGTCCCCTGGTGCGAGCCGAAGCGGACGGCTCAGACAAGTACGCGGCTTTCGACATCGCACTGGGGCGATTGCTCGAGCGGGTTCGTCGCGCGAAGGACCGCAAGAAGGTGCACCGTGGGGGTGCCCACCGACCGACATCACTGCAGGAGGCGTCATCCGTCGCCTTCAGCGTTATTGACATCGTTCCGGCATCGGGCGAAACGCTGGAACGGGTGCGGACAGGTGCCATCCCGATCGTCGCGGCCCCGGCCGTCGAGGCAGAAGCGGAGGTCGAAGTCGAAGAAGATTACTGCCCCGTGGTCATCCGCCGTAAGGTTTTCGCGGCGGCACCGATGACGGTTGACGATGCTCTCTACTTCATGGAACTCGTCGGGCACGACTTCTACCTGTTTCAGGACGCCGAGACGAAGAGGCCGAGCGTCGTCTACCGTCGCAAGGGCTGGGACTACGGAGTCATCGAACTCGACGATTCCGCTGAGGAATTGCGGGAGGCCCCGGCGGCTGCCGGCGTTCGCGGCAACTGACCAAGTAGCATTGCTATAGTTGCCGGCTAGGTCGGCCTCGGCGTCCGGCCGGACGACAGGTGCTTGCCTGCGCCGTTTCTCACCAGGTGCATGCAAGTGCCGTGACGACTATATGGAGTGCATTCGTGGCCTCAATTTTGGAAAAGGTTCTTCGTGTAGGCGAAGGGCGCGTTCTTCGGCGCCTGGAAAACTACGCGAAGGCCATCAACGCGCTGGAGGAAGACTTCAGCCACCTCACCGATGACGAGCTCAAGAACGAGACCGTCACCCTTCGCGAACGGTACTCTGCCGGCGAATCGCTCGACGATTTGCTGCCAGAGGCCTTCGCGGCGGTGCGTGAGGCGAGTACCCGTACCCTGGGGCTTCGTCACTTCGACGTTCAGCTGATGGGTGGAGCCGCTCTTCATCTCGGAAACATCGCCGAGATGAAGACCGGTGAGGGCAAGACCCTCGTCGCGACCACGGCGGCGTACCTCAACGCCATCACGAGCCGTGGGGTGCATGTCATCACGGTCAACGACTACCTGGCGAGCTACCAGAGCGAGCTGATGGGCCGCGTTTTCCGTGCTCTCGGCATGACGACAGGGTGCATCCTGTCGGGTCAGACACCGCCCCAGCGCCGTGAAATGTACGAGGCCGATATCACGTACGGCACGAACAACGAGTTCGGATTTGACTACCTGCGCGACAACATGGCGTGGCAGGCATCCGACATGGTGCAGCGCGGGCACTACTTTGCCATCGTCGACGAGGTCGACTCGATCCTCATTGACGAGGCACGGACCCCGCTGATCATCTCCGGTCCGGCATCCGGCGAAGCGAACCGGTGGTTCACCGAATTCGCCAGCCTGGCCAAGCGCCTCGTGCCCGACGAGGACTTCGAAGTTGACGAGAAGAAGCGCACCATCGGTGTGCTCGAGCCCGGTATCGAAAAGGTCGAGGACTATCTCGGCATCGACAACCTCTACGAGTCGGCGAACACCCCGCTGATCTCGTTCCTGAACAACGCCATCAAGGCCAACGCCCTGTTCAAGAAAGACAAGGACTACGTCGTGATGAACGGCGAGGTGCTCATCGTTGACGAGCACACCGGTCGCATCCTGATGGGACGCCGCTACAACGAGGGTATCCACCAGGCGATCGAGGCCAAGGAGGGCGTGGCGGTCAAGGCCGAGAACCAGACGCTTGCCACGGTGACCCTGCAGAATTACTTCCGCCTGTACAAGAAGATCTCGGGAATGACCGGTACGGCCGAGACCGAGGCCGCCGAATTCATGAGCACCTACAAGCTCGGTGTCGTCTCGATCCCCACCAACAAGCCGATGCAGCGCATCGACCAGTCCGACCTCATCTACAAGAATGAGGAGGCCAAGTTCAATCAGGTGGTTGAGGACATCGTGGTACGCCACGAAAAGGGTCAGCCGGTGCTCGTGGGCACAACGAGCGTCGAGAAGAGCGAATACCTCTCACGCCTGCTCGCCAAGAAGGGCGTGCGGCACGAAGTGCTCAACGCCAAGAACCACGCCCGTGAGGCCGCCATTGTCGCCCAGGCCGGTCGGCTCGGCTCGGTGACGGTCGCCACCAACATGGCCGGTCGAGGCACCGACGTGATGCTCGGCGGCAACGCCGAGTTCATCGCCGTCGCTGACATGAACGCCAAGGGCCTGAGCCCTGTGGAGACCCCGGAGGAATATGAGACCGCCTGGGACGAGGTGTTCACCGCAGTGAAGGCCACGGTGCACGAGGAAGCCGAGAAGGTTATCGCGGCCGGCGGTCTCTACGTGCTCGGCACGGAGCGCCACGAATCACGGCGCATCGACAACCAGCTCCGCGGACGCAGCGGACGTCAGGGTGACCCGGGCGAGAGCCGGTTCTACCTCTCGCTCACCGACGACCTGATGCGCCTGTTCAACGCGGGAGCCGCCGAAAGCCTGATGGGCCGCCAGGGCGTCCCGGAGGACATGGCCATTGAGTCCAAAGTGGTGAGCCGCGCCATCCGCAGCGCGCAGTCGCAGGTCGAGGGCCGGAACGCTGAAATTCGCAAGAACGTGCTCAAATACGACGACGTGCTCAACCGCCAGCGCGAGGCCATCTACGGCGATCGTCGCCACATTCTCGAAGGCGACGACCTGCACGAACGCACCCAGAAATTCCTGGAGAATGTCATCGACGAGGTGCTTGACGTGCACACGGGCGAGGGAAACGGCGACGACTGGGACTTCGACGCCATGTGGGTCGAGCTGAAGACGCTCTACCCCGTTGGTCTGACGATCGACGAGGTCGTGTCCGAAGCCGGTGACAAGGGCCGGATCAACCGCGACTTCATGCGCCGCGAGATTCTCTCCGACGCCAAGATGGCGTACAAGCGTCGTGAGGAGTCCCTGGGCTCGCCAGCCATGCGCGAGCTCGAACGCCGCGTGGTTTTGTCGGTCATCGACCGCCGCTGGCGCGACCACCTCTATGAGATGGACTACCTGAAAGACGGCATCGGACTGCGCGCCATGGCCCAGCGGGACCCGCTGGTGGAATACCAGCGCGAGGGCTTCGCCATGTTCCAGCAGATGATGGGCCAGATTCGTGAAGAGACCGTCGGTTTCCTGTTCAATCTCGACGTCGAGGTGAGCCAGGGCCCCGGTGCTGTGGCAGCCCCGATTGTGGCGGCGAAGGGACTCGCACCGGCCGACCAGGCTGATACCAAGCTCAGCTACACAGCCCCGAGCGATTCGGGCGGAGTCGAGGTTCGCAACCAGCGCGGTCAGATCCAGCAGGCCGCAACCGACCGAGCCCGCCGCGTCGCCACGGAAGCTTCTGCCCCCGAGTCGGCCGCCGACGCCGCACCGGCCCAGAGAGGCGCGTTCGGCCAAAAGGACGAACAGGCCGCTCCCGTGAACCGTGCGGAGCGTCGCCAGCAGGGCAAGAACAAGTAATTCCGCCGCACTGCCACGTGGCCGCCGTTGTCTCCCGCTGGGCGGGAGGCAACGGCGGCCTTTTCACGTCGTCCGGTAGCCGCGCGAGCCGAAACTTTACAGGACTCCGATCACGCTCGCTCGCCAGCGTGTACCGGTGGCTTCGATGCGCAGGGCGACGGCGAGCACTCGCTTCGAGGTGTGCACAACGACACTGGCTTCGACGATGCCAGGACGGGGCTCGCACAACCACACACTGCCCATGCCGATCACGGGGCGCCCCGCGGGCCGTCCGGTCATCGCCCGCGCGCGTGCTGAGATCAATGCTCGGTGCAGGATGCGGTGATAGACCGCATCCGTGACCCAGCGTGCCAGTTCTTCGGGCTCGCGCGCTCCAGCCAGGGCTTCGACAGCGCAGCGGGCCAGATTCCTGGCCATCGGTGCAGGGTCGGGCATGCCGAGTGCTTCCCAGAGCGGGGCCTCCTGCTCCGAGTGGTGAACGTGTGCTGCGAGACTCATGTCAACTCCGATGTGAGAATCGTGCCGGGGATGAAGCGACGGGTACAGCTGCGGGGCGTGGGTGTACGGGTGCTCACTCAACCAGCGACGCAGCCCGGTGTCCAGCGTTTTTATGGCCTGTGGATAACCCCACGCCAACGCGTGGGCCGGGCTAGTTTCGACATGTGCGCTGGGACAATTTATTTGACGACCTCGAAGTTCAGCTCGAACGCGAGTTGAACGCCGAGGAGCGTGACCTGCGCGCCGAAGAGGAAAGGCAGCGGCTGGGGCGGCTGACCATCCGCACGCGGCTCGTGAGCCTGACGCTCGGCCCGACCGGCCCCGCCGTCTTCCGGGTGGAACTCAGCAGCGGAGACGCCATCGTCGTGCGTCCCACAACCCTGGGGCGCGACTGGCTCGCCGCCGACCTGATCGGCCCCGACGAGTCTCGCGAGCCACCCGGGGACGCTGCGCACCGGCAACAACGCGAGAGCGGGGCGGGTATGCGCCGCTCTGACCGGGCAACCCCGCAGTGTGTGCTGCCCTTCTCGGCCATCGCAGGGATCGTGTTGACGGCGCACCAGATGGAACGGTCGCTCGGCGACGAGGCAGAGTCCCCGTCGGCATCTCGGCTGTCCGAGCGGATCGGGCTGCCTTTCGTGCTGCGAGACCTGTGCCGCCGTCGCGCCGCGATCGAACTGCGTATGCCGGCCGGGATGGTGAACGGCACGATCGACCGCGTAGGACGGGACCACCTCGATCTCGCCGTGCACCCGCCGGGAACGCTTCGTCGTACGCCGGACGTCTACCAGTACCGAGTCGTTCCGCTGGCACACATCCTGCTCGTCACCCTCGACTGAGGCGACACGGGGGTGGCTCCAGCCATTCAGCCCGTCGGCTGCGGCGGGTCCATAGGCCGCGCCCGCCTCAGGCGCCCGCCGGAGAATTCGGCAATACTCGCGAAATCGGACTGCTCCCAGAGCGCCCGGCGTCGGGCTTCCTCGTATTTCACGTCGATGTAGGATTCCAGCACCACCCTCTCCACGCGCCAGGCGTGGGACGAGCCGATACGAATCGCCGGAAGCTCGTTCGTGCGCACGAGGTCGAGCGCCTCGGCTGGCGTGATCGCCAGGATTTCTGCTGTGTCGGCCAGGGTCAGAAAACGGCCCAGGTCTTTGGCTGGCGCGGAATCGTCCATGCGTCGATTATGCGCCCTGCCGGGGTGTTTGGGTCGGAAAGGTGGCTGCTGTGGATAACTGCCCTGTGGATAACTCGCTCGCCCAAGAAAACCCGGGCACCATGGAGCGAGCCAGTCAATGGGCAGGTCACACGTGAGGAAGCGCATGAAGAAATTGGCCGAGAAGAGCACGCGAACCAGATCGTGGTTTGACCCCCGCTTCGCCATCGGAATCGCGCTCGTCGTGGCATCCGTCGTGGGGGTTGCCGCCATTGTTACGACGGCAGATCGCACGAGCGGCGTGTATGTGGCCCGATCGACGCTCGTGGTGGGTGACCACATCGATGTGGGAGACGTGAACCTCGAACATGTGCGCCTCGGCGGCTCGGAGGCTCGCTACGTGACTCCGGCCCGCCTGCCTCGAGAAGGCCTGCTGGTGACCCGCACCGTGCAGGCCGGAGAGCTGATTCCCCTCGGCGCCGTCGGCACCAGGGCTGGGGAGTCGGTGACGAGCATTGTCGTGTCTGTTCGGCCGACGCTCGCGGCGTCGGTTGTCGCCGGCTCCGCTGTCGATGTGTGGGCCGCGAAGAAGACGGGCAGCTCGCAGTTTGCCCCACCGGGCGTGCTGGTGCCGGCCGCCTCTGTGGTGCGTATCATCGCGGACACGGGTCTGATGGCAACGACTGACGGCCAGTCTGTGGAGATTCTCCTGCCAAAGGGCATGGTTGGGGCCGTGCTCGAATCCGTGGCGAACGGCGATGCGGTCTCGGTGGTGGCCGTCGATGCGCCCGTGGCAGGGGCGAAGTAAACGTGGCTGCGATCGCGCTCGTCGTCGAGCGTCACACCGAAGAGCGTCTACTCGTCGACATCGTCGAGCACGGTCACTCGATCCCGGCCCAGCTGCGATCGGCCGCTGAACTCCTGCTGGCCCTACCGGGATTGCGAGTCGACGTCGTGATCGTGAGCGCGAAGCGGGAGACCCTGAACCATGAGGTCATCGCCGCGTGCGATACGAGGGGCATTCGCGTGATCGCCCTGGCCGCCACAGATCGGGACCGCCGGTACGCGGCCACCCTCGGGCTGCTTGAGGTGATCGACGGCGCTGTGGGCTGGCCCGAGATCGACGCGCTCGTGCATGCCGGGGTCGTCGTTCCGCTGCGCGTCGGCGACCGAAATCGCTCGGTTGGCGCCCGGCGATCGAGCACAGTTGTGGCCGTCTGGGGCCCCACCGGCGCGCCGGGGCGTACGACGCTCGCCATCAACATCGCCGCCGAGATAGCAGCCTGCGGCCACTCGGTGGTTCTGGCCGATGCCGACACCTACAGCGGCTCGGTGGCGGCGAGCCTGGGCATGCTCGACGAGGCGCCCGGTTTCGCCGCGGCCTGCCGGCTGGCGGGCTCGGACAGCCTGACCCAGTCCGAATTCGAGCGCATCGCTCAGCGCTACAACTCGCCCCAGGGCCCGTTCTGGGTGCTCACCGGAATCGGCCGGCCCTCGCGCTGGCCCGAGTTGTCAGCTGATCGGGTGAAGAGAACCATCGAGGCGCTTCGGCAATGGGCAGACTACGTCGTGATCGATACCGGGTTCAACCTCGAGAGCGACGAGGAACTGTCGAGCGACCTGTTTGCGCCGCGGCGCAATGCCGCCACGGTGACGGCGTTGGCCTCCGCCGATCATGTCGTGGCCGTCGGGCTTGCCGATCCGGTGGGGATGGCCCGGTTCCTGCGTTCCTGGACAGACCTCACGGACATCATCACCGACACACCCGTGAGCGTTCTGATGAATCGGGTGCGGGCCAGCGCGGTCGGACTCGACCCGGCCGGGCAGGTGATCGGGGCGCTTCGCCGCTTCGGCGCGATCGAGTCCCCGGTGCTGGTCCCCCAGGACTCCGAGGCACTCGACGCGGCTGTGCTGACCGGACGCACGCTGCGCGATACCGCAGCGAAATCTCCGGCGAGGGCCAGCATCCGTCGGTTTGTCATGGCAGCTCTCGTGGTCGCACCCGTCGAGGCCCCGCGGCGGGCGCGGCGGGCGGCCCCGTTCTTCAGGCCCCAGACTGTGCGGCCGCGCGCCTCCGGGGCCGCGGACTTCTGAGCGGCCGAGGCCCCCACACCCCCGAATGCCCGAAACTTGCCCGAAACAGCGCTGCGCCATACTTCGAGGACTCGGTGCCGGCGGCACCGTGACTCAGCGGGAAGGCACACGTTGATGTCCAGAATGAGAACAGTGGTACTCGTGGGAACACTTCTTTCCACAATTGGCCTGGGCCTCGTTGGTTGTGCGGCGTCGGCGTCAAGCACCGACACGACCACCATCACGATTGGCACTCTGCGGGGCCAACCGCACTTCTATCAGCCGTTCCTTTATCAGGATTTCGCGCCGGAGGGCGTGGTCTTCGACGTGATCGCCCTCGATACAACTCCGGCCCTCAACGACGCGCTCGTCAGCGGCTCCGTGGACTTCGCTGTGACCGGTGTCACGCCCACGATTTCCTCGATCGCCCAGGGCAGGGACCTCACGATCGTCGCGGCGGCGGCCGACGGCGGAAGCGGCTTCGTCGGCAACGACTCGATCACCAGCCTCGACGACCTCGTGGGCAAGACCGTGGGCTACATCCAGGGCAGCGCACAGGAAGTGGCCCTGCGCCTCGTGCTTGTGGACGCCGGGATTGACCCCGCCGATCTCGACCTCGTCGTGGTCCCTGTGCCCGATATGGCCAATGCCTTTAAAACCGGCAGCATCGACGCCTTCTTCGGAGTGGAGATCGGTGCCTCCATCGCGTTGCAGAATGGCGGACACCTCATTGCCGACGCCTACTCCACGCCGATCGGCAGGGTGAACATCGGCCTGGTCACGACCGGAGCGCTGATCACCTCCGATCCGGAGCTCGTGCAGAGTGTCGTCGACACGCACCGTAAGACCGTCGACTACATGGTGGACAACCAGGATGTCTGGCTGACCGAGATGGTCACGACCTTCGGCGGCGACCAGAAGATTTTCAGCACGGCCCTCGACAACTTCTGGCTTCGGTCGGACCTGTCGGCGGAATACGTGGGACAGCTCGGGGTGCTCGCCACGGAAATGAAGGACCTCGGCCTGATCGAGTCCGCGCCGGCCGCTGACGATCTCGCAGACGCCAGGTTCGTGGACGGTCTCCCGACGCCGTGAGTCTGCTGGTGATTCGGCCTCCCCGCACCCGGTTACGCCGCACGTGGTTCACGACGGCGCTGCTCGGGGTGCCCGTTCCGGTGCTGTTGCTCGTGCTGTGGCACTTCGGTGTGTCCAATGCCTGGGAGCTGCCGTTCGGCATCCGAATGGGATTTCTGCCTTACCCGACGGATGTCGCAACGACTCTCGTGGACTTCGCCGTCGGCGGGGTGCGGAACGACGCCTTCAGCGGGCAGCTCTGGGTGAATCTCGGCGCGAGCCTCGCCCGAGTGGCGGGTGGCTTTCTGCTCGCAGCCGTGATCGCCATCCCCCTGGGCATCTTCATGGGCCGCTACTACACGGTCAACTCCCTGTTCGACGCCACAATCAGCCTGCTGCGCCCGATTCCAGCCACCGCCTGGGTGCCGCTCGTGGCTCTGTTGATCGGTATCGGCGACCAGGCCACGATCTTCCTCATCACCCTGTCGGCGTTCTTCCCCATCGTGCTCGGAACCATCAGCGGTGCCCGGCAGGTTGCACCCCGGCTGATCGAGGCCGCGCAGATGCTCGGCAGCTCGCCGTTTCGTATTCTCTACACTGTCGTGATCCCGGCGTCCGTGCCGGCGATCGTGAATGGACTCCGGATCGGGCTCGGGCTGGCGTGGGTGGTGCTCGTGCTCGGTGAGACAGCGGGCGTTCGGGTCGGTCTCGGTGCCACCATCAGCCTCGCGCGCGACATCGTGCGCACCGACCTCGTCGTCGTCGGCATGATCTGCATCGGCCTCGCCGGCTTCCTGTCCGATCGGGTTCTGGTCTGGACCCTGCGGCTCGCGTTCCGCGGGCGTCCCCTGCTGACAGGACCGGAGAATCTGTGAACGCGACCAGTGCCCGCCCGCTCTCGGACATCCGGGTGGGCAACCTGTGCAAGAGCTATCACACGGCCGGCGGCGCGGTCACGGCGATGACCGACCTGAACCTGGAGGTGGCGTCTGGTGAGTTCGTCGCCGTGGTGGGTGCGAGCGGATGCGGTAAGAGCACGCTGCTGCGTATCCTGGCCGGTTTCGAGAAACCGACGTCGGGCACCGTGAGCGTGGGCGGAATTCCCGTCACCGGTCCCGGCTCCGATCGCGGGGTCGTGTTTCAGGACTACGGACTCTTTCCCTGGCTCACGGTGCGGGAAAACGTGATGTACGGGCCGCGGCAGCACCGAGTCGCCCGCGTGGACGCCACTGTCATCAGTGAGCGCTTCCTGCTGATGGTGGGCCTCACCAGGGTTGCGGACCGCTACCCCGGGGAGCTCTCGGGGGGCATGCAGCAGCGCGTGGCCCTCGCCCGTGTGCTCGCCAACGACCCCGCCGTGCTCCTCATGGACGAGCCTTTCGGTGCCCTGGATGCCCTGACCCGCGGCGACCTGCAGGTCGAGCTCGCGCGCATCCGCCGGGAAACCCGAACGACCGTTGTGTTCGTCACCCACAGCATTGAGGAAGCGGTGTTCCTGGCCGATCGTGTCGTCGTGATGACGGGGGGAGCGGCCCACGGTGTGCCCGGGCACATCCGGCACATCGTGGATGTCTCTCTCGGCGCCGACCGAGACGTGACGTCGCCGGAGTTCAACGCCGTTAAGCGCGACATCGCCCGGTTGGTGCACGAGGCGCCCCACACTGGACCCGCTTCGCTCGTCAGTCCTGCAGCGAGCGTCAGTCCTGCAGCGAGATGACCTCCACTTGGCCGTTCGTGCCGGTGATGACGAGCACTCGGCTCGCCTGAATGCCGGCGAGGGCGGCGCTGAGCTCGTCAGCAGTGGGTTCTGCCGCGCTCGCCGGGCCCGAACGCCGCCAGACCGTGACGGGGGCACCGGTCACGTGGGTGATGGCCTGTGGCACGGGCCCCGACTCGGCGCTCGTGACGAGGATGATCCGGCCGATCGGGCGCTCCGGTTTGGGCGGCGCAGTCGATCTGTCCCGGCGCCAGACGGCGAAGTGATAGCCCGCGACCAGTCCGGTGGCCACGAGTAGGCCGAGCGGTGCCCTGACCCGCTCGATGACGCTCGCCCCTGTCGTGTCTCCGAGAACGAATTCGAAGAGGCGATAGCCGATCACAATCAGGGTAATGATCGCCACCACGGCGCTCACGCCGAACACCAGAATGAGGTAGAGCCTGCGGCCAGTGTTGCCAGCTTCTGCGGTATCGACGGCCGCAGCCGGATTCCACGCCAGCCACCACACCGGACCGCCCACCACGAGCGCGCTGATACCTGCGAGCAGCAGAGTGCGGGCATCGGAGGCGACGAAAACTGGGACGAGGCTCGCGAGGAGGGCGTTGACGATCACTCCCAGGCCTGAGGCCGCTGTGATGAGCCCCGCGCCGGAGGTGACGAGGCGGGCGGCAAGCTGAGTCGAGGGTGAGCGCAGGCGGCTCCGCCCGCGGTGGTACTGCCAGACGAGGGCTCCGAAGCCCGCCGCTCCGACAGCCACGCTGAGCGGCTCGAGCAGGAGTGTCACCGGCTCCGATCGGTCGAAGGCCAGGCGAAGGAGCACGAAGAGCGTCAGGACAGCCCCGGAGAGTGTGACGGCGCAGGCCACGGCGATGCCGACGACGACGAGGGCCACGTCGGCCAGGCCACCGCGCAGGCCGCGGGCGTCGTCGTGGATCCAGTGCCACCACCAGATAGCCACGCCGCCGAGGCACCAGATGAGGGCCTGCAGTGTGGAATACCACCACGGCTCCCCAACGAAGGCGCTCGATGTGAGGGTGCTCACTGCAGCGTCGATGAGTGAACCCAGAGCTGTGATGGCACCGCCGAGGCCGAGTACCAGCCCGAAGACCCATCCGAGCACCGGTGCGAGAGTGACCAGCTGCGTGGGGCTCTTGTGCGCGTTCCCGCTCATCCATCGATGCCAGGCCCACACGCCGGCCCACACGACCCCCGTGGCGAGCACGCGCGGTTGACCGTCGCCGCGCACCAGTACGGCTGCGGCGGCGAGGAACGCGATGCTGAACGTGACAAGCGAAACGGTGCTCATCGCTGCCACATAGAGGCCCCAGGCTACCGAGTCCCGCTCGGAGCCGCCGATCCGGCGCCACTGCACCCACCAGAGCACCGCGGCGAACGGACCGGCGATCAGAGTGAACGCGAGGGAGAGGGCGAGTCCTGACACGTCGTTCGAGGCCAGCGTGCTGCCGGAGTCGAGCAATCGGCCGAGCAGTCCGCTGAGCCCGATCGCGGCGATCACTACCAGGGCGAACAGCAGGACGAAGACGACAACGCGGCGTGCCGTGGGCTGGGCCGTCGTGACGGGACCAGCCTGATCGACTCGGGATGATGCGCGAACGCCGATGACAATGCCGGCGCCGATCAGGAGAATCAGACCGATGACGACGATGCTGAGAATCATTTGTCCACCTTCGGGTTCGGGCACACGGTGAGTTCCCAGGGGGCGCTGTCGATACGCCAGGCGCCGTCGGTCTTGACCAGGTCGACCACTCCCTCGGTCTCGTAGTCGGACGACCCGAACGGCCCACCCTCGTACGAGGTCGTGATGGAGACCGTGACGTCGGCCGTATCGTCGCGCACCGTCGTTGACACAAGGCTGACGCTGACGCGGCCGGTGGATGAGCGATCGGTCCTCTCGCACGAGGCGAGGGCGGCGGGGCTGAGATAGAGGGCAGCGGTAGCCTCGTCCCCCTCCAGCAGCGCCGTCGCGTAGCGCTGCACGGTGCCCTCCGGTGTTGCACCGTCGAGCTGCTGCGGGGCCCCGCGGGAAAACACGACGGCCAAGGCAACGATCACGATGATGACGACGGCTCCGACAATCACGAGCAGGGTTCGATCGGTCCGGGCAGGTTTCTCGCTCATGCTCCCATGATGGCCCACCCTGCGTGCCCAGACGGCATTTGTGGGGCATCCGCTGGCCTAGGCTGTAAATCGTGTCGACGCTAAGTGAACTCGTACTTGCCCAGGGCCGCAGCAGCGCTGAGGACGTGGACTGGCTGCATATGCTGGTTGCGGATGGCCAGCTGCTGGCCGATCTTGCCTTCGCCGACATCGTCGTGTGGGTGCCGACCGAGAGCGGTAGCTTTGTCGCGGTCGCTCACGCCCGCCCCTCCAGCGCCGCAACCCTCTTCTACCGCGACTTCGTGGGGCAGAACATCAAGGTGGAGTGGCGCACCCAGGTGACAGAAGCCTTCGAGACCGCGAAGATCGTGGATACCACGGCCCCCGACTGGTACGAGGAAACCCCCACGCGGGTGCGCGCGATTCCAGTGCTGCGTCGCCTGAGCGTCTCCGGTACCCAGGTGGCGCCCGTTCCCATCGCCGTGCTGACCCGGCACACCAACCTCAGCGAGGCTCGTTCGCCGAGCCGTCAGGAACTCACGTTCAACGATTGCGCGAGCGATCTCTTCGACATGATCGCCTCTGGCGACTTTCCCGACCTGGGCGCACCCACGGGGCCCAGGCGCGGGGCACCCCGCGCCTCCGACGGGCTCATTCGCGTCGACGTCGACGGGATAACGACCTTTGCCAGCCCGAACGCCCTGTCGGCCTTCAACCGAATGGGATTCGAGGACGAACTCGAGGGCGAGTCTCTCGCCGAAGTCACCACGAGCCTGCTGGCCGGTACCGGCACGGCCGTGGTTGACGAGTCGCTGCCGCTCGTTGTCACGGGGCGCGCGCCGTGGCGCACCGACATCGAGGCCCGTGGCGTGACGGTGTCCCTGCGCGCGATCCCGATTCGCAATCGTGGTGAACGCATCGGCGCCATCGTGCTGTGTCGCGACGTGACGGAGCTGCGGCACCAGGAACGCGAGCTCATCACAAAGGATGCGACGATCCGGGAGATCCACCACCGGGTGAAGAACAACCTGCAGACCGTCGCGTCGCTGCTGCGTATCCAGGCTCGCCGGACCCAGTCCGACCGTGCGCGCGAGGCGCTGACCCAGGCCATGCGACGGGTCGCCGCCATCGCGGTCGTGCACGACACCCTCTCAGAGGGACTGAGCCAGATCGTGGACTTCGACGCTGTCTTTGAGCGCGTGCTCCTGCTCACCGTGGAGGTGGCATCCGCTCACAACACCACGGTTCACCCGAAGTCATCGGGCAGCTTCGGTACCCTGCCGAGCGCCTATGCCACGCCGCTCGCGCTCGTGCTCACCGAGTTGGTGACCAATGCCGTGGAGCACGGCCTCGCCGGGCGCGAGGGCGAGGTGTCGATCGAGGCGCAGCGCAATGAGGAAACGCTCACCGTGATGGTACGCGACACCGGTTCGGGACTGCCGGAGGGCAAGGTGGGCTCCGGGCTCGGCACCCAGATCGTACGCACTCTCATCCAAGGGGAGCTTGGCGGCACGATCGACTGGCACACCATGATGGGCAGCGGTACCGAAGTCACCATCGAGATCCCGCTGCGCTTCATGCGGGAAACCTGAAGCCATGCCCGTCTGCGCGTCGCGTCTCGGTTGCTCCGGCGGCCGGGTTGTGGCGCGGGCGCTACTGGTACGGCCGCGCGCTGGCGCTGGGGCGATAGCGCGGCGCCAGAGCGGTGGCCCACGCTGGCGCCGGCCGGGCGCAACCCCGGCGGATACAACAAGAGCCTGCGGCCAGCCGGTAATATCCGGAGGCTGCAGGCTCGTGCGGAACGTGTCTGGCGGCTTAGGACGCCCGACGGGCGCGTGCGGCGCGGCGCTTGAGGGCACGACGCTCGTCTTCGCTGAGGCCGCCCCAGACTCCAGAGTCCTGACCGGTCTCAAGTGCGTACTGGAGGCAGACCTCGGTGACGTTGCAACGTGCACACACCGACTTTGCCTTTTCGATCTGGTCCACCGCGGGGCCGGTGTTTCCAACCGGAAAGAAAAGTTCCGGGTCGGCGGTGAGGCAGGCAGCTTTATCGCGCCAGTCCATAGAGATGCTCCTTTATTGCGGGGTGCACGGCCGATTGGCCAGAGTTGCAGGGTATGGTCCGTTGCAGGAAAAGCTCAGATCTAAACACGCTAGATAAGCTCACGTCCCTGTGAGCGTCAACCGGACCTCAAATATCGTCCCATAATAGGGGTGTCAAATCAATAGTTTTGGATGGAATATACCTGTGAGTCAGCGAGAAGAACCAGATCAGCACCCGTGGACGCGCCTGCGGGCCGAGGCGCGCGAGCTGGTTCGCGTGCCCGGAATGGTCGTCTTCGTGGCGCTCCTGGCCCTCGAAGCGGTGGTGCTCTGGCTGGTGGCCGGCTGGCTCGTGATCGAGCTGCTCACGCAGCGCCCGGCATCGCTCGGTGGAGGACTGGCCATACTCGCACTCGCCGTGATTGCGGCGGTCTGGGTGAGCGCGATCACCATCGGTGCGGTGCGGCGGCGTCCCTGGATCCGCGGCGGCGCCGTCACCTGGCAGCTCGTGCAGATCATGGTTGCCGTCGGCTGCTTCCAAGGGCTGTATGCCCGGCCGGACGTGGGCTGGGCGCTGCTGCTGCCGTCGCTCGTCGTGATCGTTCTCGCCTTCACACCGAAGATCGTGGCGGCCACGAGCCACCCCACCGAGTAGCCGCGAGCCCCGATCAGGCGTCGAGGCCGAGCTTCTTGCGCAGGCTCGCCACATGGCCGGTGGCCTTCACGTTGTAGAGGGCGAGCTGGATGATTCCGGCCTCGTCGATCACGAACGTGGAGCGCAGCACGCCCGTCACGACCTTGCCGTAGAGGTTCTTCTCGCCCCAGGCCCCGTACGCGCGGTGCACGTCTAGTTCGGTGTCGCTGAGCAGTGGAAAATTCACGGTGTCGTGCTCTTGGAACTTCTTGAGCTTGGCGGGGGTGTCTTTCGACAGGCCGAGCACCTGGTAGCCCGCGGACTTCAGGGAACCGAGGTTGTCGCGAAAGTCGCAGGCTTGCTTCGTGCAGCCCGGGGTCATCGCGGCCGGGTAGAAGTACACGACCACGTTGCTGCCGGCAAAGTCGGCGAGCGAAACGGGTGCGCCATCCTGGTCGGTCAGGGTGAACTGGGGGGCCGTGTCGCCGGCCGCGAGCCGTGTGGAATCCGTCATGACTCCACGCTAGCCGCTCGCGGGCACGCCGCCGCGCCTCAGCCGGAGACGACGCAGGTTGACGTCGCGCTGAGGGACAGCCCCGCTGACGTGCCGCGGATCGTGAGATCCCGCAGGGAATCTGACGGGTCCTGCTGGGTATACAGGTCGGTGCCCATCGCCCGGTCGGTTGTGATGAATCCCTGGCGGTTCCAGGACCGTCTGACGGCGTCGAAGGGTGCCATGGGGCTGTCGACGATCTCGAAGATCGGCAGTATCACGTACCCGCGCACGTGCTGGCCCACACCGCTGTCGCACGCCGAGACCTCGACGGTTGCCGGACCGCGAATACCGGCGGTGTCGCCGGCCTCCTCGAGGAGCGCCGTCACCCGCCGCAGGTCGGACCCGAGCTGAAGCGCCGCGGCCGCCGGATCGAGGGACATCGCGTCCGGCGATTCTCCCCGGTCCGCGTCGGTGGTCTCCGGGAGGCCGCCGTACAGGTCGGCGTCGGTGGCGTCCGCCCGCGGGGCATCGACGTAGTCGTCGGGCGCCGGCGAATCCAGTGCGAGTCCCAAGAAGCCGCTCCGCTCGAACGCGCTCCCGTCGGCCGGCGTATACACCGAGAACGACGCGCGGGGCACGCCGGATTCACTCGCCACTGCCGGCTCGAGCCCGGTGAGGAGCCCCGTAATCGTTCGTGCGCTCCGCGGGGAGGTGGCCTCCACACGCAACGAGGGGCGCCAGACGGATGCTTCGCCGATCGGTTCATCGGCGCGCTGCCCGTTGTAGAAGAAAGCGCCGATATCGGCGCGGGGGGCAAGTTCGCCGAGGAACGGTAGGAGATCGGCGGACGGTGAGAGTGCCGATGTGGTCAGACGCCTGGTGCCGCCTGAGGGCGCCGTTGCTTCGACGGTGACGGCGGTCAGCGCGCCCTGCCCGAATGAGGGGAGAGCGCGCAGGTCGGCGATCGCCTGGATCAGGGCCTCTGGCGAGTTCACCGTGACTGTGGCCAGGGACTGGTGGCTCTCCACGTGCACCGTCGTGGCGTGCTCGATCTGCCGCAGGGAGACGGTCGCGTCGGCAATGTCGCCGGCCGCGCCGGAGGGGACGTCGAGCGCGACCTCGGCGCCGGCGTCGTCTGCGGGCAACCGCACGGTTGCCGTCGCCAACACGATGTCGCGAGCGGATTCGACGTGGCGCTCAACGGCCTCGGCGAGCGGCCCGAAGCCCGCGACATCCGCTTCGGCGCGTACCTCGATGCTCGCCGTCCAGAGTTCGTTCAGGGGCACGGCCACATGTTCTCGACGTGAAATCGTGGCGGACACCTCGTCGACCCCGTCGGTCGCGCGGATGGCGTCGACGGCGCGGTTCACGGAGTTCACGACGTTGTCGGGCGGCGGAGGCTCGATCAGGCTGCAGCCGGTGAGGGCCGTTGCCAGCGCCAGAAGCGCCGCGAGGCCCGTGCCGCGAAGGCGGGACCGGCTAAGCACGCACGCCGTGGGGAGTGGTGAGGCGCAGCAGGTACCCGTCGGGGTCCTGCACCAAGAACTGGCTGACGCCGGATCGTGTGGGGCCGGTCTCGTACCACGTGGTCTCCGGGGCCATGAAGAGCGGCCAGCCCGCGTGAGCAAGGCGTTCGACCACGGGTTCGATCGCCGGAACTGAGATCTGGAAGTTCACCCCGCGGCCGAGCGGTGCCTCGAGCGCGCCCGTCACCCAGTTGCGGCTCACCCCGACCTGCTCGAGCATGAGCTGCGCCGAACCGAGCTGGAGGTAGGCGAACCGCTCGGCCGGCCGGTCGTAGAGTACGTCGAAACCGCATAGTCCTACCCAGAACGCGAGGCTCGCCTCGAGGTCGGTGACGAGAAGTTCCGGCACGAGCCCTGGGAAGATGGCGGCCGCGCTCGAAGTAGAACTCATGTCTCCAGTATGTCGCCGCCCGTCAGCGGGCGGGCGCGAAGGTGGCGAGCAGGCGTTGCAGGGAATCGAGGCGCACACGACCGGTCTCGCCGAGTTCCCCGGCGGCGACGGCCTCGATGATGGCGCAGTCGGGCGAATTGGGCAGGTGGGTGCAGCCGCGCGGGCAACGCTCGGCGATGGTGGCGAGGTCGGTGAATGCCTTCAGAATGTTGTCGGTGTCGATGTGGCCGAGACCGAAGGACCGCACGCCGGGGGTATCGATCACCCAGCCGCGGCCGGCATCAGTTTCGAGCCGCAGTGACACCGTGGACGAGGACGTGTGCCGGCCGCGCCCGGTGACGGTGTTGACTACGCCGATGGCCCGGTTGGTGCCGGGCACGAGCGCGTTCACGAGGGTGGACTTGCCCACGCCGGAGTGCCCCACGAAAACAGTGTCGTGGCCCACCAGAGCCGCAGAGATGGCTTCGATGGGCATCTCGCCCTCGCTGCTCTGGAACACGGGCAGGTCGAGGCCGGCGAAGTTGGCCAGGAACTCGGCCGGGTCGGCCAGGTCGGTCTTGGTGATGCAGAGAATGGGGGAGACCCCGGCGTCGTAGGCGGCCACGAGGTAGCGATCCACCAGGCGGATGCGTGGCTCAGGGTTGGCGGCGGCGACCACGATCAGCATCTGGTCGGCATTGGCCACGATCACCCGCTCCACGGCGTCGGTGTCGTCCGCGCTCCGGCGCAGCAGAGTGTCGCGGTCGACGATGCGCACGATGCGCGCGAGGGTGCCCTCGTCGCCAGAGGTGTTGCCCACGATGTCCACGCGATCGCCGTTGACGACCGCCTTCTTGCGCAGTTCGCTCGCGCGTGCCGCGGTGACGCGCCGCTCGCTGGGCAGGTTCTCGTCGAGCATCACGGTGTACCGCCCGCGATCGACCGTGAGGATGCGCCCGGTGAGGGCGTTCTCGTGCTGCGGCCGGGTCTTCGAGCGCGGCTTCGTGCCCTTGCGCCCGGCGCGCACGCGCACGTCAGACTCGTCGTACTGCGGTTCGTCTTCGTCGGGCGTCGACCACCAGGTGTCGGCCTGGCCGTCCGCGTCGCGTGCCGGCATCTAGAGCGTGGCCTCCGGGATCATGCCGTGCCAGAGCTCGGGAAACTGGGGGAGGGTCTTGGCGGTGGTCGCGATGTTCTCCACGAACACGCCGGGAACGGCGAGCCCGATCAGGGCGCCGGCCGTGGCCATCCGGTGATCGTCGTAGCTGAGCCATTCGCCACCGGTGAGCGGCTGCGGCACGATGTGCAGGCCGTCGGGCAGCTCGGTGACGTTGCCGCCCAGCCGGTTGATCTCGGTGGCGAGGGCCTCGAGCCGGTTCGACTCGTGGTGGCGCAGGTGCCCGATGCCGGTGATCGTGCTCGGTGAATCTGCGAGGGCCGCGAGGGCCACGAGCGTGGGAGCGAGTTCTCCACCGGTCGAGAGATCCAGTTCAACGCCGCGGATGCCGCTGCCCGCGCTCACCGTGAGGCGATCGCCCACGAGGGTGACCGTGGCGCCGAAGAGCGGGAGCAGCGTCTGGAGATCGGCGCCGACCTGGGTGGTGCTGGTGGGCCAGCCGGAGATGGTGACGCTGCCGCCGGCCACGAGGGCCGCCGCGAGGAACGGTGCCGCGTTCGAGAGGTCAGGCTCGATGTCGACCTCCGCACCCGCGATGGGGCCGGGCTCGACTATCCACTCGCCCACAGCGGGACTCTGCACAGTGACGCCGCGTGCCGCGAGGGTGGCAATGGTCATTTCGATGTGCGGCAGGCTCGGCAGGCGCTCGCCGGAATGGCGCAGGTGCAGTCCGTTCTCGAAGCGGGACGCGGCGAGCAACAGGCCGGAGACGAACTGGCTTGAGGCTCCGGCGTCGATCGTGACCTCGCCGCCGGGAAGGGCGCCGCGGCCGTGCACGGTGAAGGGCAGGGCGCGGCGGCCGTCGTCGTTGATGTCGGCGCCGAGGTCGCGCAGGGCGGTGATCATGGTCGACATGGGGCGGCGGCGGGCGCCGGCGTCACCGTCGAACGTCGTGGGGCCGAGCGCCAGCGCCGCCAGCGGCGGCAGAAAACGCATGACGGTTCCGGCGAGGCCGCAGTCCACGGTGGTGGAGCCGAGCAATTCGCCGGGGACGATGCGCAGGTCGGGGCCGAAGGAGCCGGCACCTGGGACCTTCTCGATGGTGGTGCCGAGTTGGCGCAGCGCATCGACCATCAGGTCGCTGTCACGCGAGTGCAGGGGGGCGCGCAGGAGCGACGGGCCGTCCGCCAGAGCAGCCAGCACGAGCTCCCGGTTGGTGAGTGACTTCGACCCGGGGAGGGAGACCGTGCACGCCAAGGGGCCGGACGCCGTGGGGGCCGGCCACCAGGCATCCGTTTCGACGGGAACATTGTCGCCGTAAGGGTCAAACTCCGGCTTGGAATATCTCGAGATCAACATCGGTTATCAGAATAGTCGGGATATGACGTGACGGAAGGATTCTATGGCGGTGTCGACGCTCCTGGAGCGACCCAGCAGTCTCACACTCAACGGCTTACAATTGCCGGTGATGACTTCAGACACGCCCGTGGGCACCCCTCCGGTGGAAACGCCGGATGAAGCGCGCGAAAAGAACCGAAACCTGTTCGAAGAGCAGGCCCTTCCCTTTATCGACCAGCTCTACGCGGCGGCCATGCGCATGACGCGTAATCCGTCTGATGCGCAGGACCTCGTGCAGGAGACCTTCGTAAAGGCTTTCGCCGCCTTCGCGCAGTACGAACAGGGCACGAACCTCAAGGCGTGGCTCTACCGCATCCTGACGAACACGTTCATCAACGCGTATCGCAAGAAGCAGCGCGAGCCGTACCAGGGCACCATCGACGAACTCGAGGACTGGCAGATGGGCGGCGCGGAGTCGACCACGGCCATGTCGGGACGCTCGGCCGAGGCCGAGGCCATCGACCACCTGCCCGACAGTGCCGTCAAGGACGCCCTGCAGTCGATCCCTGAGGATTTCAGGCTGGCCGTGTACTTCGCCGACGTCGAGGGCTTCTCCTATCAGGAGATCGCCGAAATCATGAAAACACCCATTGGCACCGTGATGAGTCGCCTGCACCGTGGCCGGCGTCTGCTTCGCGAGCTGTTGGCCGAGTATGCGAGTGAACGAGGACTCAGCACCGGCCCGAGCCTGAAGTCCGGGAGGACAAAATCATGACCGATTGTGGATGCGAGCGGGCCAAGGCTGAACTCGAGGAATACCTGCACAACGAACTGCGCAAGGAAGAGGCCGCGGACATTCGGGAGCACCTCGAGACCTGCACCGACTGCAGCAGCGAGCACCTCGTGGGACTCACCCTGACGGATGCCGTGCAGCGCGCGTGCAAGGAAACGACCCCAGAAGACCTGCGCGACCAGGTTTTGCTGCGCCTGCGCTCGATCCAGTCCACCCACTAGCCGCTCCGCCAGCCGTCGGCCTCGCGAAATCGACGGAGATTCCGGGTCTTGGGCCCGTGAATCGCCGGGATCCCCGCTCGAAACCTCCGAACTCTCCGTCGATTTTGCAGGGGAGCAACGAGACAGCCCCTCCCTCGAACCGAAGTTCGCGGGAGGGGCTGTCTTGTAGGCGGAGGAAGCGGATGCCTACAGGGTCAGCGCGTCGTGGATCAACGCTGCCTGCTCCGTGGCATGACGCTTCGCGGAACCCGCGGCCGGTGAGGCCGACGCCGCCCGCGAGAACAGACGTACCGGGCGCGGGCCCAGCTTGTTCGTCTCAAGGTAGAAGAACGGCCAGGCACCCTGGTTCTCCGGCTCGTCCTGCACCCAGGCGAGTTCGGCGTTCGGGTACTGGTCAGCCACGTGCTTGAGCTCGACGCCGGGGAGCGGGTAGTACTGCTCCACACGCACGAGCGCGATCTCCGGGTTCGGGTTCTTCTCGAGGTCGTTCAACAGGTCGTAGTACAGCTTGCCGGCGAGGAACAGAACACGCTTGACCGCGCCCTTGTCGCTGATGCGGGCATCGTCGATGACCGGCTCGAACTTGCCGCTCGTGAGGTCGGCCACCGAGCTCGTGGCACCGCGCAGGCGCAGCATCGACTTCGGGGTGAAGACCACGAGCGGACGGCGCGGGCGCATGTACGCCTGGCGGCGCAGCAGGTGGAAGTACGACGCGGGCGTCGACGGACGGGCGACCGTCATGTTGTTCTCTGCGCACAGCTGCAGGAAGCGCTCGATGCGGGCCGAAGAGTGGTCGGGGCCTTGACCCTCGTAGCCGTGCGGGAGAAGCAAGACAACGGATGACCGCTGGCCCCACTTCTGCTCGGCGGACGACACGAACTCGTCGATGATGGTCTGCGCGCCATTGGCGAAGTCGCCGAACTGGGCCTCCCACAGAACGAGCGCGTCGGCGCGTTCCACGGAGTAGCCATACTCGAAGCCCATCGCCGCGTACTCGCTCAGCAGGGTGTCGTAGATCCAGAAGCGCGCCTGGTTGTCTTTGAGGTTGGCCAGCGGCAGCCATTCCTGGCCGTTGACGCGGTCGTGCAGCACGGCGTGGCGCTGCACGAACGTGCCGCGGCGGGCATCCTGGCCGGCAAAACGAACCGGCGTACCTTCGAGCAGGAGGGAACCCAGGGCGAGAAGCTCACCGAAGCTCCAGTCGATGTTGCCGTTGCGACTCATATCGAGGCGCTTCTGCAGCAGCTGCTGCAGTTTGTTGTGAACGGTGAAGCCGGCGGGCTTGTTGTTGAACGCGTCACCGATGAGGTGGATCACGGACTCGGCGACGCCGGTCGTGGCCGGCTCCCCGGCAGCAGCCTCCTCGTCGATCGCGCGCTTCTCGGCATGCGCCTTCGCGGCGATCTCCGGGGTGATGATGGGGATCGATGCGGTCTGCGCGGCGTGGGTCTCCATGAAGGCGCGTTCGAGGCGGTCCTGGAAGTCGCGGTGGGCGGCCTCGTATTCCTCCTCGGTGATGTCGCCACGTCCGACGAGAGCCTCGGTGTACAACTTGCGAACGGAGCGCTTGGCCTCGATCAGGTTGTACATGAGCGGCTGCGTCATCGAGGGGTCGTCGCCCTCGTTGTGGCCACGGCGGCGGTAGCAGATGAGGTCGATGACCACGTCACGCTTGAACTCCTGGCGGTACGCGAACGCGAACTCGGCGGCGCGCACCACGGCTTCGGGGTCGTCGCCGTTCACGTGCAGGATGGGCGCCTGGATGGTCTTGGCGACATCAGTGGAGTACACGGAGGAGCGAGCGTCGCCGGGCGTCGTCGTGAAGCCGAGCTGGTTGTTCACAACGATGTGGATGGTGCCGCCCACGCGGTAGCCGCGGAGCTGGGACATCTGCAGCGTCTCGAGCACAACGCCCTGGCCGGCCATTGCCGCGTCGCCGTGGATCAGGATCGGCAGTGTGGAGAACGTTCCGATCGGCTTGCGGTCCTGCTTGGCGCGCACAATGCCCTCGAGCACGCCGTCGCCAGCCTCGAGGTGGCTGGGGTTCGCGGCGAGGGACACCGGGATCTCCGCACCGTCTTCGCCGCGGAATGTGCCCGTGGTGCCGAGGTGGTACTTCACGTCGCCGGAGCCATGCACGGTCCGGGGGTCCTGCGTGCCCTCGAACTCACGGAAGATTTCGCCGTAGGTCTTTCCGGCGATGTTCGTGAGCACGTTCAGGCGACCGCGGTGCGCCATGCCGATGGCGACCTCGTCGAGGCCCTGTTCCGCTGCGCTCTGCAGGATGGAGTCGAGCAGCGGGATCGTGCACTCGCCGCCTTCGAGGCTGAAGCGCTTCTGGCCCACGTACTTGGTCTGCAGGAAGGTCTCGAAGGCCTCTGCCTCGTTGAGCTTGCCGAGAATACGCATCTGCTCGAGGTGACTCGGCTTGACGTAGCTCTTCTCGATCTTCTCCTGCACCCACTTGCGCTGGGCCGGATCCTGGATGTGCATGTACTCGATGCCGGTCGTGCGGCAGTACGAGTCGCGGAGCACACCGAGGATGTCCCGCAGCAGCATGAGGCGTTTGTCGCCGAAGCCGCCGGTCACGAAGGACCGGTCGAGGTCCCAGAAGGTGAGGCCGTGGTTGGCGATGTCGAGGTCGGGGTGCGAGCGCTGCTTGTACTCGAGAGGGTCGATGTCGGCCATCAGGTGGCCGCGCACCCGGAACGAGTTGATGAGCTCCTGCACGCGGGCGGTCTTGTCGACGGCGCTCGCGAGGTCCACGCTGATGTCTGGTGCCCAGTGGATGGGCTCGTACGGGATGCGCAGAGCCGAGAAGATGTCCTCGTAGAAGTTGTGCTGGCCGATGAGCAGCTCATGCACGATCTTGAGGAACTCACCGGAACCGGCGCCCTGGATGACGCGGTGGTCATAGGTACTCGTGAGGGTGATGGTCTTCGAGATGGCCAGGTTGGTGAGCGTCTTGACGCTCGCGCCCTGGAACTCGGCCGGGTAGTCGAGGGCGCCGGCGCCGATGATGCAGCCCTGGCCCTTCATGAGGCGCGGCACGGAGTGCACTGTGCCGATGCCGCCCGGGTTGGTGAGCGACAGCGTCGCTCCGGCGAAGTCATCCGCTGTGAGCTTGTTCAGGCGAGCGCGGGCCACGAGGTCTTCGTAGGCGGTGAGGAACTCACCGAAGGTCATCGTGTCGGCGCGCTTGATGGTGGGAACCAGCAGGGCACGCGTGCCGTCGGGTTTCGGCATGTCGATTGCGAGGCCCATGCCCACGTGGGCGGGGGCGATCACGGAGGGCTTGCCGTTGACCTCGTCGTAGTAGACGTTCTGGCTCGGGAACATCTTGAGCGCACGGATCAGGGCCCAGCCAATGAGGTGCGTGAACGACACCTTTCCGCCGCGAGCACGCTTCATGTGGTTGTTCATGACAATGCGGTTGTCGATGAGCAACTTCGCCGGAATGGTGCGCACGCTCGTCGCGGTCGGCACGGTGAGGCTCGTGGCCATGTTCGCGGCGAGGGCCTTGCCCATGCCGCGCAAGGGTGTGATCTTGTCTTCCACGACGGGGGTCGTGGCATCCGCTACGACCTGCATCGGGCTCGTCACAGGCGCGTCGGCGGGAACCGGAACGGGCTTCGGTGCAAGGGAGGTGGTGCGCGCCGTGGGCTGTGCGGGGGCTGTCGGGGCTGCCGCGGGGGCCGCCTGCGGTGCTGCTGCTGCTGCAGGCGCTGCTGCTGCCGGCGCCTGTGCCGCTGGGGCCTGTTCCGGCGTCGTCTCGGACGCGGGACCATTTGCTGTCTGGTGGTAGCTTTCCAGCACGGGCCACCAGGACTCGTCAACTGAATCTTTATCGACGAGATATCGTTCGTACAGCTCGTCTACGAGCCACTCGTTCGCTCCGAATTCGCCTGACGTTTTTTCGTCTGAAGCTCCACCGGTTACCTGGCTTGACACCGTCCGATCGCCCACTCTCCGCGTTGATGTTGGATGTCCCTGGCGAAGACGTCGCCGGGTCGGTCTGCGCATCAAGCCTAATCCCATAACCAGCGGCCGCGATCACCCCCGCCAGGGGATAGCGTTCTGGTATGCGGTTCTATGGAACGACTCCCACCAGCGACCTGACGTACTCCGATGTTTTTCTCGTGCCAGGGCAGTCGGCGATTCACAGTCGCATGGACGTGTCCCTCGCTCCGGGGGACGGCACTGGGGCCACTCTCCCCATCGTCTCGTCGAACATGAACTCGGTCACCGGCCCCCGGCTCGCGGCCACCCTCGCCCGCAGGGGCGGCCTCGGAGTTCTTCCCCAGGACATGCACCTGCAGGACCTCGACGAAGCCATTCGCTGGGTGAAGGCCCAATCCGTACGATTCGACACCCCGTTCGTTTTCGGCCCAGACGACACCGTCGAAATGGCGCTGCGGCAGGTTCCGCCCGTGGACGGCCAGGGAATCCTGATCCATGACAGCACGGGCGAGTACCTCGGCTGCATCGTGGCCTCGCGCCTTCGCACCGCGCTCGGTGACGCTGTCCTCGGGGACTTGCTGCACGGCTCGATGGCAGCCCTCGACGCCGACGACGTGGACGGACCCCGTCGCGCCTTCGATTTGATGACCGAAGCCGACCTGGACTTCGCTCCAGTGCTGCACCACGGGTTGGTCGTCGGCACCCTCAGCCGAAAGAGCGCCCTGCGCTCCACGCTCTACGACGCAGCCGTCGACGCGCACGGCCGACTCAAGGTGGCCGCCGCTATCGGAATCAACGGAGATGTCGCCGCGAAGGCCCGGGCGCTGGCGGCAGCTGGCGTCGACGTGCTCGTGATCGACACCGCCCATGGCCACCAGGACGGCATGATCAACGCTCTCAAGACCGTGGCCGATCTGAACCTCGGGCTGCCGATCGTGGGCGGGAATGTGGTGACGGCAGAGGCCGTGCGCGACCTCGTCACAGCCGGGGCCACCATTGTGAAAGTGGGAGTGGGCCCCGGAGCCATGTGCACGACCCGCATGATGACGGCGGTCGGGCGTCCACAATTCTCCGCAGTGCTCGAAACCGCCGCCGCGGCCGCCGAACTCGGCGCGCACGTATGGGCGGACGGCGGCGTGCGCTACCCCCGGGACGTGGCGCTCGCGCTCGCCGCCGGCGCGGCATCCGTCATGATCGGTTCCTGGTTCGCCGGGACCACTGAGGCGCCGGGAACCCTCCAAGCGGATGCCGCCGGCCGGCTCTACAAGGAAAGCTGGGGAATGGCCTCGACCAAGGCCGTGCAGGGGCGGTTCGACCGTCTCGACGCCTACGAGCTCGCCCGCAAAACCCTCTTTGCCGAGGGGATCTCGAGCTCGAAGATCTACCTCGACCCGCTGCGTCCTTCCGTAGAAGACCTGCTCGACATGATCACATCGGGCGTGCGCAGCTCCTTCACCTACGCCGGGGCGACCTCGGTGAGCGACTTCCACGAGAAGGCCAGAGTCGGACTGCAGTCCGCGGCCGGCTACGACGAAGGCAAGGCACTTCCGGTCTCCTGGTAGGTGCGCCGCACCCGCTCGGTGCAGGGCCTTCCGCTATAGTGGGAGGAATAATGGACGACCCCCCAACGGCACAATCACGCAGTCATAAACGTTCGCCGCTAGCCCTGCTGAACGCCGGTGGTGGCCATGTTTGAGTGGGTCATGCTCGGGTTCGGCCTGCTGCTGACCATTGGCACCGGACTGTTCGTGGCAAGTGAGTTTGCCCTGGTCAACCTCGACCGTACGGAACTCGAGGCTCGCCGGGATCGCGGCGAGACCCGCCTCGGCCTCACCATCTCGGCGCTCAAGATCACGTCGACGCACCTGTCGAGCGCACAGCTCGGCATCACCCTCACCACCCTGCTCACCGGGTACACCATGCAGCCGGCGATCACCACGCTGCTGACAGGGCCGCTCACGAGTGCCGGGCTGCCGGCATCCGCTGTTCCGGCGATCGCCACGACCGCCGCCGTGGTGGTGGCTACCCTGCTGTCGATGATCATCGGCGAGCTCGTGCCGAAGAATTTCGCCCTCGCGCTGCCGGTGCAGACCGCGAAGCTTGTGATTCCGGCCCAGACCGTGTTCACGATGGTGTTCAAGCCCGCCGTTCTCGTGCTCAACGGGAGCGCGAACGGGCTGCTGCGTGCAATGGGCATCGAACCCAAGGAAGAGCTCTCGGGGGCCCGCTCCGCCGAGGAGTTGTCCTCGCTCGTGCGGCGTTCGGCCAGCGCCGGCTTGCTGGAAAAAGACACCGCGACGCTGCTGCACCGCACGCTGCTGTTCTCGGGCCACACCGCCTCCGACGTCATGACGCCCCGCCCGCGTGTGGCCGTCATCTCGCGAACGGCATCCGCCCAGGCCGTAATCGACCTCACCCGCCAGACCGGCTACTCCCGTTTTCCGGTGATCGACGAGAGCGCCGACGATGTCGTGGGTATCGTGCACGTCAAACAGGCCGTGGCCGTGCCGCGCAATCGCCGCGCCACCGTGCCGGTCTCGGGACTGCAAACCGAGGCCGTTCGGGTTCCCGAAACCATGAAACTCGACGGCCTGCTCAGCGAACTGCGCGGCCGCGGCTACCAGATGGCCATTGTCGTGGATGAATACGGTGGAACGGCGGGCGTGGCCACTCTCGAAGACCTCGTGGAGGAGATCGTGGGCGAGGTGGCCGACGAACACGACCGCACCCGCGCGGGCGTTGTGCGGTCCCCGGATTCGCTGACCTTTCCCGGAATGCTTCGGCCCGACGAACTGCTCGAGCGGGCAGGGCTGCGGGTGCCCGATGACGGACCGTTCGAAACCGTGGCCGGATTCGTGATGAGCGAGCTCGGACGCCTGCCAGCGGTGGGAGACACTGTGCCGATCGACGGGGGCACCCTGCGCGTGGAACGACTGGACGGGCGGCGTATCGATCGGCTGAGATTCACCCCGGAGACCGAAACCGATACTGAAACCGACATGACGAGCGAGGTGAAGAAACCATGAGTGATTGGGCAGGAATAGCCTGGCTCGTGGTGCTTCTCGCCGCCAACGCCTTCTTCGTGGGCGCCGAATTCGCCGTGATCTCCGCGCGACGCTCGCAGATCGAACCGCTCGCGGAAGCGGGCAAACGCAGTGCCAAGACGGCGTTGTGGGCGATGGAACACGCCACGCTCATGCTCGCCACCACGCAGTTGGGCATTACGGTGTGCTCACTGCTCATCCTGAACGTTTCGGAGCCGGCGATTCACCACCTGCTCGAGGTCCCCCTGGGGCTCACCGGGCTCTCGCCGGAGGTCATCAGCACGATTGCATTCCTCATTGCCCTCGTGCTCGTGTCGTACCTGCACGTGGTGTTCGGCGAAATGGTGCCGAAGAACCTGTCGTTCTCCGTTCCCGACCAGGCGGTGCTGATCCTGGCCCCGCCGCTCGTGTTCATAGGCCGCATCTTCTCGCCGGTGATCGTGGCGCTCAACGCCACCGCCAACGGCGTGCTGCGGCTGTTCGGCGTGCAGCCCAAAAATGAGGCCACGAGCACGTACACACTCGATGAGGTCGCCACGATCATCACGCAGTCCACCAAGGAGGGTGTGCTCTTCGACGGCACCGGCGCCCTCACCGCGACCTTCGAATTCACCACCCGCAAGGTGAGAGACGTGGCCGTGCCGATGGCCGGCATCATCAGCTTGCCGGAGACGGCGACGCCCGCGGACGTGGAGAAAGCCGTGACGCGTCACGGATTCTCGCGGTTCGTGCTCGTGAACGAGGCTGGCGATCCCACCGGTTACGTGCACCTGAAGGATGTGCTCGACCTGGAATCCGAGGTGTACAAAGACCCGATTCCCGGCAAGCGCATCCGTCAGCTGGTGTCGATCTTTGAAGAGACCGACCTGGAAGACGCTCTCGCGACCATGCGCCGCTCGGGCGCGCACCTCTCCCGGTCGTTCACCGAACTGGGTGAGACCACCGGGGTGCTCTTTCTCGAGGACATCATCGAGGAGCTCGTGGGCGAAGTGCAGGACGCCACCCGCCGCGACTGACGTGCCGCGTCTAGCGCACCGGCTCGGCGGGCCAGCGGGCGCGGGCGTACTGTGGCGGCCAGTAGTCGAGGTCGACGCCGAGCTCGTGCGCGGCCTGCAGCGGGAAACGCGGGTTGCGCATCAGTTCGCGCGCGAGCATGACGGCGTCGGCGCTGCCGGAGGCCACGATCTGTTCCGCCTGCTCCGCAGACGTGATGAGCCCGACGGCGCTGACCGCTACATCCGCTTGCTCCTTCACAAAGCGCGCGAACGGCACCTGATAGCCGGGCGAGAGCGGAATGGTCGCGCCTGCCACATTGCCTCCGGTCGAGATGTCGAAGAAGTCGGCCCCGGCGGCGGCGGCCCAACCCGCGACAGTGGCTGTTTGTTCTTCGTCCCAGCCGCCCGCTGCATAGTCCGTGGCAGAGAATCGCACGAAGAGCGCCCGCTCCTCGCCGATCTCCTGCCGCACGGCCACGATGATGCGGATGAGCAGGCGCGCGCGGTTTTCGAGCGACCCGCCGAATTCGTCGGTGCGCTGGTTGCTCAGCGGCGAGAGAAATTGGTGCACGAGGTATCCGTGGGCGCCGTGGATCTCGATCACGTCGAAGCCGGCGTCGACGGCCCGGCGTGCGGCTGCCCGGAAGTCGGCGACGACCTGCTTGATGCCCGAGAAGCCGAGGGCGGTGGGGGTGGCGTAACCGGTGAAGGGAAGGGCCGAAGCCGATAGGGTGGGCCACCCGCCGTCGACCGGCGACATGGTGCCGCGTCGGTCGGTGCCCCAGGCGGGCCAGACGGATGCTTTGCGGCCGGCGTGGGAGAGCTGGATGCCCGCGCGCACACCCTGAGTGTGCATGAATTCGACGATGTGCGCCCAGGCTTCGCCCTGCTCGTCATTCCAGAGGCCGGTGTCTTTGTCGGAGATGCGCCCTTCGGGGCTCACCGCGGTCGCTTCGGCGATCACGAGGCCGGCGCCTCCCGTGGCGAGGGAGCCCAGATGCATCAGGTGCCAGTCAGCGGGAGCGCCGTCGCGGTTCTCGATGGCGTACTGGCACATGGGAGCCGCCCAGAGGCGGTTGCGCATGGTGACCCCGCGCACGGTGAGAGGTTCGAAGAGAGCGGACACGTGTTTCCCCCGGGTGTGAACAAATGGGTTCATCGACTTTGATGGAAACAATCTATCGTGGGCACATGGCAAAACCCCGGGGATGGCTGGAATGGAACACCGAGCAGGCGCGCGGGTGGATCCGCGTGCCGGGACCGGCGGACGACAAGTACACCCGCGGCGTGCTCGGAGTGATGACCGGATCGAAGGATTACCCCGGTGCGGCCGTGCTCGGCGTCGAGGCCGCGGCCCGCACGGGGGTGGGCATGGTGCGCTACCTCGGTCCTGGCAGGGCGGGCACGCTCGTGCTGCAGCGCCGCCCCGAAGTCGTGCTGGTGTCCGGTCGGGTACAGGCCTGGCTGCTCGGGTCCGGAATCAACGCAGCCACGCGCGGGGCCGAGGTGACGCGCGAGCTTGACGAGGCGCTCGCCGCGGGCCTGCCAACGGTCTGCGACGCCGGGGTGCTTGACAGGCTGCGCCTGCCTGAAGCGGAGGCCGCCAGCCAGGTCGTGATCACCCCGCACTACCGTGAACTCGCGGCCCTGCTGAACGGCCTGCCGAAGGCCAAACAGACCACCGCGGAGCAGATCGCGGCCGCTCCTGCCGAGGCCGCCGTTCGCGCCGCGCGCCTGCTCGGCGTCACGGTGCTGCTCAAGGGCAGCGTCACGCGCATCGCGTCTCCTACCGGAGCCAGGCTCACGGTCTCCGGCTCTCCGGCGTGGCTGTCGACGGCCGGTTCCGGGGACGTGCTCGGGGGTATCCTCGGCGCCCTGCTGGCCACGAACTCCGCCCGCATCGAAACGGATACCGACGCCCTCGCGGCCCTCGCCGCGACCGCGGCGCTTGTGCATGCCCGCGCGGCGGAACTCGCATCCGCCGGCGGGCCGATCACCGCGCTCGACGTGGCAGAAGCCGTGCCCACCGTGATGCGGGCACTGCTTGCGGTTGCGGCGGAGGGCAAGCACTAGGCCTCGCGGGGGCGCTGTGCGGCTACAGTAAGCACGTGTCACGACCCCCCTCCCAGCGAGCGCCCCTGCTGTGGGGCGCGTTCGTCCTGGTTCACGTCGTCATCGTGCTGCTTGCGCTGTATGGGCCCGGAAACCCGCTCGGCGACGTGGCCGTGGTGTATCGCGGCTGGGCCGACGGACTGCGCAACGGAACGATTGTGGGAATCGATGCCCCCTTCGTGTACCCGATTCTCGCCATGCTGCCGATCAGCGCCGCCCTCGCGCTCGGCGATGCGCTGTATCTGTACACGTGGTTTCTGCTCGTGACCCTGTGCGACGCGGCAGCATTCTTCATGCTTGTGCGCGGACTGCACCCGCATCGCGTTCGCGTCGCGTGGTGGTGGCTGCTGTTCCAACTTCTGCTCGGACCGATCGCGCTCGCTCGCATCGATTCCATCACGGTGCCGGTGACGATCATCGGCCTGCTGTGGCTCGGCAGTCGGCCGTTCTGGGGAACGGCGCTGCTTGTTCTCGCCACCTGGGTGAAAATCTGGCCCGCCGCCGTGATTGCCGCGCTTTTTGTGGTGTGGCCGCAGCGCTGGCGGATGCTGCTGCTCGCCTCCGCGATCAGCCTCGGCATCGTCGTGGTCGCCCTGGTTCTCGGCAGCGGTCGCAACGTCGTCAGCTTCGTGACGGCGCAGACCGCGCGCGGAATCCAGATCGAGGCGCCGGTGGCCGGATTCTGGATGTGGCTCACCGCGTTGCGGGTGCCCGCCAGTTCGCTCTACTACGACAGGGACATTCTGACTTTTCAGGTGGCCGGCCCCGGAGTCGACGTCGCGAGCGCTCTCATGACACCGCTGATGGCGCTCATGGCGATCTGCGTGGTGCTGCTGGGCGCGCGGGCGACGCGGGCGGGCGCGGCGTTTGTCACGGTGTTCCCGCCGCTCGTACTCGCACTCACCGTGACTCTCATCGCCTTCAATAAGGTGGGCTCGCCGCAGTTCATGGCCTGGCTTGCGGCACCGATCATCCTCGGACTCGTCTGGCACGGTGCGGCGTGGCGTACGCCCGCGACGCTCGCGCTCGTGATCGCAGCCCTGACCCAACTGGTCTACCCGTATTTCTATGATTGGCTGCTCGTGGCCGATCCCACGCTCGTATTCGTACTCTCAGTGCGCAACCTTCTGGAATTCGTGCTGCTCGGCTGGGCGGTGCGTGAGCTGTGGTCGTACGATCGCAGGGGCGAACGTTCGCTGACCAATTCGCTTCAGACCTAGGAGTTCTCATGCTCGTTGCATTCTCGGTTGCCCCCTCCGGCGCGCAGGACGACGCCGGCTCCGTGCACAACGCCGTGGCCGCCGCCGTCAAGGTGGTGCGCGACTCCGGCCTGCCCAACCACACCGACTCCATGTTCACCACGATCGAGGGCGCATAAGTACCGCTAGGGGACATAGCCCTGAGCCGTGTAAACGCTCTAGTTGTCGCCCCGAGCCCGCTCTAGGCGTTCAACCTCCCGGTCATTTCCCCCGAGAAGTCCCGTCGAATATCGGCCTTGAGTACCAGCGAGACCGCGAGCCATACTCGACGATGTCTTGGGTCGCCCGTTGGATGGCCTTTACCCGGGTCCACTCTCTCCGGGGTCAAGGCCAGGGTAGAGAGGGAACGGGAGATGAACCACCCATGAGTTGAAAGGGAGGACAACGCTGGCCCGTGCCGGTACGCTCTGCGTATGGGCATGAGTTATCCGAACGCGGTGCGAGCTACCGTGACCAAGAAAAGCACTCTAGGTGACTGGGAGCTGCGCATCTTCGATTCAAGTGGGAGCGAGTTGTGGAGATGGGTTTTACCGCCGTTCTCTGACTTTTACAATCAGAGCGAAAGACTCGCCGCAGGGCTAGATCACGTTGGCCCGAGGCTCAACGGAGTGGGCGTTGGGTATCGCGGGTCCGCGGCGTGGAGAGGGAACTCGAGCGACGGGTGGTCTACCGCGGTCGGCCCGCTCGCGTGAAATACTCGTTCCCCAGAGTGGGACGGTGAAGATTGACAGTTCCGGAGTCACTTGCTCAGCTGTCCCTCTTCGTATTCTTTATTGTTCCAGGCATCGCTTTCGGGACAGTCAGAGTTGCGTTGCGTGGCCACCGGGCCGTGGACACGAGTGCCGGTGCGCGGATACTCGAGGCACTCTTCGTAGGCGTACTGTTCGACGCAGTTTATCTACTTGTTTTCGGTCGCTTAGTAGTTGAGTCTTTTCAAGACAGCGGTGCGCAACTCCTCAGCGAGCCCTTCTGGCCGACTCTGCTGGCATTAGGGCTTCTTGTCGGTGTGCCTGCACTGGTCCCAGTTTTACTCTCGCTGCGGGTCGCCTCAAGCACGGAATCGGACGGAACCCAAAGAACGACGAATAAGGGAAAGCAGCGCAAGAAAGTGGTCCTGCTGAGCAACTTTCGATCGGTGCCTTCTGCCTGGGATAACAATGCGTTGACGATGGGGAGTGGCCGATTCGTTCGCGTTCGTCTGGAGAACGGCGTCTACTACGGCGGCTGGTACTCCCGAAAGTCGTTGATGTCGACATACCCACAACCTCGCGATATCTTCATCGAGTCACAATGGCGCATGGGCGCGAAAGGTGAGTTCCTCAGCAAGCTGGAGAATTCGCAGGGTCTCTGGGTTTCAATATCGGACAAATGCGTCGTCGAGTGGATCGGCGTTCCAAAGTAACGAGCGATAGGAGCAAATAATGAGTGAACAAGTCGACAAGGCAGACGAAAAGGTTCTGCTCGGAAGCGCGGGTATCCAACGTGAAATTCGCGAGAGTGCTGTCCCGATGAATTTTGTCTCTGAGCCTCAGACTGGTCCCTCGGGGGCGTCCGGCGCATCGGATAGCGCCTCGAACCAGGACGAGTAGCCGCCGACGTCAGTCTCTCGCGCGTTCGATCACGTGCCAGATCGAAACGATGGGGGCTCGCCGTCTCTGCGAAAAGCAATACCGTCGTCAGGGAGGGTTTCGACGTCGACGGCGGACTGCACGTTGTTAGTTCGGCGCCACACCATGGCGGCGTCTGCCTCGCCTGCGGCGATTCGCACCCGCACTGCCAGGGGTTATTGTGCGCTCAGGCGTGTAAACAAGCTAGTTGTCGCCGAGAGCCTGCTCTAGGCGTTCAATCTTCCCGTTCATTTCCCCTGAGAAGCCCGGTCGAATGTCGGCTTTCAGTACAAGCGAGACCCGCGAGCCGTACTCGCCGACGGCTTCGGTCGCCCGCCGGATGACCTCGAACACTTCGGGCCAGTCGCCCTCGATGGTCGTAAACATCGAGTCTGTATGGTTGGGGAGACCGGACTCTCGAACAATGCGCACGGCGGCGGCAACGGCATCGTGAACGGAGCCGTCGACGCGTCCGGTACCGCTGGGGGCAACTGAGAAGGCTACTAGCATGTGCCCATTCTGCCCGTGTTTCGCGCTCGCCACTTAGCGCCGCGGTGGCGTCTCGGGGGGACGCGGCCGATAGCGGCAGCGGGCGTGATCAGGTCAGGCGTTTCTCTTTCGATTTTCAAGAGCTCCCGCGACAGCAAGTGCCGAACTCATGACGTCGTTCTTCGGGAATCGGACTTGCGTTATTCCGGCGATGTTGGATAACTCCGTGACGCCATTTTCCAAGACGATGATGGTGCTGTGGACGCCAAGAATTCCCTGGCAAAGGCCAAGTTCGTGGATGACATTCTCACGAGCTCGGACGGTTCCGTCGAGCATGGTGTCGGCTCCAGTCATCACAACTACTGCGGCGTTGGCTGACCTAATCATGTTGACGACGGTGTCCACTGTGGCCGTCGATGTTCGGTCCTCTGACTCGAAGGCCTCGACGGCGAAACCGTGAGTGGCTTCCAAAGCCAGCTTGAGGGTCTTCCATTGGGTATCCCCACCATGACCCATAAAGACCCTGAACGACGCTGGCTCTGGTGGGGCTTCCGGGACGCGATAGCTCAGCACAAGCTCTTCGACCGCGGACAGGATCGCTTCGCTGTTATTGTCGGGATCGTCGATAACGATCTGTGTCAGGCCTCCACTAGTCGAAGTCAGAGTGACGGGGCCGACGATACCGGTTCTATTCCTCATGCCTAGATTTATGATGAAGCCATTTTCCGCGAACTCGAATGTGATTCCTTCGTAATCCGGTGAGAACTTGTCGAGATTGGCGTCGGGCCTAGGTGTCCGCCAATCAAGATGGGGATTCGCAGGCCCAGCAGACCATGTTCGGCCGTGCAGAGTTTGCTGGGATACCTCCGCGCGGATGGTGCCCTTTGCCGATCCATTCTCGAGGATTGACTCAAGTCGGTCAGCCATAAGCGAGTAGTACTCCCGCCACCCTTCAGCGGTTGTTTCAACCCACGCGCGGCCCGTTGGAATATCCATTTTTTGCACTTCTGTGAGGACTACGTTCTCCAGAAGGGCTTTCATGCGCGAGACGATCGTGTCGTCTAGCCTGATGCCAAATAGATTCGCGCTGAGTTTGCCCATGTTCGGAGCGTATCGCTTGCGGACTTCGGACTCTTCCAATAGTGCCTCTCATGCTCAACGGTGGCTCAGCGGTGGGGGCGTCGTGCGAATGGGCGATGAAATTGGCGACGTCGTGGAACCGTTGGTCCATTTCGGCGCGCTTGGCTCGGGCAGGAGGGATTGCAGGTTGCGGAGCCCAACGCCGGACGTGAACGACCCAAGCCTCCAGACTCACGCGCACAGCGAGACGCCCTGCCGCCTCGGTACGAGAAGACTCCCCACCTGTGTTTTGTCAACTTGAAGCCGGCCATTTGAGCGATTAAAAACCTGCCAGTGCGGCGTGGTTTCCGGCCAGTTGAGCACGGTGGTCAGAATGGCCGGTTTTCGGCGTCGTTCCAGCATTCTCGGCCAGCGCGGCCGTCGGCTGGGGTGGTGCGGGGGTTATTTCATGAGGGCGTGTTTAACTCGGTAGGACTCGCCACGAAATTGCAGGAGCCGGCCGTGGTGCACGATGCGGTCGATGACGGCAGCGGCCATGTTGTCGTCGCCGAACACGGTTCCCCAGCGGGAGAATTCCAAATTTGTGGTTATGGCCAGGCTTCTTTTTTCATAACCGTCCGCAATGACCTGGAACAGGAGCCGGGCGCCTTCGGTATCGATTGGTAAGTAGCCAAATTCGTCAATCACCACGAGCCGATTTTTGGCTATGGAGGCCAGCTCCCGATCGAGGCGCCCTTCGTCTTTGGCGCGGCGCAGCTGCATCACCAGCGACGAGGTGGTGAAGAAACGTGCCGGGATTCCCTCGCGGCAGGCGGCGGCGACCAGCGCGCTGGCGAGGTGGGTTTTCCCGGTGCCGACGTCACCGTAGAAGACAAGGTCCTCGGCCCGGTCGATGAAATCCAGCGAGGTCAGCTCGTCACGGCCGTAGTCCTCGGGGAACTTCACGCTCGAGTAGTCAAAACCCGTGAGTGACTTCAACGCCGGCAACCGGGCCGCTGTCAGCAGTCGTTGGCGGCGAGATGCTTGGCGGGATTCGTGCTCGGCCGTGAGCATTCCGTGCAGGTATTCGCGTTGCTTCGGGGTGCCTTTCTCGGCCCACTCGGCCAGCACGGTATTGGTCAGGGAGGCCTGCCGGCCGGTCTCGATGATGTTTTGAACGGTGATCAGGCTCATGCGATCTCTCCTGTCAGCGTGTTCACGGTGGTGAAGGCGTCGGCGGTGAAGATGTCATAAACGCTAAGGTCCACGTTCTCCGCCGCCGGGGCCGTGCCGTCGGCGAGGCGCCGGGCGAGCATGCTCAGCGCGGCGATATCGGGGGTGTCCCCACGCTGGATCAGCATGTCGGCGGCGCCGATTGCGGCGTCGAAACCGGCCGAACCGCTGGCGGCATCCACGGCGCTGAGGAGTCGCCGCCGGTTGGTGGCGGTGGCCGTATCGAGCCACTGCCGCACCGGATCTGGGACCAGGGGGCGCAGTTGGGAGTGACCCCAAGCGCCGGGCTTGGTCACCAGCAACGGCAGCAGCGACGCGGGTTCGAAGATCGTCTCGGTCTGTCGTCCGAACGCCCGAGGGAATGACCGCACCGGCGTGGCCTGCTCATCGAGGATCTCGACCACATCGTGTCGTAACCCCACTGTCAGGGTGCGGCTATGGAAGGAAGACCCGGCCGCATAGGTGTTCCCGTCGATGAGGAGGTTCCCGGTCTTGTCGGCGGTGCGGGACTCATAACGCACCGGGTCAAACCCGACCCCGGGCAGCGCGAGACTCGCGGCGACGTCCTGGGTAAAGAGCTCACCCACGGGCAGGCCCTTGCGATAGTGCACCGTCGAAGCCAACGCCAGGCACCGCGCCAACAACACGTCGTTGAGGCCCTGCAACGTGGCCGCCTCCGGCTCGGGGACCATCAGGTTCCGGCGGAGGAACCCGACCGCGTTCTCCACGTTGCCTTTCTCATTGCCGGAGTACGGGTTGCAGTACCGAGACTCCGAGCGGTAATGCAGTTTGAATGCGCTGAACAGTTTCGTCTCGACGACCTTGGCCCCCACTCTCCGCCCGATCCCGGTCGCGTTGTCAAAGACCAAGTGCCGAGGTGCCGCACCGATGTGATCAAACACAGTCCGCAGGCCGTGGCAGACACACTCGGATGTTTCGCCCCGGTAAGCCTGCACGAAGCGCATGTTCGAGAACGGGAACGTGACGACGAAGATATGTAGGACCTGCCGGACCCCCGCGATGATGGCCTCGGCCTGCCCAAAATCGACCTGCGCCGTGCCGGCCGGCCAGACCAGTTCGGTGAATCCCTCCCCGGCCTGGCGGTGGCGGGTCTTCCATTTAGCGACGAAGCGTTGCACCGGCGAATAACTGCCGAAGTAGCCCTGCTCGACGACGAGGCGGTCAAAGACGCGCTTGGCCGTGTGGCGTTGCTTGCGCGGCCGGCGCTGGTCCTCGCCCAACCACAACTCAATGGTGTCTTCGAACCCTGTCAACACCGACCCGGCCGGCCGAGGCACCGGCGACGGTGGCTTGGGCGAGTAGTCCAGCTGGCCGGTGTATTTCGTTACCGCGTCGCGGCTGACGCCCAGTCGGCGGGCGATCTCTCGGCCCGCGATTCCGTGGGAGTCGAGAGTTCTGATATTTTCTTGCACGGACATGGGTACCGTCATCTGCTTTCTGTTCCTTCCGGCGCGACCGCTTGGCAGTAGCTACGCCGTAAGGAACATATCTGGGGTGGCGGGCCCATGTCTCCGCGCACGGGAGAAGGGCCTCGGCCACCGGTGATCACTGTCTCGGCGCATTCCCCAAACCAACGTCTTGGCGGGGAATTGCCTGGCCTGATTCTTAGCGCTCTTTTGGCAGGAAACCAGCCGCTAACTTGGCAGGATTCCAGCGCCGAAACGGCCTACAAAGAGTTGATCACACACACCACCCCGGGGGTGCCTCCCCACCCCTCCAACGCAAGGCCACGGCGAGCGCAGCAACGCCACAGGGTCAGGCGGCGAGAGTCGGGCGGTTGGCCGGGCTGTTCAAGGTCTTGGCGACGGTTGAGGGATACCACTTGCCACCCGCCGCCGTGGACACGTTTTCACCGGTGAGCGTGTCGGCGATTGCTTGCAAGGTCCGACCCTCGGCGCGGAGGCTGAGAATGCGTGCCACGGTCGCGGCGGGTAGCGCCGAACGCCGACCCTCGTCCTTGCCCCAGACGACGCCCCGGTCTCGGCGCGCCTCGTGTTGGCGCTTCACGCGCTGCGAAATCATGCCGGACTCGTACTGGGCGAACGCGGCGCACATGGTGAAGAACATGACTCCAGCGGGGGTCGAGGTATCCACGTCCGTTGTAGTGACCACGAGCCGCCACCCCTGTTTGGTCGACGCGGTAGCGATTTCAAGAAGATGCTGAGTGCTTCGGGCGAGCCGGTCGATATCGACGGCGTAGAGAGCCTGAGCCTTGCCAGACTTGAGGCGGCTCATGGCTTCGGCGAGCGCCGGGCGTGCCGCATTGCGCCCTGATCCGGTTTCCGTGATGACTTCGACGACGTATCCGGCCTTCTCGGCGGCGGTTCGCAGGATGATGGGCTGGCTGTCGACGCTGTGCCCGGTCTTCGCTTGTCGACCAGTCGATACCCGAACGTAGAGCAGCGCGAGAGGGGCGGGATCGGGCGTTTTCGTCATGCCACAATCTTAAGCCGTACACCTTTGCAAGCAAACCTGTACGGCCAAGACGAAGCGTGCAAGCGACTTGGCACCGGAACACCCGGCCTTGGCGGTTCGATAGGGTCTGATCATGCCCATAGTCAACCGATCAGCAGTATCCATTTGGGCGCTCGCCGCCGTTGTACTGCTCGCAGGGTGCTCCGCTTCTCCGGAGCCCGCGCGAGAGAGCGCTTCTGCGGCGCCAACGGTTGAGACGTCGTCGCTCAGCGACTCTGAACGGATCGCCCAAGCCGAACGACTGGTCAAGGACGAGCTACCTGACGCGCCGATCTGGGAGGGCATGACCTTTGTCGGCGTCGTCGTAGACGGCACAGAGGTATGCGTAGATCGGAACTGGGGTCCAGGCGGCGGGTCGGGTGATATCGCGGCGGGAGCCGTGGCTGGTTACGTCATCGTCACATCACCCGGTGACGCGCTTGGCGAGCCGCAGACTGGAGTCTGCGCCGACTACGCGCCTGCCGCACCCGCCACTCCGGTCGACGTGCCCGCCAATGTCGAGGATGACCCTGGCCTCCTCGTCAGTATTGACTTTGGCGACGACTGGCCGCTGACTACGCCCTACGTCGTCGTCCGGTGCGAAGAGAAGACCGTCGACGGGCGATCTCTCCAGCTTGTCACTCTCGACACGCCGGACGGGACCGAGTACGCCGTGAATGGCACTGCACGCGACCACACGGACTTGCCGGACATCTCGCCAATGTGGGCAGCGGACCCCGACGTTGATGGACTCAAAATCGACATTTCCCCCGTGATCGACGCGGGCCTCGGGCTCTGCTAGACGCGCACTGGGCTCGAGCGGCGGCGCTCGCCGCATGCCTCGTGGGCGCTCGGGTGCATTCCGGTGACGAAGTGACGGTTCTAACGTCACTTCACTATTCTTTAGAAGAGAGAGAGCTCTTTATACTGGAATAGGGAAGTGACGCAAGTTCCGTCACTTCGTCACCGGTCGGCGTCACCGGCGTCGCTCTGTGCTTGAGGGGTCACACGCAGGCAATGGGCGCATTCGTCGCTCAAACATGCATGAGTGCCGTGTAGGGCCAAACATCGCTTTACGACCCCAGTGAGGCCTTGTGGGGGCATGGAGAGGTTCTTCGTGGGCGCGTTGGGGCGCTTAGCCTCCTGCGCAGGTCTGCCTAGTGTTCACGTTCGGCGGCAGCACGCTCTTGGGCGGCGAAGTCGAGGGTTACCCGCGTCGGGTCCCAATAGCCCCGGCGCGCGGCTGGGGCGAGATTGATCTCGACGCCGGAGGTGCGAAGAACCCGCCGCCGACCAGTGATGTCCTCGCGCGCCCATGCTTCGGCGAAGGTCTCGCCAGTGTCTACCATTTCGACGACTGGCTCCGTGGGCAGTGCTGCCAATCTCTCGCGCTCTGCACGTTGCAGCATCAGGCGTTCGAATAGGACTGGGAGGTCGGCGTCCGCCGTGCGGAGGCGCTCGGTTGTATCTCTGATCGCTTCCTCGACGCCCGCTAGGCCCGCAACCTCGCGGATGGAGGAACGAGCCTCGACGACTCCGAAGGTGCCGACGACGGCGAGGAACTGGCGCGTGACCTCGCCCTCGACGCGCTCGCACTCCACGGCGACGCCCCGCGAGCAGACTTGGCCTCGGGCGGCGGCCTGGCACGCATAGATTGGCTTGCCGGTCGAACCTTTGCGGCTTTTGACGACGAGGGGACCGCCGCAGCCCGGGCAAGCGAGTAGGCCAGATAGTAGGCGCGTGGCTCTCTTGCGAAGCCCCTCCTTTGTTTCGGCGGAACGTCCCGGCGTGGGGGTCCAATCTGTGATTTCGCGGAGGCGCTCGACTTCGCTGAGAGCCAGTAACGGCGTCCAGGCTGTGACGGGGAGGCCCACATCGTCGCGCAGTAGCTCGCCGTTGATCTTCACTCGCCCGAGAGCCGAGTCGGAGCGGAGAATGCGCTGAATCGACGTGGGGCTCCAGGTTGCCGAGCGGCGCGGAGCGATTCCCTCGATGTTCAATCGTTGAGCGACGGCGTACACGGAGGACCCACCGAGGACCTCGTCGGCCATTCGCCGGACGATGGCGGACTCGTCGGGGTCGGGCTCCAGTGCCCGACCCACTCCGTCGGGGTGAAGCACTGAACGGTAGCCGTAGGGGCGGACGCCACCGGGCCAGCGACCGATCTGCCGCAGGTGCGCTTGGGACGCCGAGACGCGGATGCCTATTGTTTTAGCTTCCATGCTCGCGAACACTTGAAGAATCTCGATCATCGCCCGACCCATAATTGAGGTCGTGTCTAGGTTCTCCGTCGCCGAGATAATCTGGAGGCCGTCGTCGAGCAATACGCCAACGTCGACGACCGAGCGGACCAGCCGGTCCAGTCGCCAGACCATGACGGCATCAGCCTCGCCTGCGGCTATGCGTCGGCGGACCTCGTTGAGGCCGGGCCGGTCCAGTCGGGAGCGTGTTGCGGAGACGTCGACGTCCTCGACAATCTCGACAAGCTCGAACTCGCGGGCGTCGCACGTTTTCCGAATGATCTCGCGCTGTCGCACGATTGACGTGCTTTCCTCGCGGGAGGCCCTCGACAGGCGGGTGTAGCCAATAACTCTCATAAACCTACGATAACCCCTAACTTCACCATCGAGGGCGACTGGGACGAGGTCTTCGCCGTGGTCAAGGCGGCCACCGAGGCAGTCGGTGCCTTCGGGCCGCGGGTCTCCCTCGTTCTGAAGGCCGACATCCGTCCCGGCCACGTCGGTGAGCTCACCGGCAAGGTCGAGCGCCTCGAGGCGGCCCTCGACGCCGGCCCGCAGTAGCCCGCGCGCGGCATTCTTCGCGCGATCTTCCTGTGGCGAATTCAGGAAATCCGGCCCGAGCGGATGCCCTAGCTCGCGGACCAGTGCGGAAGTTACGCCCGGGCGTGGCCGATCTTCTGAAATCGCCACCGGGGCGGTCGGCACAGAGGCGGGGTAGGTGTTCTCCTGATCGGTGCATGCTCAGTTGTGCCTTCCCGTGCGGGCCAACCTTTGGCTTTCTCTGCGGGTGCGGTCAGACTTGACGAATGACAGACACGATGACGGCGGCCGTGCTCACCAGGTTTGGGGCACCCGACGTGCTCGAGGTGCGGCGCGACTGGCCCCGGCCGAAGCCCCGGCCCGGCGAGGTGCTCGTGCGGGTGACCGCCGCCGCAGTGAACAACACCGATATCTGGACCAGGGAGGGAGCCTACGGGCTGCCCAACGACCCCGACGCGAAGGCGGGCTGGCTCGGTGAGTTCGCGTTTCCGCGTATCCAGGGCGGAGACGTGGCGGGCACTGTGGCGGAGGTCGGCGCCGGCGTGTCCGACGGCCTGATCGGGCGGCGGGTGCTCGTAGACCCGGCGATCTACGGGGCCGACGACGACGATGCCACGCCGGTCGGCTACCTCGGCAGCGAAGCGGACGGCGGGTTCGCGCAGTACGTGGCCGTCACCGCGAGCCATGCCCACGACGTGACGGCGTCGCCCCTGTCGGACGCGCAGCTGGCCTGCCTCCCCGTGGCGTTCGGAACAGCACGGGCCATGCTCGATCGGGCGCACCTGCGGGCAGGGGAAACCGTGCTGGTCACCGGGGCGTCAGGCGGCGTGGGACTCGCCCTCGTGCAGCTCGCAGCGGCGCTGGGCGCTCGCGTCGTGGCGATCACGAGCGGGGCGAAGGGCGGCGCCGTCATGGAGGCGGGAGCATCCGTTGTCGTCAACCGGGATTCGGGGGACGTGGCCGCGCAGGTCGCCGCTGCCGTGCCCGACGGGCTTCACGTGGTGGCTGATATCGCGGGCGGCGCCGGAGTGTCGACCCTCATGCCCCTCCTGCGCACCGGAGGACGGTGGGTCATCGCGGGCGCCGTGGCGGGGCCGGTGATCGACTTCGACCTGCGTCGCCTGTACCTGCACAACGTGCAGCTGATCGGGTCGTCCATGCACACCCGCGTGCACTTTCGTCGCCTCGTCGACCTCGCGCGCAGCGGGAGTCTGCACCCGCAGATCAGCAGCACCTTCGACCTCACCGAGATCGCGGAAGCCCAGAGCGAATTTCTGACCCGCCGCCACATCGGCAAGATCGTGCTCCTACCGTCCTGACTCGCGCATAACTCCTGCAGATCGGCACGGTCTGGCCAGACGGCCGCGTGATTCCGGGACCGATTAGTGGCCAGCCCAGAATCTGCAGGAGCTATGTGCCGGGAACAGCGATGGCACCGAGTGCGGCCCCGACGCTGGGCAGATGGAGGGCGCAGCTAGGGTGTGAGCATGGGGCTCGGGCGGGGATTCAGGCGACTGTGGGCGGGAAATGCCGCGGGCAATCTCAGCGACGGCATTGTGTTTGTGGCGATTCCGCTGCTGGCCACGTCCCTGACCAGCGACGCCCTTCTCATCGCGGGGCTCGCCGCCGTCTACTCTGCCGTCAGACTGCTCGTGGTGGTTCCGGTCGGGGTCTACGTGGATCGTCTCGACCGACGCACCATTCTGTGGGTCACGAATGCGGCCAGGGCCGTGCTCCTGCTCACGCTGGCTGTGCTGTTCGCGACGGGGAACGGCTCGCTGACCCTGCTGTACGTCGTGTTTGCTGGAATCGGCGTACTGGAAACGGCAGCGGATAACGCCGCACTCTCGATCCTGCCGTCGATCGTGCCCGGTCGTCAGCTCGACCGGGCCAACGGCCGCGTGTCCGCGGCACAGCTCGTGGCCGACGAATTCGTGGGTCCGCCGCTCGGCGGTCTCCTGTTCGCGGCCGCCGCCGCGCTACCGGTCTTCGCAGCCGGTGGCTTCTATGCCGCGGCGGGCATATTCTTCCTGGCCCTGTCAAGACGAGCAGGTGGAGGCGCCGGCCGGCCGCTGCTCCCGCGCCGGTCGGTGTATCGAGAGGCGCTCGACGGTGCAGTCTGGCTGCGCGGGCATCGCCTGCTGGGCTGGCTGGCCGTGGTTGGCGGCCTCGCGAGCGTGGCCTACATGATGCCCTTCTCGGTGCTGGTGCTGTACTCGCAGCAGACGCTCGGGCTGGATTCCGCCGGGTACGGGGCCATTCTCGCGGTGTCGGCGCTGGGCGGACTCGTCGGGTCGCTCGGCACGGCCGCCCTGCGGGCTCGGCTCGGCTACGGCGGCACGATTGCCGCCAGCCTTGCGCTCGGAGCCGTGTCGATGTTCGCCCTCGCCGTTGTTGAGTCGGTCTGGCTCGCGGCCGTGCTGCTTGCGGTGTACATCCTGCACGCCGTTGTGTGGGGTATTTGCGTGAGTTCGCTGCGGCAACGCCTCGTTCCCGACGCCCTGCGCGGGCGTGTGAATGCTTCGAGCAAGGTGTTGGGTCTCGTCGGCCTTACCGTGGGAGCGGTTCTCGGCGGTTTGCTTGCCGCGTCGGCGGGGCTGTCTGCTCCGTTCCTGGCGAGCGGAGCTCTGTTCGTCGTCTGTGCAGTCATAGTCAGGGCGGTCTTTCGAAGAAGAACGGTCAGGCGGGTCTGAGGATTGGCGTGCGGGGTCTCGACACGCGCCGTAGACGGCGCTGCTCGACCAGCGAGGGCGGGCGAGACTGAGGCGGGTCGGGCAGTCAGTCGAAGTTGAGGCTGAGCTTGCGAAGCAGGTTCGACAGCCGGTCCTGCTCGCTCGTGGTCAGGGTGCCGAGCAACTCGGCCTCTGCGTCGACGAGGCGGGTGATCGCGGCATCGACTCGGGTGAGCCCTGCGGGCGTCATGCCCACCAGGATGCCGCGCCCATCGTGCGGATCGGTGTGGCGCGTGACAAGTCCGCGCTCCACGAGCCCGTTGATGCGGTTCGTCATTGTTCCGCTCGACACCAACGTCTGCTGGAGCAGCGACTTGGGGCTGAGCTCATAGGGCGAGCCTGCCCGGCGCAGGGCGGAGAGCACATCGAACTCCCACGATTGCAGCTCGGAGCGGGAGAACGCGGTGCGTCTGGCGCGATCGAGATGCTTGGCGAGTCGGGCCACGCGGGAGAGTACCTGGAGAGGGGCGAAATCAAGATCCGGACGTTCGCGTAACCAGGAATCTACAATTCGGTCGACTTCATCATGGCCAGGCATTGCTCCATTATCCCGTGCGAGGGAGCAAGGGAGCGTGCAGGCCGCTGGGATCTGGCACACTTGAAGGTGTCGTCGGCTCTTGGTCGGCGCTTTCCGCCGTGGTGTAATGGCAGCACGACAGCCTTTGGAGCTGTTAGGTCTAGGTTCGAGTCCTGGCGGCGGAGCACTCATTGAGTACGCAATTACGTAAAGAGGACCCCCGTGACAGACGCCCACCTCGCCATCATTGTGCTCGCCGCCGGCCAGGGCACCCGAATGAAGTCCAGCCTCCCGAAGCTGCTGCATCCGCTCGCCGGCCAGCCGATCGTGAGCCACGTGCTCGCCACGGCGCGCGCGCTCGACGCCGCTCACGTCATCACCGTGGTGCGCCACGAGCGGGACCGCCTCGCCGCTCTCGTGGCCGAGGACCTGCCCGAGAGCATCATCGTCGACCAGGACGAGATTCCCGGTACAGGCCGTGCCGTGGAGCAGGCAGTGGATGCACTCCCCACCGACTTCGACGGTGACGTTCTGATCATCAACGGCGACGTTCCCCTTCTCGACGCCGCCACGCTGGCCACGTTCATCGACGCCCACCGCGCAAGCGCCGCCGCCGGAACCGTGCTCTCGGCGCATCCGGACGACTCGACGGGCTACGGACGCATCGTGCGCTCCGCCGCAGGCGACTTCGACCGCATCGTCGAACAGAAAGATGCCGACGACACCGAACGCGCGATCACTGAGATCAACGCGGGCGTGTACCTGTTCGGTTTGGCCGCGCTCCGCGCGCAGCTGGCCGAGCTCACCACCGAGAACGTGCAGGGCGAGAAATACCTCACCGACGTGATCGGTCTGCTGCGCCGTGCGGGCGCCGAGGTCACCGCCGTTCCGGTAGCGGATGCCTGGCTCGTCGCCGGCATCAACGACCGCGCCCAGTTGAGCGAAGCTGCTCTGACCCTCAACCAGCGCATCGTGCGCGGATGGCAGCTCTCGGGAGTGACCATCCAGGACCCGGCCACCACGTGGATCGACCTCAAGGCCACCCTCGCGCCGGATGTGACGATTCTTCCCGGCACCCAGATTCAGGGCGCGACCGTGGTTGAGACCGGCGCGATCATCGGCCCGGACACCACTTTGCGCGACTGCGAGGTGGGTGAGAACGCCGTTGTGAAGCGCACCGACGCGACACTCGCCGTGATCGCCGCCGGGGCATCCGTTGGCCCGTTCTCGTACCTGCGCCCCGGCACGCTGCTCGGCGCAGACGGCAAGATCGGCGCTTTTGTGGAGACCAAGAACGCCACGATCGGCGCCGGCAGCAAGGTGCCGCACCTCAGTTACGTGGGCGACGCCGTCGTCGGTGAGGGCTCGAACATCGGTGCCGGAACCATCTTCGCCAATTACGACGGTGTGGCCAAGCACCACTCGAACATTGGCTCGCACGTGCGCACGGGGTCACACAACGTCTTCGTCGCGCCGATTACAATTGGCGATGGAGCATACACGGGGGCTGGCACGGTCGTTCGAAAGAACGTTCCGGCGGGGGCGCTGGCCATCAACGTGGCTCCGCAACGCAACATGGACTGCTGGGTTCACGCCAACCGCCCCGGCACGGCCGCCGACGCGGCCGCGGCCGACAGCCTGAGCACCGCTGAGAGCACCAGCACCACCGAGAGCACCAGCACCACCGAGAGCCCCAGCACCACCGAGAGCCCCAGCACCACCGAGAGCGGAGAATAAGTGTCTGAAATCAAGACCAGCGGCGATAAGCGACTTGTATTGGTTTCGGGGCGGGCACATCCACAGCTCGCCATCGATATCGCCACGGAGCTTGGTTCGGAACTTTTGCACACCGACGCGCGCACCTTCGCGAACGGCGAGCTCTACGCCCGCTTCGACCAGAGCGTACGCGGCTCGGATGCCTTCGTCATCCAGTCCCACACAGCCCCGATCAACGAGTGGTTGATGGAACAGCTGATCATGGTGGACGCCCTGAAGCGCGCCTCCGCCAAGCGCATCACCGTCGTGGCCCCGTTCTACCCGTACTCCCGCCAGGACAAGAAGGGCCGCGGCCGCGAGCCGATCTCGGCCCGCCTCGTTGCCGACCTGTTCAAGGTGGCCGGCGCCGACCGCATCATGTCCATCGACCTGCACGCGGCCCAGATCCAGGGCTTCTTCGACGGCCCCGTCGACCACCTCTTCGCCATGCCGGTGCTCCTCGAACACTTCCGTGAGAAGCTCGACCCCGCCACCCTCACGATCGTCTCGCCCGATATGGGCCGCGTGCGTGTCGCCGACATCTGGAGCGACCGCCTCGGCGTGCCGCTGGCCATCATCCACAAGCGCCGCGACCCTCTCGTGCCCAACCGCGTCTCCGTGCACGAGATCGTCGGCCAGGTCGAAGGCCGCGTGTGCCTGCTCGTTGACGACATGATCGACACCGGACGCACCATTGCCCTCGCCGCTGAGGCCCTGCGCGAAGCCGGCGCCATCGGCGTCGTCGTCGCCGCCACGCACGCCGTGTTCAGCGACCCCGCAGTGGACATGTTGCAGAACCCGGCGATCTCGGCCGTCGTCGTCACCGACACGCTGCCGATCCCCGAAGAGAAGCGCTTCCCCACGCTCACGATCCTGCCGATCGCCCCGCTGTTGGCTCGCGCCATTCACGAGGTGTTCGACGAGGGATCCGTCACGTCGATGTTCGACGGCGCCGCATAGGTTCCAGTTCGGTGTGTCGCTCGAGGGCCGGGCGTGCGCGAGTGTGGCGTGTGTCTGGCGGTCTTCCCCCCTCCGCTGGTCGAGCAGCGAGCTTGCGAGCGTGTCGAGACCTCGTGAGCCGAGTTGCGAGGCCGGGTCACGGGGTCTCGACGGGCGCGGGCCAAGTGCGGGCCCGCTGCTCGACCAGCGGGATGGGAGTGCGCGGGCGTGCGCGAGTGTGGCGTGTGTCTGGCGGTCTTCCCCCCTCCGCTGGTCGAGCAGCGAGCTTGCGAGCGTGTCGAGACCTCGTGAGCCGAGTTGCGAGACCGGGTCACGAGGTCTCGACGGGCGCGGGCCAAGAGCGGGCCCGCTGCTCGACCAGCGGGATGGGGATGAGCAGCGAGGTGTCAGGCGCGGCCGAGGACCTCTGTGAGGACTCGGCGGATGGCGTCGGCCCTGGCGATGAGCCCGTGGGTAGCGACAGGCTCGGCGCCGGCCACGAGGCGGGCCAGACCGCCGATGCCGAGGTGCAGGTCTGCGGAGATGTCTGTGGTGGCGCCGCGCATGGTGAGGGCGACCGTATTCGCGTCGCCGAATGCATCCCAGCCGGGGTTGTCGGTGAGGTCGCGGCGTGCCGTGAGGTCGAGCCAGGCGCCGTCGTGCAGAACGCGGGCCGAGTAGGTGATGCGCGGGCCGTCGATGTGGACACACCCGTCGGCGAGGAACGCGCGGGCTCCCCACGGTTCGTAGTCGATGAAGCCGGCGAGCTCGGGCGTGCCGGGTTCGCCGGGCAGGGGCAGGCCGACGGTCAGGGCGAGGGTCAGCTCCGAGCCGGCCACCTCGGCCGCGAGGTTTTCCACGTAGCGGATGCCTGGGGCCGGCTCCGCCATGGCAGTACACGTCGCATCCGCTGGCACGCCCGTGGCCGTCATAGTGGAGAGGTAGCGGCGGGCGTCGCGGTAGCCCATCGCCATGAGCGAGTCGCTGCTGATGCGACCCACGAAGTACTCGGGGTCAAGCGGCAGCGGGTGGGTGGGCTTCACGACATGCAGCACGAAGTCGCGCCCGGCGGCGGCGGCCTCGGCGAAGTCGGCGAGCAGGGCGCCGGTGGCGCTCATCTCGATCATGTGCACGTATTGCTCGAGCGGACCGTCGCCCCAATAGCCGGTGTTGCCGATGCACCAGACGAGCCAGATCTCGTCGGCGCCGCGGCGGAGGGCCTCCGACACGTTGGCGTCGCGGATCCACACCGCATCCGTGTAGACCACGCCGTCCCGGCGCAGCGGCGTCATGAAAATGGGCAGCGACATGCCTGCGGCGAGCAGCTCGACGTCGATCGAGCGGGCGTCGAAGGCGATCGACTGCTTGTGCGTGAAGTCGGCCACGTTGAAGGTGCCCTCGCGGGAGGACGTGCGAATGAGCGCGGGATCGATACCGAGGGCCGGGAAAACCTTGTCGCGGATGCCGTCTGCGTCGCCGAACGCTGGCATCGACCAGGGGCCCTTCAGATAATCCGGCAGGGGGAGGCCCGAGGAGAAGTTCGAGACTGTCAGGGCGCTCCAGCGCCGCACCATCTCGTCGGGGGTCAGGCCGGACAGCAGCATGGCCGTCGTGAGGATGCCGCCGCTCGTGCCGTCGATGTGGTCGAAGGCCAGACCTTCCTCGGCGAGGGCCTTCACGACGCCGGTCTGCCACGCCACGCGCATTCCGCCGCCGGCGAGCACAAGCGAGCGCTTCATGATCGGTCGTCGTTTCGCTGCGGAGTGGTGGGACGTTGGGAGACGATCCGGCCCTGCAAACGCTTCCAGTAGAGGAAGAGCAGCACGGCCGTGGCGAGGTCGAAGGCGGCCACGAGCAAGGCGATCGGCCCGAAGACCCCGTTGAGAACGCCCACGGTCACGGCCACGACGGCACCGGCCTTCTGCAAGCCCGACCAGAAGACCACGTCGCGGTGGGGGGTACGTCGAAGCAGGGACTGGGTGAGAAGTCCGCCGACCACCATCATGAACAGGCCGACCGTCGCGAACAGCTGCGTCGCGAGCGGGGCCGGCTCGGCGCCGAGCAGGGAGAGCAGCGTGGCCGGCGCGAGGATCTCGGCGAGGCCGGTGAGCGCGGTGATCCCGGCCAACGCCACGAGCACGGCCCGCAGCGGATGCCGTCGCAGCCAGTCCTCGACCACGGCCCGCCACTCGTTCATGCGAAAGCCTCCCCGAGCGATCCCTTGACCACGAGGTAGGCGACCACCACGAGCCAGAGCACGGTGGAGCCGTAGAATCGCAGGTCATTGAGCCACATCCAGCGCAGCAGGAGGGTGCGAAGCTCGGCCACGTCGGCGTACTCCCCGCCGCGGATCTTCTTATTGATCGGGATGATGAGCACCTGCCCGATGAAGGTCAGGTAAATAATGCCGGCCACGCACAGCCAGGCGAGCCAGACTCGAGGGCTGCCCCATTCGCTCACCACGAGGATGATGCCGGCCAGCAACATGGGCGGCACGACGACGGTGAAGAATTTCGTGGCCGCGAGGGTGGGAATCCCGAAGTGCACGGGCTCGGTCTCGGGCGTCAGGCCGCGCCAGGTGGGGTACAAGAAGAACTTGAGCACCCACATCGTGCCCATGTATAGGGTGGCGCCGAACAGAAAGTACAGCGCAGTGACCAGCAGCAGCCAGCCGATCACATCTCCACCTCGGTGGGCCGAGCCCCATGATTCGGCTGTCGGGGCGGCTCGAGCCACTGCTCGCTGTTGGTGAGGTGCACCACGCTGTCGAGGCTGTCGCCGCGGTGAGCGGATGCCGCGAGGTCGCTCGTGTCCGCGGTGAGGAACCAGCCCTCGTAGTGATCGTCGAGAACCCCATGTGCCTTCGGCATGTAGGCGGTGAAGAGCGGCTTGCGGCCCACGTGCAGCGTCTTGAGTGGCGCGACGCCCGGGGCATCGCCGAAGACAAGCTTGGCCTTGGCGCGGCGGCCGAAAGCGACATCCGCTTCGGCCTCGAAGTAGATCGAGGACTTCATGAGCTGGCCGCGGAAGGTGCAGTAGTTGACCGCTGCGAGCTTGAGCGGCAGGGCCAGGTGCGGCGGGCGCTTGATATCAATGGTGCAGCCGTGCTGACCGTCCTGAACGTACATCGCCGAGACCTTCTTCTTTGTGACGAGAAAGTCGAGGTTCGCCTGGTGCTTGGGCATTCCCCAGATTCCTTTTCCGCCCTTCACCGAGATCTCGCTGCTCACCGGCAGGTCGACGACGTACTGGCCGGTGCCGTAGGTCTTCATCATCAGGCCCGGCAGCATCGGAACGGCGGGGCGCCGCCCGTGGGTCACGGCGATCGCGAGGGAGTATTCGATGTATTTGCCGATGTCGGTTTTCAGGTAGTTGACCACGGTCACCACGAGGAGGCCCCGGCCCCAGCCGATGTCGACGGGATGCAGTTCTTTGCCGGGAAGTAGGCGGGCTGCGGCGGCGCGACTGATCGGGAACGCTGCCATCAGCACTGGCGAGTCGTCGGAGTTGACGGGCATCGTGTACGGGATACCGTCCACGAGCGCGTGTTGCCCGGCGAGCCGGTTCTGTCGCGCGGGAACGGGGGACGGCAGCCGGTTCAGGGCCCAGCGCAGTATCTCGGTGACGGCGTTCATAGTGTGAGCTCCCTCTGGATGATCGGGTAGGTGTCCCGCCACGCGTTGGCCCCGAAGATCACATCGAGGTGTCCGTAGCCGGGTATGAAATGGAAGGCATCCTTGCCTGGACGATGCCGGTTGAAAAACTCGTAACTGCGGCGCTGGCTGATCGGCAGAAAGCAGCGGTTGTCGTTTCCGGTCAGAAACACGAAGCGGGCATCAGTCTTCGGGGCCTCGGCCACGAGATTCGCGGGCAGCTCGGGGTGCACGCCGGAGTGCACGAGGTGCCCGGCGGCGAGGCAGTCCTTCATCTGCTCGAAGAACGTCATCGGCGACTCGGCGAACTCCCCGGTGATCCAGTCGTGGGTGGCCGCGTCGAGGTTGCGGTGCGCCCAGAGCGCGGGGTGTCCGCTGCCGTAGGTGAAGCTCACCATGCGGCACACGGTGTTGTCGCACTCGGGGTGGGTGGCCCGCACCACACCCCGCACGACGCGGGAGAAGTATCCGTTCGACTTGTAACCCCAGGCCGTGTTCAGCACCGGGCTGAAGTGCTCCACGACCGGGGCGAGCCGGGTGATCTTGAACCTCGAGAAGGCCGGAACGACTGGGTGTAGCGACACCGAATTGCTGATCACGGTGTCGACCTCCGGCAGCAGCCCGGCCACCACGGCCATCATGAACGACGTGGAACCCTGGCAGTGCACGACCGCCTTCAGGGTATCGGCCCCGGTGGCCGCCAGGATATGCGCGATGGCGGTCGGATAGTCGTACACGGCGGCGTCGTCGAGGGTCCACGGCAGCGGGTCGAAGTCGATCGATGCCCGCCAATTGAACATCCACACGTCCCAGCCGTCGTCGAGCAGCGCGTCCACGAGTGTGCGTTTCAGCGGTGGCCGAAACAGCTCGGCGCGCACGCCGGCGCCGTGCACGAGCATCACCGGACCGCGCGTGGGTCCACGTCCGACCTCCGAACGGATGCCCACGTGCACGAGCGACAGCGGGGCGCCGTCCGGCGCGGTGAGCGGTATCACCTCGGTGGAGTGATCAGAGCGGGTGATGGTCATAGTCTTCATGACGCCGATCCTTTGCGGGAGATGAGTATCGGTGGTTCCAGCAGACGGGGAGCAAGGGGGGTCTGCGGCACCGGGCGTTTCTGCAAGCCGGGGGCGTCGACGAGGGTCCAGTCGCGGCAGACCCTGTCGATAACCACGGGGAAGACCTCGAGGTCCCCGTTGCGGTGCAGTCGCAAGCGTAGGAAGCCCTTGTGATCGTCGACCGCCTGGCTCGACATCTGCCAGGCGAAGATCTCACCGTTGTGTTGGGTCAGGGTGAAGAGCGCAAACATCTCGGTGCCGAGCAGGGCGCCGCCGATCCACGCGAGGGCAGCCGCGCAGCCCACCACGAGGGCGCCCGGCCAACCGGACGGCCACGGGATCGCAATCGTCGCGACCGCCAGCAGCCCGAGCACACCGAGTTGCAACCCGACCGCGGCGAGCACGAGGCCGCGCTTCGCGAACGCTGCCACTGTCGACGCCACGAGCAGCAGCACGGCCACGCCGGCCAGGATACCGAGCAATCCCCACCGGTCCGAGCCGCTGACGTCGGCGATCCCGGTCAGTTCGGTGACACCGAACAGCCAGACGAGCGGGAGAAACAGCAGCAGGTGCAGCGTGCCGAGCAGGGGAGTGAAGGAGAGATTACGCCAGCCCAGCCAGAACCTGCTGAAGGGATTGGCGATGCGACCGCTGAGGGCGCGGGAACTCACCGGGTCCGGATACGTGCTCGGACCCCGGCGGAACTGCGTTGGATGGTCGTCTGTGCCGTTCATGCGCGACAGGGGTGATGGCAGCGTGAGCTCGCTCGGCAGGCGGTGCGTGGACGACAGGAAGGCCCCGCCCAGGCCGCAGGTGATGAACTGGGTCGCGCGCGGGTCGCGGTCGTCGGAGCGTTCTGGCAGGTGCGGGTCGTCGTCGGGCAGCACCTGTTCATAGCGGGTGTAATGGTGAGAATCACCACTCAACCACAGCCGTACGTGGGCGCCGGTGGGCTTGAGGGTGCCCTCGTCGGGATCGTAGCGGTTGCGCAGAAAATACTTATCGAAGTAGTGCAGTTGGTTGAAGGCGTTCGGGTCTTTGGTCTTCGTGTGCACCCAGGTGGGTGAGGCTGTGCACAGAATGATGGCGTCGCCGGGGCACAGTTTGTTGGTGAGTCGTTCGCGAAAGTAGTTCAGCTGCGGTTCGTCGATGTATTCGCCGAGCTGGCTGTCGAGTCCGGCGAGCCACCAGCCGTGCCCGAGGCGCAGGGCGAAGTAGCTGCGCGTTTGAATGGTGTGCCGGGCACCGATCTTGTGCGGCCTCGTGAAAATGCGCAGGAATGCCGAGAGGCCGTCGTACCAGTCGTGATTTCCCGGCAGGGCGAGCAGGCTCGGCTTACGGTTGCCCCGCGGCAGGTCGGCATCGGCGGGGAGAGCAGCGGCGTACGGGCCCAGCGTTCGGTCTTCGTACCCGAGCGCCGAGGCCGTGGGATACACCTCGTCACCGCCGAGCACGAGCAGGTGTCCGCGGGGCAGCGTCGTCGATCCGTCGTCCCCTGGCCGTTGCACGGTGAGGTGGTTCTCGCTCAGCAGGGCGGCCACGGTGGCCGTCGAGTCGAATCCGTCGCCCAGATCTGCCGTGTAGTCAATCCACAGGTCGCCTCGCGGCCGTTCCTTGAGTCGCAGGGGTTCCTTCGAGAACACCTCCTGCAGCTCGCGTTTGTCGCCGTAGTTGGCGAAAATCTCGGCGAGGGCAACCTGTACGGCGGTGCGGAAGAGCTGGCCGGGGGCGAGCCAGCGCACGGCGTCTCGGGGCACAAACCCGAGTTCCTTGTCATGGCGGGCGAGTTCGGCGCGTTTCATCAGTTGGTGTCCAATGACCTCTTCGCGAACAGGTACACGCGGGCGAGTTCACCGAGAAACAGTGTGCCGTAGGAGCGGAGCGCACGGGCGCCGGCCGGGCCGGCGGTGCGGAACGTGGTCAGTTGCTGGGCGAAGGCGAGCGGCGAGATGCGCAGGATACCGGCCGCGCGCACGCCCTGGGTCGGGGCGGTGAACGAGCTCTGGCCGGCGGCGTCGGTGACAGGGTCGGGTGGCGCGAGGTGTCCCTCGAGCACGTGGGTGAATAGGGTGGTGGTGTCCGTCCAGGGGGTGAAGCCGGCCCGGTTGGAGACTTCCTTGTAGCCCAGCAGGGTGAAGGCGTTACCGGCCACGTCCCGCAACCACAGGCGGTACAGCATCCGTCGCCCGGCGGAGCCCGCGGGGTGCACAAACAGGTTGAACCAGCCCTGCTCCACGTCCAGCCTCCCGCCGAGAACGTCGAACATGACATACCCGGAGGCGCTCGCCGCATGAACGGGATCACGCACGAACGCCGCCGCGTTCGGCGCGGTGATGGTGAGCGTGAACATGAGCTCGTGACGGCGGGCCCTGCCCGTGAGCGCTCCCCGTGCCGGGTCGGTCACGCCGAGCGTGGCGGGTCCGCGCATCCGCTCCGTGAAGCTCACGCTGGTCGCTCCGGGCGCCGGCGCCGGAGGAGCTGCGGGAACGGGCACCGGGGCGGGGGGTGCCACGTCGGCGCTCGGCGTGTGCGAGCCGGCAGCGGATGCCGCAGAGCCCGCCTCGAGCATGTGTTCGCAGGCCCGGTCGGAGAACGCCGCGATCGTCAGTGAGGGGTTGGCGCCCACCGGGCCGGGCATGGCGGCGCCGTCGAGCACGAACAGGCCAGGGTAGCCGAAGACCTCACCGAACTGATCCACGACGCCCTCTTCGATCTGCTGGCCGGCTGGCACGCCGCCGAGCGGGTGCACGGTGATGACGCGCTTGGCCCACCAGAGCGGGTTGTCCTGGAACTGGGCGTGCAGCGCCCCGCCGATCTGCTCCATGGTCGACCGCATCCGATCGAAGTACTGTCGCGAGGTGGCGAGCGTCCAGTCGATCTCAAGACGTCCCTGATTGAGTGTCATCAGGCCGTCTGGCACGTCCCGGCCCATGCCGAGTAGGGGCAGTGAGCTCGCCGAGGCGTGCCCATCGCCGAGGGCTGCAGCGAGGTCCTTCGAAATATTGGAGCGCTGGCCGTGGAACAGTCGGTTCAGGAGCAGCTGCCACGCCACGGAGCCCGTGCGGGAGAAGACCTCGGGCAGCTGGGCCGTCTCGAGCAGCCAGTTGAGGAAGCCCGGGTAGCCGGCATCCTCGATGTAGAAGCCGCGCCCGGAGGCTCCGCCGCCGTCGAGAGTATCGGGCACCCGGATGGCCGTCGTGATCACCGGACCTCGGTCGCCGGTGATCGGGCGTACGCTGCCGGCATCCGTTTTGGCATTCAACAGCAGGGTGAGCAGGTCGCCGTTGCCGCTGAACCGGGTGCCGAGCAGTGGGCTGATGCCCGGAAGCGACGATCGGTTGCGCAGCAGGAGCAGGGTGGAGCCGAAGGTGCCGGCGCCCAGGATGAGCCGGCGACACCGGATGCTGTGTACCGGCAGGGTGTAGGACGGCCGCACGCCGGGAGTGTCGGCGTCGTGCACGACGTAGCGCACCTCGTAGCCGCCGCCGTCGAGGGGGCGGAACCCGCGCACCTCGTGCAGCGTGCGCAGGTCTGCCGTGTGGTGACGTGCGGCGGACAGGTAGTTGTGGTCAAGAGTGTTCTTCGCCCCGGTGTTGCAGCCGATGTCACACTCGCCGCAGAGGGTGCACGTGACGCGGCGTTTCTCATGCAGGTTGCCGTACGCGGGCTCGGGTATCTGCAGGTTGGGCGCGGGATCAGCGAGGCGGGTGGGAGCAAAGGTCACGGCGATGGGCGGCCGGTCGATGGTCAGGTGGAGATCGGCGGCGGCCTGCTCCATGGCGAGGGTCTTGGGAGTGTCGGTGTAGGGATACTTAGTGGCGCCCAGCATCGTCTCGGCGTTCGTGTAGTGCGAGTCGAGGTCCTGGCGGCTGAAAGGCCAGTGTTCGTAGCCGCCGCCGGGTACGGGCGACTCGCGCACGAACCACTTCTCGTCCTTGCGTAACAGCACGTTCGCGTAGATGAGTGAGCCGCCGCCGAGGCCGCTCGAGACGATGCCTTCGAGCCCCCGGAACGTCCAGGCGTCGAAGAGGCCGTAAAGGCCTGAGCCTGGGTCCCAGAAGTTGCGACCCATCTGAGCGGGGGTTCGGGCAAAATCGCCGGGGCCGTAGCGTTTTCCGCGCTCAAGCACGACCACCGACTCGCCGGCCGAGGCGAGTTTGAATGCAGCGACGGATGCGCCGAAGCCTGAGCCCACGACAACGGCGTCCACGTATTCCGAACCGACGGAACCGTTCACACGGGCACCCCCTTCGGGGCTCACTGGCACCTGCTGAGTTGAGAGTCACATGTTCAGCGGGCCGGGATCAGGGCGAATCGACCCGCGTTTTGCTCAGTATTGTGCCACCGGCCCCACACCTTGTCCAGAGGCGGTGGGTCCAGAGGCGGTGGCTGCGCCTTAGATCGCGCGGCCGGGCGAACCGGACTGCGGGGCGGAGGGAATGAGCCCGAGTGGGGTGACGAATGTCTCGCGCTCGTTCCGATCGATCGCGTAGCACTGCCACCCCAGGCCGCCGGGGCCGGTGAACTCGAACCGCGCGTCGGAGCTTGAAGCAAAAGGGTAATAGCGGGCTACGTCGACGATGCAGGCGTTGGCCGCTGTCGTGCTGGCCACGCGCATGGTGGTGAGCACTCCCGGAACGACGAGCGCGAGCAGCCCGAGCACCACGACGATCCGCATCAGCCGCGTCAGGTGCCGGCTGCGAAGCGGTCGTTTACTGTCGTGCGGCTCGTAGCCGGAGAGCTCGGGGTAGTTGTCACTCATGGTCACCCTCATTCTTTCAGACGAACCTCCGCTCCCACCCCGACAAAAACGACGGAGATTTCTCGCGAAAAGCCCGGTTCCGGGTGGGAAACTGCTTTTTCGCGTGAAATCTCCGCCGAATTCGAGGAGCCGGGATGGTGTTAGTGGGTGCTGCCCTCTGACTCGATCTCGGTGCGGTCGCCCGACCACAGGGTGTGGAAAGTGCCGGGCAGATCGACGCGCTTGTAGGTGTGTGCGCCGAAGAAGTCGCGCTGGCCCTGCACGAGTGCGGCCGGCAGGCGCTCGCTCGCGAGCGAGTCGAAGTAGCTGAGCGAGGCGGCGAAGCCGGGAACCGGCACGCCAGAGAGCGCGGCGGTCGACACGATGCGGCGCCAGGCCGCCTCGCCGTTCGCCACGGCCTCGGCGAAGTACGGGTCGATGAGCAGGGTGGGCAGCGCGGCGTCCTTCGCGTAAGCGTCCACGATGCGGTTCAGGAACTGGGCGCGAATGATGCAGCCGCCGCGCCAGATGGTGGCCGTTGCCCCCATGTCGATGTTCCAGTTGTACTTCTTCGCCCCGGCCGCGATGGCGTCGAAGCCCTGCGCGTACGCGACGATCTTCGAGGCGTAGAGCGCCTGGCGCACGTCTTCCTGGAAGGTGTGGCCCACGATGGCGATCTCGGGGCGGGCGGTGACGACGGCGCGGAAAGGAACGCGCTGCTCGGGGTGGCTCGACACCGCGCGGGCAAAGACGGCCTCCGCGATGCCGCCGACGGGAACGCCGAGGTCGAGCGCGTTCTGCACGGTCCACACGCCGGTGCCCTTGGAGCCGGCCTCGTCGAGCACGATGTCGACGAACGGCTTGCCGGTCTTCGCGTCAACCTGACGCAGGATCTCGGCGGTGATCTCGATCAGGTAGCTGTCGAGCTCGCCGGTCTTCCAGTCGGCGAACACATCGGCGATGGCCGCGGGGGAGTGTCCGCCTACCCGGCGCAGCAGGTCATAGGCCTCGCTGATCAGCTGCATGTCGGCGTATTCGATGCCGTTGTGGATCATTTTGACGAAGTGACCCGCGCCATCCGTTCCCACGTGCGTGACGCAGGGCACGCCGTCGACGACGGCAGCAATGGATTCGAGAATGGGGCCGAGGGTCTTGTACGCCTCGACCGAGCCCCCGGGCATGATGCTGGGGCCCTTGAGTGCGCCCTCTTCGCCGCCGGAGATGCCGGCGCCCACGAAGTTGATGCCGGTGGCGCTCACGGCCTTCTCGCGACGGATGGTGTCGGTGAAGTCAGCGTTGCCGCCGTCCACAATGATGTCTCCGGGCTCGAACAGGTCGGACAGTTGTGAGATGACGGCATCAGTGCCGGCGCCGGCCTGCACCATGATGATCGCGGTGCGCGGCGTGGACAGCGAGGCGACGAAGTCGGCAATGGTCTCCGAGGCCACGAAACCGGCCTCCGGGTGCTCCTGGGTGAGCAGCCGGGTGCGCTCCGGAGAGCGGTTGAACACGGCGACAGTGTTCCCCTCACGGCTGGCGAGGTTGCGGGCGAGGTTCGAGCCCATCACCGCCAGGCCGACTACGCCAATGTTTGCCTGTGTTGCACCGGATACTGACACGTTTGCTCCTTTGGGGCTGTGATCTCCAGACCATTCTCAAGGCTAGTCGCTGGGTACTGCGTCCCATACCTCGGGGCCAGTGCAGTTGACTCGGCAGACATAAAGAGTAACCTTGGCTCCTATAATCAGATTTATTGCGCAGGAAACGCAAAAAGTCCGATGTAGTAAGGCAATGGAGCATGAAACAACGGCCGACCAAGCGAAAGCGCATCAATGACTGATGAAATCCTGACCTCTCGGCCCGCAGCGGCTGAGCCCGCACGGGCTGCGCCCGCACCTCAACAGCCGATCGTCGTGATGGGCGTGCAGGGCTGCGGAAAATCGACGGTGGGCCGTCACCTGGCCGAGGCCCTCGGAATGCCCTTCGAAGACGGCGACGACCTGCACAGCGCGGAGGCACGCGCGAAAATGGCCTCGGGGCATCCGCTCACGGACGAGGACCGCCTGCCCTGGTTGACGCGCATCGCCGAGCGCATCCGCGAGTCCGTCGAGTCGGGCGATCCCCTGGTGGTGGCGTGCTCCGCTCTCAAGCACGGCTACCGCGACCTGATGCGCGGCATCGTGCCGACGCTCGTGTTTGTGGAGCTCTACGGCGACCAGGCCCTCATCGCCGAGCGTCTCACGCATCGCAACCATGAATACATGCCTCCCGCCCTGCTCGACTCGCAGTTCGCCACGCTCGAACCGCTCGGCGCAGATGAGGCCGGCCTGCGGGTCAACCTCGCGAATACTCCCGACGGCATCGTCGGTCTTGCACTGCAGTACCTGAAATAAATCGTTCCAGAAATAAGAAAGAGATAGTTCGCTGATGACCGATCTTGACATGAACTGGGTGTTGTCCACACCCGCGCTGCTCGGCATTGCTGCCGCGGCGATCGCCCTGCTTCTCGTGCTCATTATGAAGTTCAAGGTGCACGCCTTCCTTTCGCTCATCATCGTGAGCCTGCTCACTGCTGTGGCGACGGGGATTCCGACCGCGAGCCTCATGCCCACCCTGCTACTCGGCTTCGGCAGCACCCTCGCCGGGGTGGCCCTGCTCGTGGGACTGGGGGCCATGCTCGGTCGCATGCTCGAGACCAGTGGTGGCGCGCAGGTGCTCACCGAGGCCCTCATTAGTCGGTTCGGGGAGAAGCGCGCGCCGCTCGCCCTGGCCGTGGCATCGCTCATGCTCGGCTTCCCGATCTTCTTCGTCGCCGGCCTCGTGGTCATGCTGCCGATCATCTTTGCGGTGGCGCGTCGCCTCGGCGGCTCGTTCCTTGGCTACGCGTTCCCTTCGGCCGTCGCCTTCTCTGTCATGCACATCTTCGTGCCGCCGCACCCGGGACCCGTGGCAGCCACGGGCCTGCTCGGCGCCGATGTGGGCCTCGTGCTGATCTTCGGCCTGCTCGTCGCACTGCCCACCTGGTACGTCGTCGGTCACCTGTTCGGCGGCTACGTCGGCCGAAAGTACAACATTCCCGTGCCGTCCATCCTGCGCGGCACCTCCGATTCGTTCAAGGAATTCGAGTCGACGCCCAAGGTCGGCACCGTGCTCACCCTGTTGTTGCTGCCGATCGGGTTGATTTTCCTCAACACGGGCCTCAACATGGCCGCCACCGCGGGACTTGTCTCCCTCGGTGACACCTGGGTGCAGATTCTGCGTACCCTCGGCGAAACACCGGTTGCTCTGCTCATCACGGTGCTGCTCGCGATGATTTTGCTCGGAGTGCAGAAGCACAAGTCCGGAAACCTCATCGAGGCCGTCGTGGACAGCGCACTCGGCCCGGTGTCCTCTGTCATTCTGATCACCGGCGCCGGTGGAATGTTCGGTGGCGTGCTGCGGGCCAGCGGTATCGGCAACGCGATCGCCGATTCTCTCGACGCCGTCGGTCTTCCGGTGATCGTGGCCGGCTTCGTCATCGCGGCCGTTGTGCGTATCGCGCAGGGCTCGGCGACGGTGGCCCTCACCACGGCGGCCGCGCTGCTGCAGCCCGTCGTCATGTCGAACACCACCTTCAATCCGGTGGAACTCGCCGCTATCGTGCTTGCCCTGGCCGCTGGCTCGGTCTTCGCCGGACACGTCAACGACTCAGGTTTCTGGCTCGTCAGCCGGTTCTTTGAGATGGACACCAAGACCACCCTCAAGACGTGGACGGTTGGACAGGCCCTCGTCGGAATCGTCGGCTTCGTGATCGCGCTCGCGATCTACCTCGTCGCCGGGATGCTCTAAGCCATGACTCCCGTCGGTCCCGCGCTCGGCAACCTGTCGGCCTTCGATCTGTCCGGACGGGTCGCCCTCATCACCGGTTCGAGCCGCGGAATCGGGCGGTCCATCGCCGAGGGTCTCGTGCAGGCCGGCGCCGTTGTCGTGCTCAACGGTGTGAACGTCGACAGACTTTCCGCCGCGCACGCTGACTTAGCCGCGGGGTTTGGGGCCGACCGCGTGTTTTTTCGGGCCTTCGACGTGACGGATGCCGAGGCCGTCGCCGCGGGGATCGACTGGATTGAGTCGACGGTCGGGCCCCTGCGCATCCTCGTGAACAACGCCGGGGTGCAGCATCGCGTTCCGCTGCTCGATCTCGACGTCGCGGACTGGCAACGCGTTATGGACACGAACCTCACGAGCGCGTTCCTGGTGGGGCGGGAGGTGGCCCGGCACATGATTGCGCGCGGACGGGGCAAGATCATCAACGTCGCGTCGGTGCAGGCCGACCTGGCACGTCCCACTATCGCCCCGTACACGGTGTCGAAGGGTGGACTGCGCAACCTCACGCGAGCGATGACGGCGGAGTGGGCCCGGCACGGGCTGCAGGTCAACGCCATAGCGCCGGGGTACATCCACACCGAAATGACCCAGAAACTCGTCGACGACGAGGCGTTCAACGACTGGATCCTCGGCCGCACGCCCGCGAACCGCTGGGGAACACCGGCTGACCTGATCGGGCCGGCCCTGTGGCTCGCCGGCGACGCCTCCGACTTCGTCAACGGACAGGTCATCTTCATCGACGGCGGCATGACCGTCGTGGTCTAATCACGCTGGCACCGGCTCTGAAAGAGGCACGAATGACACTTCCCACGCACACCAATGCGGTCGTCGCCCACGCGGCCGGCGACCTGCGCGTCGAGACCGTCCCCCTCGACGTTCCCGGGCCCTCAGACGTCGTGGTGCAGGTCGCCTATGGCGGTATCTGCGGTTCCGACCTGCACTACTGGCAGCACGGCGCGGCGGGCGAATCGATCCTGAAGGCGCCCATGCGACTCGGCCACGAGGTGGTGGGCACCGTCGTTCGGGCTGCCGCCGACGGCAGCGGCTGTGCCGTCGGCACGCTCGTGGCGGTGCACCCGGCCACTCCGGGGAAAGGTGACGGCTCGGCGTATCCGCTGGACCGCCCCAATCTGTCGCCGGGCTGCACGTATCTGGGCAGTGCCGCGCGGTTTCCGCACACCGAGGGCGTCTTCGCACGCCACATCGTCGTGCCCGCCACAATGCTGCGGCCGCTCCCGACCGGGCTCTCGCTGCGGGATGCCGCCCTCGCAGAGCCCGCGAGTGTGGCCTGGCATGCCGTGTCCCGAGCGGGGGATGTAGCGGGTAAACGCGTGCTCGTGGTCGGCGCGGGCCCGATCGGCCTTCTCATCGTGGCGGTGCTGGCGCGCGCCGGGGCCGCCGAAATCACCGTCACCGATATGCACGATCTGCCGCTGGCGACAGCCGGCCGGGTGGGAGCCGGCACGACGCTGCGCGCAACGGATGCCGACGCCATCGCGTCAGTGCAGGCCGACATCTGCTTCGAATCGTCGGGAAGCGCACGCGGTCTGGCCTCGGCAGTTCATGGCGCGCGCCGCGGCGGCCGCGTGGTCATGGTCGGGCTGCTGCCCTCGGGGGAGCAGCCGGCGCTGATCTCCCTGGCCATCACCCGCGAGCTCGAACTCGTGGGTTCGTTCCGGTTCAACGGTGAGATGGACCTGGTGCTCGAGGCCCTGGCCGACGGCACGCTCGGTGTGGAGGGAATCGTCACGCACGAATTCGCCGCGGCCGACGGCCTCGAAGCGTTCGATGTGGCCCGCGACTCCTCGCGTTCGGGCAAGGTGCTCCTACTCTTCTGAGCCCGCCCCAGTCCGCCCCGTCGCGCCTCGGCCGGCGGTCGCGCTAGGGGAAGTAGACCCGGGGCGTATCGACCCAGGTCGGCTCGACCTCCGCGATCGTGCGTCGCATGATGAGTTCCATCGACTCGCGTGCCCGCTGCGGGTCGCCGCCCTGGATGGCGTCGGCTACGTCGACGTGCCACTGCAGGGCGGTTTCGTGCGGCTTCTGTGGCATGAGGCCCACGTCGGTTCGGCCCGACAGCACGGCCGCAATCACCTCATCGAGCTTGGCGAACATCTCGTTCCCCGAGCCGTGCAGCACGAGGCGGTGAAAGTGGATGTCGAGTTCGAGGAATCGATCGAGGTCGCCGGAGCGGCCCACGGTCTTCATCTGTGCCGCTACGGTCATCAGCTCGGCGGCGATGGCCGGCGGGGCGTGCTGGGCGGCCAGTTCCGCGGCCATCGGTTCAACGGATGCCCGCAGCTCGCTGAGCGAGCGCAGTTGGGCTCCGAGGCCCGTGCCGCTGAGTCGCCACCGAATCACCGTGGGGTCGAAGGCGTTCCAGCGGGACTGCGGCAGCACGCGGATACCCACGCGCTTGATGGATTCCACGAGGCCCATGGCGGCGAGCACCCGCACGGCCTCCCGTGCCACCGACCGGCTCACGCCTTGGTGGCGCACGATGTCGTCGGAAAGCATGATGGTACCGGCGGGAGTTCGCCCGTCGACGATCGGCCGACCGACCGCGTCGACGACACGGTTGTGCAGACTCGAAGGCATCTTCAGACCCTATCGGCTCAGGAGGGGCCGTCCTCCCAGATCGAGCTCATCTCGGTGAATGCGCTGTCCATGATGCTGAGCATCGCCGCGTGGGCGGCGTCCCCGTCGCCGCGTTGGATCGCGCTCGCCACATCCACATGAAGCTGCAGCGCTTCGGTGGCTGGGTGATGGGGGATCAGCCCATAGTGCGTGCGGCCGGTGAGAACTTCGGCCACGAGCGTGTTCAGCTTGGCAAACATTTCATTGCCGGAGCTCGACAGGACGAGGCGATGGAATTCAATGTCGAGAAGCAGGAACTCCTGCTCGTCATCGCTCTGTCCGGCGGCCCAGAGCCGACCGGCGAGCCCCATCAGGGCACTCGCGTTCGTCAACGGGGCCCTCGTCGCGGCCAGTCGCGCCGCCTCAGGCTCGATGGCGCTACGGAGTTCAGTGAGGGACCGCAACTGGGCGATTCGCTCGGGGGAGGCCAGCCGCCACCGAATCACCTGCGGGTCGTACAGGTTCCAGTCGGCGGCGGGCAGCACCTGAATGCCCACCCGGCGTCGCGAGGAGAGCATTCCCATCGCCGCGAGCACGCGGACGGCCTCCCGCACCACCGAACGTGAGGCGCCGTAGCGTTCCTCCAGTTCGTCGATGCGCAAAACGGATGCCTCGGCGAGCGCGCCCGATGTCACGGCCAGCCCCAGCAGCTCCACGATGCGCGCATGCAGGCTCGTCGGGGTCGTGTCGTTCGACGTCATGCTATTGATCATATCGTTAGGTAAGTTTTATTGAATACGTATGTTTTATTTACTAACATCACGGAGTAGAGACAGATGTAAAGATGCATCCGTTGGAGCCGGTGCGACGAAGCACCCGTTCTTGAGAGTGGGGACACAGTGAAGCGTCATTCAGTTGTTCGATCAGCGGCCCTGGCCGCAGCCACATTTATGGCCGCTGGGCTGTTGACCTCGTGCAGCGCGGGGGCGGCCGGCACCGACGAAGCGTCCACGACGGTGCAGGTGACTCTGGTCAACCACGTGTGGACCGACATCATCAAGGAGAAGATCCCGGAATTCGAGGAGGCCACCGGGCTCACGGTGGAATTGAGCCAGTACGGCGAAGATCAGCTGTCCGCGCAGTACAACGTCAAATTGAACGCCGGATCGGCCGATCTGGACGTGATGATGTATCGCCCCCTGCAGGAGGGCAAGCAATTTGCCCAGAACGGCTACTTCGCCGACCTGACCGACGACGTCGAGTCGAACGCAGACTGGGACTGGGCCGACTTCCAGCCCGGTCCCGTGGGCACCACAACCTTCGACGACCAGGTGGTCGGCGTGCCGATCATCACCGAGCAGGAAGTGTTGTACTACCGTAAGGACCTGCTCGAGAAGGCCGGCTTGGGCGTGCCGCAGACCATGGACGAGCTCGAGGCCGCGGCGAAAGCCATCAAGGAGCAGAACCCCGGTGTCGCGGGCTTCGTGGCGCGGACCGAAAAATCGGCTGCCGTGACCCAGTTCTCCAGCTTCCTCTATAGCTTCGGCGGCGACTTCATCGACGAGGACGGCAACGCTGCCGTGGACAGCGATGAGGCAAAGGCGGCCTACGCCTTCTACGGCGGTCTGATCAGGGACTACGGGCCTGACAACGTCAGCACAGACATGAGCTGGACCGAAGCGATGGCCATCTTCACCCAGGGTCAGGCTGGCCTCTACACCGAGGCCGACAGCCTCTACAAGAACGCCACGGATCCCGCCACGTCCAAGGTCTCCGACACCGTCGGATTCGCTCCGATGCCCGCCGGATCGGACGGTTCGAAGGCCTACAACATCCCGTCCTGGGCGCTCGGCGTGAACGAGTCCTCCCAGAACCAGTCCAACGCCTGGAAGTTCATTGAATGGGCCACCAGCCAGGACATGACCCTGGAGATCCAGAAAGACGGAGTGCCAAGCGCCCGCACGTCGGTGTGGGAGAACCCCGAAGGTGTCACGACGTATCCGGCCGACCTTGCCGCCGCGATCGCCGCGAGCACCGAAAATGGCGTCGGTCACGACCGGCCGCTCGTCATCAGCGTTCCGGAGGCTCGTGAAATCGTGGGCGATCCGATCGTGGTCGCCATCACCGGCGGCGACTCCGATGCCGCCGCCGATGCCGCCAACGAGGCATTCCAGAGCCTCCTCGACGACGAGTAGGTCGTCCTCTGACGGATGCCGGACGGCCGCTCTCGCGCGGCCGCCCGGCATCCGTCCCCCGGTTTTGTTCGTGTAACAAGCGTGAGGTGAACGATGACCACTTCGGTCAGCATCAGGCCCACCGTGTGGAAGTCGTATTCCGCCTGGGCAAACCGCCATCGGAAGTGGCTCTTCGCCGCTCCCGCCATGATCTTCGTGGGGCTGCTCATCGCCATTCCCCTGGTCTGGACGCTGTATCTGAGCGTCACGGACTCGAAGGGGTCGGTGCGCGCGGCGTCCGATTTCGTGGGACTGGCCAACTACGTCGAGGTCTTTGCCGATTTCGACAGGTTCTGGCCCGCGGTCGCTCGCACCTTCATTTTCACCGGGGGAGCCCTGGCTGTCGAGATGGTGCTGGGAATGTGCATAGCGCTGCTGCTGTGGCGCCCCTTCAAGGGAGAGAAATGGGTGCGTGTGGCCATTCTGCTGCCCCTGGTTGCGACGCCAGTGGCGGTCGGCATGATGTGGCGGCTCATCTTCGACCCGAACATCGGTTTCGCCAACCAGGTTTTGAACTGGGTGGGAATTCCGTCTCAACCCTGGTTGTCTGGCCAGTACACCGCCCTCCCCACGCTGATGTTCGTCGACATCTGGCAGTGGACGCCGATGATCGTGCTGATCCTGCTCGCGGGGCTCACCTCCCTGTCGGAGGAACCCGACGAGGCCGCGCGCATCGACGGAGCGAATGCCTGGCAGCGATTCTGGTTCGTCACGCTCCCGCTGCTTCGGGCCACTGTCATCGTTGCCATCGTTTTGCGCGGGATCGATGCGCTGAAGACCTTCGACATCCTCTATGCCACTAAAGGCAAGGGTGGTGGTTCCTTCCACGAGGTTGAGACTCTCAACGTCTACGCGTACGGTCTCAGCTTCGATTACAACGACTACGGGATCGCCTCCACGGTGCTGGTCCTGTTCTTCCTCCTCATCATTGCGATCATGTGGCTCGTCACCTATCGCAGAAAGGCAGATCGCTGATGGCTGACACACTGCGCGAGGCGCCCGTAAGTGCGTCCGACGCCCCCCTCGTGCCCACACAGCCCGCGCGGCCGACGGATCGTCGGCGGCGCAAACCACGCGCGTATCCAGCGTTCCGCGTCGTGGCGCTGACTCTCGTCGTGCTGCTGTTCATCGCGCCCCTCGTCTGGATGGCGGTTGCCTCCTTCAAGACGAACGTCGACATTTACGATGCCAGCAAGACCTTCTTCTTCACGCCCACGCTGGACAACTACGAGAACGTGCTCAGCCGCAACAACTACTTCGTCTTCATCTTCAATAGTTTCTGGGTGGCGTTCGCGTCCACCGTGCTCTCGCTGCTGCTGGGGGTGCCGGCTGCCTATGCGATGAGCCGATTCACTATGCATCGCTCGGCGATGGTGGTGCTGATGGCCCGCATCATCCCCGGCGTCAGCCTGCTCGTGCCGTGGTACTTCATCTTCGCCAACATGCGCATGGTGGGTGGCTTCGGCGTGCTGATACTGTCACACATGTTTGTGGCGCTCCCGCTGATCGTTTACATCATGATCAGCTATTTCGACTCGATGCCACTCGAACTCGAGGAGCAGGCGCAGGTCGACGGGCTCACTCCGATCGGGGCTTTTGCCCGCATTACGCTGCCCTTGTCGATTCCGGGTCTGGCGACGGCCGGCATCCTCTCGTTCATCTTTTCGTGGAACAACTTCATGTTCGCGCTGGTGTTGTCCGGGGCCAACACGAAGACGCTGCCAGTGGCCATCTTCAACTTCGTCTCGTACGCCAGCATCGACTGGGGCAGCCTCATGTCGGCGGCCGTCGTCGTGACAGTTCCCATCATGGTGATCGCCCTGTTCACCCAGAAGTACATCGTCTCCGGCCTCACGGCCGGGGCCACGAAGGGATAGCGCCATGTCGGTGATTTCGCGAGTTGAGACCTTTCTGGTTGCCCCGCGGTGGCTCTTTGTGCGGCTCGAAACTGATGCGGGTGCCGTGGGCTGGGGCGAAGCCAGCCTGGAAGGTCACGCTGATGCTGTGCGGGCGGTCGTCGACCAGTTCGCGGAGTACCTCGTGGGGCAGGACGCGTCCCGAATCGAAGACCACTGGCAGGTGCTCACGAAGAGCGGCTTCTATCGCGGCGGTCCGGTTTTCGGCAGCGCTGTCGCCGGCATCGACCAGGCGCTGTGGGATATCAAGGGCAAGATTCTGGGCGTGCCGGTCTACGACCTGCTCGGCGGAGCGGTGCGCGATCGCATCCGGATGTACGGCTGGGTGGGCGGTGACGATCCGAGCGGTATCGCCGACGCCATTCAGGCTCAACTCGACGTGGGTCTGACGGCCGTCAAGATGAATGCCTCCGGAGTCATGTCGCGGTTGGGGACAGTCGCCGAAATCGACGGCGTGCTCGACAGGGTCGCCGCGGCCCGCGAGGTTCTCGGACCGTACCGCGACGTGGCCGTCGATTTCCACGGGCGTTTCACGCTGGCCAATTCGCGCCGGATCGCGCCGCTGCTCGAACCCCTGCGTCCCTTCTTCATCGAGGAGCCGGTGGCTCCCGAAAACTCGCACCTGATCGGACAGCTCGCCCAGGCCACGTCGATTCCCGTCGCCACGGGGGAACGGCTCTACACCAGGCAGGACTTCCTGCCCGTTCTCCAGGCCGGCATCGCAGTGGCCCAACCGGACCTGTCCCATGCCGGCGGCATCTCAGAGGTGCGTCGAATCGCGGCGCTCGCCGAGACCTTTGACGTGCAGCTCGCGCCACACTGCCCCCTCGGTCCCATCGCTCTCGCGGCCTGCCTACAAGTGGGCTTCGCCACGCCGAACTTCCTCATCCAGGAGCAGAGCATCGGAATTCACTACAACCAGGGAGCCGAAGTGCTCGACTATGTGATCGACAAGGCCCCGTTTCGCTTCGTGGACGGCCACATCGAGCTTCTGGCCAACGCCGGCCTGGGAATTGAGGTCGATGAGGCAGCAGTCAGGGCCGCCGACGCCCGCGGACACTCCTGGCGAACGCCGATCTGGCGCCACCGTGACGGCGGGGTAGCGGAATGGTGAGGCCTGCGGCTGAGGAGTTCCTCGCCGGGCTCGCCAGCGAACGCCTGCTGGCGATAGTGCGGGGCCACGACCCGGCGGCCGCAATTCGGGCCTCCCTCGTGTTGCTCGAATCGGGCGTGCGCTTTGTGGAAGTGTCACTGGTGACAACGGATGCGCTGCGGGTGATCGAGGAGATCGTTCGGCTGGCGCCGCCGGAGGCTGTCATCGGCGCCGGGACTGTGCTCACTCGGCAGCACGTCGCGCAGGCCGCCGATGTCGGCGCGCAGTTCATGGTGACGCCGGCCGTGACTGTGGCGGTGGCCGAGTCTGCGGAGCGCGGAATTGCCGTGTTGGCGGGCGCCCTGACTCCCACGGAGGTCGTGGCGGCGCTGGATCTCGGCGCGACGGCGGTCAAGCTGTTCCCCTCGTCATCGGGTGGACCAGCGTACCTGCGAGCGCTGCGCGATCCGTTGCCTGCGGTGCCCTTCGTTCCGGTGGGCGGGGTGGACGCCTCCGTGATGGTCGAGTACCTCCGCTGTGGCGCCGTCGCGGTCGGGGTCGGAAGCCCGTTGCTGGGCGACGCTGCCCGCGGTGGGGATCTCGATGCCCTGCGCGGTCGTGCGACGGATTTCCTGGCCGTCGCCGCGGCAGCAGGGCGTGTGCCCGCGTGACGGGACCAGACGTCGTCACCCTGGGCGAGACCATGGTGAGCCTTCGAACCGACACTCCGCTGCGGCTGGGGGGCTTTCTCACCATGACAATGGCGGGTGCCGAATCCAACGTGGCCATCGGGTTGGCACGGTTGGGACACTCGGTGCGCTGGGCAGGTCGGGTGGGCGCTGATGAAGTGGGTGAATTCATTCTGCGCACCCTGCGGGCCGAACGCGTCGTCGTTGACACCGTCGCGACGGATTCGGCACGCTCGACCGGGCTTATGCTCGCGGAACGCCGGGTCTCCGACATCTCCAGGGTCAGCTACTACCGGTCCGGTTCGGCGGGGTCGGCCCTCACGGCGTCGGACGCGACGGCCGCCCTCACGGACGCCCCGCGCGTTCTCCACCTGAGCGGAATAACGCCGGCCCTGTCCGCCGGGGCCGCCGACTGCGTGCGGGAGGCGATTCGGCTGGCGCGCGCGGCCGGCAGCCTGATCAGCCTGGACATCAACTACCGTTCGAAGCTGTGGACGCCGGGCGAGGCCGGCCCCGTGTTGCGCGCCCTGGCGCGCCAGGTCGATATCGTCATTGCGTCCGAGGACGAGCTCGCCCTCGTGGGTTCGGGCGAAGAAGACCACATCAGGCAGGAACTCGCGGCGGAGGGTGTGGCGCATCTGGTGATCAAACGCGGAGCACGTGGCGCGACCCTGTGGCGGCACGGAATCGGGTACGACGCCCCGGCCCTCCAGATTGCCGTTCGCGACACGATTGGCGCGGGGGACGCCTTCACCGCGGGCTTTCTGTCGGGAGTTCTCGACGACCTGGATCCGGTATCTGCGCTCCGACGGGGCACCGTCACCGCGGCGTTCGCGGTCGCGGCCGTCGGCGATTGGGAGGGGCTGCCCACCCGAGACGAGTTGGGGCTGCTCGACGCCGAGTCGGGCACAACGGTTCGGTGAAACGTCCCCTGACCCGGTGCGCGACACGCCCGAGCTGCGCGGGGCCGACGAAACGTGTAAAGTTAATAACTGAACTTCGGCGAGGGATGCCGCCTTCCCGGGAAACCGGGCCACAGGCATCCGTTATCGACGCGGCGGACGAGACTTTGAGCTTTTCCTCACGCTGACATGCGTTCGAGTTGACACGGCATCAAAGAACGACGCGCCACTACGCGACGACGCAGCATTAGACAACGACCAGGGCCCACGGGTCCGCAAGGAGATGCACCATGGCTAAAGAGATCAACAAGGTTCAGGTTGACCTGCGCGAGAAGTTCGGCAAGGGTGCGGCCCGCAAGCTGCGCGTGCTGGGCATGATCCCCGCCGTCATCTACGGCCACGGCACCGAGCCCGTGCACGTGTCGCTTCCCGCGCACCGCATCGGCCTGCTGCTCCGCCGCGCGAACGCGATCCTCGACCTCGACATCAACGGAAAGAGCCAGCTCGTTCTGGTGAAGGACGTTCAGAAGGACCCGGTTCTCGCGATCATCGAGCACATCGACCTCATCGTCGTCCGTAAGGGCGAGAAGGTTCAGGTTGAGGTTCAGGTGCACATGGCCGGCGAGTCCTTCCCCGGCACGATGGCCGACTTCGACACCAAGACCCTGCTGCTCGAGGTCGAGGCAACCGACATCCCCGAGAACGTCAGCGTGTCGATCGAGGGCCTCGAAGACGGCGCCCAGATCCACGCGTCCGACGTCACGCTGCCTGAGGGCGCCGTGCTCATCTCCGAGCCCGACACCCTCGTGGTCTACGTGCACACGCCGCGTGGCGAGGACGAGGAAGAGGCCGAGACCGAGGTCGCCGCCGCCGCCGCAACCCCCGCCGCGTAGTCATTCCCTTCTGGTTCCGTCGTAAGCGGAGGATTCCACTGGACGAGAATCTCTGGCTCGTAGTCGGGCTCGGTAACCCCGGGCCCGACTACTCCGGTAATCGCCACAATGTCGGCCATATGGTGCTCGCGCAGCTGGCCGATGGCCTGCGCGCCAATTTCAAGAACCATAAGACCGCCGCATCGGTCGCCGAAGGCCGCAGCGCCCCCGGAGGCCCGAAGCTCGTGCTGGCCAAACCGAATACGTTCATGAACGTGTCTGGCCGCCCGGTTGCCGCGCTCCTGCGCTTCTACTCGCTCGAGCCGTCGCACCTCATCGTTGTGCACGACGACCTCGATATCCCGTTCGACACCCTCAAGCTCAAGGTGGGTGGCGGCCACGGCGGCCACAACGGCCTGCGAGATATCATCGCCGCCACGGGCACGGGTGACTTCATTCGCGTGCGCATGGGCATCGGCCGTCCTCCTGGCCGGCAGCCCGCTGCGGATTTTGTGCTCCACGACTTCACGTCGGCTGAGCGCTCCGTTCTGCCCAACATCTTGACGGATGCCGCGGACGCGATTGAGTACATCGCGAGCGACGGTCTCACCGCCGCCCAGCAACGGTTCCACGCCCCCTCCTGAGCGCCACCCTTCCCGCTCCTCGCGCTGAGGCGCGAACAACCCGCTGGTCGAGGCGCGAGGCGCCAGCGATCGAGGCCTGGTGAGACATTCCTCAGGCCCGTGTGCGGTCTGAGGGCCAGCTCGCGGGGTCTCGATCGCTCCTTTGTCGCGCCTCGACCGGCGGGGTCTCGATCGCTCCTTTGTCGCGCCTCGACCGGCGGGGTCTCGATCGCTCCTTTGTCGCGCCTTGACCGGCGGGGCCTCGCCGGCGGGTGCTTTGATGCGGCTGTCAGCGGGGGTGCGTAGACTCGACCGGTGATCCTTCAGGGCTTAATCGCTGCGCTCAAGCGCGCCTCCACGTTCGATAGCGCCCTCGCGTATGCGAGCAGGGACGCCGATTTCTCGCTCACGGAGGGCCTTCGGGCGCCCCTGTTAGCCGCCCTGCTCGAGCAACGTGGCGACGAGGCGCAGGCTCTGTTCGTGATCACAGCGACCGGTCGCGAGTCCGAGGCGTTGCGCGACAACCTCGCCTGCTTCGCTTGTGACGCCGAGATCATCGATTTTCCGGCCTGGGAAACCCTGCCGCACGAAAGGCTGAGTCCGAGCGCCGAGATCGTGGGCAACCGGTTACACGCGCTTCGTCGCATGCGCGAGTGGGAAGAGACCCCCGTCGGTGACCGCCGGCCGCTTATCGTCGTGGCCTCGGTGCGGGCGGCGTTGCAGCCCGTTGCCGACAACCTCACCGACTACGAGCCCATCGAACTTCGGGTGTCGGCGCGGGGCCACGACCTTGCCGCCATTGCCCTGCAGCTCGTGGGCGTGGCCTACGCCCGCGTCGACATGGTCACCCGGCGCGGCGAGTTCGCCGTGCGCGGCGGAATCCTCGACGTGTTCCCTCCGGTTGCCTCGCATCCGTTCCGCATTGAATTCTTCGGCGATGAGGTGGAGCAGATCCGCCAATTCTCCGTGGCCGACCAGCGTTCGCTACCGGAACCTGTCGACGTCGTGAGTCTGCCGCCGAGCCGCGAACTACTGCTGAGCCCCGCGGTGCGGCAACGCGCCCGCGAGATGGAGCACGAGTTTCCGAGCCTCTCCGGCATGCTCGCCAAGATCGCAGAGGGCATCCCGGTGGAGGGCATGGAAAGCCTCGCCCCGGCGCTCGTCGACAGGCTCGTTCCTGTGACGCACTACCTGCCGGCCCGAGCGGCTGTCGCCGTGATCTCACCCGAACGCGTGGCGAGCCGCGCGATCAGCCTCGCCGAAACGAACCGCGAGTTTCTCGGGGCGGCGTGGAGCGCCGCCACCGCGGGCGCCGATTCCCCGATCGACCTCGAATCGGGGGACTTTCTCACTCTGGGCCGGCTGCGGGAATCCGTCACGCACACGCGTCCGGGAGCACCGGCATCCGGTCACTCGTGGTGGACGCTGAGCTCCTTCCAGGCCGGGCCGGCGGCCACCGACATCGACTCCATGCTCAGCATCCGTATTGAGGCCGAGGCCGTGCCGAGCTTCCAGGGCAACGTGGAGGGTGCCGTCGGCCACGTGTCCGCGAGGCTGAAAGACGGCTGGACCGTGGGTATCGTGGCGCAGGGCACCGGCCTCGTGGAACGTGCGGCGCAGGTGCTCGCCGAGCACGAGTTGCCGGCCCGGGTGGTGGACATGTGGCCGAACGAGCCAGAACCGGGTATCGCCTACCTGCTCAAGGCCGGTGTCGACCACGGCTTCGAACTCGCGCAGACCAAACTGACGCTGATCAGCGAGTCCGAGTTTTACGGGCGCACCGCGGGCTACGACGCCCGGCAGGTAAAGAAGCTCGCGAGTCGGCGCAAGAACGTCGTCGACCCGCTTCAGCTGAAGGCTGGCGACCACGTTGTGCACCAGACGCACGGCATCGGACGCTTCCTCGAGCTGACCCAGCGGGAGGTGTCGAGCGGCGGGCGCAACCCGATCAAGACCACGCGTGAGTACCTCGTACTCGAGTACGCGCCGTCGAAGCGGGGGCACCCTGGCGACAAGCTCTACGTGCCCACCGACCAGCTCGATCTCGTGTCCCGCTACGTCGGCGGCGAGGCGCCGGCGCTGAGCAAGATGGGCGGCAGCGACTGGTCCTCGGCAAAGACGAAGGCCCGCAAGGCCGTGCGAGACATCGCCGTGGAGCTCGTCAAACTGTACTCGGCACGCATGGCGAGCAAGGGCCACGCGTTCGCGCCGGACACCCCCTGGCAGCGCGAGCTCGAGGAGGCCTTCCCGTTCGTGGAGACTCCCGACCAGCTGACCACGATCGACGAGGTCAAGGCCGACATGGAGCGGCCCATCCCGATGGACCGCCTGCTCTCGGGCGACGTGGGATTCGGCAAGACCGAGGTCGCCGTGCGGGCCGCATTCAAGGCCATCCAGGACGGTAAGCAGGTGGCGATGCTCGTGCCCACGACGCTGCTCGTGAGCCAGCACATGGAGACCTTCAAGGAGCGCTTCGCCGGCTTCCCGGTGCACCTCCGTGCCCTGTCGCGCTTTCAGACCGAGAAGGAATCCCGCGAGACCATCGCGGGAATGCTCGACGGAACCGTCGATGTGGTGATCGGCACCCACCGGCTGCTGTCGCCGTCGATCATCTTTAAAGACCTCGGGCTTGTCATCATCGACGAGGAGCAGCGTTTCGGGGTGGAGCACAAGGACGCCCTGAAGAAGCTCAAGACCAACGTGGACATCCTCGCGATGAGCGCGACGCCCATTCCGCGGTCCCTCGAGATGGCCGTCACCGGTATTCGGGAGATGTCGACGCTCGCGACGCCGCCGGAGGACCGCCACCCCATTCTGACCTTCGTGGGGCCTTACTCCGAGCGGCAGGTGGGCGCCGCCATCCGTCGCGAGCTACTTCGCGAGGGCCAGATCTTCTTCGTGCACAACCGGGTGACGAGCATCAACCGCGTCGCCGCGCAACTCGCCGAACTCGTGCCGGAAGCGCGCATTGCCGTGGCGCACGGCCAGCTGCCGGAGGCGCAGCTCGAGCAGGTGGTAGGGGACTTCTGGGAGCGCAAGTTCGACATCCTGGTGTCGACGACGATCATCGAGACCGGCCTCGACATCGCGAATGCGAACACGATCATCATCGACCGCGCCGACAAGTTCGGTCTGAGCCAGCTGCACCAGCTGCGCGGACGGGTCGGGCGTGGGCGTGAGCGTGCCTACGCGTACTTCCTCTACGACGGCAACAAGCCGCTCTCCGAGACCGCGCACGATCGCCTCTCGACGATCGCGGCGAACAACGAGCTCGGCGCGGGCATGCAGGTGGCGTTGAAAGACCTCGAGATCCGTGGCGCGGGCAACCTGCTGGGCGGCGAACAGGCCGGGCACATCGCAGGTGTGGGGTTCGACCTCTACCTGCGCATGATCGGCGAGGCCGTGAGCGCCTTCCGTGGTGATGTGGCGGAGGGGCAGACCGAACTGCGGCTCGAACTGCCCGTGGACGCCCATATTCCCCACGACTTCGTCGACAGCGAGCGCCTACGGCTCGAGGCGTACCAGAAACTCTCGAGCGCGAGTTCGCCCACGGCTACGGCCGACCAGATCGACCTGGTGCTCGATGAACTCACCGATCGCTACGGAGAGCCTCCCGTGCCGGTGCAGAACCTCGTGGCAGTGTCCCGCTTGCGCTGGCACGCCCAGCAGACCGGGCTCAGCGAGGTTGTGGCCATGGGATCCAACCTGCGCATCGCATCCGCTGATCTGGCCGATTCTATTCAGATTCGGCTGCGGCGGATGTACCCCGGCGCGAAATACACGCCGGCCAGCGGGGCACTCATCGTGCCGCTGCCCCGCACGAGCACCGACCCACGAACGAGCGGGCCTGTCGATGACGCGACGCTGATCGCCTGGACCGACACGCTGCTCGGCGCGATCTTCCCGAGGCCGGTGGAGGCCGCCGTTCCGGCCACCTAACGTTCGATGACGAGAGAAGCCCCGCCGCTCGGTGAGCGACGGGGCTTCTCTCGTGAATGGTTCTGCCTACTTCTCGGCCTGCTTCTGGGTCTGGTACACGTCGGGCACGCCGTCGTTGTCAGCGTCGATGGCTTCCTTCTCGGCGATGCGGCCGTAGTGCCGGTTGCGCCCGCGAAGAATAACCGTGGCGGCGAGGGCGGCGAGCAGCGAGCCCACCAGGATGGCGACCTTTGCATGGTCATCGTGCGGACTGCCCTGGCCGAAGCCGAGCTCGCTGATCAGCAGGGAAACTGTGAAGCCCACGCCTGCGAGCAGGGCCACTCCCGCCACGTCGATCCAGGCCAGGTCGGGATCGAGCGCCGCCTTCGTAGTCTTGGTCACGATGATGGTCGCGAGCAACACACCGACCGGCTTGCCGACCACGAGCGCCACGATGATGCCTATCGAGACCGGGTCTGTGATGGCCTGAGTGAAGCCCTCGACACTGCCGATTGCGACTCCGGCGGAGAAGAACGCGAAGACCGGGATGGCGAACCCCGACGACAGCGGGCGGATGCGGTGCTCGAGGGTTTCCGCGAGGCCGGGGCCGGCATCGGGGCCGCCGCCGCGCTGGCTGCGCAGCACGGGGATGGCGAAGCCGAGCAGTACGCCGGCCACCGTCGCGTGCACGCCGGAAGCGTGCACGAGCGCCCAGACCACGAAACCGATCGGCAGCAGGATCACCCAGGCAGCGAGGGCCTTGGTGCCGAAGAAGTAGGAGAACTTGTGGGCGAGGATCCAGTAGAGGGCGAGCGGAACGATCGCGAGCAGCAGAGGCACGAAGGCGATGTCGGTGGTGTAGAAGAACGCGATGATCGCAATGGCTAGCAGGTCGTCGACGACAGCGAGGGTCAGCAGGAAGATGCGCAGGGCCGCGGGGAGTTTACTGCCGATGACGGCCAGCACGGCTAGGGCGAAGGCGATGTCCGTTGCCGTGGGGATCGCCCAGCCGCGCAGGGCATCAGAGCCGCTGTTCAGGTTGATCAGGGTGTAGAAGACGGCGGGAACGATGACGCCACCCATGGCCGCGGCCACGGGAACGATCGCGCGGTTGACGCTGCGCAGGTCACCGGCCACGAATTCGCGCTTGAGCTCAAGCCCGGCGAGGAAGAAGAAGATGGCGAGGAAGCCGTCGGCCGCCCAGGCGCCGAGGCTCAGCTCGAGGTGCCAGGGCTCGTAGCCCACTTTGAGGTCACGGAAGGCGAAGTACCAGTCGGCGAACAACGGGGTGTTCGACATGACGAGGGCGGCGATGGTCGCGACCAGCAGGATGGCGCCGCCGACGGTCTCCTTGCGCAGGATGCCGGAAATACGAACGAACTCAGAGTGGCTGCCGCGACGCAGCACGGCGCCGGTGCCATCGGGACGATCGGAGGGAGAAATGGGAACAGGTGAAGATGTGGGCACGAGTAGATCCTCAAATTTTTCGGCGCTATAAATTGAACTGCCGACCAGACTTCCCGGCTCACCGCTATCGAGAATACCAGACCCTTCTGAGCGAACATGGAGCGCGGGCGGGCCGGGAAGCTTACGATTGCAGGGAAGAAGGAGATTCACCGTGACAGAAGCCGCCAGTTCACTCGACACCCTCATCGCCACAGTGGCCCGGCTGCGGGCGCCGGGTGGCTGCGCTTGGGACGCCGATCAGTCGCACGAGTCGCTCGTGCAGTACCTGGTGGAGGAGTCCCACGAACTCGTGGAGGCGATCGAGTCCGGCAGTCGTGATGACCTACTAGAGGAGCTCGGCGACGTTCTCTACCAGGTGCTTTTCCACTCCGACCTCGCGGCGAACACCGCGGGTGAGGATTTCGACATTCAGGATGTCGCGGCTCACATGAACGCGAAGATGATCGGCCGGCATCCGCACGTCTTCGGCGATCTCAAGCTCGACACCGCCGCCGATGTGTCGGCGGCCTGGGACGGCTTCAAGGCGGAGGAGAAGCCGGAGCGCACGAGCGTGCTCGACGGTATTCCCCTTGGTATGCCAGCCCTCGCCCTGGCGGACAAGGTTCTGGGGCGTGCGGAGAAGATCGGCCTGATCGAACCTGACGGCGGCTTTCCGCTCGCGATGGACAGCGAGGATGAGCTGGGTCCGCTGCTGCTCGCCATCGTCGCAACAGCTAGGACGAAGGGCCTCGATGCCGAGAGGGCGCTTCGCACCGCGCTGCGAGATCTGCAGGGGGAGATCCGTGGGGCGGAGGCCGCCATGACGCCGAACTCCGAGCGCGCGGCCGACGTGGACGCCTTCGATGCGGGCATCATCGCCCTTCCTCGCGGCTGACCCGCTTCGGGCCTCACCACCGACCTGACAGAATTAGGGCATGGCAACACCTGTAACTCCTCCCCGTGGCATGCGTGACTTCCTCCCCGCCGACAAGGCCGTACGGGAGCACGCGCTCGGGGTGATCCGTCAGAGCTTCTCCGCCCACGGGTTCGACGAAATCGAGACCCCGGTGATGGAGGACTCTGCACGCCTGCACTCGGGCCTCGGCGGCGACAACGAGAAGCTGGCCTTCGCTGTGATGAAGCGTGGCCTAAAGGCGACGGATGTCGCGGCCGCCGTCGAGCAGGACGACCTGCTGTCCCTCGCCGACCTGGGACTGCGTTTCGACCTCACAGTTCCGCTTGCGCGCTTCTATGCCACGCACCGGGCCGAGCTGCCCACCGTCTTTCGCTCCATTCAGATCGCACCGGTGTGGCGCGCGGAGCGGCCGCAGAAGGGTCGCTACCGCCAGTTCGTGCAGTGCGACATTGACATCATCGGAGAAGCCGGTTCGCTCGCCGAGATCGAGTTGATCACGGCGACCGCGGCAACCCTCGACACGCTGGGGCTTGTCGGCTGCTCCATCCGCATCAACGACCGCCGAATCCTGTCGACCATGCTCGGTCACTGGGGCGTCGCGGCCGACCTCACCGAACGCGCCCTCATCACGATCGATAAGCTCGACAAGATCGGCGTCGACGGTGTGGTCACCGAGCTCGGCGGCCTCGGCATCGACACGGCGGGAATAGCCGACACATTGCACACACTCGGGGGCTCGGGTTGGGACCTCGGCTCCGACGTACCGGAGTGGCTCGACCAGGCGGCATTCGCCGATCTGCTCGCCCTGCGCGCGGCCATGCCTCGGGTCGACCTTGTCTTCGATCCCACCCTGGTTCGGGGCATGGGTTATTACACCGGCACGATCTTCGAGATCTCGCACCCCACCCTCGGGTACTCGCTCGGCGGCGGCGGTCGATATGACGGCATGATCGGGCGTTTCCTCGGCACGGACGTGCCGGCGTGCGGATTCTCGATCGGCTTCGAACGCATCGTCGACCTGCTGGGCCGCGACGCCGCATCCGCTGCCGACGCCGTTGTGCTCGTGCACAGCGCCGACGCGGATCCGGCCCACCTCGTGCAGCTCAAGACCGCGCTCGTGGCCGACGGCCTGCGCGTGCGCCTCGAACGCCGAACCAAGAATCTCAAGGCCCTGCTCGACCGCGCCGCCGAGGCCGGTTTCGGCCGTTTTGCCTTTGTCACCGACGACACCACGACCGCTGCCGAACTCGAGTTCAAGGCGCTCGGCGCCTGATCAGAGCAGCACAGTTCGGTGTCACAGGGTTTGGTTAGACTGACCGATGTATCACGCACCACCACCCCCCAGATTTAGGAGACAGTTGTGGCCCTGATTGAGGCAGTAGACGCACGCGAAATTCTCGATTCCCGAGGCAACCCCACCATCGAGGTCGAGGTTCTGTTGGACGACGGCACCGTCAGCCGCGCCGCCGTTCCGTCCGGAGCGTCCACCGGAGTGTTTGAGGCGTACGAGCTGCGCGACGGCGACAAGGCCCGTTACCTCGGCAAGGGCGTTCTCAACGCCGTCGATTCCGTCATCGAGGAGCTGGGCCTGGCCGTCGAAGACATCGACGCGAGCGACCAGCGCATCGTCGACATGGTTCTCAACGAGACCGACGGCACCGATAACAAGGAGCGCCTCGGCGCCAACGCCATCCTCGGCGTGAGCCTCGCCGTGGCTAAGGCCGCCGCCAGCTCGGCCGGGCTGCCGCTGTTCCGCTACCTCGGCGGCCCGAACGCGCACACCCTGCCCGTGCCGCTGATGAACATCATCAATGGCGGGTCGCACGCCGACAACGACGTGGACATCCAGGAGTTCATGATCGTTCCCCTCGGTGCCGAGTCGTTCAGCGAGGGCCTGCGCTGGGGCGTCGAGACGTACCACGCGCTCAAGGGTCTGCTGCAGTCCAAGGGCCTCTCCACCGGCCTCGGCGACGAGGGTGGATTCGCTCCCAACCTGCCGAGCAACCGCGCTGCCCTCGACCTCATCGTCGAAGCCATCGAAATTGCCGGTTACGTTCCCGGAAAAGACATCGCCCTCGCCCTCGACTGCGCGGCGAGCGAATTCTTCTCAGACGGGGTGTACAGGTTCGAGGGCAAGAAGCTCTCGGCGCAGGAGCTGTCGGCCTACTACGCCGAGCTCGTTGCCGCCTATCCGCTGGTCTCGATCGAAGACCCGCTGGAGGAAGACGACTGGGACGGCTACGTGCACCTCACGCAGGAGCTCGGCGACAAGGTGCAGATCGTCGGCGACGACCTGTTCGTGACGAACCCGGCACGTCTGGCCAAGGGCCTCGAGCTGAAGGCCGCGAACTCGATCCTGGTGAAGGTCAACCAGATCGGTACGCTCACCGAGACGATGGATGCCGTGTCGATGGCGCAGCGCGCCGGCTACACTGCCATCATCTCTCACCGTTCGGGTGAAACCGAAGACACTTTCATCGCCGACCTCGCGGTGGCGACGGACGCCGGTCAGATCAAGACCGGAGCTCCGGCCCGCAGCGAGCGCGTGGCCAAGTACAACCAGCTGCTGCGCATCGAAGAAGAGCTCGGCGAGGCCGCCGTCTACGCGGGACGTTCCGCTTTCCCGCGCTTCAGCGCCTAACCTGCCGGGGCTCTCGATTCGGCCACGCCGGTTCGAGAGCCCCATTTTTCTTCACCGATTGAGCACAGTGAACCAGAAGATGAGCACGACGAAGGGAGCCCCCGTGGGAAGCAAGTCCACCGATCGGAAGCTCCCGGCCACCGGACCGGCCGAAACGCCCGTCGGGGGTTGGCTGCGCGGCATCCACTTCTCAGGCTTCTCCCTCGTGATGATGGTCATCCTGGTGCTGGCCGTGGTGGTGCTCGCGCCAAGCCTGCGCACCTATGCCGAACAGCGCCAGCAGATCAGCGCGTTGAACGCCGAGGTCTCCGAGCAGCAGACCGAGGTGGACCAGCTCAAGTCCGAGCGGGAGCGGTGGAACGACCGCACCTACATCACGACCCAGGCGCGGGACCGACTCTCCTACGTTCAGCCGGGCGACATCAGTTTTCTCGTGATCAACGACCTGCCCGTTCCGGTTACCGATGCGAGTGAGACGGCACCCGTGAGCACCAATATTCAAGACACCAAAATCGATTGGCTGGGATCCCTGTTCGCGTCGGCGATGACGGCCGGTCTTGCACCGAAGGCGGCAGCAGAATGACCAGACCCCCGTTCGACCCTTTCACCAACGAGGACATCGCCGTGGTTTCGGCCCAGCTGGGACGACCGGCCCGCAACGTGGTCGGCATCGCCGCGCGGTGCATCTGCGGAGCGCCCACGGTAGTGGCCACAGCACCGAGACTCGCCGACGGCACTCCGTTCCCCACCCTGTACTACCTCTGCCACCCCGCAGCCACTGCGGCAATCTCGCAGCTCGAGGCCACCCAGGTGATGAACGAATACAACCAGCTTCTCTCCGACGATGAGGGCGTGCGCGCCGCCTATCGGGCCGCCCACGAGAGCTTTCTCGCCGATCGCGCCGTGCTCGGCGACGTACCGGAGGTTGCCGGAATCTCCTCAGGGGGCATGCCCGAGCGGGTCAAGTGCCTGCATGCCCTTGCCGCCCATTCCCTGGCCGCCGGCCCTGGCGTCAACCCGATCGGCGACCTCGCGCTCGCGCGCTGCACCTGGACACCCGCCGTCTGCGAGTGCATGGACTATTCGGCGGCGGATTCGGTTACCGAGTGACACCGAACTCCCGAGTGACACCGAACTCCCGAGTGACACCGAACTCCCGAGTGACACCGAACTCCCGAGTGACACAGAACTCCCGAGTGACACAGAACTCCCGAGGTACGCGCGGCTGGCGGCGGTTCGGCGCGGGCCTCGGAGTGCTGCTCGCCGTGGCCGTCGTGGGTGGTTCCGTTGTTCTGGACGCTCCGCCCGCCCGAGCCGACCAGATTCGCGACCTCGAGTACTGGCTGGGCGACTACGGGTTCGCCGAGGCCTGGAACACCACCCGTGGAGCAGGGGTCACGATCGCGGTCATCGACACGGGAATCGACAGCACCGTCGCCGAGCTGGCCTCAGCGGTCGTCGGGGGAACGGATGTCTCGGGCCTGGGCTCCTCCCGCGGTCAAACCCCGGTGGGCAGCGACAAACAAGACAGTGGACACGGCACCATGGTTGCGTCACTCCTCGCCGGTCGGGGAACAGGCGAGGGCACGGGAATGATCGGCGTCGCACCCGAAGCGAACCTTCTCTCCGTCTCCGTGGCCTTCGGCGATTCCTCGTCCACAGTGAGCAACGACGACCAGATCGCCGAAGGCATCCGCTGGGCCGTCGACAATGGCGCCGACGTCATCAACATGTCGCTCACGCGCAATACCCTGTTCTGGCCGGAAAGCTGGGACGACGCTTTCCTGTACGCCTTCGAGAACGATGTCGTGGTTGTTGCCGCCGCAGGCAACCGGGGGAGCGGCACGACCGAAGTCGGCGCGCCCGCCACAATCCCCGGTGTGCTGACAGTGGCCGGTGTGGACCGTGAAAAGACGGCAAGCTTCGACGCTTCCTCCCAGGGCATCACGATTTCAGTGGCCGCGCCGAGCGAGCAACTGGTGGGTGCCATTCCGGGTGGGGGATATGTGCTTTGGGAGGGCACGAGCGCCGCCGCGCCGCTCGTGTCGGGGCTGGTGGCCCTCGTGCGGGCCGCCTACCCAGACCTCGACGCGGCCGGGGTGATGAATCGCGTGATCGAATCGGCCAACCCGAACGGCCAGACGACGCCGAGTCCGATCTACGGAAACGGACTCATCGACGCGAGTGCGGCGCTGAACGCCCGAGTGCCGGCGTCGACGGGCCAGACCCCGACTGAACTGCTCCAGGAGTGGATTCACCTGCATCGCCGGGCCGAGATCGAGGTGCAGCCCACAGAGACACCTTCAGTCGTTGCGCCCACGGTTCCGTCACAGGACCCGGCTCTGCCCGCCCAAAATATTGCCTCGGCATGGCTGCCCAGCCAACTCACCTTGACCTACATCAGCCTGCCGCTCGCCGTGCTCGTGGGATTTGGTATCCTAATAGGATTGCTAGGCATAGGCGCCACTCGGCATTTCAAGCGAATTCGCCGCAAGTAGTCAGTACTTGCGCAAACAAATCATGTAGGAGGCCCTCTCATCGTGCCCAAAATTCTCATTGTTGGTGGCGGCTACGCCGGTTTTTACACGGCCTGGAAGCTCGAGAAGTGGCTGCGATCCGGTGAAGCGGAGGTCACCATGGTTGACCCGCTGCCGTACATGACGTACCAGCCCTTCCTCCCAGAGGTCGCGGCCGGTTCGATTGAACCCCGGCACGCCGTGGTCGCCCACCGTCGCCACCTGAAGAAGACCAACGTCATCACGGCCAAGGTCACTCACGTGAACCACGCCGAAAAGACCGCGACCATCACACCCTCCATCGGCGAGCCGTGGGAGTTTGCGTACGACATCGTCGTGGTCACCGCCGGCGCCGTGTCGCGCACGTTCCCGATCCCGGGCGTCGCAGACCAGGCCATCGGCCTCAAGACGATCGAGGAGGCCGTCGCCATTCGCGACCGCGTGCTCAGCAACTTCGACAAGGCCGCGGGTCTGCCGGAAGGTCCCGAGCGCGAGCGTCTGCTCACGTTCGTCGTGGTCGGCGGCGGATTCGCCGGCATCGAGGTCTTCGCCGAGCTGCGGTCCTTCGCGACCTCGCTGCTCACCTCCTACCCGGAGATCAGCTTCGACGAGGTCAACTTCCACCTCATCGAGGCCATGGGCCGCATCATGCCAGAGGTGTCGCTCAAGACGAGCCTCTGGGTCATCGAAAACCTGGCTTCCCGCGGAGCCCAGATTCACCTGGACACGCAGCTCTCCAGCGCCGTCGATGGCGTCATCGAGCTGTCCACAGGCGAGACCTTCGCAACCGACCTCATCGTCTGGACCGCCGGCGTGATGGCCAACCCCACGATCGTGCGTCACACCGACCTTCCCATCGAAGAGCGCGGTCGGGTTCAGACCCGGGCCGACCTTCGCGTGGGCACGGAAGACGACATCGTTCTGGACGCCTGGGCTGCCGGTGACGTCAGCTGCGTGCCCGACCTCAGCGGAGGCGGCGTGGGCGGCAATTGTGTGCCCAACGCCCAGCACGCCGTTCGCCAGGGAAAGCTCCTGGCCGAGAACATCGTGGCGGTGCTGCGCGGCGAAGGCCCGAAGCAGTACAACCACAAGAACCTCGGAGCCGTTGCAGGCCTCGGTGTGGGAATCGGTGTCTTCCAGTCCGGCAAGTTCGCCATCACGGGAATGCCCGCCTGGTTCGCGCACCGTGGTTACCACGGCCTGGCCATGCCGAGCTGGGAGCGTAAATTGCGCGTCGTATGGGGTTGGGTGAACAACTTCTTCCTCGGACGCGACATTGTCTCCCTCAACGCGGTGCAGACGCCTCGTGCGGTGTTCGAGGAATTCGCCTCTCGTCCGAAGCCTCCCGTTGAGGCTCCCGTTGTCGCGGCCCCCGCAGCGCGGGCGCCCCGTGCCCCTCGTGCTCCGCGTAAGCCCACGGTCAAGGCGGCGGCCAAGCCCGTCGTGAAGGACACTCTGGCTGCGGATCCCGCGACCGACGCCGTGGTTGAAGAGGTCGTCGCCGAGCGTGCCGCCGCAGAGGCAACCGCCGCTAAGTAGCAGCACAGGCGCAGCAGCGCATACGCTAGAAGCGTTCGAGAGTTTCGAACGCGCCCCCGTAGCCCAATCGGCAGAGGCGAACGACTTAAAATCGTTAAAGTCTGGGTTCAAATCCCAGCGGGGGCACCACCCGCACAACTGCGCCGCGCCGCGCGCCTTGCGCCCTGCGCCTTGCGCCCTGCGCTTCGCGCCCTGCGCCTTGCGCCCTGCGCTTCGCGCCCTGCGCCCTGCGCCGCCTTTGCGCGCCCCCCATTCCGCTGGTCGAGTAGCGCCGTCTACGGCGCGTATCGAGACCCCGCAAGCCAATGCTCAGACTTCGGGAGGGCGCAAACTTCTTCGATCAAGTTATCCACAACCCTGAGTATTTCTCGAATCTGTCTGTGGTTCGTGGGATAATTATCTTATGGAGAACAACGATGAAGTTCCTCCTTTGGAGGAGGCCGCGGGTAGTAACCCGCCCGAACCAGTCGACCAGACCCTCGCCGTCTTGGCGGAGGAGAAGGCCGTCGCCGACGACACTCAAACCCTGCTCCTCGACGCGATACTCAGCTTCGATCGGATGGTCTGTTTCGCCCAGGCCGCTCGAGCGGAAGTGATCGACAGGCTCCGGCAGTGGACCGACGCCACGGCCGAGGCTGGACTTCCCCTCACCGCGCGGGGACGACGGGACACCGAGTGGTCACCGCAGAAAGCCGCCCACGAAGGCCTCGTCGCTGAGCTGGCTGCCCTGCTGAAACTGCCCAGCGGTGTCGCCCGCAATCTGATGTTCGAAAGCGACCTGCTGCAACACCGGCTCCCCGCCACCCGAGACGCCCTCCGCCGCGGTGACATCAGCTACCGCCACGCCCAAACCATCATCGAGAACGCCGTCAGCCTGCCACCGGAGGCTTGGAAGGCCTTCGAAGACGAGGCTCTCCGCAACAGTGAAACCCTCACCGTCCCGCAATTGCGGAAGAAGGCCGTGAAGGTGCGGGAGTTCACTCACCCGGAGTCCATCGCCGTGCGGCACCAGAAGGCCCTCGCTGACCGGAACTTCTGGGTCAGTCCCGGTCGTGACGGGATGGGGTACCTGGAGATGACGCTGAGCAACGAAGATGCGGCCGCCATCGCGGACCGGGTCGAATCTTTGGCGAAGAACCTGAAGGTGCACGACGAAACCCGCACTCTCGCGCAGCTTCGTACCGACGCCGCCACGGACCTGCTCCTGAAAGGAGTGACCGAGACCGGGCTCGGTGCCGGAGTCCGCGCGAACGTATTCGTCACCGTCCCCGTTCTCACCCTGCTGGGTCAGAGCGAGGAGCCGGGCACGCTGGAGGGGTTCGGGCCGATCGACGCGGAGACCGCCCGGCGCCTGGCCGGAACGGCCACCAGCTTCACTCGCATCCTCGTCCACCCCGAGACGGGAGCTGTTCTCTCCTTCGGACGCACGAAGTACAAGGTCCCGGACGACCTGAAGAACTGGCTGCGACTACGCGACGGCACGTGCCGTGCCGTCGGCTGCAACCGACGAGCCGCCGCCTGCGACATTGATCACACCATCGCCTGGGAACACGGCGGAGAGACCGTCTTCTCGAACCTCTCCAGCCTGTGCCGCCCGAGCCACCGGGTGAAACACGAAACAGGTTGGTCAGTGGTCCAAGGCGAGGACGGAACCCTCAACTGGACCAGCCCGGCGGGCAGGCACTATGTCACTCACCCCGAAACCCGCATCCGACCGACGATCCCACTGATGGAACCCACGCTGACCACGAAGCCTCGCGCCTGCGCAGACCCCTGGAGTATCCCCGCCACCGAAATCAACGACAGCCCCTTCGAGCTGTATTGAGCCGACAGGTTGGTGACAGTTCGGGGTTGAAAAAGGGAGAACCTCCGGTTTCAGTGGTGATGTCAAACTCGGACGAGTAGACGGCGATCTCTTGCGTAGACGCTGAGCTGACAGGGCTGAGCTGACAGGGCTGAGCTGATAGGGCTGAGCTGACAGGCATGGTCGACCGATCACTGTCATTGAGCAGGAGTTCGCCTTGCCTGTGCGCCTCCCGTATTCTTGTGAGGAACGCCCGGAACCGTCCCCGGGACCGCTGGCGCGGCCGGAGTCGCGCTGTTCCCACGGATTCGGCGATCTATCTCGTCGGGCGCTTCGCTCCGCCGAGGAATGGGGAAATGCGGTGCATTTCCTGAGTAGACAGCACGCTTCACGGCAGCGCAACACCCTGCCCGAAAGGAACCACCCATGAGCCTGATCAGGCTGAACGACGTCAGCGTCGGTTTTGAGAACACCCAGATTCTTCGCGAGGCGTTCTTTCGCCTCGAACCGAAAGACCGGGTGGGCCTGATCGGAAAGAACGGGTCCGGCAAGTCGACGATGCTCAAGCTCGTCCTCGAGCAGGTCACGCCAGACACCGGAACTGTCACGCTGGAAGCCGGCGTGCGCATCGGCTACTTCTCGCAGTTCTCGGAGCTGAACGGCCAGTCCACGATCACCGAAGTCCTCGACGCCCTGTTCGTCGAGGTCAAGGCGATCGAAGCCGAGCTGGCTGCGATCGACACGAGCATCGCGACCGATTCCTCCGTGGGCGACCAACTCGACCGGCTGATCATTCGCCAGTCGGAGCTCTTTGAGGAGATGGACCGGCTCGATGGCTGGGATTACAAGCGCCATATCGACACCGCGCTCTCCACGCTCGGGTTCAACGAGGCGCACCGGGTGTGTGCCATCGACGAACTGTCCGGCGGTTGGCGCAACCGCGCGGCCCTCGCCAAGATCGTGCTCGAAGCGCCAGACGTGCTGCTGCTCGATGAGCCCACCAACTTCCTTGACGTGGCTGGCGTCGAATGGCTCGAAGCGTGGTTTCGCGATTTCACGGGCGCCGCCATCGTGGTCTCGCACGACCGTAAATTCCTCGACGCCGTGGTCACTCGCATCATCGAACTCGAGAACTATCACCTGCACGAGTACCCCGGCAATTTCGGAGAGTACGTGGTGCAGAAGCAGTTCCGCCTCAAGACGCTCGAGGCGCAGTTTGTGCACGAGTCCGAGCTGTTGGCCTTCGAAGCCGAGGGAATCTCCGATCGTCGCGAGGCAGCGAAGGCCGAGAGCCGGGGCCTCGGCAACAAGCTCGCCCACATCAAGAAGTCCCGCACCCCTCGCCCCGTCGACCAGATCATCACCGAGATCTACGGTTCCCTGCACGTGAAGGACGCCCTGTGTCGGGTGGACAACCTCGGCAAGTCCTACGGCGACAAGTTGCTGTTCAGCGGTTTGACCTTTGAGATTCGGCGTGGCAACCGCATCGTCGTTCTCGGCCCTAACGGCAGCGGAAAGACGAGCCTGCTGCGGGTGCTGACCGGCGAAGAGCAGGCCGATTTCGGGGATGTGACCTGGGCATCCGGTGCCGGCGTTGTGTCCTACAACCAGGTGCTCGACGAACTGGACGACACCGACACGGTGAGCCACGCCGTCAACGCCATGCCAGACAGCCTCGCGCTCACCGCGACCCGCAAGTCAGTGAACCGTTTCCTGGCGATGTTCCAGTTCTCCGAAGCCGACCTCAAACAGAAGATCGGAAACCTGTCTGGTGGTCAGCGCGCCCGCGTGGCCATGGCCCAGTGCCTGTTGTCAGGCGCCTCGGTGCTGTTGCTCGATGAGCCCACCAACCACCTCGACATGTCGAGCACGCAGGTGATGGAGCGGGCTCTCATGCATTTTCCCGGCGCCGTCGTCGTGGTCAGCCACGACCGCTTCTTCAGCGACAAGATCGCGAACCGCTACCTCGTCTTCGGCAGCGAGGCAGCCGAACCCGGCGAGATCGACGTGCGAGTAGCCTAGGTCCGACCGGTCGGACGGCCTGACGACATGGCGGGTGGGCCGTTCTTGGCGACCTCAGGATCCATCCAGGTGACTTCCCAGATGTGACCGTCGAGGTCCTCGATGTCCCGCGTGTACATGAAGCCGTAGTCCTGGGTGGTACGTGGCTCTGCGCCGCCCGCTGCCAGGGCCTTCTCTGCCCATTCGTCGACCTCGTTCCTGCTGTCGAGCACCAGACAGTTGAGCACCTGCACCTCTGATTTGGGGTCGATGAGTGATTTGTCGGTGAAGGTGGCGAAGAACGGCTTCACGAGCAGCATCGCGTAAATGCTGTCTGACATGACGACGCTCGCCGCGTTCTCATCGGTGAACAGGGGATTGATCGTGTATCCCAAGGCCGTGAAGAAGGCCTTCGAGGCCTCGAGGTCAGCCACGGGAAGGTTGATGAAGATCTTGCTGGTTGCCATCGGGGGTCCCTTTCAGTGCGAGAGCTTGAAAGCTTAGTCGCGCCCCCGGAACGGGGCTAGGTAAGGCGGTCGAGGTACCGCAGGATGATTCCCTCGCGCAGGGCCCATGGAGAGACCTCAAGCTCGTCGGCCTTGAAGGCTGCCATTGCCTCGCCCAGAACGATTCCGCCGGCCACGATCTGAAAGGTGCGGTCGGCGGTGATTCCAGGCAGCGCCGGTCGGGCATCCGCTGGAATGCGCGCGAGGCGAGGCACCCAATCATTGAGCTGAGCACGGCCGAGCCGCAGGCGGTCGCCGGACCCGACGCCGTCCGACGTGGAGCCCGCCAGCCGGGCCAGGGAACGGATGGCCTTGGACGACCCCACGATGTGGTGCGGGGCAGGAAGGGCGGCAAAGGCGCCCACGGCGTCCTTGAGCACTGATGCGGCGTGCACGCGCAGTGCGTTCACCTCGTCTGGCAGGGGCGGATCGTGGTGCAGAAAACCAATCGTGGTGCGTCCCGCGCCGAGCGGCAGGGAGAGGGCGACCTCGGGAATCTCGTTCGCTCCGGCTGCGATCTCGAGCGACCCGCCGCCGATATCAAAGAGCAGAATGTTTTCGGCCGACCAGCCGTACCAGCGGCGCACGGCCAGAAAGGTGAGTCTGGCTTCGTCTTCCCCGGACAGCACCTGCAATGCCACACCGGTCTCGCGCTCGACCCGTTCCAGCAACTCGGGCCCGTTGGTGGCCTCGCGCAGAGCGGATGTCGCGAACGGCAAGAGCTCGTCAATGTTGTGGCGGCTCGCGAAATCGGCGGCATTTTGCACCGACGTGAGCACTGCGGCCACGCCCTCGTCGTTGATCGCACCATCGGGCGTGATGTACCTCATCAGCCGCAGAACAGCCTTATCCGAGGCCATGGGCAGCGGGGGAGCGCCCGTATGGGCGTCGACAACCAGCAGATGGACGGTGTTCGACCCGACGTCGAGGACTCCTAAGCGCACTCCTGAACGATAGCGCGCGTCAGAGGCCCGCCGGAGCCACGAAGCGTTGCCAGGCCCAGGCGCCGGCGCTCAGCGCGGCAAACACTCCCGCAGCCACCCACAGCAGCGGCACGGTTCCCGCCGACTGCCACACCTCGATCACGGGCGACAGCACGGCGAACAGCAGTGTGAACGACACGACCATCAGGCCCGCCCACACCGGCGGGGACCAGGCCAGCACACTCCGGCCGCTGGTGCGGCCGATGGGAACGAGCACGAGGACAGCCGAGCCGATCGCCGCGAGCACGACTGTGTTCGCTACCTCGGCGAAGAAGGCAGTCAGAAATCCGGTAGCCGGGGGGAGCAGGCCCAGGCCGAACCAGCCGACGATGGCCAGCATCACGAGGCTTGCGGCGCGCACTGAGGCGAGTTGCCCCCGTTGGGCCAGGGTCGGCCCCGCGGCCACGGTGACACTGCCCAACAGCCCGAACAAGAGAGCGGGATGGATGTCGAGCACGCGGGATCCGATGGCCGCCACCGCGACGAGCACCAGGTAGCGGGGCAGGAAGGTTATGGTCGCGTCGATGTGCATGACGCGGGAACTCCACAGCAGTGGCACGAGTGCGGCCGCGAGGTTGACGAGCAGAAGCGCCACGACCACGGCAAGAAGTAGGCGCAGGTACGCGGGCTGGGAGATGACGGGCCCCGACAGCATCACGAGGGTCGCGGCCGCCACGAGTGCCGCGCCGCCGAGCAGCCAGCGGTTCCACTGCACGGTCGGTGCCGTCTCAAACTCATCCCGGGCGCGGTTGCGTCCCGCGATCGAGGTGGCGCCCCAGAGCGGGCGTCCGCCGCGTGCCCGGGAGATGGTGCCGGCGAGCAGCCGGGACGGAATTGCCAACAGCACCACAGCTCCGAGCGCGAGGAGAACGGCCTGCAACCACGGGAATGAAGCGCTTGCCCACGGCGAGGTCACAGCCGTGGTGAAGCGTGTGGGGTAGTTCCAGGGTCCCGCGCCGAACCCGGAGGCGCTCGGAGGTTCGCTCGAAGCGGATGCGGTGGGTCCGGGCACCGCGACGGGGGGTACGGCGTCCGCCGTCGCCGAGGCCGACGGCTCGGAGCTGGCGGTGGGGTCTGTGGTGGCCGACCCGCCAGCGGTGGGAGGTGTGCTCTGGGACGGGGACGGAGTCGACGGCTGCACGTAGGTGACGGTGACGGCTGCGCTGCCGGCGCTCACGTTGCCGGCGACGTCCTGCTGCACGGCGACAAGGGAGTACGACCCGGCGGCTACTCCGCCGGCTGAGCAACTCCAGGCTCCGTTGGTCACCGGGGCCGAACACACCGAATACGGTCCGGCGAAGACGGTCACGGTGGCGCCGCTTTCACCCGTGCCCGTGTACGTCGTGCCGGCGACGGGAATCTGGGCACCGCGGCCAGGCGACGTGATGACGGGCGCGTCGGGCCGGTCGAGGTCGAAGGAGATCATCACTCCGGCGCTCGAGTTCGATGATGACGGGCTGCTGTAGCCCGTCAGCTGGCTCGCCGTGACCTCCCGGTTTCCGCTGGACTCCAGGCCGTCCAGGTGGCACGCCCACGCGCCGGAACCGTCCGCCTGCGAGGTGCACGAGATGCCGTTCGCGACTGAGGCCGTGACGGATGCGCCGGGGTAGCCCGTGCCGCGAACGAGGCCGTTCGACGAGCCCTGGCCGGTGGGGCCGCCCGTGACAGTGGGGGCGCCGAGCACAGCGACAGTGATTTCATCGAACAGAGTCGGATTGCCGCTGACGACGACGCGCAGCGTGACGGCAGAGGAGTTCGGCAACCGGGCATTCGAGCAGCTCCAGGTAGTGCTGCCGTCCGGGGCGATGATGCACAGCGGATCCCCGCCGGAGGGGGACAGCAATTGCACCTCCGAGGAGGCATCACGCGTTCCAGATACTGTCGTGGTCGACTTTCCGATGAAGATGCCGGGGGAGGGACTGTCTAGTGTGGGCGCGGCCACGGGGTCCGCGCTCGGCGTGGCTTCAGGGGCCGGTTCGACGGCCTCGGTTGTCGCCGGCGTCATGGCGGAAGCGGCCGGAGCCTGCAGGGGTGCGGAAACGGCAATAAGGGAAGTCGCGAAGGTGATCAGGCAGAGAAGGGCAGCGCGGCGCATCCGTTGTCGCGCCGACGACACCGGAGAGGCGATAAGTTTGGCTGAAGTGACAGGGCCCACAACCCTATTTGACGGGGCGAGACGCTCAAAGTCAATCTGCCACGTAACATTACCGGTTTCAGACGCGAAGCCTACCGACGGACGGTTTTTCAGATGAGTAGGCGGCGATGAACGGGATCATTCTGCGGCCAGTGGACGAGGGTTTTCAATGATTCTCCGGCAGCCCCCCTGGCGCAACTGGGCGCGCACCGAGTCGGTGCGCCCAGTGCGCGTCGAGCGGCCGGCGACAGTGGGCGCAGTGCAGCGCTCCGTTCGGGCCGCGATCCGTGCTGGCCTGAGAATAAAAGCGGTCGGAACGGGTCACAGCTTCACCGGCATCGCTGTGGCACCCGGTGTGCAGCTCGATCTTTACGACCTCGGGGGCCTGATCGAGATCGATGTGCCCGCCGCCCGGGTGACAGTGGCGGCGGGGCTGCCCCTGCACAGGCTGGGCCGCCTTCTCGACGACCACGGCCTCGCTCTGGCGAACCTCGGCGACATCGACCGACAGACGGTCGCCGGGGCGATTTCCACCGGCACGCACGGAACGGGCGGGGGCTTTGTCGGCCTGGCGAGTCAGGTGACGGGGCTTACTCTCGTAACCGCCGACGGCACGCTCCTGCGGGTGAGCGACACGGAGAACACCGAGATACTCCCTGCCGTGCGCCTCGGTCTCGGGGCCCTCGGCATCATCGTGGACGTCACTATCCAGTGCGTTCCCCGCTTCCAGCTTCATTCCGATCAGAGATCAGAACCGCTCGATGCCGTGCTTGAGGACTTCGTGCGGCGATCACGGACGCACGATCACTTCGAGTTCTTCTGGTTCCCGCACACCGACACGGCACTGACAAAAACCAACACGCGAGTGGTTGAACCCCGGCCGGCTGCCCGGGCGCACCGCGTGTCCCGGTGGATCGACAATGAACTGCTGGCAAACGGGGTTTACCGAGGCGTGTGCGCGGTGGGAACGGCCCTGCCCGCGCTCGTGCCGTCGCTCGCCCGGCTGTCGGCGCGCTCCACGGGCAACCGTCAATTCACGGATGCCTCCACGCGCGTTTTCGCCACCAACCGCGCCGTGCGCTTCCGTGAGATGGAATACGCCCTGCCCCGTGACCGGGTGCCCGAGGCCGTGCGCGCGGTGCGCCGGTTCATCGAGGCACGTGGATGGCGGATCTCCTTTCCGATCGAGGTGCGGTCTGCCGCGGCCGACGACCTCTGGCTGTCGCCGGCCTACGGTCGGGACACTGGCTACGTCTCGGTGCACCGTTACGTGCGCGAAGACCCGGAGGAGTACTTCCGTGCGGTCGAGCAGATCATGATCGGCTACGGCGGGCGCCCGCACTGGGGAAAACTTCACTACCAGAAGGCCGACGCGCTGCGGGGCCGGTACCCGCATTTCGACGACTTTCTCGCGGTTCGTGACAGGCTCGACCCGGAGCGCCGCTTCACCAACAGCTATCTGGAAAGAGTCCTCGGCCCGTGACCATGATTCCTCGCACCCCCGCGAACCCCACCCGCGCCACACCCACCCGCGCGAAGCGAACCGCGTCAGAGCAGCGCGACTGGCCGCACCGCGCGAGCGAGTTGGGCGATTTTCTGCCCGACGGATTCGTGATGGGAGTGTCGTCGTCGGCCTTCCAGGTCGAGGGCGCCGCGCGCGACGGGGGTCGTGGCGACTCGGTGTGGGACACCTTCACCGCCGGAGCTGGCCGAATCGTGGACGGGTCGAACGCGTCCATCGGTGCCGACCACCTGGCCAAGTTCGCTGAAGACGCCACCCTGCTGCGGGAACTCGGGGTCGACGCCTACCGATTCTCGCTCGCGTGGCCGCGCTTGCAGCCCGACGGACGCGGCGCACTCCACCGCAACGGCCTCGCCTTCTACGACCAGTTGCTCGACGCGCTCCTGGCCCACGGCATCAGCCCGATGGCCACGCTCTCGCACTGGGACACCCCGACCGCTCTGCGCGGAGGCTGGCTGAACCGGGACACAGCCGGTCGCTTCGGCGACTATGCCCACGCGGTGGGGGAGGCGCTCGGGGATCGGATCGACTCGTGGGTGACGCTCGAGGAGCCCGCCACGGTTATGTTGAACGGCTACGCGCTCGGCACCCAGGCGCCGGGCCGTTCCCTGCTCTTCGACGCTCTGCCGGCCGCACACCACCAGCTGCTCGCGCACGGCCTCGCCGTGCAGGGGCTTCGGGCAGCGGATGTCCGTGGCCGGATCGGCCTCTCCAACGCCCATTCCCCGGTCGAGTCGCTGACCGACCGGGAACAGGACCGCTCGTACGCCGCGCTCTCCGACCTGCTGCACAACCGGATCTTCGCCGATCCAGTGCTGCTCGGCCGGTATCCCGACCCGCTCGAGCCCTTCGCCGTCGAGCTGCGCGGTCTGCTCGAAGCCGACCCCGCCGACCTCGCCGTTATTCACCAGCCGCTCGATTTCTACGGCTTGAGCTATATGGAACCGACCCGGATCGCCGCGGGAACGGGCCGTATCGTGAGCCGGGACGATCCGGCCCCCGTCGCGCCGGCGTTTCCCTTCCATCCCACCGCGTTCCGGGAGTTCCCCGTCACCGGGGCCGGGCACGTGAACGCCCCGGAGTACCTCGGTGTGGCGCTCGCCGAGCTGCAGACCCGCTACGGCGATGTCCTCCCGCCGGTGTACGTCACGACGCTCGGGGCCGGCTTCTCCGACCAGGCCGACGAGCGCGGGGCCGTGCACGATCCGCTGCGCATCGACTACGTCGCCGAGCACCTGCAGGCGGCCGTGAATGCGGTGCGCCCGGGCGGGGCGGCCGCGGGGGTGGACCTGCGCGGGTTCTTCGTACGATCGTTGCTCGACGGCTTCGAATGGTCGGCCGGCTATACGCAGCGCTACGGCCTCGTGCACGTGTCGTTTTCAGACGGGATGACCACCCGCACTCCTAAGGACTCCTACCGCTGGCTCCAGAAGGTCCTCGCCGCCCGCTGAGAGCTAGGGGGTGCGGCGGCGCAAGGTGATCGAGCCGAGCACCACGGCGCCCACGATCCAGGCGCCGATGATCAGCAGCTCGCCGAGCACATACGCGTCGTCTTCCGAGCCGGTGGCCACGGCCCGCAGGGCGTCGATCGCGTGGGAAAGCGGCAGCCAATCGCTGATTGCTTGAAGCACATCCGGCAGTTGGTCCCGCGGCAGGAAAATACCCCCGAGCAAAATCTGCGGAAAGACCAACAGTGGCATGAACTGTACGACCTGGAATTCGGTGCGGGCGAAGGCGCTCGCGAGCAGTCCCAGGGCCGTGCCGAGCACGGCATCCGCTACGGCCACGGCGAGCAGCAGCCACAACGACCCCACAATCTCGAGGCCGCACACGCCCACCGCGAAGCCCACCGCCACGGCGGACTGCAGCGTCGCGAGCAGGCCGAAAGCGAGTGTATAACCGAGGATCAGATCGCCCTTTCCCAACGGCATTGAGAGCAGGCGCTCCAAGGTTCCGGTACGGCGTTCGCGCAGGGTCGTGATGCTCGTCACCAAGAACATCACGATGAAAGGGAACAGGGCGATCATGGCCGGTCCGACGGTCTCGAAGGTCGACGTGTCGGAGAAGATCCAGGCGATGAGCCCGATCAGCAGGCTCGGCACCACGAGAAGCAGCACAATGGTTCTCGGATCGTGGCGAATCTGGGTGAGAATGCGACCGGCAGTGGCGAGCGTGCGGGCGGGCGTCATGAGCCGACGCCCTCTTCAGAACCGTGTGTGAGCGGATGTCGCCCGATCAGCACAAGGAACGCCTGCTCCATGTCGGCGGTTGCAGTGGCTGCGAGCAGGGCACTCGGCGTGTCGTCGGCAAGGATCTCGCCGTCGCGCATCAGCAGGAGTCGGTCGCAGCGCGTGGCCTCGTCCATGACGTGGCTCGAGACGAGAAGGCTTGTTCCCCCGGCTGCCAGTCGGTGGAACAGTGACCACAACTCCACGCGCAGAACCGGGTCAAGCCCGACCGTCGGCTCGTCGAGCACAAGCAAGTCGGGGGATCCGAGCAGGGCTCCGGCGAGTGAGACTCTGCTGCGTTGGCCGCCAGACAGGGATCCAGCCAGCTGGCCGCCCTGTGCGCCGAGGTCGGTGAGGGCGATGACCCGCTCGACGTCGGTGCGGGGAGCCCCCGCCACGGCTCGGAAATACTGGAGGTTCTGCCGCACAGTGAGGTCGTCGTACACGCTTGCGTCCTGCGTGACGTAGCCCACCCGGCGGCGGAGCGGCGGGGACCCCGCTGGTTCCCCGAGCACGGTCACACGTCCGGATTGCACGACCTGCACGCCCACGATCGCCCGCATCAGCGTGGTCTTGCCGCATCCGCTCGGGCCGAGCAGGCCCACGACCTGGCCGCGCGGCACGTCGAGGTTCAGCCCGTGCAGCACCGGACGCTTTCCTCGGCGCACGTGCAGCTCCAGCACAGAGATGGCGGTGTCGGAGGGAATGGTCATGGGTGAACTCTTCGCCAAACGGCGGGGCACGTCAAGGGCGTGTCACGCGCCGATTAGGTGACAATCGGATCGGTGGGAGCACCCTCCGACTTAGCTTGGAGTGTTATGAGAAGCGGAGGGGAGCCTCAGAACACTTGGCTACTATGGGGGTGCACCGCTCGGGGGCTCTTAATATCGTGTTTCCGTGCCCAAATTACAAGGAGACGCTGCCATGAATTGGCTCATCCCGGTCCTGATCGTCGTTGTCATCGTTGCCATCGCTGGCATCTACCTCTGGGCGACGTACAACTCACTCGTGACCTTCAAGGTTCGCGTCGACGAGGCCTGGAGCGACATCACCGTTCAGCTGAAGCGGCGTGCCGACCTCATTCCGAACCTGATCGAAGCGGTCAAGGGCTATGCGGCGCACGAGAAGTCGGTCTTCGAGAACGTCACGAAGGCGCGTGCAGAGACGCTGTCGGCCCAGGGTCCGGCCGACGCCTCCGCGGCCGAGAATCACATGCAGACAGCGCTGAAGAGCATCTTCGCAGTGGCCGAGGCCTACCCGCAGCTGCAGGCGAGCCAGAACTACCTGCAGCTTCAGGGTGAGCTCGTCGACACCGAGGATAAGATTCAGGCCTCACGTCGGTTCTACAACGGTGGCGTGCGCGAATTCAACACGAAGATCCAGGTCTTCCCGAACCACCTCTTCGCCCGAAACCTGGGCTTCAGTGAACGTGACTTCTTCGAGGTGGCCGACTCCGCAGCGATTGCGGAGCCGCCTCGCGTGCAGTTCTAGTCGGGAGCGCAGATGTATAGCGCGATTGCGAAAAACAAACGCAACACCGTCTTCATCATGATCTTCTTCTTCGCGATCATCGCGGGCCTCGGGTGGCTGGCGAACGCTGTGTACGGCCCTCGGAACAGCTATGGCCTCTTCATCGCTGTCGTGGTGATCGCGGGCCTGTACGTGGTCATCCAGTACTTCGCTGCGGGCCGACAGGCCATTGCGATGAGCGGTGGCGTGAAGCTCACGAGCAAGTCCGACAACCCCCGGCTCTGGCGCACGGTCGAGAACCTGTCAATCGCGACCGGCATGCCTATGCCCGAGGTCTACATCATCAACGACCCCGCTCCGAACGCCTTCGCAACGGGACGTGACCCACAGCACGCCATCGTCGCCGCGACAACCGGCCTGCTCGACATCATGGACGACTCGGAGCTTGAGGGCGTGATGGCCCACGAGATGGGTCACGTACGCAACTACGACATTCGGGTGTCTATGGTGGTCTTCGGGCTCGTCGTGGCCATCGGCTTCATCTCCGATATGTTCCTGCGTATGGCCTTCTTCGGCCGCGGCAATAACAACAATGGCAACCCCGTCGTGATGGTCTTCGGCCTCGTCGCCATGGTCGTGGCTCCGCTGATCGCCACGATGGTGCAGCTGGCCGTCTCGAGGCAGCGCGAGTACCTGGCGGATGCGACCGGCGCGCTCACTACTCGGCATCCGGACGCGCTCGCGAGCGCCCTGAACAAGCTCGGCGAGTACGGCCGGCCGATGAAGAAGCAGAACACCTCGATGGCGCACCTGTGGATCGCGGATCCGCTCAAGCCCGGCGCGATGGCGAAGCTGTTTGCCACGCACCCGCCGATCGCGGATCGGATCGAGCGGTTGAATTCCATGGGGAGGAAGTTCTAAAGAGTCGGCCGTTGCGGTGACGGGTTACTCGCTCCTCAGCTCAGACACTTGAACCCTTGATCGAGCTTGTCGAGATTTCGACACCCCGCGAATAGCCCGTCACCGCAACTCCACTTCTAGTGCGGGGGCTAAAGTACCTTTGGTCGCGACGTGTATCTCGCCCAGACCTTGCCAGAGGGCGGCGGCGCGGAGGACGGGGGCCAGGCGGGCGGCGGTGTCGGCGGGGGCGCCGGGTTCTAGCCAGGCGGACTGCACTCGGAGGACTGAGTTCTGGCGGTCGTTCTTCAGGTCGACGCGGCCCACGATGGTGTCGCCAAGCAGGATGGGTAGCGAGTAGTAGCCGAAGATGCGCTTGGGCTCCGGGGTATAGATCTCGATGCGGTAGTGGAAGTTGTAGAGGCGCAGGGCTCGGGCTCGCTCCCAGACCACGGGATCGAACGGGGAGAGGATGGTGGCCGCGTCCATGCGCCGGGGGAGACGAGCGTCGCGGTGCAGCCAAGCCGGGCCGGGAGTGTTGTTCTTACCCCAGCCGGGCACCTCAACGGGGAGCAGCTCGCCCGAGTCTTCGAGGTCTCGGATGGCGGCGAGTGTCGGGGGAGTCTTGAGCCGATAGTAGTCCGCGAAGTCCTTGGCTGTGCCGATGCCGTGGGAGCGGGCCGAGCGGCTGACCAGCTCGCGGTGGGCATCCGTTCTGGAGACGGTTCTGTCGAGGAGGGCGGCCGGGTAGACCTGCTCGGGGAGGCCGTAGACGCGCTCGAACCGGGTGCGCCCGGCCGCAGCCACGTCTCCCCACCGGAAGAGGGTTTCAAGGCCGGTTTTCACGTCCGACCAACCCCACCAGGGGCCGCTGCGCTTGTTCGCGTCGTGCTCCACATCGCTCGCCCGCATTGGGCCGTTCGCGGCTAGCTCGGCGAGCAGCCAGTCGAGCATCGGCCGGTTGCCGTGGGACCAATCGTCGGTGGCTCGGGCGGAGCGGTCGCGGAAGGCCTGCATTCGCCAGCGGAAGAGCGGCCAGGCCTCGAGGGGCAGGTAGGAGGCCTCGTGGGCCCAGTATTCGGTGAGGCGGGGCGCTGTACCGGAGGTGAGCCGGTCGAGCTGGGCCTTGTCGTAGGCACCGAAGCGGCTGAAGGCCGGCATGTAGTGGCTGCGCTCGAAGACGTTCACCGAGTCGATCTGCAGCAGCCCGAGGCGGTCCACCATGGTGCCCAGCTGACGGATGCCGGGAGTCGCGTTCGCGGGCCGGGAGCCGAATCCCTGCGCGGCGAGGGCAACACGGCGGGCGAGAGCGGGGGAGACTGACTGGACCATCCTTCTGACCCTAGCCGCCGCTGACACCAGCCGTTCATGCCGTGTTCAGCACGAGGGCCCGGTGCGGCCACCTGCGCTTCGTAGCATGACCGTGATCAGCACAGTTCATCTTGCTCTGTTGCTTCGGTCCCGCTCACCAATCGGCTGTGCACCAGCCAATGGGGGCTACAACGGAGGAAACTTGTCCATTAAACGCACGCTGACCATGTCCCTCGCCATCGCGGCCACGCTCGCTCTTTCGATGTCAGCGTGCAGTAGTACCCCGGCACCAACTGGCGGCGGTGTCGATGCCGCCACCGCGACGAGCCTGACCGCCTTCGGTGATCTCGCCGCCCTGGAAACGGCGGCCAAGGCCGAAGGGGCGCTCAACGTGATCGCCCTGCCCCGCAACTGGGCCAACTACGGTGCGGTGCTCGACCTCTTCGCGCAGAAGTACCCGGAGATCACGCTGACGGAGGCCTCTCCCGACGGCTCGAGTGCCGAGGAGATCCAGGCGGCCGACAACCTCAAGGGTCAGGACACAGCCCCTGACGTCTTCGACCTCGGACTTGCTGTCGCCCTCTCCAGCACCGACAGGTTCGCGCCATACAAGGTCGCGACCTGGGACGACATTCCCGATGCTCTCAAAGAGGAGAGCGGCCTGTACGTCGGTGATTACGGCGGATACATGGCCGTCGGTTACGACCCGGATGCCGTGCCCGCGCCGACGGAACTGTCGGATCTGCTCGGAGCCGAGTACAAAGGCAAGGTCTCGATCAACGGCGACCCGACCCAGGCCGGAGCCGCGTTCGCGGCCGTGGGCCTCGCGAGCGTGCAGAATGGCGGCTCAGTCGACGACTTCCAGCCCGGAATCGACTTCTTCTCTGAGCTCAATGCCGCGGGCAACTTTCTGAAGGTCGACCCGACCCCGGCCACGATTGCCTCCGGTGAGACGCCCGTCGTATTCGACTGGGACTACCTCAACGTGGGCTACGGCAAGACCCTCGAGGGCCAGCGCAACTGGGAGGTCGTTGTGTTCCCCGGAGCCGGCTACGCCGGCTACTACAACCAGGCCATCAACGTTGATGCCCCGCACCCGGCGGCGGCGCGTCTGTGGCAGGAATTCCTCTACAGCGACGAAGCGCAGAACCTGTGGCTTGCCGGCGGCGCGCGTCCGGCTCGTGCCGAGGCCATGCAGGAGGCGGGCACCATCGACACCGCCCTCTTCGACGCCCTGCCGGAGACGCCGGAGACGACCGTGGTACCGACGGAACAGCAAAGCGCGGATGCCGCGACCCTGCTCGGCGCGGAGTGGGCGGCAGCTGTCCAGTAGGTTCCGCCAGACGGCAGCAGCCTGGGGGCTGCTGCCGTTTGCGGTTTACGTGTTTCTCTTCCTTGCCGTACCGACCCTCATCGCGATTGGAACGGGGTTCTTCGACTCGACCGGCGCGTTCACCCTGTCAACGGTGGTGGCCCTCGGCGACCCTGTCGTGCTCACGACCTTCACGAATTCATTCTGGTTGTCGGCACTGACGGCCGTCATCGGGGCCGTCGTCGGCGCCATTGCGTGCTACGCCCTGCTGGGCACGCGCCCCGATGGCGCGCTTCGCGTGACCATCGACTCGCTCAGTGGCGTGCTCGCGCAGTTCGGGGGCGTCATGCTGGCCTTCGCCTTCGTCGCGACCATCGGCATCCAGGGCATGATCACGGTGTATCTGGGAGACACTTTCGGCATCGACATCTTTGAGAATGGGGTCTGGCTTTATGAGACACCAGGCCTGATCCTGCCGTACATCTACTTTCAGGTACCGCTGATGATCATCACCTTCATGCCGGCGCTCCAGGCGCTCAAGCCACAGTGGGCTGAAGCCAACGCCACCCTCGGCGGCGGGTCTGGCACGTACTGGCTGCGCATCGCGTTTCCGGTTCTAGCTCCGTCGTTCCTCGGGAGTCTGCTTCTGCTCTTCGCCAATGCCTTTTCCTCCTACGCCACGGCGGCCGCGCTCGTCAGCCAGGGATCTCAGATCGTGCCCCTGCAGATTCGTGCCGCCCTCACGAGCGAGACGCTGCTCGGTCGAGAGAATCTGGCCGGTGCGCTCGCGCTCGGCATGATTCTCGTGATGGCGGTGGTCATGACCTGCTACGCCCTGCTGCAGTCGCGAGCCGCCCGGTGGCAGCGATGACGGCCCGCGCTCGTCGGGCCGGAGGCCTGAGCATCGCCGGCGGAGTCGCGCACGCGCCCAGCCGCGTCACGCGAACGGCTATTCTCGGTGCCATCGGGCTCATCTTCGCGATACCCATCGTGGCCATGGTGGAGTTCACGCTGCGAAAGGGTCTCGACGGCGGGCACGACTTCTCGAGGTGGACCACGCTGTTTGAGAGCGGATTCGCGGGACCCTACCGTTCGGTACTCACCGCACTCGGCAATTCCCTCGCGCTCGCCATCGGCACCGTCGCGATCGTGCTCCTGCTGCTCGTTCCCACGATGCTGCTCGTGCACATCCGCTTTCCGCAACTTCGCCGCGCGCTCGAATTCATCTGTATTCTGCCGATCACCATTCCGGCTATTGTTCTCGTGGTCGGCCTCGCCCCGGTTTACGCGGTGATGGCCCGTCTGTTCGGCAGCGGCGTGTGGACTCTCGCGTTCGCCTACGGCATCACCGTGCTGCCTTTCGCGTATCGGGCGATTCAATCCAATATCGACGGCGTCGACGTGAAGACTCTCACCGAGGCGGCCCGCACCCTGGGCGCCAGTTGGCTGAGTGTGCTCGTCCACGTGCTGGTGCCTAATCTGCGCCGGGGAATCCTGGCGGGGGCGTTCATCGCCGTCGCCGTCGTGCTCGGCGAGTTCACGATCGCCTCCCTTCTCAACCGCATCAACCTGCAAACCGCACTCGTGGTGGTGAGCAAGACCGACCCGTACACGGCCGTCATTCTGTCTCTGCTCGCCCTGATCTTCGCATTCGGGCTGCTGTTGCTCATCGGCAAGCTCGGGTCCGGCCCGCGCGTTCGCTCTGTGAAAGGCACCACATGATCAAGGCTCCCCCCGCAACCCGCGATGAGACTCGCACCGGAACAGTCGTCGAATTCTCCGGCGTCGTGAAGCAGTTTGCCGGTGTGCGTGCACTGGCGGGCTTCGATCTCACCCTGCACGCCGGGGAATTCGTGGCGCTCCTCGGCCCCAGTGGCAGCGGCAAGACCACGGCGCTGCGCGTTCTCGCCGGCCTCGAAACCATTAGCGAAGGAACGATCCGCATCAACGACGAGGACGTCTCTGTGCTCCCCACGAGCAAGCGGGACATGGGGATGGTATTCCAGTCCTACTCGCTCTTCCCCCACCTGAGTGCGGGAGCGAACGTGGAATTCGGCCTCCGGATGCGCGGCATCAAGCCGGGTGAACGCCGAGCCAGGGCCGAGGCCGCACTCGAGCTCGTCGGGTTGGCCGAGCACTCGCAGCGTTTCGCCCACCAGCTTTCCGGTGGCCAGCAGCAGCGTGTGGCCCTCGCGAGGGCGCTCGTCACCGAGCCGCGCGTGCTGCTGCTCGACGAGCCGCTTTCGGCGCTCGACGCCAAGGTGCGAGTGCAATTGCGGGAAGAAATCCGTCGCATCCAAACCAGCCTGGGCATCACGACGCTCTTCGTGACTCACGACCAGGATGAGGCGCTTGCCGTGGCCGACAGGGTGGCCGTGATGCAGTCCGGCACGATCGAACAGGTCGGCACGCCGGAGGAACTCTACACACGCCCCGCTTCGGCGTTCATCGCCGATTTCGTGGGCCTGAGCAACCGAATCGACGGTGTCGTCAGGCACGGGTTTGCGGAACTCCTCGGTGTTCGGCTTCCCCTCATCGACCCGGCCCAGCCCGACGGGCCGGTGCGCGTTTCGGTACGGCCAGAGGACATCGAATTTGCCCCAGAGGGTATTCCCGGGAGGGTTGTCTTGTCGAGTTTTCTCGGTTCCCTCCGCCGCACCAGCGTGCAGCTGGCAGACGACAGCCTGGTCTTCCTCCAGCACGGTGCGCGCGTTCACCCGACAGTGGGAGACCGGGTCTTCCTGAGGTTGACGGGAGCACCCGTGTCGGTCGAGCCGGTGGGGCCCCAGGCAGTCCTAGACTGATCGGGTGACAGAATTTTCTGGCAAATCGAGTGCGGGCAAACGGCCCCGAATCCGCGTACGGCCGGAGCCGGAATCCGTGGTCCTGCCGGTACACAGCGCGCCCCGTAACGGGGTGGATGAGAACATCCCCCCCGGTATTCGTCTGGCGGGCGCGTGGTCCTGGCGGTTGCTGGTTATTGCCGCGGCCATCGCCGGACTGATCCTACTGATCATCCAATTGCGCCTGATCGTGATTCCCGTGCTGGTCGCGGTGCTGGTCTCGGCGCTCCTCGTGCCGTTCGTGGCGTTTCTCATGCGCCACCGCTGGCCCAAGGGCCTCGCGGTTGCGACGGCCATGATCGGCACGCTGGTGATCGTGGGGGGCCTTATCACGCTCGCCACGACACAGATCGCGGAGGGAACGGCCGGGCTGAGCTCTCGACTGAGCGATTCCTACTCGTCGTTCAAACTGTTTCTCAACGGTGCCCCATTCAACCTCAGCAACACCGATATCAACAACTACCTGCAGCAGGCGTGGACATCGTTGCAGAACGACAGCCAAGTGTTCATCAGCGGGGCGCTCTCGGTGGGGACGACGCTCGGGCATCTGCTCACCGGGCTTCTCCTCGCGCTCTTCAGCCTGCTCTTCATCCTGATTGACGGCAAGACCATCTGGGCGTGGATCGTTCGGCTCTTCCCCAAACGAGCTCAGGCCGCCGTGGACGGCGCCGGCATCGCCGGCTGGACGACCCTCGGCAACTTCGCAAAGGTGCAAATTCTGGTGGCATCCATCGACGCCGTGGGAATCGGGCTCGGCGCGGCATTGCTTGGCGTGCCGATGGCGATACCGATCGGCATCCTGGTCTTCCTCGGCTCCTTCATCCCCATCGTCGGTGCCGTCGCGACCGGTGCGGTGGCCGTTGTGATCGCGCTCATCTTCAACAACTGGGTAACGGCGCTGCTGATGCTCGGCGTCGTCCTGCTGGTACAGCAGCTCGAAGGGCACGTGTTGCAGCCGCTGATCATGGGGACCGCCGTCAAGGTGCATCCTCTCGGCGTGGTGCTGGTGGTCGCCGCGGGGGCGTTGCTCGCCGGTATTCCCGGAGCGCTCTTCGCCGTTCCGATTGCAGCTGTACTCAACGTGATGACGTCGTATATTTCCGGTGGCAGTTGGCGCAGCGGAATGGAATCCACTGCGACAACGTCCACGCTCTGGCGCACCGTGCCGCAACGGCCCGGTTTTCGCAGGCGCTCACTTCAGATCAACCAAGGAAAGCATTGACTATGACAGAGACAACCCTCACAGGCCCGAGCCTGGCCGATTTTGAGGCCGCCCGACTCGTCGTCTCGCGCGTGGCCGATGTCACCCCGATGGAAAGTTCGCGTTACCTGGCCGATCTGCTCGGAGCCCCTGTGCACCTCAAGTGTGAAAACCTGCAGCGCACAGGCTCCTATAAAATTCGCGGCGCCTACAACCGCCTCTCCAAGCTCACCGCAGAGGAACGCTCCCACGGAGTGGTCGCCGCCTCGGCCGGCAACCACGCCCAGGGCGTAGCATTTGCAGCGCGAGAGCTCGGCATCAAGGCCACCATCTTCATGCCCGTCGGCGTGGCGCTGCCCAAACTGCAAGCCACCCGGGCCTACGGGGCCGATGTGATTCTGCGCGGTCACACCGTGACGGAACCGCTCCTCGCCGCAGCCGAATACGCCCGCGAGACGGGTGCCATCCTGATTCCGCCCTTCGACCACGCGGATGTCGTGGCTGGCCAGGGTACCCTGGGCCTCGAAATACTCGATCAGGTTCCCGACCTCGAAACCGTCGTCGTACCCATCGGGGGCGGCGGCCTGCTCTCCGGGGTCGCGAGCGTTCTCAAGCAGGCCGCCGCGCGAGACGGACGTCGGATCCGAGTGATAGGCGTGCAGGCAGAGAATGCGGCCGCCTACCCTCCGTCGCTGGCAGCGGGTGAACCGGTGGCCATCTCTATCCTGCCGACCATCGCGGACGGCATCGCCGTGGCCAAGCCGGGCCTGCTCAACTTTGAGATCATTCGAGAAACCGTCGACGAAGTGGTCACCGTGAGCGAGGACGACACCGCACGTGCCCTGCTGGTGCTGCTGGAGCGGGCCAAGCTCGTGGTCGAGCCGGCCGGTGCCGTGGCCGTGGCGGCAATCCTTGCCGGCAAGATCAGGGCCGCCGGTCCCACGGTGGCGATACTCTCCGGTGGCAACATCGACCCCTTGCTGATGCAGCGCGTCATCAGCCACGGTCTCGCGGCTTCGGGTCGCTACCTCACCCTGCGCATCATGCTGCCGGATCGTCCGGGCCAGCTCGCTCGGGTCTCGCAGTTGCTCGCCGAGGTGCACGCGAACGTGATTGAAGTGCTGCACACCCGCCATGGCGTGGGCCTGCAGCTCAGTGAGGTGGAACTCGACGTGAGCGTCGAGACCCGCGGGCCTGAGCACCGTGAAGAAGTGGTGGCAGCCCTGCGAGAGGCCGGGTTCGACCCGCACATCGACTGAAGGCGTATGGCGTGTTAGCCGGTGAAGGTTTCGACGTTCGAGATCTCCACGGCGATTTGCTTGCCGCTCGGAGTCGTGTAACTTGTCTTCGCGCCGATTTTCAGCCCGAGAATGGCCGCTCCGAGAGGGCTCTGCTCGCTGAACACGTCGAGGTCGCTACTGCCGCCGATTTCACGGCTCCCAATGAGGAAACGGCTCGGGTCGCCCGCAATGGTGGCCGTGATGACAGTGCCGGGCACGACGACGCCGGTGCTCTCCGGCGCGTGTCCTACCTCGGCATGGCGCAGCAGCACGGTGAGCGTGCGGATGCGCGCCTCCATCTTGCCCTGCTCTTCTTTCGCGGCGTGGTAGCCGGCGTTTTCCTTGAGGTCGCCCTCTTCCCGCGCCGATTCGATCTTCTTGGCGATGTCGTCGCGCCCGAGGGTGCTGAGGTTGGCCAGTTCGGTCGCGAGACGGTCGTGCGCCTCCTGGGTAAGCCAGGTGACCGTTGTGTCGGTAGTCACGGGTGATCTCCTTTGTTGTGCTCGGCTGCAGTGGTTCCGGCTGCAGTGGTTCCGGCTGTAGGGGTTTCCGGCTGCAGTGCTGGAGCCGCAGATATAGTCGACGCCCCAACTGTGTCAGGGCGAATAGCCCATTTTAGGTCAGCCAGCACTTGTAAATCAAACCCGTGTTGCTGAGTTCGGTGGTGTGTACAACCTCGGTGAAGGAACGCGTGTAGAGTTCCGAAGGGGCCAGGTCGATGACCTTCCACCCTACGACGGTGAAGCTCTCGTTGAGCGATTGCACAGCGCAACTCGCGGGGGAGTTGACGGGCATGGACACCTCGAACGTCACGCTCACGCTGTGCTCGTCGATGATCGTGTGACGGGTGTCGCGCGCCTCGATCTTCTCCGAGGTGCCGTCGAGGCCGGTCCAGACGACCCACGCCACGAGGACCAGCGCGAAGACGCCGCCGAGCCCCCAGAGCAGACGCCGGTCCCGCCTGCGGGTGGCCGGCGTGCGGCCGTACCTGGATTCAAGGTCGCCAAGCCCGGGCTCCCGATTCACGGACTCCTTGTCTACCGGCTCCTGCTTCACGGACTCCTGCTTCAGGGACACTGCGATTTCACACTCCCGGCTCAACGATTAGGCTAGAACCTAAGGTTATCCGGCATTCCTGAGGAGTATGGTGACGCTACGACTTTTGGCAGTGCACGCACATCCCGACGACGAGTCGAGCAAGGGTGCGGCGACGTATGCCTACTACAGCGGTATCGGCGTGGAGGTGCTCGTCGTGAGCTGCACCGGCGGCGAACGCGGAAGCATTCTCAACCCAGCCCTCGAGGGGCATGCGATGGCCGAACGCGACCTGACCGGGCTTCGTCGCTTGGAAATGCAGGGCGCTCAGCAGCACCTCGGGGTGCAGCATCGCTGGCTCGGCTATGTCGACTCCGGCATGAACGATGACGGCTCAGTGCCCGCCGATTCGTTCGCCGGCATACCGCTGGAGATCTCGACCGAACCACTCGTGAACATCATTCGCGAGTTTCGTCCCCAGGTGCTCGTCACCTACGACGAAAACGGCGGGTACCCGCATCCCGATCACATCCGCTGCCACGAAGTGTCCTTGGCCGCCTACCAGGCCGCAGCTGACCCGACTCAGTTCCCGAACTCCGGAGAGCCGTGGCAGGTCGACAAGCTCTACTACGATCGCATTTTCAACCTCGAGCGTATCGACGCCATGTATCTTGCGCTCAGTGTGATCGAACCCGATTCGGATCTTCTGGAGCCGCTCGAAGCTGCCCGCGAGCGCATGAAGGACTACCCGAAGCTCGCCACGACACACGTGCCGGTCGGCGACTTTCTGGACGCGCGCGACGCTGCGTTGCGTTCGCATGCCAGCCAAGTCTCGCCCGACAGCAGCTTTTTCTTCTGGCCGAATGACCTTGTGCGCGAAGCGTGGCCCTTCGAAGACTTCCAACTCATTGAATCGAAAGTAGAAACCGTTATGCCCGAATCCGACCTTTTCGCCGGCGTGGAGAGCACCTCATGACTTCGCTGATTGTGCACCTCGGCTTCATGATGGCCACCCAGACCCCGGGTGAGCCCGATCCGAACACGGTGACCCCCGGCGTCGTCGGCTTCTTCGCCATAGCCTTCGTCGGAGTGGCAACAGTGTTCCTGGGGCTGGACATGGTGAAACGCGTCCGCCGCACAACGTATCGGGAAGAAATCAAGGCACGTCTGCAGGCTGAAATGGCCGAAAGGGATGCCGACACCAAGCCGGAGTAGCGCCAGCCCGGCTACCGGGCACTGCCCTGACGGGTACCTACGGGTACAGCGGGTGTGTGGCGATGATCGTGATGGCGACGAAGTGGCAGAGGAACGCCAACACCGTGAGGGTATGGAAGATCTCGTGGAACCCGAAGACGCCGGGAACGGGATTCGGCTTCTTGAGGGCGTAGATGACCGCACCCACGGTGTAGCAGAGCCCGCCGATCAGGATCAGGGTCATCATCACGGCGTTGGCGTCGAAGAAGTCCACTATGAAGATGAGTGCACCATAGCCGAGCAGCAGATAGAGCGGCACGTAGAGCCAGCGGGGCGCGTGGATCCAGAAGACCCGGAACGCGATGCCCAGAAGGGCTCCTGTCCAGACGATAGTCAGCAGTATGATCGATTTCTCGGGCGGCAGGGCGAGCACCGTGATCGGCGTGTACGAGCCGGCGATGAGCAGAAAAATGTTCGCGTGATCAATACGTTTGAGCAGGATTCGGGTGCGGGGCTTCCAGTTGAAGCGGTGATAGAGCGCCGAATTTCCGAACAGCAGCATGGAGCTGAGCACGAAAACGGCCGAACTCCACTTGGCTGCCGGACCCTCGGCGACAACGAGTAAAACAATTCCCGCGACTATCGTCACGGGGAAGGTTCCGGCATGAATCCAGCCGCGCCAAGTGGGTTTCACGTCTTCCGGATGCGCATCCGCTGCATCGATGAGCGGCAGATTGGGCCTGGAGTGCGGGGGAGCCATGAAGCCAGACTACGACAACCTGGGCGGCCGTTGCCGAGAATCCCCCCGGATAGGACTAGCGTAATCGTGTGCAGAATCGCCAGCCTCCCTCCTTTCGCGGACTCCTCTATCGCTTGTACGAACGGCGTCTGCGGCGCGGGCTAACGACGGCGCACATGCCCCGCCACGTCGCCATGATCATTGATGGCAACCGCCGCTGGGCCAAACAACTGGGCTTCGATTCGGCCGCGCACGGCCACCGGGCGGGGGCGGCGAAGATGCGCGAGTTCCTCGAATGGTGTGATGATCTCGGCATCTCGGTCGTCACGCTGTATCTGTTGTCGTCCGACAATCTCACCCAGCGCCCGAGCGACGAACTCGCCGACCTCATCGAGATCATTGCCGAGCTGGCCGAGGAACTGTCGCATTACCGCGATTGGCGCGTGCAGCAGGTGGGGTCGCAGGTGGGCCTTCCCGAGCCGCTCACGGCGGCACTGGACGCCGCTCAAACCCGCACGGCGGGCAAGCAGGGGCTCCACATCAACCTTGCCGTCGGTTATGGCGGCCGAACCGAGATCACGGATGCGATGCGCAGCATCGTGGCAACCCACCATGCGCACGGCGGCACCCTTGAGGACCTGGCCGAGACCCTTACCCCGGAACTGATCGGTCAGCACCTGTACACGGGCGGCCAGCCGGACCCGGATCTCGTCATTCGCACGTCCGGCGAGCAGCGATTGAGTGACTTCATGCTGTGGCAGAGCGCACACAGCGAGTTCTACTTTGTGGAAGCCCTCGGCCCTGACCTTCGACAGGTCGATTTTCTGCGGGCGCTGCGCGACTTCGCCCGACGCCATCGCCGATTCGGCGGCTGAGTCGTGGTGAGTTCTGTGCCGCCGACGACTGACCGAAAGGTGCGCGCATGACAGCCCTGACACGCTTCACAGACGGCTTCACCGAAGAGCCGGGGTACCTCGACTACGCGCGGGTCGGTCCCGTGTCGACCGCGGTCGCGGCAGAGATGCTCGGCCAGTTCGACGTGCTCTCCCACGCCCGGTTCGGTAGCCTCGATAACCTCCGCGGGCAGGATGCTCGCGCCCGCGAGGCCGTGGCCGCCGTGACCGGGTTTCGGCCTGACCAGGTCGCCATGCAACCCAATACGACGTCGGGCCTCATGCAGGCCATCTTCGGTCTCACCGGCGGCGTGCTGGTTTCCCCTGGCGACTTTCCCAGCGCGCCGTTTGCGGCCGCCCGAGCCGCCGAGGCACTGCATGTGGTGTCGCCAGTCTGGCTGGAAACCGAGGGGGACCGGGTGACTCCGGGGCTGATCAAATCCCAGCTCACGACTGCCATCTCCGCCGTGGTCGTCAGTCTCGTGGATGCCAGAACCGGGCATCGCGCCGACCTGGACGGCATCCGCCAGGTGATCGGCGACCGCTTGCTGATCGTCGACGCGATCCAGGGCTTCGGCGTCGTGGACGCGCCCTTCGCTGTCGCCGACGTTGTCGCATCCGGAGGGCAGAAATGGATCCGAGCGGGCTGGGGAACCGGATTCCTTGCGCTGAGTGACCGAGCGGTCGATACCCTTGTGCCGGTTTTCTCCGGCTACGTGGGAACGGACGTTGACGAGCCGTGGGACGAGGTGCTGCCGCCGAGCCAGAGCGCCGCGGCCTTCCGCGTGGGCAACGGGGACCCGATCGCGGAAGCCAGGTTCTCGGCGGCCCTCGAAGACCTTGCTTCGGTGGGAATCGCGGGGATTGAAACGGCCGTCGCGGAGAATGTGACCCAGATCATTGACCTCGCCGACGAGTACGCTGTGCCCGTCGTGTCGTCACGTGACGAACGCGAACGCGCAGGCATCGTCGTGCTGGAGCCACCCCCGGAACAGCTCACACTGCTGCAGGCGAGCCTGCATAACCACGGAGTCACGGTGACCACCCGTGGCGGCACCGTGCGGTTGAGCGTGCATGCCGCACTGTCGAACGACACCCTCGACATGTTGCGGGGGGCGCTCACCTCGTATTCGACGGCTGCCACGTACTGACAAGTGGCATGGTCAGATGCCAAGTATGTGAACGTCTGGTTTCGAAATGGCGTGTCGTATTCCCTTTCGGCGCGCGGGGTCGTACCGTCGGATTCATCAGGTATGAGACCTGATCGAGACGGCCACCTGTACGCCTCGAATAATGCTCGTGGCCGCTCGCCAAGTTAAGATCGCGTCCAGTTTGACGCATGGTGGGAGTGGTTATGATCGCTAATCGAACCGAGTACCAGTCTTCCGATCACGTGGAGAACTCCACGGAGCAAATAGAACGCACCTACGTTCTCGACACATCGGTTTTGCTCTCCGATCCGAAGGCGATCTTCCGCTTCGCAGAACATGCGGTCGTTCTGCCAGTGGTGGTGATTTCCGAGCTTGAGGCCAAGCGCAACGACCCGGAGATCGGGTACTTCGCGAGGCAAGCCCTGCGCAACCTCGACGATCTGCGCCTCAAGCACGAACGCCTGGACTTTCCCATCCCGGTCGGAGAGGGGGGTACCCTTCGAGTCGAACTCAACCACTCGAACATGTCTGTGCTCCCGTCGGGCATGCAACTCGGCGACAACGACTCGCGCATTCTGGCGGTGGCCCTGAACCTCGCCAAGGAGGGCGTGGCCGTCACCGTCGTCTCCAAGGACCTGCCGCTGCGTGTCAAGGCCGCCTCGCTCGGCCTGGCCGCCGACGAATACCGGCACGAGCTGGCCGTGGACTCCGGCTGGACCGGCATGGACGAGATCACGCTCGGCTCCAATCAGATCAGCGAACTGTACGACAAGGAGACGCTGACCACCCGACTAGTTCAGGACATGCCTATCAACACCGGGCTCGTCATCCACTCCGACCGCGGCTCGGCCCTGGGCCGCGTGACAGGCAAGGGCGAGGTCAAACTCGTGCGCGGCGACCGTGAGCTGTTCGGGCTGCACGGACGTTCGGCCGAACAACGCCTTGCGATCGACCTGCTGCTCGACCCTGAAATCGGCATCCTGTCACTCGGCGGCCGTGCCGGTACCGGAAAGAGCGCGCTCGCGCTCTGCGCGGGCCTCGAAGCTGTGCTGGAGCGCCAGCAGTACCGCAAGATCATGGTTTTCCGGCCCCTCTACGCCGTGGGCGGTCAGGAGCTGGGGTTCCTGCCGGGAGACCAGAGCGAGAAAATGGGACCCTGGGGGCAGGCGGTCTTCGACACGCTCGGTGCCCTCGTGTCCGAGAACGTGCTCGAGGAGGTGATGGAGCGCGGAATCCTGGAGGTGCTTCCCCTCACCCACATTCGCGGGCGGTCGCTGCACGACGCCTTCGTGATCGTGGACGAGGCGCAGTCGCTGGAACGCAACGTGCTGCTGACGGTGCTGAGTCGCATCGGGCAGAATTCGCGCGTGGTGCTGACCCACGACGTGGCGCAGCGCGACAACCTTCGCGTCGGGCGATTCGACGGCGTGGCGTCGGTGATCGAGACGCTCAAGGGACATCCGCTGTTTGCGCACATGACGTTGACGCGGTCTGAGCGTAGTGCGATTGCGGCACTGGTTACGGAAATGCTGGAAGGGAACGAGATTTAGTCCACTTCAGCGGGTTCTGCGTCGGTGGCGGGTAAACCGCGTCGGCGGCGGGTAAACCGCTCCTCAGCTCAGACAATGAGAATTCCCCGGCGGGGTCCGAATGAAGCGCTCGGACCCTGCCGGGGAATTCTCATAACTCGACACCCCGCACTTCACCCTCCGCCGCCGCTCCCTTTCGGGAAGGCGGCGGCTCGAGGGGGAGGGGTGGGCGTTTCTGGTCCGACGGGGGGTGTTACTTCTTTTGGGGGGGACGGGTCATGCTCAGGACGTCGAGGGCCACGTCGAGCTCGGCGAGGGTGAGCTCGCCGCGCTCCACATGACCGAGGGCGATGACGCTCTCGCGCACGGTGAGGCCTTCGGCCACGGCCTTCTTGGCGACCTTGGCGGCAGCCTCGTAGCCAATGACCCGGTTGAGGGGCGTGACGATCGAGGGGGACTTCTCGGCCAGGGCGCGAGCGTGCTCGAGGTTGGCCTCAAGGCCGTCGACAGTCTTGTCGGCGAGAACGCGAGTGGCGTTCGTGAGCAGGCGGATCGACTCGAGCAGCGCGGTGCCCATCACGGGGATGGCCACGTTGAGCTCGAAGGAACCCGAGGCGCCGGACCAGGCGATGGTGGCGTCGTTGCCGATGACACGCGAGCACACCATGAGCACGGCTTCCGGGATGACCGGGTTGACCTTGCCGGGCATGATGGAGGATCCAGGCTGCAGGTCGGGGATGTTGAGCTCGCCGAAGCCCGTGTTGGGGCCAGAGCCCATCCAGCGCAGGTCGTTGCAGATCTTGGTGAGGCTCACGGCGATGGTGCGGAGGGCACCGGATGCGTCAACGAGGCCGTCACGGTTCGCCTGCGCCTCGAAGTGGTCGCGTGCCTCCGTGATGGGCAGCTCGGTTTCGGTGACGAGCAGCTCGATGACGAGCTGCGGGAAGCCGGCGGGGGTGTTGATGCCGGTGCCGACGGCGGTGCCGCCGAGGGGTACTTCGGCGACGCGGGGGAGTGCCGAGCGCACGCGCTCGATGCCGAGACGCATCTGGCGGGCGTAGCCACCGAACTCCTGGCCGAGCGTGACGGGGGTGGCATCCATCAGGTGGGTGCGACCGGCCTTGACCGCGCCCTTCCACAGTTCCGCCTTGGCCTCGAGGGAAACGGCGAGGTGGTCGAGGGACGGGATGAGCTCGTCGATGAGGGCGCTCGTGACGGCGATGTGAACCGACGTGGGAAAGACGTCGTTGGAGGACTGGCTCGCGTTCACGTGGTCGTTCGGGTGCACCGGGCGGCCGAGGCTGCGCGTCGCGAGAGTCGCGATGACCTCGTTCATGTTCATGTTCGAGGAGGTGCCGCTGCCGGTCTGGTAGACGTCGATCGGGAACTCGCTGTCGTAGCGGCCCGTGGTGACCTCATCGGCTGCCGCGGCGATCGCGTCGGCGATGTCCCGGTCGAGAACGCCGAGCTGCGCGTTCGCGAGGGCAGCGGACTTCTTGATGCGGGCGAGGGCGGCGATCTGCGCCGATTCGAGTCCGGCGCCGGAGATGGGGAAGTTCTCGACGGCGCGCTGCGTCTGGGGGCCGTAGAGCGCATCCGTTGGAACGCGGACCTCGCCCATCGTGTCGTGTTCGATCCGGTAGCCGGCGTTTACGGAGGTGTCCACCACTGTATGCATTACCTTTCGGTGCTCATTGAGTTTGGTGCTGTGCGCTTCGGTGCGCGATTGTGAAAACTGGAGAGACGCGGGTGTTAAATCACGCCGACGATGATGTGCGGGTCGGCATTGCCGACGAGCAGTCGGTAATTTGCGCCGACGATAGCCAATGTACCGGCTGCGATCGCTTCGCTGATCACCTCGGACTTCTCGAGCAGCTCCGCGACTGTATCGCGCAGGTGTTCCCGGCCAACGACGCCGGCGTCGATCGTGGCTCGGTCGACGTAGTCGGCATCCGCTGCCTGGCTCACGCGGCGCACGGCTGGCACGATCTTCTCGATGATGTTGCTGATGTGAACCGGGAGGAGGGGGGCGTCTTCGGCCTGCGAATCGATGGCGGCGCGAACGGCACCGCACTGGTCGTGACCGAGAACGACGATGAGGGGCACGTGGAGCACTTCGACCGCGTATTCGAGCGAACCGAGCACCGTTTCGGAGATGATCTGACCGGCGTTGCGCACGACGAATAGGTCGCCGAGTCCCTGGTCGAAGATGATCTCGGCCGCGAGTCGGGAGTCACTGCAGCCGAAGAGGGCAGCGTGCGGGGTCTGCTTGTCGGACAGCTCGGCCCGACGATCGACGTCCTGGCGGTGGCGGGGGTCGCCGGCAACGAAGCGCTCGTTGCCGTCGCGCATTTCGGCCCAGGCTGCGGGTGGGGTCAGGCGGTCGCTCATGGGCTCACTCACTTGTTGGCACTTGTTCGCACGGCTGCTGGTTGGCACGGCTATTGGTTGGCACGGCTATTGGTTGGCGCTGATGGCGGGGGCCATCTGGCGGGCGATGGTCTCGAAATCCTCCGTGGAGGCGGTGCCGATGAGCGCGTAGGTGCTCGCCCCAGCCGTCGTAATGAGGGCCTGATCGAAGTTGCCCCGATCGGCCTCGGGAGCCGAGTTGCGGTACACGTCCCAGGTGACGCCGTCGATCGTGACGGTGTCGACGGGGGCCTCTGACTTCACCTGCTGGGCCCGCCAGGTGGGGTTCGCGTCGACGGCCTGGCTGAATCCGATGAACTGGTTGTTCGCCGTCACCAAGCCGATATACCAGGAGGGCACGGCGACAGTGCTTCCGGAACGCCACTCGGCCGAGTTCGCGGTCCAGCCTTCGGGCAGAACCGGCACGACGAGCGGCTCGTCGATCGTCGGTTGCAGCTGGGCGGCGATCGTGGTGAAGTCCACGGCCCTGTCGATCGGCTGGTCGTTGCGCGGTACGAGGAGAACAATCATCAGGACCGCGGCGACGGTGACGAGAAGCGACAGCACGAGGTTGTTGATGGTCTTGCGTGCCCGGTACTTGCGGGAATTCTCGGCCTTGCGGTCGGCAGTTTCCTGTGGGGTCTCCGGGCGCCCGAGCTCGGCGACCACTCGGGGCGCGCGCGGTGCTTTGGTCATTTTCCGGCTTCGTCAGCGGATGCGGCGGTGACCTGACCGGCACGAGCCGCATCGAGACGGGCCTTCGCGCCGATCAGCCAGTCTTCGCAGCGCCGGGCGAGCGCTTCGCCGCGTTCCCACAGGGCGAGCGAGTCTTCGAGGGTGTTCGAACCCTGCTCGAGCTGGTTCACGACGCGGACGAGTTCGTCCCGAGCCTGTTCGTAGCTGAGCTCCTGAAAGCTCTGGTCTTTCGCCGACTGGGTCATGGAATCCATTCTATTTCGTCGGTGCGACGTCGGGCGCCGACTCGGTGGCGGTGGCGTTCACGGTGCCGCGCGCGAGCGTGATCAGCAGAGGGGTACCCGCCCGAGCCTGTTCGGGGGTGTGGAGTACGTGGCCGGTATCGAGCTGAACGATGGCGTAGCCGCGGTCGAGGGTGCCCTGGGGAGACAGGGCGCGCAACTGCGACCGCAGGTCGAGGACCACACTGGCCGCGCGCTCCACGGTGCGCTCCACGAGCTCCGCGCCCCTGGCCACGTAGCGGGTGAGGTCTTCCGACCGGGAATCGATGATCCAGTCGGTGCCGGCGAGGACCGGCCGGGACCGCAGCTGGGTGAGTCGGTCGACCTCCTGCGAGAGAATGCCGGTGAGCCGGGTACTGAGGCGAGCCTTGGCCTGTTGCACGCGGTTGAGCTCGTCCGTGACGTCGGGCACGACGCGCTTCGCGGCATCCGTCGGCGTCGAAGCCCGAAGGTCCGCGACCTCGTCGAGGAGCGGACGGTCGGCCTCGTGCCCGATGGCGCTCACGAGCGGGGTCGAGCAGGCAGCGGCGGCCCGCACGACTCCTTCGTCGCTGAATGCGAGCAAGTTTTGGAAGTCACCGCCACCGCGGGCGACGATGATGACGTCAACCTCCGGGTCGGCGTCGAGTCGCTGGATGGCCGACACGATTTCGCCCGCGGCGCGGTCGCCCTGCACGATCGCGTGGGCGACTCGGAAGGTGACGGCCGGCCAGCGCAGCTGGGCGTTGCGGATGACGTCTTTCTCGGCGTCCGAGTCTTTGCCCGTGACGAGGCCGATGCAGTGCGGCAGGAACGGGAGTGGCTTCTTGCGCGAGGCGTCGAAGAGCCCCTCGCCGGCCAACTGCTTGCGCAGCCGTTCGAGCCGTTCGAGCAGGTCGCCGAGACCCACGTGACGCAGCTCGAAGACCTGCATGGTGAGCGTGCCGCCCTTGACCCAGTAGCTCGGCTTGACGAGGGCGACGACACGGTCGCCCTGAGCGAAGTCGCCGGTGAGGCGGGAGCGAACCGACGACCAGATGGTGAAGCTCACGGTGGCGTCTTCGGAGAGGTCTTTGAGCTTGCCATACACGTTTCCGCCGCTCGCGCCCCATTGGGTGACTTCGCCTTCGACCCACACAGTGCCGAGGCGTTCGATGTAGCCGCGAATCTTATTGGAGAGCAGCGCCACGGGCCACGGCGTCTCGACGGTGGCCGGGGCCGTTCCCGGCCCGGCGGCGGGCGTGTTGTTGTTCGTCGTCGTGCTTGGATTTGTCAAGCGCATTCCTCCCACGGTGTGTCCAGTCGTCGCGCCTAGACTGGTGCGGTGACCACTAGTACAAAGCAGAGCACCACGCAGCAGCCCTCAGTCGGCCTCGGCATGCCTCGGATTCCGAGCGCGCGCAACAGGCTCAAGGATACCCCCGTCGTCGGACACAAGCGGGTGCTGCTCGCCGCCCCGCGCGGGTACTGCGCCGGCGTCGACCGGGCGGTCATCGCCGTGGAGAAGGCGCTGGAGCATTACGGCGCCCCCGTCTACGTGCGCAAGCAGATCGTGCACAACATCCACGTGGTCTCCGAGCTGGAGAACAAGGGTGCAATCTTTGTCGAGGAAGTCGACGAAGTTCCCCGCGGCGCCCACATTGTCTTCAGCGCGCACGGCGTGTCACCGGCCGTGGTTGACGCCGCCGCGGCCCGCGGGCTGCAGGCCATCGATGCCACGTGCCCGCTCGTGACAAAGGTGCACCGCGAAGCCGTGCGCTTCGCCCGCGACGACTTTCAGATTCTGCTCATCGGCCACGAAGGCCATGAGGAGGTCGAGGGCACTGCGGGGGAGGCCCCCGAGCACACGACACTCGTCGGGAGTCCCGACGAGGCCGACACAGTTGTCGTGCGCGACCCCGACCGGGTCGTCTGGCTCTCGCAGACCACGCTCAGTGTCGACGAGACCATGGAGACGGTGCGCCGTCTGCGCGCCCGCTTCCCGAACCTGCAGGACCCGCCGAGTGACGACATCTGCTACGCCACGCAGAACCGGCAGGTGGCCATCAAGAAGGTCGCCACCGACTCCGACCTCGTGATCGTGGTGGGGTCCGCCAACTCGTCCAACTCGGTGCGCCTCGTGGAGGTGGCGCTCGAGTACGGTGCCAAGGCCGCCTATCGGGTGGACTTCGCCAGCGAGGTCAAGCAGGAGTGGCTCGACGGCGTGCGCACAGTGGGCGTCACGAGTGGGGCATCCGTCCCAGAGGAACTCGTGGATGAACTTCTTCAGGCCCTCGCCGACGCCGGGTACAACGACGTTGAGCCCGTCAAGACGGCCCAGGAAGACCTGATCTTCTCGCTGCCCAAGGAGCTGCGCAAGGACCTCAACGGCAACACGGATGCCCGTGCCATCGGTGGCCGGGCAGAGTCCGCACAATAGGCCTTCGGTTGGTGCCCCGCCGGATCGCTTCCGTTAGCGCGGGGAGCTGGCGATGGAGTTCAGAAGCGTGGCGTCCCCGGAGAGCACGACGCCCATGAAGATGAAGATCAGGATGAGCGACAGGAAGCCGCCGATCAGCGGCACGTAGAACCCGCGGTGGCCGCGGATGAGAAGCCTGATGGAGAGCGCCGCGGTAGCCGCCCACAGCGCGGCCTGGGCCACGGCGCCGCCCATCAGGGTGCCTTCGACAGTGGCGGCAGCGGCGTAGGTGCCGAGGTCCTCCTGCGTGTACATCATCTGGATGGCCTGCGGGAGCGAATTCAGAATCGAAATCGCGACGAAGGTGCCGAAGAGGCCGAGTACGAGCAGCCCCAGGGTCACGGGTCGGTCCCAGCCGGGAACGGTGCGGGTGCCGAGTGCCGGCGGCCCGGCCCAGGCACCGCCCGTGGGGGTGCTGGCCGGGGTGCCGGCCGGGGAGGCGGGGGCCGGGTGTGGGGCCGGCGGCAGGGCGGCCCCCGCCGATGAAACGTCCGGGGTCACCCGTTCACTCGCCTGCGGGTCTTTCGGCGGTTCCCAGACCCAGCCCTCCGGAGCGAGTTCCCCGAACTGCGGCCGAGGCCGTCGATCGCGGGGAGTCTGGTCCGGAGTGCTGTCGCTGGTCACGCTGAAAACCTTTCACGGGCCGACCGGGGTGGACGGCGTGCCGAATGGTGCTTGTGCTTAAGGCTAGCTGTTCGAGTGGCCTGCGGAGCCCAGCTGCTGGGTCGACTGCACGACGCGTGCGGCCATGGCCGACTCGGCCACCTTGCCCCAGGCGCGAGGGTCGTAGACCTTCTTGTTGCCCACTTCGCCGTCCACCTTCACCACGCTGTCGTAGTTCTTGAGCATGTAGTCAGCGATCGAGCGCGTGAAAGCGTACTGGGTGTCGGTGTCGATGTTCATCTTCACGACACCGTTGGCGACAGCCTCGGCGATCTCGGCATCAGTGGAGCCCGAACCGCCGTGGAAGACGAGGTCGAGCGGCAGGGCGGCGAGACCGAACTTGGCCGCGAGGCCGTCCTGGATCTCCCGGAGCAGCTCCGGACGCAGTTTCACGTTGCCGGGCTTGTAGACGCCGTGCACGTTACCGAACGTGAGAGCAGCCATGTAGCGTCCCTGCTCGCCGAGGCCGAGGGCCTCGACCATCTTGACGGCGTCGTCAAGGGTCGTGTACAGGTTTTCGTTGATGTCGGCCTGCACGCCGTCTTCCTCTCCACCCACGGCGCCGATCTCGACTTCGAGGATGGCATTGATGCCGCGGGTGCGCTTCAGCACCTCTTGGGCGATGTCCAGGTTCTCGTCCAGCGCGATGGCCGAGCCATCCCACATGTGCGACTGGAAGATCGGGTTTCCGCCAGCGGCTACCTCGGCCTCTGAAGCGACGATGAGCGGCATCACGAAGTCATCGAGGGCGCCCTTGGGGCAGTGGTCGGTGTGCAGCGCAACCGTGACGGGGTAGTTGGCGGCGACCTCGGTGGCAAAGCGCGCGAAGGCGAGTGCCCCAGCGGCGCGGTTCTTCACGGTGTGGCCGGCGAAGTAGTCTGCGCCGCCGGTCGTGACCTGAATGATGCCGTCAGAGCCGGCTTCGGTGAGTCCCTGGAGGACTGCGTTGATGCTCTGTGACGAAGACACGTTGAACGCCGGGTAGGCGAATCCCTTGGTCTTGGCTTTGTCCAGCATCTCGGCGTACTGGTCGGGGGTTGCGATGGGCATAACATCTCCTCGAAAGTGTGCGGGTTTCGGGGCAAGTCTAGCGACGACCGTGGCGCATCGTCTCCACGTTTCCGCTGCACGGAATTGCCCGTGGCCGCACGACTCTGCGGAGACGGGGCACAATGGAACCCGGTCCGAATGTCGGACAACAGCTATCTGATGGAGGTTCCGTGGCACGTAAATCCCTCGTCAGCGTCGTTGCCGACGACCTGCTCGACCAAATTATTCGGGGCTCCCTCGCAATCGATGCTGGGCTTCCCAGCGAGGCGGACATTGGCGACACCCACGACGTGAGCCGCATGACGGTGCGAGAAGCGATGAAGACTCTCCAGGCCATGGGTGTTGTGCGCGTCGTCTCAGGAACCGGCAGCTTCGTGAACCCGGTGTCCCGATGGACCTCCCTCGCTGCCGTGCTGCGCATGGCTGCGGCTGGCACGAGCGATGTTGACGTAGCCGTACAACTCCTCGAGGTGCGGCGCATGTTTGAGACGGGGGCGGCGGCTCTCGCCGCAAGTCGGTGCACCGCGGAAGACCTGCACGCACTCTCGAGCGAACTCGATCACATGCGGGACGCGCACGAACGTGGTGATGTCGACGCTTTTGTTCGCGCCGATCTCGCATTCCACGACATCATTCTGCACGCGTCTGGCAACGTGATTCTCGGAGTACTGTTCGAGCCGCTCACTCGCGAGATGGCCGAGCGGCGCACCGAAACCTCCCGGGTAACCGAGATTCAGACCCACGCAATCGAGCAACACTCGAGCGTGTTGACCGCGCTCGGCGCCGGCGATCCGGAAGCAAGTCGCATGGCGATGGACAGCCACATGGATCAGACGCTTGCGGATCTGCGCACGTTCGTGCTGCGTTCCCGTTAGCTGAGCCCGGCGAACTCTTGACTTCATTGTTTCAGTCTGTAAGCTGTCTGACAGCTGACATCTGGCAGTGGCTTACAAAGGAGTATCGAGACCATGGACGAACGCCAAATCCTCGCCGCCTATCCCGCTGACGTGCGCGTGTCGGCTGCCGAGGTCGCTGAGCGCGTAGCCGAGACCCGTCGCATCCTCGTTGTTCTCGACGACGATCCCACGGGAACCCAGTCGGTGTCCGATCTTCCGGTGCTGACGAGCTGGGCACCGAACGACTTCGAGTGGGCGTTCGGACAGGGGGCCGCGGCCCTCTACGTGCTCACCAACACGCGCAGCCTCGACGCCGACACGGCCGCGGCCCGAAACCGTGAAATTGTGCGGAACGCTGTTGCCGCAGCGGAACGCACTGGTCGATCCATCGGGTTCGTCAGTCGAAGTGATTCCACGCTGCGCGGCCACTACCCTCTTGAAACCGATGTCATCGCCGAGGAACTCCTCTCGACGAGCGGTGTGGCGATCGATGGTGTGGTCATGGTCCCGGCCTTCCCCGACGCTGACCGCGTAACGATCGGCGGAGTGCACTACATGCGCCTGGCCGACGGACTGACCCCCGTGGCCGAGACGGAGTTCGCCCGAGATTCCACGTTTGGCTTCGTGCACTCAGACCTTCCCGGCTACGTGCAGGAGAAGACCGGCGGACGTGTTCGTGCCGCCGACGTCATTGTGCTCGACCTCACCATCATCCGGTCGGGAGCGGCGGCCATTGCTGCCGCCATTGCGCCCGCCACCAGGGCGACACCGATTTGTGCCGACGCCGTGACCGAAGACGACCTCCGTTTGCTTGCGCTCGGACTGCATCTGGCCGAGGACACCGGTAAGAAGCTGCTCTACCGCGTGGGTCCGCCGTTCGTTCGTGCCCGGATCGGCCAAGAGAGTCGCGCACCCCTGACGGCGGCCGAGGTCTATCACGGTGCCGATCCGGCACCGGGGGGCGGGCTCATCGTTGTCGGCTCCCACGTGGGCGTGACCACTCGTCAGCTTGCTGCCCTCGTGGCCGCGCGACCGAGCGCGACAACAATCGAACTCGACGTTGCCCGGGCCATCGACGAATCCGACGCGGCCGCCTATCTCGAGACAGTCGTCGCCCGGGTCGCCGGGCAGCTGCGCACCGGAGACGTGATTCTTCACACGAGTCGGCTGCTGCTGAAAGCGGATGATCCGGCTGCGAGCCTCGATATCTCCCGCCGCGTTTCCGCGGCGGTGGTCACCGTCGTACGGGGTGCTCTGGCGGTGCGTTCACCGCGGTTCGTCATCGCCAAGGGCGGCATAACCTCCAGCGATGTGGCGAGCGAGGGCCTCGGCATCCGTCGTGCCATCGTTCGCGGGCCCATGCTGCCGGGAATCGTCTCTCTCTGGGAGCCCGTGGACGGTCCGGCGGCCGGTATTCCCTACATAGTTTTTGCCGGCAACGTCGGCGACGACGACTCGCTCGCCCAGGTGGTCGCAACCTTGAGCGCCACCGCACAGACCAACGCGTGCAGCGATGCCGCAGAGACCGGAGCCCACCGATGACCATATCCACGCCCGCAGCCACACCTTCTTCCTATCGGGTCGCCGTCCTCGGTCTGGGGGCGATGGGACTGCCTATGGCGACCAGGCTGGCCTCCGAGCTGACCGTGCACGGCTTCGATATCGCCCCGGCTCGCCTGGCCCTGGCCGCGGATGCCGGCATCACGCCGTTCGACTCGGCCCGAGGTGCGGCCGAAGGCGTGAACGCCGTGTTGCTCGCGGTGCGAAATGGCCAGCAACTGCGCGAGGTTCTGTTCGGAGACGCTGGCATCGCCGACGTGCTCATGCCCGGCGCCGTCGTCATCATGACCAGCACGGTCGGAATCGATGACGTCGTCTCGGTCGCTGGCCGACTCGCCGAGAGTGGCGTGCAACTCGTGGACGCGCCGCTCAGCGGCGGACCGGTGCGTGCGGGCCTGGGCGACCTGCTCATCGTGGTCGGTGCGGAGCCGAGCGCCCGCGAACAGGCCAGGCCCGTGTTGGACCTGCTCGCCTCGACCCTCAGCGTGATCGGTGACAAGGCTGGAGACGGCCAGGCCTTCAAGACCGTCAACCAGCTGCTTTGCGGCGTGCATATTGCCGTTGCCGCCGAGGCGCTCGCGCTTGCGGAAGCACTCGGGCTCAACGTGGAGAGCACTCTCGCCACGCTCTCGGCAGGTGCCGCCGGCTCCTTCATGCTCGCCAACCGGGGGCCGCGCATGCTCGATGCCTACACAGAAGACGGAGCGGAGGTGCTCAGCCGACTCGACATCTTCGTGAAGGACATGGGCATCGTGACTGCGGCTGCGCGTGGTTTCGGCCTCGCAACGCCCGTGGCGGCGGCGGCCGAGCAGGTCTATCTCCTCGGGCAAGCCGGCGGCCTGGCTGCGCACGATGACTCCGCCGTGATTCGCGTGATCGCTCCCCGCGCCGCGGTCTAGCCACTCAGGGCTCGCGCCAGGCAGTTCCAACCAAACCATCCGCATTCAGCTCGATGGTCACATTCAGCTCGTTCGTCAAAGGAGACACCGATGGAAACCGCCGTACTGTTAGGCATCGCCACCGCAGGAATCGCCCTGCTGCTCGTGCTCATCATCAAATTCAAGGTGCAGGCATTCGTTGCCCTGCTTCTCGTGAGCATCCTGGTGGCGCTCGCCGCCGGTATCCCGCTCGCCACGATCCCGGCGACCGCCGACGCCCCCGAGCGGCTGGGCATCATTCCCACCATCGTGGCGGGAATGGGCGGGACCCTCGGAACCGTGGCCATTCTGGTGGCCCTCGGCGCCATGCTCGGACGCTTGATAGAGGTGTCCGGAGGTGCGGCCAGCCTGGCCGGGCGCTTCACGACCCTGCTCGGGCCGAAGCGCGTCGCTGCCGCCCTCACCGCCTCGGCGCTCGTGCTGGCGATTCCCGTCTTCTTCGACGTGGGCTTCATTATTCTGGTGCCGATCATCTACGGCTTCTCGAAGATCGCCGGACTCAACCCGGTCAAGTTCGGCCTGCCGGTGGCGGCCATCATGTTGACCGTGCACGTTGCCGTGCCGCCGCATCCCGGAATCGTGGGTGGATCAGCACTCCTCGGCACCGACCTCGGGTGGGTCACCATCCTCGGGCTCGCGATCGCGCTTCCCCTGGGCCTGCTCGCCCACTTCGTAGCCAAGTGGCTCAACCGTCGTGATTTCGTCATGCTGCCCGCCACCGCGAAGCAGTTCGCGCTGTTCGGCGCGTCCGAATCCGGCGACTCCGCAGGGACGCCCCCGAACGGTTCGGGCGGCGGCTCTGGCCGAGTCGGAACGTTGACGAGAACGGAAGCGCCGCCTACGGCGGGAACTATCCTCACGCTCATTCTGGTTCCTCTCGTTCTGATCATGTCCGGAACGGTCGCATCGACCCTGCTGCCCGTCGAGAGTGGCCTTCGCCCGCTGTTCGCATTCATCGGCAATCCAGTCTTCGCGCTGTTGGTCGCACTGGCTCTCGCGTTCTACCTGCTCACTGTGCGTCGAGGGTGGTCGCTCTCCCACACAGGGGAGGTACTCGAGGCCGCGTTACCTCCCGCGGCGATCGTCATCCTGGTCACCGGGGCCGGTGGCGCATTCGCCCGCGTGCTGACAGAAAGCGGCGTCGGCACCGCGCTGTCCGACACCCTCGCGGCCACGGGGCTGCCCGTTCTGGTTCTCGCCTTTCTCATCGCGCTCGTCTTGCGCGTCTCCCAGGGATCGGCGACCGTCGCGATCCTCACGACCGCGGGACTGGTTGCCGAGACGGTTGCGTCCTCGGATTATTCCCCCGTTCAGGTTGCGCTCATCACGCTCTCCATCGCCTTCGGCTCCCTCGGCCTGTCACACGTCAACGACTCCGGCTTCTGGGTGGTCACGCGATATCTCGGGTTGAGCGTCACCGACGGACTCCGCACATGGACCGTACTGACAACTGCGCTCGGGGTCGCCGGCTTCCTCATTGTCGGCCTGCTCTGGATTCTGGTCGGCGCTGCTGGAGCCTGAGCGGGCCGTGTGCGCTGCGGGCCGGAAGGTGGACCCGATTCCCCGCACCGGTCGCGATAGGGTGGCTCGGGCGGACAATCCGCGCGATCCACCGTGCATCCGCCAACACCCATGTCGAACAACGTCCGGGAGGACCTTCCGTGAACAGCACTGAGACCGCCACCCTCTACCAGCACCCCGACCGCAACCTCGCCATGGAACTCGTGCGCGCAACCGAGGCCGCAGCCATTCGTGCTGTGCCCTTCATCGGCCGCGGAGACAAGAACGCCGCCGACAAAGCAGCCGTAGACGCCATGCGCGTCTTCCTCGGCACCGTCAACTTCGACGGACTCATCGTGATCGGTGAGGGCGAAAAAGACGAAGCCCCGATGCTCTTCAACGGCGAACGAGTCGGCAACGGTCGCGGCCCGGCCTGCGACATCGCCGTCGACCCGATCGACGGTACGAGCCTCACGGCCGCCGGTCGGCAGAACGCGGTGTCCGTGATCGCCGTGTCCGACCGGGGCACGATGCTGGATGCCTCGTCGATTTTCTACATGGACAAGATCGTCACCGGAGGGGCCGGCCGCGGAGTCGTCAGCCTCGACCAGTCCATCGGCGACAACCTGCGTGAGTTGGCCAAGGCCATGAACAAGCCGGTCGGCGAAATGACCGTCGCCGTGCTCGACCGCCCCCGTCACGCCGGCCTCATCGACGCGATCCGCACCGCGGGTGCCGGCACGCGCCTCATGCTCGACGGTGACGTGGCCGGCGGAATCAACGCGGCCCGCTACGAGACCCGCATCGACATGTGCGTGGGCATCGGCGGCAGCCCCGAGGGCATCACGACGGCCTGTGCGCTCAAGGCCCTGGGGGGCTACATGCAGGGGCGTCTCGCCCCGAAGGACGACGCGGAGCGCGCCGGCGGCGTTGCGGCGGGGCTCGACGTGGACAAGCTGCTGGAACTCGACGACATGGTCAGCGGAAACAACACGTTTTTCGTGGCCACCGGCGTGACCGACGGTGGACTCGTCGACGGTGTTCGTCGCAAGGGCCCGATGATCCGCACCGAGAGCATCGTGCTGCGCTCTCGTTCGGGTACGGCTCGCCGCGTGATCGCCGAGCACCTCGCGGAGAAGTGGCTCTAGGCGTGCACTGAGCTCAACCTGGCCCGCCGTACTGCGACCCTGGTCGACGTGCGGCGGGCTGTGTGATGACTGTGGTGCGGCGTCAGCTCCGAAAATCGAGTTCAGCTGCACTGAGTTCAGCTGCACTGAGTTCGCCTGAACTGAGGTGAGCCGAATCGAGGTCTGCTGCCTCGAGTTCCGCAACGAACTCATACGCCGTGAGTGCGCGCGGAGTCTCGTCGATTGTGGCGAGCGGAGCCAGTACCTTCGACTCATCGAGGGCGTTCAACTTGCGCGCAGTGGGCAAAACCTGGCGCTCCATGGAGCCGACGAAGCCGTTGTAATCCTTGACCGTGCGTTCGATCGACCGTCCGAGCTTCTCGATGTGGGTCGCCGTCGTGTTCAGCCGGGTGTACAGCTCCCGGCTCAGGTCGAAGAGCACCTTGGCGTCGTGCGTAAGAACGTCCTGCTGCCAGCTGAATGCCACTGTCTTCAGAACCGACCACAGGGTGACGGGTGAGGCGAGGGCCACGCGTTTGCTGAATGCGAATTCCATGAGTGACGGGTCTGCTTCGAGCGCAGACGACACGAGGGATTCACTCGGGATGAAGGCGATGACGATCTCCGGTGAGGCGTCGAGGCCCTGCCAATAGGCCTTGCTGCCGAGCGTCGTGATGTGATCGCGCACCGCTTTCACGTGGGCTTTCATGTGTACGCCGCGTTGGGCGCCCTCGACCCCGGTTGCCGTGCGCGGAATCTGGCTAGCCTCCAGAAATGCCGTGAACGGCACTTTCGCATCGACGGCGATGTTTTTGCCGCCGGGGAGGTGCACAACCATGTCGGGACGGCCGGCCCCGGCGTCAGACGTGATGCTCGACTGCAGGTCGAAGTCGACGCGTTCGATCAGTCCGGCCGCTTCCACCACGCTTCGCAGCTGCGTTTCTCCCCAGACTCCCCGGGTGTTATTGGCGTGCAGGGCCGAGGCCAGTGTTTCGGCGGTGCTGCGCAGCCGTTCCTCAGCCTCGGTGGCCGAACGCAGTTGCGAGCTCAGCTCGCCGTGCTGCAGGCTGCGCTGCGCCTCGAGCTCCGCCACCTTCTTCTGCATCTGCTGCAGGCTGTCGGTTACGGGGGCGAGCGCCTGAAGCACCCGGCTTTCGCCTTCGTCACGCTGCGCACGGGCGGACTGGTCGGCGTGCTGGCGCTCGATCAATTCGCGATACTGCTGCCGGGCATCCGTTACCTGGGTTCGGAGCCCGTCGACTGTGGCGTTTTGCGCGGCGAGTTCTTCTCGAAGAAGCGCCTGCACGGTGGCCTCCCGGGAGCGCACCTCGGCGATGGCCACCTGATGGCGCGCTTCGATGATCTCGGGAGCCTCGGCGCCGGCGCTGTCCTCCGAGTCGCGCTGCCACGGTGCTACGCGGCGCCGCAGAAGCGCGGCGGTGGCGAGAGCCCCGAGGGCTCCGCCCACGATGAGGCCGACAATCAGAGTGAGAACCGTTTCCATGGTTCAAGTCTGTCAGCGGCCACCGACAATCAGGGTGAGGGCGCCCGCTGCGCCGCAGAGAGAGCGGCATGTCCCGGTTTCGGTGGGCCCACAGGCCGGGCCAGACGGTACTTCTCGAACGTGACCACCATCATGTGTGGAACGGTGAGGCCTGCCAAACCGATGAAAACCACCTGCAGCACGTCGGAGGCGAGGTTGGCCGCAGACGTGAAGGTGACGAGCAGATAGCCGACGACGAGGAGCGGTGCCGCCGTGTAAACGGCGGTGATGGCCACCGCCAACCGACCCCCGCCGCGCTCGGCGCGCAGGCCGGCTTTGAGGTGCCGAAAGCTGTGCAGGGCGCAAAAATACAGCGTGAAAAAGATCAGGGGAGGGGCCAGGAGCGCGAGGGCCCCGGCCAGGATGATCTCCACCGATTCGTGGGGGCGGCGACGCGCGGCGACGATGGCCCCGGCGAGCATGCCCGCGATGGCGAGGAGGCCGAGGTCGGCCTGGATCTGGGCGACCAGCCCGCCACCAGACCCGGCGAGCAGGGTGTAGGCGGCGGACACGTCGGCCTCGTGGGCCAACGCCGGCAGGGTCAGCAGTCCGAAACCACTGAGGAACCGCAGCCACGGTGCATGGTGCGAGTTCCAGTCCGACCCGAAATGCATGGCAGAGACCAGCAGGAAAACCACGAGGCTCAGCGGTGGCGCGAGCAGCCACAACCCCACCACGGCGATCACCACGGCTATGTACAGGAGGTTGAAGCCGACGAACCCGGCCGGTGTTCCCCACAGTCCGGCGCGGCGGGCGATCAATGGATCGAGGGCTCCGTGCGGAAGCCCGAGAACGGCGACCAGGATACCCATCACCCCGATCTGCACCAGTAAGGGCGGAAGCGGCAGGCGCAGTGCGACGACGACCAGCACGACAAGCGCGAGAGAGCAGAAAACCATGGTCTCTGCGGGGACCGTGCGGCTCGTGACGCGACCGGTGGCAGTGCTGCCGGTCACGAGGCCGCCTCGCTTCGGGTGAGGGTGACTCGCGGCGGCAGCGAGCCGGCCGCCGGCATCGCTGCAGCGGGACGCAGCGTCGCCGGTGGCGGCGAGTAGATGGTTCGTCGACCGATCTCAGCGATGAACGGACGCTTGGGCAGGCTACCGATGATGCGCGCGTAGTCGGATGTTCGGGCGCCATCGCTGAGAAATCTCAGCAGGCTGGCAGGGGGAACGCCCTCGGCGAGTGCGAGGAAGTACTCCGCGGTTCGCTCGGGGTGTCGACGAATGGCCTGGAGGAAGAGTCGGTCCAGGGTCGCTCTCGCCCACGGCTCCGGCGGATGCCCCACGGCCGGTACTCCCGCGATCAGCCGATCGGCGCAGGCCTGCGCCCAGCGTTGCATTCGCAGGAATCCGTAACCCGAGGCGGCGCGCAGCGCGCCGCCGGCATTGCCGGCGAACACGACGCCCGGGAGAGTCGGTTGGGAGTCGGGAACCAGCCCCATGGCCAGCACGCCGCCCTCCGTTCGCACCCGGGTGGCGTCGCCGAGCGAGTGCGCGTTCACCACAGTGTCGAGTTCGGCGAGCAGCTGCGCCCGGGGGGTTGGCGTTGCGCCAAACCGGGTCCATTCGAGTATCACGCGGTGCTGATCGAGGGGCAGGGCGTAGACGAAACGCAGTCCGATCGCATCCGCTGCCATCGAGCCCATCAGGGTGACTTCCGCCGGATCCAGGCCATGGGGTGCTGTGCTGTGCAGCTCGACCCCGACAAAGCTCTGGTACACGATGGCGCCCTGCTGCCGAGGTCTGGTGTCGATCACGTCACGGGCCAGCAGGGGGCCGTGGGTCGTCTGCACCAGCAGATGGTCGCCGACGACGCTGATCGCGCCGCCCGCCACTCCCAACCGAAGATCGATGCTCGGCGCGGCGGCAATCTGCTCGCGGGCGCGGGTATAGAAGTCGATGCTGCGGATGTATTGATAGCTCAGGCCTGCAACCCGGTGCAGGGCCGCGCGGTCGGTGGCATCCGAGAACCGCCACGCCGACCAGCGGGCCGAGACGAGATCGGAGAGGTCGTGGTGGTCCGGGCGCCAGAAGCACCAGCTGCGATCGTCCTGGTAGCTCGTGCGGGGATCGACCAGCACGACTCGCACCGCGCTGTGGGCTTGCGCGAGGCGACTGGCCAGGGAGAGTCCGGCGCAGCCCGCGCCGAGAATGACGACATCGGCATCCAGGACATGGTTCATGTTCCTCCGGCACGCACGCCTGACAACGTGCCAGTTCTGCGCGGTTCGGGGCCGATCCTAGCGGTGCGGCGACCGGGCGATTTCAGCCCGTCCGAGGGTCACACGTCAGGCAGTTGAGCCGGGGGCTGTCGGGGCGTGCGCTCCGCTCAGTTCAGCGCCATCGGCCCGTGGGTGGCGGCTCGCTCGCGGATGGCGATGGGCCCGATGGCCCCCATCTTCACCCGGGTGATGTGGGCCAGCTGCTCGAGCGTGGCCGCCTCGTGTCGCGCTGCCGAGTGGATGATAATTGCGGCGCACGCCTCGGCATCCGCTAGAGCGTTGTGGTGGTCGAAATCGTCGAAGCCCGCCGCCATGGCGGCCAGGGGTAGTCGATACGAGTCGAGGTGGTACGTGCGACGGGCCACCTGCAGACTGCAGAGATAGCTGAAGTTAGGAATCGGTTGCCCGGTCACGGTGGATGCCGTCTTGATGACACCCAGGTCGAAGCTGGCGTTGTGGGCCACGAGGGTGTCGCCGCCGGCAAACGCGACCAGCTTGGGAAGCTGCCTGGCCCATGAGTCGGCACCGATCACATCCGATGGATGAATCCCGTGGATCTTCATGTTCCACGAGAGAAAGGCATCGTGTCCGGTCGGCGGCTTGATGAGCCAGTAGATCTTGTCGATGACCACACCGTCGCGCACCTTGACGAGCCCCACCGAGCACGCCGAGGCGCCGGACGAGTTAGCGGTTTCAAAGTCGATTGCGGTGAAGTTCAGCACGGTGCAATGCTCTCATGCGCCACCGACAGGGCCCGCGCGACGCAGCCGGTAGAATGGTCTCTCGTGGCTCTTACTATTGCAATCGTCGGACTGCCCAATGTTGGCAAGTCAACCCTCTTCAACGCCCTCACCAAGAACAACGTGCTGGCGGCGAACTACCCGTTCGCCACGATCGAGCCGAACGTGGGGATTGTCAACCTTCCCGACTCTCGCCTCGCGGCGCTCGCCACGATCTACGGCAGCAAGACCCTGCTGCCCGCGCCCGTGTCATTCGTCGACATCGCCGGCATCGTGCGCGGCGCCAGTGAGGGGGAGGGGCTCGGCAACAAGTTCCTCGCGAACATCCGTGAAGCGGATGCCATCGCCCAGGTCATTCGCGGATTCGCTGACCCCGACGTGGTGCACGTCGACGGCGCCGTCAACCCGGCGGGTGACATGGAGACCATCAACACCGAGCTGATCCTCGCCGACCTCCAGACCCTTGAGAAAGCCGTGCTGCGCTTCGAGAAGGAGGTCAAGGGCCGCAAGCTGGCGCCGCTCGTTCTCGAGACCGCCCTCAAGGCGCAGGCGATCCTCGATGCCGGCCAGCCGCTGTCCGCTGCCAAGCTCGACATCGAGCCCATCCGCGAACTCGGTCTGCTGACGGCCAAGCCGTTCATCTACGTCTTCAACGTCGACGAGGCCGTGCTGCAGGACCAGGCCAAGCTCGACACCCTCGCGGCTCTTGTCGCCCCCGCGAACGCGGTGTTCCTCGACGCGAAGCTCGAGTCAGAGCTTAGCGAGCTCGACGCGGAAGACGCCGCCGAGATGCTCGCCTCCACGGGCCAGGCCGAGAGCGGGCTCGATCAGCTCGCCCGCATCGGCTTCGATACCCTCGGCCTGCAGACCTACCTCACGGCCGGTCCGAAAGAGTGCCGCGCCTGGACCATCCACAAGGGCTGGACCGCCCCGCAGGCCGCCGGTGTGATTCACACCGACTTCCAGAAGGGTTTCATCAAGGCCGAAATCTTCTCCTTCGAAGACCTCATGGAGGCCGGCTCGATCGCCGAGGCCCGCTCCAAGGGCAAGGCTCGCATCGAGGGCAAGGAATACGTCATGCAAGACGGAGACGTGGTGGAGTTCAGGTTTAATGTTTAGCTGAGTCGCGTACAGGACTTGAGGCGGTGATCGGCGCCCGTGCCGGTCACCGCTTTTTTCTTGGCGTATCGTGGATTCACTAGGCCGCATCGAAGGCCGGGAAGAGTCATTATTAGTGGCTCGACGGGGTGAATCGTGGGGAATAAGATTGTCTTATGACCCTGGTGGCGGAGTATCGGGATGCCCGGCGCGATGAGGATGGCGCGCGGTTGCGTCGTGTCATCGCTCTTCGCGCGATGGTCGCCACGGGGATGAGTCAGCAGCAGATCGGCGACGCGTTGGGCATCTCGCAGCCGGCGGTCCGCCAGCAACTCAGGAACGCGCCCGACCTTGAGATCGTTCGTCCCGAAGAATTGCTGGATGCGGCTCCCCCGTGCTCAAAGCGCTGGCGGTGGAATGTGGCTACCTGCGGCTCGCGGTGTTCGGCTCGGTGGCGCGGGGCGAGGCTCGCCAGGACTCAGATATCGACCTTCTCGTGGACGCGCCGCCAGGCACGTCCTCTTTCGCGTTTATCAGGTTCAAGCGACTGATCGAACAGATACTCGACCGGGAAATCGACCTCATCTCCCCTTTACGATTTCAGTGAGATAGCGATTGCTCCATTGCAGACGGTCATGCGCCACTTAGATATGGGCATCTCACTGAAATCGTAAGGGGGCCTCATCTCTTACCGCGGACTCAATGCCGCCCTGCACGACGACATTCGGCGAGACGCGGTGTTGCTTTAGTGGATCGCAAGACTGCCACGGAGCTGCTGCACATCGATGGCTGGCTCGATCGGTCCGCGGAGGTTGTCGAGCGTGGCAAGGATGCGTTTCTCGCTGATTGACTTCTGCAGGAGGCAGGGGACTCGCTGATGATGAAGCTCGGCGAGGCCGCAAATCGAATGATGCGGCTCGATGTGCTCGCCCCCGATGGGATCGAATGGGCGTTGGCCGTCGCGAACCGAAACTTCATCATCCATCAGTACGACCAGATCGACCGTGGATCTACCGGCCTGGCAGAGGTCGCTCGCACCGATGGTCTGCCAAGCTCGGGCTGCGCTCGACCCTGACGCCGGGTAACTGCCTCGGCTCAGGAAGGTCCGTGGGTGTGGTGGCCAACTCAGGAGATCCAACTCCCGAGGCGCCGTCAGGCTGGATTTCTGGGTCGAGTGTGTCGCAGACCGGATGATTTTCCTGAATTGGCCACAGCGCGCGCTCGCTTCGACCGTGAGGCGGCGAAGGGACCCAAGGCTTGAATCGTCGTGATCGATAGTATGAGCCTCATGGCACGCACGAGAACGTGGGGGGAAATTCGAGCAGCACTCGCGTTGTGGGCGCGCCGGGATCGTAGCGAATTCATCATGGCGGTCTGGAGCGGGATTGTCGGGATACTCCTGCTCATCGGCGCCGCAGTGATGTTCGTCGGTAGTCCTCCGAAGTGGTTGGGCGCCACGTTGGCTGTTTGTCTAGCGCTTTGTCTTCCGCCCAGGGTGTACTTCGATCTCAGGGACAGGTCCAACCGTGGAATCAAGCGGCGACCGTATCGCCGCGTACCCGTCGCCGGACATCTGAAACCGGATGGTTCTCTCCGGTCCGCCTCGTGGCGGTGGACTGTGGTTGCCGGGACGGTGCTGGCCGCCGGAATTTACTGCGGCGCCGCCGTTTCGGTTGTTTTCGCATCACCCAATGAGTTCGTGTGGTTCGTGGGGACGGCGGTCTTGGCATGTCTCGCTTTGGTGGTCCTTCTCGCTGCTGCCGTGACGCATCCGTTGGCCGACAGAGCTGCGCTGCGGCTGCACGCCGAACTCGAAGGTGAGCATCCGAATGCTACATTCGTGGTCTTCAAATCGGGTCAGGTATCCTCGCAAATCGCCTGCGCCGACCCCGAGTCCGTTCTGACGTCCTGGAACGACGTCACATTCCGTGCAGTCGTCACGGTTGATGAGGATGGGCTCCGAGTGTGGGATCAGTTCTGGGGGAAGCGCAACAACGTGGCGACGATTCCGTGGTCACGTGTCGACGCCGTTGGGGTGTCGATTGCCAGGGTGAGATGGCGCTATCTGCGAGCCATCGACCTGCACCTGATTTCCCCGTCGGGCAGCCCCAGCAGCGGCGTGCTGCTTCTCCCGGCACAATTCAACAGGTGGTTCCGCCCGCGCTCAGACGAGGGGTTCCTCAAATTGCACGCGCAGCTCGAAACCTACCTGGCCAGGAGTCAGCCCCGAGTAGCAGAGGCGGAGCGTGTCGGTCATCTCGGGCGACCCAAGCCAGCGGTTGGGTGCGCGGGATAGGTTGAGCGGATGGAGAAAGAAGGTCGCGCGACACCCAGCTTGTTGGAAGCGGGCCGACCGCACGGACCATGCGTGTTGACCGATAGAAGGGAATCATGAAACCCGACCATTATGAGGGTTTCGCCGATAGCTACTCGGCGGAGAACGAGTCCTGCCTTCTCAACGCCCATTACGAACGGCCGGCGATGATCGCGCTCGCCGGCAACGTGAACGGCCGCCGGGTCTTGGACGCAGGATGCGGCTCCGGGCCCCTGTCCGCGGCATTGAGCGCGAAGGGCGCCATCATGACGGGGTTCGACGCCAGCCCGGCGATGCTCGAACTGGCACGACAGCGTTTGGGCTCGACCGTGGACCTCTCTGTGGCCGACCTCAGTCAGCCCCTGCCTTTCGCCGATGACTCCTTCGATGACGTCGTCTCCTCCTTGGTCTTTCACTATCTGGAGGACTGGTCAGCCCCGCTTGCCGAACTTCGGCGCGTGCTGAAGCCGGGCGGTCGCCTGATCCTGTCGGTCAATCACCCCACGGTCAACGTGATCACCCAGCCAACCGAGGACTACTTCGCCATCCGGCAGTACTCGGAGGATTACGAGTTCAGTGGCAAGCCTGCGGTCCTGACGTTCTGGCACCGGCCACTTCACGCGATGTTCGATGCCTTCACGTCGGCGGGATACGTTGTCGCCACAGTGAGCGAACCAGCGCCTTCTCCGGATGCACCAGACGAGCTCCTTCCACCGCGCATCCTCAACGGCGAGAGGACAGCGTTCCTGTCCTTCATCTTCTTCGTCCTCGAAGCCGCCTGAGGGTCATGGACGGTCGTTCGTTCGTACATACATGAGTCGTGGCGGGGTCGGCGTTCCCGTTCGCGGCGAAGTCGAAGTCCCTTCCCTGTGCGAGCATCCCGTCGCCAGTGTCCGTCGTTGAGACGCGCGGCGCCTCCCTGTGACGGAACGTGGTGGAGTTCAGGTTCAACGTTTAGGCTCAAGCTTGTCGCGATAGTCGTCACAGCGGCATCAAACGAAGGAGACCATCGTGCCCGTCATCGCCATCATCGGAGCCGGACCTGGACTCGGCGCAGCCGTTGCGCGCAGGTTCGGGCGCGAAGGCTTCTCAATTGCCCTGATCGCCAGGAACCAGTCGAAACTCGACGCTCTGGCAGCCGACCTCACAGCTGCCGGCTTCACCGCGAGTGCCTACGCCGCGGATGTCCGCATTCCGGCGACGCTCGAAGCTGCCCTTGCGCGTGCCGCGGCAGAGCTCGGGCCGATCACCGCGCTGCAATATAGCCCGCTGCCGTCGCGCGACTACCTGAAGCCGGTGCTGGAGATGACTCCCGAGCTGGCGTTGGAAGCACTGCAGTTCTCGGCCCTCGGACTCATCCACGCGGTGCGTGCGGTGCTCCCCGCGATGCGGCAGGCAGGCAGCGGCAGCATCATCATGATCAATGGCGGAACGTCGGTGAAGGCCCGCGCCGACTTCGCCGGCACATCGGTCGCTTTCCCGGCCGAGAGCGCCTACGGCGAGATGCTCCACGATGCCCTCGACACTGAAGGCATCCGTGTCAATCAACTGGTGATTCCTGGCGGCATCCCACAGCTTCAGCTCGCCAACGGCATCGACGGCGTCGCCGATCGCATCTGGGATCTGCACGCCGTTGCCGGTCCGTTCCGCACCATGCTCATCCCGCTTGAGGACGGCAGGGAGTAAAGCGACGTCAGGCGCGAGGTCGTAGATGGGGAGCGCGACCCGAGCGGGGTGGCTGTATCAAGTTGGCTGGTCGGTTCGTCCGTGATGAGCGATAGGCCTCGCCGTGACGCGCGGGTTTCACGTCGAAGGCGTCCTGCGGCTTGGCGCCACGGGGCGCCGTGCCAGGGAAGACGACTGGGTAGTTGGACTTCTGGCGACGGATTGGCGGCGTCCTCAGGCGTAGGCGATCCTGCCCCGAGCCAGCCTCGTCCGGCTACCGGCGTCGCGGGCTCGTGTCCAGCCTCTTCCAAATCAAGCGGCTGCGAACCGTTTCGCGGAGCGGGCTTTGGCCTTCTCCGCTTCGACTTCACGGTTCTTGGGAGGTGCCGCGCTCACCAGGTCCTCAAGCAGATGCCGCGAGGTGTGTGCGATCTCCTCAACGGCGCGATCAAAAGCCGCTGCATTAGCGTTCGACGGCTTCGTGGATCCGGTGATCTTGCGCACGAACTGCAGGGCAGCCGCATGCACCTCATCGTCGGTGGCGGCTGGCTCGAAATTATGCAGCGTATAGATGTTCCGGCACATGAGCCCAGAATATCAAATCAACCGAGAGTCGTCACGCGTCGCGCACGGGCTCGCCCATGTCATTGGGCGGCCTGTTTCGCGGGTGTTAGCGTGTGAGAATGACTCAGCAGGCGTCGCAGGATCCCCAGAAGGCCGGACGCGCGTCCATCCTCCGCACCGTCGGGCGCATCGCTCTCGGGCTGGCCTTGGGCTTCGCCGGAATCACCCACTTGACAGTCGCCAGGGAGTCGTTTCAGGCGCAGGTACCGGCGTGGGTGCCGCTGCAACCAGACCTGGTCGTTCTCGGTTCTGGAGCTGTTGAGATCGCCCTCGGCATCGCCCTGCTCGTCCTCGCGAAGCATCGTGTGCTCGTGGGGTTGGTCGTCGCGGGCTTCTTCATCATCATCTTTCCCGGAAACATCTCGCAGTTTACGACCGGCACCGATGCGTTCGGGCTCAACACCGATCGGGATCGCTTCATCCGCTTGCTTTTCCAACCGCTTCTCGTCGTCTGGGCGCTGTGGTCGACCGGTGCATGGGCGGCTCTCCGGCGTTGGTGGCGTCGCCGGGCGCACGGATAGCGAGCTGCCGGCCGGCTGCGAGACTGGTCACCATGATCATGCGCCCGTTCAACGCCGCCGATACCGATGCCGTCGTGCAGTTGTGGACGGACTGTGGCCTCACGCGGCCCCAGAATAACCCCCTCGTGGACATTGAGCGCAAGCTCGCCGTACAACCTGAGCTTTTCCTCGTGGGTACTGTTCAGGATGCCGTTATGGGCAGCATTATGGCGGGTTACGACGGGCACCGAGGGTGGGTCAACTACCTTGCCGTGTCTCCCGAACATCAGGGGGCGGGCTTCGGCCGGCGGCTGATGGGTGAGGTCGAGCGGCTGCTCCTGAAACGCGGCTGCCCCAAAGTCAACCTCCAGATCAGGGCCGGCAATGAACGCGCCATCGCCTTCTATCGGGCGCTCGGTTACGCGGCCGATGAGGCCGTGAGCTTCGGCAAGCGGATCATCCCCGACTAGACGAGACCCAAGTCGTGGCAGGGGGAGGCGGCGCTCGCTGCGTCGGGCGCCCGAAACCTGCTCGCGCCAGCGGTATACCGGTCGCATAAGCCGGTTTTGCCAGCGCGACGCGAGAGAGGAGGAGGGCAGGAGAAGGTGGCGGAAAGGGACGGTGAGAGCGCGGTGAGGGCCAGGAAGACGGGGGCAAAATGCCTCTGATCGGCACTCTTGTTTTTCGGGACCGTTGTCGAAACGTTATGCCACATTCGGGGGGAGGTAATGCTTTCGAAACAACTTGCGCATAGCCTCAACCTAAGTCGGTTCGCCAATGGTGGCGGTTCGCGAGTTTAGTTGTCACGCATCGTGGCATTTCACTAGGGGGTAGAAAATTCACGTGTTCACAATGGAGACTCGGCGTCGGGGGCTGATGGCCACGGCCACAGTCGTGGCGTCCGCACTATTTCTTACGGGCTGTGTACAGAGCGACCGGGACGATACCGCGGCGGGCGATGTCGACAGCACATTCGTCTTCGCCGCGTCCAGCGACCCTGCCAGCCTCGATCCTGCATTCGCCAGCGACGGCGAATCCTTCCGCGTCTCACGGCAGATCTTTGAAGGCCTGGTCGGTGTCGCCCCGGGCACCGCCGACCCCGCACCCCTCCTGGCCGAGTCTTGGGACCAGTCGGACGACGGCCTGTCGTACACGTTCGCGCTCAAGGAGGGCGTGACCTTCCACGACGGCACCGATTTTGATGCCGAGGCCGTCTGCTTCAACTTCGATCGCTGGTTCAACTTCACCGGGATCGCCCAGAGCCCGAGCGTGGCGTACTACTACGGCAACCTGTTCCGTGCCTACGCCGATAACCCCGAAGGTGCTGTCTACGACAGCTGCAGCACAGGAGATACCGGCGAGGTCACCGTGACTCTCGCCCAGCCCTTCGCCGGCTTCATCGCGGCCCTGTCGCTGCCGGCCTTCTCCATGCAGAGCCCCACCGCGCTCGAGGAATTCGCCGCCGACGACATCGGCGGGTCGGAGGAAGCCCCGGCGTTGAGCGAGTACGCGCAGGGCCACCCCACGGGAACGGGGCCTTTTGCCTTCGACTCGTGGGAGATCGGTTCACAGCTTGAGCTCAGCGCATACTCCGACTATTGGGGCGAGCAGGGTGACGTTCAGTCGATCATCTTCCGCGTGATCGATGACCCGCAGGCTCGTCGCCAGTCGCTCGAGGCCGGCAGCATCGACGGATACGACCTCGTCGCTCCGGCAGACACCGTCGCCCTCGAGACAGCGGGATTCCAGATCGTTCCGCGCGACCCGTTCACGATCCTCTACCTTGGAATCAACCAGTCAGTACCTGAGCTTCAGGACGTGCGGGTGCGTGAAGCAATCTCCCTGGCCATCGACAAGCAGCAGCTGATCGACCAGACGCTTCCGGAAGGCACGCAGCTGGCCACCCAGTTCATACCGCCCGTTGTCGCCGGCTACAACGACGACGTAACGACATATGACTACGACCAGGAAGCTGCCAAGCAACTCCTCGCCGACGCCGGCTACCCCGACGGCTTCACGTTGCAGTTCAACTACCCGACCGGAGTCTCGCGGCCCTACATGCCGACCCCGGAAGAGGTCTTCACCAACATCAGCGCCCAGCTGGGAGCGATCGGCATCACGATCGACCCGCAGCCGAACGCGTGGAGCCCCGACTACCTGGACCGTATCCAGGGCTCGGAGAACCACGGCATCCACCTTCTCGGCTGGACGGGCGATTACAACGACACCGACAACTTCGTGGGAGTGTTCTTCGGCACGTCCTCCCTCGAATTCGGTTTCGACAATCCCGAGTTGTTCGCCGCGCTCACCGAGGCTCGCGGCATCAGCAGCCTGGAGGAGCAGGTTCCGATGTACGAAGTCATCAACGAGACCATCGCCGAATTCATCCCGGCCATTCCTCTCGCTCACCCCGCACCGTCGCTCGCGTTCTCGGACCGGGTGGAAAGCTACCCCGTCAGCCCGGTCAACGACGAGGTCTTCAACATGATCGTGCTCACCAAGTAGGCGCCGCCACAGTTCTCATCTGAGTCGGTTGTTCTGGTCGTGGGGAGAGTGCTTCGGCACCCTCCCCACGAGGTTCGGAAGGTTGTTGTGCTCCGCGTTATCGCAAAACGAATCGCTTTGGTGATTCCCACACTGTTCGGGTTGTCCCTGCTCTTGTTCCTGTGGGTGCGCAGCCTCCCCGGCGGTCCGGCCACCGCGCTCCTCGGCGAGCGTGCCACACCGGAGGCAATCGCCGAGATCAACGAGCTCTATGGGTTCAACGAGCCCGTGGTGGAGCAGTACCTGACCTACATGAAGCGCATCCTGACGGGTGACTTCGGGGTGTCCATTGAGACCGGGCGTCCTGTTCTCGATGAGTTCGCCCTGCGGTTTCCCGCCACCATCGAGCTCACCCTCGTGGCTCTCATCTTCGCCATCGGGATCGGTGTGCCCCTCGGCTACATCGCGGCGAAGTACTACGGCAAGGCAGCGGACCACGTATCCGTGGTGGTGAGCCTGATCGGCATCACGATCCCGGTGTTCTTCCTCGCTTTTATTCTCAAGTGGGTGTTCGCGGTGCAGTTGGGATGGTTTCCCCCGGATGGGAGACAGGACTCGCGCATCGACGCCACGCACTTCACCGGCTTTTGGGTGCTTGACGGCCTGCTGACCGCCGAATATGACGCGGCCTGGGACGCATTCATGCATCTGATCCTGCCGGGCATCGCGCTGGGCACCATCCCGCTGGCCATCATCGTGCGCATCACCCGGGCATCCGTGCTCGAAGTTGCCAGCGCCGACTACGTGCGAACGGCGCGCGCGAAGGGGATTCTCGAGCGCACCATCCGGGACCGCTTCGTGTTGCGAAACGCGCTTCTTCCGGTCGTCACGACCATCGGCCTGCAGCTGGGACTGTTGATTTCGGGGGCGGTGCTGACCGAAACTGTCTTCGCGTTCAGCGGCATTGGGCGGTTTCTTGCTCAAGCAATTTTCTCGAGGGACTTTCCTGTCTTGCAGGGATTCATCCTCTTCATCGCGGTGCTCTATGCCGTGATCAATCTGCTCGTGGACCTCAGTTACAGTCTTATCGACCCCAGGGTGCGTGTGCAATGAGCTCGGTGATCCCTCCTTCCGTCGCAGGCGGCGCTCCGCAACCGCCGAAGCGTGACAGAGCCGACCACGGTTCCAGCCTGTGGGCGGATGCCTTCCAACGGCTCCGCCGCAATCCTCAGGCCGTCGCCGGTGCGATCATCGTGTTGCTCTTCGTGCTCGTCGCGTTGCTCGCGCCCTGGCTAGCGCCGTACGGCGGTGAGGATCTTCCCGGGCAGCGCGAGATCCGCCCCACCCGCATCCCCGGAATCGGAGAGGTGCCTGGCTACCCTCTTGGACTCGACCGCTTCGGCGGCGACGTCTTGTCCAAACTGATCTGGGGCGCCCGGGCGTCATTGGTCATCGGGCTCGTGTCCACCGCGCTCGGGCTCGCCGGCGGGATGCTCATCGGCATCGTCGCCGGGGCATTCGGCGGCTGGGTAGACAACGTTCTCATGCGGCTCGTCGATATTCTGCTATCGGTGCCGAACCTGCTCCTCGCCGTGAGCATCGCCGCCGTGCTCGGCCAGGGGCCGCTCGCGATCATGATCGCCATCGGGGCCAGTCAGGTGCCCATTTTCGCGCGATTGCTGCGGTCGTCGATGTTGCAGCAGCGCACCGCTGACTACGTGCTCGCAGCCCAAACGCTCGGACTGAGCCGCCGCACCGTCACCATGAGCCATGTGCTTCCCAACAGCCTCGGACCTGTCGTGGTGCAGGGCACGTTGAGTCTGGCCACGGCCGTGATCGATGCGGCCGCTCTGTCGTTCCTCGGCCTCGGTGGCGGGCGACCGGAAACCGCCGAATGGGGCCGCATGTTGACCTACGCGCAGAACGACCTGGCAATCGCGCCCCAGTTGGCCTTCCTGCCCGGTATCTGCATTGCGATAACGGCCCTGGGCTTCACCCTCTTCGGGGAAGCACTGCGGGAGTCCCTGGACCCGCGAGGCCGCCGCGCCTAGTCATCCGGTCCCGGCCGCGTCAGGCGATCTGCAGCTCGTTGCCCGGGATGGAGGACAGCAACATGCGAGTGTACGGATGCTGGGGGTCGCTGAACAGCTCCTCAGACGGCGCTGCTTCAACGATCGCTCCGTCTTTCATGACGCACACCTGATCGCTGATCAGTCGCACGACGGCCAGGTCGTGCGAGATGAACAGGTAGCTGAGTCCGAGGCGGTTCTGTAGTTCCCCGAGCAGGTCAAGAATCTGCGCCTGCACGAGCACGTCGAGGGCGGAGACAGGTTCGTCACAGACAATGAGGTCGGGGTTGAGGGCGATGGCCCGGGCAATGGCGACCCGTTGACGCTGGCCGCCCGACAGCTCGCTCGGGTAGCGGCGCAGCATGCTCGTGGGAAGCGCCACCTGATCGAGCAGGTCCGTCACTCGGGCGCGACGTTCCGCTTGTGAGCCTCGCTTGTAGGCCACGAGGGGTTCTTCGATGATTCGTCCGATCGTGAACGACGGGTTCAGCGAGGAATACGGGTCCTGGAATATCGGTTGCACCCGTTCTCGAAAATCGCGCAACGCCTTCTTGGTGAGTTGGGCGACGTCCTGGCCGTTGAACGCGATCGACCCGGAGGTCGGATCGAAGACGCGCAGCAGCATCCGTGCCGTCGTCGTCTTGCCGGAACCGGACTCACCGACAATGGCAACGGTCTGCCCGCGCGGAATATCGAAGGAGACGTTGTCGACGGCGACGAACGGTTCACGTTGCCCGCGAACTGGATAATTCTTCGTGAGTCCCCGCACTTCGACGATGTTGTCGGGTGCGGCGCGGGTGCCGGCCGGAGCCTCCGCAAGCCGCGCCACGGCGCGCAGTGCTCCGGACTGGGCGCGAATGGCTGCAACGCTCGGTGCTGCGGCGACCAGCGCGCGGGTGTACTCGTGCTGGGGATCGCGCAGCAGCTGCGCAGCCGGGCCCGTCTCGACCACAAGTCCGCGGTGCATGACCACCAACTGTGACGCGCGTTCGGCCGCGAGTCCGAGGTCGTGCGTGATGAGCAGCACGCTCGAGCCCAACTCTGCAGTCATCCGGTCGATCTGATCCAGAATGGTTCGCTGCACTGTCACGTCGAGGGCGCTCGTCGGCTCATCGGCGATGAGCAGGCGCGGAGCGCAGGCCAGCGCGATGGCGATGAGGGCCCGCTGGCGCATGCCACCGGAGAATTCGTGGGGATACTGCCGCGCGCGTTCTGCAGCATTCGGCAGTCCCGCTGCTGCGAGGGTTTCGATAACGCGCGCCTGCACGTTCTTGCGCGTCGCCTTGCCATGCACGAGCAGGGTTTCGGCGACCTGGGTCCCGATGCGGGAGACCGGATTCAGGTTCGACATCGGGTCTTGAGGCACCAGCCCGATAGCGGCACCGCGGATACCGCGCATCTCCGATTCGGGAAGACCGATCAACTCCCGGCCGTTGAACTCGATGCTCCCGCCGGTCACTCGCCCGTTTGCGGGCAGCAGCCCGATGATGGCCATGGCCGTTGTCGACTTGCCGGAACCGGACTCACCCACGATCGCCAGGGTCTCGCCCTGCGGTATATCAAAGGACACACCGCGCACCGCGTCGACCTCCCCCGCCGTCGTGCGGAAGGAGACGGCAAGATTGCGAACGCGCAGCAGGGGTATCGCTGGTATATCCATAGCCCCATCCTGCCGCAGAGAACGGCACAAGGGAGCGGATTTCCAGCAAGCTTTATCTGTCCGTAACGCAATGCCCGGGGAGGGCTCCTCGAACCCTCTCGATCAATCCCGGGTATTCTTGGTCCATGACGCTGCACATCACGGGCGATGACGCCGCCGACACCCTCCTGAGCGAAGATCCGTTTGCCCTCCTGGTGGGAATGCTCCTCGACCAGCAGGTAGCCATGGAGACCGCTTTCGCCGGGCCAGCGAAGATTCGCGACCGGATCGGTACTCTGGAGCCGAAGGCGATCGCCGACTTCGAAGCGGATGCCTTCGCTGAGGTATTCCGCACGTCACCCGCCGTGCACCGGTACCCGGGGTCGATGGCGGCGCGAACCCAGGCCGTCGCCGAGGCCATCGTGAGCGACTGGAATGGGAACACCGCCTCCCTCTGGACGGACGGTTCGCCTGACGGCGCGGAGATCCTCCGCCGGCTGAAGGCTCTGCCCGGATTCGGTGAGCAGAAGGCCAGGATCTTTCTGGCCCTGCTGGGCAAGCAGCGCGACCTCACGGCTCCGGGCTGGCGAGAAGCCGCAGGCGCCTACGGAGAAGACGGGTGCTTCCGTTCTGTCGCCGACATCGTGGATGCCGAGACGCTTGCCCGGGTTCGCGCGACGAAACAGGCAGTCAAAGCCGCAGCGAAGAAGGCCTAGCTCGCTGCGCCCTTCGGATCACCCGACGAATCTCCAGAAGCGCGGTCTGGACATCCGTCGGAAACGACGCGACGTACTCGTCGACCGAGGAGAAGTGCTGCACCCTGTGTCGGAGAACACCCGCCCATGGCGAAGAGTGCGCAGCCGCAGTATTCTGGCCGCGTAATCGCGGCGGGTTTTTCGGCCGCATCCACGTTGCAAGGAAGGAAGTCAGCCATGATCCGCTTTCTTATTCGGGCAGCAATCTTTGTCGGTTCGGCGGCTCTCGGCCTCTGGGTAGCCTCTCTGCTTCTTCAAGACTTCGTTCTCACCTGGCAGGGATTCCTTGTGACGGTGCTGATCTTCGCCGGAGTGCAGAGCATTCTGGCGCCGTTCATGACCAAGATGACGGCGAGAAACGCACCGGCCTTCCTGGGCGGGGTCGGCCTGTTGTCGACGTTTGCCGCCCTGCTGATCGCCTCGCTCATCTCGAATGGTCTGGTCATCACGGGCTGGCAGACATGGATTCTGGGCACGCTGATCGTCTGGCTGGTGACGGCTCTGGCAACGTTCTTCTTGCCCATGATCTTCCTGCGTGAGGCGGTCAAGGGAACCAAGAATTCTCGCGGCCAGGCGTCCAACGTTCGGGACTGACGTCCCGGGGTTCAGACGCGTCGAGACGCGAGTCGCGCTAGAGACGACGCGACGACAACCGCCACCAGCACCATGGCTGTGACGCCCAGGCCGGAGTAGCCCACGCTGATCAGCAGTGGGCCGGCCAGCGCTCCGCCGAGCGCGCCCGCCGCGTTCATTGACAGGTCTGAGAACCCCTGCAGGCCGGCGCGGTCGTGCACTCCGACGGCTTCGGACACAAGGGCCGAGCCGGCCACGACGGATGCCGACCAGCCGAGACCGAGAAAGATGAGACTGTACGTCATGGTTGTCTGGGACCCGTCGCTGCGCCAAGCGATGGTCAAAGCAATCAGGAGGAGCGCCTGTCCGCCCAGAATAACGGGAAGCCGGCCGATCCGGTCGGAGAGCCAGCCGAAAATGGGCGACAGGGCGTACATGCCTGCCACGTGCAGGCTGATGGTGAGGCCGACGATGGTGAGGGTCGCGCCGTGGTCTCGGAGATGAATGGGCGCCATGGACATCAGCGCCACCATGGTCATGTGACTCAGCGCGATCACCACCACGGCATAGCGGGCAAGAGAATTTGTCCGCACGATGGCGAGGCCGCCCCGCGGGGGACCGGCTGGCGCCGACGCTGCGCGCCCTGCGAGCGCGGTGAGCAGGGGATCCGGACGCAGCCCGAGCGAATAGACGAGGGCTGCGGCGACGGTGGCGAGCAGCGAGAAAACGAACGCGCCCGTCAGGGGTGGGAGCCCGAGGGCGGCGCCGACGACTTCGCCGGGGCCGAACAGGTTGGGGCCGAGCACGGCCCCGATGGTCGTCGACCAGACGACGAGAGAGAGATCCCGGGCGCGGAATCGCGGATTGGCGAGGTCCGTGGCGGCAAATCGCGCCTGCAAGTTGGTGGCGGAGCCCGCGCCTAGAAGCATCAGGGCGAGCAGGAGCAGCGGGAAGGAGTTCACGGTAACCGCTGTGATGGCGAGTACGGCACCGGTACCGGCTGTTAGGGCACCGGTTGAGAGAGAGACGCGTCTGCCGCGGGCCTGCGCCAATCGGGCCAGAGGTACCGCCACGAGGGCTGCTCCCAGGGTGCTCATCGTGGCCGCCATGCCCGACCACGCACTGGAGCCGGACAGCTCGGCGGCCAGCAGGGCGCCCAGTGAGAGGGTGGCGCCCATTCCGATTCCGCCGAGAATCTGCCCGGCGACCAGTACCTTCACGACACGCCTCTGAGCGGGGATGTGTCCTGTCGCCATGCCGAGCGAGGGAGAGGTCACGAGGGGTCCTTTTGTCGTCCTGTCGGGGTGGGGAAAAGTAAACAAAATTGCCCCCCTGACCGGGGGGAAAGAGGGTTAACTGAGGATAGCTCGGCGTAAGATCACAGATAACTGAAAGCAATTTCAGGTAACCATCCACTCACCGCACATCACACTCTCCCATCCGCCGTAACATTCTCGTTCGCAGAAGGACATCGTGATACCTGATTCCCTCACCCAGTCACAATACGACACCGTTTACAACATTTTCTCGCTCGTCATCGCCGCACAGCTGTTCACATCAGTATTTCTCATCATCAGCCTGAAGCGGATTCTCCCGCGCTACCGCCAAGCCATCACGGTGGCCGCGATCGTCTGCGGTATCGCGGCGTATCACTACTTCCGCATCTTCAATTCGTTCACGGAAGCCTTTGTGACGGATGCCGTCGGCGGCAAGGGCATGTATACGCAGGCGGCCGGCGCCGGATTCAACGAGGGCTACCGCTATGTCGACTGGCTCTTGACGGTGCCGCTGCTCCTGCTTGAGCTCATCGCCGTTCTGGCCCTTGCCCGGAAGATGCAAACCAGTCTGCTGGTTCGGCTCATCCCGGCATCCGCTCTGATGATCGCACTCGGCTACCCGGGTGAGATCAGCGGTGACAACCTCACCCGCGGCATCTTCGGGTTCCTCTCCACCATCCCGTTCGTCTACATCCTCTGGGTCCTGTTCGTCGAGCTGACGAAATCTCTCGACCGCCAGCCGCCGGCTGTGCGCAAGACAATCAGCCGATTGCGCGTGCTGCTCCTGGCGACCTGGGGCGTGTATCCGATCGCCTACCTCCTGCCCGCAATCGGTGCGGACGGTGCAGACGCCTGGGTCGGCAAGCAGATCGGTTACTCCGTGGCCGACATTCTGGCCAAGTGCCTCTACGGCCTCATCATCTACCGTGTAGCCCGCATCAAGTCGTTCGCCGATGACTCGGCGTTCGCCCTGGACGAACTGTCCATGGAGGACGCGCGCGAGGTAACCTCGGCAGCCAAGCCTGCGGGCAACGCACAGTAACCATCGGCAATCGCATCAGGGCTCGGCTGAACGGATGACCGTTCGACCGGGCCCTTGTGCGCAGCCCGGCACCTGACGATACTGGGGGGCACACCGGCGCCGGCAGTGGAGGAACGCATGAAGAAGGTACAGAGTTTCCGCGATCTCGATCCGGCTCACAAGACCGCGACCATCATGGGGACGGCTGTGCAGCTCACCTTGGCGGCCGCGGCCTGGAACGATCTGGCCCGGCGACCGGCGGCTTCGGTGCGCGGCCGCAAAGCCATCTGGGCGGGTGTCATCGCCGTCAACTTCGTCGGCCCCATCACGTACTTCGTGTGGGGGCGCCTGCCGCGTTAGAGCATCGGGGCGGTAAGGCCAGGACGTGGCCAGCCTGAACCCCGCTCTGCGAACACGAACGTGGAATACGCGACGTCGCAAGGCGTTATATATCGACAGTGGCATGAAGCATCCACTTCGTCCCCGCCCCCGACAGAAGGATCCACCCATCGTTTCCACTCCCTCTTCTCTGCCCCACCGTGCGCTCGTCGTAGGGGCGACCGGAATAGCCGGTTCCGCCGTGCGTGATCGGCTCCTGGTCGACGGATGGCCGGTCACGACCCTGTCCCGATCTGCCGGTGCCGCAGTTGAGGGAACCACCCACGTCCAGGCCGACCTGCGATCTGCCACGGACCTGGAGCGCGCCCTGCGCGACGAGCACCCCACCCACGTGTTCTTCACCGCGTGGTCCCGGCAAGAGACCGAGGCCGCCAACATCGACGTGAACGCGGGAATGCTCCGCGACCTGCTCGCAGCGCTGAAGCACACCAGAGTCGAGCACGTCGCCCTGATGACCGGGCTCAAGCACTACCTGGGCCCGTTCGAGGCCTACGCGGCCGGCGAAATGGCCGACACGCCCTTCCACGAGGAAGAACCGCGACTGCCGGTCAACAACTTCTACTATGCCCAGGAAGACGAGCTGTGGGCCGCAGCCGCGCGCCAGGGGTTCGCCTGGTCAGTACACCGCGCCCACACCGTGGTGGGGCACGCCGTGGGCAACGCTATGAATATGGGGTCCACGATTGCCGTGCAGGCGACCATCAGCCGCGAATTCAATCGCCCGTTCATCTTTCCGGGATCGGAGACCCAGTGGAACGGGGTGACCGACATGACGGATGCCGGCCTGCTCGCCGACCAGATGGTGTGGGCCGCCAGCACTCCCGGCGTGGAAAACCAGGCCTACAACATCGCGAACGGCGACATTTTCCGTTGGCGTTCCATGTGGCCGCGCCTCGCCGCCTACTTCGGGGTTGAGCCCGAAGGGTTCGTGGGGGAACCGCGGCCGTTGGATACGCAGATGGCCGACGCCGAGAGTGAGTGGCGCTCGATCGCGGAGAAATACGACCTGATCGAGCCCGACAGCACACGCCTCGCATCCTGGTGGCACACCGACGGCGACCTTGGCCGCAACATCGAGGTGATGACCGACATGAGCAAGAGCCGGGAGGCCGGCTTCCTCGGCTATCGGCGCACCGAACGTTCCTTCACGGAACTCTTCAACCGCCTGCGCGTCGAGCGCCTGATCCCGGGCGCGACTGAGCAGCCGACGCGAGGGTAGCCCTCAGATCAGCGCGAGGATTCGATTGAGTACCTCCTCCGGCACCGCCCCGGCAGGAATCTCGCCGAGGAGGAAGTCGCCGTCTGGCAGGGAATGGCCCTCCTCCAGCCAGAAGTCTGCACGGATGATGGCGCCCGAAGCGGATGCCCCATGCACGTCGATGGCGCCCGCGGTGCGCAGCGCCAGAGTCCACCGGTAGTGCTCCGTGACGTTGGCGATGGGTGAATACGTGTCGAGGGAAACCGGGGCAGTGTTGCCCGCGCCGGGCAGCGTGCGGGCGTCCATCAGCACGCCCGCGATGTTCAGGCCCGCGAAGCTGCGCAGCCAATCCGCCACGTACATCGACGCGTTCTCGCCGTCGTCGGCATCGAGACCGGAGACATCCGTTGTGCCGGAGAAGTGGTGTGTACGGGCGAGCCACTGCATGGGAGACGGAATCTGCAGCACGATCGGCGCGCGCTGCGTCTGGCTGAAGGTCGCGGCGAATTCCGTGACGTACGAGAGAACGTCGGGGTCGGCGAGCAGGGTGCGCAGCGCGTAACCGGTGCGAGTCTTGGCGCTCATCGCCGACTGGAGGTGGGGGTTGGCCGCAAGCTGATGGGCGTACAGGCGGTCGAGGCTGAGCAAGGCGACATCCGACTTGAGCAGTGCCTGGGCCTGTCCGAAGAAGTTGGAGTACGCCATCGGCTCGAGCCATGGCACCGGTTTGCCCTGCAGCAGCACGGCCTGGGCGTAGTCATGGCTATCGAGCAGCACGGCGCGGGCGCGCCCAGTGGGCGGCCGGGCGATGACGTTGGTCAGCGAGGTGGTCACGGTGTCTCCTGTCGTTGGTTCACGTAGTTCGACCCGTGACTGCGGGACCGTAAGGAGACGGTCCCGCAGCCACGGATCAAGTCAAGGTCAGGACTTGTGCTCGACCACTTCGCCGTATTTCTCTTCGAGTTCGCGTACGCGCGCCTCAAGCTTGCTGATCTTCAGCACCCGGCGGTCGGGAACCATGATGAGCGGCAGGTCCTCGAGCTTGCCCTTCACCCGCTCGGGCTCAAGTCCGCCCCAGTGGGTCGCCAACAGTTCCTCGTCGTTGTCTTGGCCCCATGAGCCGAAGTACAACAGCTCGGCCGGCGGCTCCTCCTTCACGAATTCCTGGATGAATTCCTTGTAGGGGGTACCGCGGTTGATGCGGTCCTGGCGCATCTGGGCGCGGAGTTCGATCGTGGCCTGCTCGTGCACCACGTAGGTCTCGGGCTCCCAGACCACGCCGTACATCGTCGACGCCGTGTGGGCCGAGATCCGGTCGAGCTCAAGGTCGGTCACCACGAGCTCAGGGTCGCGTTCGAGCACGTCGCCGTAGCCACCGCCGGCGCCCTGGGCGATCATATACAGCTCGCCCTCCTTGGCCACGTCGAACTGCAGTCCCATGTGCGCGGACTGGTAGTCGCCGCCCTCGAAGGGCTGCTCGTTCATCACGCGTTCCATCGACAGGTTGAACTGGGTGGGATCCTTCTGGATGATGTCGTAGATGTTGATGCCCTTGACCATGGCGAGCGGGTAGACGGGGCAGCCGTAACCGCCGAACATGCCGGGGACCGAGGAGAACTTCGAGCCGCTCGTCACGGTCATGAACCCCCAGCTCGGCGTGCCGCGCGAGGCCACGATCATCTCGTAGCCCATGCCACCGCGGAACTTGCCGAAGCCCTGGTTGTCGCGCACCATACGCTTGCTCACGAGCTGCAGGAACGGAACCTCTTCTTCCATCACCTCCTGCTCGCCGATGTCGGCCATCGCGCAGAACAGCGGAGCCACGGCGTCTTCACCGTCGCGGAACGCCTTCGCGCCGCCGCCCATGCCGTTGAGGTCGGCGCACAGGTTGCCCACCTGCTCGCCGTTCTGCGTGGTGCCACCCCAGAGGAAGTCGTTGATCTGGTTGAACCAGGGGGCGACCACGTTCGAGTACTTCTGGGGGGACGAGAACTGCATCTTCGCGAAGGCCGTCTGCAGGGCCGAGAAACCGCGGAAGGACGCCTGCAGCGACTGTCCGACCGGAGCGTCGTAGCCCGCATCCGCCCAGCTGTGTTCCTCGGTGATGACCTCGATCGGCGACAGGGCACCGGTCGAGCGGGGCAGATCCGGCCACCAGTACGACAAGATCGCCTGGGCCATAAACGACTTGGTCGACGCGAGCGGAGAGTTGATGGCCCGGTTCAGGATCTCGGGGCCCGTTCCGGTGAGGTCGACGATCATGCGTTCGCCCTTGATGGTGATCTTGCAGGCGAACTTGATCAGGATGTTCTCCTTGAGGGTGGAGTCCACGAACTGGTTGAAAGTGACAGTGCCGTCGGGCAGTTCGCCGATGCGGCGCTTCACCTCGGTCTCCACGTCCTCCACGGTGACGCGAAGGGACGCCACGAAGGTTTCCTGGCCGACCTCGTCGATCAGGCGGTCGACGGTGTCCATGATGCGCTTGACGGCGCCCATCTTCACCTTGATATCGGCGAGCATGAGCTTGGGGTCGCGGGTGGAGTGCTGCAGGAAGGTGAGCAGGTCGCGGCGCAGGTGCCCCTTCTCCACGATCTTGATCGGGGAGGCGCGCAGCCCGTCATCGAACGGTGTCTCCGAGCCCGACGGCATGCCGCCCGGTTCGCAGGCGCCGTTCTCTCCCTCGTGGATGGTGGCGCCCACCCAGGCGATTATGATTCCGCCGCGAATCACGGGCACGAGCATCGACTGGTCGGTGTTGTGCACCATGCCGAAGCGGGAGTCGTTGTGGAAGAAGCCGTCACCCTCGTTGATGCCGACGGTGGGCTCGTCTTTCCAGTTCTTCATGATGTAGCGGATGGGGTGGTGCAGCACCGCAGAGAAGGCGATGACGCCGCGGTTGGAGAGATACGTCACGTCGCCCTCCGCGGTATACACGGCGCAGGACAGATCGGCCCATTTGGCGCCGGGGGCGGCGCCCATGCTCTCACACATCTCGAAGGCTTCGTCGAGGGCGCCGGCGAGGCGCTTGCGGATGCGGTCGATCTCGAGCGGGTTGATGCCCTGGCTGATGCATTCCTCTTCGTATGCCGTTCTGGGCATGATCTCGTGGTGGCGCATGATTGCCGGGTCTGGTCCGAGGAAGAGGGTGGTCTCATCCATGAACTTGTCGACCCACTGCTGCTCCTGGGTGGTGAGCTCCTGGGAATCATTGCCGCGGGAATCGTCGTCCTGCTGGCCGGCCGGTACGAATTCGTCTGTTGTCAGTGTCATTGTGCTCAAGCTCCTTTGCTTGCGTTCGCTGAAGAAAAAGTGAAGGGGGTGGTCAGTCGCTCAGCAGCCATACGGCCCCCTGCACTGTCGGTTCGAGGCGCCAACCCGGTTCCACCAGGTAGGTGGTGTTTTCCGTGGTCACGATCGCCGGTCCGTGGATGACGTACTCGTGCTTGAGGGCATCGGCGTCGTAGACGGGGGTGTCGACTGCCCCGGTGATGCTCGTGAAGTGCACTTTGCGGTGGGTGACCGGCGCCGGCTTGGTCTTCTCGCCACCGGTTTCGATCGACTCGAACGCAATCACCTCACCCTCGATGTAGGACGCCACCCGAATGGTCTGCACGCGGATGCCGGCCTCGGGCGCCTGGGTGCCCTCGCCGTAACGCTCGCCGAAGATCTCCGAGAACGTCTTGATGAGGTGCAGCACGTCGGCGACGCCGTTGACGCGGTTGATATCGAATGCCACGGCGGTGGTGACGAGCTGATTGCCGTAGCGCATGTCCATCTCGAGCCGGTAGCGAACATCCGCTCTGTCGTAACCCTGGCGCACGAGGTCCTCGGCGCCCTTTTCCTCGAGTTCGGCGATGTAGCCGTTGAGGGCCTCGTACTTGTTGTAGAGGCTGCGCTTGATGGCCTCGTACAGCACGACGTAGGCGCTGCGCTCGTGGATGTGCAGCGGCCGCATGTTGCCGGCGCCGAGAGCGGAAAACACGGACGCGAACGGCGGAAACAGGATGCGGCTGATACCCGCGCTCGCCGCGATTCCGCAGGCGTGCAGGGGGCCGTTGCCGCCGTAGGCGAGCATCGTGTAGTCCTCGATCAGTCCGCCGCGCGAGCGCAGCTCCTTCTCAATGCCGATAGCCATCTGCTCGTCGACGGTCTTCTTGATCACCTTGGCGACCTCGACCGCGTCGAGGTCGAGCTCGTCGGAGAGCGTCTCGTCGATCACGTAGATCGACCGCTTCTTGTTGAGCTTGATGTGGCCGTTCGCGTAGTTGTCAGGATCGAGATAGCCGAGCACCAGGTCGGCGTCGGTGACAGTGGGGCGCAGGCCACCGCGGTCGTAGCAGGCCGGGCCCGGGTCGGAGCCGGCGGACTCCGGTCCGATCTGAATGGCGTGGTGAATCCGGTTGTACGCGGCGATCGATCCACCGCCCGCGCCGAGGGTGTTGAGGTGGATCATCGGCGCCGAGACCATCCAGCGGCCGATGGTGGGCTGGAAGTCGTAGTGTCGCACGCCGCCCTCCGGCACGAGTCCGATGTCAAACGAGGTGCCGCCCATGTCCATCGACACCACGTCGCCGAGCCCGGTGCTCTCGGAGAGGTGCTGGGCCGCGCCGACACCGGCGATCGGTCCGGAGTGAATCGTCTGCAGGGCATCCGTCGAGTTGGGCTGCGCCATGCCGCCCGAGTTGTGGATCACGAGCATCGGCTTCTCATAACCCGAGTCACGCAGGTTGTTGGACAGCTGGTTGAGGGCGTGGAACATGGTCTCGTGCAGGAACGCGTCCACGATCGTGGCCATGGCCCGCACGTACTCGCCCTTGCGCCCAGACACCTGGCTGCTGAGCAGCACGGGGATTGAGCCGAGCTCGTGAGTGGGGTACTCCTCGAGGATGATCTCGAGGATGCGGTCTTCGTGCACCGAATTCTCGGTGGCATTGGTCAGAGCGATCACGATCGCCTCGGCACCGTTGTTCACGAGATCGCGCACCTGGGTGCGCACGTCGTCGTACATCAGCGGCACGAGCACCTCGCCGACCGAGTCGATGCGTTCCTTGACCGAGCGGATGAGGCGGCGCGGCACGAGCGGGTCTGGGCGTTGGGCGTCGGGCATGTCGCCCTGCTTTACACCGTCGAGGCCCTCGCCGTAGCCGCGGCCCCGGGACAGCGGAATCGTGTCTTCGAAGCCGTGGGTGACGATGGCCGCCACCCGCGGCCCCTTGCCCTCGATCAGGGCGTTGGTGCCGAGGGTCGTGGCGTAGCGCACGGAGTCGACCTCTTTGAGCGCGGTTTCCCGTGAGATCCCGGCCCGGTCGCAGGCCCGATCGAGAGCCTCGTTGAAGCCCAGCGCCAGGTTGTGGTGCGTCGTGAGAGCCTTCGACTCGATGTAGATGTCGTCCCACACGAAGAAGCAGTCACTGAACGTGCCGCCGATGTCTACCGATATGCGTTTCACGGTCAGTGCCCTTCAGTCGTGGTGGTGCCGCTATGTGCGTGCGAGTGGCCGCCGACGGAGTCGAAACGAGCGCTCAGGTCAGTGACGGCGTTCTCGCCGGGACCGTAGTTCACGACCTCTTCAGGGTTGCCGCCGTGGGCTTCCCACTTCTCGCGGAGGGAATCGATGTCCCAGAGCATGTCGACGGTGGGCGGGTGCCCTGGCGGCAGGTATTCGGCCTCAATCTGGGTGCCGCAGGTGGGGCAGTAGAACTCCAGGATGCGGCAGAACGTCGGGTCGGGGGAGAACGTGAACTCGTACTTCTCCGGGTCGATGACCGGGGGATGGATCTCGCGAGGGTCCCGGTCGTAGACCAGGGTTCCCTCCTTGTAGTTGCCGCGGGCATCGCCGAAATCGTGAGCGCAGACGCGGCAGATCCACCGTTCGGTGTCGAGGTCTATAAAGAGGTACTCCGTCATGGGAACGCGCATTGTGTTCTTACCTTTCTGGGGAAACAAAATGGGTTGGGAGATTCAGCGGATGTCGGTCAGCTGCAGGTCGCCGGCCGTGGAAATCTTCAGACTCCAGCCCAGGGGAACCCGGGCGGTGAAGAACGGGCCTTCGACGATGGCCGGACCGGCTGCCGCGGCCCCCGGTGCCTGCTCGTCGAGCTGGTAGACCGACACAGTGTCGATCTGGTCGGCGCCCGAGCGCACCTGGCGTGTTCCACTCGCCACGGCGACGGTCGCGTCGGCGGGGGAACCGCCCGTGAGCGTCGGGTGCGGCAGGCGGAATGTGGCCGTCAGTGACAGGATCTCGCTGCCGTCCTCGCAGATGTCCTTCCAATCGAGGTCGCAGGCGCTGAGCTCGTGACCTTCCTGGAACATGTCCCGGCCGGCATCCGCTGTCATCGTCTGCTTCGCGGCCTCGATGGCCTCGGGCGTGAAGCCGGTGACGTCGGTTTCATACGTCTGGGCGATGTCGGAGAAGCTGATGCCATAGGCGGAGAACACCGCGGCGAGGCGCGGTACCAGGACGTGGTGAACACCGGCGATCTGGGCGGCGCTGCACGCGCTCATCGGTCCGCCGCCGCCGAACGCAGCCAGGGTCGTTTCGCCGGTCGGGAGCACGAGACCGGCGAAGGACTGCGCGAGGCGCTGTGAGTAGGTTTCTTCCATGCGCACGAGGGCCTCCTCGAGGGTGATTCCGAGTGGCTCGGCCACGGTCCTGGTGATCACGGCGCGGGACCGTTCGGCGTCGAGTGCCATTTCGCCGTTCAGGTAGGTCTCGGGATCGAGCACGCCGAGCAGCAGGTTGACGTCGGTGATGGTGGCCTGGGTGCCGCCGAACCCGAAGCATGCGGGGCCGGGAGCGGCGCCCACGCTCTCGGGTCCCACGGTGATCGCGCCGTCGTGCACGGCGATGATCGAGCTGCCGCCCACACCGGTGGAATGCACGTTGCTCATTTCGTAGGAGATGTCGACACCCTGGATCGAGCCGCGGCGGTCCACCGAAATCGTGGCGTCGTTCACGACGCCCACGTCGGTCGTGGTGCCGCCGACGTCGATCATCAGCACGTTGGTGAGGCCGTAGGCCTCGGCGAGGGCGCGGGTCCCTTCAAGTCCGCCGCGGGGTCCGGAGGAGTACGTCTTGAGGGCCACCGACTTGGCGACGCGGGAAGAGGCGCCGTCGTTGCGGTAGATCAAGAGCGGGTTCTTCACCTTGTACGCACGCAGGCGGTGCTCGGCGCTGTAGAGAAAGCGCTCGACTGTGGGGTGCAGGAACGAGTTGAGGATCCCCGACCAGATCTGGCGGTCCCTCGACGTGTCGGAGGCGAATTCCCTGGAGAACAGGATGGGAACGGAGCCGAGCAGGTGTCGCGGAAAGTTCTTGAGCATCGTGCGTTTGTAGAGGTGCTCGCGTTCGAGGCTGCTCGCGGCCACAACGAGGCGTTCGGCGCCGGCGGTGGTCAGCCGGTTGATCTCCAGAACGAGTTCGCTTGCGAGCTCGTCCAGCGAGCCGGTGGTGGAGACGACCGCGATCCGTCCGCCGATGAGGTCGTCGAAGAGGCCAGCCGACTTTTCGGTGGCCCGCAGGGTGGCTGCGAGTTCGGGATCATCGGTGATGAGTCCGATCAGCGGTCCCTTGCGTTCGACGAGAGCGTTGGTGCCCTGCGTCGACGAGTAGCGGATGTGGCGGGTGGAGTGGAGCAGTTCGGCGAGGTTGGGCTCGCCGAACAGCTGAGTCGACGCCTTAGTCATGGCGTCGAAGAGGCACTGCGACAGGTCGACGGGTGTTGTGAGGGTTTTCGTGAACGTGAAATCCGTTCCGCTTCCCACCACGATGTCCGTGAGTGTGCCGCCGTTGTCGATATTGATCAAACGTTCCATGAGCGCTCCTTTGCGTTGGTGTGGAATGACCCGGCGGCTCTCGAAGGGGCCGCGGACTCCAGCGTGCCCCAGGCCGTAACCGGCAGCGTGTCCCACATTGGGACACCCGTTGGCTAGCGCTCTCGGCCATCCAAGGGGCATGCTTGCAGAGTCCACAAAGGAGTCGATATGCCCGAAACCGCCGCTCGGCGTTTAAGGATTGCTGCGGCGCGCGCCGATTTTCTTCGCTTCGGGCCGGCCGATACGCCCGCCGCGCCAGGGGTGATCGCCGGAGACGTAGCCGGCGTGGTCGCCGCGTCCTGGCAGCGTTCCTTCTCGGCCGGCGTCAACGCGGCCACCGCGCAGGCTGTTTTCCACAGCGACCTCGACCTGACCGGGCGCCTGGTGCGCTGCTCCAAACCGGTCATCGCCCGGCTGAGCGACGACATGGCCCAGATGCCGCTGAGCATCGTGCTCACCGATGCGCGCGCGCGTATCCTCAGCCGTTCGGAGACCAACAAGACCATCGGAACCCTGCTCGACCAGGTCTCACTCGCCCCTGGTTTCAACTATGCCGAGGGCGCGGTGGGGACCAACGGCATCGGCACTGTGATCGAGTCTGGCCAGTCGCTCTACATCGTGGGCCCTGAGCACTTCACCGAGCACCTGCAGCCTTTCGCCTGCGCGGGGAGCCCGATTCACGACCCGCTGACCGGACGAGTGGAGGGCGTTCTCGATATCAGCTGCCTGAGCCAGGACTCCAGCCCCCTGATGCGCTCGCTTGTGCGGTCGGCCGCCCACGAAATCGAACGCAATCTGCTCGTGGATCGCAGCCAACGCCAGCAGGCGCTGTTCGAAGCCTACGTACGAATGGATGCCCGCAGCCGCGGAGCCGTGATGGCGATCGGCGGCACGATGGTGATGGGCAACGCCGTGGCGCAGAGCCTGTTCGAACCCGCCGAACAATGGGCGATCCACGAGCACGGCCGCTACCTCGCGATGGGCCGCGGCGCCCCGGTCGACCAGATCGAGCTGCTCTCGGGCAAGGTCGTGCACATCCGGGGTACCCGGGTGGGAGTGGGAGACAACGTGGCGGGCATCGTGATGATCGTCGACATCGTCTCAGAGGCTGCTGCGGCGCCGGCGCGCGCTGCAGCCCCTGTGACAAGCATCGACGCAGCCGTCGAGGATCCAGCCGTCGACGGCGTTGACCGCTCGCTTCTCGGCAAGCGCACCGCGACTGCAATCGTCGACGCGCTGCGCCAACGGAAGACGCTGCTCGTGATGGGGGAGTCAGGCAGCGGCAAGCTCTCCCTGATCGTGGATCTCTATCACCGCGTCGTCCCCGCGGGACGCAGCAGGGTGTGGGCTGCCGAAGACGTGACCGCGAATACCCTGACGTTCCCCGCGGCCGATGCCGGGCTGCACGCGGAGTCGGGGCCAATGCTCTACGTGTTCACCAACATCGACCACCTCACCGCAGAGGCGGCGGAGGGCCTCGATCGTTTTCTGGTTGCGCTCGCCGCGAGTCGCTGGCCGGTGACGGTAGCCGCAACGGTCACCGGACCCACGCTCGACCCCGGGCTGCCGTTCGCCGAACTGCTGGCGCGATTCGATGCATCAGTCACGGTCGCACCGCTCCGTCACCGCCTTGATGACCTGCCGCAGATCGCCACCCGTGTGTTGGCCACCCTGACCGGACCGCGCGGTGTCACCATCGGGGCCGCCGCGATGCGCGTCCTGTGCCGCTACACCTGGCCGCGCAACATCCGCCAGCTCGAGGAGGCCCTCGAGTCCGCCCTCGTGAAGCGGCCCGTCGGGGAGATCCAGTCCGAAGACTTGCCGGGCTATTGCCACAGCGGCGCTCGCCGTCTTCTTTCACCCATGGAGGCCGGGGAGCGAGACCTCATTGTGAACGCCCTGCACGAGGCCGACGGTAACCGGGTGCTCACCGCGCAGGCCCTCGGCATAGCGCGCTCCTCGCTTTACCGCAAGCTCAAAAGCTTCGGCATCACCGCCGCCTAATTGTCCGCACCGGCCACGTTGCCTTAGACGTGCGCTACCAGTGCGTGCGTTCGCGCTCCTGAGCGACGACAGCTTCGCGGTCGACCAACCGTCGCAGGCCAGCCAGCGGTTGACTCATGCGGTGATTGCTGCGGATGCGGGGCTCAACCCGGTCGAGGAATGCCCAGTACCCGGCCGTGAACGGGCAGGCCTGGGGTCCAAGGCGAACCTTGGGATTGAACCGACAGCTGCCACAGAAGTCCGTCATCTTGGCAATGTACGCCCCGCCCGAAGCGTACGGCTTCGTCGCGACCATTCCGCCATCGGCATGCTGGGACATGCCCACCACGTTTGCCGGCATCACCCAGGGCGTGCCGTCGACAAAGGCGTTGATGAACCAGTCCGAGAGCGCCGCCGGTTGATAGCCGCGCTGCAGTGACCAGTTTCCGAGAATCATCAGCCGCTGAATATGGTGAGCCCAGCCGGTGCGGGAAACCTCGTCGAGCACATGGCTGAGGCAGCGCGCCTCCACTGCGCTGCCGTCCAGCGTGAGGAATGCCTCGGGCAGCGGCTCGTTGGCCGAGAGGAAATTGCTCTCGGCGACATAGTTGGGGCCCAGATGCCAATACAGGTGCCAGACCCAGTCTCGCCACCCCATGATCTGGCGCACCACCGCCTCGACGCTCGCCAGCGGCGCACCGCCCTCATGGTAGGCGGCAACGACTGCGTCGATCACCTCCTGAGGGTGCAGCAGACCGAGGTTCAAGGGCACGCTCAGCCGGGAATGGGCCATGTCGCTGTCGCCCAATAGAGAGGCGTCTTCGAACGGCCCGAAGTCGGACAACCGGGTGTCGATGAAATCCTGCAGGGCGGCAAGTGCCTCCGCGCGGGTGGCGGCGAATCGGCGCGGGCCGTCGTCGCCGATCAGGTGCACGCGCCCCTCGATAACGAGCCGGTCCAGGTCCCGACGCACCTCGGCGTCGATGTCGTCTTCGACGGGAGCCCACGGATCAGGCAGACCGAGGCTGACAGCCCCCTTCGGCGGCGGCTGACGGTTGTCGTGGTCGAAGTTAAAGCGGCCGCCCTCCGGCTCCGGCCCGCGCATGAGCACGCCGGACGACGTGCGCACGGCGCGATAAAACTGCTCCATCACGAGCCGTGACGCGGGGCGCCCGTCCGCCCATCGCGCAAAATCCTCTTCGCTCGTCACGAATCCCCGGCTGGGTAACACGGTAGCCCCCAGCTCGTTCACGAGAGCGCGTGAACCCCAGGAGGTCGGGTTGATCACCTCCAGGTCACGGCCGGTGAGCACGTCCCGGTAGTGCTCAGTGCGCAGAAATTCCACGCGATCGCCGAGCTCGCGTGCCCGATGGCGTAGGGCGCTCAGTATCAGGTGGGCCTTGGCTCGGTGATAGGTGCGCCGCCCGAGCACGGCCGCGGCCTCGACGAGCACGATGCTTCCGCCGTCGTCATAGTGCGGACCCAGCTGGTCGGCGAACAAAAAACGCGGCACGGTCATACCACAGATTCTATCCGCGCTCAGGCTCGATCCAAGCGCTCGACCGCGCGGGTCGTTCTCCGGACGTCCCATCTCACTGCAGGTGCGCCGCGTGTCGTTCAGGCCGGGAGCCGGAGCGGCGACCCCAACTTCAGTGGCGATTTGCTGACTAGGTGGATGGGGGTTTGGGCGGGATCGGTGGCGGGCGGTGGGACCAACCAGAAGTCTTGGCCGAGGCGGATGATCTTCCACCCGCTTGGATCGAGCCTGTCGAGATTTCGTTGTGCAGGCGGAGGTGGTGGGGGCTGCAGAGCAGGATGCCGTCCTCGAGGTTGGTGAGTCCGCCGTCGGCCTTCCACTGGTGCAGGTGGTGTGCTTCGGAGAAGCTGGGTGGTTTCAGGCAGTCCTTCCACATGCACCCGCCGTCCCGAAGCGCCAACGCCACGCGTTGCGGCTGCGTAAAGAGCCGTTGCTCCCGTCCGACGTCGAGCACCGATCCGTCGCGGCCGAACAGCACCGGGGTGAATCCGGTGTCGCACAGGGCCCTGTCGATCGTGGCGGCGGTCGCCGCATTCGAGGTTCCTTCGATGAATCCGTCTCCAAGGAACTCCAGCGCCGAGGAAGGTGTTGCGGGCGCCGGTGCCTCCATCACCACGAGCTTCACAGACGGCCGAATGCGGCCGAAGATTGTGCCCGGGTCGGCGCCGGCTGCGACCTTGATGGCCTCGATGAGTGATTCGGCGGCGATCTGGTCGGTTGAGCGGGGGTCGTCGATGATGCGTTGCGCTCGTTCCTTCTCGCCCTTCTCCACGAAGCGGGGTCCTCCGGTGCGCGGACCGATGACCTGCTGCAGGAAGTCCTTGAAGTACGCCCCGTTCTCCGGATCGAGCTCAAAGCTGCCGTGGAGCATGCCGTCGGGCTTGTCACTGTACCTATCCAGTGCCGGCCCGCAGGTATTGCCGGGCTCGCATGGCGTCGGCGCGGGAGGCGATCCCGGCGGCGTCAATCGAGTCCCGGCAGTGCCGGGCCGCCTTCGCGGCCTGGTCGGCGTTTACAGTGCGGCACTCGGTAAGGAGATGCGCAACTGCTTCGGCCAGCATCTCCTCCGTGACACCGATGGCCGGTTCTCCGAGGCCCCGGCGAATGGCCGTGGCGGCTTCGGCGCTGAGCGTGCCGTCGGTGACTGCGTCGCCCAGTGGAGCGAACCAGGGCCGGTGCACCTCCACCGGCGGGGCCTCCGGGTGCTCGAGGGCCTGTTGGTCGGCCTCGTCCTGCCTGTCCCTGGCGGCTTCGGCTTCGGTGGCCATGGTGCCGGCCTCGATGAGGCGGCGGGTGTCTGCCTTGGTGCCACCTCCTCCTCCGCCGAGGGCTTGTACGTAGTCTTCGGGGCTGTTGTATCCCTTCTTTCGTGACAGTCCTTCTCTGCCGAGTGTCCAGTCGGATCGGTTGGCCATGTTCGCCGCCGAGAGGGCGTAGGCCGCGGTGACTTCACGTAGGTGGCGGGCGATGGCCCGGTGGGTGCTCTCCGACCCGTCGTCGGACAGCTCCGCGAACGCTTTCGCGGACGTATCTGACCGGGCTAACGCCCCGGCCAGATCAACGAAAACAACTTCAATAGGGGTTGTCATGAGAGAAGTGTGACAGGCACCACCGACACTCGACCCGGCGCCTGCGGGCTCGGCGTCAGCCGGCGAACACTACGTCTACCCAGTAGTTCGTGGACTGGTACGTGCTCGTGGGGAAGCCTCCGCCCGAGCCGTAACGGTAGACGCCGTTGGCGCTTCCGGACGCGTCGGAGGGGGCGTGCAACGGCCCCTGGTCGACGCCGGTTATCGCGAAGAAGCCGGTGTCGGCGGAGTAGGCGGCAACAGGGGCGTAGTACGACGCAATGTAGGTTGTGCCGGCGGTGACAGGAACGGGGGTGGCGAAGTTCACCTGCTGCCAGCCGCTCGAGGTCTCACCGCTGAACGTTGCAGACGCCAGCTGGGTGCCGCCCGTGGTCCAGAGCCGGCCGAGGTGGGTTCCGGTGTTCGCGCTTCCCTTATAGAAGCGGATTCCGGTGATCGAGCCGGCTCTGTCCGAGCGGAAGCGCACGCCGAGTTCCACCGCGCTCCTGTCGGAGTCCGACAACACGGTAGGGACCGTGGAACTTGCCCAGAGCGAGCACGGGCAGGGCATCGGGGTCGTCGAAGCGACCGTGACGGTGCGTGACGTGGGCGACGTCTGCACGCTCCCGCTGTCGTCGCTTGCACGGCTGAGAATCGTGGCCGACCCCGACGACGGCGTGCGCCAGCTGTACGTCCAAGCGCTCGTGCCGCTCGCCCGATGCCAGCTGCCCCCGCCGTCCGTGGACACTTCCACCGCCCCGACCACGCCGCCGGTGTCTGCTGCGGTTCCGGAGACAGAAATCGTGGTGCTGGCCGGCACGGATCCGGCCGCGGGCGAGGAAATGGCCGATGTCGGGGGTGTCGTGTCTGTCGACGCCAGCGCCGCGCTGAGACCCGACTTGATGGTGGCCGGCTGGGCGCCCATGTCGGCGAAGAGGTTCACCGTAGCCTGGCCCATGGCGGTGTCCGGGGTGCTGGAACCTCGATCATGGCTGCCGTCGAGACCCCAGGACCACTGTACGGTTCCGGCGCCGAAGACGAGTGCGCCGCTCGCGGCCCGATACAGCGTGAGGGCATGGATGGCCGTGCCCGTGGCATATGTCGAGCCGTAGTCCTGAAGCACATCCATCCCTCCGACCGTGGTGGACGACATCGGCACGAGGCCGGCGGGGCGGGCACCGTTGTCGGGGTCGCCGTCCCACTCATAGCCGAGGGTGTTGGTGCCCAGCTGGGTCGTGGCGCCGGCCGCGAGCGCCGCGACGCGGGTGTTGCGCCAGAACCGCAGGTTCTTGAAGGCGCCGGACACCTTCATCTGCGTGGTGCAGCAGTTGGCCGTGAACGACGTTCCCGTGAGGGCGTTCTCCGGCCGACCGCCGTCGGCCGGCGGGCTGAATCGAGGGTCTCGCCACGTGCCCGTCCAGGCGCTGTTCGGGTCGATCTTGGCGTTCGCCTGGGTCTCTTTATAGGTCACGAGCGTGCGGTAGGTGGTGCCGGAGCCGTCGATCGAGGACTCCCATCGGGTCTTCCAGAACACCTCGTTCCCGCTGAAGAATGCCAGGTTGACGCCCGCGCTGCGGGCAGCTTCCACCTGGGTACGCTGCTGGCCCGACCAATACTCGTCGTGGCCCACCGAGAGAAATGTCTTGTGGTTGCGGATGAGTGCCCCGCGGCGGTCGCTGTCGACTCCGGACGTGTAGCTCACGTTGTACCCGTTCGCTTCGATCCAGCGGATCATCGGGTACTCGGCGTTGAACACGGCGTCCTCCGCGCCGGTGCCGCGCGTCGTGACCGGTCGGTTGTAGCTGACCTTGTACGCTCGCCCGACCGGGGAACCCGTGTAGAGACTATTGCCGCCGTACTGGTTATAGGCCTGCCAGGTCGTGTCCGAGGTCTGGAAGAGCAGGTCCGATGTGCTGGCGTCGTCGCGCACCACGAAGACGATGTGGCTCGCGCCCGAGGTTCCGTCGGTGCGCACGAGCCGCGCGATGTACACACCCGAGACTGCCGTGGCCGGCACCGTCCAGGAAGCCGATTCGCTCCAGTTTCCGCAGTCGACGAGTCCCGTGGACGAGTTGCTCAGGCAATTGGGCTGGTCGCGGGCGACAGTGCTCGACAGTGTCGTTATCGAACGCGCGCCGGAACCGCCGTAGAAGCCCAGCCGGTAGATATCGATACGGAATGCCGCCGCGGTTGTGTCGACCTTGAAGCCGATTCGGCCGCCGAGGTTGACGCTCATGTCGGTCGAGAAGCCTTGGATGGCAGCGCTGCCCGAACCTGAAACGTCCCACTGCGATGCAGGGGAGCCGGGCTTCGAGTTCTCGCAGGCGACGGGGTTCTCGAGGGGAGTGGCGCAGAAGTCCACGGCCGTGGCTGCCGGAACGGCGGGAAGGAGGCCCCAGACCAATGCTCCACTGAGGATGGCGGAGCAGATCATTCTGCGTCGGACAGGTGTGCGCATGGGCTCATCCCTCGTGTGAAGGTGCGGTGCAGACCGGTACGAACCGGGCGGATTGACTCGTTCGAGGGTCAGTGTTGCCCCGTTCCACGGCCTCGTCAATGGGCCCGTTCGTACAGGAACGACTCGGCTATTCGGGTGTAAGTTCAAGACCAAATGGTCTCCATCACGAACGTGCGTTTCTCTGCGGCCGCCCTCGATTTTCTTGATGAACTCGAACACCACAACGATCGGGAGTGGTTCGCCGAGCACAAGCCGACCTACGAAAGCGAGCTCAAATCGCGCATGCTCGAGGTGGCCGCCGCAGTCAACGATCGACTGGCCGACTTTGCCCCCGACTACGTGCGTCCACCCGCCAAGGCGATGCTTCGCATCTACCGCGATGTGCGGTTTTCGAAGGATAAGAGCCCCTACAAGTCCCACATGGCCGCGCACTGGCCGCGGCAGGGCATTGCCGGTGGCGCGGGGTTTTTCCTGCAGGTTGGCGCTCGCTCGCTCATGATTGCGGGCGGGGCCTACAGCCCCCGGCCTGAGCAACTGTCGGCGATCCGCGACCATATCGTCAGCCACGAGCGGGAGCTGCGTGGCCTGCTCAGCGACGGCGATCGCTCGGGTCTGTTCGAGCCCCTCGACGGGGATCCGCTCCTGCGCGCGCCGCGAGGCTTCCCGGCCGACCACCCCGCGGCCGACCTGCTCCGAAATCGGCGCTGGGCCCTCACGGCGCACCTGCCGGGAATCACCAGCGAGGGCGCGGAATTTCTCGACACGGTAGTCGAACGCTTCCGGGTGATCGCGCCGCTCGTGGAATTCCTCAATGTGCCGCTCGCATCCCTTGAACTGACTCGCAGTCTGACGGAAGGGCGCGCCTGACGTGACCGACTTGCCGATGTTCCCGCTGGGATCCGTGCTGTTCCCCTTTATGCCCATCCAGCTGCGGGTGTTCGAGGAACGCTACCTCGTGATGCTGGCCCGGGTGCTGCAGGCGGAACCTGCGGAATTCGGCGTGGTGCTGATCGAGCGGGGGCAGGAGGTCGGCGGCGGGGAACACCGTTTTCGCTACGGCACCGTCGCCCGGATTACTCAGGTCGGGGCCGACGAGAACGTTGTGGCCCTGATCGCACAGGGTGATCGACGCATCGAGGTGGTCGAATGGCTCGCGGAAGACCCGCATCCGCTTGCCCGAGTGCGGGAGGTAGCCGACCTGGAGTGGGACGACAGCCTGCTGCCCCTGCGTGAGGAGGCCGAGAAGACCGTGCGCCGGGCACTCGCCCGGGCGAGCGAATTCGTGGACCAGCAGTGGGCCGCGGACGTTGAGCTGTCCCATGACCCGGTGGCCGCCATCTGGCAACTCGCCGCGATTGCACCGGTTGGGCCACTCGATCAGGTCGCCCTGCTGCAGGCTTCGACGGCCGAGGCGCTTCTCACCGCCGTCATCGACCTCACAGTCTCGGCATTGGCGACCCTCGGCGACGAGTGGCAATGACAGCACGGGCACCGCGGGCACCGGGCAATGAGATCATTGATGAATGACCGGAACACTCGTGGCCAAAGGCCTGGCCGGCGGGTACGCGCACCGCACACTCTTTGACTCCCTCGACCTGACGGTCGCGCCCGGCGACGTCATCGGCGTCGTGGGCGTGAACGGCGCGGGAAAATCTACGCTGTTGCGGCTGCTCGCCGGAATCCTGCGGCCGCAGGAGGGAACCGTGAGCCTCGTGCCGACGGATGCCTTCATCGGCTGGTTGCCACAGGAGCACGAACGCCTTGCCGGAGAGACGGTTTCGGCCTTCATCGCCCGGAGAACCGGCTGTGCCGAGGCCACGCGCGAAATGGATGCCGCGGCGTCCGCTCTCGGCGACACCTCGGCGCGTGCCGACGGCCAGGATCCGGCCGACATCTACTCCGCGGCGCTCGACCGTTGGCTCGCGAGCGGTGCGGCCGACCTCGACGACCGGCTGCCCGTCGTGCTCGCCGAGCTGGGGCTGGCGCTCGGATCCGATGTGGCGGGTGACGCCCTGATGACATCGCTCTCGGGCGGCCAGGCGGCGAGGGTGGGGCTCGCCGCACTGCTGTTGTCGCGCTTCGACATCGTGTTGCTCGACGAACCCACCAACGACCTCGACCTCGATGGACTCGAGCGGCTCGAGGCCTTCGTGCGCGGGCTGCGTGGCGGCGTCGTTCTCGTGAGCCACGACCGTGAATTCCTCGCCCGCTCTGTCACCCGCGTGCTCGAACTTGACCTCGCCCAGAACGCCAACCGCGTGTTCGGCGGCGGCTACGACTCCTACCTGGAGGAGCGAGAGACGGCCAGGCGACATAAGCGAGAAGAGTTCGACGAGTTCGCGGCGAAGAAAGCCGACCTCGTGGGTCGGGCCAGAACTCAGCGCGAATGGTCGAGCCAGGGCGTGCGGAACGCCATGAAGAAGGCCCCCGACAACGACAAGATCCGTCGCAAGGCATCGGCGGAATCGAGCGAGAAGCAGGGCCAGAAGGTGCGCCAGATGGAGAGCCGAATCGCGCGCATGGAAGAGGTGGAGGAGCCCCGCAAGGAGTGGCAGCTCGAGTTCACCATCGGGGCCGCACCGCGTTCGAGCGCCGTCGTGTCGACGCTCTCCAACGTCGTGGTGCGCCAGGGCGGCTTCGTACTCGGTCCCGTGTCGCTGCAGGTGAACGCAGGCGAGCGGATCGGCATCACCGGCCCCAACGGTGCCGGCAAGACCACGCTGCTGCGTGCCCTCCTCGGCCGGGCAACGCCCACCGAGGGCACGGCCAGCCTCGGCGCGAGCGTACGGATCGGTGAGATCGACCAGGCCCGTACCCTGCTCGCTGGCGCCGAACCGCTGGCAGTGAGCTTCGAAGAGCTCGTTCCCGACCTGTCGCCGGCCGAAGTCCGCACCCTGCTGGCCAAGTTCGGACTCAAGGCCGACCACGTGAACCGGCCCGTCGATGAGCTCTCGCCGGGCGAGCGCACGCGTGCTGGACTCGCCCTGCTGCAAGCCCGGGGAATAAACCTGCTCGTGCTCGACGAGCCCACCAACCACCTCGACCTAGCTGCGATCGAGCAGCTCGAACAGGCCCTCGAGTCCTACGAGGGAACGCTGCTTCTCGTGACCCACGACCGACGGATGCTCGCCAACGTGCACACGGACCGCCACTTCTTTGTGGAGGCCGGCCGGGTCACCGAGCTGTAGCGCCCGCCGGGCCGCCTCGTAGAACCGGTTTCTCGCGACAGGCCGCGTCGAGTGGCCGTTCGACACGGTGTGTTCGAGAATACTCCGGTTATAGGGCGAGCGCCCGGGGTTCGGAGAAGCTAGCGGGACTGGCGCTTCTTGCCGACCCGCGGAACTCCCTTGACGGCGGGCGTGCGGCCCTTGCCTTTGGACGCCTTGGCCTTGCCGCCAGGCGGACGGGGCGGCGGGGCGTTCTTTTCGGCCTCGTAGTGGATGTCGGAGAGCAGGGCCACGCCGGCCTTCGTGAGCCGGGTCACATCCGTGCTGCGGTCGAAGAGGGCGTAGCCGAGTTCGGCCTCGAGATTCTTCACGGACAGGCTTACGGTCATGCGGGGCACGTTCAGCTTCTTGGCCGCGTGAGTGAAATTCAACACCTCCGCGACGGCGGCGAAGTGCTGGAGCTGGATGGTGTCCACGAGTGGCCTTTCAGGGTTCCGCGAAAGTCGCGGTCACCCGTCAAGGGTACGCGTTCTGAGCGGATGATTCGGTTACACTCCCACATCGCGCTGCCGCACAACGAGGGCCGTGGCGACGGCGAGCACGACCGACGCGGCGAACAAGAGACCCACTGTTGCCCAATCGGCTCCGTTAGAGAGCGGGTTGTGGCCGAACACCCAGTTGTAGGGCGACAGTGCGTGCAGCCACTCCAGGTCGGCGCTCTGGTTGCCTAGGGCGTTGAGCACATACCCCAGCACGGCCACGAAGGCGCCGCCGCCAACTCCCCAGACACGTCGACCACCCACTGCGCCGCAGAGGAGCGCCGCGGTTCCGCTGAGCAGGATGAGCCCGGCGAACAGCAGGCAGGTGCCGAGCAGGTTGACGGCGTCGATGTCGAGTTGGGCTGGGGAATTCCAGAACAGCACGAGCGCGCCCAGAAAGAGAGACAGCGCAAGGACCTTCACGGCGAGGGCCGCGAAGCGCGCCACGGCAACCTGCACTCGGGTGACTGCATGCGCGAGAGTCAGCTCGAGTTGTCCGGACTCCTCGTCACCGCCGAGGGCCGCGGCCCCCCAGCTGATGACGGCGATGCCGAGCAGTAGGTAGGCGATCAGCCCGAAGATCGTGGCTTGGGCATACCCGGGGCCCGTGCCGATCTGGTCGTAGTTGAGGCTCCGCACGAGCTCCTTCGGCAGGGTGTCGATGAGGTCCTGCATCTGGGCGCTGCCGCCCATGCTCGGATAGATGGGCAGGTACAGCGAGGCGGCGGCCACGAGGCCCAGGCTCCAGGCGAGTAGCGAGCGCCAGCTGTCGCTGAAGACCTTGCTGAAGAGGGGGAAGCGAGCCCGTTGCACGGTGGGAATCGCGCGGAGGGGGCGTGGCCGCAGCACAGGCTGGGTCATGAGTCGACCTCCGGTGAGGAATACAGCTTGAGTACGGATTCTTCGAGGTCCGGTTCTTCAAGCACAAGGTCCGTGAGGGTCAGCGTGCCGATGGCCTGCACGAAGGGCTGGAGATCCCCGCGAAGGGTGGCGGTCGCTTCGGTGGCCCCGGTGGCGGTGAGAGTGCAATCGAGGTCGCCGAGGCCGGGCAGCCCGCCTAACCTCGCGGCGAGTTGCGCAGTGCCGAGGCCCGTCGCGCTCATGCGCAGGTGCCGGATAGCGGAGTTCCGCAGCTCCTCCACGCTCGCAATCGTCACGATTCGACCGTCGCGCAGAATCGCGACCTCATCCGCGGCTTGCTGGATCTCGCTGATCACATGCGAGGACAGGAACACGGTCTGGCCGGCCTCGCTCGCCTCCTGCACCAGACCCAGAAATTCCTGCTGCATGAGCGGATCGAGGCCGCTAGTCGGCTCGTCGAGAACGAGCAACTCCGGTTCGTGCATGAAGGCCTGAATGACGCCGAGCTTCTGCTTGTTCCCCTTGGAGAGGTTGCGCACGGGCCGATTCAGGTCGAGCTTGAGGCGGTCTGCGAGTTGCTCGATCCGCCCCTCCCGCACAGGACCAGAGATGTCCGCGTAGTGCTTCAGTAGGCGCGCTCCGCTGACGCGCCCCTCCAGCACGAGGTCGCCGGGCAGATAACCGATGCGTCTGCGTAGTTCCGGGCCGGCATTGCGCGAGTCCGTTCCGAGAACGGCCGCGCGCCCAGACGTGGCCCGGATGATGTCGAGGAGGGTGCGCATGAGGGTGGTCTTGCCGGCCCCGTTCGGGCCGATGACGCCGAAGACGCTGCCGCGGGCGACCGTGAAGCTCACGCCCTTCAACGCTAGGTTCGTGCCAAAGCGCTTGGTGACATCGGTCACTTCGATGGCGTTCTGATCGAGCGGTGCAGCGAATGGCGAAGCGCCGGTGCGCCCGGCCGTTCCAGCTTGCGTCATGGTGTGTCCCTTCTCTCAAACCCTCGTGCTCCCCTCGACGGTAGCGGTGCGCGTTCGCGGGCGGTAGGGGCTTTCGGCTCAGTCCACGACGTTGGCTTCGCTGACATCGATGGTGACGGTGCCCACGACACCCTGTAGCGACGCCGTGACCTGGGCGGTGCCCGCGGCGACGGCGCGCAGCGTTCCGTCGGCACCGATCGTCGCGATGCCAGTTTCGTCGGAAGCCCAGGTGACGCCCGCCAGCGCGCCGGATGTTCCGTCGCTGTATGCTCCGTCCGCGACCAGCGCCGCTTCGCCGCCCACCGGCAGGCCGGCTTGGCTGTCGGTTTCGAGGTCCTTCTGGAAGCTGTTGTAGCTCGATTGCACGGAGCGGATGCTGATTCGGGTGAGAACCTTCGCCGCCACGATCACCGTCGTCGTGTCGGTGAACCCGCCCAGCGACGCCGTGATGGTGGCATTCTGGTCCGGCACAAGGGCGGTGACGACGCCCTCGGTGGTGATGATCGCGATCGTATCGTTGTCAGACTGCCAGGTGGCAACGCCTGACACGGGGCCACTGGCCCCGTCGCTGAAATTGCCGACCACGGAGAGCTGGGCCGTTTCGCCCGCAGCGAGGGTCACCGCACCCGGCACGATGCTAATGCTCGCGAGCACGATGTTGGAGTTCGGGGTGTCCGATAGGTTCGTCGCCGTGGGCAGGGGCGCTGTTGTTGTCGAATCGGCCCCCAGACTGTTCAGCACGGCGTAGGCCGCCGGATGAACCGCAACCAGGGCGAGCATCAGGATTGCCGATACCGTAAGGGTGACGGCGTAAACGGATGCGACGCGGCGGCGATACCGGCTGTTGCCGTACTGCAGCGCCCGGTCGACGTGCGCCGGGTTCGCGTGCGAATTCACGGCGGCATCGGCCAGCAGGCGCCGTCGCAGGTGGGTGTTCATGAGTCGTCACCGGTTGAGGCGAACCTCGCCAGCACGGTTTCGGACTTCACCAGATCACTGACCACCTCGGCAAGCGGACGCCCCGTCAGCGACGAGATCTGGGCCGTGGGCAGATCGGCGAATTCCCGGAGCACCACGGAGATTCTCGCCGGCAGGGGGAGCGCCGAGAGCGCGCCCCCCGCGACAGCGGCGGTGTGAGGCGAGGGCCCGGTACCTGCCTCTGTCACCCTCCAGCGGGCGTGCACCGTGGCCACGTGAACGAATTCACACAGCACGTACGTGCGCAGTTCCGGCGTTACGGGTCCGCGCCACACGGCGGCAGTGCGCGCCCACGCGGCCTCCAGCAACTCGCTGGCCAGCGCCGGATCGTCGCAGATGAGCTGGGTGTACAGCCCGAGATCCCCTCGCTGGGCCTGGAATGCGGCCTGGAGTTCCTGCTCACGGTCCCTGAGTCCGGCCGAGATTCGTACCCCGGTGGGGAAGCCGAATTCCACGCCTCGGATGACGGGAAACACGACGGCTGCCAGTAGGGCGACGGCTCCCAGCCCGAGCAGCAGGAGCCCCGTCAGATCGTGGATGAGAGTGCCCATGACGATCAGGGCCAGTGACAACAGGGCCAGGGTGACACGGGAAGGCTGGATCGCCGCCCGCCAGCGGCGAGCCGGCACCTTACACACGGCGCGCGCCCCTGCGGTGTTGACGCCACCGCGAGCCGCCCGCACGGATTTCACGTCGGCCTGGCACAGAGGGTGTTGTTGTCATGGGAAATGCGTCCTTGCGCGGTCGAGGGTTGTCGCGACAGCATATGCCTGTGTGAGGATGTGCGCCCGAATACCGACGCCGTCGACCGTGATCACGTCCTGGGACGAGCGTGGTCAGGAAATCGGGACGACTGGATCGTCAGCGTCGACGGGCGCTTTGGGAAGAGGGTCGGGCACAGTATCGGGAACCGGGATCTTGGGGGGCGCAGTCACGTCGACGGTGGCTTGGCCATTCAGGCTGCGCCAGGAAGCGGTGATGACCGCGGTGCCCGCCGCGTTGGCCGTCACGGCGCCGGACGTGTCGACCTCAGCGACTTCTTCGGGGCCGCACGTCCACGAGGTGTCGCGGTTGTCGGTGACGTCGAATTCCTGCTTGCCATCCGACAGAGTGGCCGTGAGCTGAAGCGTTTCGCCTGGGAGGAGGTCACGGACGACCCCGGACACTGTGAGGGTGAAATTTTTCAGGGGATCGACGGTGACGGACACCGGGTCTGCGGTGAAACCGTCGAGTTCTGCCCGAACCGTTGTGGTTGCCGACGGAGCGATTGGGGTAAACGCCTGTGCTTTTTCGCCGAACGGGCCTGCCGTCAGCAGACCTGCCTCATCGACCCGGGCGATCCTCATGTTGTCGGTGGACCATTGCGGGGTGCCCGTGACGGCCGCTGTTGTGTCATCGCTGAAGGTGGCAAGAATTTCCAATTGCTGGGTCTCCTGCGGAGCGAGGGTCACGCTCTCGGGGATGATCGTGATGCCTGTTTGGGTCTTGGGGCCACTGGGATCCGCGTCCTCTGGAGCCGCGGGGGGCGGTGCGCCTGGGGCGAGAACTGTGACGGCTGAGGAACCCTGGATCGTGCCCAGCGTGGCGGTGATCACGGAGGCGCCGGGGTTCATCGCCGCAATGAGCCCGCTGTCGTCGACCCCGACCACATCCGGGTCTGCCGAGGTCCACTTCACCTCGGCTTTCAGGTCGACAGTGGTGTCGTCGCTGTAGCGGCCTTGTGCCGTGAGCTGACCTTGCTCGCCAATCTGCACTGTGAGGTCGCCGGGGGTCACTGAGATCTCAACCAGGGTCGCCTCGGAGGTCGACGACGCCGGGAACAGGGTTTCCAGAGCCGCGACGGTGGTCGGATGCACCGAGATCACGACGCCGAGTACGATCACCGCCAGCACGGCGCTCGCAGCGAAGACCCGTAGGAGGCGAGCGCGGTATCGGTGCAGGCCCAGGGAGAGAGGCTGTTCGATCGCGGCGGGGAACTCTTCACTGGCTTCCTGTGCTCGCGCCAGGAGATATCGGCGCGTCTGCGCGTTCATAGTTCGTCGTCCGAAACCGTGATGAGCGCGACTCGGCGCCGGGCGGATCGCAGGTCCTTGGAGATGTCGTCGAGGGGCCGCTCCGTCAGGGTGGCGATCTGGGCGAGAGGCAGTCCGGCGAACTCGCGCAGCACGACGACCACCCGCTCGGCGAGGGGGAGAGACGCCAGCGGGGCCGAGACGTTGGGGGCCGCGCGGGTGCCATCGGGATCATCGGATGGGGTCCACCGGGAGTGAGCAGTGAGAAGTTCAACAAACTCGCAGAGCACGAAGGTTCGCAGATCGTCGGTCACGGGGCCGCGCCACAGCGAGGCCGTTTTTTCCCAGGCCGCCTCGAGAAGGCGTGCGGCCACGGCGGGATCGTCGCACATCAGCTGGGTGTAGAGACCGAGGTCGCCTCGCTGCTTCGCAAAAGCGGCGCGCAGATCTTCCTCGCGATCATGGACGGCGGCCATGATCTTGACACCGCTGGGAAACCCGAACTCGAACTCCTTGATGACGGGAAACATCACCGCTGCCACGAGCACCGCAGCCCCGAGGCCGATGAGCCCGAGGCCCAGAAGCCCGAGCCCTAGCACCCCAGGGCTGCCGGGGTCTCTCAGCAACATGCCCGCTACGACCAAGGCCACGGCCAACACAGCCAGCATGATTCTGGATGGGTGAAGTGATGGCCGGAGTCGGCGCGGGGGAACGTCACACACGATGCAAGTCCCGAACTGACGGAGCTGCGTGCTTGCGCGAGTGTCGCGTGGGTGCGGACTCTGGTTCCATGAGCGCAATCATGTTGCGTCCTTACATCTCAGACGGACGAGTGAACCTCGACGCGATAGTACTCCCGCGCGGCGCGGTCTGCCCGTCACTGGGCACCCATCCGGTGACACCTGGCGGCGACGGGGGTATGGTGTTTGCATCTTCCGGTCGGCACTCGGGGAAGCGAGGTCAGCGTGAGCGTTGTTCGCTCGTCCCTGTCTGCCCTTGTCTCGGTACTCGCCGAAGCTGTCGCCCCCGATTCCGTAGGGGTTTCCGACGGCGGCGGCCCGGGGTCGACAGACGCTGTGCCGACGGACCCCGTCATCGTGAGGGTCCTGACCCTCGAACGAATCGGCCGCTCCCGGCGCGACGGCCCGGTGCTCGACCTTGAGCTCTCCGCCGCAGTCTCGTGTACGGGGCCGCGCAGCCTCGAAAACGCGGAGCAGATGCTCACGGCAGTGGAAAACACCTCCAGGTATTCGGTGGCGCCGCTCACGCCGGAGGCCTCCTCGGCCGCGGGCCTGGGTTTCCTGGTGCGGGTCCCCGTCACCCTGCGGCTGACCGAGCCGAGCGGGCCGGCCATCCTCGAGCCCGTGCACGTCACGACGATGGTGGGCCGGCGGCTGAGCGGGGTGGTGGTCGGGCCGGACGGGCGAGGAATCGCTGGCGTCAGCATCCGCTCTCGAGCGTCGTCGGTCTCGGTTGCGAGCGATACGACAGGGCGGTTCACCCTGCTGTCGAGCCTCGAGGCGGTCCAGCAATTCACCGTGGAGTTTCGGGGCGTCACCCGCCTCGTGACCGCACCCGTCGATCCCGCCCTCGTGCTGACCTGGGCGCCCACCTGAAGAGAAACCTCAAGCAATGAAAGGAGAACAGCATGCCCAACTATCTTGCTCCGGGCGTGTACGTGCAGGAGGTCCCGAGTGGAGCCCGCGCCATCGGGCAGGTGAACTCGAGCATCGCCGGGTTCGTGGGCATTGCACCGGATGCCTCCGCCAAGGTCGACGAGACCGTGGTGCTTGACAACTGGACCCAGTTCGTCGACACCTATGTGGGAACGGCAACTGGGGGCACGCCGCTCTCTAACGCCGTGTACGGCTTCTTCAACAACGGCGGCGGCCGGTGCTATGTGGTGAACATCGGTGCGAACGGCACCTTGCTCGGCACGGCGACCCACCCGACCGGCCTGCGTAACTTCGAGAAGGTCGACGACATCTCCATTGTGGCGGCTCCGGGCTACGTGGACGCCGACTCCTACGCGGCCCTGCTTGAGCACTGCGAGCATCCGCTGCGGCAGGACCGCGTGGCGATCCTCGACGGCGTCGAAGATTGGGGCCCCGACGTATCGGCGCTCACCCGGGTGGCGACCTCGGGCGTGCCGACAAAGACCGGGGGCGCAGCGGATGCCCCATCCGCGCCCAAAGGAACAAGCAAGACGGACGACACTGAGCTCGCCCTGGGCCCGCCGGAGTCGCCCGGCGGCTACGCAGCGTTCTATGTACCGTGGCTTGTCGTGCTCGACCCGGTGTCCGGACTCAGAGTCACCCAACCACCGTCGGGCCATATCGCCGGGGTCTGGGCCAGGGTCGACAGCAGTCGTGGGGTGCACAAGGCACCCGCCAACGAGCCGATCCAGGGTGCGCTCGATCTTCGGCAGCGCATCAGCCGAGGCGAGCAGGAGGTGCTGAACCCCGCCGGGGTCAACTGCATCCGCTATTTCCCCGGGGAGGGCATCCGGGTGTGGGGTGCCCGGACCAAGGCCCCCGAGGCGAGCGAGTATCGGTATGTGCCGGTGCGGCGGCTGACCAACATGATCAAGGAGTCCATCGAGGACGGCACCCGCTGGGCCGTCTTCGAGCCCAACAAAGACGAGCTGTGGCGCTCGCTGCGACGGGACATCGGCAACTTCCTCACGAACGTCTGGCACGACGGCGCCCTGTTCGGAACCACGCCGCAGCAGGCGTTTTTCGTGAAGTGCGACGCCGAGACGAACCCGCCAGAAGTGCGGGACGCCGGCCGGGTCGTCACGATTATCGGGCTCGCGCCCGTGAAACCGGCCGAGTTCATCGTGTTCAAACTCATGCAGTCGGTGGACACCACCGAGATCGAAAACCTGGGAGCGTGACATGTCCGATGCAGCAGCAACAGCAGCCACCCCACCCCCGCAGGCGCAACCGGGAAACGTGGTCGACCCCTACCGTGCGTACAACTTCAAACTCGTGATCCAAAGCGTGGTGCAGGGCCACTTCACTCGCGTGGACGGTCTCGGAATCGTGATTCCACGCCTGCTGTGGCGGGAAGGCGGTGAACACGCGGCCGTGCGCACGATGCCAGGTCCGGTCGAGTACCCGCCGGTCACCCTGCGCTACGGCATGACCGATTCCAAGGAGTTGCTGCAGTGGCTCTTCAAGGCCGTTGACGGCACAGTCGAGCGCCGCAACGTGTCGCTCGCCATGCTCAACGACGCCGGATCGGCCGAGGTGAGGCGCTGGAACCTGATCGGTGCCTGGCCGTGTGAATGGTCCGGTGCTCCGCTGGATGCCCTCGGCAAAGAACTGGCGATCGAATCGCTCAGCCTCGCCTACGACCAGCTGAAGCTCGACGATGCTCCCGCGACCCCGCCTGCTGCGTAGACGCCTCGGCGCGGGCCTGCGCGCGCTGGCAGGATTGGTCGACTCGGCGCCAGCGCTCGGCGACGCCCTGAGTCCTCCGCTCGCGCACGGTGGCGGTAGGGCGACGGATGCCGTGGGGCTGGTCGACGCGCCGGCCGGTGGGCCCGACCCTGACCTGTCTTGGATGAGCACGGTCGACGGGGTGCCGGAGCATTGGCTTCGCCGAGTCCGCGAGGCCGGGCTGCACAGCCAGGCACTCGCGGCGACGGTGACGCCGAGCCCGACCCCTGGCTTGCCCGTGGGCGATGTCGCGGGTCACGGTGCTAGACCGGGTGTGGGGGAGAGTCCTGCGCCGGGAGCGGCCTCCCGGGTTCGGCGCCCGAGCGCCCGAGCGGTCCTGCGAGCCGATGCGCGTTCGGCACGAGACGTCGACGCCGAACCGAACGCGACCCCGCAACGTGTCGCCGATCATGACCGGCCGCCGGGCCTGCTGTCCGGTGCAAACCCGGAACCGGACACCGTCTCTCCTGTGGAGTCTCTGAGGCAGTGGCCGCTCGCCCCGGGGATTGCCCGATTGAGTATTCGACCAGCGGCGACCCGCCCGGGTGCCGCGCGAGGGGTGTCGCACTCTAGCGACAGTCCCGATTTGGAGACAGCTACGGGCTCCCGTGATGTCACCGACCGCGCCAGCGCCGCACGACCGCGGCCCGAACGTGCCGCAGCGGAGCAGGGCTCCAGCCGGAATGGCGTTGCGGCGCCGGGGCGCCAGCCGGGGGCATCCGTTGTCGCCGAGCCTGGTCCCGCGACTGCGCCCGTCGCGCGTGCCGCCGCGGAGCCTCGTCCGGTGCCCGTGGACGGCGTGCACGACCGCACAAGCCTCCTCAGGAGGGTGAGGCAGCCAATCCGAAGCGACGTGGCGCCCGCTCTGCACCTGCGTGGGCGGGATATCGCACACCGGCCGGTATTCGTGCCGGCACCGACGGTGAGAGCATCGATTCCTGCCCCCGCGATTGCCTCTCGGGCCGAATCCCCAGCTCACCGCAGCGTCGAGCAAGTCCGGCAGGGTCTGTCGCCGGTCGCGTTGCACTCGGCGTGGCCGGCCCGTACTGCCGTCGCCGCGGCGAGCCCGCACCCGTGGCCCGAACTCGCCACTGCCCGCCCGACGCCTCAGGACCGGCCGAACACCGAAGCCGTTGTGAGACGCATCGCGCGCGCCCGGCGGCTGGCCGTCGAAGAGTCCCTGGTGTGACATGGAACGGGTGGCGTTTCTCATCGACAACACCGGGGAGCACTTTGGCTGCCTGCTCAACCCGGAAACCGTGGTCATGTCGCGCACGGCCGGTGTCGAGCCTCGGCGTTCGGCGGGCGGCCGTCTCACCGGCGCCGGCCTCGCCGACGACCCGCTGTTGTTCACCGGAGGCGGCCACACCGAGCTGCGGCTCGACCTGCTCTTCGACGTTGACCTCGCTCCGTCCAACCAGCGGGTGACAGACGTGCGTCAAATGACCCGCCCCATCTGGAAGCTCGCCGAAAACTCGACAGAGGTCGACAAGAAGCGCCGGCCGCCCGGGGTGCACTTTCTGTGGGGGCGCGCGTGGGACATGCCCGGTATCGTGACGGAGGTCGCCGAGCGCTTCGACAGGTTTGCAGCGGATGGTTCCCCTCTGCGTTCTTGGATGCGGCTCGTCTTCGTGCGGGTTGGCCAAAGCGCCGATGACGAGGGCGGCGAGAATTACGAGCTCGCCCAGAGACTTCCGGTCGTCGACCTCACGGCACCTCCGGTGGACACCGTGGCCGTGCAGGGTGACGGCAGCTTCGAAACCCTGGTTCCCGACGCCCCGGAGGGGGCGCCGCCGCGGCCGCTGACCCCGACCCGCGAATACGGGATCATCTCGATGCTGACCTACGGCACGCCGCTGCTCGTGAAGCAGATCCTCGAATTCAGCAACGTGGACGACCCCCTGCACTTCGCGGGACGACTGTCGATCCCGCCGCTCGGAGAGAAGCCCCGATGACAGAGGTGCAGGGACTCCCGGAAATTATCATCACCCTCGGACGCGACCGGCTGACCGCGGCCGAAGCTGCATCCGTTTCCTCGATCGAAGTGCACGCCGCACTGGCGCAGCCGACCCGGTGCAGCATCACGTGGCTGACCCTCGACGCGGGCCGCCGGGTTGACCCGGCACCCGGCGACGCACTGCGGGTCGAGGTCGTCGGGGTACGACGCGCGTTGTTCGTGGGGGAGGTGACCGTGGTCGAGCACAGCTACGGGGCCGACCTCTCTGAGGAGATACGGGTGCGCGCCTACGACGCCCTGCACCGGCTGCGAAAACGTCAGTTCACCAGGGTGCACGCAGACGTTGACCTGAACGGTCTCGCGGTGGCCCTGTGCGCTGGAACCGGGCTCAGCGTCGTCGGCGGGACCGGCCGCCCCGCGCGCACCTACCAACTGGCATGTTCCGACCTGAGCCTGCTCGTTCAGGCGAGCCGCCGCGCGGGCCTGTACCCGGTCGTCGATGAGTCAGCCCTGCGGCTCGTGGGGCTCGAGGGGGAGGGAGAGCCCGTGGAGCTTGTTCTCGGCACCACCCTTCACTCTGCGGAGCTGGAGATCAGCCAGGAACCCGCATTCCTGAGCGCCTCGGTGACGGGCTGGAATCCTGATTCTGCGGCCATCGTGCACGGCGAGGCAGACGACAATCGGGCCCGGGCAGGGGTGCGAGCCGATGCTGCGCCACAGAGCGTGGGAGGCGGGGGCGCCTTGCTGCGCCAGAACGACACCCTCGTCGACGACTCGGCGGCCGCGGACCTCGCGCAGGCAGAGCTCGACGTGCGGGCAGCGGGCGAGATCACCGGCGTCTTCGTGGCCGAGGGCGATCCGCGCATCCGTGTGGGCGGACGAGTGAAGATCAGCGGGGTCACGGCCAGCCTCGAGGGCACGTACACGGTGTGTGACGTTGTGCACTCCGTGCAGGGCAGCGGATACGAGACCACGGTGTCGACGAGACCGCCCGCGTTTCCGGCCACCCCGGCGACCTCTCGCCCGGCTGACGTGACGACCCTGGGCCTCGTCGTCGACGTCGAAGACCCCGAGCAGCGTGCGCGGGTGCAGGTGGATCTCGCATGTTACCCGCAGGTCACCACGGGCTGGGCACCGGTGCTCACCCAGGGCGCGGGGACCGGCAAGGGCGCCGTCCTGCTCCCGAACACCGGTGACACCGTGCTGGTACTTCTGGTCGCAGCGGATCCGGCCGACGCCGTTGTTCTCGGCGGGCTCTTCGGGCCCGAGAAGGTTCCCGACACGGACCTGGCCGGCACTCGGGGTCGACGCTTCACCGTGGCGACCGCGGACGGGCAGCGGGTCGTTCTCGATGGCGACGACCACAGCATCCGTCTGGAAGACGGCCACGGGTCGTCTGTGTCGCTCGGACCGGATCTTTTCAGCCTGCATTCCGCGACCGACCTCACGATCGAGGCGCCAGGCCATGCGATGAAGGTGCGCGCCAAGACCGTGGATTTCGAGGAGGCGACATGAAGGTTCTCGTTGAAAAGGGAGTGGTGCGCTGCGGCCATGACGGCGTCGTGAAGAATGTGCCATCGCAGGAGTGGGTCACAATCCTCGCATCCCCCGTGCTCGTCGAGAACGACCCGCAGGGACGGGATATCAACGGGTGCCCTAACATCGGCGTCAATATTAAGCCGTGCACGCACACGCTGGTGGTGCACAAGGGATACTCGACGTTCCTGCGCATCGGTGGCCATGCCATTTGTCTGGATTCCGTGGAGGGGTACACCGACGGCACACCGCCCGGCGCCGTGAAGTACACGGTGCGCTCGCCGGGCGAGCAATTGGTGGGGGCGTCGACATGAGCGCGCCCCGATACCGTGCCATCGCGCTCGTGCATCCCGATTTCGATGCGTCCGCGGGACCTCCGGGTTTCAGCCTCACTCCTGACGGCCGCCTCGCCACCGTCACGGAAGACGCCTCAGTGCGCCAGGCCGTGCTTCTTCTCTTGAGCACCCGGCCCGGCGAGCGGGTTAACCGACCGAACTACGGCTGCCACCTGTTCCGGCTGGCCTTCGCTGCGGCCGACGACACAACCGCCGGACTCGCCATCCACTACGTGTCAAGTGCCCTGCAACGCTGGGAACCACGGGTGACGGTTCTCTCACTGGATGCGGCTCGGGCACCGGAAGACCCGGCCCTGCTCGAGGTGCGCCTGCGGTATCGGGTCAAAGCCACCCAGCACGAGGACGAGCTGGCCGTGGGCGTGCCCGTGTCGGGACAGGCACCGGGAACGGCCGATCGAACGACCGAGAGAGGCTCCGCATGAGCATTCCTGTGCCCAATCTCGACGACCGCACCTTCGTCGAGCTCATCGACAGTGCACGCGACCGTATTCGCCAGCTGGATCCGGAGTGGACCGATCTCTCGGTGCATGACCCGGGCATCGTGCTCGTGGAAGCCTTCGCCCACCTCACCGACCTGCTTATGTATCGCCTCAATCGGGTGCCTGAAAAGCTTTATGCCGTCTACCTCAATCTGCTGGGTACCGCCGTGTACCCGCCGAGCGCGGCCACGGTCACTCTCGAGTTCACCCGCGCCGCCGGGGACGGGCCGGAAGTGCTGATCCCGCGCGGCACACAGGTGAGCCCGCCGCCTGGAGTGCCCGGTGTCGCGCTGCCGGTATTCAGTACCCTCGCCGACACGGTGCTCGCAGCCGGAGCGACGAGCGTCACCGTCGAAGCGGCGGATTCGACGCCGGTCGAGGCCGTCCTCCTCGGGGTCGGCACGGGGCGACCCGGTCAGATCTTTACCCTGCCCAGCTCGCCGGCGGTCGCGGGACCGGGGCTGAGCATCGGAATTGAGTTCCCCTCCGGGTCGCCGCTCGCCAGCGGCGAAGCGGTGCTTGTGGACGGAATGCCCTTCCGTTTTTGCCGCGAGGTCGAGGCCTTCGCGGACGCAGAGGACGGCGAGCCCGTGGTGCGCGTCGACCGATCTTCTGGCACCGTCATTTTCGCTTGGTGGAGCGAGCGGGCAGCGGGCGGAACCGATGCTCGAGATCAATTCATTGCACCGGTTCCAGCCGTTCCCGCACCCGGTGCCCAGGTGCGAGCCTGGTTTCGAAGCGGTGGAGGCGAGCGTGGAAACGTTGCGGCGGGCACCCTGACCGTTCTGCGCAGCTCCCTTCCGGGTCTTCGGGTGAGCAACCCTGCGCCCGCGACCGGAGGCCGCGATCAGGAGCCACTCGAGGATGCGTTGCGCAGGGCGCCGCAGGACTTTCAGTCCCGAGATCGAGCGGTGACCGGCCGCGACTACGAGGTGCTTGCCGCCAGGCATGGCGGGGTTGCGCGGGCTCATGCCCTCACGAGGCGCGAGGTGTGGGCTTTTGCGAGTCCGGGTGAGGTTGAGGTCGTTCTCGTGCCGCAGATTCCCCTCGGCAACCGAACTAATGGGGGAATCTCCCTCGACCAACTCGGAGCGCAGGCTCGCGACAACGTGCGGGCCGAGGTCGACCGCTACCTTCGCGATCGCGCGACCATCGGCGCCACCCCCGTGGTCCGCTGGGCCCTCTACAAGCAAGTGCTCGTCGACGCGAGGGTGGTCGTTCGTCCCGACGAGGATCCGGTCGCGGTCAGGGAGAGGATCGTGCGCAGACTGGGCGAGGCGATCAACCCGCTTCCCAACGGAACGGCAGGCAGCGCGGGCGGCATCGGCTTCGGTTTCGGGTTCGGGCGCGCGCTGCGTGCTTCCAACCTCTACCGGGCAATGGAGGAATCCGAGCCCGGCGTGCAGTACGTGGAACGCGTGCGGCTCGAACTGGACAAGGTGCCCGACACCGACGCGACCTCCCTCATCCAGGCCGAAGGCCAGACCGGCACGTGGTTTGTCGCCCAAGGCGACACTCTCTTTCGCACCACCAACTTCGGGGACGGCTGGGAGGCCTGTGCGCAGTTCGCGGGAGAAGACGTGCGCGCGATAGTTCCTTTCCGGGTGGGGCAGGGCGCATCTACCACGCATCCGGGCATGGTCGCCGTGGCAACGGATGCCGGCGACGGCTCACGCGTCTATGTGAGCGACGACCTCGGTGAGAGTTGGCTGCGACGCGCAGAACTCGGGTTCACGCTCGCCGATCTCGCCTGGGTGGACCGGCTCGGCAGCCCGGTGCTCCTGCTCGCCGGAGAAAAGGGCCTCTATGAGCTCGCTCACAACGAGGGCGCCATCCCGGTGCAGAACCTCGTCGATCCGGCGCAGCCGGACCGCGGCTTCTATGCCATCGATTCGTTCACCGATGTGCGCGGCCAGACCGGGGTCATCATCACGGCGGAGGCTGCCGCCGGAGTGTGGATGTCACCCACGGCGGGCGCACCGGAATCCTTCAAGCGCGTGCGCGCGGCGGGGGAAGACATCCGCTGCCTGGCCGTGCAATACGACGGTCCAGCCACGTACCTGTGGCTGGGTCGCGCGGTGCCGGAGGGTACGGGCACCGGGTGCGCTCGGCTGCGCATCGATGACCTCGCCCGCACCACGTTCGATGCTGCCCTGATGGCCTCGTGGGAAGAACTGGGCGCGGGGTGGGGCGGCGGCAGTTGCTGGGGCGTGCATGTGACGGGTGACGCCGCCTACGCCGCCACTCAGAGTGGTGGAGTGTTGCGGCTGCCGCTTTCGGCGGGGCAGAAACGCGTCTGGGACCAGCGTGATGTCAACTGCGGCCTGCCTCTTCGGGACCGGGCGAGGTTCCAACCGGTGCGGTCGGTTTCGGGTGCCCTGGGTGCCGACGGCGTGCCGCTCGTGCTCGGCGCCGGGCCGGAGGGAATCTTCCGCTCGACGGATGAAGCCGACACCTGGAGCACCTGCACGGCCAGAAACGTCGATACCTTCATCACCCTGCCGCCGACCTGGCTGTTCTGTTCGGGGGAACATCGCATCGAGGTGGTGCGCGCCAATGCCTAGGCCTGTGTTGCCCGAAACCGAGCCATCCGAGGCCCTGCTCCTCGGCATCCTGCCGGAGGTCTTTCAGGTGTCCGCCGTGCGGAGTGCGCCGTTGCGGGCGCTGATCGCCGTCACGGCAGACTTGCAGACGCCGGTTCTTGACGTGCTCGATGCGGTCGACACTCTCGTGCACCCGTACCGGGCCCCGGAGCAGCTCGTGCCCTACCTCGCCAGCTGGGTGGACCTCGATTGGCTGACGGGTCCGACGCCCGGCGGATCCGGGGTCGACCCGGCTCGGCAGCGAGACCTCGTCGCCAATGCCGCAGACCTGTCGGCCCGCCGCGGCACACCCGCCGGACTCGCCAGATTTCTGCAACTCGCTACGGGCGTCGGCGGTTTCGGCGTTGTCGACGATCCCGGGGCCTTTCACGTGGTCGTGCATATCCCCGCGGATGCCGCTGGCCAGGTCGACCTAGTGCACCGGATTGTCGGCGTCATGAAGCCGGCCCACATCACGCACGATCTCGTGGTCGACTCCGCACCGCCGAGCCTGTCAGACGGGAGCAGCCATGAGCGAGAGTAATCGCAAGCCGATTATCATCGCCTGCGCGGTTGCCGGCCTGGTGCTGGTGCTCTTCCTGATGGGTGTGGGGTTCGGCAGAGGCGACCGCCCGGCGGGTGGGTCCACGGTGTCAGGGCTGGCCGGCATCGGTCCGGTCGCGGCCCTTGAGACCACCGATCTGGTGTTGAGCAACGGGGACTGTGCCATCAGCGGGCAGCTCATCCAGGTGCAGCAGACCTGCACCTTCACGATTGCGGAATTCGGCGGCACATTCGACCTCGGACCGGTGACGAAAAGGGCAAGGCTCACCGTGCTGTCAGCGCCGGGAGAGGTCACCGTGAGCATGCTCATCGAGGGAACGGATGCCGCCCAGAAGCTGGAGCAGGGTGACTCGACGGACCTCACCGTTGGCCGCTCCGGTGGTTCCCTGACCTTCGACTGTCCGGGATTTGATGCCTGCATCCTGCAAGTGAGCCCGATATGACGCTCAGGAGTAGCATCCACGTTGCGCATCTGAAGTTTCTGGATTCCCCGAGGAGGACCCCATGAAGAAACTGGCCATGACGCTCAGCTCGCAAACCGTTGCGCTGACCGACGGAAAAGGAACGCTCACCGCATCGGTGACGAATGCCTCGGCCGCGCCCGAGCGCGTGGTGCTGGGGGCATTCCCCGTGGGTGTGCCGAACAGCCTTCCCGGCTCGACAGGCGCAACGATCGAGGAGCCGCTGCGCACGATCGATCCCGGGGCCACAGTGCAATACGAGGTCGCCTTCGACACGACAGGGGCGCTGCCCGGCACCTACCAAGTGAAGCTCATTCCCTACAGCGCGGACGAGGCCCCCGAAGATTACGCCGAGCTCGGATTCGTCGTGCAGCTCGTGGTGCCGGAGGTCGCGCCCGTGGTGGTGAGGAAGTTCCCCTGGTGGATCGTGGCCGTTGTTGCGGCCGTGGTGATCATCGGCGGCGGAGTGACGGCCTTTATCCTTACCCGTCCGCCCGAGGTCACGCCTGCGCTCACGTCTTTCACTCCATCGCAGGGCGGTGTGGAGGGAGGCACTATCGTCTTGCTGACCGGTCAATTCGGTGAGTCGACTATCGTCACCGTGGGGGAGACGAGCGTGTCGACCACGAAGGTGAGCGACACGCAGGTGACATTCAGCACGCCGCCCGCGGCGCAGGCCGGCCAGGTGCCACTCCTCGTCGAGAGCGGGGGCTCACAGCTCGGTGTGGCCATCTTCGAGTATGTCGCTCCGCAGGCCACCGGGGGCGGTGTTATCGTCGACGACTTCTGCATTTTCAATCCGACCGCCTGCGTCTTCTTCGAGGAAAAGCAGTTCCTGGAGAAGTTCGACACCGGTGAGATACTGCCCAACCTGAACGGAATCGACATCAATCAGTAGCGGATTCGCTCGCTTTGATCGCCTTGACGATCGCGGGAATGGAGACGATCAGCATGATGAGTGCCCACACGAGTGCGACGACGCCCGTGACCAGGGCCCAGAACTGATCGCCGATGGCGACGACGATTCCCGGCAGGAAGCCGTGGATGAACCCGAGAACAAGCTGCAGTACGACCGACAGCAGAACGAGGACCACCAGTCCCGTGACCCTGAGGAATCGGGGCTGCGCCACGATAAGCAACACTCCGAAAGCGATCTTGAGGAACAGGATCGCCCCGAGAACGGCGGCCGCGGCTCCCTCCGGGAACGAGCCCCAGATGGCCAAGTAGACCACCGTGCCGAATGGGACGGCGACCAACAGCCCGATCATCAGAAACAGCTGAATGAGCCCCACGATCAGCAGCAGAAAACACATGATGACCCATAGGAAAGACACGACCAGGGTCACGATCCCCTGCACCCGGCCGTAGAGGCGCAGGGGCATGACCAGGCTCAAGCCGAGCATGCCCACGGTGAAGAGCACGAGGCCGTCGATCAGCGCCAGAAAGGCGATTCCCGATCCCGGCGGATCGGAGCCGTTGGCGGCATTAACAGCCTCGACGCCGGCGGGCACTCCGAGGTCCTGAGCTGCCCCGGCATCGGGTGGGATGACGGCGGCATTGATGACGAAGAAGGAAAGGCCAAGTTCGGCGAATACGACCAGGGCCGCGACAATGATCGCGGCGATGAAGAACGGTTTGCGCAGCCCATCCATAGGAATGCCTCCGTCACCTGGGGCGTCTGTCGCGCGAATATTATCATCGGTCGCGTCCGTGAGGGCGTGGGCGCTAGGCTTGTTTACAACATCCAGAATTGAATACTGGGCCATCAAGGTCGATGCGGGAGAGTTCGACGTCGCAAGACGAGCGAACACCGAAGGAGCAATCCTCCCCGACAATCTCTCAGGTACGCGTACCGCATCGAACTGGCCACTCTGAAAAGTGAATTGAGCGAAGCGATACGCCGTCAGTTCCGCCCAAGGTGAAAGTCATGCCCCGCCGGCATGGTGAAGCTCTCAGGCTTTAAGACGACAGAGGGGGAGTTCCCACGAGGCTCAACCGAGCCTCGGTGCTCTCGTTCGGCTTCGGCCGGCTTGTCCCGGAGAACTCATGACCTCGGTCGACCCCCACGCGGAAGCGCGATTCTCACCCCTGCACCAGGCTCACGTCGAACTCGGCGCCAGCTTCACCGACTTTGCCGGTTGGCAAATGCCCGTGCGGTATTCGAGCGATCTCGCCGAGCACCACGCTGTGCGCACCACCGCCGGCATCTTCGATCTCTCCCACATGGCGGAGATCCGCGTCACCGGCCCCGATGCCGGAACGTACCTCGACTACGCCTTCGCCGGTCAGCTCTCCGCCATCGCCCTGATGCAGGCCAAGTACAGCCTGCTGCTCAACGAGGCAGGCGGCATCATCGACGACGTCGTCGTGTACCGCCTCGGCGACGCCGAGTACCTGGTTGTCGCCAACGCCGGAAACAGATTCCCGGCCGTCGCAGCAATGCAGGCCCGCGCGGCTCGCTTCGACGTGACAGTCGTCGATGAGAGCGACGACGTGGCGCTCATCGCGGTGCAGGGGCCGAACGCCCGCACGATCCTCAACAAAACCGCGGGCTTCGCGGCCGGCGGCGACATGATCACCCTGCGTTACTACCGGGCAATGAACGGCGCATTTAACGGAACATCGCTGTTCATCGCTCGCACCGGTTACACGGGCGAAGACGGCTTCGAGGTGTACGTGCCGGTAGCCCAGGCGCTCGCGCTCTGGGAGGCCATCGTCTCCGCCGGAGAGGCGCACGGTCTCGTGCCCGCCGGGCTCGCAAGCCGCGACACGCTTCGACTCGAGGCCGGCATGCCGCTGTACGGCCACGAGCTCAGCCTCAGCACCTTTCCGGCCCAGGCCGGACTCGGTCGCGTCGTTAACCTCGCGAAAGACACCGACTTCATCGGCCGGGCCGCGAGCGAGGAAGGCCCGAGCGCCACGGCGCCAGTGCTCGTCGGCCTGATCGCGCAGGGCAAGCGGGCCGGCCGCGCCGGCTACGGTATCTACTCCAGCACGGATGCGACCGAACCAGCGGGCGAAATCACCAGCGGTGCCCTCTCGCCGACCCTCGGTTATCCCATTGCCATGGCCTACGTCACGCCTGCCTTGGCCCGTCTCGGCACAGAGGTCTACATGGACGTGCGGGGCACCCGCATTCCCGCCACCGTCGCCTCTCTCCCCTTTTACTCGCGCAAGAAGTAGTTCCTTCTCTCTTCGAAAGGTTTCCCATGACTGACAAATCCGAACTCCAGTACACCGCCGAGCACGAGTGGGTGCTCGTCGAGGGCGACATCGCCACCGTCGGCATCAGCGATTACGCCGCCGAGAAGCTCGGTGACGTGGTCTTCGTCGAACTCCCCGACGTGGGCAGCGCCGTCACCAGCGGAACCGTCGTGGGCGAGATCGAGTCCACCAAGTCCGTCGGAGAGCTGTTCGCCCCGGTCAACGGCACCGTCACGGCCGTCAACTCCGCCGTGGTCGACGCCCCTGAGCTCGTCAACAGCGACCCGTTCGGCGAGGGGTGGTTGCTCAAGATCACGTTCACGGAGCTGCCCCCTCTCCTCACCTTCGCGGAGTACTCCGCCCTTACCGGCGAATAATCCATGGAGACTCTCATCGTGAAAGACAGTTCCACGCAGCAGACGTCCGGCTCGCCGGCGTTTGCCCAGCGCCACATCGGAACGGATGCGCCCGCGCAGGCGCACATGCTCGCCACCCTCGGCTACGACAGCGTCGAAGACCTCGTGGCCGCGGCCATTCCGGGCGCGATCCACTCAGACCTCTTCCGCACCGAGGGCGACAACGCCCTCCCTCCTGCCGCGACGGAGCCGGAAGCCATCGCCGAGCTTCGGCTGCTCGCCGCCCGCAATACAGTGAAGCGGTCGATGATCGGACTCGGCTACTACGACACGTTCACGCCCGCCGTGATCAAGCGCAATGTGTTCGAAAACCCCAGCTGGTACACGGCCTACACTCCTTACCAGCCCGAGATCTCCCAGGGTCGCCTCGAGGCGCTCATCAACTTCCAGACGATGATCGCCGACCTCACCGGGCTGAACACCGCAAATGCCTCGATGCTCGACGAGTCCACCGCCGTCGTGGAGGGCATGCTCCTCGCCCGCCGCGCCTCGAAGGGCGCCAGCCGCCGCTTCATCGTGGACGCCGACGCCCTGCCGCAGACCCATGCGCTGCTCGCGAACCGGGCGCACGCGCTCGGCATCGAGCTCGCCGTGCTGCCCCTGAACGAGGAGACCACCGCGGCCGAGCTGGGGGAGTACTTCGGTATCTTCGTGCAGTACCCCGCGGCATCCGGTCGGATCTGGAACCCGGCGGGCGTGATCGCCCTCGCCCACGAGCAGAAGGCCCTCGCCGTCGTGGCCGCCGACCTGCTCGCCCTGACGCTGATCGCCTCGCCGGGCGATCTCGGCGCCGACGTGGCCGTAGGCACGAGCCAGCGCTTCGGTGTGCCGATGGGCTTCGGAGGCCCGCACGCCGGCTACATGGCCGTGCGCAAGGGACTCGAGCGACAGCTGCCCGGGCGGCTTGTGGGCGTGAGCGTCGACGCCACTGGCCACCCCGCCTACCGTCTCGCGCTGCAGGTGCGCGAGCAACACATCCGCCGTGACAAGGCGACGTCCAACATCTGCACCGCGCAGGTGCTCCTCGCCGTGATGGCCGGAATGTACGCCGTGTACCACGGGCCTGAGGGCCTGAAAGCGATCGCCGCCCAAGTGCACGAGCGCGCGGGCCAGTTGGCCGCCGCGCTCGGCGCCGCCGGCTTCCCCGCCGTGAGCGACAGCTTCTTCGACACCATCCAGGTGTCCGCACCCGGAACCGCCGCGACTCTCGTGGACCGCGCCGCGAACGGCGGCTACAACCTGCGCCTCGTCGACGCCGACACCGTGGGTCTGTCGGTCGACGAGACGACGACTCTCGCCGACCTCGGGCACATCGTGCAGGCGTTCGGCGGCAGCGATGCCTTCGGGCACGTGGACTTCGATGTGGCCACCGAGGGACTGCCCGCCGAGCTGGCGCGCACGAGCCCGTACCTCGAGCACCCTGTCTTCAACACGCACCGCTCGGAGACGAGCATGATGCGCTACCTGAAGCGCCTCGCCGACGCTGACTACGCGCTTGACCGCGGCATGATCCCGCTGGGTTCCTGCACCATGAAGCTCAACGCCGCGAGCGAGATGGAGGCCGTGAGCTGGCCCGAGTTCGCCGGGCTGCACCCCTTCGCGCCGCGCGCCGACGTGGAGGGCTACCTGCAGCTCGTTCGCCAGCTCGAAACCTGGCTGAGCGACGTCACGGGTTACGAGTCAGTGTCGCTTCAGCCGAACGCCGGCAGCCAGGGCGAACTCGCCGGGCTCCTCGCGATCAGCGCCTACCACGGCTCACGCGGCGAGGGTGCACGCACGGTGTGCCTGATCCCGTCGAGCGCCCACGGCACCAACGCAGCATCCGCTGCCCTCGCCGGCATGCGTGTTGTCGTGGTGGCGTGTGACGACCTCGGCAACGTGGACCTCGACGACCTGCACACCAAGATCGCCGAGCACGCCGACGACCTCTCCGCGCTCATGATCACCTACCCGTCCACCCACGGTGTGTACGAGCACGAGGTCGCGACCATCTGTCGCGCCGTGCACGACGCCGGCGGACAGGTGTACGTCGACGGTGCCAACCTGAACGCCCTGCTCGGTTTCGCTCGCTACGGCGACTTCGGCGGCGACGTGTCGCACCTCAACCTGCACAAGACGTTCTGTATCCCGCACGGCGGCGGCGGACCGGGCGTCGGCCCGGTGGCGGCCAAGGCCCACTTGGCACCGTTCCTCCCTGGACATCCGCTTGCCCAGAGCGACGAGCACTACCTGCTCGCCGCAGACGGCACGCCGGGCACGGTTCGTCACGAGGGCGGGCCGGTCTCGGCCGCGCCCTACGGCAGCCCGAGCATCCTGCCCATCTCCTGGTCCTACGTGCGCATGATGGGCGCCGACGGCCTCAGGCAGGCCACCGGCGCGGCCGTTCTCGCAGCCAACTACGTGGCCAAGCGGCTCTCGGGCGCCTTCCCACTGCTCTATTCAGGCGACAACGGTCTTGTGGCGCACGAGTGCATCCTCGACCTGCGTCCGTTAACCGCGGCAACAGGGGTGACCGTGGACGACGTGGCCAAGCGCCTCATCGACTACGGCTTCCACTCGCCCACGATGAGCTTCCCGGTGGCGGGAACGCTCATGGTCGAGCCCACCGAAAGCGAAGACCTTGGGGAGATCGACCGCTTCATCGACGCGATGCTGGCCATCCACGCGGAAGCGGATGCCGTCGCCGCCGGTGTCTGGCCGGCCGACGACAACCCGCTGCACAACGCCCCGCACACCGCGCAAGCGGTGATCGAGGGGGAGTGGGAACATGCCTACGACCGTGCTACCGCCGTGTACCCGCTGCGCTCCCTGGTTAGCCACAAGTACTGGCCGCCGGTCCGCCGCATCGACAATGCCTACGGGGACCGCAACCTCGTGTGCGCCTGCCCACCACCCGAGGCCTTCGAGGAGTAGCCCGGCGCCTCGCGCCCATCCCGCTGGTCGAGTAATGCGCGCTGGCGCGCGTATCGAGACCACGCAAGCCGACTCTTAGACCCGGCTTGCGTGGTCTCGACTTGTGCGCTCTGAGTTAATTCAGTTGGCCGGGGCGAGCAGCCCCGGCCACCAGGCGAGCGCGAGGGGATAGCCGACGAACGACAGAATGTCGAGCAGCCAGTGCGTGATCACCAGGGGCATCGTGCGGCCCCAGCGGTTGTAGCACCAGCCGAAGACGACACCCATCGCGACATTGCCGAAGAACGGGCCGATGCCCTGGTACAGGTGGTAACTGCCGCGCAGCACGGCCGAGGAGAGAATGATCGTCCAGGTCGACCAGCCGAGCTGGCGCAGCCTGGTGAACAGGTAGCCCACCACGATGATCTCCTCCACGAGGGCGCTGCGCAGTGCCGAAAAGACCAGAATCGGAATGGTCCACCAGAAGGTGTCGATGGGCGCGGGAACGACGGCAACGGTGAAGCCGAAGGCCCGACCGGCGAGGTAGAGCGCGAGCCCCGGGATGCCGATCACGAGTAACAGCCCCAGACCGCGCCGCAGGTCCCTGCCCGGCTGGGTGAGGTCGAAGCCGATCAGCCGGAAGGGATTGGTACCGGGAAGCCAGAGCAGGTACAGCACGAGGGCGACGGCCACCAGCCCGAATCCGATGCCCAGAAACTGGTACGTGAAGTCGAGCCATTCCCGCGGTGACTGCGAGCCGTTGAGCGTCGCCGACTGGTCGGCGAGTGGAGTGGTGTCGGTGAGCCGAGCAACGATGGACACGACCGAATACACAGCGGATGCGCCGAGCGAGAGCCCGAGAACAATGCCGACCTCCCAATACACGCGGGCTTTCCGCAGGCCGCCGGATGATTCGATCATGAACCCATAATGCCAGTGTCAGGGTCACAGCATGCGGCAGTACAACGGGCATGACGTGAAGAGATTGTTCTAAAAGAGTCGTTTCTTGCACAAATTGCATAAGATCGGCCGATTTCACGCAGATTACCTGCGCCAATTGTTTCGCGTAGGTAACGGTTACGACACCGATGGCGGGTTTGGTCAATGCCCCAATTAGTGTCGAAACTAACGAGTACGCCGGTGCCGTTACAAACTGCGCCCGGCGTTCACCTTTTCACTGGAGGAAAATTGAGAATCAAGAGACTTGGCGTCGTCGCGATCGCCATTGCCGCCGTGGGAGCGCTGACGCTTTCCGGCTGCTCGGGTGCATCCAACGATGCAGGCACAGCCGGTGGCGGAATCATCACGACCAACGGTAACGAGCCGCAGATGCCGCTCATCCCGACCAACACCACCGAGGTCGGTGGTGGCAAGATCATCACATCGATCTTCGCCGGACTGGTTTCCTATAGTGCAACGGGCGAGATCGAGAACGAGGTCGCGCAGTCGATCGAGTCCGATGACGCCACGACCTGGACCGTGACGCTGAACGACGGCTGGAAGTTCACCAACGATGAGGCCGTCACGGCGCAGTCCTTCGTGGACGCGTGGAACTACGGTGCGCTGTACGACAACGCGCAGTCCACGTCGTACTTTTTCGACAACATCGTCGGCTACTCCGACGTGCAGAACACCATGGACGACCCGACCGGAGCCGTCGACGAAGACGGCAACGTGCTTCAGGTCGGCGACCCGCTCGCCGAGTCCATGAGCGGACTGACGGTCATCGACGACACGACCTTCACGGTCGAGCTCGCCGCCGCCGAGGCAGACTACCCGCTTCGCCTCGGCTATACTGCCTTCTCGCCGCTGCCGACCGTCGCGTACGAGGATATGGCCGCATTCGGCGAGAACCCGATCGGCAACGGTCCCTATGAGCTCGCGAGTGAGGGCGCCTGGCAGCACGACGTTCAGATCGACCTCGTGACGAACCCGGACTACGCAGGTGTGCGCACGCCGGCCAACGACGGACTGAACATCATCTTCTTCGCCTCGCAGGATGGCGCCTACGCCGCCGTGCAGGGCGGCGACCTCGACGTTCTCGACGCCGTGCCGGACTCCGCTTTCGCGACCTACAAGACCGATTTCCCGGACAGCAACGTCAACGATCCGGCCGCGATCTTCCAGGCATTCAACATGCCGTACTACCTCGAACACTGGAGTGGCGAGGAAGGCGAGCTGCGTCGTGCTGCCATCTCGATGGCCATCGACCGTGCCGAGATCACCGATGTCATCTTCCAGGGCACCCGTACCCCGGCCACCGACTTCACCTCCCCGGTGATCGACGGCTACTCCGATTCCCTCGAGGGCTCAGAGGTTCTCGACTACAACCCCGAAGAAGCCGTTGCCAAGTGGGCTGAAGCCGATGCGATCTCCCCGTACACGGGTACCTTCGACATCGCGTACAACTCCGATGGTGGCCACCAGGCCTGGGTCGACGCCGTTGTCAACAGCGTCAAGAACACGCTCGGCATCGAAGCAGTCGGTAAGCCGTACCCGACCTTCGCAGCTGCACTCGATGACCGCTCCGCCGGAACGCTGACCGGGGCAACCCGCGCCGGCTGGCAGGCAGACTACCCGTCGATGTACAACTTCCTCGCCCCGCTGTACCAGACCGGTGCCGGATCGAACTACGAAGGCTACAGCAGCGAAGAGTTCGACGGCCTGCTAAAGGAAGGCGCTGCCGCGTCGAGCGTCGACGACGCCACGGCCAAGTACGTCGCCGCTCAGGAAGTTCTGCTCAAGGACCTCCCGACCATCCCGCTGTGGTACTCGAACGTCACCGCGGTGTGGAACGCTGACACCGTCAGCAACGTCGAATTCGGTTGGGACTCCGTGCCGCTGTACCACGAGATCACCAAGAACTAAGTAGCAGCCGTAAGAATTACCTAATGTTCAAGTACCCGGGGGCGTGAGCCCCCGGGTATTTGGTTGGTTAGACTTTTTCTCTCTCTAAGTGATTGTGATGTTCATGCATATACGTTCCATTGTGGGAACCTGATGCTCTGGTACACCGGTAAACGTCTTCTTCAGATGATCCCGGTTTTTTTCGGAGCCACCTTCCTGATCTACTTCATGGTTTTTTCCCTTCCCGGGGATCCCATCGCCGCCCTGTTCGGTGACCGACCGGTCTCGCCGGGCGTCATCGCCCAGCTTCGTGCCGAGTACAACCTCGACAAGCCTCTGATCGTTCAGTACTTCATTTACATCGGCAACTTCTTCCAGGGCGACCTGGGGACCACATTCTCGGGCCGTTCGGTGTCCGACGTGATGGCGTCGGCCTTCCCCATCACCTTCCGTCTCGCCATGTTGGCCCTGTTCTTCGAAGCCGTCGCAGGCATTCTGGTGGGCCTCGTTGCCGGACTCCGCAAGGGCAAGCTCTTCGACGCCAGCGCTCTCGTGGTCAGCCTGCTGCTGATCAGCGTGCCGACCTTCGTGATCGGCTTCGTACTCCAATTCGTGTTCGGCATCCAACTCGGGTGGGCGCGCACGACGGTCAGTGGAGCAGCGCCGCTCGATGAGCTGATCCTGCCGGCTCTCGTGCTGGCTTCCGTGTCGTTCGCGTACATCGTGCGTCTCACCCGGGCGAGCGTGTCAGACAACCTGAACGCGGACTTCGTTCGTACGGCGACAGCAAAGGGGCTGTCCCGGCCGCGCGTCGTGAGCGTGCATGTTTTGCGCAACTCGCTCGTGCCCGTCGTCACCTTTCTGGGCGTCGACATCGGGTCTCTCATGGTAGGTGCCATCGTCACCGAGGGCATCTTCAACATCAACGGAGTGGGCGGCACCGTCTACGACGCGATCAAGCTCGGTGAAGGACCGACAGTGGTGTCGTTCATCGCCGTGATGGTCGTGATCTTCGTGCTGGCCAACCTGCTCGTGGACCTGCTTTACGCAGCCCTGGACCCGAGGATTCGCTATGCCAAGTAACAATTTGGAGGCGCAGCCGCACTACGTGGCCGCCCTCGAAGACACCCCGATCGCGGCCGTCGACCGGCTGGACGAAACGCAGAAGGCCCGCAGCACATGGTCGGATGCGTGGGATTCCATGCGGCGTCGACCGACGTTCTGGATTTCCTCCGTGCTGATCGTGCTGATTCTGGCCGTCGCCTTCCTACCGGGACTGTTTTCGTCGGCGTCACCGACTGACTGCCTTCTTGGCAACAGCAACGGCGAGCCGGAGGCCGGTCACCCGTTCGGTTTCACTCGCCAAGGCTGTGACGTGTACGCCAGGGTGATTTTCGGTGCCCAGGCCTCCGTCATCGTCGGCCTGCTCGCCACGATCCTCGTGACCGTGACGGGCATCATCATCGGCGCACTGGCCGGCTACTACGGCGGCTTTCTTGACGCCGTCGTTTCCCGGGTCGGAGACATCTTCTTCGCGGTGCCGACCGTACTCGGCGCTATCGTGCTGCTGTCGGTCTTGCCGGAACGCACCCCGGTCACCATCGCGCTCGTGATGTCGATCTTTGCCTGGCCGCAGGTGGCGCGCATCATGCGTGGCGCAGTGCTGAGCGCACGGAACTCTGACTACGTCACGGCGTCCGTTGCCCTCGGTGTGTCCAAGTTCAAGATTCTGCTGCGTCACGTCGTGCCCAACGCCATCGCACCCGTGATCGTGGTGGCGACGATCTCTCTCGGAACGTTCATCGTCGCCGAGGCCACGCTGTCCTTCCTCGGCATTGGCCTCGACCCGAACGTCATGAGCTGGGGCAACGACATCAGCCAGGCGCAGACCAGCATCCGTACGGCCCCCCAGGTGCTCATGTACCCGGCAGCAGCGCTGTCGGTGACCGTGCTCGCCTTCCTCATGCTCGGCGACGTCGTTCGAGATGCACTTGATCCCCAAGCGAGGGCACGCCGATGACTCAACTAGCAAATGAAACCGTGATGCAGAGCGTCTCCAACGAGAACGCCCCCCTGCTTCAGATCCGCGACCTCGAGGTAGGATTCCGCACTCAGCGCGGCGTCGTGCCAGCGGTGCGCGGCGTCAGCCTCACCCTGCACGCGGGCCAGACTCTCGCCATCGTGGGAGAGTCCGGCTCCGGCAAGACCACGACTGCGCAGGCGATCATCAACCTGCTGGCCGGAACAGGTCAGGTGACCGCGGGCTCGATTCTGTTCGAAGGACGAGACCTCACCAAGCTGAGCGCGAAAGAAATGCAGGCCGTTCGCGGTCGGCAGATCGGCTATGTGCCGCAGGACCCGATGAGCAACCTGAACCCCGTGTGGAACATCGGATACCAGGTTGAGGAGGCCGTGAAGTCCAACAGCGGCCTTCGGGGCAAGGAGGCGCGCAAGCGCACCATCGAGGTGCTGAAGGAGGCCGGGCTCAGCGACGCCGAAGATCGCCTCAAGCAGTATCCGCACCAGTTCTCCGGCGGTATGCGCCAGCGTGTGCTGATCGGGATCGGCCTGTCGGCACGTCCCAAGCTACTGATCGCCGACGAGCCGACGTCGGCTCTCGACGTGACTGTGCAGCGGCAGATCCTTGATCACCTCGGCACCCTCACCCGTGACTACGGCACCTCGGTACTGTTCATCACGCACGACCTCGGCCTCGCCGCGGAGCGGGCCGAACAGCTCGTCGTGATGTACAAGGGCAAGGTCGTCGAGTCCGGGCCGTCACAGGTGATCCTGGCAAACCCCCAGCATCCGTACACCCAGCGCCTGGTGGCGGCGGCACCCAGCCTGGCCTCGCGCCGTATTCAGTCGAAGAAGCACCCCGAAGAGTCTGGTCAGCCGATCTACTCCCCGGGTTCCCTCGACACCGGGCTCATCGACCGGGCGGCGTTGCGCGAGCAGTCGGCTCCGACCAAGGACCTGATCTCGGTGGAGGCGATCTCCAAGCTCTATCGCATCCGCACCAAGGGGCTGAAGTACAACGAGCTGCTCGCGGTCAACGACGTGTCGTTCGGCGTGAAGAAGGGCACCACCACGGCCATCGTGGGGGAGTCCGGCTCGGGCAAGTCCACCGTTGCCAAGCTGATCCTGCAGCTCGAGACCATCACGAGCGGCAGTATCTCCTTCGACGGCCAGGATGTGGCCGGCCTCAAGGGTAAGGAGCTTCTGAAGTTCCGCCGGCGCGTGCAGCCGGTGTTCCAGGACCCGTACGGCTCGCTGGACCCGCAGTACAACGTGGGTAATACCATCGCGGAACCACTCTTGGCGCACAACATCGGCACCAAGAAGGAGCGCCAGGCTCGCGTGCTGGAGCTTCTCGACCAGGTGTCGCTCCCGGCTGCCACGCAGTTCCGCTATCCCAGCGAACTGTCCGGCGGCCAGCGTCAGCGCATCGCGATCGCACGCGCGTTGGCTCTCAAGCCCGACGTACTCGTGCTCGACGAGGCCGTTTCAGCCCTCGACGTGCTCGTGCAGGGTCAGGTGCTGAACCTGCTGACCGAGCTGCAGGCGGAACTGGGCCTGACGTACCTGTTCATCACCCACGACCTCGCGGTGGTGCGGCTGGTGGCCGACAACGTCTGCGTCATGCAGAAGGGCCGCATCGTGGAGGCGTCGAGTACCGACGATGTTTTCGACAACCCCCAGCAGGCCTACACGCAGGAACTGCTCGAGGCCATCCCCGGAGCGAATTTCGAGTTCGGACGCTAGGAGCAACATCCAAACGGCGCGGACGAGCGGCACACAGTGTGCCGCTCGTCCGCGCTTTTTTGATTTGATCACCGCTCGGTAACAAAAATGAGGATTTATTAGCTTTTGTGGCGCTACCTCTCTATTGTCAAGCGTATCCACGCTCGACACGGGCGCTATGAACGCCAGGTCGGGTTCACTTCGCAAGGAGGAACATTGCCAGTCAGAGGAAAATCTGTCCGCAGGGCGCTCAGCGGGGTGGCCATCGTCGGCATCGCCGCGATCGCCCTGACCGCATGCACCACGACCGGAAGCACGTCCACCTCAACGGCCGCGAGCGGCGGCACGGTAACAGTTGCCGTCGTCAACGACTTCACCTCGTTCAACTCGCAGACGCCGCAGGGAAACCTTGACACTAATGGGCAGGTGGCCTATCTCAACGGGTCCTACGGCTCGGGCTTCTCCTACATCAGCAATGAGCTCAAGATCGTGCACGACGAGAAGTTCGGCACCTATGAGAAGACCTCCGACGACCCCCTCACGGTGAAATACACCCTCAACAAAGATAACAAGTGGTCAGACGGCGAACCCGTCACAGCGGATGACATGGTGCTCGGCTGGGCCATCCAATCCGGCTACTACGACAGCGCTACCTTCGACGAGACCTCCGGTGAGGTAAGTGGCGGAACGCAGTACTTCACGATTGCGGCTAGCACGGCGGGCCTCGACGCTACCGCGTACCCCACGGTCTCCGACGACAACACAACAATCACTCTCGAGTACGACACGCCATACGTGGACTGGGAGCTGGTGAACCCGATCGCGCAGCCCGCGCACATTGTTGCCCAGAAGGCCGGCCTGGAGTCGGCGGCGGATCTGACGGCCCTTCTCGAATCCCTGCCGGCGGGGGATCCGGCTGCCCCCGCAGCCCCGGATGCCACCCTGCAGGCCGCGGCCTCGTGGGTGAACACCGGCTACGACGTGACGGCGTTCCCGACCGACCCTGACATCCTCGTGTCGAGCGGAGCCTTCGTGGTCTCGGACTGGACGCCCGGACAATCCCTCACCATGGAGCGCAACAGCTACTACGTGGGCGGAATGACACCGAAGGTCGACAAGATCATCTTCCGCATCATTCCGGATGCGAACGCCCAGGTGACGGCGCTTCAGAACGGCGAGGTGGATATCATCAACCCGCAGGCGTCCGCTGACACGCTCACGGCCCTGGAGAATTCGGGTGCCGACGTTCTCACCGGAGACCAGCTGTCGTATGATCACCTCGACCTGAACTTCGGCTCGGCCGTCTTTGCCGACCTGAGTGTTCGCCAGGCCTTTCTGAAGACAATCCCGCGCCAGCAGATTCTGGACTCCATCGTGACGCCGGTCAATCCCGATGCCGAGGTGCTGAACTCGCAGATCTGGGTTCCGGCGAACGACCCGTACGCGGATTCGGTGGCGAACAACGGTTCCAGCGCCTACGCGGATGTGGACATCGACGGGGCCAAGGAACTGCTCGCTGGGGCGACGCCCACGATTCGCATCCTCTACAACACGAACAACCCGAATCGGGTGGACGAGTTCCAGGCGATTCAGGAGTCGGCGGCCAAGGCCGGCTTCACGATCGCCGACGCCGGGTCGCCCGACTGGAGCAAGCTGTTGCCGGGCGGCGACTATGACGCCTCCCTGTTCGGCTGGATCAGTCCGGGCGCCGGAACCAGCGCCCTGCCGCAGATCTTCTCCAGCCAGGGCGGCGGCAACTACAACAACTACACGGGCACCAACGCTGACGCGCTCAAGACGCAGACGACGCTCGACCCCGATGCCCTCGTGGAGCTGGAGATGAACATCGACAAGCAGACGTTCGCGGATGCCTATGGCCTGCCGCTCTTCCAGCTGCCCGGTGTGTTCGGTGTGTCCAAGCGCGTGGACGGCGTGGAATTCACGGGCACCCAGAACGGTCCCTTCTGGAACTTCTGGGAGTGGTCCGTCAGCCAGTAGTACCCGAAGCACTACATCACCAGGTGGGCCGGGTTCCCCGGGAACCCGGCCCACCCCCCATCGCTTCCGCCGAACAGTGCAGTGAGGTCAGAACCCATGGTGAGTTTCATCGTGAGACGGCTACTCGTCTCTGTGCTCATTCTCGTTGCGGCCTCATTCTTGATGTACATGATGGTGGCCTATTCCGCCGACCCGCTGCAGGACCTTCGCGACAGCAATTCGCCCAACAAGGTGCAGCTCATCAACGCGCGCATCCAGCTGCTGGACCTTGACGTGCCTCCGCCGCTGCGCTGGATTCTCTGGCTCGGCGGGGTCGCCCGCTGCGTGATTCCCTTCGCGAATTCCTGTGACCTCGGCTCCACGATCTCGAACGCGCTCGTGGTGGACATCCTGCCGCAGGCCCTTGCCTCGACGGTCCAGCTCGTCACACTCGCCCTCGTGCTCGCCATCGTACTGGGCGTGATGATCGGCATCGTGACAGCCCTTCGCCAGTACAGCGGCCTCGACAACACCGTGACCTTCATCAGTTTCTTCCTCTACTCGCTTCCAGCCTTCCTCGTGGCAGTGCTCTTGAAGGAGTTCGTCGCCATCGGCTTCAACGATTTTTTGCGCGACCCCGTGATCAGCGGCGTCGCCCTCGCGGTGATCGGAATCATCGTCGGCGTCATCCTGCAGTCTCTCCTCGGTGGCGACCGACGTCGACGGCTGATCGTCTTCGGCCTCTCCGGCGGCATGACCGTGGGCATCCTGCTCGTCATGCTCGCTACGAACTGGTTTCATGACCCTGGCCTTGGACCCGTCACCGTGACCGTGTTGATTGCGGCGATCGCTCTCGGAACGACCTCGCTCGCGGCCGGCCTGCACAACCGCCGCGCCCTCCTGACGGCCGGAATCAACGGGGCACTCGCGATCATCGCCTACTTCGTGCTGCAGCCGCTGTTCGACGTGTCGTCGGCTGGGACACTGCTCATTCTGGCCCTGGCCACGATCGCTGTCGGGCTGATCAGCGGGTTTCTGGTGGGCGGCTACGACAGGGGCCAGAACATGCGGGTGGGCGTGATCACCGCCGTGCTCTCGGGCGGTGTGGTCTTGCTGGACCGCTTCATGCAGTCGTGGGGCGCCCTGGCTGCCGCCACCAATGGTCGGCCGATCGCGACCGTGGGATCGTCGACGCCGGGGCTCTCGGGCGACGTCTGGCTGACCGGACTGGACACGTACACCCACCTCGCCCTGCCGACGATTGCGCTGTTGCTGATCTCCTTCGCCGGCTACACAAGATATTCCCGCGCGGGCATGCTGGAGGTGCTCAGCCTCGACTACGTGCGCACCGCGCGAGCCAAGGGCATCCCTGAACGCACCGTGATCATGCGGCACGCGTTCCGCAACATGCTGATCCCCATCACGACCCTGATCGCGTTCGACGTGGGGGCACTGCTGGGTGGCGCGATCATCACCGAGACAGTGTTTGCGATTCCCGGCATGGGGTACCTCTTCAACGCCGGGTTGCGCCGTGGGGATGTCAACCCGGTCATGGGCTACTTCGTGGTGATCGCAGCGATGGCCATCCTTTTCAACTTTCTCGCCGACCTTGCCTACGCCGGTCTTGATCCGAGGGTGAGGATCCGCTGATGTCGAATTCGCTCGAACCTGTCATCGCTCCAGATCAGCCCGTTCCCAGCACCCCGCCGGTGAGCCAGGGGCGACTCATCTGGCGCCGGTTCACGGCCAATCGCGTGGCCGTCGTGTCGGTGATCCTCATCGTGCTGATTGTGGTCTTTTCCATCTCAGCCATCGGGGTGGGTCCCATTCCCGGCTGGTGGAAATATGGCTACCGGGAACTCAACCCGCAGGTGAACGGGGGAGACCCCACGTTGTCAGTCGTGCCGAGGTGGCTCGGAGGTGACGGTGTGACGCTCGGTGAGCATCCGTTCGGCCAGGATCGCATCGGCAAGGACTACTTCGCCATGACGATGCGCGGCATCCAGAACTCCGCGCTCGTGATGGTGGTGCTTGGCCTCATCGCCACGATTCTCGGGGTGGTTGTGGGGGCGGTTGCCGGGTACTACCGCGGCTGGGTCGACGCAACGCTCATGCGCATCACCGACGTGTTCATCGTGATTCCCGCCCTCGTGATCGGGTCAGTCGTCGGTCACTGGTTCGGCGGGCTCGGCGCTCCAGTGCTGGCGATCATGCTCGGCTTCTTCTCCTGGATGGGGATCGCGCGGCTCGTGCGCGGCGAGTTCCTGTCCCTGCGAGAGCGGGCCTTCGTGGAAGCGGCCCGGGTGGCCGGCGCCTCGGATCGCCGTATCATTTTCAAGCACATCCTGCCCAACGCCATGGGAGTCGTGATCGTGTCGGCGACCCTCATCATGGCCTCGGCGATCCTGCTCGAGACCGCACTGAGCTTTCTGGGCTACGGCATCCGCTCTCCCGATGTGTCGCTGGGGCTGCTGATCAGTTCCAACCAATCGGCCTTTCAGACCAGACCGTGGCTGTTCTGGTGGCCGGGGGTGTTCATAGTGTCGCTGGCCCTGCTCGTGAACTTCGTCGGCGACGGCTTGCGCGACGCTTTCGACCCGCGACACCGGCGCTTCAAGCTCCGCCTGATGCAGGAGAGTATCCCGGAGCCCGGGGAGGAGAAGCCGTGAGTCGGGTGGCGGGCCTAACCGAGCAGAATGGCGGCCACGGTGCCCACGCCGAACACGGCAAGGGCGATCAGCGCCCCGCGTTGCGGCACGATCTCGACAGGCGTGTGCTCCGCGACACCGGCTTCGATCACGCCGCTCGCCTGCAGTCGGCTCCAGCGGTCCCGAACGAGCTGCGCGGCGTCGCCCGACTCCGTTCCGGGAAGGTCCCCGGGGCGTGGTTCCACGGTCATGAACGGCGTGCGGTCAACGGATGTCCCGGCGCGGTTGGCCCGGCGAACGGCACCTCGGCCCGGGGCGGGGGCCACCCACACGGGCCACGATCGCCCGGGTGTGTACAGGGTGAGCGAAAACTTCGTGTCCACCTGGATGAGTGCCTGCCAGGGGATCACGATCGCGCGCAGAGGGTTTCGCACCGTGACAGCGGCGTCACTGACTCGAACGGAGGGTGCCCACAGGAACACCCAGCCAAGCAGGACGATGAAGCCGGTGGGAATCAGATAGAGCTCCTGCCCGGTGATCGACAGCGCCACGGCCGACGCCGCGCAGAGCACCCACACGAGTGCCGCAAGCGCGCGATTGAAGCGAGAGACGTACGCGTCGGGATCCGCTGCCGGTTTCATGACGACATCGTCGCAGCAGGAGTCGTGCCTCTGCAACCCACCGAACGAGGGAACGGAAGAGCATGACGAACCAGTCGATCGGCCAGCTTCCCGAAGCGAAGAAGACATCCGCTCTCGTGCTCGAGGTCACCGACCTGAGCGTCGACTTCGGGGTGGACAACGTCTGGATCCCCGCGGCCATCAAGCTCACCTACTCGATTGAACGCGGCAAGGTGCTCGCGATCGTGGGGGAGTCAGGCTCGGGCAAGAGTGCGAGTTCCATGGCCATCCTCGATCTGTTGCCCGAGAACAGCCGAATCACCGGCAGCGCGAAGCTCGACGGCCGAGAGTTGCTCGGGCTCAAGCCGGCTCAGATGCGTAAGGTGCGCGGCGGGCAGATCGCGATGATCTTCCAAGAGCCGATGACGGCCCTGAACCCGGTCTACACGATCGGCTTCCAGATCATGGAGACTCTGCGCGCTCACTTCGGCATGTCGCCGCACGAGGCGAAGGTCCGCTCCCTCGAGCTGCTGGGCATGGTGGAATTGCCCGATCCGAACAAGGCCTTCAACTCATTTCCCCACCAGCTTTCCGGTGGGCAGCTGCAGCGGGTGATGATCGCCCAATCGATCTCGTGCGACCCGCAACTGCTGATCGCCGACGAACCAACCACCGCACTCGACGTGACAGTGCAGGCCGAAATTCTTGACCTGCTCCGGAGTCTGCGCGACCGCCTCGACAGTGCCATCCTGCTGATCACCCACGACATGGGCGTGGTCGCCGACCTGGCCGACGATATCGCCGTGATGCGTCGGGGCCTGATCGTGGAGCGAGGCACAGTGGAGCAGGTCTTCTCCGCGCCCGCACATCCCTACACGATCGCGCTCCTGAAGGCCGTGCCGCATCTGGGTCAGCGGGGCGACGAGACGATCGACACGACGGCTGCCCTCGCCGTGGGCACCGACGTACTCGTGGATGAGGCCCTCTCGGAGCGGATCCAGGTGAACGAGCGCCTGGCCGCGCAGGCAGCGTCCGCCGCCGCGCGCGACGAGCGCGAGGTGGTGGTGAACTTCGAACACGTCTCGATTGACTATCCCAAACACGGGCGCGTTCCGGCCTTCCGTGCGGCCGACGCGGTCACCCTCGTGGTGCGGGAGGGTGAGGTACTCGGGCTGGTCGGTGAGTCGGGATCGGGCAAGACCACTCTTGGTCGTGCGGCGATCGGACTGCTGCCGATTACGGCCGGCCGGCTCATCGTAGCCGGGCAGGACATCTCCGCAGCCTCCCGCGACGAGATCAGAACGCTGCACAAGAGCGTCGGCATAGTTTTTCAGGATCCGTCTTCGTCGTTGAATCCACGGATGCCGATCGGCGACAGTATCGGGGAGCCCCTGCGCCTGGCCCAGGGGCTGCGCGGGGCCGCGCTCAACGTGCAGGTGGAGCGGCTGCTCGACAGCGTCGAGCTGCCCCGCAACTATCGCGGACGTTTTCCCCACGAGCTGTCGGGTGGCCAGAAGCAGCGGGTGGGCATAGCGCGGGCCCTGTCGTTGAAGCCTCGCGTTCTCATCGCCGATGAGCCGACGAGCGCCCTCGACGTGTCTGTGCAGGCCCGCGTTCTCGATCTCATGCAGGCCCTGCAGATCGAGATGCAGTTCGCCTGCCTGTTCATCACGCACGACCTTGCGGTCATAGACGTGCTGGCGGATCGAATCGCCGTCATGCACCACGGACTCATCGTCGAGACCGGCACGCGGGATGAGATTCTGCGCTACCCGAAACATCCGTACACCCAGCGATTGCTGGCGGCGGTTCCCCTTCCCGACCCTGTCGAACAGCGGGCTCGTCGAGAACTCCGGCGCAGTGTCCTGGCGGCGGGCGCGGAGGGGTAACGCGCGAGCGATCCTCAATTCCCAGCCGGCACCGGGTATGGTTTTGAGCAATGAGAATCAGATCCACGGTCGCCTGGGTCGTTGCCGCCGGTCTGCTGCTGACCGGGTGCACGGCCTCGACGGCCGAATCCGGATTGGACAAGGGCACCACCCTCACGGTCGCCGTCGATGAGGCCTTCGACTCGAGCAATCCGGCGACGACCTACGGCAATTCAACGGCCAATCTGGGTGTCGGTTCCCTGACGAACGACTGGTTCTTCTCGGTGGACGATACGCCGGCCGTGGTGCGGGACGAATCGTTCGGACATTACGAACGCGTCTCCACCGATCCCCTCACCGTGAAGTACACCGTGAATTCGGGCGTGAAATGGTCGGACGGCACGGCGGTGGACGCCGCCGACCTGCTGCTCAACTGGGTGGCGAACTCTCGGGCCCGTGATACCCCCGGATACGTGCCAGGGGCCCTCGCCGACGCCCAAACCCACGAGATCAAAGGGGACCTGCCCGCAGACACTGTGTATTTCGATTCCGGCGCGCAACCCGACTCAGGCCTGGGGCTCGTTCACGACCTGCCCACCGTGAGCGATGACAACCGCTCGATCACGATGGTTTATTCGGCTCCCTATGCGGACTGGGAACTCGTGTTCCCGGCCGCACTGCCCGCGCATGTCGTGGGTCAGAAGGCCCTGGGCCTCACCGACAGCGCTGAGTCCAAGAAGGCCGTGAGCTCGGCCATCACGTCCGGCGACACGGGGCCGCTGTCCAGAGTCGCCTCGGTGTGGAACTCCGGGTTCAACTTCACCGAAATGCCGGCGGATACCGAGCTCATGCTCAGCACCGGTCCGTATACGATTTCGGGAATCGAGGCGGGAGAATCCGTTACCCTCACCGCGAATCCCGAGTACACCGGCGCTCGCAAGCCCTCGATCGAAACCGTGGTGCTGAGACGCATCGGCGACCCCCTCGCCGCCGTTCAGGCCCTCGGCACGGGGGAGGTCGACGTGCTCTCCACCCCGGCGACGGCCGCCGTGGCGGATTCCCTCGAGGCACTGGAGAACGTGACCTCCTTGTCAGGATCCGGCGGCACGTACGAGCACATCGATGTGCAGGCGGCACAGTCGAAGAGTGGCGTGTTCGACGATCTCCGAGTGCGCCAGGCGTTTCTGAGGGTTGTGCCCCGGCAGCAGATGGTCGACGAACTGGTGACGCCGGTCGCCGGCGACCCGGCAGTGCCGCGTGACTCTCAGGTCCTTGTGCCCGGAACCCCGGGCTACGCCGAGTCCGTGAAACAGAACGGATCTCGAGCATATGCCGACGTGGACGTGCCGGGTGCTCGGGCCCTGCTGGCCGCCGCGGGGGTGTCAGCGCCCGAGGTCTGCGTGCTGTACGAATCCAGTAATCCTCGGCGGGTCCAGGAGTTCACGCTCATCGCGGCCTCGGCGGCCCAGGCGGGCTTCGTCGTGACCGACTGCGGCGACCCAGACTGGCGCGAACTGCTGGGGGCGGCCAACCACTACGACGCCGCGCTGTTCGGATGGTCGACTCCGTCCCTGGCCGTGTCGGCAACGAGCGACACCTTCCGCACCGGCGGGAGCAACAACTTCTCGTATTTTTCCAACCCCGAGGTCGATGCCGTCACCGCGGCATTGGGCGTCGAGCTGGACCCGGCCACCCAGATCGACTTGCAGCAGCGACTGGACACGCTGCTGTGGGACAACGCCTATGGGCTGCCGCTCTTCGATCTTCCGATCGTCACGGCGCACAGCGATCGGGTCACGGGCGTGGCGCCATCTATCCTGGCGCCCCAGCTGCTGTGGAATTTGCCCGACTGGACTGTCGACGACTCCCGGTAACGGCTCCGAGCGCCCCGGATGGGGCGCATCCGCCGGGAGCGCGGTATGCCCGGCCCACGCGGTGATCATAACGCGAAAGTCACCTCTTCACTGTGCTCATTTGAGCATAGTGTTGCCTTTTCTGGCAGAACTTGAGCATATCTCACTATTATTCAGTAATTTAGTTACCAACGTGTAACGTTTCGTGGACTTTTGGTCTGGGGTTACTCCCTGCGCCTAGTGTCGGGGTAACCACCTTGGCGACGGCGCTTGAGATTGTGTTGTCGCCCCTTGTACATCTTGCACAGGAGGAACATTTGTACATTTCAACTCCACGAGTGAAGCGACTGGCTGCCGCCGGGGCGCTGCTCGGCGTGTCAGCGCTCGTTCTCACGGCCTGCACGACGACCGATACGGGGCCTGCGGCCTCCGAGGGCGGAACCGTTCGCATTGCCGAGGTGAACGAGCTCAGCTCATTCAACACGGGCACTGCTGACGGCAACGTTGACATCAACAACCAGATTGAATACTTCACGCAGGGGGACTTCTTCCGTCTGGATGACACCGCCTCCGTGGTGTACGACGAGAGCTTCGGCACCGTCGAAAAGCTCTCGGACGACCCGCTGTCCATCAAATACACCGTGAACGAGGGTGTCACCTGGTCCGACGGCGAAGCGATCGACGCCGACGACCTGCTGCTCGGCTGGGCCGCCACGTCGGGCTACTACGACGACGCCGACGCCGAAGGCACCGTGGGCACGACCTACTTCACTCCGGCCGGCAGCACCTCCGGTCTCGACCAGATCGCGCTGCCCGAGGTGGGCGACGATGGTCGCTCGATCACTACGACCTACAGCGGCCCCTACGCCGACTGGACTCTTTTCTCCCCGATGAGCGTTCCCGCTCACGTCGTCGCCGAAAAGGCGGGTCTCGAGCCCGATTCCCTCGTCGCGCTCTTCGAGAGCGCCACGGAAGGCAATGTTGACGCTCCGGCCGAGACGAACGCCGACCTGCGTGCCGTAGCGGATGTCTGGAACAGCGGATTCGTGACGGCTTCACTGCCGAGCGACGCCTCGCTGTACCTCTCCTCAGGACCGTTCATCGTATCGTCCTGGGATTCCGGACAGTCGGTCACCATGGCCGTGAACGAGTCCTACACGGGCGACCTCGCACCCGACGGCATCGACCAGGTGGTTGTTCGGTTCATCGCCGACGCGAACGCCCAGGTGCAGGCGCTGCAGAACGGTGAGGTTGACATCATCAACCCGCAGGCGTCTGCAGACACACTGTCGTCCCTCGAGGCACTCACCGGAGTGAACGTGATGACCGGCGACACCGGCAGCTACGACCACATCGACCTGAACTTCGACCCCGCCGGTGTGTTCGGTGAGGCCAGCGTGCGTGAGGCATTCCTCAAGACGATCCCGCGTGAGCAGATCCTCGACGCGCTCATTCGTCCGCTCGACCCTGAAGCCAGCCTGCTCAACTCGCAGATCTTCTTCCCGGGCGTGGATGGCTACGACGAAGCAACGTCGACGAACGGGTCTGACGCCTATGACGTGGTTGACGTTGCCGGGGCCACCGCCCTGCTCGCCGGCGCCACCCCGAGCGTTCGCGTCGCCTACAACAACGCCAACCCGAACCGGGTCGACGCATTCCTCGCCATTCAGGCCTCTGCGGCCGAAGCCGGAATCACCGTCGTCGACGGCGGACTCCCGGCCGACCAGTGGGGTGAGGCCCTGTCGCTCCCCGAGACCTGGGACGCCTTCATCTTCGGTTGGAGCACTGTCGGTGCCGGAGTGCTCGGCGTGCCCCAGCTCTTCGACTCCGAAGCGGACAGCAACTTCGGCAAGTTCAGCAACCCCGAAGCGGATGCCCTGATGGACGAACTCGTTCGCACCACTGATTCGGCCACCCAGGTCGAGCTGCAGGTGCAGGTTGAGCAACTGCTCTGGGAGGGTGGCTTTGGTCTTCCCCTCTTCATCTCGCCCGGCGTGATCGCGTCTGGTCCGAATGTTGACGGCGTCGAGTACAGCCCCTGGCAGACTGGCCCGATCTGGAACTTCTGGGACTGGACCATGGTCTCCTAGCCAGCCGCAGCTAGTCGGCTGAACAACAAGGCCGGTACCGGTGCGCCGGGGATCTCAGAATCCCCGGCGCACCGGTATTACTGGTACGACCCCTAAGCATGCGAAGACCGACTCGTCGACAATGATGTCGCGAGTCCCACGGCCAAGCGAGGTTCCTGAGAGCAATGTTGAGCTTTATCACCAGGCGAATTTTCGTCTCCGCCCTGCTCCTACTCGGAGCGTCATTCATCATGTACGTGCTGACAGCCATCTCGGGTGACCCGCTCGAGGAACTGCGCGGGAGCCGTGACCCCAACCGGGACCAGCTCATTCAGTTGCGCTCCGACCAGCTCAACCTCGACGTGCCCATTCCCTTGCGCTACTTCGGCTGGCTGGGCGGCACCGCCCAGTGCCTGATCCCCTTCGCGAATGCCTGCGACCTCGGCGTGAACATCTTCAACCAGCAGGTGACCGAGCTGATACCGCTCGCCCTCAACTCCACGATCCAGCTGATCACGGGCGCCACGGTTCTCGCCATCATCTTCGGAATCACCATCGGCATCGTCTCCGCCCTGCGCCACAACACCGGATTCGACTACTCCGTCACCTTCATCATCTTTCTGTTGTTCTCCATGCCGGCGTTCTGGATCGCCGTGCTGCTCAAGGAATTCCTCGCGATCGGCTTCAACGACTTTCTTGCGGCGCCGGTGATCACCTACCCGACGATCGCGGTCATCGCGGTCGTGGCCGGCATCATCTGGCAGGCCATGGTGGCGGGGCCCGTACGTCGGCGAGGGGGAATCTTCGTGATCTCCGGGCTGGCAACAGCTGCGCTGCTCGTGTTCTTCAACGAGACCGACTGGTTCCGCAACCCCGGGTTGGGCCCTGTCATGATTGCGGTCTCAGCCATCGGGACCGGAATCCTCGTGACGGCCCTCATCGCCGGTTTCAAGGACCCGCGTGCCATGATCACGGCTCTGCTCAATGCCGGCTTCGCGATCGTGGCCTACTTCACCCTCCAGAGCCTGCTCGACATCTCGAGCTGGGGAACGATTTGCATTCTCGCCCTGGCCACCCTGGCCGTGGGACTGGCCAGCGGGTGGCTCGTCGGCGGCGACGACCGCACGGTGAACATGCGCATCGGCGCGATCACCGCTGTGCTCTCCGGCGGGCTTCTGCTGATCGACCGATTCATGCAGTCCTGGGCCGAGTACGCGGGCAACCGTGCGATCGGCGGCCGTCCCATCGCCACCGTCGGATCAAGCACGCCGACGCTCGAGGGCGACATCTGGATCATGGGCATCGACACCTTCACCCATTTCCTGTTGCCGACCATTTCGTTGACCCTGATCTCCCTCGCCGGGTACACCCGGTATGTGAGATCGGGAATGCTCGACGTTCTCGACCAGGACTACATCCGCACCGCGCGCGCCAAGGGACTTGACGAACGAACCGTCATCGTGCGGCACGCCTTCCGCAACGCCCTCATCCCCCTCGCCACCCTCGTCGCGGCCGATATCGGCGCAATCATCGGCGGGGCGATCATCACCGAGCAGGTCTTCGCCATCAGCGGTATGGGCCAACTCTTCATTCGATCGCTCAACAACGTCGACCCGAATCCGGTCATGGCCTACTTCGTCGTGATCTCAGTGGTCGCGCTGATTGCCAACCTCGTGGCTGACCTGTCCTACGCGGCGCTTGACCCGAGAGTAAGGACGCACTGATGAGCCAGCACCAGCCCGTGGCCAGCCAGAGCCCGACACCCGACGCGGGTGCCACAAAGTCTGACGAGGCCGGGCGCAGCCAGACCCGTCTCGTTCTGGGCCGTTTCGTCGAGCATAAGATCGCCCTTGTCTCCATCGCCATCGTGGCATTCATCGCGGTGCTGTCGTCGTCTGCAGTGGGCATCGGACCGTTGTCGGGGTGGTGGCACCTCAGTTACAACCAGCTCAACCCGCTGGTCGACGGCGGAGCCCCGACCATGTCTGTCGTGCCCCGCTGGCTGGGCGGTGAAGGACTTTTCCTCGGCGACCACCCATTCGGGCAGGACCGCATCGGCAAAGACTACTTCGCCATGACCATGCGAGGCATCCAGAACTCACTCACGGTGATGTTGATCGTGGGGATCCTCGCGACCGTGATCGGCACCGTCATCGGCGCCGTCGCCGGCTACTACCGCGGCGTGGTCGACGCCATCCTGATGCGTTTCACGGACCTCATCATCATCATTCCGGTGATCGTGGTCGGTGCTCTCGTTGGAGCTATCGCGAGCCGGCTCGGCGGCGCGATCGACGGCCCTGTCATCCTGGCGATCCTGCTCGGCTTCTTCACCTGGACGACTCTGGCCCGGCTGGTGCGCGGCGAATTCTTCACCCTGCGTGAGCGCGAATACGTGGAGGCGGCCCGGGTCGCTGGCGCCTCGGACCTGCGGATTATCTTCAAACACATTCTGCCCAACGCGATCGGTGTCGTGATTGTGGCGGCAACGCTGCTGATGGCGGGCGCCATCCTGCTCGAAGTCGCCCTCGGGTTCCTAGGGCTCGGCGTGCGGCCGCCCGACGTATCCCTCGGGCGCCTGATCAGCGACAACCAGTCGTCGTTCGCGACGCGGCCGTGGCTGTTCTGGTGGCCCGGTGTGTTCATCATCACGCTCGCGCTGTGCGTGAACTTCATCGGAGACGGGCTGCGCGACGCCTTCGACCCGCGTCAGCGTCGCTTCCGTCCGCGCCGCGCGAACAAGGCCCTCGCATGACTGTGTGTGTCGCGGCGTTGCTAGATCAGCGCGGCCGTCAGGCTGAGACCGAGGAGCGCCGCCAGCACGCCGAGAACAGTCACATGCATCGTTCGGGTGACCGGAGTCGTGTCGGCGGTACCCGTCTGAACGGCGCCGGCCTCAATCAGGGCGTCCCAGCGCGCCCGAACGCGGCGGGCCGCGTCTCCGGATTCGCTGCCGCGGAGTTCGCCGGGAAGGCTGCGACCGTCGCTGGAACGTTCCAGGGGATTCTCGTTCTCCGCCTTGCGGGAGCGGCGGGCCATCCGCTGGGACGTGAGCGCTCCAGGGGCTGGTGCGACCCAGGCGGAGTAACGGTGACCCGGCGTCACGAGCGTCAGCGCGAATCGGGTGTCCACCTGAATGAGCGCGGACCACGGCACCACAACGGTGGTCACGACGTTGCGCAGCGACACGTGCTCGTCGGTGATCACCAGGTTCGGCCGCCACAGCACCACCCAGCCGGCGTAGGCGAGCAGGGCAATCGTCGGGGCGGACCGCAGCGTGGCTTCGCCGCCGCCGAAGAAGGCGCTCAGGAGCATGATTCCCGCCACGGCCCACACCACGACACACACAGTCCTATTGAATCTCGAGCCGATGATTTCAGGCTCCGATGCACGATGAGTCATTTTCCAATGATTGCAGGGAGAGCCACACATGCCTGACCAGACGGCCCAGAGCGCGGTTCCGGTACTCGAAATGATCAACGTCGGCGTTGAATTCGGCGTGGAGCGAGACTGGGTTCCGGCGGCGAAGAACCTCACCTACTCCATCCGGCGCGGCCAGATCCTGGCCGTCGTCGGCGAATCCGGCTCGGGCAAGAGTGCGAGTTCGATGGCAATCCTCGACCTGCTTCCCCGCAACAGCAGAGTGACGGGCAGCATCAAGCTCGATGGCCAGGAACTGCGTGGCCTTACCGCCGGCCGGATGCGCCAGGTGCGCGGCGAGAAGGTGGCTGCGATCTTCCAGGAGCCCATGACGGCCCTCAACCCCGTCTTCACAATCGGCTTCCAGATTGTGGAAACCCTGCGAGTGCACACGGGGATGCGCCCGATCGATGCGCGAGCCCGCGCTCTCGAACTCCTCAGCATGGTGGAACTGCCGGATCCGGAAAAGGCGTACAACTCCTACCCCCATCAGCTCTCCGGCGGCCAGCGACAGCGCGCCATGATTGCTCAGGCGCTCTCCTGCGACCCGATGCTGCTGATCGCCGACGAGCCCACCACCGCTCTCGACGTGACGGTTCAGGCCGAAATTCTCGAGCTGCTGCGCGACCTGCGAAACAAGCTCAACAGCGCCGTGCTGCTCATCACCCACGACATGGGCGTCGTCGCCGACCTCGCAGACGACATCGTGGTCATGAAGGACGGCGAGATCGTCGAGGCAGGGGAGGTGCACCAGATCTTCCTGAACCCACAGCACGAGTACACCAAGGCCTTGCTCGCGGCCGTACCTCGCCTTGGCTTCGGCTTTGGTGCAGCGGATGCCACGGGCGCGATCGACGTGACAGCCGCCCTTGCCGAGGCGCTTGAGCTCGGCCCGGCCACCGCCACAGAGCGGGCGACTGCGCCCGAACCTGTCGGTGCGGGTGATGCCGTGCTGCAGATGGACGACATCGCCGTGGAGTTCGGAAAGCGCGGCAAGATCAAGGCCTTCCGCGCCGTCGACGGCGTGTCCCTCAGCATCCGCTCCGGTGAAGTGTTGGGGCTCGTGGGGGAGTCGGGCTCCGGCAAGACCACGATAGGCCGTGCCGCGGTGGGCCTGCAGCCCATCGTCGAGGGCTCGCTGATCGTGACGGGTCGGGACATCACGAAAGCCACTCGAAAGGACCTGCAGGGGCTGCGCCGCCGGGTCGGCATCGTTTTCCAAGACCCGTCCTCCTCGCTGAACCCGCGGCTGTCGATCGGGGACAGCATTGGGGAGCCACTCAAGCTGGCGGGCGAATCGAAGGGCAAGGCCCTCGGTCTGCGAATCGAAGAGCTGCTCGACAGCGTGCGCCTGCCCAGGTCCTATCGGAACCGTTATCCCCACGAACTGTCCGGCGGACAGAAGCAACGCGTTGGAATCGCACGCGCGCTGAGTCTGAGTCCGCTCTTGCTGGTTGCCGACGAGCCGACCTCTGCCCTCGACGTGTCGGTGCAGGCGACTGTTCTTGAACTCCTCAAGGAACTGCAGGCCGAGATGAAGTTCGCCTGCTTGTTCATCAGTCACGACTTGGCCGTCGTCGACATCATGGCCGATCGCATCGCGGTGATGCACTACGGCCGAATCGTGGAAACCGGAACCCGCGACGAGGTGCTCCGTGCTCCTAAGGACCCTTACACGCAGCGATTGATCGCCGCAATCCCGGTACCGGACCCGGACACGCAACGCGACCGGAGAGAGTTGCGCCTGGCCCTGCTGGCCGCTGCGGAAGGCGGAGCCGATCGAGAATAGGCTCCCAGCGGGGCCCCTCGTGAATACGGTAGGATGATTCCTTGGGTCTAACTGTGGCCCCGCACATCCACTCTTCGTCGCCAGCGTCACTCTGCGGCATTCATTCTTCGTAAGGATCTACTTTTATGGCGATTGCCACGCGCAATAACCTCCGAAATGTTGCCATCGTCGCTCACGTTGACCACGGCAAGACGACGCTGGTCGACGCGATGCTCAAGCAGACTGACTCGTTTTCCGACCATGCCAAGGTCGAAGAGCGCGCCATGGACTCGAACGAGCTCGAGCGCGAAAAGGGCATCACGATTCTCGCCAAGAACACGGCGGTTTCGTATAAGGGCATCCACGCCCACGAGGGTCCCATCACGATCAACGTGATCGACACCCCCGGCCACGCCGACTTCGGTGGCGAGGTCGAGCGCGGCCTGTCCATGGTCGACGGTGTCGTTCTCCTCGTGGACGCGAGCGAGGGCCCGCTGCCGCAGACGCGATTTGTGCTGCGCAAGGCGCTTGAAGCCAAGCTGCCCGTCATCCTGCTGGTCAACAAGACCGACCGTCCCGACGCGCGCATCGACGAGGTTGTGGCCGAGAGCCAGGACCTGCTCATCGGTCTCGCGAGCGACATGGCCGACGACTTCCCTGACCTCGACCTCGACGCCGTGCTCGACGTACCCGTCGTCTACGCGTCAGGCCGCAACGGCGCCGCGAGCTGGAACAAGCCCGACGACGGCACGCTGCCCGACAACGACGACCTTGAGCCGCTCTTCGACGCGATTCTCAAGCACATCCCGGCACCGACGTACGATGACGAGCACCCCCTCCAGGCGCACGTCACCAACCTCGACGCCTCGCCGTTCCTCGGCCGCCTCGCACTGCTGCGCATCTTCCAGGGCACCATCAAGAAGGGCCAGACCGTGGCCTGGGTGCAGCAGGACGGCACCGTCTCCAACGTGAAGATCACCGAGCTGCTGATCACCAAGGCTCTCGACCGCTACCCGACCGAGAGCGCCGGCCCCGGCGACATCGTGGCCGTTGCCGGTATCGACAACATCACCATCGGTGAGACCCTCGCCGACCCCGACGACGTGCGCCCCCTGCCGACCATCACGGTCGACGACCCGGCCATCTCGATGACCATCGGAACCAACACCTCGCCGCTCATGGGCAAGATCCGCGGCCACAAGCTCACCGCCCGCATGGTGAAGGACCGCCTGGACCGTGAGCTCGTCGGTAACGTCTCGCTCAAGGTCGTCGACATCGGACGCCCGGACGCCTGGGAGGTGCAGGGCCGTGGAGAACTGGCCCTCGCCATCCTGGTCGAGCAGATGCGCCGCGAAGGCTTCGAGCTTACCGTCGGCAAGCCGCAGGTGGTTGTGAAGCGCATCGACGGAAAGGTGCACGAGCCCTTCGAGCACCTCACCATCGACGCACCCGAGGAGTACCTCGGTGCGATCACGCAGCTGCTCGCCGCTCGCAAGGGTCGCATGGAAAACATGGCGAACCATGGCACCGGCTGGGTTCGCATGGAATTCATCGTTCCGTCGCGCGGCCTGATCGGCTTCCGTACCCAGTTCCTCACGGACACCCGCGGTACCGGTATCGCCAACGCGATCCTGCACGGCTACGAGCCCTGGGCCGGTACGATCAACACCCGCACGAACGGTTCCATCGTGGCCGACCGTTCTGGTGCGGTCACCCCGTTCGCGATCATCAACCTGCAGGAGCGCATGTCGTTCTTCGTGCAGCCTACCTCCGAGGTCTACGAAGGCATGGTCATCGGCGAGAACTCGCGCGCCGACGACATGGACGTGAACATCACCAAGGAAAAGAAACTGACCAACATGCGTCAGTCCAGCTCCGACACGTTCGAGTCGATGACGCCGCCCAAGGTTCTCTCGCTCGAGCAGTGCCTCGAATTCGCCCGTGAAGACGAGTGCGTCGAGGTCACCCCCGCCGCAGTGCGCATCCGCAAGGTCGAGCTGACCGCCGCGGCTCGCTCGCGCCAGGTCTCGCGCGTCAAGAAGATGGACGGCAACTAAACCGCACCCGCCTCACCACGAGAACCCGCAGCCACCGGCTGCGGGTTCTCGTGTTTCGGGGGACAATGAACTCATGACGACATCACCCCGGGTCCGGACGGTAACTCTTGCCCTGATCGCGGCGCTCGGCTTCGTTCCCCTGTTGGCTGGCTGTGATGCCGTCGGCGGCGCGGTGAACACCGCCGTGACCGATGCGACGGGCGGTAACGTGAGTCTCGGTGGGCAGCTTCCCGCGGGCTGGCCGAGCGAGGTTCCCGTGATCGACGGCACGATCCTCTTCGGGGCCGGCACATCAACGAGTGACAAGCAGGGGTGGGTCGTCACGATCGACGCGACCTCGACGGATCCGCTTGCCGACGCGCGCACCCAACTGGAAGGCGCCGGCTTCGTGGCCGACAAGAGCGCCTCCAGTGAGAGCTCCGGCGTCGTCGCCATGAAGAACGACACCTACCGCGTGGTCGTGGTCGCCAACAGCGACGGCATCCTCTACACGGTCACGCCGCTCTAGTCGAGTCGGGCGGGGCGCCAACCCGGGGCGGAAGCCGGGCCCACTTTATGAACCTGGGCCCAGTTCATAGACTGGGCCGTAGTTCGGGGCCCGGGCCCCGTGCGGTAGGGGGGCGTGGCGGTCAGGAGAAGAGCGGGGCGCCGACATAGCTCCCGGCGCGGGCGCCGGCCGGCACCACGAAGAGGGCGCTGCCCACGTGCCGCACGTACTCGTTCATGCTGTCGTGCTTGGCGAGGTTCAGCTGCACCGTGGTGAACTGCTTCGGAGCACGCTGGAAGCTGATGAAGAACAGCCCGGCTTCCAGACGGCCGAGGTCGTCATTGCCGTCAACGAAGTTGTACCCGCGGCGCAACAGCTGGGCGCCGGCGTTCTGGGCCGGGTGGGCTAGCCTCACGTGTGAGGCCGCGGCGATCAGGGGTTCGCCCTCGCCACCCGTCAGATCGAAGTCGGGTTCGGTGAACTCCGTGCCGCCAGACAGGGGCGCACCCTCGCCCTTGGTACGGCCGAAGACGGTCTCCTGCTCCCGCATGATCGTGCGGTCCCAGGTCTCAATCGTCATGCGGATGCGCCGCGCCACGAGATAGGAGCCGCCGGCGAGCCAGGACTGGTCGCTGCCTGAGGGCACCCAGACGTGCTCGTTTACGACGGCCGGCTGCTCGGCCTTGATGTTCGCCGTGCCGTCTTTGAAGCCGAACAGGTTGCGCGGCGTGGACTGCGTTGTGCTCGTGCTCGAGGTGCGTCCGAAACCCAGCTGTGACCAGCGGATGACGGCGCGGCCGAACGCGATGCGGGAGAGGTTGCGGATGGCGTGCACGGCCACCTGCGGATCGTTCGCGCAGGCCTGGATGCACAGGTCGCCGTCGCTGAACGCGTCTTCGAGGGCATCGCCGGGAAAATGCGGGAGCCGCGTGAGGTCTGCGGGACGACGGGCCGCGATGCCGAAGCGGTCCACGGCATCCGCTGTTTCGAACAGCGACGGGCCGAAGCCGAAGGTGATGGTCAGCCCGGCCGGCGGCAGGCCCTGCGCCTCCCCGGTGTCCTGCGGCGGAGCGTCGTAGGGGCCGCTGACCGCCCCGAACTCGCCCACGTCGCGCCCGGCGGTGAGCGCGGCCGCGGCGACGCTCCAGTCGCGGAGCAGGTCGATCAGGTCGGCGCGGGTGGCGCCGGCGGCCATGTCGAATGCGGCGAAGTGAAGGCGGTCCTGCGCCGGCGTCACGATGCCGGCCTGGTGGTTGCCGTAGAAGGGGTACTGGGCGGAATCATCCGAAACGGATGCCCCCACCGCCGTGGCCACGACGCGGTCGCCCGCGACGCCCAGGCCGATTCCCGCCGCGCCTGCACCCGCCAGGCCCAGCAGTCCGCGCCTGGTCAGGCCGCGGGTCGGGGTGGGTTCCGACTGGGGTTCAGGCGCTCCGGCAGCGGGCTTCTTCTTGCGGAGGATCACAGCACGAGCGCGGACGTGAGCTGGTTGAGCGGCTCGCCGAGCGCATTCACCTGGTCGGCTAGGGCCCGGATCTTGGCGGGCGTGAGGTCGGTGTAGAGGGTGAAGCCGTCGCCGATTCGCTGGGCATCGAGCAGCACCTGCAGGGCGGCGAACTCGCTGTCGAGAGACTGGGCCAGGTCGGGATCTTCCTGCACGAGTAGGTCGCGCACGCCGGCATACAGCACCGCCGCGCCGTCGACGTTGGCTTGGAAGTCCCAGAGATCGGTGTGCGACCAGAATTCCTCCTCGCCCGTGACCTTGCCGGAGGCGACCTCGTCGAGCAGGCCGATCGCGCCGTTGGTCTGCTGTGACAGCGTGAAGGACAGGCCCTGCACCTTCTCCTTAAGAGTGGCCGTGTCGGCCACGAGAAGACCAGTGAGGTGTTGGCGCTTCTCCGAAGTGTACGCGGCGAAGCCGGCCTCGGCTTCCGCAGGCCAGAGGTCTTTCTCGATGGCGTGCCAGCCCGTCCATTCCTGGCCCTCTTCGAGGTCGGCTTCGCGCAGGTCGAGCTTCGGGTCGAGGTCGCCGAAGGACTCCGCGATAGTCTCCACGCGCTCCCAGTGTGCCCGGGTCGGGGCGTAGAGGGCGCGTGCGGCGTCATCGTCACCCGCCACGTAGGCGGCGGTGAAGGCGTCCGTTCCCGTGGCGAGCTGGTCGACCTGGTCTTTCACATAGGAAGCGTAGTTTGTGTTGGCCGTGTCGATCTGGGCCGCGAGGTCGGCGTTCGGCTTCGCTGCGGCGTCGGACTTCGTCACCGTGAATTCGGCCTTGCCCACGCCGTCTCCGGTCATCCCCGGCTTGCAGGCCGTGAAGTAGCTGCCGGCCGAGATCTGCACGACGAGCTCGCGGCTCAGGCCAGGACCGATGTTCTCGGCCTCTCCCTTGATGGTGAGGCCATCCTCGCCGAGCAGGTAGAACTCGGTGACCTCGTCACCGGAGTTCGTCACCGTGAAGCTCACCGTTCCGGCGGGCGCGGTGTCGGCCGAGACCGTGCAATCGGTCGCCGAGCTGTCGACCGTGAGTTTCTCGTGGGTGGTCTTCGGTGCGTTGGCGACGCATCCGCTCAGGGCGAGGGCCGCGACGGCACCGAGGGCGCAAAGCGCGGTGAAGTTCAGGGCGTTGCGGGGGGCACGGGCGCGCATGGGAATCCTTCGAGACGGGGAGGGCTGTGGGAGCGATCAGTGGGCGAGAACGGGGGCCGGCGCCGGTGCCGGCACCGGTGCGGCAACGCGCTGCGCGCGTCCTCGCCGGCTCTTCACGATGAAGAGAGTGAGGGTGGGCAGGACGTAGCCGAGCCAGGCCGTCAACTCGAGCCAGGTGGTGGCGGGAGAGAAGTTGAGTGTGCCCTTGAGCAGCGTGCCATACCAACTGCCCGGCGGCACCGCCGCGCTCACGTTGAACGCGAGGCTGTTCAGTCCCGGCAGCACGCCGGCCTCCTGCAGGTCGTGCACTCCGTAGGACAGCACGCCGGCGGCGACGACGATGAGAATCGCGCCGGTCCAGGTGAAGAAGCGGGACAGGTTGATGCGCAGCATGCCGGAGTAGATCAACCAGCCGAGGGCAATGGCGGTGAGGATGCCGAGCCCCGCGCCGAGGAGCGGAAGGGCGTTGGACCCGCTCGCCTGCACGGCCGCCCAGAGGAAGACTGCCGTCTCGATGCCTTCGCGGCCCACGGCCAGGAACGCCACGAGAACGAGGCCGATGCCCGAGCCCACGAGGTGCCTGTCGATGTTGCCCTGCAGGTGACCCTTGAGGTCTCGTGCGGTGCGCAGCATCCAAAACACCATCCACGTCACGAGCGCGGTGGCGATGATGGAGAGAACGCCCCCGATGATTTCCTGCGCCGTGAACGACAGGCCGTAGGTGCCGAAGGTGAGAAGCGCGCCGATGCCGAGGGCCAGCAGCACGGCCAGGCCAACGCCGAGCCAGATACGCGGCAGCACGTCTTTTCGGTCGATTTTGACGATGTAGGCAATGAGAATGGTCACGATCAGGGCGGCTTCGAGCCCTTCGCGCAAACCGATCAGGTAGTTACCGAGCACGTCACGTCCAAAAAAATAGAGAGGCGAGAGAGACAAAGATTTTGGTAAGGCTAACCTTACCTTTCCCGACTCTAGACCGGTGAACCCGCCCATGTCTAGTTATGATTCTGTGAGGTGAATGTATCTTTCACAGGAAGTGCAGTGGGTCCCATGGTCATGTCCGGCAGCGGCGAAAGCATCGTGTTCGTGCACGGTCACCCCGGCGACGAATCCTGGCTGACCGGAGGCACCATCGCTCGCCTGAACGGCGACGGGGCGACCTCGCTCGTGCTCTATGAAGCGGATGCCGAGTCAGACGGAAGCCTCGCGCCTGCCGTCGGTGCGACGGTGACAGCCGCGCTGGGCGAACTCGGAGTGACTCGGTGGCGCGGGCTGCCAGCGGCATCCGCTGCGGAGCGCGGCCTCGCCGACGCGCTCACGGAAGCGCTGGCCGAGGAATGGGCGACGGCAGTCGTGATCGGCACTGTGAGTGACGCGCTGCGACTCGATGCGACGGCTGCAGCGCACGCCGCCCGCCTGCCGGTCTTCCTGTGCCGACGAGTGGCGGACGCTGCCGTGCAGCGGCTCGTGGCGATCGACGTGAGCGACCACCTTGAGCAGAAGCTGCGGGCGCTCGCGCACTTTCCGTCGCGGTGGCAGGTCGAGGGGACGGCCGTGACCGTGGCGGGAGGGCCGACGGCGCCGGTCTCCGGGTCGGAGGCCTTTGCCCGCCTCGACCCGCCGCGCACCCTGCAGGCCGCCGAGGTGCCGACCACGATGCTGAACCGCGTGCTCGCCGGCGTCCTCGGTGTGCTCGCCGGCGTGACCTTCGGTGTGCTGGGCACCCTCGCGCACCAGTCCGCCGCGGTGATCGGTCCCGTTACCATCCCGGTCGGGCTGATCCTCGCCCTCGTGGCGGTCAGCGCCCTGCTCGTGGGCCTGCGTCTCGTGCTCGGAAATCGCACTGTCGCGCTCCTGGCCGCGACCGGGCTGCTCATCACGATCTTTCTGCTCTCCCTGCGCGGGGCCGGGGGGTCTGTGCTGGTTCCGGCCGGCCTCACGGGAACGCTGTGGACCGTCGTTCCGGCCCTCGTGGCCGCGTTGGTGCTGGCCTGGCCGAAAATCCCGACCCGGAGGTGAGCATCCGCTGAATCGGCCGGAAGGTCGAACCGGCGTAGAATGAAAGCCTGCTCTCGAAGGGAACTAAATCAAGTGACGTATGTGATTGCCTTGCCGTGCGTCGACGTGAAAGACCGTGCCTGCATCGACGAATGCCCGGTCGATTGCATCTACGAGGGCGAGCGCTCGCTCTACATCCACCCCGACGAGTGCGTCGACTGCGGCGCCTGCGAACCGGTCTGCCCGGTCGAGGCCATCTACTACGAAGACGACCTGCCCGAGCAGTGGGCCGACTACTACAAGGCCAACGTCGAATTCTTCGACGACATCGGCTCCCCAGGAGGAGCGGCCAAGGTCGGCGTGCTCGCCAAGGACCACCCGGTCATCTCGGTGCTGCCTCCCCAGGTTCAGCACTAGCTCCTCGTGCTGAAGCCGCTGCCCGACTATCCGTGGGACCAGATGGTTCCCTTCATGGCGCGTGCCAAGGCGCATCCGGACGGCATCGTCGACCTATCTATAGGGTCACCGGCCGATGAGACGCCTGCCGTGATCCGCGAGGCTCTCGCCCGGGCAACGGATGCTCACGCCTACCCGCAAACCGCCGGCACGCCCGAGCTGCAACGGGCCATCGTGGCGTGGTACGCGCGCCGTCGCGGAGTGACGAACCTCACCGAGAAGAACGTGCTCCCCACGATCGGCTCGAAGGAGCTCGTAGCCCTCCTGCCCTTCATGATCGGCCTGGGCGAGGGCGACACCATTGTGCACCCGCGTGCCGCCTATCCCACCTACGCGATCGGGGCCGGCATCGCGGGGGCCGCTGCGCTGGCCTCCGATGATCCCACCGACTGGCCGGAAAGCACCAGGCTGATCTGGTTGAACAGCCCGGGCAATCCCGACGGCAGAGTGCTGTCCATCGACGAACTTCGTGCGGCCGTGGCACGCGCCCGCGAACTCCGTGCCGTGATCGTGAGTGACGAGTGCTATGCCGAGCTGGGCTGGGACGCCCCCTGGGACACCGAGTCGATCCCCAGCATCCTCGACCCGCGCGTGATCGACGGATCGCTCGCCAATGTGATCGCGATCTACTCCCTTAGCAAGCAGTCGAACATGGCCGGATACCGGGCCGCTTTCGCTGCCGGTGACGCGGACGTGCTGGCGCGCTTGCTCACGGTGCGCAAACACGCGGGGCTGATGTTGCCGGCGCCCCTTCAGGCGGCCATGATCGCCGCCCTCGGCGACGACGAGCACGTATCAGTGCAGCGTGAACGCTACAGGGCCCGCCGGGCAACGCTCAAGCCCGCGCTCGAAGGTGCCGGCTTCCGCATCGACCGAAGTGAGGCCGGGCTCTACCTCTGGGCGACAGAGGGCCGGCCCGCCTGGGAATCGATTGCGAAGCTCGCCGACCTCGGAATCCTCGCCGGCCCCGGTCCGTTCTACGGCGATTTCTTCGCCGATCACGTGCGCTTTTCCCTCACCGCGACCGACGAGCGCATCGCCGCAGCGGCCGCACGCTTGCGCGGCTGATGCCGCGTGGGCGGGGTGCGGACACGCCCCGTTCCACCCCTTGCACACGGGCCTGTGGAACATCGATAACGAAACACCCGAACTCTTAGCGGATGCAACAGTAGGCGGCCCCGCCCTTTAGGCTGTAGTCGGAACGAGTTTGCCGGGCGCATATATATGCCGTGGCGAACGCCCGGCACCATACGCAGCGAGACTCAGGGAGGCTCCGTGACCAACGTCGCGCAGCAAACGATATCCAGCGAACCACAGCACGCAGCTGTTGTGGAACCGCAGACGGCCACTCTTACCTACCCGGGGGGCACGGCGGAGTTTCCCATCGTGTCGAGCTCCGATGGCGCTTCGAGCATCGACATCTCGACGCTGACCAAGAAGACCAGCCTCACCACGATCGACTACGGGTTCGTGAACACGGCGGCCACCCGCTCCGCGATCACCTACATTGACGGCGAGCAGGGCATCCTGCGCTATCGCGGGTATCCCATCGAGCAGATCGCCAAGAACTCGAGCTTCCTCGAGACGGCCTGGCTTCTCATCTACGGCGAGCTGCCCACGCAGCTCGAACTCGAGAACTTCGACGACCGCATCCGTCACCACACCCTTCTGCACGAAGACATGCGTCGCTTCTTCGATTCTCTGCCGCACAAGGCCCACCCGATGAGCGTGCTGGCCTCCGGCGTGTCTGCGTTGTCGACGTTCTACCAGGATTCACTCGATCCGAAGGACCCGGAGCAGGTCGAGATTTCCACGATCCGCCTGCTCGCCAAGCTTCCCGTGATGGCCGCCTACGCCCACAAGAAGAGCATCGGCCAGGCCTTCCTGTACCCCGACAACTCGCTGAGCTTCGTCGACAATTTCCTCAAGCTCAACTTCGGTAACCTCGCCGAGCCGTACGAGGTCAACCCCGTCGTGAGCCAGGCGCTCGAGCGCCTGCTCATGCTGCACGAAGACCACGAGCAGAACGCGTCCACTTCCACGGTGCGCCTCGTCGGCTCCACGGAGGCGAACCTGTTCGCGTCGGTCTCCTCCGGAATCAACGCCCTCTTCGGCCCGCTGCACGGTGGCGCGAACGAGGCCGTGCTCAAGATGCTCGGCGAGATCAAGGCTTCCGGCGAAGGCGTCGAAAAGTACGTTGAGCGTGTGAAGAACAAGGAACAGGGCGTGAAGCTCATGGGCTTCGGCCACCGGGTCTACAAGAATTTCGACCCGCGCGCCACCCTCGTGAAGGAGAGCGCCCACGAAGTACTCGCCGCCCTCGGTATCAAGGACGACCTGCTCGACATCGCACAGGAACTCGAACACCTCGCGCTCAGCGACGACTACTTCAAGGAGCGCAAGCTCTACCCCAACGTCGACTTCTACACCGGCGTGATCTACAAGGCCATGGGCTTCCCCACCCGCATGTTTACGGTGCTGTTCGCGATTGGGCGCCTGCCCGGCTGGGTGGCGCACTGGCGCGAGATGAACGAAGACCCGGCCACCAAAATCGGTCGCCCACAGCAGCTGTACGTGGGGTCCGGCGCGCGGGACTTCCCGCAGCGCTAAGTCAATTTCAACGAATCGCCCTGCGGGCAGGGCGATTCGTGCGTTAACCCGGCGACAGCGTGAGGGTGTCGGTGGCGGCGGTCGTGAGCGCGGCGGGTGTGAAGAGCCACGGTCGGGTCTCGTGGTTTTGCCAGAGCGGCGCCTGGTCGACATAGTTCGGATGGAACGCGTGACCGGATGCCCCGGTGAGGTTGATCCACGTGGACCTGTCGAAGTCGCCCAGGTCGATCACCTGCCGCATGGACGGCACCCAGTCGACGGCGTATCCGGACACGGTGGCATCAGAGCCGTTGGCGTTCACGACCGCCGATCCGCCGCCGAGTCGGTACGGCCCTCGGTTGAACAACCACTCGATCGGGGCCACGCCCGATTCTCCGAGGCTCTGGTTGGTGAGTGTGAGCGTGTGGATGCGGCCCCACTGCCACTCGGCAGTGTCAGATCCCATCCGGTCGACCCCCTCGTTCGCAGCCTCCTCGAGCACCCGGGCGAGCATCTTCGTCTGCCCGACCGTTCCGGTACGCTCGTTGGCCCACCACGGCGAATCCGGCTGGGCGAGCAGGTTCGTCACCACGGCGAACGATCGGTCTCCTCCCGTCATGCCGGCGCCGTCGGGAAGCTTGGCATCAAACATTTCTGCCAACAGCGTGTGCCAGACGATGTTGAAGTAGCCGGCGGCCGCGCTGTCGGCCCCGACCGTGTAGTCCCAGCCCTCGAACAGCTTCTGCGCTTCGAGGGCCTTGCCGGTCACGGTGACGGCCTGCAGGGCCGGTACCAGCTCCTCGGCGATCGCGCTGAAGTCGTCCGCCTGGATCTCGCTCATCGCCGCGCTCGTGAGCGGGGTGCCGGCCGCGATCTGGGTGGTGAGGCGCTTCGTGATCTGGGCGGCACGGTAGCCGAGGTCCCAATCTGCCGTAATCAGGTAGGGGTACTCGGAGCCAACGGCCGCGTTGTTCGCCGCCACAATGTAGCCGCTCGGTGGATTGAAGACCTGCGGCAGCGCATCGAAGGGGATGTACCCGTTCCAGCCGTACTCGCTCGTCCATCCCGGAACGGGCACCGTGCCGTCACCGGTGGTGCGGATCGGCACGACCCCGGGGGCCTGGTAGCCAATGTTGCCGTCCACATCGGCGTAGACCAGGTTCTGCGATGGCACGTCGAAGTTCGCAGCAGCCGCCCGGAAGCTGTCCCAGTTGCTCGCGCGATTGAGCGCGAAGATGGCGGATGCCGTGCGGCCGGGACTGAGGGCCGTCCACTGCAGGGATAGCTCGTACGTGGTGGCGGGGGTGGCGGCATCCGCTGGCTCGGCCTGTGGCGGCATATCGGCGGCGGCCGGGTAATCGCTCGCGATGGCGGGAAACTCGGTTCCGGTGAGGCCGCTCACGATCGGGCCGTGATCGGTGGAGCGGATCGTGATCTTCACAGCGGCCCCACCGGCCACGGTGATCTTCTCACTGCGCACGAGGAGCGGCTTCGCCACGCCGTCGTACTCGTAGGTGTCCCCGGTCACCTTCTCCACGTAGAGGTCGGCGACGTCCGGGGCGAGGTTGGTGAAGCCCCAGGCGATGCGGGAGTTGTGGCCGATCACCACGCCGGGCAGCCCGGAGAAGCTGTAGCCGGCCACGTCGAAGGGGCACTCCGCGCTGACCGTGCTGCAGCGCAGCCCCACCTGGTACCAGACCGACGGCAGCGCCGGCCCGAGATGCGGATCGTTGGCCAGCAGCGGTGCGCCGGTGTCGGTGAGCGCACCGGAGACAACCCAGGAGTTGGAGCCGATGTCGCCGCCCGCCGGGCCGAGCAGCTCGGGAACCGACGCGAGGGAGGTGCGCAGAGACGAGAGGGCGTCGCGGTACGCGGCCGAGGTGACCGGGACCTCGGCGGCCGGCCTCGCCGCATCCGCTGACGCAGGCGCGGCCGTCGCAGCGCCCGTGTCGGCCGCGGGAGGGCCGTCCGTGATCGTGGGATGGGTGGCATAGGGGTAGGCCGGATGCAGCTCGGCGATCTCGGCGGGCGTGTAGTCGGTCGTGAGCAGCGCGCGGTCGATCTCGTCGACGAGGTTGGAGCGCAGGTCCCAGGCCATCGCCTTCAGCCAGGCCACCGAGTCGGCCGGCGTCCACGGTTCCGGCTCGTACCCGGGGTTCTGCAGGGCCAGCACGGCGTATTCAAGCGAGAGGCCGGCGCCCCGATGGGTGTCGAGGTAGGCGTTTACGCCGTCGGCGTACGCCTGAAAGTAGCCGAGGGTCTCAGGGTCCAGCAACGCTACCTCGGCCTCGGCGACCGCACGCCAGCCGAGCGTGCGCACGAACGTGTCGGTACCCACCTGGCTGTCGCCGAACAGCTCCGACAGCCGGCCGGCCGTCACGTGACGACGAAAATCCATCTCCCAGAAACGATCCTGCGCGTGCACGTAGCCCTGGGCCAGAAACAGGTCGCCGGAGGTCTTCGCCGTGATCGAGGGGATGCCTGCCTCGTCGCGCATGACGGTGACCTGCGACTCGAGCCCCGGAATGGCTATCTCCCCGGCGAGCATCGGGAACGACCGGTGCACTGTCCATACGCCGACGCCCGATGCGATCAGGGCGAGGGTGAGCAGCACGCCCAGAGCGGCAAACAGGCGGCTCAGCCTGCGGTGTCGTTTGCTTCTGGGTGCGTCGGTGCCCACATCACTCCCTCGTGATTGTCTGTATTCCGGATGCTACCGGTAAGCGGATGCCGCGGGGGTAACGGTTACGCGTGCAGCGCCTCGTTGAGCACGATGCCGGTGCCGGTGCGGGCGAGCACCTCGACGGCGCCGGAAATGGAATTGCGGCGGAACAGCAGGTTAGGCACGCCGCTCAGCTCGACGGCCTTCACAGTGCGGGCCGTGCCGTCGTTGCCGACGGGCGAACCCACCAGAACGACCTTCGTGCCGGCCGTCACGTACAGGCCGGCCTCCACCACGGTGTCATCGCCGATCGCGATGCCCACGCCCGAGTTGGCGCCGAGCAGGGCGCGGGCGCCGATCGACACGCGCTGCGTGCCGCCGCCGGAGAGCGTGCCCATGATGGAGGCGCCGCCGCCGATGTCGGAGCCCTCGCCCACCACGACGCCCTGGGAGATGCGTCCCTCGACCATGGACGAGCCGAGCGTGCCGGCGTTGAAGTTAACGAAGCCCTCGTGCATCACCGTGGTGCCGGGGGCCAGGTGGGCGCCCAGGCGAACGCGCGAGGCATCCGCTATCCGCACGCCGACCGGCATCACGTAGTCCAGCAGTGGAGGGAACTTGTCGAGGCCGCTGGCCTGGATGCCGGCCCGCTGCAGCGAGGGGCGCAGGCGGGCGAAGTCGGCGGGGAGCATGGGGCCGGCGTTCGTCCACACCACAGAGGGCAGGTGGCCAAAGATGCCGTCGAGGTTGATGCTGTTCGGTGCCACGAGCAGGTGGGACAGCAGGTGCAGGCGCAGGTAGGCGTCCGAGGTGCCGGCGACAGGCGCCTGCAGGTCGATCTCCACGGTGACGGCCTCGAGGCGCACCGCGCGGCGGTCGTCGGGGCCGGCGGCCTCGCTCAACTCAGCCGGCATGATCCAGCGGTCGCGGTTGGCCGGCAGCTCGCCGAGCGTGGGGGAGGGAAACCAGGTGTCGAGCACGGTCCCGTCCGACGCGATCGTGGCGAGGCCGTAGCCCCAGGCCTGTGCGGACGAAGACTCAGAAGAAACAGCATTACCCATTCCTCTAGATTAGTAGGGTGCCTCCTACAGCCTCGAAACTCGCGCCCCTGAACCTCGTCGGATCCTCCATCGACCTCACCCGTCAGATCTGCGACATTGAGTCGGTGTCTGGCAACGAGACGGTCCTCGCCGACGCGATCGAGCACGCGCTCGGCGGCTATGAGCACCTCGAGATCATCCGCGACGGCGACACCGTGGTGGCCCGCACGAACCTCGGCCGCGCCCAGCGGGTCGTGATCGCAGGCCACATCGACACCGTGCCGCTTAACGACAACCTGCCCACTCGCTTCGAGACGATCGACGGCGTCGACTACCTCTGGGGCCGCGGCACCGTGGACATGAAGGCCGGCGTGGCTGTGCAGCTCAAGCTCGCCGCCGAACTCACCGAGCCAGGAGTCGACCTCACCTGGATGTGGTACGACCACGAGGAGGTCTCCGACGACCTCAACGGCCTCGGCCGGCTGGCCCGCAATCGGCCCGACCTGTTCGAGGGCGACTTCGCGATTCTCGGCGAACCGACCAACAGTCGAGTTGAGGGCGGCTGCAACGGCAATCTACGCGTGGAAGTGCGCACCTTCGGGCTGCGCGCCCACTCCGCGCGCGCCTGGGTGGGCGAGAATGCCATCCACAAGGCCGGACCCATCCTCGACCTGCTCGCCGCCTACCAGCCGCGTGAGGTTGAGGTCGAGGGGCTCGTCTACCGAGAGGGCCTCAACGCCGTCGGCATCAGCGGCGGAGTCGCCGGTAACGTCATTCCCGACGAGTGCATGGTGCACGTGAACTACCGGTTCGCCCCGAGCCGCACCGCCGACGAGGCCGAGGCCCACCTGCGCGAGCTCTTCGCCGGCTACGACGTTCTGGTCGTCGACAAGGCAGAGGGGGCTCGACCGGGACTCGATGCGCCGCTGGCCCGGCAGTTTCTCGACGCCGTCGGCGGCGAAGCCATGCCCAAGTACGGCTGGACCGATGTCGCCCGCTTTTCGGCGCTCGGTGTGCCGGCTGTGAACTACGGTCCGGGCGACCCGCTCAAGGCACACGCCGACGACGAGCGCGTGGCCGTGGAGCAGATCACCGCCTGCGAGGCCGGCCTGCGGGCGTGGCTCGCGGCATCCGTTCGGTGAAGCGTGCCCCGTCGGCGCGGCTAGTAGAGCGGATGCCGCCGCGCGCTCTGGCGCGCTACCGGCTCACGCCGTGGTGGGCTCGCGTGCTCCTGATCTGGGCGCTCTCCCGAGTGGTCACGACCACCCTCGTGCTCGTGCTCGCGCGCGTGCAGGGCCCGAATGCGTGGACCGGCGCCAGCCCGAGCTACGTTGACTTTGCGAACATGTGGGACGGCCGCTGGTACAACATTGTGGCCCTGTACGGCTACCCCTCCGTGCTGCCGCTCACCGATGCCGGGCAGATCGGCGAGAACGCGTGGGCGTTCATGCCCGGCTACCCGGTGGTGGCGCGCCTGCTGATGGTTGTGAGCGGTCAGGAGTGGGCGCCGGTTGCCGTTTTCGTCTCGGTGGCGTTCAGCCTCGCGACGGCGCTGATGTTTTACAGGTTGATGAACCGGGTTCTCGACTCGTCCACAGCGCTGTTTTCGGTCGTGCTGTTCTGCGTGGCGCCGCTGTCGCCCCTGCTGCAGTTCGGTTACGCCGAGTCGATGTACCTGTTCTTCCTGACGCTCGCGCTGTACCTGCTGCTCGAGCGTCGGTACGCGCTGCTGTTTCCGGTGATCGCAGTGATGGCGCTCACCCGGCCGAGCGGGCTCGCCTTCGCGCTGGCCATGTCGCTGCACGTGATCTACAGGTTCGTGACGCGCGCGAAGGATCCGTTCCCGATGCGCGAGCGCGTTCTCGCGGCCTCTGTCGCCGTGTATAGCGGCGTGATGGGTCTTGCCTGGCCGATCGCGGCGTGGATTGCCACGGGCAGCATCACGGCGTACACCGACACGGAGTTGTCCTGGCGCGCCCCGTACGTCGGCTATCAGGAGCTTGTTCCCTTCGTGGCCTGGTTCCAGAGCGGCACGTGGTGGCTCGGCGCGACCGGCGGCCCCGTCGTCGTGGTGGCGTTGATCATCGCCTTCGCACTGTTCTTGTTCACCCCAGCGGTGCGCCGCCTCGGTGGAGATCTTCGGTTCTGGGCGGCGAGCTACGCGCTCTACCTGCTGGCCGTCTTCTTTCCACAGTCGAGCACGTTTCGGCTGCTGATGCCGCTGTTTCCGCTGCTCGGCGCGGTGGCCGTGCCGCGGCATCCCCTTTACCGGATCGGCGTCGTGCTGCTGTGCATCGCCGGCCAGTGGGGCTGGCTCCTGATCTGCTGGGGCGTCGACGGCCAGGACTGGACGCCGCCTTAACTCGTCATCGAGCGTGCCGTAATTTACGTCTCGGGCCTCCATGGTCGATAATGGATATACAAAGACGAATGGAAGGGGAGTTCATGGCGGCCATGAAGCCACGGACCGGAGACGGGCCAATGGAGGCTGTAAAAGAGGGGCGCCTGATCATCGTGCGTGTACCGCTCGAAGGTGGAGGGCGACTCGTCGTCTCCGTGAACGACGCCGAGGCCAAAGAACTTCACGACGCGCTCGCCGGAGTTGTGAACGCAGTCAAGTAGCCTCACTTGCCTGAATGGCTGCACGTTCCCTGTTGCGACAGGGGCGTGCAGCCGTTTTTGTACCCGCTGTCGCGGAGCGGATGCCGCTACGCGCGCAGTTTGGTGATCTGCAGCAGCCCGTCGCCCACTGGGGAGAGGGCGCTGATTACGGCGTTAGACGACCCGATCTCGGTGAGCAGGGTGCGGAAGCCCGTGGCGACGTCGTCGCGCTTGGCGGGGTCGGCCACGCGGCCGCGCCACAGGGCGTGCGCCACGAGAACGGTTCCACCCGGACGGGCAAGCCGCAAACCGTGCTCGACATACTCGATGACCGACTGCGGGTCGGCGTCGATGAAGACGATGTCGTAGGAGTTCTCGTTCATTCGCGGCAGCACATCCGCTGCCTTGCCCGTGATGAGGCGAACTCGGTTCGCGGGGACCTTCGCCTCCAGAAAATTCGCCTTCGCATGCTGCAGGTGGTCGACCTCGGTGTCGATCGAGGTGAGCATGGCACCGGGTGCGCCGCGAAGCAGCCACAGGCCGGAGACTCCGGCGCCCGTGCCGACCTCCAGGATGCTGCGCGCGCCGGTCGCGGCCGCGATGACAGCGGCCTGGGCCCCCACTGCTGGCGCGATGGCGTCGATGCCGAGCTCGAGGGACTGCTGCCGGGCCTTGGCGACGGCTTCGGACTCCACGACAGAATCGTCGGAGAATTTCCAGTTCAATACAATGTCAGACACGGTTCACTCCAGTTGATGAATAGGTCAAGACTATGGCCGAGGTGGCTGTGGTCGGTGGATGCCTCGCCGAGCGATATTCTGGGTATATGTTCGGTTTGACGTTTGAGAAGATCCTCATCATCGGGATCATCGCCGTCTTCCTGCTCGGACCAGAGAAGTTACCGCACTACGCCGCCCAGTTGGGACGTCTTGTCAGGCAGTTGCGGGACATGGCCAACGGTGCCAAAGACCGCATCCGTGACGAGATGGGCCCTGAGTTCGACGAGCTGGACTGGAAGAAACTGGATCCGCGCCAGTACGACCCGCGCCGTATCATTCGGGAAGCCCTCACCGAGGAAGAACCCCTCAAGGCACAATCGGCCACCATCGGCCGGGCGAGCCCCGCGGCAGCTTCGCTGCTCGGTGCGGCCGCCGGCGGAGCCGCGCTGACCCCGCTGACCCCCGCCGCAGTCGCGCCAGCTCCCTACGACGCCGAGGCGACCTAGCCCGACCCCCGCCCCGCTGATCAGTTAATTCGCTGGTCGAGGCGCGACGAAGGAGCGATCGAGACCTCGCAGGCCGATCCTCGTACGTTGCTGCGATCGTGCCCGTCGTGTCCCTCACGCCCGACCGGCAGCGTCTCGGTGTGGTCATCTCGAAGGATTTGACCCGGCGGGCTTTTGATGGGACATTGATCAATCCGCCAGACACCCATGTCTGGAGGATTTTTTTGGGTTTGTGGAGGGATTTGTCATGTCTGGTGCTGCCGAAGAAACGTTCTGGGTCACGCCGAAGGCCCTCGAGCGGCTGCGCGCGGAACTGGCGGAACTCGCATTGGCGGTGAGCCCGGAATCCGAGAAGGGTCAGGGCAGCGATCTGCGTATCCGCGAGCTGGAGCGCTTGCTGAAGCACGCCGAACTGGGGGAGAAGCCCGACGACGGGCTCGTGGAGCCGGGCATGCAGATCACCGTTCGATTTGTCGGCGGCGATCCCGAGACATTCCTGCTCGGATCACGCGAGCTGATGAACGCGGACGGGGAGACCGGCCTCGATGTGTACTCCCCGACCTCACCCCTGGGCGTGGCGATCATCGGCAAGCACACGGGCGACACCGCCTCCTACCTGGCACCCACTGGAGCGACGGTGCACGTCGAGATCACCGAGGTGGTTCCGTTCCGGGGCTAAATCGGCGGCTGGCGCGGCGCGGGCGGTAGGCTGCCAGTCACGTGACGTGAGCGCTCCAGAGAATCGGGCTGCAGATGACCGAACCGGCAGGATTCGCCGTGCGGCTGCGGCTGCACCAGGACGAGCCTGCTCCCGACCTCGTTCCTCTTTTCTTCGATGACGCCCGGCCCCGTCCCTTCGGCCGAACCCTGCGGCTCGCTCTCGCGATGAAGGGTGGAGTCAGCCTTGCGGTGTGGATCGGCGGTACGGTGGCCGAGCTGGATATTTTGCGCAGGCTGCGCTTGGTGGCCGACGTAGAGGGGGTTGCCGCGTACATGCTCGTCGCCGACCCGCATTCCGCCACTCCCGACCACGTGCTCAACGAGAACGTCGTCTCGCGTGCGAGCGTATACGCCCGGATGCTGGCCGATCGCGGCTTCGACCGGGTCGAATTCGACGTGCTGGCCGGTGCGAGCGCCGGGGGCCTGAACTCCGTCATCTATGCGGCGGCCCAGCGAACCGGGGCGGCTCCCGATGAGATGCTGCACACCTGGGCTAACGCGGGAGCGATTTGGCGGTTTCTGCAGAAGCCCGGACTCAGCCCCGTCAACGCTCCGCTGCGGGGCGATGAGTACTTCGCGCCAGCCGTCAACACCGCCATCGCGGCGTACTACGATCTCGGGTTCGCGGCGGGAAACGAACTGCACCGCGCGGATCGGATCGTTGTTGACCTGTCCGCCACGATTCTCGACAGGGAAGACGGCCCCGATCGGGGAACGCGGGAAGGTCGGGGGCACTTCCATTTCGTCGGCGCGGCCCATCCGTGTGATCCCGAGCAGGATCCGACGGCCGAGCAGGCGGCCCAGGCCCGGGAATACCGGAGGGGAATTCCGGCGGCGCGATCACTCGGGCGAGTCGAGAGCCTTGCCCGTCTGGCCTATGCGGCCCGGTCGACGTCGTCAGTTCCCGGCGGCTTTGAGCCGGCGCTCATCTCGTCTGTCGCGTCCGATGCAACCGCGCCCGCGGACGACCGCATCGATATGACCTTTGCCTTTCATGCGCACAGAACGGCCGACGACGTTCCGTACCGGGTGATCGACGGCGGCCTGACCGACAACATCCCCATCGACCGGGCGTTTCGCGCCATACGCGCAATGCCCTCCGACGTGCACTCCCGGCGCGCGTTGATGTACCTCAATCCCGAAGGGCCCGCATCCGTGCGCCCGCACGTGCCTGAGCCCTACAGCGGAGACTACCCGCCGCGCGATCTCGCGACGGACCCGCCCCTGACGCCCCGAAGCGACAGGCTGTCGCTCGTTCTCGGCGTCGCCGTCGGGGCCCTTGCCATCAGTTTTGGCCGGGAATCGGGCGACGAGGAGGGGCAAAACGTCGACGACTTTCGGCGGGAACTCCTCCTCGCCCAGGGGCGGGACCAGGGCCTGTCAGTGCTGGTAGACGACCTCTCCGAAGTCGCTGTCGTCGATGCGCTCCGTGCCTACGTGCGCTTCCGGTCCTCGACCGACCTCGACCTGCTCACGCGTGTTCTGCTGGACCCGGCGGTGTGGCAGCTGGGCACCGACCTGCCCACCCGATCTGTGGTCACGGCGCTCGAACGCCGTCGGCTGACGTCGCTCGAGAGCGAGCTTCATGATCTCTACGGAGCCAGTGCGGAGAACGCGACCGAGTCCGAGCTGAGGCGAAGCGAAGTCTGTGCCGGGCCGGAGGCCCTGTGCGCTGCCTCGCTCAACATACTGTCGTGGATCCAAACCTTGGAGCGTTCCCAGTTCGAGCAGACCGGCAGCACGGACATAGACCTGGACTGCGAGCCGTACGCGACGCTCGGAGACGTGCGTCTCGCCGTCTACGCGGTGCTCGGGGCCGCCGACCGTCTCAGAGACGAGATTCTGGCCGGTGTGGTGGCCGTCGCCAACGCCCTTCCGATCGGGACGCCGGCCGACGTCCTCGCGCGCGCAGTCAGCACTCGCTGGCTACGGCCCGAATCGCCGCTGCCGCACTGGACGACACTCGATGCTGTTGTCACGCTGCTCCGGCATGTGCCGGCAGTGAACACCCTGATTCCGGCGAGCAGCGAATGGGAGCAGTCGCCCTGGCGTGGAATTTCCGCACGCCCCGGGCTCGATTCCCTCGACACCTCAGCGTTCACGGCGGCCAGGGGTGTACGCGAGTCCCTACTCACCCTGGACTTCTGGGAGGTGTCGGCTGACGAAGTTCCCGCCCACTACGGAGAATTCGCCAGCCTCATGCGGGGCCAACTGCGACGGGGCCTCCGCTCCGCACTGTCACTTCCACAGAGCCAGCTCCAGGCACCGGTTATCGATGCGCTGCTCAGCCAGACCGAGCTGAGGGCAGCCTCTAAACTCAACGGCGCGCGCTATCTCAACCTCTCGGGCTTCCTGAGCGCCGAGTGGCGTCTCAACGACTGGTGGTGGGGACGCCTCGACGCCGGCGCCGGAGTCGTGCGTTTCCTCGGGTCCCTGCCGGTCGACGCGCCACTCACGCGGGCGAAGGATCCAGGCAGCGATCCTGTGCTGCTCGTGCAGGACCAGATCCTTCTGCAGGCCGCGGCGCAGAAAGCAGAGTGGGCGCCGCTCGGGCGGAATACAGCGCCGACAGCCGCCCGCACCGACGCCGACGGGGAACCCAGGGTGGCTCCCAACATCGCACCGGACGAGGTTCGGGCGGCCCTGCGCAGAGGGGCGGACTCCCTGCGAAACCTCGAGCCCGGCTATCGTGCGGCAGTTGGCTCGCAGGCACTCCGGGTCGCGTTTCGTTCCCTGGGACGATGGGGCACCCCGTGGTGGATGCACCTGATTCTCGTTGTGGCACGTCCGATCGCGGTGCTTGTACCCCTGGTGCTCGACCCGCCGCGGGCGCTGCTGGTGGCAGCCGTGCTCGGCGGAGGTCTCACACTCTCGTCGGCCGCCGAAGGCCGAGATGCTCCCGGCTGGTGGACGCTCCTGATCCTTCTGACGACGGCCTGTGTTCTCCTGGCACTACTCCGTTTCGTGCATGCATCGAGGCAGTGGCGTGCAATCGGCGACATTGTCGCCGAGCTGGATGGCGGCGAGGGGGTCCGGCAAACCGAGGTTCGGACGCAATACCGCCGGGCGGTCATGTGGTGGTGCGTGTTGATGGCCGGCGGTACGGTCTTCGTGACGGTCGCCGTCGGTGTCTCTGATGCTGGGGGAATGGCCGCGGCTACGATGCTCGTGCTGTCGGGCGCGGGGGCGTTCCTCTTGGCGGCATACCGGATTCGAACCGTGCCCGCGAACTCCGGGTATCGAGGCCGGGACGCCGTGGTCAGCGCCTTCGCTGTGGTGCTGCTACTGATCGTGCCGCTGTGCTCGCGCGCATTAGGCGGGGGGATCACCGCGGTCGTCTCGGGTTCAGAAACGGTGGTGCTTCTCGCGGCGACCGCCGGCTTGATCTCCCTGATCACGAACTGGGGATGGCAAGCCGGTTGGCACCCCGCCCAGCCGCGTCTCGTGCCGACGACACTGGTGGCGGTGCTGTCGTGGCTCGCGCAGGGGCTTCTTGCGGGCTGGGCGGCCGGCCTGGTGTGCGCCGGGCTGCTCTCGCGGGAGGGGTGGGCCGATTCCTTCAGTCTGTCGACCGTGGCGGTCGTGACGTCCCTCTTCGTGAGCGGTACCGTTCAATGGTGGCTGCCCGACCTGTTGGCCTGGCTGCCCACGTACGAACCGAAGGATCTCACCAGGCGTGGCATCGAGTGAAGGGCAGCGTCAATGACGACCAAGGCACCGAAGGCGGTTCGAGTTCCCAAGGCCGCCTACGAACATGAGCTCAGCCGATTGCAGGCCGAACTCGTCACGATGCAGCAGTGGGTCAAGGTGTCCGGCGCGCGCATCGTGGTGATCTTCGAGGGCCGTGACGCCGCCGGCAAGGGATCCGCGATCAAGAGGGTCACTGAATATCTCAATCCCCGTATCGCTCGCATCGTGGCGCTGCCGATGCCGACCGATCGGGAACGCACGCAGTGGTACTTTCAGCGGTATATCGAGCATCTTCCGGCCGCCGGGGAAATCGTGCTCATGGACCGCTCCTGGTACAACCGGGCGGGCGTTGAACGCGTCATGGGCTACTGCACCAGCGACCAGTACCACCGGTTCTTGCACCAGGCACCCATTTTCGAGCGCATGCTCGTCGAAGAGGGCATCCTCGTGGTCAAGTACTGGTTCTCGGTCTCCGACCGGGAGCAGGAACGGCGGTTCCGTTCACGACAGAAGGACCCGATGCGTCGGTGGAAGCTGTCGGAAACCGATGTTCTGTCGATCACCAAGTGGGTGGAGTACTCCCGTGCCAAGGACGACATGTTCGTGCACACCGACATCCCCGAGGCACCCTGGTGGGTCGTGGAGAGCGAGGACAAGCGGGCCTCACGCCTCAACGTGATCAGCCACCTCCTCTCGCTTGTGCCTTACGAGCGCACCGAGCCGCCCAAGGTGCACATTCCTCGGCGGCCCAAGGCGTCCGACTACGAGCGGCCGCCCCGGGAGGAGATGAACGCGGTTCCCGACTACGCGGCCACCCTGATCACAGCCAAAACCAAAGCCAAGGGAGAGCCGTCGCCGTCGACCGACCACGGGTCATCGCCGTCGCAGGCCCTTTAGCACCCGTGTCAGGAGCACCAGCGGGCCGGCGAGGGCCTCGAACTCGTGGCTGGTCCGGGGTAGCTGCAGCACGCCCGTCGCCCGGCTGATGGTGACGGGGTTCACGAAGCGCAGCAGGCCTTCAGGGCCGTTACGCCGGCCGAGCCCGGAGCGCTTCACGCCGCCCATCGGCGCATCCACCGAGGAGAACGACCCCCGGTACCCCTCGTTCACGTTCACGCTCCCAGCCTCGAGCCGCGCCGCGACCCGCAGGCCGCGGCGCGCAGAACCCGAGAATACGGATGCGTTCAGGCCGAATTCCGAGTCGTTGGCCGCTGCGATCGCCTCGCGCTCCGACTCCACGATCGACACCCGCACGACAGGGCCGAACGTCTCGCCGGCGAAGCACGCCATCGCGGGAGTGACCCCGGTGAGCACCGTGGGTTCGTAGAAATAGGGACCGAGGTCGGGGCGCGCCCTGCCGCCGGCAAGGACTGTGGCCCCGTGCGCCACGGCGTCGGCCACATGCTCCTCCACCCGGTCCAGCTGGGCCTGCGTGCTGAGGGAACCGACATCAGTCGAGTAGTCGAAGGTAGCGCCGAGGGTGAGCCGGACGGTGGCGGCCACGAATTCACGCAGGAACGGCCCGGCCACGGCGCGTTCCACGTAAATGCGCTCGGTCGACACGCACAGCTGGCCGAGGGACGAGAAGCACGCGTAGGCTGCGTCGGCCGCAGCCCGACGGGCGTCGACGTCATCGAGCACGATCAGCGCGTTCTTGCCGCCGAGCTCGAGCGACGCTCCGGTGAGGTTCTCGGCGGCCTGCTGTGCCACGCGGATGCCGGTGGCCGTCGAACCCGTGAAGCACACGTAGTCCGCACCATTCGTGACAGCGCCGCCGATCTGTGGCCCATCGCCCGTGACGACGGCCCAGAGAGCGGCCGGCACGCCTGCCTCGATGAACGCCCCGCGCAGGGCCAGGATACTGAGGGCGCCCTGATTGTCGGCCTTCTGCACGACGCCACAGCCTGCGGCCAGTGCCGGCACGACATCCATGGCGGCGAGACTCAGCGGGTAGTTCCACGGGGTGATCACGCCGGCGACGCCCTTGGGGCGGTAGCGCACGCGTGTGGTCACCACGAGGGGAATCCCGGCTCGCCGGCGATCTCCGCTCAACACCCGCCGGGCGGTGACGGCGTTGTAGCGGGTGACGCTCGCGGCCTGGAACACTTCCTCGAACGCCTGGCCACGGGTCTTACCCGTCTCGGTCTGCAGGGCATCGAGCAGCAGTTCGCGGCGCTCGAGCAGCAGGTCGTGGGCTCTGAGCAGCACGCGGCGGCGGTGTGCGAACCCGGCCCTGGCCCAGGCGACTTGGGCGCGGCGAGCGCGAGCATAGGCATCCGTCACATCCCGTGGCAGGCTCATTGGCAAGGCGTGCAGCACCTCGCCCGTGAACGACGCCAGAACGGGCACGGTCTCGGTAGACGAGGCGGTGATGCCGCTATCGAGGGCGGAAATGGCCCGGGGATCGAGCAAAGAATGCGACATATCGCCAGTCTAAGTCGCCGCCTCGGGCCCTGTCCGTGGCGAATTCAGGAAATCCCGGTCGCGGAATCGACGACGGCCGGCGTCTGCGGGCACGCGGGCCGGCCCGAGGCGTCGGTTTCCTGATTTGGCCACCGTAGGCCGGGCGGCGGACGTTACAGCGGGGTGATGCCGAGGCTGCGGCCCGAGAGGCCGCGGGCGCGCGTGGCCAGCCTGGTGGCGACAGCCGTGATGGCCACGGCCGCGGCGTCGGCGGGGTCCGCGAGAACAACGGGCATGCCGTCGTCGCCGCCGCCGCGCAGCGCGACGCTCAGCGGAACCTGGGCCAGCACCGGCACGGGGGAGTCCTGACCGATCGACAGCCGCCGGGCGACCTCTGCCCCGCCCCCAGAACCGAAGAGCTCCAACACGCTTCCGTCGGCCTGCGTGAGGCCGCTCATGTTCTCGATCACCCCGTAGACTTTCTGGCCGGTCTGACGTGCCACGACGCCGCTGCGCTCGGCCACGTCGGCCGCGGCAGGCTGGGGCGTGGTCACCACGATGACCTCGGCGTGCGGCAGCAACTGGCCCACTGTGATCGCCACGTCGCCGGTGCCCGGCGGCAGGTCGAGCAGCAGGATGTCAAGGTCCCCGAAATACACGTCGGTGAGGAACTGCGAGATGGTGCGGTGCAGCATCGGTCCGCGCCAGGCCACGGCAACGGAGGCATCGTCGACGAACATGCCGATCGAGATGACCTTCACGTCGTGGCTGATCGGCGGCAGGATCATGTCGCCCACCTGGGTGGGCTTCACCGCGAGGCCGTTCTGCACGAGACCCAACAGACCCGGAATCGAGAAGCCGTGCACATCGGCGTCGACGATGCCCACGCGCAGGCCCTGCCGGGCGAGGGCAACGGCCAGATTGGCGGTGATCGTGGACTTGCCCACCCCTCCCTTGCCGCTGGTGATCGCGTACACGCGGGTGAGCGAGTCCGGGCCGAACTGGATCACGCGCGCAGCCTTTCCACCTCGCAGTTTTTCAGTGAGGGCGTCCCGCTGTTCGCGGGTCATGATCGCCACGTCGACGCTGGCCCGGCCCGCGCCGACCACCGACTCCGCCGCAGCGAGCACATCGCTCTCGATGCGCTGGGCAGCTGGGCAGCCGGCAATGGTGAGACGGATGCCGACGCTCACGTGGCCGTCCTCGGCCACGCTGACGCCGGCCACCATGTCGAGGTCAGTGATGGGTTTGCGGATCTCAGGGTCGGTCACGCCCGCGAGCGCCCGGAGAACGAGCGCCTCGGTGCCCGTTGTGGCAGCTGATGAATCGGTGAGCGGCTCAGTCAACGGCGCGGTGTCCCCGAGACGTGCGAGCCGGCTCGTCGTCGTCCTCGTCCTGCCCGCTCTGGCGCTGGTCAAGGGTTTCGAGCAGCGTGCGCAGCTCGCTCTTGATGAAGTCCTTGGAGACCAGATCCTTAATGGCGATGCGCAGGGCCACGACCTCCCGAGCCAAGTATTCAGTGTCAGCGAGCGTGCGTTCGGCGCGCTGTCGGTCCTGCTCGAACTGCACACGATCCCGGTCGTCCTGACGGTTCTGCGCCAGCAGAATCATCGGGGCGGCGTACGAGGCCTGCATCGACAACACCAGGGTGAGGGCGATGAATCCGAGTGAGATGGAGTCGAAGCGCCAGCTTTCGGGCGCCAGTGTGTTCCAGGCGATCCAGGCCACCGCGAAAAACGTGAGGCCGAGCAGAAACCAGGGCGTGCCCATCCCGCGGGCGATCGCCTCTGTGAACCGCCCGAAGCGGTCGCTGCTCTGGGCATTGCGGCGTCCGCCCAGGGTCTTGGTGCGCAGGCCTTTGGGCGCGTCGAGGCGCAGGTCAGACCGGTTAGCTCGCGCCATGAGCAGCCCTCCGTGTCCCGGGCAGCGGAATACTCCCCGTCTTCAAGTCGTTCCGGGCGGCGGCCCTGCGGCCGATGTCGTCGTCGCTGTCCTGGCTGCGCCAATCGTCGGGCAGCAGATAGTCGAGCACGTCATCGATCGTGACGACGCCGACGAGGCGGTGGTTGTCGTCGACCACGGGTACCGAGACGAGGTCATAGCTCGCGAGGATACGGGACACCTCCGCCGCCGAGGTGTTCGCCGTGACGGGGTCGAGACCCTGGTCGAGCAGCGTGCCGAGGCGTTCGTGCGGCGGGTAGCGCAGCATCCGCTGAAAATGCACCATGCCGAGGAACCGACCTGTCGGCGCCTCGTACGGCGGCAGGGTCACGCAAATCGCGGCGCCGAGTGCGGGGGCCAGATCGTGACGACGGATGCGGGCGAGCCCCTCCGCCACGGTGGCGTCGGCCGACACGATCACCGGCTCGGTCGTCATGAGCCCGCCGGCCGTGTCGGGCGCGTAGCTCAGCAGAAAGCGAACGTCTTCCGCCTCTTCGGGCTCCATCAGGTCGAGGAGCTGTTCGCCGCGTTCCTCGGGGAGTTGGGCGATGAGGTCGGCGGCATCGTCGGGTTGCATCTGGTCGAGCACGTCGGCAGCGCGGGCGTCGCCGAGGCTTGTCAGGATTCCCACCTGGTCGCTCTCCGGCATTTCCTCGAGAGCGTCCGCGAGTCGGTTGTCGGGCAGCTCGCTGGCCACTTCGAACATCCGCTCGCGGGGCAGATCGAGCAGAGTATTCGCGAGGTCGGCGGGTTTCAGCTCGGAGTACGTTGCGATCAGTTGCTCAGCGGATTGTGCCTCGCCCGCGGTGGTCTTCTCGTGGATTTCCGGCCAGGTCGCGAAGGTCGTGACTCCCTTGGCGAACGGCGACGCGCTCGTCTTGGGTCGCCGCACGAAGAGCTGACTGATCTCCCACTCGGATTCGGTGGTCTCCTTGATCGCCACGTCCTCGATGGTTGCGTCGCCGGTGCCGTCGTTGAAGGTCACCTTGCGGCCGAGCAACTCGGCGATCACACGTACCTCACCGCCGCGCTGCTCGAAGCGGCGAACGTTGATGAGGCCCGTGGTGATGATCTGGCCCGAGCCGATGCTCGACACCCGGCCGATCGACACGAACACCCGGCGTTTTCCCGGAATCTCGACGATCAGCCCCACGACGCGCGGCGGATGACTCTTTCGGTACACCACCAGAACATCGCGCACCTTGCCCACGCGGTCGCCCGCGGGGTCGAAGACGGTGCACCCGGCCAAACGGGCAACAAAAACTCTCGTGGCATTCACACTACAAATGTAGCCTCTGTGCGCCTGATCACCGGCCCCGAACCCCCGATACGCCTACTTGAGTGTGGCGCAGGTATCAGTATCGCCCTCATCGCTCAGATAGGAGCAGAAGTCCGCGATCCCGGCCTCCGTGACGAGGCGGCCGGTGAGCACCGTTTTCTCCTCCACGGTCTCGCCGCTCGCGACCTTGCTCGCAATCGAGACGACCGACTTTCCGAGCGCGAAAGGCGACTCGGCGTTCGTCGAATACATCGTTCCGGCCGCGATCGCGGTGAGCGCGTCGGCGATACCGTCGTTGCCTACGACCTTGACCGTGCCCGCGAGCCCTTGGGCGTCGAGCGCCGCCACGACTCCGAGAGCCATCTCGTCATTCGCGGCATAGACGCCGGCGATACCGGGGTTCGCCTGAAGGATATCCGTCATAACGTCGAGAGCCTTGCCCCGGTCGAAGTCAGCAGACTGCACGGCGACAACCGTGATGCCGGGGAACTCGGCGATTCCCTCCGTGAACCCTTGGCTGCGGTCCTGGGCCACATTTGTACCCAGGATCCCCTGGATTTCCACGACAGTGCCGGTTCCGCCGAGGGCTTCGCCGAGCGACTTCGCCCCGGCCCTACCGGCGGCGATAGCGTCGTAGCCGATGAAGCTGGCGAGATCACCCGAGGCCGGTTGGCGGTCGAAGGCGACGACCGGCGCGCCCGACTGGTTCGCCTGCCGCGTCATGCTGGCGCCGGATTCGCTTCCGATCGGGTCGATGATCAGCACGTCGGGCTGCTTGGTCAGAGCGGTGGTCGTCATGTCCAGTGCAGTCTGGTCAACGTTGTTGGCGTTCTGGATGTCGAGGGTCATGCCGAGTTCGGCTGCCTGCGCCTTCGCGCCGGCAGCCACGGAGACGAAGAAGGGGTTGTTCAGGGTGCTGATGACGAGGGCGGCGGACTGCGCCGTCGCGCCGTCCGCGCTTGCGGTACCGTCGCCCCGGTTGCAGGCTGTCAGGCTCAGGGCGATGGCCCCGGCGGCGATGACGGCGAGAGACTGTTTCTTCCAATTCATGATGACTCCGTTGTCGGTTGTGCTGTGGGGAGGGGGGGGAAATTTCGGGACCGTATTACGCGGACGAGGAGCATTTGGCCTCGGAGGGCATTGTCAAGTCCGACGACCCGGGTAGCGGGCCCTTCGGCCGGCGAAGTGACGACATCAGTCGCCAGAGGCCGCGGATCAGCTCGGAATTTCGGTCAAGGAACACGGCAAACAGGATGACGAGACCCTTGACGACACCCTGAAGGAAGGGTGAGATGTTCAGCAGATTGAGGCCATTGTCGATGACACCCAGCAGGATCGCACCGATGAAGGTGCCGATGAGGGCTCCGCGGCCGCCGGCCAGACTTGTGCCGCCAATAATGACGGCCGCGATCGCGGCCAGTTCCAGCCCCGACCCTGCGGTCGGCTGGGCCGCGCCCAATCGAGCGGCGAGGATGAACCCCGCCACAGAGGACAGCGCTCCGCTGATCACGAAGGCGAGAATCTTCACACGGTGAACGTTGATGCCGGAGAGGCGGGCGGCCTCGGCGTTGTCGCCGGTCGCGTAGACGTGTCGGCCGAACCGGGTGCGGGCCAGGATCACGCTGAAAACAACGATCACGGCGAGAATGATCCACACAGGCATCGGCACTCCGAAGGGTTTGGCCTGTCCGAGATCGAGGAAAGTACCATTTCGAATGGCGACAGGGTTGCCCCTGGTGATGTACAGCGTGAGCCCGGCCAGTACCGACATCGACCCGAGCGTCGCGATGAATGAGGGCATTCGCAACTTCGTCACCAGCAGGCCGTTGAGGGCACCAGCCGCCGCGCCCACTCCGAGTCCCACGATCAGCCCCACCAGGAACGGTTGGGTCTGCAGAGTGAGGGCGGTGACAGCGGCGGAAAGTCCGAGTGTCGCCCCTACCGAGAGATCGATTTCCCCCACGATAATCACATAGGTCTGGCCGGCCGCCAACAGCACGGTGACGGACGCCGCGAGGAGCACGTTGAGCAGGTTGGGGCCGGTGAGAAAGAGCGGGGTAGCGATGAAGAGGAGCAGGGAGACGAAGAGCAGCATCCACACCGCCCGGAGCTCCCGGCTCAGCCGGCCAATGGTGGACAGGAGGGTCTGGGGGTTCACGCGGCACTCTCCAATGCGAATTCAAGTACTTTTTGCTGGGTCAGATCCGCGCCCGACAGTTCCGTGGCGATTCGGCCCTGGCGCATAACGGCGACGCGGTCCGACATCGCGACGAGCTCGGGAAGATCCGAAGACACGAGAATGATGGCCACACCCGCCGCGGCCTGCTCGTTGATGATGCGGTAGATTTCCGCCTTAGCGCCCACGTCGACGCCTCGGGTGGGTTCCTCCATGAGGAGGACTCGTGGACTCGTGAGGATCCAGCGGCCAAAGAGCACCTTTTGCTGGTTTCCTCCCGACAGCTTGCCCACTTCGGCTTCTGCAGAGGCAGTGCGAATCTGCAGGTTGTCGATGAGACCGGCAGTGCCGGCCCGTTCGCTTCGACCGTCGACAAAGCCGGTCGGAGAGAACCGATCCAGTGCGGCGAGGGCGATGTTGGCCGTGACCGACTGCTGCATGCAGAGTCCCTCACCCTGCCGGTCGGGAGTGACGTAGGCGACTCCTTCCGCAATCGCCCGCCGCGGAGTTGACAGCACGACCTTCCGAGCGCCTATCGTCACCGAGCCCTCCGACAGCGGCAGGAGTCCGAAGAGCGCACGTAGCACACTCCCCTTCCCGCAGCCGAGAACGCCTCCAATACCGAGAACCTCGCCGGCACGAACAGTCAGACTGACGCCGCCGAAGTGGCCCGGGCTCGCGGCATCAACTACCGAAAGCACAACTTCCTCGCTGGCGTGGCGCGCCTTGGGGTAAAAGTCGTCGATGGTCTTACCCACCATGGCCGTGACAACGTCGCGTTCGCTCAGCGCCGCTGTCGGGCCCTCCAGGGTGACCGCGCCGTTGCGCAAGACGACGACACGGTCACAGATACGGAACACCTCTTCGAGGCGGTGGGAGATATAGATGATGCACAGGCCCGCGCTGCGCAGCGTCTCGATCTGCTCAAAGAGCCGTTCGGACTCCCTCTCGTCCAGAGCGGCGGTGGGCTCATCGAGGATGAGCATGCGGCTTGAATGACCCATTGACTTTGCGATCTCGAGCATCTGCAGTTCGGCGACGGAGAGCGATTCTGCCGGTGCGGTCGGGTCTATGGTCAGGCCAATGCGCTGCATCAGCTCTCGCGCGCGGTCCAGCATGCGTCGCTTATTGACAAAGAACCGGCCGAATTCGGACGTGTCGTCCAGGGTGAAGAGGTTTTCGGCCACGCTCAGGTGGGGAAAAATGTTGTGGAGGAACTCTTGGTAAATCACCTGAATGCCTTGGTTCATGGCGTCCTGGGGAACCTTCAGATCGACGGGTGCGCCGTCGATGCTGATGGTGCCACGGTCCGGGGAGTGCGCTCCCGAGATGATGCGGGTCAGCGTGGACTTGCCGGCACCGTTCTCCCCGACGAGGGCAACGACCTCGCCGCCGCGCACGGTGAGGTCGACGCCGGTGAGAACTTCGACGTCTCCGAAGCTCTTGTGAATGTTGGTGAGTTGAAGAATCATGCGCGGGCCGTTAGTACGCCACGCCGGCGTGCAGGATGACGTTGGCATAGGGCGTGAATTCACCCGATCGCACAGCGGCTCGCGCGCCGAGGGAGAGCCGCTTGAAGTCGACGTGCGGCATGAGTTCGATCGGAATCCCGAGCGGATCGAAGCGGCCGTGCAGCTCCGCAAGGACAGCCGGGCTGGTCTCGGCGATCTCGCTCGCCAAGGTGACTCGCTCGACGACCAATTCGCCCAGCACGGTATCGAGGACATCGAGGAAGCCCGGCGCGCCGGGGCGATAAGCGAGGTCTACCCGTTCGACGTTCTTCGGAATGGGGAGTCCGGCGTCCGATACGACGATGAGGTCTGTGTGACCGGTTTCGGAGATAATTCGGGAAAGTTGGCCATTGAGCGTTGCGCCATTGCGTCTCATGAGTAGGTCCTTCTAGTTATGCGAGTGCTGAAGCGGGGTTAGCGACGACGCTGACGAGTGGTCCGCGAGCAGCTCCTCGACGTCGGATCGCGATGGAAGGCTCGGCGACGCTCCGCGTCGGGTCACGGTGAGGGCGCCGGCCGCCATCGCGCGCCGAATGGCGTCGGCCAGGGAGAGTCCGTCGGCGAGGGCGGCACCGAGATAGCCGGCGAAGGCATCCCCGGCCGCTGTGGTGTCGACGGCCGTCACGGGGAATGCGGGAAAGCGCACGACATCGTCGGTCGTGACGAGCACGGCGCCCACGGAGGCCAGCGTGATGAGGGCGGAGCGAACGCCTCTGTCGCAGAACCAACGTCCGGCTTCCTCCGCGCTCGTCTCGTCGACCACGGCGATTCCGGTGAGAATCCTAGCCTCTGTCTCGTTCGGGGTGACGATGTCAACGAACGGCCAGATGCCCGGGTCGAGCGCGGTCGCCGGTGCCGGGTCAAGAAGCACGGTGAGCCCCGCCGCACTTCCGGCGCGAATCGCGTGCATGGTCACGCTGGCCGGAACCTCAAGCTGGGTAAGGAGGACGGAAGCCCGACCCGCGAGCGAGACGAACGCCGCGTCCACCTGTTCCGCCCCGAGGTGAGAGTTTGCCATCGGAACAATGACGATGTCATTCTCGCCGGACGCGTCTACGCGGATGTGGGCGACTCCGGTGGAGTCGTTGACGTCGCGAACCTCTGTGATGTCCACGCCGTAACCGGTGAGGCCGGTCAGCACGAGAGAACTGAAAAGATCAGTACCGACGCAGCCGACCAGAAAGGAGTTCGCCCCGGCCAAGGCCGCGGCAACGGCCTGGTTGGCCCCCTTGCCCCCCAGAGCGAGGGTGACGGCGGTCCCGAGCAGGGTTTCTCCCGGTTCCGGGAGTCGCTCCGAGAAGGTCGTGATGTCGGCGGTGATGCTGCCGACGACGATAACGCCCGGTGCAGCAGAACCCGGTTCTGTCTGTTTCATTGTGGTCACTTCCGGTTCGGGGATCGGGGGGAGGAGGTTGAACGCCGGATCACAAGCTCGACGGGCACGGTGACCTTCTCGGCTGGTGCCGCGGGGTCGCCGGTCAATCGCCGAAGCAGAAGCCGGGCGGCAATGCGGCCCTGCTCGCGCTCATCTCGTCCGATTACGGTCAGGGGCGGATTGAGCAGAGAAGCGAAGGACAAATCGTCGAAGCTGATCACGGACACATCCTCTGGCACGCGCACACCGAGGTCGTTGAGCGCCTTGAGCGCGCCGATTGCCATCAGGTTGTTCGCCACAAAAACGGCCGTCGGCCGGTCGGTGAGGCTCCACAGTGCCCGCATTCCGTGGAACCCACTCTCCTCGCGAAAGTCGCCGAGTCTCAGATAATCGTCGCGAACGGCGAGGCCGTGGGCAGACATGGACCGGAGAAATCCGTCTCGTCGTGACCGTCCGGGCGAGGACGTCGGGGGCCCACTGATGAACGCGATGGCTGAGTGTCCGAGAGACGTCAGGTGGTCCACTGCGAGGCGCGATCCCGCCACATTGTCGGCCACGACACGGTCGAATCCCGTCTCGATGCTGAGCTGGCGGTCGACGAGCACAACGGGAAGGGACTGCCCGTCCAGACCGAGGACGGATCGATCTTCCTCGACCAGGGGAGCGATGATGATGCCGTCGGTGCGTGGCACGAAAGATTCCAAAAGGGAATTTTCTTGCTCCGGATCCTCGTCGCTGTTGCCGAGGATGAGTTGAAAGCCGGCCGGGCGGGCCACGTCGTCTATTCCTTTGACGAGGCCGGCAAAGAACGGGTTCGTGATGTCGGGAACAATGACGCCGAGCGAATCGTGCCGTCCGGATTTCAGCGTACGGGCGACGACGCTCGGTGAGTAGCCGAGTTCGCGAACGGCCCGGCCGATGGCCTCACCTGAACGCACGGTCTTTCCGGAGAGGAAACGGGATACAGATGCGGTCGAAACACCTGCTGCGCGCGCCACGTCCTGTATGTTCGCCATCGAACTCTCCTAGCTGTAATCGATTGCTGTAATCGATAACAGCTACTCTCACACACTCCCACAAGCGCGTCAAGTGTCCCTACATGCGCGCGCGGTCCGTGGAAGAATGGCGCCATGAGCAATCAGAGCCCCTTCGGTGCCCGTGGTCGTGCCCTTCCACCGTCCCTGCCACGGGGAGAAGTGTTGGCCACCTACGAAACGTACGCCGAGGCACAGGCCGCGGTCGACACTCTCGCCAAGGCCGACTTTCCGGTGAAGCAGCTTTCCATTGTGGGCAATGACCTCAAGAGCGTTGAGCGGGTCACGGGCAAGCTCACCTACGGTCGTGTGGCCCTCGCCGGGGCCGCTTCCGGAGCCTGGCTCGGAATCTTCTTCGGGATCTTATTTTTAGTCTTCGACCCCACGGGCTCGAGCCTGCCGTTCGTGTTCGCCGCGCTGCTGATCGGCTCCGGCTTCGGCATGCTCTTCGGTCTTGTGAGCTACACCGTGAAGCGGAGCCGACGGGACTTCACGTCCACGATGCAGGTCATCGCAGGCAATTACCAGGTTATCGTCGAGGTTGCGCTTGTGAACCGGGCGCGCAACCTGCTGGCCGGCCAGGGCGACGCGGCCGCGGGCCCGGCCCCACGGCATCCGTCAGAGCCCCCGTCCGGTCCGTCCTCGCTCTAGCGACACCGCACGCGCCCGCCCGTCCGCCCCGTAAAACTGTACTTTTTCAGGACACGCCGTGTGCGGTGGCTGAGGCGATCCACCCGGCGCGTCGCCGTTGTCACCGGTTTAGGGCGGCGGCGCGGGGGACCGCCGGTCAGGCTCGCAGTCCGGCGATCCAGGTTTCGACGTCGTCCGCGGAGCGGGGGATGTGGGCGGACAGGTTCTCAGCGCCGGCCTCTGTCACCAGAATGTCGTCTTCAATGCGCACGCCGATGCCTCGGAATTTCGCCGGTACCGTGAGGTCGTCGGACTGGAAGTACAGCCCGGGCTCGATTGTGAAGACCATTCCGGGCTCGAGAACGCCGTCCATGTACAGGTCCCGGCGGGCCTTGGCGCAGTCGTGCACGTCGAGGCCGAGGTGGTGGCTCGTGCCGTGCACCATGTAGCGGCGGTGATGCCCATTTTCGGGAAGCAACGCCTCCTCGGCCGTGACCGGGAGCATGCCCCACTCGGCGGTGCGGCGGGCGATGACGGTCATCGCAGCGGCATGCACGTCCCGGAAGATCGCTCCGGGCACGGCCACGGCGAGGGCGGCATCCGCTGCCTCGCGTACGGCCTCATAGACAAGGCGCTGCGTTGCCGAGAAGGTGCCGTTCACGGGCAGGGTGCGCGTGATGTCGGCGGTGTAGTAGCTGTCAAGCTCCACGCCGGCGTCGAGAAGAATTATGTCTCCGGGGGTGACGGGACCGTCATTGCGCGTCCAGTGCAGAATGCACGCGTGCGGCCCGGACGCCGCTATGGTGTCGTAGCCGACGGTGTTCCCGTCACTGCGAGCGCGGGTGTTGAAGACGCCCTCCACGAGGCGTTCGCCGCGGGCGTGGGCACTGGAATTCTTCAGGTCACGAACCACGTCGTCGAAGCCGCGCGCGGTGGCCGCGACGGCGAGGCGCATCTGGTTGATCTCCCAGGCGTCTTTGACGAGGCGAAGCTCGGAGACGGCCCGGGCGAGATCGTCGTCGACCTCGTGCTCACCATTGACCTCCAGGCTGAAGGGGCTGTTGATCGCGTCAGTGCCGAGCACCTTCTCGGCCGCGAAACGCAGGCGTCCCTCGTCAATCTCGAGGGTGATCGTCGGGTCTGCTTCGCGCAGGACGAGGGTTTCACTGTCGACGGCGGCGAACACCTCAGCGAGGTCAGCGATTCCCCGCACGGAGACGGCGAGGTCGCTCGCGACCTGCGCGATTGACGGGCGGGGGCCGATCCAGAATTCCCCGATGTCCGGGTTGGCATAGAACTCATCGGAGTCTCTGCCCGCGCGTTCGCGGAAATAGACGGTGGCCTCGTGGCCGGAAGCTGTGGGTTCGAGCACGAGTACGGCTCCGGGCTCTGAATCGCTGCCCCAACCGGTGAGATGCGCGAAGGCGGAGTGTGCGCGGAATGCATAGTCGGTGTCGTTCGAGCGCTGCTTCAGACGCCCGGCCGGGATGACCAGCCGTTGGCCCGGGTATTGCGCGGAGAGGCGTTCGCGGCGGGCAGCGGCGAATGCGGCCTGCTCGCGCGCGGGCGGCAGAACATCGACTCGCTCAGCCCAGCCGGAGGAAATGAAGTCGGTGAAGCCCTTCGAGCCCGGTGTTGTGGACCGGTTCTCGTTGGAGCGGGTGGGCGGGGTGATCGCTGGTGCGGTGGAATCGGCCATGCACCATTGTCGCATTGTCCCCTGAGGGCGTGGCCCGACGTCGTCGCTATTCGGGGGCGGCGGTGATGGTGGCGACGATGGGGCGGTGATCGCTGCCGGCGGCGTCGAGGGATTCGATGACTCTCATGTTCTGGACCGTCCAGTTCGGGGTGGTCATGATGTGGTCAATTGGGCTGCCCAGCACGGCCGGGAGCTTCGTCGGCCAAGTGCCGAGCCCACCGGAGCCCGCAGCCAGGGCCGCGTCGTGGCACGCGCCGAGCACGGCATCGCCGGTCGAGGATCGTCCGCTCATGTGATCTGTCGTGGCGTTGAAGTCACCGGCCATGATCACGTTGTCGCCGCGGCACTGGTCGGCGAGCCAATCCAGGTCGGAGCGCCAGTTCGGCATCTCGAACTGGATCGGGGACACGGCGTGAACGGCCACGATGGTGGGGCCGACGCCGTCGCTGGGGCTTGCCACGACAGTCGGGAGCACATTTGTGTTGCCGGGCGGGCCGGATCCGGCGGAGTTGGACACCGTGTAATCGCCGAGGTCCGGACTGATCAAGAGGGTGGTGGAACGCGCCTTCGATATCTGGTCGAAGGCCAGGGTGTGCACCCACATGGGCCGCCCGCCGGCCCGCATCGCCTCGGCCACCGCGATGCCCGTCTCCTTGGTCGTTTCCGGCAGGGTTACCACGTCGGCGCCCTCTTCGAGGGCGAGTGCGGCGATCGCGGCGGTACCCGGAGCATCGCCCAGGGTGTTCCAGCTGAGCACCGTCACGGATTCGGCGGTCGGTTCGGCCCGCGCCGCGGCATCCGCTCCCACACCCCGGGCAAGCACGACTGAGGCGTTGAACGCGCCGAATAGCACGGTCAGTACGACGAATGCCGTCATCAGCCGGCGCAGGGGACGGATGCTGGACAGCACGAGGAGTACGATCACGAGCGCTCCGGCTCCGACCACGGCGAGCCCGCGCAGCGATACGGCGTGGGCCACGACCCAGCTGTTCTGCAGCCCGAAGGCCTGAGGCCACGCGAGAACTGTGAGGGTAGCGGCGACCCCGATCACCAGCAGGGAACGTACGATTCGCGAGAACATAGGTTGATAAGCCTAGGTCAGCAGACTGAAAGAGTGCCCGTCGCCTCGCCCGTGTGGAGCCGCCAACTAGCATGGGGCTATGTCAGTCGTCCGTCAGCGTCGTGGTCCCATCGATTTGCACACGCACTCGAGCGTCTCAGACGGCACCGAAACGCCCGCCCAGCTCATGCGAGCGGCGAAGGCCGCCGGGCTCGGCACCGTCGCGCTCACCGACCACGACTCGACCGCTGGGTGGGAGGAAGCGGCCCGGGTCGCTCGCCTCGAGGCGCTGACGCTCATTCCCGGCATGGAGTTCAGCACCCGGGTGGACTACGCCAGCGTTCACCTCCTGGCTTATCTCTTTGATCCAACGGATGCCGGAATCGTCGCGGAAACGGCCCGTATTCGGTCGGCACGCCTGACCAGGGCCGAGCAGATGGTGCAGCGCATCGGCTTTGACTACGCGCTCACCTGGGACGATGTGCTCGCCCAAACCACTCCGGATGCCACGGTGGGGCGACCGCATATCGCCGACGCGCTCGTGGCCCGCGGACACGCCGTGACGCGCAGCGACGCCTTTGCCGGCATCCTGCACTGGAAGTCCGGCTACTATCAGCCGCATTACGCCCCCGACCCGCTGCGCGCCATCGAGTTGGTGCGCGCGGCCGGGGGAGTGCCCGTGATTGCCCATCCCGCCACGCGCGGCGTCGCGGATGTGGTTCCGGAGAAGCGGCTGGCCAGGTTGGCAGAGGCCGGGCTCTTCGGACTTGAGTTGGGGCATCGGGAAAACCAGCCGGCTGCGACGGCCCGGTTGGCCGAGCTCGCGGAAAAATACGGGCTCTTCGTCACGGGCTCGAGTGATTACCACGGCACGGGAAAGCCTAACCGTCTGGGGGAGAACACCACCACGCCCGAGGTTCTTGACCGCATCGTCGAGCAGGGCAGAGGTTCCGCACCGATTTACGGCTGATGCTACGAGCCAGGGGCGGGCCCCCGCGGAGAGCCGTGCACCGCTGACGCGCACGACTGCCTCAGCAGCGGTGCGCGTCAGCTAGCGGTCAGACCTGGCCGGGTCCGCCCGACTGGGGCGAGCGGCGGCGCGTGCGGCTGCGGCGCAGCGGGGCGTTGTTGCCGTCGTGGTGCTCGGCGCCGCCTCCGTCGTGCGTGCCCGCGGCCGGCGTCGCCGCCGGGGCGTCCGGGTTGGTGGTGGTGCCGACGCGCGTGCGAGAACGGCTGCGGGGCGGACGATCGCCGTCAGCGGCCGGTGCGACGTCAGTGTGGGGAGTCTTCGTTCGACCTGATTCGGGGCGGCTGGAGCCGGAGCGCGATCCGGTGCGACCCGAGCCGGAGCGACCGGACTCCGAACGCGCGGAGCCTGAACGCGGAGAGCCGGTACCGGTGGCGACGTCTTTCACCGGCGTCGCGCGCAGGCGTCCCTTGGACCCTTCCGGAATCTTCAGGTCGGTGTAGAGGTGCGGTGAGGAGGAATACGTTTCCATCGGCTCGGGCTGGCCGAAGTCGAGGGCCTTGTTGATGAGCGACCACTTGTGCATGTCGTCCCAGTCCACGAACGTCACAGCGATGCCGGTTTTGCCCGCGCGCCCTGTGCGCCCGACGCGGTGAAGGTACGCCTTGTCATCTTCGGGGATCGTGTGGTTGATCACATGGGTGACGTCTTCCACGTCGATGCCGCGGGCGGCGACATCCGTTGCGATCAGGATGTCCTTCTTGCCCGACTTGAACGACGCCATCGCGCGTTCGCGCTGTTCCTGGTTCAGGTCGCCGTGCACGGCCGTGGCATTGAATCCGCGGTCACCGAGCTCTTCGACGAGCTTGGCCGCCGCGCGCTTGGTGCGCGTGAAGATGATGGTCTTGCCGCGTCCCTCTGCCATGAGGATGCGGCCGATGACCTCGTCCTTGTCCATGCTGTGTGCACGGTAGACGAGGTGCTCGATGTTGGCCTGCATGAGACCCTCATCGGGATCGGTGGCCCGAATGTGAATGGGGCGGTTCATGAAACGGCGGGCCAGGGCCACGATCGGGCCCGGCATCGTCGCCGAGAACAGCATCGTGTGGCGGTCCGCCGGAGTCTGCGCGAAAAGCTTCTCGATGTCGGACAGGAATCCGAGGTCGAGCATTTTGTCTGCTTCGTCAAGCACCATCTCGCGCACGTTTGCGAAGCTCAGCAGGCGCTGGCTCGCGAGGTCGAGCAGACGCCCGGGCGTGCCGACCACGATCTGGGCGCCGGCCTTGAGCTGCTCGATCTGCCCCTCATAGGCCTTGCCGCCGTAAATCGACACGATCTTCGTGGCGCGGTTTCGAGCGGCGAGTTCGAGGTCCTCTGAGACCTGCACGCAGAGCTCGCGGGTCGGGACGACCACGAGCGCCTGAACGCCGGGCTCGGGGTGCAGGCCCAGACGCTGAATCAGCGGGAGACCGAAACCGAAGGTCTTGCCGGTGCCGGTCTTGGCCTGACCGATGATGTCCTGACCGGAGAGGGCGAGCGGGATGGTCTGCAGTTGGATGGGGAACGGTTCGAGGATGCCCTTGGCTGCAAGGGAGTCGACCATGTCCTGATCAATATTGAGTTCGGAGAACGTCACGAATATATGCCTGTCATTAACTAGAACGGGGGTGCGCTCGTCTTCTGTCTCGGGCACCGGTCACCGATCCTTGCCGGTGACGTATTTCCACCTTACTGTGCGGTGTGTTCCGCGGCCAGAGGCGCGCGGTCGTATGCTGGGGTTCGTGGTCACGTGGATCGGTCGGCGCCCGCAGCGCGTGGAGGCACCCCGGCTCAATGCCCGGGGTGTGTCACAGTCGAGCGTCAAGGTCGACATCGGGGCCCTCGCACCCGACCTCATGCACTACCTCGGTCAGGCCGCCTACTGCGAGTTGGGCGTCTTCGAAAGCCTCGCCCGCGCCGTCGCCACGGCTCCGAACCTCGCGTCCAAGGAGGGGCTGAGCGCCGCCGCCGGCCGAGCGCTCTCCAAGCACCACGGCCTCATCACCGAGATTCGACGCCGAGGTCACGAACCCGACGCTGTCATGGCCCCGTTCGTGCCGTCGCTCGATCGATTCCGGCAGCAGACCCAGGGTTCGGATTGGCATGAGCTTTTACTGAGCTGCTACCTGGGCGGCGGCCTGCTCGAAGACTTCTTCATTCGGCTCTCCGACGGGCTGCCGCGTGACGTGGGGCCGCGCGTCGCGCAGATGCTCGGCGAGGACTCGGGCACGGACGTCCTCGTGCACGAACTTCAGGCGGCCATCACAGCGGATCCAGCCCTCGGGTCACGGCTCGCCATGTGGGGACGGCGCCTCGTCGGGGACACGCTTCTCATCGCTCGATCCGCCATGCCCGACTGCGATGTGCCGGCCTCGGCCGATTCTCGCATCGAACCTGTCTTCACGGAGCTCATCGCGGCGCACACCCGGCGCATGGACGGCCTCGGCCTCACGGCCTGAGTGGTCCGTCGGCGCCGGCTCACACACAGTGGACCCCCGGACAGCGTTCTCACGAAAATGGGCGCCCGCTTTCGCGTACGCCCACGGTTCGATTTCGCCACGTGTTCCATTCTGCTCAGGCGTTGCCGGGCGCGCCCGTCTTCATAAGGGCGTGCAGCAGCGTGCTGTCGGCACGCGTGCGACGCCGCGCGAGTACGAGCTGCGCCACGACGGATGCCGCAGCGGCGGCCCCGAGGGACACCCACCAGATCGCTCCAGCGTCCCATTTCCAGCCGAGCCAGGTGAGCGCCACCCAGACCGCCGATGCGACCAGCATGGCGAGCGCGGGAATCAACACAACACCCATGGTCGACCGCCCGGGCAGGAGGTAGCGGGCCGCGAGTCCCAGCAGTGCGCCGCCGAGAGCCACGAACAGCAATTCCATGAGCGCTTAGGCGACGAAGCCGACGTGGCGCGACTGCTCGGAACCGAGCTCGACGTAGGCGAGGCCCACTGTCGGAATGATGTACACCTTGCCCTTGTCGTCGCTGAGCTTCAGAAACCCGGTCTGAGCGGCGAGTGCGGCCGCGACAGTTTCCTCGATCTCGTTTGCGGGCTGTGAGGTCTCGAAACCAATCTCACGGGGAGAGTTGAAGATGCCAATGCGGATATCCACCAGATGAGCCTTTCGTTGCTTAACCGTCAGGTTACGACAGAACGGCACGCCCGCCCGACACCGTTCACTGTCGGCGCAACCCGATACCGTGGAATTGTGAACACCTCCCCTCTGGCCGACGTCATCGATGCCCGAACGAGCCCCTCGAACCTCGGACCGGCAACCGTCGTGCTCGACGAAACCCAGCGCGCCGCCGTGGATCTGCCTGACGGCGCGTCGTGCGCTGTGATCGGTGCTCCCGGCACGGGTAAGACCAGCACCCTCATCGAACTCGTCGCGGACCGAATCCTGCTGCGCGGATACGCGCCGGGGCAGGTGCTCGTGCTTGTGCCCACGCGGACGGGGGCCACGACCCTGCGAGACAGGCTGGGTCTCCGGCTGGGCATACCGACGAACGGCCCTCTCGCCCGCAGCGCCAATTCGGTGGCTTTTCAGATCGTTCGCGGCGCCGAGGCCGCCGCCGGTCGGCCGGCGCCCACGCTGCTCACGGGCGGTGAGCAGGACCAGATCATCGCGGAACTCCTGGCGGGGCATGAGACCGACCAGGCTCAGGCCATCGATCCTCAGGTGCCGGTGTGGCCGGAGGTTCTCGGCGGGGACGTACGGCGACTGCGCGGATTCCGCACGGAGTTGCGGGACCTCATGATGCGTGCCGTGGAATACGGGGTAACCCCGGGGGAGCTGGCGCGGCTCGGTCGAACGGCGGAACGCCCGGAGTGGGTGGCCGCGGCCGAGTTCATTCGCGGTTACGAAGACATCAAAGACCAGACACGGCCCGGGCAGTACGATTCGACGGAGCTTGCTCGGTACGCGGCGGCGGTCGTTGCACGTGCACCGGCCGGTGTGGCAGGTGCGGAGTTGCTCGGAACGCTCGCCGGCATCCGCCTCATCGTGCTGGACGACGCACAGGAAACCACCCAGGCAACACTCGGTCTGCTCGCCCAATTCGTGGCCAGGGGAGTCTCCGTAGTCGCGTTCGGCGATCCCGACATCACAACGGGATCCTTCCACGGTGCCCACCCGCACACGCTCGGCCGTCTGGGCTCCTACCTCAACGCCCCGGTCGAACGCCCGCTCATACTGGGTACCGTCTACCGGCATGGCAGCGCCGTCCGCGAGGTGGTGCGCGAGATCACGCACCGCATCGGAACCGCGGCGGCGGGAACCCACCGCGCGGCCTCGAGTGCCCATTCCGTTAGTGCCTCGACGGGCGAGGCCCCCACGTCGGCGGGCCGAGGTGAGACGGCCGATGACGGCGTGCACACCGTCATTGTGGACAGCCAGGCGGAGCAACTCGCCGTGATCGCCAGGCGACTCCGGGAACGCCACGTGATGGGGGAGGTGCCCTGGGGTCAGATGGCCGTGATCGTGCGCAGCGGCTCGCTCGTGCCGGCGCTCTCCCGAGGACTCGCGGCCCTCGAAGTGCCCACCCAGGTGGCGACGGCGCAGACCGCCCTGCGCGATGACTACGCGGTGCGGGCGTTCATCCTGGCGCTTGAGGTGACTCTCGGCCGTCGTGCGCTGGGCGCTGAGACCGCCACGGAGCTGCTACGCGGGCCCCTTGGCGGGCTCGATCCCATTACGCTTCGTCGCCTTCGGGCGGCGCTTCGGCAGCAGGAACTCGGCCGGCCGGACTCGGGAGAGCCGGACTCGGGAGAGCCGAACTCCACAGAGCCGAACTCGGGAGAGCCGGACTCCACAGAGCGGGACTCCACAGGGCCGGACTCGAGTCCGTCGGGGCATGGCTACCGCAGTTCCGACGAATTGCTGGCCGCCGTCTTCACCGATCCCGGCCTGCTGGCCGGCATCGACAACCGCACCGCACGGCGGGCCGCGAGCTGCGCCGAAAGCCTGCGACAGGCATCCATTGAGCACAGGGCCGGCGCCACCATCGAGGAATTGCTGTGGGGTCTGTGGCAGCGCAGCGGCCTGGCCCGGGAATGGAAGGAAGAGTCCACCGGAACGGGCATTGTCGCCGACGAGGCACATCACAATCTGGATGCCGTCGTCGCGTTGTTTTCGGCGGCCCAACGCTACGTGGAGCGCACCCCAGGGGCGCCACCTGTGCTGTTTCTCGAGCATCTGGTCGACACTGACGTGCCGGAGGACACTCTCGCGCCCCGTGCACTGGGCGACGCCGTCACGATATCGACTCCGAGCGGCACGATCAACCGCGACTTCGAGGTTGTGGTGCTCGCGGGCGTTCAGCAGAATGTCTGGCCCGACCTGCGTATCCGAGGTTCACTGCTCGGCGCCGGCGACCTCGGGGCGCTGGCGTCCGGCGGAAGCCTGCCCGGAGGGGACGCCCGCCTCGAGGTGCTGCACGACGAATTGCGTATGTTTGCGCAGGCCGCGAGCCGCGCCCGCGGCGAGTTGCTCGTCACGTGCATCCGCAACGAGGAATACGAACCCTCGGCCTTCCTGCGCCTGCTGCCGGTGCCCGACGCTCCGTCGGGCGACCCCGAGGACCTGAGTCGCTATCCGCTGTCCCTGCGTGGGTTGGCCGGTCGGCTTCGTGCGGACCTGACCCGGTCAGGTGCACAGTCCGCAATCCGGTCAGCGGATGCCGCGGCCACGCTGGCGAGGCTCGCCGCCGAAAACGTTCCCGGGGCTGCTGTCACGCAGTGGTACGGACTCTCCGAGCCGAGCACGGAGCGTCCGCTCAACGATCCAGAGGCCGGCGACAAGCCCGTGCGCGTGTCCCCGTCGAGAATGGCAGCGTTCGAGACCTGCCCGCTGCACTGGCTCATCGGCCAAGTCGGCGGCGGCAACTCAAACACCGCGGCGAACCTGGGCACCATCATTCACAAGGTGATGGAAGACGCCACCGACCGCACCCCGCAAGCCCTCTGGCAGGGCGTCGAGGCGCGGTGGGACGAGCTTCAGTTCGACGCCGAGTGGCAGTCCCGCGTGCAGAAGGTCGAAGCGCGGGCGCTCACCGACCGTCTCGCCTCCTATCTGCTCGACTTCGAGCACACAGGGGGCGAGCTCCTGAGCGCGGAAGGCACCTTCCAACTCGACGTGAACGGCGCCGTGCTCTCGGGCACGATCGACCGGGTGGAACGCCTGAGTGACGGCCGGGCGGTCATCGTTGACTTGAAGACCGGTAGGGGGGACCCCACGAGCGACGCAGGGGTCGTCGAACATCCGCAGCTCGGGGCCTATCAACTGGCCTTCGCCGAGGGAGCGATCGCCGGCATCCCGCACGACACACCCCTCGCCGGCGCGCGGCTCGTGATCGTATCCTCCGGCACCGCCAAGCAGAACTACCGCAATCCCACCCAGCCCGCGTTCAGTCCCGACGAAATCGAGGCCTTTCGTAGCAGGGTGATCGCCGATGCGACCGGCATGGGCGGAGCCACCTTTCTGGCCGAGATCAGTTCGCACTGCCTCGACCCCCGTTCGCACGGCTCGTGCCGCATCCACGTCATCAAGCAGGTCAGTACATGAACCAGGCACGTCCCACCCGACCACCCGTCTCCGCACTCCAGATCGCGGGCACGCTCGGCCTGCCCGCCCCCACCCGTGAACAGCAGGCCGTGATCGAGGCTCCCCTCGCCCCCACGCTGGTGGTCGCCGGCGCTGGCAGCGGCAAGACCGAGACCATGGCCAACCGGGTGCTGTGGTTGCTCGCGAACGGCCACGTCCGCGCCGATCAGGTGCTCGGCCTCACGTTTACGCGCAAGGCTGCCGGGGAACTGTCCGAGCGCATCAACCGGCGCATTCTCGAGCTCGACGCCGCGGGACTGCTGCCGAGCGCGGAGGCTCTCGGCGCCGACGTGCCTGGCGCCGACGCGCCTCTGGCGGAGGTGGCCGACGCCGGGGATCTGTTCAACACTCCGAGTGTGTCCACGTACAACTCCTTCGCGAGTCGGCTCTTCACCGACAACGCGCTCCTCCTCGGCCGCGAACCCGAGTCTGTGCTGCTCACCGAGACTTCTGCGTGGCTCCTCGCCCGCCGCGTCGTGGTCGAGCACGGAGATGCTCGTTTGGTGCCGTTCGGCAAGAACGTCGACGCTGTGACCGACGCTGTGCTCTCACTGAGCCGGGCCCTCGCCGAAAACCCGCCCGATTTCCGTCGCGGAGAACCCAGGGTGCCCCACGACCTGGGAGCGCTCGCCGTCGGCTTCGACTACCTCACCGATCTGCCGTACGGCAATCCGCGAAAGAAGATTCCGTACAGTTCCGTCGTCGATTCGCTCGCGGCCGTCCTCCCGCTCGCGGTCCTCGCCGACCTCGCTGCCCGCTACAGCGATGAGAAGCGACGCCTCGGCCTGATCGAGTTCTCCGACCAGGTGGCCCTGGCCCTGCAGGTATGCCAAAAGGTCGACTCCGTCGTGGCGCGGTACCGCGATAACTATCGGGTCGTGCTGCTGGACGAGTACCAGGATACCTCCGTGTTACAGACCGAGCTGCTGCACACTCTCTTCGCCAGACACCCCGTGATGGCTGTGGGTGACCCGCACCAGTCCATCTACGGATGGCGCGGCGCCAGTTCGGCCAACCTGCTCGGCTTTTCCCAGGACTTCGCCGGAACATCCAACCGGGCCGCGCCCGCCATGAGCCTCTCGGTCACCTGGCGTAATCCGGTGACGGTGCTCGACGCTGCTAACGCCCTGGTTGCCCCCCTGAGCGAAGCCCTTCGCGCGCGCCCTGACGGTATCCAGGTCGAGACGCTCACGATTCCTGCCGGAAAGGCACAGGGCCGGGTAGAGGCAGTGATGGCCGAAACCATGGCCGAGGAGGCGCGGGCCGCAGCCGAGTGGTTTGCGCAGCGGATGCCGGCCGGCAGCCACAGGTCCGGCGCGATGCTCTTTCGGGCCCGCCGAGACATGGAATTCTTCGCGGAGGTGCTGCGCGAGCACGGCGTCCGCGCGCACGTTCTCGGCCTCGGCGGTTTGTTGTCCACTCCGGAGGTGGCCGATGTCGTCAGCGCGCTACGTGTCATCCACGACCCAGCGGCCGGAAGCGAACTCGTGCGCCTGCTGAGCGGCGGACGGTACCGAATCGGCGTACGCGACCTCGCGGCGCTCGCCGGGGTGGCGCGCTGGCTCGCGGCCCATGACTGGGCGCAACAGGCGGTGCCCCAGGAACTGACCGACAAGATGCGGGCATCCGTGGGCGTCGACGAGGGGAGTTCTCTCGTCGACGCGCTCGATTTCCTGGCAGCTGCCCCGGAGATGCACGGCCAGTTCGCCGCGTTCACCGACATCGGCCGCACGCGACTGCGGGCGGCGGGGCGCCAACTCGCCTGGTTGCGCTCGCGGGCCGGACTGCCTCTTCTCGACTTTGTGAGGCTGATCGAACAGGAGCTCCTGCTTGACATCGAGTTGGTGGCGAATGAATCGAACGGGCTGGGTCTCGCCAACCTCTACGCTTTCCATGACACGGTGTCCGGGTTCCTTGACAGCGACGAACAGGGCACCCTCGGCAATTTTCTGCGCTGGCTGGGTCGCGCCGCACAGTCCGACGATATGGGCCCCCGCCTCGAGGCAGCCGAGAAAGGCACTGTGCAACTCCTGACCATCCACGGTGCCAAAGGGCTGGAATGGGATTACTGCGCGATTCCCAACCTCACCGAAAAGAGCCTGCCCGCCCAGAGCCGGGACTCGTCAGGGTGGATGCGCTTCGGCGAACTCCCGTACGTCTTCCGCGGCGACCGTACGGAGCTTCCGCAGCTCGAGTGGCGCGAGCACGAGACCCAGCTGTCTTACGACCAGGCATTCACCCTGTATAAGGCGGAGCTTGCGGCCCGTCATGACGACGAGGAACGACGGCTCATCTACGTGGCGACGACGCGCTCGCAGAGCGAGCTGCTGTTGACAGGATCATTTTGGGGCCTGGGCACGACCCAGCGCGCACCGAGCCGATACCTGCTGGAGTTGGCCGCGGCCGGGCTGATCGCCCCGATCCCCGAGACGAGCGACGTGACCGAGAAACCCGAGGACACGCAGAGTGGCGCAGAGGTGTGGCCGTTCGACCCTCTGGGCGTGCGGCGACAAATTGTGGAGGCCGCGGCGGATCGTGTTCGCGAGGCAGCCGAAACAGATCTGGCTCGAGAGAACCGCTGGTCGCACATCGTCACGCTCCTACTCCGGGAACGATCGCTTCGACTCGCCGGCACCGACGAAGCCCCGCTGCCCACGCGAATACCGGCGTCCAGATTCAAGGACTATGTCGACGACCCTGCCGGGGTCGCGGCTCGCTTGCGCCGCCCAATGCCGGAGCGTCCCTACCGGGCGACGCGCCTCGGTACCCTTTTTCACTCCTGGGTCGAACAGCGCGGAGGGGCATCGGCCCGCGGCGACGTCATCGACGCGGGGAATGACGAAATCGACGGCCTCGATCTGGCCGCCGGAGACACGGACGACGCGGGCACCCCGCCCGTGGACTGGACGCACGCCGAGGAGCAGGCGCTCGAGCGGTTGAAGGCCACTTTCGAACGGTCTCCGTGGGGCGACCGCCGGCCGGAAGAGGTCGAGATCGAGATCCATCATCCGCTCGCCGGGCAGGTTTTCGTGTGCAAGCTTGACGCGGTCTACCGCACCGAGACGGGCTACCAGGTCGTGGACTGGAAGACCGGGCGCGCACCCACAGACGCCGCCGATCTGGAACTCAAGCAGACCCAGCTCGCGCTCTACCGCCTCGCCTATGCCCGCTGGAAAGGGATCGATCCTGATCTCGTCACTGCGGTGTTCTATTTCGTGGCGGACGACATCATCGTGGCCCCCGACCGGCTCTATTCGGAGGCAGATCTTCTGCGGGCGTGGTCCTCGGTGACCGAGTCGGGAAGGGGAATCGGTCCGGTTGCGTCGTCCGTGGGGTCTGCCGGCACCGGCGACTGAGCGGTGTCGTGAGCCTCAACGCTATTGAACTCGCCCGACTGCAGGTCGGAGAAATTGTAGCTGTCGGTGTGCATCGAGTTGTCGCGGGGCTGGGCGCCGGTGCGGTCTCGTGCGCGTCTGGGCGTTTGGTCGAGCATGCTCTCGACGTCGGCCACATCGAGCACAGGACCGGTCGCGGGAGAGAGCGGGTGCATCGTGTGACTGTGCACTGTCTCGACCAGGCCGTCAAGCATCACCACCGCATCGTCCACGATGGACTGGTTGCGAGTCGATGTACCGTGCAGCAGCCAGCGGGCCAGCTCAAGCTCGGCGTAGAGCAGGGCGCGTTGCGTGATGCGGGTATCACCGCTCTGCCGGGCAGCCGTGTACGCGGAGATCGCCGTTTCGGCTGCTTCCCCCCGGGCGGAGAGCAGCCAGTGCAGGTCACGCGCGGGGTCGCCCACGCACAGGCCGGACCAGCCGAGCACACCGGACACTGAATCGTCCGTGATGAGCAGCGAATCCGCCGACATCGAGCCGTGCACGACCGTCGGCGCGAACTGCCAGAGGGCGTCGTCATCCGTGGCTTGTTCCCAGCGACGCAGCAGGGCGGCGGGCAGATAGCCGGTGTTCGCCGCCTGATCGATGATCTCGATCGTGGACGTGCGGCACTGCTCTGCGCTCTGCTGGGGCAGCCCCGCGGTTCCCACGAATGCCGTGGGGAGGCCATGGATGGCGGCTATGCCGCGCCCGATCGACCCTGCCACACCCTCGTGCCCGGTGAGGGCATCCGCGTCGAAGGTGTCGCCGGCCAAGAGTTCGTATACGATGGCGCGCGTTCCGGCGATCGGGGTCTGCCCCACGAATTCGGGAACGTCGAAAGGGAGTCTGCTGCGATTGCCCGCGGTAAGCGCGCGCAGCGCCACGAGGTCGGCGGACTGTTCAGTTTCGGCGGATTGGCTGTTGGGTACGCGAATTATCAGCGTGCGGTTGTCGGCAGTGACGATGAGCGCCGAGTCGAACATTCCGTGCGCGCCGGCGCTGTGTCGACGCGCCTGGGCGACGTCGAGCCCCGAGACGGCGGACGTGGCCAACGCGGCTAGAGTGAGAGGGGATCTGGCCATGCCTCCTAGGTTAGGTCGACTTGCCTGTGGTGAGCCTGTTCGCCACGCCCGCACAAAATTTCCATGCGCCAAAGCCCGGAGAAATCACCCATGTCGTTCAGATTCACGACGCGGCTGCCGCTGTCGCGCCACGCCGTCGACCGCGATCACACAGTTCGTGCCACACCGGGCCTGCTGCACGATCTCGGGGCGGATGCCGACACGCGCGTTCTCGTGCTGTGGCACGGCAAGGCGTTGCTCGAGTGGCCACCCGTTTCCGAGGTTCTAACCAGGTCGTCGTCGCCCCGGCTAGAGCTCGTGCCGACCCATCGTGTTCCCGTGACGGCGCTCCGGGTGTACCTGGGCCGGTCGCTCTCTCCCGAATCGGCGGAGCCGGTCGGCACCCGACTCGTTGCCGCCGTGCTGAGTGACGAGGAAGCCGCCGCCCTCGAGCCGAATGAAGCGCGCTGGGCGGGGTTGCGTGCCGTGGTCACCGACCTGAGCGATCGAGATGCCGGACTCTTCACCGAGGCGCTCGGCGTGGTGAATTGGCACGACTCACACGCTTTCTGTCCACGCTGCGGGGCTGCCACCACGATCGAGGATGCCGGCTGGGTGCGCCGGTGCCCGGCCTGTGGAAACCAGGTCTTTCCGCGCACCGACCCCGCCGTCATCGTGCTCATCACCGATAGTGAGGACCGCCTTCTGCTCGGTTCAAACGCCCTGTGGGAGAACAACAGGTTTTCGCTCCTGGCCGGCTTTGTGGAGCCGGGCGAGCCGCTCGAGGCGGCCGTGGTGCGGGAGATGTTTGAGGAATCCGGACTGCGCGTGACCGACCCCGTGTATCTCGGATCCCAACCCTGGCCCTTCCCGGCGTCGATCATGTGCGGCTTCACGGCCCGGCTGGCCGACGATCAGGCCGCGGCGGACCTGCTGCCCGACGGCGAGGAAATCCTCGACCTGCGCTGGTTCAGCAGGCAGGACCTGCGGGATGCCGCCGAGTGGCTGATTCTGCCGGGGGCGTCCTCAATCGCCCACGCCATGATTGAACAATGGCTCACGGGGACGCCCGCTTCGCGGGCGGAATCCCGGTTGCCGTGACGATCACCGCTGCGTCGCTGCTCGCCGGACTCGACGATCAACAGCGCGTCGCCGCCGAGGCCCTCATCGGTCCGGTCTGCATGCTTGCCGGTGCCGGCACCGGCAAGACCCGGGCCATCACGCACCGCATCGCGTACGGAGTGATGACCGGTGCCTACGCACCCAACAGGGTGATGGCCCTCACGTTCACGTCCCGGGCCGCAGCCGAACTCCGCGGACGATTGCGCCAACTCGGCGCCGGCGGGGTCGCCGCCCGCACCTTCCATGCGGCGGCAATGTCGCAACTCAACTACTTCTGGCCGCATGTCGTGGGAGGGGTGGCCCCGCGAATTCTGGACGGAAAGGGCCGCCTGCTGGGACACGCTGCCGAGGCCCTGCACCTCAAACTCGACACGGCCACGCTGCGCGACCTCGCAGCCGAGATCGAATGGCGTAAGACATCAGGGTTGGGGATCGACCAGTATGCGGCGGGAATCGCCAGTCGCAGCCTTCCTGGCCGGCTCGACCTCGAGCAGGTTGTAGCCATGCAGCAGACCTATGAACGGCTCAAGGACGAGCGCAAGCAGATCGATTTCGAAGACGTGCTACTGGCCATGGCCGGCATGATCGAGGCGGAGCCCTCCGTGGCCCTGCAGGTGCGGGAGCAGTATCGATTTTTTGTCGTCGACGAATATCAGGACGTCTCGCCCCTGCAGCACGACCTGCTGGCCCTGTGGCTGGGCGACCGACGAGACCTGTGCGTGGTGGGCGACGCCAGCCAGACGATCTACTCCTTTGCGGGCGCCCGCAGCGACTATCTGCTCGATTTCCCCAAACGCTACGAAGACGCGACTGTCGTGCGCCTGGAACAGAACTACCGGTCCACGCCGCCGATCGTCGCGGCGGCCAATCAGCTCATGCGCGGGCGTCCCGGCGCGCTCACCCTGCATGCGGCATCCGCGGAGGTCGGCGTCGATCCGCAGGTGCATGACTATGCCAGCGATATGGCCGAGGCCAGGGGGGTTGCCCAGCACATCGTCGAGCTGATCGAGGGTGGTGCCAAGCCTGAGGACATCGCCGTGCTCTTTCGAGTGAACGTGCAGGCAGCCCTGCTCGAAACGGCGCTCGGCGATGTCGGCGTCAGCTACCAGATTCGGGGAGCGAAACGGTTCTTCGATCTGCAGGAGGTCAAGCAGGCCGTGATGAGCCTGCGGGCGGCATCCGTTTCGATCATGGGCGAGCCACTGTTCAAATCCGTCAGTGACGTGCTTCGGTCTCTGGGCTGGAGCCAAACCGCGCCGGAGACACGCGGCGCAGTGCGCGACCGGTGGGAATCGCTCAACGCCATCATGGGGCTCGTGGACCAGGCCGCACCCGGAACCACTTTCCGCGCCTTCACCGACGAGCTCATGGAACGCCAGGCCGGCCAGCACGAGCCGACGGTCTCGGCCGTCACACTCGCCACGATGCATTCGGCAAAGGGGCTTGAATGGGACGTGGTGTTCGTCATCGGGCTGAGCGAAGGACTCGTGCCGATCAGCTACGCGAGCACCTTCGATCAGATTGATGAGGAACGACGTCTGCTGTATGTCGGCATCACCCGTGCCCGCAAACGCCTCGCGCTCAGCTGGTCCAGGCTCGGGCAGCAACAGCGCTCGGGCCGAGAGCGATCTCGGTTTCTGACAGAGATCGGCAGCCGCACCGCACGTGCGGGCGGTGTGCGCGGCGCGTGACGGCACGGGTGACGGCGTTGATCACGAGCGAGTAGGCCTCGGCGGAGGCAGCCGGGAACTCAGTGGTTCCCGTCAGGATCGACGCGCCCGAGATCAGGCGCTCGAGCACGAGCAGACCCGTGCGTGCCGCCACCTCGGCGGCCAGTGTCGAGGTCTCCGTCTCGGCGCGCCGGCGCAGGAGTTGGGTGGCCAGGGCGGGCCAGGCCGGGTCCCGATCCCGGTGGTGGAGGTCGACGCACAGGAGACAGGGGCCGCTGCCCGGTTCCACGAGCGGGCCGATGCGAACTTCGGTGTCGCTGAATACCACGGGCAGTTGCGGTACGTCGCGGCGCAGCCAGCGCGTGTGCCTGGCCGGTTCGAGAACGTAGTGGCCGATCAAGACGGCGAGTGCCGGGTCGTCGCCCGAAGCCGTGTCGGGCGCCGTGCCAACCGGCACGCCCAGGTCATGCAGCAACCCACGAAGTCGCTCTGATGTCGGTCCGGCTCCGTCCACCAGCACTGTGTCGACCACGACAGGACCGATCTCGTCACCGTGACGCGGCACGGACGTTCGCAGTGCTGGGGCCAGCTCGTCGATGAGCCGTTCGACGGCCGCGACGGATGCGCCGGCCTCGGTGCCGATGAGGATGGCTCCCGACCTCGGCAGTCCCGACTGAAGCGCCCACAGCACGGCTTCGAGACCGGCCGTCACTCCCGTGACGATGACGACGGGGTTGTCGATGCCTACCTGGACGGTGTCGGGAGTTCGCCAGACAACCGGGAGGAGTGGGTTCAGCTGAATCACCATGGAGCGATGATGCACCCGACGTCTCCGTCCCGGGAGTTATCCACAGCCCCACGTTCACGCGGATACACAAACGCCCCCGTTGTGTGGTGGGACTCACGACACAACGGGGGCGTTTTGGTAGATCAGGGGCTTTCGGACTGTCCTAGTACTCGATAACGACGCGGCCGTCGATTTTGCCGCGCTTCATCTCCTCGAGCACCTCATTGACCTCGCCGAGCTTGCGCGTGGTGACGGTCGGGTGGATCTCACCGCGAGCATAGAACGCGAGGGCTTCCTCCATGTCCTGCCGGGTGCCCACGATCGAGCCGCGGATGGTGAGGCCCTTGAGCACGATGTCGAAGATCGGTGCGGGGAAGTCTCCCGGCGGCAGGCCGTTGAAGACGATGGTGCCGCCGCGACGGGTCATGCCAATGGCCTGACCGAACGCCGCCGGATGCACAGCGGTCACGAGAACGCCGTGTGCTCCGCCGGTCGCCTTCTGGATGGCCGCGATCGGGTCCTCGTTGAGGGCGTTCACCACGATTTCGGCGCCATGCTTCTTGGCCAGGGCGAGCTTGTCGTCGGCGATGTCGACTGCCGCCACGCGCAGGCCCATGGCCTTGGCGTACTGGACGGCAATGTGTCCGAGGCCACCGATGCCGGAGATGACAACCCACTGGCCCGGGCGGGCCTCGGTCATCTTGAGGCCCTTGTACACCGTGACGCCGGCGCACAGCACGGGAGCGATCTCAATCGGGTCGGACCCGGCGGGGATCTTCACGGCGAACCGGGCGTCCACGAGCATGTACTGGCCGAACGAGCCGTTGACGCTGTAGCCGCCGTTCTGCTGGGTCTCACACAGGGTTTCCCAGCCGGTACGGCAATACTGGCAGCTGCCGCAGGCGGACCAGAGCCATGCGTTGCCGACGCGCTCGCCGACTTCGAGGTTGGTGACGCCGTCGCCGAGGGCTACGACCTCGCCGACTCCCTCGTGGCCGGGAATGAAAGGTGGGCTCGGCTTCACCGGCCAGTCGCCTTCGACGGCGTGCAGGTCGGTGTGGCAGACACCGGAGCTGATGAGCTTGACGAGTGCCTGGCCGGGGCCGGGCTGCGGGACGGCGACCTCATCGATTGTGAGGTCCTGTCCGAATTCCTTGACGACTGCCGCCTGCATTGTTGTGGGTGTGCGAGTTGACTTATAACGAGCTTTGAACTCGTCTGTTGCACCGTCCTGAGTGGGCTGCGCGTAAATAGTCATGACCTGGCTCCTTCGGTTGGGACGTCTCTGTCCGTTCCCAGAACAGTAGGGCGGGCAACGTTGCGGAAACGTTGCAGGCGGGTTGCGGTGCCGCTCGGCATCACAACCCGCCTGTTCTCGCGCGCTCGCTTACTCCTCGATCGGGCGTGCCGTTCCGTCGTCCCTGAGCAGGTCTTCGAGGGCCTTATCCATCTCGTCGAGCTCTGGTGTGACGCCCTGAGCGGCGCTTGTGAGCCGGGCCACCAGTGCCTGGGGGTCGTCGATGTCGTCCGAGGTTGGCACGATGTCGGGATGCGCCCACAGGGCGTCCCTCGCCTCGTTGCCCACGGCATCCGTCACGGCCTGCCACATGGCCGCCGCCTCTCGCAGGCGTCGCGGCCGCAGTTCCAGCCCCACGAGGGTGGCGAATGCCGACTCGGCCGGACCGCCGGAGGCCCGGCGCCGCTTCACGGTCTCGGCGATGGCGTCGGCCTTGGGCAGCCGGCTGGTGGCCTCGACGGTCACCACGTCGACCCACCCCTCAATGAGCGCGAGCATGGTTTCGAGGCGTCCGAGGGCCTGCAGCTGCGCCTCGGATTTAGGCGGGATGAGGGATCCGTCCACCATCGCCTGGCGAAGTTCTTCGGGGTTGGCCGGATCGAAGCCAGCGGCCAGGTCTTCGAGCCGGCTCGAGTCGATGGTGATCCCGCGGGCGAATTCGGTGATCGAGCTGATCAGGTGAAGCCGCAGCCAGCGAGCGTGGCGGAAGAGTCGCGCGTGCGCGAGCTCGCGCACGGCCAGGTAAATCTGTACCTGGTCTGCCGGAACGTCGAGGCCCTCGCCGAATGCGGCGACGTTTTGCGGGAGCAGAGCGGCCTGTTGCTCGCCGAGCAGGGGGATGCCCACGTCGCCGCCAGACACGACCTCGCTCGCGAGCTGGCCGACGACCTGGCCCAGCTGCATGGCGAACAGGGTGCCGCCGATGCTGCGCACGATCTGGCTGGCGTTGGCGATCATGCTCTGCAGCTCTTCAGGTGCCTGGTCGGTGAGCACGCGGGTGAGAGAGTCGGAGATGCTTGTGGCCACTGGCTCGGCCAGCTGGGTCCACAGCGACATCGTGCCGGTCACCCATTCGCGCCGGGTCATCAGACGAGGTTCCACCGTGAGTTCGGCCACGGAGATCACGTCGTCAAGCCACAGGGCGGCAATGTGGAAGGCCTGCGTGAGCTGGGCCTGTTGTTCGGTCGTCGGGCTGAGCTGGCCCGCGGCCGCACGCTCCTGGCCTTGGGTGAGAGCGATCTCCCAGTTCACGCCGTCACCGCCAGCGCTGTTATTCAGGGCGCCCTGCAGCTGGCTCATCAACGCGGCCAGGCTGGCCGGGTCCCCGGCCAATCCCGCGGCTCCGGCCAACTGGCTCGGATCGATCGACGACTTGCCCGACAGAATGTCACGCAGCATGTCGCGGAACTCGTCTTCGGGGTTCTGACCTTCATCGGGTCGGGAGTCTTCAGCCACTTCAGGCACCTCTCAGTTACGTACTTCTACGCTAGTGCGAGAACCCCGCCGGAGCTGGGAATAGACCTAAGGTAGAGGGTTGCGCTGTCCGCCTGTCGCGAACAGCCCGGCACGAGCCGACACAGAGCACGACCCGACACAAGGATGGAAGTAACGCGGTGGCGCTTTTCACCGAACAGCCGAGCGAGCGCACCGGCGAACCCCGCCGTCGCGGGGGCGTGAAGGGATGGGCGATCCTCGGGGTCGCCCTCGTTGCCGGCATCGCCCTGGGCGTTGTGCCGTCCCCGTACGTGATCGAGGAACCAGGTCCCGTCTACAACACCCTCGGCACGGCGCCCAACGCCGACGACGTCGAGACCCCGCTCATCTCGATTCCCGACGAGACCGTGTACCCGACAGAGGGCAACCTCGACCTGCTCACAGTGTCGGTCTTCGGCAACCGGGAAACCAGGCCGAGCTGGCTCGCCGTTGCCACGGCCTGGCTCGATCCGAGCCAGGCCGTCATTCCGGTTGACCAGGTCTTCCCCGATGACGTGACCACCGAGCAACGCGACTCCCAGAACCAGGCCGCGATGGTGAATTCGCAGCAGGATGCGATCGCTGCGGCGCTCACCCACCTCGACTACGACTACCCCACGACGGTCTCCGTCGTGAGCCTCCCCGACGGGTCCCCGGCAGAGGGACTGCTGCAGGACGGCGACATCATCACCGCGGTCGACGGCACGGCAGTCGGAAACATATCGGAGTTGCGGGCCGCGCTGCAGATCGCCGGCATCGACGCGCCCGTCGCCGTGGACGTCCTGCGCGACGGTACGCCCCAGACCATCGAGGTCACGCCGATCGAGAACGCCGGGAGCGTCGTGCTCGGCATCAATGTGACAACGACCTATCAGTTTCCCTTCACCGTCGAACTCGAACTCGACAGGGTCGGCGGCCCGAGTGCCGGAATGATGTTCGCTCTGGGCATTATCGACAAGCTCACCCCGGATTCTCTCCAGGGTGGCGCCCACGTCGCGGGGACCGGAACGATCGACCAGGCCGGCGACGTGGGCCCGATCGGCGGCATCCAGCAGAAGCTTTACGGGGCACGGGACGCCGGCGCGGAGTGGTTTCTGGCCCCGGCAGACAATTGCGACGAGGTGACGGGCCACGTGCCGGACGGCCTCACGGTCTTCTCTGTGAAAACCCTCGACGAAGCCATCACGGCACTCGACGCGGTTCGAACCGGAGCGGACACGAGCGGCCTGCCTTCCTGCCCGTCAAAATGATGTGAGTCCTGCTCAGGGCCTATTTCGGTGTTGACCCGGAGTTGGATTTACTAAGATGGGAGAGTCCCTGATCTGACAGAGCATGAGGCCAATTCGTGACATCTTCACCCGACAGCGCTCCCCGACGGAGCCGAACCCCGCTTGCCATCACGGCAGCGATAGTGGCGGGGTTGGTGATCCTGTTCTTTATCTTTGCTGGACTGTATACCGATGTGCTGTGGTTTGACCAACTGGGGTTCCTCAACGTATTGACGACCCAGTGGATCGCGACCGCGGTGCTCTTCCTGGTCGGCTTCATCGCGATGGGCGTTCCCGTCTGGATTAGCATCCAGATCGCTTACCGGATGCGTCCGGTGTACGCGAAGCTCAATTCCCAGCTTGATCGCTACCAGCAGGTCATCGAGCCGCTGCGCCGTCTCGCGATGTATGGCATCCCTGCGCTGCTCGGCCTCTTCGCCGGTGTCGCCGCTGCCACGCAGTGGCAGGTTGTGCTGATGTGGCTGAACCGCAGTGAAGTCGGTCGCACCGACCCGCAGTTCGGTTTCGACATCTCCTTCTACCTCTTCGACCTGCCGTTCTACCAGGCGGCACTCGGATTCGCGTCGGCGGTTGTGCTCATCTCTGCCCTCGTCGCCCTTGCTACGAGCTACCTGTACGGGTCCATCAGGGTGAGCGGACGCGAGATCATCATCTCGAAGGCCGCCCGCGTGCAGATTGCCGTTACCGCCGGACTTTACCTGCTCCTGCAGGCTGTCAGTATCTGGACGGACCAGTACTCGACCCTGACCAACCAGGGCAGCATCCTCACCGGTGCCAGCTATACCGACGTCTTCGCCACGATCCCGAGCCGTGCCATCCTCGCCGGCATCGCTGCCGTCGTCGCCCTGCTCTTCTTACTGACCGCCGTAATCGGTCGCTGGCGCCTGCCGATCATCGGCACCGCGCTCCTGATCGTGTCGAGTCTGCTGATCGGATCGCTCTACCCCTGGGTCGTGCAGCGCTTCCAGGTCGACCCCAGTGCTCGTGCGCTTGAGGCCCCCTACATCGAGAAGAACATCAACCTCACCCGCGACGCCTACGATCTGGCTGGCGTGGAAGAGATCCCGTACAACGCCTCGACGACCGCAGAGCCCGGCGCGTTGCGGGAAGACGCCACGACCACCGCAAATATCCGCATTCTCGACCCGGCCCTCGTGAGCGACTCGTTCGGCCAGCTCGAGCAGTTCCGCCAGTACTACCAGTTCCCGTCCAACCTCGACGTGGACCGCTACATGATCGACGGCAAGTCCCAGGACACCGTCGTCGCGGTGCGTGACCTCAACCTCGACGGGTTGAACGCCGGTAACACCTGGGTCAACTCCAAGACCATCTACACCCACGGCTACGGTGTTGTCGCGGCCTACGGCAACCAACGTTCCGCCGACGGCCAGCCCGTGTTCCTGGAGTCTGGCATCCCGACCTCTGGGGCCCTCGGCGACTTCGAACCACGCATCTACTTCGGTGAGACGTCGCCCGAATACTCCATTGTCGGAGCCCCGGAGGGCCAGGACCCGATCGAACTCGACTACCCGTCGGGAACCGAAGGCGCCGGCCAGACCTACACCACGTTCAGCGGCGACGGCGGACCGAAGCTTGACAACCCGTTCAAACAGCTGATCTACGCACTCAAGTTCCAGTCGGAGCAAATCTTCTTGGCCAACGCGGTCAACGAGGAGTCGCAGATTCTGTACGACCGTGACCCGATCACGCGTGTGCAGAAGGTTGCGCCCTACCTCACCCTCGACTCCGACGCCTACCCCTCCGTCGTTGACGGTCGGGTCAAGTGGATCGTGGACGGCTACACCACGAGTGCGAACTACCCGTACTCGACCCCGGTCAGCCTGAGCGACGCGATCACCGACACCGAAACCCCGCCGCAGCCGTTCGCGCTCGACAGCATCAACTACATGCGCAACTCGGTCAAGGCCACCGTTGACGCGTACAGCGGAGAGGTCACCCTCTACGCTTGGGACGACGAGGAGCCCCTGCTCGAGACCTGGCAGAAGATCTTCCCGTCGACCGTCAAGCCGATGAGCGAGATGAGCGGCGACCTGATGAGCCACGTTCGCTACCCGGCGGACCTCTTCAAGGTGCAGCGAGCGATCCTGGGCCAGTACCACGTCACAGACCCCGGTTCGTTCTATTCCAAGGACGACGCCTGGATCTCCCCGAACGACCCGGACTCGCCCGCGTCGAACCCCACCCTGCAGCCCCCGTACTACCTCACGATGCAGGTACCCGGGCAGGACGCCCCGTCGTACTCGCTGTACACGACGTTCCAGCCTGAAGCCACGGGAGCATCGAGTCGAAACGTGCTCTACGGCTACCTCGCCGTTGACGCCGATGCCGGCGCCTCCGATGGAGAACGTGCCGAGGGATACGGCAAGATGAGGCTGCTCACGCTGCCGAAGGATGGCACTGTTCCCGGCCCCGGCCAGGTGCAGAACGTGTTTAACGCCGACCCGACGGTGTCGACCGAGCTCAACCTGCTTCGCCAGGGTTCCTCGACCGTGCTCAACGGTAACCTGTTGACCCTCCCGGTCGGCGGCGGGTTGCTCTACGTGCAGCCGGTCTACGTGCAGTCAACGGGTGAGACGAGCTACCCGCTGCTCCAGAAGGTCCTCGTCGCCTTCGGCGACCAGATCGCATTCGAGGACACCCTCGACAGCGCCCTGGACGTGCTGTTCGGCGGAGACTCCGGTGCCGCAGCCGGCGACACTGTCGTACCCGTGACGGAGACGGACACGTCGACGACGAGCCCGACAGACGGCGAGACCACCACGGAAGCCCCGACGACCACGACCGGTGACCCGGCAACGGATGCCGGGCTCAAGTCGCTTCTCGCCACGGCCAACACGGCCCTCAGCGAAAAGCAGGCGGCACTGGCGTCCGGCGACTTCGCGGCCTTCGGTGTGGCCGACGCGAAGTTGTCTGATGCGATCGCGAAGATGCTCGCCCTGCTGGGGGAGTAGCGCGCACAGGTACTGCTCGCAGAGCGAATAACAAGAGCCTCGCCCCGATTTCGGGTGCGGGGCCCTTGTTATTTAATACCCAACCGGCATAAATTTGAGCTTAGGAGTGGCTAGTGGTCACGCAGACTTTCAGGGTGTGCTAAATTTGTACTTGTAGCGCGGGGTGGAGCAGTTCGGTAGCTCGCTGGGCTCATAACCCAGAGGTCGTAGGTTCAAATCCTGCCCCCGCAACAGAAAAGTAGTGAAAGGCCTGGAACCAATGGTTCCGGGCCTTTCCTCGTTTAGCCCCCTGGCTAGTTCGGATGGTTCGCGCAGCCGGGTCGAGGATAGTCGCCGGGCTCACGCCTGCTGGGCCGTCCACAGATCCGGTCGGAGTGGGCTAAACTAAATACACCAACGAACATAGCTGGATCGAGAAAAGTCAGTGCGACTAGGCTGTTTCGTAGGATGATTGCCGAAGAGCGGTCAGCGTCGCGGGGTGGAGCAGTTCGGTAGCTCGCTGGGCTCATAACCCAGAGGTCGTAGGTTCAAATCCTGCCCCCGCAACAGAGAATAAAAGAAAGGCCCGGGACCACTGGTTCCGGGCCAGCTCTCGTTAATCCCGAGCGTCGGGCGTGTTCCGATAGCGTGGCACCATGAGCACCGATGACATGCTGAAAACGGTCCGCCACGGAACGGCCTTCTTCGACGGAGAGCTGAATGGGCTTTCCGACGCCGAACTGGACGGCCCTTCGCTGCTGCCAGGCTGGAGCCGGCGTCACGTGGCGGCGCACGTGGGTTACAACGCCTTGGCGATCGCGCGCCTCGTATCCTGGGCCGAAACCGGCGTGGAGACGCCCATGTATGCCAGCTGCGAAGCCCGAAACGAAGAGATTGACTCGGGCGCCGCATTCGAGCCCGACGGGTTGCGAAAACTCTGCCTCCATTCGGGGATGCTTTTGGATAGTGCCTGGACGAACCTTCCCGGGGAGAATTGGGCGGGAGTGGTCCAGACGGCCCAGGGGCGCGTGGTTCCCGTGTCAGAGACCATCTGGATACGCACCCGAGAAGTGTGGGTGCACGCCGTGGACCTTAACACGACAGCGGACTTCAGCGACGTCCCCGGAGCCGTGCTCGAACGCATTCTCGGCGACGTTGTGGAGTCCTGGTCCGTGCGCGGTGAGATCAGCGGTCTGCGGCTCGAGTCGCCGGCAGGGGGCGTCTATGGCGACCAGGCGGCGGCCTACCCGCACGTCGTGACCGGTGACCTGGCGGCGCTGACCCGGTGGGCCTGCGGCCGTTCCGGTTCGGCTGTCACCTCAAACCGGCACGACAGCCCGACGGCGCCGAGCTGGCTGTAGCCCTGGTTCAGCGGCCGAGCCCCGCAACGGCCTCGACGGCGGCCCCAACGGATGCCGCTGCCTCGGCGGTGTCTTCCGCCGTCGTACTGGCCGCTAGTGTGAATCGCACCGCCGTGCGGGCGACCTCGTCGCTGAAGCCCATGCCGGTCAATACATGGCTGGCGTCATCGCTGCCGGCAGCACAGGCGGACCCGCTTGAACACACGATGCCGCGTCGTTCCAATTCGAGGAGCACCGCCTCACCGCTGGTTCCGGGAAAGACGAACGATGCAGTTCCGGGGAGCCGATCCGTGGGGTGGCCGGTCAGGCGCGCCGCGGGGGTATCCAGGAGGACCGCGGCGATGAAATCGTTGCGAAGCAGAGTGATCCGCTGAGCAGCTTCGACGCGTTCCGTAGTGACCAGTGCCAGGGCCGTGGCACAGGCCACCGCGCCGGCGACGTTCTCGGTGCCGCTGCGTTTGCCCCGTTCCTGCCCGCCGCCGTGGAGCAGCGGCTCAAGCGGCAGGCGACCGCGCACGAACAGCGCGCCGACGCCGGGGGGAGCGCCGAGCTTGTGACCGGACAGGCTCAGCGCGTCCACTCCGAGCACGTTCACATCTAGCGGAAGCCAGCCGCCGGCCTGGACGGCGTCGGTGTGGAAGGGCACCCGGGCAGCCCGGGCGATGGCGGCGAGCTGGGCAATCGGCTGGACGGTTCCGACCTCGTTGTTGGCGTAGTGCACGGAGACGAGCCGGGTTTCGGGGCGGATTGCCGCACGGAGGTCGTCGGCGGGCACGCGGCCCTCCGCATCCGTGTGCAGGTAGGTGATCTCGAAACCGTGGCGGCGCCGCAGGTAGTCGCAGGATTCGAGCACGGCCTCGTGCTCGATCGTTGTCGTGATCACGTGCCCACCGAACGAGGCCGCCGGGAGCGCGCCGAGCGCAAGACCCTTGATCGCGAGATTGTCTGCTTCCGTGCCGCCGCTCGTGAAGACCACGTCGCCGGGTCGGCAGCCGAGAGAGAGGGCGACGCTGCGCCGCGCCTGCAGCAGGGCGGCCGCTGCGGCCTCGCCGACTCGGTGATGGCTCGACGGATTGCCGAATGCGCCGGTTAGGAACGGCCACATGGCTTCGAGCGCTTCCCGCCGCACGGGGGTCGTGGCCGCGTTGTCGAGGTAGATCACGGCCCGCCTCAGCCTTCGGTGTTCACCACGACGTCGAGACCGAGGTCGAGGGAACGAACGCTGTGGGTGAGGGCGCCCACCGAGATGATGTCCACACCGGATGCCGCGATGTCGGCGACGGTCTCGAGTGACACTCCGCCGCTGGCCTCGACCAGGGCGCGTCCGGCTACGAGGTAGACGCCGGCGCGCAGATCCGCGGGGCTGAAGTTGTCGAGCATGATCGTGTCGATCCCGGCGGCGAGCACGTCTTCAACTTGGTCGAGCCGGTCGACCTCGACCTCGAAGTGGGTGGTGTGCGAGAGACGGCTGCGCACGTCGAGCAGGGCCGCCGTGAGGCCGAGCGGGCCGGCCGCCAGCACGGCCAGGTGATTGTCCTTCGCCATGACGGTGTCGGAGAGGCTGAAACGGTGGTTGTGTCCGCCGCCATCACGAACTGCGGAACGTTCGAGGGCGCGCAGGCCGGGCGTGGTCTTGCGGGTGTCCACGATGCGGGCTCGCGTGCCGGCCGCCTCGGCGACATAGCGTGCGGTCAGGGTGGCGATGCCGCTCATCCGCTGCACGAAATTGAGGCCGATTCGTTCGGCCTGCAACACGCCCCGGGCCGGTCCGCTCACCTCGGCGAGCACGCTCCCCGCCGCGAAGGGAGTGCCGTCTGCGACGAGAAGGTCGACCGTGATGCTCGGGTCGGTTAGGCGGAAAGCCGCGGCGAAGACCTGCCCGCCGCTGAATACGCCGGACTCCCGGGCCTGGAGCCGCGCCGTGGCGACGGCATCGCGGGGGATCAGAACCTCTGAGGTGAGGTCGCCCCATGGGGCATCCTCGGTCAGGGCGGCCTGGACGACGGTATCTATCGAGTGCGCGGTCAGCATGCGATGGCCTCCTTGGCCGTGGTACGGGGTAGGCCTGTGGGCTGGGTCCAGGCGACAGACCGGGCCAGGTCCGGTCGGACGTGAGGGTAGTCGTCGCGATGGTGGGCCCCGCGGGATTCGGTGCGGGCGAGCGCAGAGGTGACGGCCAGCCGGGCGAGGTCGAGCAGATTGCGGTCTTCGAGCTGCCGAACCGTCAGCCCCGCGGCGTGCGCCGGGTCGGGCGAGGTCCAGCCGGCGAGGGTCTCCGCGGCCGCGGCGAGCCCCGCGCCGGATCGATGTACCCCAGCCGCGTCCCACATCACACTTTGCAGTTTTCCCCGTGAAAATCCCTCCGCGAAATCGACGGAGAATGCGGGCGACACTCCGGGTACTGGATCAGAAACGCCAGCGTGGTCGGCAGAATCTCCGTCGAGTTCGGCGCGGGGAAAAGCCAGGGCGCGCACGGCACGGTCGGCGAAGACCGCGGCCTCGAGCAGGGAGTTGGAGGCCAGCCGGTTGGCGCCGTGGGCACCCGAGCGGGCGACCTCGCCGGCGGCGAAGAGCCCCGGCAGGCTGGTGCGGCCCCACACGTCGGTGGTCACGCCGCCCATCCAATAGTGGGCGGCGGGCGCCACGGGAATGGGGTCGACGGCCCAATCCAGGCCGGCGGTGCGGCACGCCGCGGTGATGGTGGGAAAACGTGTCTCGAGCAGGTCACGGCCGAGGGCTGTCGCGTCCAGGAGTACGGGGTCACCGTCTTGGGCAGCCATCTCGCGTGCAATCGCGCGAGCCACAACGTCGCGCGGGGCGAGTTCGGCCCCGGGGGTTCCGAGCATAAAACGCTCGCCACGTCGATTGCGCAGTACCGCCCCCTCTCCCCGGACCGCTTCTGACACGAGCGGTGTGCCCGGAACAGCGAGGGCGGTCGGGTGGAACTGATAGAACTCCAGATCCGCCACCGCAGCCCCTGCGCGCCATGCTGCGGCAACGCCGTCGCCGGTGGCGACGGTCGGATTGGTCGTGTACTTGAAGAGCGTCCCCGCGCCGCCGGTGGCCAGAATCACGGCGTCAGCTTCGAGCGAGCGCGCGCCATCTTCAGGCCCGAGTACCGTCACCCCCGTTACGGTGCCGGCGTGAACGATCAGGTCAATGAGCATGGTGTGCTCGAGGATGATGATTCCCGTTTCGGAATATATCTCCGGCCGTGGGCTCGTGCGTCGCGCGCGCTGCCGAACCGTGGCCACCAGAGCCCTCTGAATGGCCGCTCCGGTGGCGTCGCCGCCCGAGTGCAGCACTCTCGATCGGGAGTGCGCCGCTTCGAGGCCCCTGGCGATGCCGGACTCGTCGTGGTCGAAGTCCACCCCGAACCGGATGAGATCCCGCACTCGGGCCGGGCCTTCGGCGCACAGTACCTCAACGGCGTCGGCGTCGCACAGGCCGGCTCCGGCTCGCAGGGTATCGAGCACGTGGGCGGCCACGGAGTCGTCCGGAAAGAGCGCGGCCGCAATGCCGCCCTGAGCGTAGCGGGTATTGCTTTCCGGAAGTGTGGCCTTGGTCACCAGGGTCACCCGGTGTCCGGCATCCGTTGCCCGTACCGCAGCAGTGAGACCGGCCAGGCCGCTACCGACCACGATCACTGATGACATGTCAGGCCTGTCCGACCAGAACGGGTGCGGCGGCCGGCGGCCTGGCGGCGAGCATGCGCTCCAGGGCAACCTCGGCGTGGACCGCGTCGCTCGCGGGAACCTGGATTCGATTCAGCACCTCGGGCGCGCGGCCATCGACTCCCACGAGTCCCTCAAGCACCCAGGCCAGATAACCGGCGTGAATGCGGTACATGGTTGAGCAGGGGCAGATCACCGGGTCGAGGCAGAAGATGGTGTGCTCGGGGTGCTGGGCCGCGAGGCGCTGCACGAGGTTGATCTCGGTGCCGATCGCGAATGTCGATCCGGCGGGCGCCGCCGCGATGGCTTTGCCGATGAAGTCTGTGGAGCCGGCGGAATCGGCCGCGTCGACGACGGCCATCGGGCACTCCGGGTGCACGATCACGTTCACGCCGGGATGGGTCTGACGCGCCTGGGTAATCTGGTCCACGGTGAAGCGGCGGTGCACGCTGCAGAAGCCGTGCCACAGGATGACCCTGGCGTCGTCGAGCTCGGTCGCCGTGCTGCCGCCGAGCGGCTTGCGCGGGTTCCACATCGGCATCTGCTCCAGAGGGACGCCCATGGCCTTGGCCGTGTTGCGTCCCAGGTGCTGGTCGGGAAAGAACAGCACGCGCTGCCCCCGCTCGAAGGCCCACCCAAGTACGGTCTGCGCGTTCGAGCTCGTGCAGACGATTCCACCGTGTTCGCCGCAGAAGGCCTTGAGCGCCGCGGAGGAGTTCATGTAGGTGACGGGAATGACGGGGACCCGTCCGGAGGCATCCGCCTGGGTGCCGTAGAGGTCTTCGAGCTGTTCCCAGCACTCCGTGACGGAGTCGAGGTCGGCCATGTCGGCCATCGAGCATCCGGCGGCCAGGTTCGGCAGAATGACGGCCTGCTCCGGCCCGGAGAGGAGGTCGGCGGTCTCCGCCATGAAATGCACGCCGCAGAAAACTATCGCTTCAGCCTCAGGCCGACTCTTCGTGGCCTGCGCGAGCTGGAAGGAGTCGCCCACGAAATCGGCGTGCTGCAGAACCTCGTCACGCTGATAGAAATGCCCGAGAATGACGACCCTGTCACCGAGGGTGGCTTTGGCCGAGCGGATGCGCGCAGCCAGCTCCTCGGGCGTCGCGCGGCGATAGGTTTCGGGCAATTCCCCCTGTCTCGGTGACCCGGTCGGGATCACGTCGCCCATCGATGAACCGGGGCCGTAGCCGGGTGCTGCCGCGTCGAATTCCCACGGAGCGGTGACCAGATCGGGGCTGCAGGTGCTGCCCGACGCCGCTCCGGTGCTGATGAGCTGAATTGTGCGGTCAACCGATGGGATCGTCATGGGGTTCTCCTGGATGTTCCTGTGGCGCATGCTCGAGTGTCGCTGTGAGTGAATTGGGGCTGCCGGACGGTCCCTGGTTCGGGTGGGACTCGGAATCGTTGTAGCGGTAGAGGCGGGCCGGGCGATGTCGGGCGCCGGCGACCTGTCGGCCGGTATCGATCAACGTGCCGGAGGATTCGACGGACCGGCGAAAGTTGGCGGGGTCGAGGGGCTTTCGAAGCACGGCCTCGTGCACCTCGCGCAGTTGGGTGAGAGTGAAGGTGTCGCCCAGGAAAGCATGGGCGATACGCGAATATTCCACCTTTGTGCGCAGGCGCCAGAGGGCGTATTCCACGATGCGGTTGTGGTCGAAGGCGAGGGGAGGCAGTCGGTCGGCGGCGAACCAGCGCACGTTGTCACCTTCGGCCGCGCGCGCTGCCTCATCGGACTGCACGAGTGCCCAATAGACGATCGAGACGACCCGGTTGCCGGGGGAACGGTTGAGATCGCCGAACGTGTACAACTGTTCGAGGTAGGTCGGCGCGAGGGCTGTCGTCTCGTGCAGGGTACGCGCGGCGGCGGCGGCGAGTTCCTCCGCATCGGGCAGCCAACCACCAGGGAGCGCCCACTGATTCCGGTGCGGTTCCCTCGTGCGGCGCACCAGGGGAAGCCAGAGCATCTTCATGCCGGAGTTGGCGTCCGGACGCAGTGCGAAAATAACCGTCGACACGGCAAGCGTGGCGCCAGGGTTTCGTTGCGCGGGTGAGGCGGGCATCGGTATCCAGAGGTAAAGGTCAAAGTGACTCTAACTAGAATGGCCAGTATATAGTCACAATGACCTTAAGTGGAAGGATCGCTAGCCTTTTTGCAGGGATGTCTCTGTGACGGCGCGAGCGCGCCGCACGCCCATGCCAGTCATGCCCCACAGGGTGACTCTTCCCATCGCCTCGATGACGATGCGTCCGCTCATCTTCGATGAACCCAGCGTGCGTTCCACGAAGGTGATCGGAACCTCCACGACCGTGAGTCGGGCACGAACGGCGTGCAAGAGCATGTCGATCTGAAAGCAGTAGCCGAGACTCTCGACGCTCGAGAGCTTCATGCTGTCGAGCGCATGCGCGGAGTACACCCGGAATCCGCCCGTGACGTCACGTTGCGGGAGTCGGAGCAGCGCCCGTGAGTAGATTGATCCGCCCCGAGACAACGCGCGGCGGTGCCAGGGCCAGTTCTTCACGGCGCCACCGGGAACCCACCGTGAACCCATCACGACATCGGCAGTCGCGGCCGCAGCCAGAAGATCTGGGAGTTGCTCCGGGAGGTGCGAACCGTCCGCGTCAAGTTGAACGAGCTGGTCGTATCCGTGTGAGAGTCCCCAGCCGAAGCCGTCGAGGTAGGCGGCACCGAGGCCCGTTTTGTCGTGTCGATGCAGAACGTGCACGGCGGCATCTGCCGCGGATAGCTCGTCGGCCAAGACGCCGGTGCCGTCCGGCGAGGAATCGTCGACCACGAGCACATGGGCGGCCGGAACGCTGGCGCGCACCCGCGCCACAATGAGCGGGATGTTTTCACATTCGTTGTATGTCGGAATGATCACCAGAGTGTTGGCCATGAAACTACCTCGTCATTTCGATGATGGTGGTGCGATTCACAAGTATGGTCTGTCCAACTGAGAATCCCTGCTGGTTCAGCGAATCCTCATGATCTGCGGAGTTTCAGGCGCGCGGTTGTGAATCTCATTTCCACACGATATTCACGCTCCTGCCGGCGGTGAAGCCCCCGTCCGGGTATCGGAACCGGGGCTAGACTGCCGGAATAATCGCCCCCGGGTGCCGTAACGACGCTGAGGTGAGTTGCATGAGTTTCATTGTTGATCGGCTGGACAGTGCGGCCCTGAAGGCCTTGACACCCGCGCGAAGACTGCGTCTGCAGAATCCGCGTAGCCTCCTCGTGGGGTTCATCACGCTGCACACGGTCTTTCTCTTCGCACTGCTTCCCACGATTCTGACCGGCCGGGTTCTCGGAGATCTGCCGCTGTACCGTATCTGGGCCGAACTGGGTCTGAACCACGAGGTCTGGCAGGGCATCAGCGTGGAGTGGGTCTATCCGATTGGTGCCCTCTTGCCGATCGCCCTCGCGGGAGTGGCCGGCCCGCTGCTCTATCAACTCCTCTGGTTTCTGATGACAGTTGCGCTCAACGCCGTCGCGGTGCTCTCGCTGACCTCCGGTGGCCGCCGTCGGAGTGGCTACCAGGCAGCTTGGTTGTGGCTCCTGCTGAGCTTCGTCCTCAGCCCGGTCGGGCTGCTGCGGCTGGAAGGGTTGACGGCGCCCTTGGTTATCGCCGGGTTGGTCTTCCTCTCCACCCGTCCGGTACTGGCCGGAATCCTCCTGAGCATCGCAACCTGGATCAAGGTCTGGCCCGCCGCTGTGGTTCTGGCCGTGGTCGCCGTGTCCCGTCGGCGCATCACCGTCATCCTCACCGGGGCAACCGTCACGGCCTGCGTAGCGGCCTTCGTCTGGGCGACCGGCGGAATCCAGTTCCTCTCCGGCTTTGTGACCATGCAATCCGATCGCGCGCTGCAGTTGGAAGCTCCCGTCACCACACCGTGGGTGTGGCTTGCGGCGATCGGCCATCGACAGACGACGATCTACGAAAATGTCGCTATCGCCACGCGGGAGGTCAGTGGACCGGGAACGTCAGTGACAGCAGCGCTGATGACGCCGCTGATGTTCGCCGCCATTCTGGTGATTTTCACGCTGACGCTGGTCGCGCACCGTCGAACGAAGGATTCCCACGCCTTGCTGCTCGTCAGCGCTCTCGCCCTGGTCGGTGCCTTCGTCGTCTTCAACAAGGTCGGCTCTCCGCAATACATGTTGTGGATCGCGCCGATCATAGCCCTGGGCGTGGCCCAGGATGGGTGGCGTTGGCGCGTTCCGGCCTACCTCATGATCATCATCGCCGTCCTGACAACCCTGGTGTTTCCGGTCTTCTACCTGCCCCTGATCGATGGAGCCCTCTTCGCCGTGCTCCTTCTGACGGTGCGCAATGCGCTCCTCGTCGTGCTGTTCGGCTGGTCCCTGCGCGTGCTGTGGGGCCTCGCCCGCGGAGGCGTAGCGGGCGAGGCCCCACAGCACGCGCAGGGGGTACAACGCGGGGTTCGCGTCGACCGATGATGCCGGCACGAAGACTAGGCTGGCCGAATGGGCGATGACGGCACGGCAGCAACTGGAGCGGACGTGGGATTTGCCGTCGCGCAATTCCGTCCGGGAACCGATGAAGCGGCAAACCTTGCCGACATGCGCGTGCTCGCAGCACGGGCGGCGCGCCGTGGTGCGTCCGTCGTCGTGTTTCCCGAATACTCGTCCTTTTGCGAGGTGCCGCTCGGTGAAGCTTCAGCGGGAGCCGCGCAAAGTCTAGAAGGTCCCTTCGTTTCGGCTCTGCGCGACCTCGCCATCGATCTTGGGGTTTTCGTGGTTGCGGGCATGCTCGAGGTGACCGATGAAGCGGAGCGCTTCGCGAACACCGTTGTGGCGCTGAGTCCCGACGGCCGACTCCTAGCGACCTATCGAAAGCTGCACCTCTACGACGCCTTCGGGGAGCAGGAATCGGCACGTGTCCAGGCCGGGGCGATTGAGTCCCCACAGACCTTTGACGTGCAGGGCCTGACGGTGGGGCTGCAAACCTGTTACGACATCCGCTTTCCAGAGGTCACGAGACGGCTCGTTGATGCCGGCGCCGATGTTGTGCTCGTTCCCGCCGAATGGATGCGGGGGCCGCTCAAGGAACAGCAGTGGCGCACCCTGCTGACGGCCCGCGCTCTCGAGAACACCATCTATGTGGTCGCCGCCGACCAGGCACCGCCGATTGGGGTGGGTCAGAGTATGGTCGTCGACCCCATGGGGGTCGAGATCGCCACGATCGGCGAAACGTCCGACGTCGCGGTGGCCTGGATCAGCCGGGCACGGATCTCCTCTGTGCGCGCGATCAATCCGGCCCTCTCTCAGCGGCGCTTCGGTGTGGTGGCCCTTGACCGGGTCGAACTGCCGGAGGCCTAGCGCAGTGTGGCTTTCGTCGCCCGCGAGGGGGCGGCCGTTCGGATGTTGGTGGACGGTTCGAAGCGGAGAGCCTTGTCGGGCTCGGCGTTGACGTTCTCCTCGCCCGTCACGATCAGTCCCTGAGAGCTGTTCGCGGACCGGGTGAGCTGGGCCACCCAATTCGGATTGATGCTGGGCGGGTGTCCTCCGGCGAACTTGAAGTAGAGCGGAATCGCCGGATGCAGCCAAGCCGAACTGCGCCCGTCCCCGACGACAGCGGCATCCCGCCAGGACAGCAGGAAGCTCTCCCCACGTCGCAACTTCTGGATGATCACGAGTTGTAGGTGCGCGAGCACGCGATCGTCGAATTCGACCACTACCCGGTCGTAGGTCAAGGAACCCATGGTGTCGCTTTCTGTCATCGCTCAAGGGCCGGAACGGTGCAAGCGGCGCTGACACAGCATTTTTGCCGGGGCCTTAAGTGTGCTCTGTTTGGGGGCCAGGATCAAGCGAATGCCAACCTTCTGCGGGCCCGGACAGTAAATGGCCTAGGAGCGTGTGTCAGTAACGCCTATTCGACCTTGGTGTGAGGAATTGCCGTTCAGGACCGTCTGTGCGGTCGGGGGTTTCTTGTCCGGTGGTTGAGTCGTTCGGGTTGGCGTTGTTCGTGTGCCGACTGAAAATAGGGCCAGTGCTGCGTTGACGGCGCAGGCCGGGGCCGTTGCCGCCCGCCGGGGCAGTCCCGCCTTGATGTTTAGGTGGCCGTTCGGGCTGTTAGGGCGCTTGGCGCGGCCAGCAGCGCTTTAGTTTGCATGGTGTGTAGCTTCATCAGGTTGTGGCAGGCCGCGATCAGGTCCCATTCGTGGGCGGCTTGCTCCAACCCGCGCAGCAACACGAATTTGCCTTGCCGAGTGTGGATCTGACCGAACACGGGCTCCACGATCGCTTTGCGCCGCGCATAAACGGCGCGGCCTTTCTTCGTCTTGAGCTTCCGCGCCATGCGTTCCCGCAGCGTCGCATTGGCCGGGATCCGGCCCCGAGGAACTTCAGGAACACGCTCGCCGTGCTTGACCCGGCCGGTCGCGATGAAAAACTCGGTCCGGCCGTCGCTGCCATCTTCAACAGTCTTCGCGTAGTCCAGATTTGTTGCGGAACAATACCCGGCATCCGCCAGGACCTGCCGGGGCAGGACGCCGGTCGTGGCGTGGAGTTTCTCGACCAGCGGCACGACCTGTTCAACATCCACGCCAATATTCGTCAGCGTCGTCGCGACGATGATCTGATGGTCGGCATCAACGATGGCCTGTGCGTTGTAGGCGTAGTGGAACGATCCGTCGGCGGTCTTCATGATCCGTGAATCCGGGTCGGTGAAGTTGCGTTGAGCCTTCGGAGCAACAACGGCGTTCTTCGCCGCGTCGTCACCCTTCTGCGCCACAGTATCGTCATCGTCGCCCTTGTCCCTGGCCTTCTTCTCCGCGTCTTTCCGCGCCCGCGCCGCTGCAGCTGCCTCCAAGCCAGCGCGCGCTTCGGCCAGTTTCACCAAGCGTGACTCCCGCCGGGCAAGCTCCGGCGGCAACTCATCACCGCGTTTGTCCTTTCCGAAACGAGCGTCCTCCGCGTCATCGATCGCGTCCGCCTCCGCCAGCAGCGCAGAGACTTCGTCGGCGAGGACTTTCTGCTTCTCCGTCAGGCGGGCGTAACTCATCGCCTTGCGCCGAGAGGCATTCGCGCGCACTTTCGTGCCGTCCAACGCGACCTGCCCGAGCGAGACCATTCCGGCCGCACGGCACAGTTCCAACGCCTGCAAGAACACGTTCCCCAGACTGGAGAGGTGGCGTTTTCGGAACCGGGCGATGGAACGAAAATCAGGTGCCTGCTGCGCCGCCAACCAGCGAAACGCGACCACGTCCACGCACACCCGCTCCAACTCCCGTGACGAGCGAACTCCGACACAATACCCGTAAAGGAGCACCCGGACCATCAACCGTGGGTCATAGGGCGGCTGCCCCTTCGACTTCGCGTAAGAGGCGTAGAACTTCTTCAGATCCAGCTGAGTTTCAACGATATCCGCGATGAACCGAGACAGGTGATTCTGCGGCAACCACTCATCCAACGACGGCGGCACCAACATCACCGCCGCCGGCTCAAATGCCCGGAACCGTTTGTTCACACCGGCCCCCGCCTCAACACCGTCATCCACGACCACGTCAACGTGCTCAAGTTCCGTCGCGGGGAAGAGGCCATCAGAATCGCTCATACGCAATTTTCCCAGACCAACACCCCAAGCCCGGGAAATCGACCGGCGTTTTAAACTTTGGTGTTACTGACCCACGCTCCTAGACGGCCAGGGCCTGCAGAACGTCGTACGGCCGTTCGATATGGCCGAAATGTCCAGTGTCCGGGATCGTCGCGATGCTGAAATCCGCGAGCACTTCATGCAGGAGGAGTGCATCGCTTGGGGCAACGAAGACGTCCCAGTCGCCGTGGCTCGCTCGCACGGGACAGCGGATGCGCGCCCAGGCGCCCGCCGCGTCGTACGTTCCCGCCCGCTCCGACGCGATGCTGAAGCCGGCGGGTCGGACCTCGTGACCGAGAGCGTCGATCACGCTCCGGTGAATGCGCGCCGGGTGACGGAACAGTGGTGCCACCAGAGGACGCAGCAGCGAAACCCTGGCGAGTCCGGCCACGAATGCGCGTCCGGCTGTGCCGGTGACGCGCAGCAGCCGCATAACCTGCAGCAGGGAGGTATAGCCGGGGAGCAAACCGAATCCGGCCAGCGGATGACGAACGCTCTGGATCACAGAGAAGGTTGTGGCCGAGACGAGGCCGACCGACACCGTCTCCCGCGACTCGGCGGCCGCGAGCTGCAGGGCGATCAGCCCGCCCATCGAGTGGCCGATGACAATCCAGCGGCGGTAGCCCAGTGCGCGGGCCACGTCGGCAACGGTGTCGGCCATCGTTTCGATGGTCAACCGTGCGGCATCGGCGGGAAGCGGGCTGTCCCCCCAGCCCGGCAGATCGGGAATGATAAGGTCTGTCAGCGTCGGGAGGGCGGCCCGCTGTGTCGATTCCGGCGCGCTCCGGGCATCCGCTGCGGAGATCAGGGGTGTCCACGTCGTCCACGAGCCGGCCGCGCCATGGAGCAGGATGGTCGCGGTGTCGCTGCCGGTGCGTCGTCCGTGTCGCACGGAGACTGTGCCGACGCCGAGCCGCATCGAGCTCGTGGTGAGGCCGAAATAACGTGCATCCGTCTCGAGCGCGAATGGGCTGTACTGCTCCGCCATGACAGCCGCTTTCGGCGCAGCGTGGCGGCCCGGGCGACGAGTGAGGACGGTGGTCATAACTGTGGTTCGTCGCGCGGGGCCGCATGGATTGGCCGACACCCCCTTCTTTCCCCTCGAGCGCGTCGAGGGGATTCTCAGGGAGGAATACTCCGCGCAGGGTGCCCGTTGTCACCGAGACGACAACGGAAAGAGCGACCAGTGAAATTGTTTTCCCCGATGAACCTCGGCGAGCTGCGCCTGAACAACCGCCTCGTCATGGCCCCCCTGACGCGCACCCGATCCGGGGCGGCCGGTATTCCCGGAGAGATGGTGGCTGAACACTACGCCCAGCGGGCCACGCTCGGCCTCATCGTCACAGAGGGCACCTACCCGAGCCACGCCGGTCAGGGCTTTCCCGGCCAGCCTGGACTCGTCACCACCGAGCAGATCGAAGGCTGGCGGCGCGTTGCCGACGGCGTACACGCGGCCGGCGGACAGATTGTCGCCCAGGTCATGCATGCAGGCCGGGTGACCCATGAGGCCACGACCGGAGGACGCCAGGTCGTGGGTCCGAGCGCCATCGCCATCGCCGGCGAGACGCGAACGTACGAGGGCAAGTTACCCTATCCGGTGCCGCATGCTCTGAACGCGGAGGAGCTCGCTGGCGTGATCGAAGAGTTCGTGCAGGCGTCGCGCAATGCCATCGCGGCGGGACTTGACGGCGTGGAGATCCACGGGGCCAACGGCTACCTGCTTCACGAATTCCTCTCCCCAGCGTCCAACCAGCGGGAGGATGCCTTCGGCGGCTCGCCGGCGCACCGCGCCCGTTTCGTCATCGAGGTCGTGACGGCGGTGGCGGATGCCATCGGTGCCGGCCGCGTGGGACTGCGCATCTCTCCGGAGCACAACATCCAGGATGCTCTGGAGACCGAATCGGCCGATGTCGTTGACACCTATGGCGCGCTGGTTGACGCCCTCGCTCCGCTCGGCCTCGCCTACCTCAGCGTGCTGCATGCAGAGCCCACCGGAACGCTCGTGCAGAACCTTCGCCGTCGCTTTGCCGGGCCTGTTCTGGTCAACAGCGGATTCGGCGCCATGACGACGCGCGCAGAAGCCCTGGACCTCCTGAACGACGGACACGCCGAGGCCGTCGTGGTGGGCCGTCCCGCGATTGCGAATCCCGACCTCGCCTACCGCTGGCAGGAAGACCTGCCGCTGAATGAGCCGAACGCCGCGACGTTCTATGGTGACGGCCCCGAGGGCTACACGGACTACCCCGTCCTCGTTCGAGCCTAGGAAGCGCGCGCCGAGAGCACCGACAGCGCGGCCGCGGCCCGCTCGAGCACGTCGACCTTCTTGCAGTAGGCGAAACGCACGAGCGGGGCGTAGTCCGCACGGTAGCGAGGCGAGCAGAAAGCCGTCACCGGTACGGCGACGACCCCCGCGAGCTCGGGGAGGACTCGGCAGAATTCTGCCCCGTCGGAGAACCCGAGACTGGTCGCGTCGGCGACGATGAAATACGACCCCGCAGGCAATCGGATGCCGAAGCCGGCGGCGGTCAACCCGCGCGCGAGAACATCACGCTTGGCCCGGAGTTCTGCGGCCGCCGTTGAGTAGAAGGCGTCCGGCAGATCGAAGCCGATGGCGATGGCCGGCTGAAACGGGGCACCGTTCACGTAGGTGAGGAACTGCTTGACCGAGAGGATCGCCGTGACGAGGGCGGGCGGAGCGGTGAGCCACCCTACCTTCCACCCCGTGAGGCTGAACGTCTTGCCCGCTGACGAGATGGTGATGGTTCGTTCGGCAGCACCGGCAAGGGTGCTGATTGGGATGTGCGGCACATCGAAGGTCAGATGCTCGTAGACCTCATCGGTAACGATGACGGCATCGTGTCGGTGTGCGAGTTGCACGATCAACTCGAGCGTGCCCCTGGCAAGCACAGTTCCGGTCGGGTTGTGCGGATCGTTCACGATGATGAGCCGGGTGCGGTCGGTCACGGTGTCGCGGAGAACATCGAGATCCGGTTGGAAATCGGGGCGCGCAGCGGCACGGTGCGATGAACGCCGCCGGCGAGGGAGATCAGGCCGCCGTACGCGTCGTAGAACGGCTCGAACGTGACGACCTCGTCACCGGGTTCCAGCAGGGCAAGGATCGTCGCAGCCAGTGCCTCGGTGGCGCCCGCCGTCACGAGCACTTCGGTGTCAGGGTCGACGCGCAGGCCGTAGAACCTGTGCTGGTGACGGCTGATCGCCGCACGGAGGCCGGGTGTTCCCCGCCCGGGCGGGTACTGGTTCTCGCCGTCGGTGATCGCTCGCCGTGCCGCCTCGAGCACCTCCTCAGGCCCGTCCTCATCGGGAAACCCCTGGCCCAGATTGATTGCGCCGGTCCGCACCGCAAGCGCGCTCATTTCCGCAAAAACGCTCGCCGCCACGCTGCCGTCTGCGGCGAGAAGTCCTGCGCCGGCTGCCGTGCGGCGCCAGGCACCCGAAATAGTCATCGTGGAATCCCCATGTGTTCCAAACTACGACATCGTCTTCGTGAGAAACTGGCGGTCAGGTCATTGATGGCTCCCAGCCTGTCCATATCAAACGTTCAGGTTTGGGCGCAAAGCTGACATTGCTTGGAAGGAGCACCCCATGACTGACAAAAACCAGGATTCCGGTCCCGCGCCCGAACCCCACGACGAGACCGCTTCTTTCTCGGTGAACGGTTCCGGAGAGGCCGCCGCTGCGCCGCGCGCCGCAGAAGACTCCGGCCAGCTGGAGACACCTCCGCCGGTCGTAGAGGCCTTCCCGCCTGTCGTCGAGAATCCGGTGCTGCCCGTCGACGCCCAGCCCGTCGAAGCCGCGCCGGCCGTGTACCCGACAGCGCCGGCCGTGTACCCTAGCCCGCCCGCCGGTCCTGCCGCGAGCGCGTCGGATGCCACGTCAACGGCGGCCTACCCGACGGATGCATTCGGCCGCCCCGTGACAGGGACACCCACCCAGGACTATGCGACCGCCGACGGAAACCAGACGGCCCCCGTCGGACCCACCCTGGCCAAGGATTCGGCCAAACGCCGCAGCAGCATTGGACTGATCGCGGCGCTCGCCATCGCCGCGCTCGTCGGTGGGGCATCCGGCGCCGGTATCTACGCCCTCGCCGACTCGAACCAGAGTTCGAGTGTGCCGTCCAACCAATCCCAGGGTGCGAGCAACGTCGTCGTGAACAACACCGACAGCGTTAACGAGATCACCGCCGTGGCGGCCAAAGCCTCACCGAGCGTCGTTACGATCGAGGTCACTAGCGGGCAAGACGGCGGCACCGGCTCCGGCGTCATCCTCAGTGAAGATGGCTACGTTCTCACGAACACGCACGTGGTCACCCTGGACGGAGCCGTGGGAGACGCCGCGATTCAGGTCAAGGCCAATGACGGCACGTTATATGCGGCCACGGTAGTGGGCACGGATCCGGTCTCAGACCTCGCGGTCATCAAGCTCACAGATGCCTCCGGCCTGACCCCCATTCAGTGGGCAGATTCCTCGAAGCTCAACGTCGGCGACACTGCCATCGCCATCGGTTCGCCGCTCGGCCTCGCGGGAACCGTTACCAACGGCATTGTGAGCGCGCTGAACCGCAGCATTACGGTGGCTTCCTCGGCCGCGCCGTCCACCCCGGACCAGACCATGCCCGACCAGGGCGAGGGCGCGAACCCGTTTGATTTCTGGAACTTCGACATTCCCAACCAGGACGGCACGCAGCAGGCGGCGCCGCAGGCCACGGGGAGCATCTCCCTGCCCGTCATCCAGACGGATGCCGCGATCAATCCCGGCAACTCCGGTGGCGCCCTGCTAAACAGCAAGGGCGAGCTGATTGGCATCAACGTGGCGATTGCGAATGCGGGCGGCAGCGGTGCCGCTTCGGCCGCCGGCAGCATCGGCGTGGGCTTCTCCATTCCCTCCAACTTCGCCGAGCGCATCTCCCAGGAAATCATCGCCGACGGCAAGGCAAGCCACGGGCTGCTCGGGGCAAGCGTTCAGTCCGCAGCAAGCGACTCCGCCAGCACGACAGTGGGAGCCCTGATTATGGAGATCTCCTCGGGCGGAGCCGCCGAGAAGGCGGGACTGAGGGCTGGCGACATCGTCACTAATTTCAACGGTGTGCCCATCACGGATCCCAACGACCTCACCGCGCAGGTGCGCGTGCTGCCGGCCGGAGGAACGGCAGACCTCACGTATGTGCGTGACGGCCAGTCCACCACGGTCTCCGTGACCGTGGGCGAGCTTTCGAGCTGACCCGCGACACTTCTTCCCGCGCAGAATGAAGGCGCCCTCGGATTGCCCGGGGGCGCCTTCGCTGTGCGCGGGTCCAGCGTGAGGGACGCAATGCTAGGCTCGGTCGCCTACCCAACTACCGGAAAGTGGGCCAGCCGCGTGCGCCAAAGTGGTGACCAACTCCTGCCGGGGGTCTCGTATGTGATGCCCGTGCTCAACGAGGTGACGCATGTGCGGGCCGCCGTCGTCAGTCTGCTGCAGCAGGACTATACCGGGCCCTTCGAGGTCACGCTCGCCCTCGGGCCGAGTATCGACGGCACGACCGAGCTGGTGGAAGAAATGGCCGCAGTCGATAGCCGCATTCGGATCGTGCCCAATGAGGTGGGATCCACCCCGGCCGGGCTCAACACCGCCATTCGGGCCTCGAAGTATGCGGTCGTTATTCGGGTGGATGCCCACTCAGTTCTTCCGCCGGACTACGCCCGACTCGCGGTGGAGACGCTGGAACGTACCGCCGCCGACAACGTGGGGGGCATCATGGATGCCCGGGGCGTGAGCCCGTTCGAGAAGGCCGTCGCGCGCGCCTACGGCACGCGCATCGGCCTCGGCGGCACGCCGCACCACGTGGGGGGCAAGGAGGGTACGGCGGAAACTGTGTACCTCGGCTGCTTCCGCACCGAGAGCATTCTCGCGGTGGGCCTCTTCGACGAGGGCGTCAAACGCGGCCAGGACTGGGACCTCAACCGTCGCCTGCGCGAGGCCGGGGGCACGGTCTGGTTCACTCCTCGGCTTCGGGTGCTCTACCGCCCGCGGCCGAGCCTCGCGAAGCTGGGCCGTCAGATGCTCTCAACGGGCCTGTGGCGCGGAGAACTCGCGCGCCGGTATCCCGCGGCCAACGGCATCCGCTACTTTATTCCGCCCGTGATGGTGCTCGGAGTGACTGTGGGCGTTCTGCTCGGCCTGGCCGGTGTCGGTCAGGCACTCTGGGGCACCACACCGTGGCTGTTGATCGGCTTCCTCCTGCCCGCTGGATACCTCGCGATCGTGGTCGGGGCCACGATCGTGGTGGCCCGTCCAGACGGGTTTCGTGCGGTCCTAAACTTTCTCGTAGTCTTGCCGTGCATTCATTTCTGCTGGGGCATCGGCTTTGTCCTCGGGTTTCTCAAGCTCACCAGCAACATCACGGCACACACGGGAAGATAACCATGACGCAAGCTTCACCCGGATCCGCGCGGCCTGCGTCGATCGCCGAGTTGCGCCGGGTGGCGCAGCCGCCAGAGGTGCGCCTGCGGGCCAATGCGGAACACTGGACCGCCAGCCTGTACCTACGTGATCTCTCGCCGTACGTCACCTGGATGCTCCTGAAGACCCGCATCTCCGCCAACGGGGTGACCGGTCTGATGATCCTCGTTGGGTGGTCGACCGCGGCTGCGCTGCTTATTCCGGGGATCTGGGGCGCGCTGCTTGCCCTGATTCTCGGACAGCTGCAGATGCTGATCGATTGCTGCGACGGTGAGGTGGCCCGGTGGCGCCGCACATCGTCCCCCGCGGGGGTTTTCCTCGACAAGGTGGGCCATTACTCCACGGAATCGCTCATTCCGATCGCTCTGGGATTTCGCGCCGCAGCGTATCCCATTGACGCTCCGGCCGACTTCCTCTGGACCAGCCTCGCCCTGCTCCTGGCCCTGATTATCGTGCTCAATAAAGCTCTGAACGACATGGTACATGTGGCGCGGGCCAATGCCGGCCTGACCAAACTGGCCGACACACAGGGCGAAAAGACGCCCACCTCGAGCCTGCTGAAGCGCGTACGCCGCCTTGCCCGGTTCCTGCCCTTCCACCGCCTGTATCACTCGGTTGAGCTCACCATGGTAATCTTCGCTGCTGCCCTGTTCGGTTTGATATTCGGTGAGCCGCTGGTCGACCGCGTGCTGCTCGTCGTTTTGGTTCCCTTGGCCTTCCTGTCGTTGATTGGGCATTTCGTAGCCATCATGGGTTCGAAGCGTGTCCGTTCCTGAGTCGAGCGTCGGCCGCGTCGGTTCGTCCATCCCCACGGTCGGCGTCGTCGTGCTCACGCAGGGCACGCGGCCGCACGACCTTGCGCGTGGTATCCGCAGCCTGCTGGCTCAGGAGGGCGTGCACCTCGACGTGGTCTGTGTGGGAAACGGTTGGCAACCCATCGACCTGCCGAGCCACGTGAGGACTCTCGGGCTGCCCACCAATCTCGGTATCCCCGCCGGCCGAAACCGTGGCGTCTCTCAGGTGAGCGGCGAGTTCCTGTTCTTTCTCGACGATGACGCGAGCATCCCCGATCCGTTCTTCCTGCGCGAGGCCATCGACAAGTTGCGCGCGGATCCGTCGATTGGGCTGCTTCAACCCCGTGTGGTGGATCCGACGGGCCTGGCGTCGCCGCGGCGCTGGATACCCCGCATTCGCAAGGGTGAGGCGACCGAGTCCGGCGCCGTGTTCTCGGTGTGGGAAGGGGCTGTGTTGCTGCCGCGAGCCGTTTTCGATGCCACCGGAGGCTGGGCCGAACCGTTCTTCTACGCCCACGAGGGTATCGAGCTCGCCTGGCGGGTCTGGGACCAGGGCCTGAGGGCCTGGTATGCGGGGGATTTGGAGGCCAATCACCCCTTCATGCACCCCACCAGGCATTCTGAGTACTACCGTCTCAACGCCCGGAACAGGGTCTGGCTGGCGCGCCGTAACCTGCCCGCCGTGCTCGTGCCGGTGTACGTGGGATCCTGGACCCTCATTCAGATCGTGCGGTGGTCGCGGGACCGTGCCGCGCTCCGGGCGTGGTTCGGCGGCTGGCGCGAGGGGTGGCGCAGCGACCCGGGGGAGCGTCGAGTGCTGTCGGCACGAACCGTGTGGCGGATGTCGGTGGCCGGGCGCCCGCCACTTGTCTGAGACGCCCAAAGGGTAGGCTTAAGACGTGGGTATTCAGAAGGACGTCAGGCGCGCATTCAAGTTGGTCAGGGACGTCTCGGCGTCACGCAAAGCGCAGAAGTTGCTCACGGGCCGGCTGGCCGCACTGGATACGCTTCCGAAGAATCACTTCACAATCGCGGTGTACTTCGCCGACGGGCCCGTGAACATGTACCAGTTGCGCCAGTGGTACAAACCACTCGTGAAGCTCGCGGAGACCTGGCCGGTTCTGGTGTTGAGCCGTACCGGCGGCGGAACTCTGAGGCTCATGCAGGAATCGCCCCTGCCGGTGACCTACGTGAGACGGGTGTCAGACCTGGAACACGTCATTGCGGAGCAAAACATTCGCATCGTGTTCTATATCAATCAGAACCCGCGTAACTTCCAGATGATGCGTTACGGGCGCATGTGGCACGTCTTCATCAATCATGGTGAGAGCGACAAGATGTATATGGTGACGAACCAGTTCAAGGCCTACGACTACTCCCTCGTAGCCGGCGAAGCGGCCCTCGCTCGTTTGAACCGCGTGCTGTGGGACTACGACTTCGACAAGCGAGCCATTTCCATCGGGCGCCCGCAGGCTGACCACTTCTCCGGGCCGCTCCCGTACACACCCGACGAGCGACAGGTCGTGCTCTACGCTCCCACATGGGAGGGCGACCGTCCGGCCGCGGCGTATGGATCGGTGGCGACGCACGGCGTCGCCCTCGTCACCGCGCTGCTGGGCACCGGGGAGCACCGGGTCATCTATCGACCGCACCCGAGAAGCGGAGTCGTCGACCATGAATACGCCGTGGCGAACAAGCGCATCATTGCGGCGCTGTCCGCGGCGAACGCTCGAGACCCTGCCGCACACCACATTTTCGATACCGGTCCCGATCTCGGCTGGCAGCTGTCGGCGGCCGACGTGGCCATCGTTGACATTTCGGCCATGGTCTACGACCGGCTCGCGGCGGGAAAACCGCTCATGATCACCCGTCCCGTCAACCCGGCGGCGCTCATCGACACGAGCGGGTATCTGTCGGACTGCGAATGGCTCGAAGCTTCCGACGCTTCGGAGATTCCGCGGGTGCTACGCGCCCTGGCGAACAACCGAACGGCGTCCGCTCGACTCGACGCGTGGGTCCACCATTACTTCGGAGACACGACGCCGGGCTCGTCCACGGCACGGTTTCACTCGGTGGTGGACGGCCTCATGCACGAATGGAAGCGCCATGCCGCCATACACGCCGGCGACGACGTCTATGACCAGTCCGACGCCACCCGGGACCTGGCGGACCGGGATCTGGCTGAGCGGGCCTCGCATGAGTCTGAGCGGCGCGCGACAGACGACTAGTCCGATCTGTGGCTGAGTCTGAACTCCGGCTGAGTCTGAACTCCGGCTGAGTCTGAACTCCGGCCTAGTCTGAACTCCGGTCCTAGTCTAAACTCCGGCCAGGTTCGGATTCTGCGGGATCGTCGTCAGAGACTGACTGTGTGCCGCGCCGCCCACGGGGGAGCATCGCTCGGGTGCCGGAACTGATTCTGGCCAGGGAACGTGAGGCGCGCTCCGAGGCCGAGCCCGCGAGCCTGGGCCGCACCACGGCCAGACGAATGGTGGGTTCGAGTTCCGGGCCCAGAATCAGGGGAGCGGGCCCGAACGCGAGTCGTGACGAGTGCACGACTCGTTTACCGAGCAGGTGGTTGCCCGTTCCGCCGATGACAGCTCCGACCCCGAAGGGCAGTGCCTTGCCGAGCAGGCTCACGCCCCCCTTTGCGGCGAATTGTCGGATGAAGACCGCCTTGAGCTTGTCGGTGAGCGGTCCGAGAATAGTGCGCGGAAGGCTTGTCGTGATGAGTTCACCCCAGTATGCGGTGCGGGCAGTACCCCCGCCCGTGAATTGACCCGCGAGCTGGCGCACGAGGTCGGATCCTTCAGTGCCAAGCATCATGGTCATCACCAGTGCTCTGGCTCGCTCCGGGTCATCGATGGTGAGCCCGTGCACTTCGCTCACTGACTGGGCGAATAGGGCGGTGGCTTCCAGAAACCCGGCCGTTTCCACGCCGGAGAGGGCGAGGGTGATGCCGGTGCCAACCCCCGGGATAACGGCGGTGGCACCCACGAAAGCCCCGCCAGTCGTGACGGCCGTGAGATAGCGACGCTCGAGCACACGCACGATCTCGTCCGGGGTTGCGCGAGGGTTGTGCCGACGGATCGCGCGGATGTGCGCAAGTACCACGGGCCGGTGAATCGCCAGCAGACGATCAAAACCGCGCACGAAGCCGGCGGGAAGTTGCCCGCCCTGCGGACTCCCTCCAGTTGAGGATGCGAGTGGTGCGGGGGTCCTGGCCACGGCAGATCTCCTTCAGTGTCATATTCGAGCTTACGTGCCCCACGCGGGGTCTGGTAAAGGCAGGGCGGGTCGACTAAACAGTACGTATGCCTGATGTCACTTCCGAAGCCAGCCGACTCTTGGGCCTTCGACTTCGCGAGCGACGCCTCGCCCTGTCCCTCAATCAGGAGGCGGTGGCCCTGGCGGCGGGGCTGAATGTTTCCAACTATGCGCGAATCGATCGCGGCCACGGTAACCCGACATTCCATACCCTGATTCGCCTCGCGACGGTGCTCCAGCTTGACCTCAGCGAACTGCTCGAGGGTTTTGGCGCGGGGCGGCTGCCGCCCGGCCGCTCGGTCGGAGTGCCTCAGGCAGGCTTGATCCCGTACTCGGCGTTGTAGCGCACCAGCACGTCCTGAATGGGCCCGTCGAGCACAAGCGTGCCCTTGTCGAGGTAGAGCGCACGGGTGCAGAAGCGTCGCAGGTCGCGCTCGTTGTGGGAGACGATGAAGAGTGTGCGCCCCCCGGCCAGCAGTTCCTCGATGCGCCGATAGCATTTTTCTCGAAACGCCTTGTCGCCCACGGCGAGCACCTCATCGACCAGAATGATGGGTTCCTCGAGTCGTGAGATGACGGCGAAGGCGATACGCACCTTCATCCCGCTGGAGAGATGTTTGTAGGGCGTGTCGATGAAATCTGCGATCTCGGCGAATTCGATGATCTCGTTGAAGCGGGCATCGACCTGCTTGCGGGTCATGCCGTGCAGCCCCGCGGTGAGGTACACGTTGTCGCGCACGCTGAGATCGTCGACGAAACCACCGGTGATCTCGATGAGTGGAGCCACTCCTTCGGTGACGTGCACGACGCCCTCATCGGGAAGTACGACACCCGTCACGAGTTTCAGGAGTGTGGACTTGCCCTGGCCGTTGCGTCCGACGACGCCGATTGCCTCGCCACGATGCACGGTGAACGACACGTGCTGCAGGGCCCAGAATTCCCCGGGGCGGCTCCGACGACTGCGCGCGGCGAAGAGATCCTTGAAGTTTCGGCGTCCCCGGCGGTTACGGCGGAAGCGGATGCCCACATCCGTCAGCGAGATGACCGGCGCGGCTGCGGGCGCCGTGTTGGCTGTCGAGGGCACTAGATCTCCTTCAGCACGGCGCGCTCGGTGCGCGAGAAGACGAACAGCCCAACGGCGAGGAAGGCCAGGGACAGGATCGCGCTCATCGACACCGCGAACCAGTCCAGCTGCTCGGGGAAGAACGCGGACCGGTACAGGCTGAAGATTCCGCTGAGGGGATTGAAGGCCGCCCAGAAATGCAGGTTGGCCGGCAGGTCCGCGGTGCTGTAGATGATCGGCGACGCGTAGAAGAGAAACCGCAGGATGAGCTTGACGGCCCGTTCCAGATCACGGAAGAACACCACGAGCGGAGCAATCAGCAGCCCGACACCCGCCGTGAGTGAGGCCTGCAGCAGGATGGCCAGGGGAAAGAACAGCGCGTCGGCATTGAGTTCCGCGCCGTAGACGATCGCGAACAGCACCAGGACGGGTATCGACGCGAGGAACTCGATGCCCTTGGACAACACGAGGCGATTGACCCAGATCGTGCGGGGTATCCGTGTCGAGCGGATGAGCTTGGCCTCGCGCAGAAAGGCGCGTGTGCAGTCTGAGATGGCTCCGTTGAACCACATCCACGGCAGGAGGGCGGAGAGCAGGAAGACGATATAGGGCGTTGCGCCGACGTCTCGCTGAAACACCTGGGTGAAGACGAACCAGTAAATTCCGGCCATTACCAGCGGGTCCAGGATGGACCAGAAGTATCCAAGAACGGACGTTGAATATCGAACGCGCAGGTCACGCCGGGTCAACAGCCACAGGGAATGCCAATAACGCGCAAACGGGGTGCGCTGTTGCGGACGCACTCGGGCGAAACTACTCACGCGATCTATCGTAGGTGAGCGAATGCGACCGCCGGTTCACGGCGCATCAGCTCACGAGTCAAACCGTGCCTAAACGAACAGGTTGGCACGCTCGAGGTCTTCGGCGAAGTCCACCTCGACGGCGTAAAAGTCGGAGATGTTGACCGGCTCTACGAGCATGCTGTTCTGCTCGATCGCGAGCTCGATGCCACGCTCGAAGTAGTCCTGGTCGCCGACCTTCGTCAGTTGGCGCATGAGAACTGCCTTGTCGGCGCTGGAAACGTAGTTGATGCCAACGGCCTCGCCAAGCCCGTTCTTCACGGTCTTGGAGAGTTCCTTGATGTAGCCCTCGGCGCTTGTCGTGTACTTGACCTCTTCGTCGGAGACCTTGTCGGTGTTTACTGTCACGAACGACTGGTCGCGGGCCATCATGGCGGCGGCACGGTCGAGAATCGCGGGATCGAAAACGACGTCGCCGTTCATCCACAACACGCCACCGGTCGCCGATGCCTGCAGGGCACGGAGCAGGCTCTTCGACGTGTTCGTCTGGTCGTACTCCTCGTTGTATACGAAGGAAGCCTGCGGGAATGCCTCGATGATGTGCTCTAGCTTGTAGCCGACGACGATGGTGACCTGGGCGGCTTTGCCGAAGGCGTGATCGATGTTGTCGAACTGCTGCTGCATGATCGTGCGACCGTCGCTGAGTTCGGTCAGCGGCTTCGGAAGCGAGCGACCGAGTCGGCTGCCCATTCCGGCCGCGAGAATAACTATCTGGGTAGTCACGATTATCTCCTCAAGAGTGGATTGGGCGTCGTCCAAGTAGCTCTTTTCGTAGAGAGTTTGCTTAGGGTTCACCCACAAGTTTCTGTCAAGACACACCGTTATGCCAGTCTCACCATAACTGTTTAGCCTCAGAATGGGGAATAGTGCGCCAACCTGCGGCCGATTTGTGACATTCCGGCGACCTTTTTCTCCGTCTTATTTCGGACAATTGCGTGCTGACACCGCTCTGTCAGATTGACCTTGGTAGGTTAGCGGGGTGACCACTGCGCCGCCGAACTCAGAGCCCGACGGGCAGCCGTCAGACGCGCGCACTGGCGCAGTTGATCCGGCTGTTTCTTCTCCCTTTATCGCGGATTCCGCCCGTGTGACCGCGAAACCGGCCACCGTGCGCACGTCCCCGGTGCGCAAACCGGCCGCAGCCCGTACGACGGCGGCGAGGGCGAAGCCGGCTGGATCTGCGGCCCCTGAATCAGCGACAACACGATCGGCCGCCGCGCCCAGCCAACGTAAACCGGCAGGGGTCAAGAAGGTTGCTGCACCGCGCACGTCAACGGGCGCGGCGGCTGTCTCCGACGCCGCAGACGTGTCCGGCTCGGCGACCTCCGAGGCCAAGAAGGCTTCCGCACCCGCGCGCACTCCCGCGCAGTCCAGAACAGCGAAACCGGCGGCCGCGAAACCGGCGGCAGTGAAGACCGGCACGACGGGCACGAGTGCCGCGCGGTCAGCCGCGGCGACTAAGGCCGCAGCTACCCGGGCCGCTGCCGTCAAGGCGGCGGCGGCAAAGACCGCTGCAACCAAGACCGCAACTGCGCGCGCGGCGGCAACGAAGCTCGCCGTCCAGCTGGCTGGCGCGTCGAAGGTTATTTCCGCAGCGGCCCCGTCGGCCGAGGGAACGCAGACCTCCGAGACGTCTGTGAGCGGGGTGGGTCCGCAGAGCGCCATCGACGCCTTAGAGTCAGTGCCGGCATCCGTTCGGACTGCGACGCCGAGCGGACCTGTCAGTTCTGAGCAGTCGGCGACTGCAGAAAAGACCTCTGCATCGCTGGAGGCGGTTGTGCCGACGATTGCTGCCGCGCCGGCGGTTGCCATGCCGGCCAGCGCCGCGCCGACGTCTTCCGTCGCGGAGACGTGGGCGTCGGTCGGTACTGCAGAACAGCTCACGACCCGGCCCAGTGCGGCACGTCAGCCGCGGTCCACCAGCGCCCGCACGTCGACCTCGCCCGCACCGTCCCGCACCGTTTCGACGTCACCCGTTGTGCTTTCCGCGGTGGGGCTCTCCAAACGCTTCGGCCAGAACATTGCCGTGTCAGGGATCGACCTTGAGGTTCGCGCCGGTTCTTTTTATGGCATCGTCGGACCGAACGGAGCGGGGAAGACCACAACGCTGTCCATGATCACCGGGCTGTTGCGTCCCGACGGTGGATCTGTTGCAGTCAATGGCCTCGACGTCTGGCGCAAGCCGCGCGAAGCCAAACGCGTCATCGGCGTTCTTCCTGATCGACTTCGCCTCTTCGACCGGCTGACCGGCGCGCAGCTGCTCTACTACTCCGGAATTCTTCGTGGACTCGACAACGACACCGTGCGCAAGAGGTCCCAAGACCTGGTGAGCGCGTTCGGTCTCGACGATGCCCTGAACCGGCTGGTCGCCGATTACTCGGCGGGGATGACGAAGAAGATCGCGCTGGCGTGCGCCATGATCCATTCGCCGCGGTTGCTTGTGCTCGATGAGCCCTTTGAATCTGTTGATCCTGTCTCGGCCGTCACCGTGACCGAAATTCTCCAGAAATACGTGGCAGCCGGGGGAACAGTCGTGCTGTCGAGCCACGGTATGGACATGATCCAACGCGTGTGTGACAGCGTTGCGATTATCGTTCACGGTGCGGTTCTGGCCTCCGGCACAATTGACGAGGTCAGGGGCGAGAAGACCCTGGAAGATCGGTTTGTCGAGTTGGCGGGCGGACACAAGGTTGCGGAGGGGATGGAGTGGTTGCACAGTTTCTCGGACTAAAGCTGCGACTGCTGTCCAATCATTTCAAACGAAGCCCTGCGCAGGTGGTGGGTGTTCTCGCGGGATTGGCCTACGCGACGGCCATGGCAGTCGTGCTCGTGGTGGCGCTGGTCGGCCTTCGCCTTGCCGGTGATGTCACACTTATTCGCGATGCCCTGACCGTCGCCGGTTCGATCATCGTGCTGGGATTCTTCGTCTTGCCGCTGATACTGGGCACTGAGGACAGCATGGAACCCCGAAAGTTCGCGTTGCTCGGGTTGGCGAATCGCGAGTTGTCGTTCGGCCTCCTGCTAGCCGGGCTCCTCGGCGTTCCCGCAGTCACCCTCACCCTCGTGTTATTGGGAACTGTCGTGACCTGGTCACGAGGGGTGCTCGAGACCATGCTGGCGCTCGTCGCCGCCGCGTTCACCCTCGCGACATGTGTGATTCTCGCCAGGCTCAGCATGGCCTGGGGTGCCCTGTTGCTGGCCACTCGGCGTTCTCGTGAGTTCACCGGGGTCGGTGGCATCGTCTTGCTCGTGGTCTTGGCCCCCATCGTTCTACTCGTGCTGAACACGAACTGGGGTCGCAGTGGCCGGGGGCTGTTGGGGGAGCTGGGCACCATTCTGAGCTGGACGCCCCTCGGTGCCTCGTCGGCCGTGGCCGGAGACGCCGCGACAGGCTTCTGGGCCCCGGCCGTGCTGAAGCTACTCATCGCGGGCGCCACGGTTTTCCTGCTCTGGGTGGCGTGGCAGGCCACGGTCGCCCGCATGCTCGTGACACCCGGGCGCGCTGCCGTCGCACGGCACCAGGGCGGGCTGGGCTGGTTCGATCGCCTGCCCCACAACGCGATCGGTGTGATCGCCGCACGCAGTTTCACCTATTGGGCCCGGGATTCCCGATACTGGGTCTCCCTCATCATGATCCCCTTCGTGCCGATCCTCGCGGTGCTGCCGTTGGCCATCGCGGGTGTGCCCCTGCACTGGCTGGCCCTGATTCCGGTGCCGCTGATGTGCCTCTTTCTGGGTTGGGCGGTGCACAACGATGTCGCCTATGACAGCACAGCTATCTGGTTGCACGTGGCTTCCGGAACGCGTGGATTCGCAGACCGGATTGGCCGACTCCTTCCAGCCTTGGCACTGGGAATCCCACTGATCGGACTCGGCTCAGCTCTCAGCATCTATGTGTACGAGGACTGGGTGGTTTTGCCGTCCATGCTGGGCGTCAGCACGTGCCTCTTCTTGACCGGTCTGGGATTCTCGAGTTTCACGTCAAGCCGGATGCCATACCCGGTGACGAAGCCCGGCGACAGCCCCTTTGCCCAGCCGCAGGCATCCGAGTCGTCGGCGTTCACGCAGAGTCTCGCTTTCCTGGGTCCCATCGTGTTGACCGTTCCGGCGGCTGCGTGCGCAGTCCTTGGCTTCAGGGAAGATCCCATGTGGCACATGCTGGCCCTCACCACGGGTGTGGGCGTCGGTCTGCTTGCCGTGATCGTCGGTGTGTGGGTCGGCGGGCGCACGTTCGAGCGACGCGGTCCCGACATGCTCGCGTCGGCCCTGCGCGCCTGAACCGGCCACGGCCTACACTGGAATCATGAATGACATCTTCCGCGCGAGCATCGCAGAGCCCGGCCAGCCCGGCGGTGGCATCTCCACTCTCGATCGCGAGTTGGAGGAACTGCTCAATCAGGAGCAGATCGAGCCCGGCGACCACGAGCGGTTCTCTCACTACGTACCCAAAGACAAGATCCTCGAGTCGGCCATCACCGGCAAGCCGGTCAAAGCCCTCTGCGGCAAGAAGTGGCTTCCGGGCCGCGACCCGGAGAAATTCCCGGTGTGCCCGACCTGCAAGGGCATCTACGACAAGATGAAAGACCAGTAGAAGCGTGCCCGCTCCGATTCTGCCGATAACCCGTTCCGCCGATAACCCGTTCCGCCGATAACCCGCGGTGCCGATCTACCGATAGGTCGTCGGGATGACCGCTTCACCGCGGCCGAGCCTGAACGCCTCGATGGGCAGTTCCTGCATGGCAGTGGCGTTGTGTGCACGCGCACGCGAGGTACCCTCCGGTCCCATGAAGCCTTCGTCGAAGACACCGTCCGTGATCAGCGGAACCAGAAGCGGTCGTTCGGTAGCCGGCGCCCCACCATCGGTGAGTGGGGCGAGTACCTCGGCGGAGGGGCCAGCCCCGAGCAGCACGATTTCTTCCTGTGCCGTGCCGAACTCGTCGAGCCGTCGCACGGCGTTCTTCCGGCCTCCGATAGACACCTTGGAGGCGGAGGTCTTCGCGACGGAGATCCACTCGGCGGCGGGGCCCTTGTGGGCGACGAGCTTGTAGACGAGTCCGGCAGCGGGCTCGCCGGAGCCGGTGACTACCGATGTTCCGACACCGAATGCGTCGACCGGTGAGGCCGACAGGGCAGCGATCGCAAACTCGTCCAGGTCGCTCGTGACGGTAATCGTGGTGTTGACAGCGCCGAGGGCATCGAGTTGGGCGCGTGCTGCGGCCACAACGGTGGGCAGATCTCCCGAGTCGATGCGGATCGCACCGAGTTGGGGGCCGGCCACGGCCACGGCGAGGGCGATTCCTCGCGGCACATCGTAGGTGTCCACGAGCAGGGTCGTGTCGGCTCCGAAGGCGTCGACCTGGGCGCGGAAGGCCTCTTCCTCGCTGTTGTGGAGCAGCACGAAGGAGTGGGCGGCCGTTCCCATCGTGGGGATTCCCCAGGTTCGTCCCGCCTCCAGGCTGCTTGTGGACGCAAAGCCGGCGATGTACGCCGCGCGCGCCGCGGCCACGGCCGAGTACTCACCTGTTCGGCGTGATCCCATTTCGGCGATGGGTCGCCCCAGGCTCACGGATACCATGCGAGCGGCCGCGCTGGCCACGGATGTGTCGTAGTTCAGCACGCTGAGAATGATCGTCTCCAGCACGACACCTTCGGCGAAGCTGCTCTCGACCTGCAGGAGGGGCGAGCCTGGAAAATAGGCGTCGCCCTCCCGGTAACCCCAGATACTCCCGGTGAAAGAATAGTCGGCAAGAAAATCGAGGGTGGGACGACGCACGACGGCATTGTCCTCGAGCCAAGTGAGTTCGGCGTCGCCGAAGCGGAATTGCCGAATGAGCTCCAGGAGACGCCCGGTTCCGCCGACGATTCCATAGCGCCGCCCCGTGGGCAGACGTCGTGCGAAGGCCTCAAACATGCATTCCAGATTGGCGCGCCCACTGTTGATGGCGGCGTCGACCATCGTGAGCTCGTAGCGGTCGGTGCGGAATGCTGAGGACTGGGTCACGCCAAGAGCCTATCCGCCTCCCTGCCGCGCGAGACGCCATGCGGCGACTAGGCTTGATCCCTGTGACTGACGCACCGATTGGAATCTTTGACTCCGGAGTGGGTGGCCTCACGGTCGCCCGCGCGATCAAGGACCAGTTGCCCAACGAATCCCTGCTCTATATCGGCGATACCGCCCACTCTCCCTACGGGCCAAAGAAGATCGCGGACGTGCGCGGATTCGCCTTGGACGTCCTCGACGACCTTGTCGCACAAGAGGTCAAGCTGATCGTGATCGCGTGCAACACCGCGTCGGCAGCCATGTTGCGGGATGCGCGAGAGCGCTACACCGTGCCCGTCATCGAGGTCATCCAGCCAGCCGTCCGACGTGCCGTGGCCACGACACGCAACCATCGCGTCGGGGTGATCGGAACATCCGGCACCGTCAACTCGCGCGCCTACAACGACGCATTCGCCGCGGCGACGCACATCAGGCTGTTCAGTCAGGCCTGTCCCCGGTTCGTGGAGTTCGTGGAGGCCGGTGTGACGTCTGGTGCGGAAGTCCTGGAGGTGGCCGCGGAGTACTTGGCGCCACTGCGCGAGGCGGACATTGACACCCTTGTGCTCGGTTGCACGCACTATCCATTCCTTCGAGGGGCAATTTCCTACGTCATGGGCGATTCGGTGACCCTGGTATCGAGCGACACCGAAACCGCGAACGACGTCTATCGTGTGCTCGTCAGCCAGGGCCTGGAGCGGCACAGCCGCACGGCGCCGACCTATCGCTATGAGGCCACCGGCGCGAGTGCCGAAGACTTCCTGCACCTCGCCCACCGATTGCTCGGCCCTGAGATTTCCAGGGTCAACCTGATCGAGACGGGTTCCCTCAGCCTCAGCGACCTCAACGAGTTCGCCGCACTCCAGCACACATCCATCCCCAAGGAGCACCCGTGACCGACACTTTGCGCATCGACGGACGTACCAACGACGAACTGCGACCCATCACGATCGAACGGGGTTGGAGTGAGCAGGCCGAGGGCTCGGCCCTGATCTCCTATGGGCGCACCCGGGTGCTCTGCACTGCGTCGTTCACGAACGGTGTACCGCGCTGGATGGCGGGTAAGGGCAAGGGGTGGGTGACCGCAGAGTACTCGATGCTTCCCCGGTCCACGAACTCCCGGATGGACCGCGAATCGGTCAAGGGCAAGGTGGGCGGACGAACACACGAGATCAGCCGCCTGGTGGGTCGCAGCCTACGGGCCGTCGTCGATATGAAGGCACTCGGTGAGAATACGATAGTTCTCGACTGCGATGTGTTGCAAGCGGATGGTGGCACGCGCACGGCCGCCATCACCGGAGCCTACGTCGCGCTTGCGGACGCCCTTGCGTGGGGTCGTGACAAGAAATTCATCGCGCAGAAGGCTCAGCCGCTCACCGACAGCGTGTCGGCGGTCTCTGTCGGAATCATCGGGGGCGTGCCTATGCTCGACCTGGCATATACCGAGGACGTCCGGGCCGACACCGACATGAATGTTGTCGTCACCGGACGTGGAAAATTCGTCGAGGTACAGGGGACGGCGGAGGCCGCGCCCTTCGATCGAAGCGAACTGGACACCCTGCTCGATCTTGCCTTGGCTGGCGCGATAACCCTGACGGAATTCCAGAACGCTGCATTGGAGGCCTGAGACCGTGCAAATCGTTCTGGCGACCCACAACCAGCACAAGGTCGATGAGCTGCGGCGTATTCTCGCCCCGCAGCTGGTCGGGGTGGAGGTTCTCGCATACGACGGGCCGGAACCCGTCGAAAACGGCGCGACCTTCACGGAAAATGCCCTGATCAAGGCGCGCGCGGCCGCCGCCCACACTGGGCTGCCTGCCATCGCCGACGATTCCGGTATCTGCGTCGATGTGCTCGGAGGTTCCCCGGGAATCTTCTCCGCTCGCTGGGCCGGGCCGAGCAAGGATGCCGAGGAGAATCTTCGGCTGCTGCTCTGGCAGGTCAGTGACATCGCGGACGACCACCGGGGCGCGCACTTCACCTGCGCCGCGGCCCTGGTGCTTCCGGATGGAACGGAGCGAACGGTGGTGGGCGAATGGCCAGGACAGCTGCTGCACGAGCCTAATGGTGCCAACGGCTTCGGCTATGACCCGATCTTCCTACCCGACGGCTACGCCATTTCAGCGGCCGAGCTCTCTGCCCACGTGAAGAATCAGGTTAGTCACCGCGCCATCGCTTTTGAATCCCTGCTGCCCCTGGTTCGCGAGGTTCTAGGCGCTCCCTAGCCTCGTGAGAACGCCACTCATTCCCAATTGGGGCGCCGGCTGGTTTTAGTCCGGCGACGCCCCTAACGTGGAGGAATGGGTCACGATCACGCTCACGACGCGGGCTCGAACCGCACCCGATTGACCCTGGCCATCGGAATCATCGGGCTGGTCTTGATCGTGGAGGCCATCGGTGCCATGGTCACGGGTTCCCTGGCCCTGCTGGCAGACGCCGGTCACATGCTCTCCGATCTCGTCGGCCTCCTGGTGGCGCTGGCCGCAACCATCGTGGCGGCACGGCCGGCCACGGACCGACAAACTTTCGGGTATCAGAGGGCCGAGGTTTTCGGTGCGCTGATCAACGGCCTCATTCTGGTTGCTATCGGTGTGTTCGTCGTGGTGGGGGCCGTGTCCCGGCTGATCCATCCCGTTGCCACCGAGGTTCTGGCGGGCCCGATGCTCGTGGTCGCGCTGATCGGCCTCGTGGCCAATGTGGCTGCCTTGCTACTGCTGCGCCCCGCGGCCGGTGGTTCGATCAACATGCGCGGGGCCTATCTCGAGGTTCTCGGCGACACTCTCGGTTCGATCGCCGTCATCGTCGCCGCGACAGTCATCCTGCTCACCGGATATGCGCCAGCGGATGCGATTGCGTCGCTTGTCATCGCTGCCATGATCATGCCGCGAGCCTTCTTTCTCCTGCGCGATGTCGTGCGGGTCTTCAGCGAGTCGGCTCCGGCCGACACTGACGTGGCCGAGATTCGACGACACCTCACGGAAACCGCCGGCGTTGTCGCCGTGCATGACGTGCACGTCTGGGCGATCACGAGTGGGGCACACGTTTTCACGGCCCATATCGTCGTGGAACCGGCGGTGCTCGTCAACGGGGGAGCCGCCGCGCTGCTCCACGAGTTGTCGGACTGCCTTGCGCAGCACTTTGATGTGGAGCATTCAACGTTTCAGCTCGAACCGGCCGAGCACGCCGAGCACGGTCACGAACACCTGCACCCCTGAGGTTCTACGCCTCGTGTCGACCGTCGTGGTTCGTCGTAAACGTCTCCGGATCCAATACGAGGCTGCCGTGCGTGGGCGGGCGGGTCCGAGCGGCACGTCGAGACCTCACGCTGGACTGCACGTAGTGGTAGACGGTGGGAATCAGGGTGATCACGACGGCACCGAGCAGAATCAGGTCGATGTAGCTCGTGACGAAGTCGGCCACGGGCGGAATATACCCGAGGAAGTAACCCGCGAAGGTGAGGCCGGTGCCCCAGAGAAGCGCGCCGATCAGGTTATACAGCGAGTACTTCCGGTAGTCCATGCGGCCTACGCCGGCGGCGACCGGTGCGAAGGTTCGCACGATCGGTACAAATCGGGCCACGATCACGGCGACGCCGCCGAACCGCACAAAGAAGGCATTCGTCCGCTCGACATTCCTGATGCTGAACAGGCCCGATTCCTTGCGTTCAAACACATGAGGTCCGAACTTTCGCCCGATTACGTAGCCGACCTCCCCTCCAACGAAGGCGGCGAAACCGATGGCGAGCGCGACCCACCAGATGTCGAGGGTGATCACTCCGGCGGCGGGAAACGCCAGCAGGCCCGTGATGATGAGCAGCGTATCGCCAGGAAGCAGGAACCCCACCAGCAGGCCGGTCTCGGCGAACACGATCGCGCAGACGACCAGAAGCGCCCACGGCCCGGCGGAGTTGATGATCTGGGTCGGATCGAGCCAGGGAATCAGGGCGGTATGAATCACGGTTGATTGCTCCAGTTGGCGGCGGCCGGATGACAGCGGTGCTGTGGCACAGAATACCGCGTTTGACCGAAAATTGACCGCGTTGCCGCCCCCGTTCCCGGGGGTTCCGGCCTGGTGCGGGAGAGGGGACTTGAACCCCCACGCTCGAAAGCACAGGATCCTAAATCCTGCGTGTCTACCAATTCCACCACTCCCGCGAGTGCAGCACTCAGTCTACTTTCATTGCGCGAGTCTGCTGTCCTTATGCCGCGGGTTGGCCCATGAGCGCGTGTCCGTATGCCGCAGTCTGTGCTCGCAGGGCGGCCACGACCGCCGCAACGGCGGGTTGGCGCAGCGAGTCGGGTCGAAGCACCATCCAATAGGGGAGCTGCTCCTTGAACTCGCTGGGGAGTAGTCGCACCAGGTCGGCGTGGCGATCCGCCATGAAACACGGCAGAAAGCCGATACCGGCACCCGCCCTTGTCGCTTCGACGTGCACGAACACATTCGTCGAGCTGATGGAATCCCGCATTTCGGGCACCAGCCGGCGGGGGGCATCGAGATCGTCGACCTGCAGCATGGAATCGACGAAATACACGAGCGGATGCGTGCACAGCTCAATCATGTCCCGTGGCATGCCGTGCTCGGCCAGATAGCCCCGCGACGCGTACATTCCGAGCATGTAATAGCCGAGCCGGAAGGCCTCAGCCCGGTGCACCTGCGGCTCGCCGACGACAACCTCGATGTCGAGGCCCGAGCGGTGTTGCAGTGCGCGACGGGTCACCGTAACGATCTCCACCCGCAACATCGGGTTGGAGCGTTGCAAGGCGGCTATGGCGGGCGCGGCTATATACGCGCTGAACCCGTCTGTGGCCGAGAGCCGCACCACGCCGGAGAGCTGGGGTGCGGCCCCGGGAGGGCCACGCAACAGGGCGACGGCGGACTCCACGTTTTCGGCCGCTTCCACCGCCCGACTCCCGAGGTCGGTGAGTTCCCACCCCCCGACTGTCTTGGACAGCACCCGGCCGTCGAGGGCCTTCTCCAGCGCGGTGATGCGGCGAGAGACCGTCGTGTGGTTGAGGCCGAGGCTCTCCGCAGCAAGCGTGAATCGACCCGTGCGCGCCACGGCGAGCAGCACCAGCAGGTCGTCGGAGTTCGGCGGTGGAGCGGAGAGCGAGCCGGTCGGATGTGTCATATCTGCAATTATGCACACGGTGTGTGTCGAAGTGGTTCTTGATGCAGGACGATTGCACAGGAATACTCAGTGAAGGCATCCGCTGCAGCAGCAGCCGCCATCACCTCACCGCGTACTAGCCCGGCTTCTGAGTCGAGCTGCTAGTCCAGAGAGTGTCAGAGAAGACACTGAAGGAGACCAAACATGAGCGTCAATGAGCGAGTCGGGGCCGCAGAGCCCGGAAAGACGGGAAAGCAACAGGGGGCGGTCACCGAGACCTCCGGCCTGAAGAAGGTCGTCGCCGCCTCCATGGTGGGCACCGTTGTCGAGTGGTACGAATTCTTCCTGTACGCCACTGCGGCAAGCCTGGTCTTTGGCCATGTTTTCTTCCCGAACGCGGGCAGCGAACTCGACGGCATCATCGCGGCGTTCGTCACCTACGCCGTCGGATTCATCGCCCGCCCGCTCGGCGGCATCGTCTTCGGTCAGATCGGCGACCGCCTCGGCCGCAAGCACACCCTGCAGGTCACGATTGTCATGGTCGGTGTCGCCACGTTCCTCATGGGTTGCCTGCCGGGATTTGACACCATCGGATACTGGGCCCCGGCCCTTCTGGTGGCGCTGCGGTTCATTCAGGGATTCGCCGTCGGAGGCGAGTGGGGTGGCGCCGTTCTGCTTGTCGCCGAGCACAGCCCGAACAAGTCGCGTGGCTTCTGGTCGAGCTGGCCCCAGGCCGCTGTCCCGGTCGGCAACCTGCTGGCCACCCTCGTACTGCTGACCATGAGTACTTTGCTTCCCGCCGACCAGTTCCTCAGCTGGGGCTGGCGCGTGGCCTTCTGGCTCTCGGCGATCATCGTGATCATCGGCTACTACATCCGCACCCACGTGAGCGAAGCCCCGATCTTCCTCGAGGCTCGTGCGCAGGTCGAGGCAGACAAGGCCGTCAACTACGGTGTGCTCGAAGTCGTACGCAAGTACCCGAAGGGCATCCTCGGAGCCATGGGCCTGCGTTTCGCCGAGAACATCTTGTACTACATCATCGTCAGTTTCTCCATCGTCTACCTCGTGGTGGTGCACCAGTACGACACCAGCCAGCTGCTTCTCGCCCTGCTCATTGCGCACGTCGTGCATTTCCTCGTGATCCCACAGGTCGGGCGTCTCTCAGATGCCCTCGGTCGCAAGCCCGTCTATCTCGCCGGCGCCGTGCTCGGGTCGACGTGGGCCTTCTTCGCGTTCCCCATGTTCGACACACTGAACCCGGTGCTGATCGTCCTGGCCATCACGGTGGGCCTGTGCTTCCACGCCCTCATGTACGCCGGCCAGCCGGCCATCATGAGCGAGATGTTCCCGACACGCATGCGCTACTCGGGTGTGTCCCTGGGCTACCAGGTCACCTCCATCCTCGCCGGTTCGATGGCGCCGATCATCGCAGCTGCTCTGCTGCAAAAGTACAACTCTTGGGTGCCCGTCGCGATCTACATCATGATCGCGTGTGCCATCACGGTCGTGGCGGTCGTCACGCTCAAGGAGACCAAGGGCGTGTCCCTGCGTGAAGTCGATGCCGTCGACGCACGCAAGCACGGCCTCGACCCCGCACCGGCCCTGAAATAGATACCGTGTCCGCGACAACACAACGCACCTCGAAGGACAACTCATGACCACCACACTGCACGAGTCACACGCGGCCGCCGGTTCCCAGACGCGTGAGATGTCGGTCGGCCGATCGCTCGAGGGCAAGCGCGCCATGGTCACCGGGGGAGCGAGCGGTATCGGAGCCGCCGTTGCCCGCGCGCTCGCCGGGCAGGGCGCACACGTGATTGTCGCGGACATGGACTCGCACGGTGCCGCAGCGCTCGCCGAGGAGGTTGAGGGTTCGAGCTGGGCCGTCAACCTCCTCGACACCCAGGAACTCGCCGAGCAAGGCCTGGCCGCGGCGATGGACGGGGTTGACATTCTCGTAAACAACGCGGGGATCCAGAGAATCAATCCCATTCAGGACTTCGACCCGGCGGATTTTCGCCGCATCCTCGCCTTGATGCTCGAAGCGCCGTTCCTCCTGATCCGTGCCGCGCTCCCGCAGATGTATGAGCGGAACTTCGGCCGAATCATCAACGTGTCGTCCGTGCACGGCCTTCGGGCCTCTCCCTTCAAAGCCGCGTACGTATCGGCCAAGCACGGGCTAGAGGGACTATCGAAGGTGACGGCTCTCGAGGGTGGCGAACACGGGGTGACGAGCAACTGCGTGAGCCCCGGATACGTTCGCACGGCCTTGGTCGAGAAGCAGATCGCCGATCAAGCCCTCGCTCACGGGATCCCCAAATCCGAGGTGCTCAGTAGGATCATGCTGACCGAGGCGGCTATCAAGCGACTCGTGGAACCGGCTGAGGTCGGGTCGCTCGTGGCTTGGCTGGCCTCCGACCACGCCGCCATGGTGACAGGATCGAGCTACACCATGGACGGCGGCTGGTCGGCGCGCTAGCCAGCCGGCCCCACGAGCCCGGCGAGGCAGTCCGGTCAGCAGCGGATGCGAAGGCCCTCAGGGTCGAAGGCGGGCTCGACGGCTACGGTCGCCGCAATTCTTCGTCCGAAGTACCCGATGTCAACGCTCGTGCCTGGCTCGCCCACCCCGGTGGGCAGCCAGGCATAGGCCAGTGGAGTGCCGAGAGTGTAGCCGTACGCGGCCGAGGTGACGTACCCCACGGCAACGCCCTCGTAGTACACCGGCTCCGAGCCCAGAACGATTCCGTTCTCATCGTCAATCAGCAGGAGACAGAGTCGCTGGGAGGGCCCTGGCGCAGCGACCAAGGCGTTCTTGCCGACGAATTCCGGCTTGGCCATCCGTACTGCGAATTCCAGTCCGGCCTCGGCCGGCGAGTGGCCGGAGTTCATGTCCGACCCGAACGAGCGATAGCCCTTTTCCAGCCGTAGGGCATTGAATGCGCCGCGTCCCGCTGCAATGATGCCGTGCTCTGCTCCGGCTTCCATCAGCAAATCCCAGAGGGCGAGGCCCTGGTCGGCGGAACAGTAGAGTTCCCAGCCGAGTTCGCCAACGTAGGACAGGCGCATGGCCGTGACCTCAACCAGTCCGAGGTACGCCTGCTGCGCGGTGAAGTATTTGAAGCCGGCGTTCGAGAAATCGGCATCGGTGAGCGACTCCAGCACGAGACGTGCCTTCGGACCCCAAATTCCGATGCAGCAGGTACCCGGAGTCGTGTCCCGCACCTGCACGGCGGAGCCTTCCGGAATGCTGCGGCGCAGCCAATGGAGGTCGATCGCCCCGTTCGCCCCCACCTGGTACAGTTCGTCACCAAGCCGAGCCACGGTGATATCGGAGTGGATTTTGCCGGCATCGTCGAGCATCAGGCAGTAGGTGACGGACCCGACTGCACGTGCCACGTTTCCGGTGACGATTCCCTGCAGAAATTCGGTGGCGCCAGGACCGCTCACTTCGAGCCGCTTCAACGCTGTCATATCGTAGAGCGCCACATCCGTTCGAGTGATCATCGCCTCGGCCGCGATGGTGGGCGACCAGTGCTGCCCCGCCCAGGCGTCGGGCTCCGGTACATTCCAGCCTGTGTTGCGGTCGCTCGTGAGTAGGGCGTCGTTCGCGGCGTACCAGTGCGGCCGTTCCCACCCGTTGGCCTCCAGGAATGCGCCGCCCAGCTCGTATTGGCGAGGGTAAAAGGGTGACGTGCGCATCATGCGGGAGTGCTCACGAGGCTTGAGCGGGTGGATGATGTCATAGACCTCGATGAAATTGCGTGAATCGGTCGCCGCAACGAACGCCGGACCGAGTTGGAAATTCTCAAATCGGTTGATGTCGCAGGCGTGCAGGTCAAATGAGCTGCAGCGCCCGTTGACGATCCATTCGGCCATGGCTTTTCCGACTCCGGCCGAGTGCGTGACCCAGACGGCCTCTGCGAACCAGAATCCATCGAGGGTGGCATGCGGGCCCATGAGCGGCATGTTGTCGACGGTGAAGGAGAAGACTCCATTGAACGGTGTGGCCAGTTCGATGCCCCGTGTCGAGGGCAGAATTCGTGCCGTTTCTTCAAGCGCGAACTCGAAGTCTTCCGGCGTGAATGGGAGCACCGATGGCTCTGTTCCCGTTTCGTTCCAGTGGGTGAGGTCATCGACCTCCACGGGCATGGCGCGGTGTCGGTAGGAGCCGATGCCGAGTCCGGTGCCGTTTTCCCGGTAGTACAGGGCAGCGTCCTGGTGGCGGAGCACGGGGCGCACGGCCTCGGTCGTGCGGGCGGCAAGCGGGGCTATTCCGCCGGTCCAGGCGAACTGGTGTGCGAGCGGTGTCAGCGCAAGGCGCTGCCCCACCATGGCGGCGATTTTGGGGCCCCAGATGCCGGCGCAGCACACCACGATGTCGGCGGCGAGATGCCCCTGATCGGTATCCACTCCCGTGACCCGTCCGGCGAGTTGGGTGATGCCGACGACCTCATGTCGATCGAGAACCGTTGCCCCGCGGGACACCGCCCTGTGCAACTGTGCCGCGATGGCGCGGACGGATTTGGCGATACCGTCCCCCGGAACGAAGAGCCCTCCGTGCACCGTGTCCCGGTCCAGGAGGTCCCAGGTCGAAACCGTTTCGGCGGCGTCGAGCAGTCGGGCGCCCTCGACGCCCCAGGCTTCGGCGTATCCGAATCGTCGGGTCAGCTCGGCGGCTCGCTCGGGAGTGGTGGCAATCTCGAGCCCGCCCACCGGCAGGTAGCACGGATCACCCTGCCACTGGAGAGACCCGAATTTCTGGACGGTGTACTGAGCGAATTCCGTCATGACCTGAGTGCCGTTAGTTTGAAAGACCACGCCGGGGGCATGCGAACTCGAGCCCCCGGTTGCCGGCAGCGGCCCCGCGTCGACGACGGTGACGTTGGTGTAGCCGAGGAGGGTGAGCTCGTCGGCGACCGACGCGCCCACGACACCACCCCCGATGATGACAACGGATGGCCCGCCCAGCGCCTTCTTCACCATGTTCCACTCATTCCCTCGGTTGAGAACGCGACTTGTTGCATATGTCGCATCATGTTGCTTCCTAAGCAACATCGTGGTGGTCACACGGGGTTCAGGTCAAGGACTATCTGAGTTTTCGTGACGCCTGGCATGGAGTCTTAACGCCACCGACATATATCAGCGGTTCGCCGCCGGGGTGACCGCGTCGCGGTCCGCGGTGGTGTCAGGGGGCAAACGGGAAGTGCCTCATGCGCGAGGAAATTCTCGCTGCTGCTGCGACCAGAAGGGCCGCAGTTGTCTCGACCCGCTCGGCCACGAGGCGAAAGCTCGGGCCGGAGACCGACAGGGAGGCGATCACGGTTCCGTCGGTGCCATGGATCGGGGCGGCGATCGCGGTGAGGCCCAGCTCGAGCTCGTCCACAACGACGGCGTAACCGAGTTCTCGCACGCGGGCCAACTCGGCGCTAAGGGCGGCCGGGTCTGTCACGGTGTGGCTGGTGAGGGGAGCAAAGGCTCCGTCGGTGTCGAGGAGGCCGCCGAGAAGGCGATCAATCTCCGCCGTCTCGCGCCACGCGAGGAGCGCCCTGCCGTTCGCCGTTGCGTAGACCGGATTGCGTTTGCCGAGCCAGTTGTGAATCTGCAGGGCGGATCCACCAGAGGCCTGATCGAGGTAGAGCGTTTCCAGCCCCGACAGGCTGACGAGATTGACGGTCTCTCCGGTCTGTGTCGCAAGCTCACGGATCAGGGCGCGGCTTTCGGTGACCAGGTCGAGTCGCCCGCTCGCGGCTCCTGCCAGCCGAACGAGTCCGAGTCCGAGCTGGTACCGGCCGCGGTCTGACAGCTGTTCCACGAGGCCATGGTGTTCCAGGGTGGCGACCAGACGCGACACCGTGGACTTGTGCACATCGAGGGTGCGCGACATTTCGGTCACGCCCAATTCTCCGTCTGTGGCGAGCATCGCCAGGATGTCCAATGCTCGGTCGACCGACTGGACGAGGCTGGCTTTGAGGGCGTCATCGGTGGCCATGGGCACGATTCTATCGTGCGGCGTTCGGCCATCTGCACGAAAACGTTGCGCATGTTGCGTCATGTTGCGTATCATGCATCATACGACGATCGTAAGGACGCCATGCCTCATCTCCGCGAACCCGGTCGAGAGTACATCCTGACCCTTTCCTGCCAGGACGGCCCCGGCCTGGTCTATGACGTGTCGCGTTTCCTGAACGAATTCGGCGCCAACATCATGAGCAGTCACCAGCTGGATGACCGACGGACGGGTCGGTTCTTCATGCGGATTCAGTTCGACTTCGTCGGCGCCGTGCCCTCCGTCGACGGTCTCGTGGCCGCCTTTGCTGACGTGGCGGCCCGAAACAAGATGACCTTCGACCTGGTGGACAGCGCGACCCGCACGCGCACCCTCATCATGGTGAGTCGATTCGGGCATTGCCTGAACGATCTGCTCTTCCGCCACAACATGGGCACCCTGAATATCGATGTGCCCGTTGTCGTGTCTAACCATCCCGATCACGCGGCGCTGGTGCAGAGCTACGGCATCGAGTACCTGCACCTGCCGGTTACCCGGGACACGAAGGTGCACGCCGAGGCCGCGCTGCTCGATGTGATCGCCGAACACGATATCGACTTGGTCGTGCTCGCCAGGTATATGCAAGTGCTCTCGCCGGAGACCAGTCACGCGTTGTCCGGGCGTGCCATCAACATCCATCACTCATTCCTGCCGAGCTTCAAGGGGGCCAAGCCCTACCACCAGGCGCATGACCGCGGCGTGAAGTTGATCGGTGCGACCGCGCATTACATCAACGACGACCTCGACGAGGGCCCCATCATCGAGCAGGATGTCGTACGGGTGGATCACAACCTGGGACCCGACGAGCTGGTCGCTGCCGGACGTGACGTCGAGACCCAGGTGCTGTCGCGTGCGGTGCAATGGCACAGCGAGCGGCGGGTCTTCCCGAACGGCAATCGGACGGTCGTCTTTCGCTAGCCGAGAGTGGACGACCCGAAGCGTGCGGAGTCGACGTGAACGTGTCGTGAGAATCCCAGGCGCTTTCGGTGAAAAGATGGGGGCGTGAGCAATGACAGAGAAGGTGACGACGCCAGCGCCTCGCCCGTCACGGCGGGCGAGAATACTGGAGCCCAGTCCGTCGATCGGGCCGTCACCGTTCTTGAGATCATCGCGCGCGCGGGCGATGCCAGCGTGTCTGAGGTCGCGAACATCGTGGGCGTGCATCGGTCGACGATCTCCCGCCTGCTGGCGGTGCTGGAACTTCGGGGTATGGTCGAGCTCGCGGGCGCACGTGGACGGTATCGCCTCGGGTTGAACATCCTGAGGCTGGCCGAAGCCGTCACCGGCACCCTCGAGATCTCGACACAGGGCGTGGACGCGTGCACCGCGCTGTCGGCCCTAATTGGCGAAACCGTCAATGTGGCCGTTCGGCAGGGCGATAGCGCGGTCAATGTCTACCAGGCAGAGGGTACGGGGGCAGTCAGGGTGGATAGCTGGGTCGGTCGACGCACCCCCCTGCACGCGACGAGCTCTGGGAAGGTGCTCTTGGCATGGCCGCACCTCGCACCGGCGGTCGGTCTTGAGTCTGGCTTCGCTCGCTTCACGGAGCACACGATCACAGACCCCACCCTGCTGCGGACCGAACTCGACCGCGTCAGGGCCGAGGGCTGGGCGACGACCCTGGGTGAGCTCGAAGACGGCCTCAATGCGATTGCAGCGCCCATCTTCGGAGCGAACGGTACCGTCATCGGCGCACTTTCGGCATCCGGCCCGGCCTATCGGTGGTCGGCGGAGGTCATGGCCGAACACGCTCTCGACGTGGTGGCCGCCGCCGACAGCGTGAGTGCGCTCATGGGCTACCGCGGCTGAATCACGTCGTGAGCATCCGCTGCTGCCACACGTGGAAGAGAGCTATGTGGTGTTCAGCTGGCACCAAGACACCTCCATCGCGATAGACGCGCGACGACATGGCGGGCTGGGTGCGCTCGCACGCGTCAAAGTCCTGGCTGTTCACCCTGTGGAACAGTTCGACAGACGCCGTGAGGTCTTGCCCGCTCTCGACCACGCCGGGCAGGTAGAGCCAATCGCATTCCACGATGGTGTGGTCCGGTGAAACCGGGTACATGCGGTGGAAGATGATGTGGTCGGGCACCATATTGATGAACACCTGCGGTTTCACGGTGATCGCGTAGTACTTGCGGGCCTGATCGGCGCCCACGCCCGGCAACAGGTCGTGTCCGACGGAACCATCGATGGTGAATCCCTTGATCTCAGCGCCGAACTCGGCGCCGTGGTTGACGAAGGCCTGGGCAGCGAGACCGTCGGCGAATTCCGGGAGCACCTCGGTGAGCTCCGGATGGATCGTAGCGCAGTGATAGCACTCCATGAAGTTCTCGATGATGAGCTTCCAATTGGCCTTCACGTCGTAGACGATCCGTCGCCCGATGGCGAGCGTGTCAACGGCATACCTGTCCAGGTTCGACACCTCACCCAAGCGATCGACCACTTCGCCGAGAACCGTCTCGTCAAAGGATGGCGGCTCGTCGGCGACGCAGACCCAGATGTAGCCGAGCCACTCCCGCACCGCGACGCGGCGCAAGCCGTGGTCCGCGCGATCCACGTCGGGCATCTTGGTGAGGTTAGGCGCGGCGATGAGAACACCGTCCAGGTCGTACGTCCACGCGTGATATCCGCACTGGAAGGTGCGTCTGCCGGCGCTGTCTTCCCCCGAGCAGATCTGCATGCCCCGGTGTCGGCACACGTTGAAGAAGGCGCGGGCCTTTCCCTTGCGGTTGCGGCTCACGATGACGGACTCCCGCCCGACAGCGATGGTTCTGAAGGCTCCGGGAACGGCCACGTCACTGGCTCGCACGGCGCAGAACCACATCTTCTCGAAGATCTTCTCCTGTTCGCTCGCGAAGATCGCGGCATCCGTGTACGCCGATCCCGGCAAGGTCGACAGCAGGGAGCCGGGCAGCGGGGTGGCTAACTGGTCAATGATCATGGTGGATTCACGCTCCGAAAGGTTGAGAAAGGGGTTCGGCCACCGGAACGGTAGCCGGGGGCGAGACGGATGCTGCCGACACGGTGAGACTTTTGCGCCACTGCGCCATCAGGCGAGTCTGGTTGAAACCGACAGCGGCAACGGGGTTCCCTCCTCGCCGGTAGACCATCAGGAGGTCGCCGGTCTCCACGCCTCCCGCCTCGATGGTGAGCTCTTCGCCGCCGAGCAGGCGCCCGGCGAACTGAATGCGGGAGCCGCACTGGTCAGACCAGAGATAGCTGGGGCGCAGCCCCTGCCGGGGCGTTCTCCCCGAGAGCAACCGAGCAACGCTGATGGAGGGACGATCTCGGGAATCAGTCCAGTGTTCGATCCGGTGGGCGCGCCCGCGAATCGGGTCGAACCAGGCTGCGCAGTCACCGACGGCCAGGATGCCTGGAGCCGCAGTTGCCCCGAATTCGTCGCAAACGACGCCAGCGCGCACGTCGAGACCGGACTCGCCCAGCCAACCCACCGCCGGACGGGACCCGATACCGAGAACGACCACGTCGGCGTCGATCTGCTCGCCGGTCGACAGCCGAACGCCGGTGACCCGGTCGGTTCCCAGCACGGCGTCGACGATGACGTTGTTTCGCACTCGCACACCCCGGCTCTCCTGAAGGCGTTGAACGGTGGCGGCGACTGTGTCGCCGAATGTCCGAGAGAGCGGCCACTGCGAGGATCCGAGCACGGTGACGTCGACGCCGAGAGCGCGGGCTGCGGAGGCGACTTCGAGACCGATGAACCCGGACCCGGCCACGACGAGTCGCGCACCGGGTACCAGGTCGGCGCGCAGGGCCACGGCGTCCTCGACGGTTCGGAGAGTATGCACACCGTCGATCATCCGGTCGAATCGGCGGGCAACGGACCCGGTCGCGATCATGACGGCGTCAGAGCGCACGCTCTGGCCGGTCGACAGGGTGACGAGGCGTTCCGGGCAATCCAGGCTGAGCGCGCGCGTGCCGAGGATCCACTCGACGTCGAGTTGCTCGTCGTCGGCTTCCAGCGCCAGGTCCTCGAGGGTCGCCCTGCCGGTCAGGAACTCCTTGGAGAGGGGTGGTCGGTCATAGGGGCGGTGCACCTCGTCGCCGATCATGGTGATGCGCCCGTCGAAGCCCTGAGCCCGGAGCGCCCGGGCGCTGGCGTGGCCGGCGAGACTCGCCCCGACGATCGTGACCGACTTCAGACCGCTCGCGGCGGTTCCGGCGTGATCCGTGCTCACCTGGTGCGCCGCGCCTCAGTACGAAACGCCGGGAGGCAGGTTGGGTTCGGCCGCTGAGATCAGCACATGGACATCCCCGTCGGTGATCGTAACGGCATGCGTGCGAATGCCGCGCTTGGCCGGGGGAGCGTCAACTCGTCCCGTGCGCAGGTCGAACCGGGAGGCGTGCAGCGGGCACTCCACCTCGCACCCCTCCAACCAGCCGTCCGTGAGGGAGGCGTCCTGATGCGTACACGTGTCGTCGACCGCGAAGACTTCGCCGTCCTCCGTATGGAAGACGGCGATCGGGGGACTCACGGTGTCGACCCGCAGGGCTACACCCGGCGCAAGGTCGGCCAAGGAACAAATTCGCATAGATGGGTCCTGATCGCAGTAATGACAACAAGCTTCGTAGTACGCAACAGAATGTCGCGATATCTGCAGTGCTGTCAAGCAAAAAGGCCGGATCGGGCCAATTGGCGCGAAACGCTGATCTGCCCGAAACATGGTGGACTCGTGGAACGGATTCCTCGGCTGAAGTTCAGGGCGCGCTGGAGGTCAGAGCACGCTGCGGATGAGTCTTTCGAATTCCACGACGTGCTGCCGCGCTGCCGCCTCTGCGGCGTCGGCATGGCCATCCGCTATGAGCCGCAGCAAGTGGATGTGCTCCACCACGTGCTCGCTCACGGAGGGAAGCCGGTCGAGTACCACGCACCAGATGCGCGTTGCCAGATTGTCGTAACGAACGAGAGTGTCCTCGAGGTGGCGGCTGCCGGAAGCGCTGTAGATGCTGCGGTGCACCTGCATGTCATAGCGCATCGCGTCCCGTGGGTCGCCCGACTGGAGTCCCCGCTCTTCCAGCGTGTCGGCGAGGGCACGCAACTCGGCGCGGGTCGCAGGGCTCGCCAATCGGGCGGCCCGGGAAGCAGCGAGGGGCTCCAGGCGTTCGCGTATCTCCGAAATTTCGGCCAGATCGGTGATGTCGACCGGTGTCGCGAATGTGCCGCGCCGGGAATACGCGGCCACCAGATGATCGGCTTCGAGGCGCTTCAGTGCCTCTCGAACCGGCGTGCGGCCCAGGCCCAACTCTGTGCCGACGCGTTCGTCGTTGATGGGAGAGCCTGGGGCGATGTCCAGCACGATGAGGCGATCACGCAGTACCGCGTACGCGCGATCGGCGAGTGAGCCGGCCGCATCGTGGGGCCGAACCTCCGTGTTGCCTGCCATGGTGGCCCCTCTGCTCGGATGACGACGGCGTGTTGACACCGTGCCGGAGGAGCCCATACTATTCGACGCAAGCCTGATATATCAGTTGGATGACAGAAGGGACCCCACGTGGTCGCGAAGACGGCTGGACAGCCCGCCACACCGGGATCCGAACTGCCGGAGCACCCGGACTTCCTCTGGGAGAACCCCATTCCCAAGCGCAACTACGACGTGGTGATCGTCGGTGGCGGTGGGCATGGGCTGGCCACGGCCCATTACCTGGTGAAAAATCACGGCATTACCAACATCGCCGTGATCGAGCGGGGATGGCTGGCGGGAGGCAACATGGCCCGGAACACCACCCTGATTCGGTCCAACTACCTGTGGGACGCCAGCGCGGCCATCTATGAGCACTCGCTCAAGCTGTGGGAAGGGCTCGAGGAAGACCTGGACTACCCCATTCTGTTCAGCCAGCGCGGCGTGCTCAACCTCGCACACACCCAGCAGGACGTGCGTGACTCGCACCGCAGGGTGGAGGCAAACAAGCTCAACGGGATCGACGCCGAATGGGTGGACACCGAGAGAGTTCGGGAGTTGTGCCCCATTGTGAACATCTCCTCTGACATTCGCTACCCCATACTCGGGGCCACCTACCAGCCGCGGGCCGGCATCGCCAAGCACGACTACGTGGGCTGGGCGTTCGCCCGTCGCGTCAGCCAAGCGGGTGTGCATCTCATTCAAGACACCGAAGTCACCGGATTTCTGACGGAGGGTGATCGCGTGGTGGGTGTTCGCACCAACCGCGGCGACATCGGGGCCGGCAGCGTGGCACTCGCGGCGGCGGGCCACACGTCTACCCTGACCGACACCCTCGGCATCCGCGTTCCCATCCAGAGTCATCCCTTGCAGGCGCTGGTTTCTGAGCTGCTCGAACCGGTCCACCCCACGATCGTGATGTCAAACGCCGTGCACGTCTACGTTTCCCAGGCCCATAAGGGCGAGCTGGTGATGGGCGCCGGTGTCGATGCCTATACCGGGTACGGTCAGCGCGGGTCCTTCCACATCATCGAGCGCCAGATGGCCGCGGCGGTCGAACTCTTCCCCGTTTTCGCCCGCGCACACCTGCTGCGCACCTGGGGCGGAGTCGTGGACGTGACACCGGATGCCTCTCCCATCGTCGGTCTGACACCCTACGAAAACCTGTTCCTGAACTGCGGGTGGGGCACAGGCGGGTTCAAAGCTACCCCCGGGGTCGGCGATGTGTTCGCCCACACCATCGCCACCGGCTCGCCGCACGAATTGGTCAAGCCGTTCGGCCTCGACCGGTTTGTGACGGGCCACCTCGTCGACGAGCACGGCGCAGCCGCCGTCGCCCACTAAAGCTCACCAGACCAGAAGGATTCCCATGCAGCTCATTGAATGCCCGTGGTGTGGCCCACGCGAAGAGGTCGACTTCTCCTACGGAGGCCAGGCCCATGTGCCCTATCCGGAGAACTCCCTCGACCTGTCGGATGAGCAGTGGGCGCACTACGTCTTCTTCCGCGACAACACGAAGGGCGCCTTCCGGGAACGCTGGATGCACTCGGCCGGGTGTCGACGCTGGTTCAACGCGGTGCGGGACACGACAACGTATCGCTTCCTGGCCGTCTACGCACTCGATGAGAAAGCGCCGGTGATTCCATGAGCCAGCCATTCCGAGCACCCGACGGCGGTCGAGTCGAACGCGGCGTCGTCATCCCGTTTCTCTACAACGGGGTCCAGTTGCAGGGATACCGGGGCGACACCCTCGGCTCGGCATTGCTTGCGGCTGGAGTGCATTCCGTCACCAGCAGCATTAAATTCGGACGAAGCCGCGGGATCGCCGCCGCAGGCGCCGAAGACCCCAGCGGTGTCGTGCAGATTGACGCTCCGTTTCCCGATCCCATGCAGCTTGCGGCTACCACGGAGCTCTGCCCGGGGTTGGTGGCCCACGGCGTGCCCGGCCAAGGAAAACTGGCCGACGTGGTCGACCCCGCCCGCTACGACTCTGTGCATCTGCACGTGGACGTGCTCGTTGTCGGATCAGGGCCGGCCGGGCTGGTCGCGGCGATCACGGCCGCCCGTGCGGGCCTCCGAGTGGCCCTCGTGGACGAACAGTCTGAGGCAGGGGGAAGCCTGCTGGGCAGCCGACAACTGATCAACGACGTGCCGGGACCGCTCTGGGCAGAACGACTGGTGGAGGAACTCCGCGGTAACGACCGGGTCACGCACCTGCAGCGGACGACGGTGTTCGGTGTCTACGACGACGGGCTGGCGCTCGCCGTGCAGCGACGCACGGATCACCTCGGCACGGATTCGCCATCCGGGTCCCTTCGCCAGAGAGTGTGTCGCATCCGGGCGTTGCAGACCGTTGTCGCGACCGGGGCGCACGAACGTCCCGTGGTGTTTGCAGACAACGACAGGCCGGGGATCATGCTCGCCCATGCGGCGCGCACGTTCCTCAACCGTTACGCCGTTCGCGTCGGCAGCGCCGCGTGCGTCTTCACCACGAACGACAGCGCCTACACGGCAGCATTCGAGCTGCACGATTCCGGCGTGCCGGTCGTGGGCATCATCGATGCCCGGCGGGTGATCGCGGCGGAGTGGCTGGATGGCGCGGCCGAACGCGGCATTCCGGTGCACCCGGGCAGCGTCGTGACGGGGACGGATGGCGACGATCGCGTCTGCGGAGTGTCGTTCGCGCCCCTCGGGGAAGGGCATGTCGGCGTGTCCACTCGGGTGGCAGCGGATACCCTCCTGGTCAGCGGCGGCTGGAACCCCGCCGTCCATCTCTACAGCCAGGCCGGTGGCAGCCTGGCCTACGTCGCCGCGCTCGGGGCTTTTCTCCCGAGTTCGCCGGTGAGAGGCCTGGCCGTGGTGGGATCGGCCGGCGGACATTTCTCCCTGACCGATGTGTTGAACGACGCGCGCGTGGTTGCCGAGGGTCTGGTGGACGAGCTCGGGGGTGGGGCGGGAGAGCCCGTCGTGGCCAGGGGCAGCGAATCCGGTGACAGCGACGCGCGGCCGGGGCTCGTGCTCTGGTTTGTGCCGTCCGGACCGGCGGCGACTCTGCACACGCACTTCGTCGACCTGCAACGGGACGCGACCGTGGCCGATATCTCTCGTGCCATCGGAGCGGGCATGCACTCTGTCGAGCACATCAAGCGATACACCACGATCGGGACCGCACACGATCAGGGGAAGACCTCCGGTGTCATCGCCTCCGGAATCGCGGCGGTCCTCCTCGGGCGGCCCATCGCGGAGCTGGGTACAACAAAATTCCGCCCGCCGTACACACCCGTGGCCTTCGCGACGCTGGCCGGACGAAACCGCGGGGACCTGTTCGACCCCGTTCGCGTGACCAGTGTGCACGACTGGCATGTCGAACACGGCGCGCGGTTCGAGGACGTGGGGCAGTGGAGGCGGCCCTGGTTCTACCCGAAGGCCAGTGAGGACATGGCGGCGGCCGTGCTGCGTGAATGCAGCGCGGTGCGCTCGGGTGTCGGCATGCTCGATGGCACGACGCTCGGCAAGATCGATGTGCAGGGAGCGGACGCGGGCGCGTTTCTCGACATGCTCTACACAAATTTGATGAGCTCCCTCAAGGTGGGTTCTATTCGGTACGGCGTGATGTGTGGCGTCGACGGCATGGTGATCGACGACGGGACAGTGCTGCGCCTGGCGGACGACCGCTTCCTCGTGTACACGACGACGGGTGGCGCAGCAAAAGTACTGGACTGGATGGAGGAGTGGCTGCAAACTGAATGGCCGCATCTTCGGGTGCACCTCGCGTCGGTCACCGAACAGTGGGTGACATTTCCGGTGGTGGGGCCGAAGTCACGGAGTCTCATTGGAGGGCTGTTTCCCGATGTGGACACGTCCAACGAGGCCTTTCCGTTCATGACCTGGCGTGACACGGAGTTGGACGGTGTGCCGGTCCGGCTTGCGCGCGTGAGTTTCTCCGGCGAACTGGCCTACGAGGTGAGCGCGATGAGCTGGTACGGGCTGGCCCTCTGGGAGCGCATCTACGATGCGGGCCAGTGGCACGACCTGACTCCCTACGGCACCGAAACCATGCATGTTCTGCGGGCGGAGAAGGGCTACCCGATCATCGGGCAGGACACGGACGGAACGATGACGCCGCAGGACCTCGGCATGTCCTGGGTTGTCTCCAAGAAGAAGCTTGATTTCATCGGTAAGAGATCGTTCGCCCGGATCGCCAACAACGATCCCACCCGTCCGCAGCTGGTCGGGGTACTGCCCGATGATCCCAAAACCCTCCTGCCGGAGGGAACACAGTTGGTCGTGGCGGATTCCCTGCAGCAGGTGCCCGTTCCGATGCACGGATTCGTCTCGTCGAGCTACCGGAGCGCCGCGTTGGGGCGCACCTTCGCGCTGGCCTTCGTGAACGGAGGCCATTCCCGGCACGGCGAGAGGCTCAATGCGGTCGTCGACGGCCGGCTCGTACCGGTGACGCTGGGGAGCCACGTGCTATTTGACCCTGAAGGAGTCCGACGTGATGGATGACACTCAACTGGATACCCTCGTGGCGCGCAATCCGCTGGACGGCCATGCCGGGGCGTTTGCGGCCGTATCGAATTCGGTGACACAGATTCGCTCCCTGCCGCTTGCGCGACACCTCAACCTGCGCCTGGCCGCGGACGAGGTGCACCTCGTCGCCACCGAGCTGGGCCAGGCCTTGCCCACACGGGCCTGCACGTTTTCCTCGAGCGAGGTGGCGTCGGTTGTTTGGCTCGGTCCCGATGAGTGGCTCGTCATCGACACCAGCACCGATCCGGCGACACGTGGGGGCCCCGGGCTCGAAGAGCGCCTCCGCCGTGTCCTGGCCGGTACGCGTGCTGCCATCGTGGACCAGTCAGGCCAGCGTGTCTCCGTGCTCGTCACCGGAGATGCCGCCGGGCTGCTGGCCAAGGGCACGGCGATCGATATGCACCCTGACGCATTCCCCGACGGAAGCGCTCTGCAGAGCCACCTCGCCCAGACAATCGTCGTGCTGCTCGCGAGAGAGAGAGGGGCTATCGAGATCCTGGTTCGGAGTTCCTTTGCCCGGTACCTGGCCGACTGGCTGGTCGACGCGGCGTCGGATCCGGCGGCCAACGACTGACAGCACGGCTCCCGGTCGAACGGGCACCTGTGGATAACTTTGACGGGATTGTAGAAATCAGGGCATCATTCAGCCATGACTGAGGCCGTTCGAATTATTACCGAGCAGGTACGACTGCGTGTGCGCCGCGATGGCGTCGACCTGGCCGCGGATAATGTGCTCGCGGAACAATACGTGCGCGACGAGGTGAGACGCTACACCGAACGTGCCCTCGGTGGGTCGATGCCGCTGATCCCCGACGAGCACCAGGCGACTCGTGAGGTAGTCGCATCGCTGACCGGGTTCGGCGCGCTGCAGCCCTACCTCGACGATCCCGACGTCGAAGAAGTCTGGATCAACGGACCGGAACGGGTTTTCGTGGCGCGGGACGGCGTTCCCGAGCTCACCAGCATGATGCTCACCGAACGCGAAGTGCGCGACCTGGTCGAACGGATGCTGCAGGCATCCGGTCGCCGTGTCGACCTGTCGAGTCCGTTCGTTGACGCGTCCTTGCCCGACGGGTCTCGGCTGCACGTGGTGATACCAGACATCACGCGAAAGTACTGGGCGGTGAATATTCGCAAATTCACCCGACGCATCCACGATTTGACTCAACTCGTGGCCCTCGGCTCGCTCACCGGCCAGGCGGCGGAGTTCCTGCGCATTTGCGTGCTGAGCGGTCAAAACATTCTGGTGTCTGGTGCAACCCAGACGGGTAAGACCACGATGCTCAACGCCCTCCTGTCGGCGACCCGGCCGACGGAACGCATCGTCACGGTGGAGGAGACCTTCGAACTCGATCTGAGCTCTCGCGACGTGGTGGCCATGCAGTGCCGGCAGCCGAGTCTCGAGGGCACTGGCGAGATCACGCTGCGGCGCCTCATCAAGGAATCCCTGCGCATGCGGCCGGACCGCCTGATCGTGGGCGAGGTGCGGGAGGCGGAGAGCCTCGACCTGCTCATTGCCCTGAACAGCGGGCTGCCTGGCATGTGCTCGATTCACGCGAACAGTGCCCGTGACGCTCTCGCCAAACTCTCGACCCTTCCCCTACTGGCCGGTCGCAATATTGACTCATCTTTTGTGTTGCCCACCGTGGCGGGGTGCATCGACATCGTCGTGCACTGCGAGATCGATCGACATGGGCACCGCCGGGTGACAGAGATCATTGCACCGAGCGGTCTGCTCTCCGGGGCGATGATCGAGGCCAGCCCGTTGTTCCTCTCGACGCACGGGCACCTCGAACCGACCGGAGGGCACCCCACCAAGCTCGCCAAGTTCCGGGCCAGCGGCCTCGATCCCGCGACGATTCTGAGGCAGGGCTCCGCATGACGCTAGTGCTTGGCTGCCTGCTCGGTGCGGGTCTTCTGCTCGTCGTGTCGCCGCTCCTGTGGCCGGCCGGCACGAAGCCTCGGAGTGGCAGCCCCACCCTCCCTGGACGAATGCGTGCGCACCTCGCTCAGGCCGGCCTCGGGTCGGTGCCGGTGGGCGTCTTTGCCGCCGCCTCCGTCACGGTGGGTCTGGGAGCGGCCGGACTGGTTCAGGGAATCTTCGCTGTAAGTGCGCTCACGGTGGTTGCAGCCCTCGTCGGTGCAGTCCTGCCGGGCCTGATCGTGTCGTGGCGTGCGAGAGCGCGGCGTCGGGCCAACCGCACGGTGTGGCCCGACGTGGTCGATCACCTCGTCTCGGCCCTGCGGTCCGGGCTCGCGCTGCCCGACAGCGTCAGCAGTCTTGCCATCTCGGGGCCGGCTCCGATCCGCAGCGCGTTCGCTCAATTCGAACGCGAGTATCGAGCCACGGGCAACTTCACCTATTGCCTGGACGAGCTCAAGCGTGGGCTGGCGGATCCGATCGCCGACCGCATTCTGGAAACCCTGCGTATGGCCAGGGAGGTGGGCGGTAGCGATGTGACGCTGGTTCTGCGAAACCTGGCCGCGTGGCTTCGGCAGGATGCCGCCATCCGCTCAGAGGTCGAGGCCCGGCAATCGTGGATCGTGAATGCGGCCAGGCTCGGGGTCGCGGCACCGTGGATCATTCTGGCTCTGCTCGCGACCAGGCCGGAGGCTGCCTTCGCGTACAACACCCCGGCCGGTGTCGGTGTCATCGTCGGGGGGCTCGTGGTCTCCGTTGTGGCCTATCGGGTGATGATCGCCCTCGGGCGTTTGCCGGAGGAGCGACGCTGGTTCTCCTGAACGCGCGGGGGAGGGCGCGGGGAAGCCTCGCTTCACCAGAATGGGGGCCGCCGCGGTCAAGCAGGCGAGCGCTCCGCCCGCACCCAACAGGAAGGCAGCCGTCGTGGATGACGTGTCGACGGCCAGCCCCGCGCCGGCGGCGGCCAGTGCGGCACCCGTGTTGACGGCGGTGTTGATCCAACTCGCGGCCTCGGTGCGAACCTCGGGGCCGGTGAGGCTGTCGGCCAGGAGGTAGCCGGTAATCAGGGAAGGTGCCAGGAAGAATCCCACCGCGGCGAGGCCGAAACCCACGAAGACCACACTCGGAGCAAGCGCGAGCAGGGCGCAGAACAGCGCCATGCCCAGCCCCAGGGCGATCAGGCGGCGGGAGAGTGGCCCACTCCAGTCGCGGTGACCGTAGAGCAGCCCGCCGAATGCGCTACCGGTGGCGAAGGCTGCCAGCAGCACGCCGGCCAAGCCCACGGAACCCAGGGAATCGGCGAAGGCGGGAGCCGCGACCTCGACGACCCCGAGAACGACCCCGACCCCGAGCAGGGCCACCAGCACGGCAAAGAAACTGCGTTGTCGCAGGGGGCGGGCGTGCACCGGCGGGGCGACCGTGACGGTGGGCTGGGCGAGGGAGGCGGTGCTGCTCGTCATACCGACCGTGCCGACGATGGCGACTCCGGCGGTCAGCAGGAGGGCCGCTGGCGCCGACCAGATCGTGATGATGCCGGCGGCGAGCAGTGGCCCCGTCGTGAAGAGCAGCTCCTCACAGACGGCGTCCACGCTGTAGGCCCGAATACGCAGCGCGGGCGTCGGGCAGATCCTGCCCCACACCACTCGCATCGCTGCGCCGAGCGGCGGCGGGAAGAGTCCCGTGGCGGCGGCCAGCAGGACGACGGCCCAGCCGCCAGCATCTGGTGTGGCGGTGAGAGCCGCAAGAGCGCAGAGCCCGATCGCGTACGCGACCACGAGCGCCCTCAGAATGACGCGCTGTCCCCGCCGATCCACAAGTCGTGCCCGATATGGCGAGGCCAGCACGTTGGCCAGTCCGAACGCACCGGTCGCTGCTCCGGCGAGCGCGAAGGAACCGGTGCTGGACTGCACGGCGAAGAGCAGGGCGAGAGTGACCATCGCAAACGAGAGCCGACCGACCAGAGCCGGTAGGAACACCCGGGCGGCACCGGGTAGCAGGAAGACATCCCGGTAGGCGCCTGCCCGGGTCATGACATCGCCGTCGTCGCCCGCATGGGAAAGACTGCGAGAGTGGCGCCGAGATGGATGAGCCCGGCGTCGCGGGCCCGCGCTTCGTCGTGCACGAGCGTGCCGAGTTCTCGGGCGAGTGATTGGATTCGGGCCCAGGCGTCCGGGGAGACCCACACCTCGGCATCTGTGAACGCGAGCTGCGCGCCCGTGGCGAGGGTCGAACGGCGGGCGAGTTCACCGGAGAGCGTGCCGAGCAGCGCCGTGGTCGCGTCGTCAGCGCCTGCTACCAGGGTCGACCCGCTGAGCGGGTTGTGACGGTACCGCTTCGCAGCGCCACCGCGCACGCGGGTTTCCTCGACGAGATCGACCAGGCCGGCCTGGGCCAGCCGGCGCAGGTGGTAGCAGACGTTCGCCTGCGTCTCGCCGAGGGCGCGTGCCGCCTCGGAAGCACTGAGGCTCTCACCCGTGAGGAGTGACAGCAGGCGCAAGCGAAGCGGATGCGCCACCACCCGGAGGGCGTCGAGCGGTCCGGGCGGTGACATAGAGGTCATGGGAGAAACCTATCTGCCCACACAGCAACCGTCAAATGACTCTTTGGGGGTGGTCGCGATCAGTCCTCGGGCGAGGGGGATGTCGTCGGGTCGCCGGTCGGGGCCTCTGTCGTGTCCGTCGAATCCGTCGCGCGGGGCGTGGATTGGACCGGGGTGGTGATCATCCCCGTTCGCGTGACCGGAATATCGAGAACCGAGTTACTGTCCGGAAGCCAGAGTTGCAGCACAGCGCTGGCAGTTCCGACTTCAGTTGGCGTGTAATCGACGGTGATTGTGCAGGATCCGTGGGCGGGGATGAGGCCCTGGCAGGAATCGCCGACGACGCTGAAGTCGCTCGCCGCATCGGCGGTGCCGCCCTTGGCGCGAAGGACGTTCATCGACCCGATGTCGACATCCGTGTCCGAGTTGTTGGTGACATCGATGACTCCGGTTTCGGTCTCGCCCACGAGCGTGCCCTGCTCGAGCGACTTGAACTTCGGCTCGCTGAAGGTCAGGTCGGAATTCCGGGCGGCATTGGCCCTGGATTCGCCCGATCGAGAAGTGGACGTGGCCCGGCCACCGGTGGGCTCGATACTCGTACAGGCGCTGAGGCACGGTCCCAGGGTCGCTGCGAGAGCGGCCGCGACGAGCCAGGGTGCGAGTTTCATATCGTTCACCTCCCGCAATCGCCGTCGGCGCACATCGTACGCTCAAAGGCGGCATCCGCCTATGAGTCGCCCGGTCCCGGCGCACGCGCTCCGGGCCAGGACGCGGGGCGCTCAGAACAGCAAGAACGCGATCGGAGTCACAATCACCAGTGTCAGCACCACGCGTTGGAACCAAATGACCAGAAGCTTCCATACGGGAATCGGAATGTCCGTGGCCATGATGCAGGGCACCAGAGCGGAGAAGAAGATGATTCCGGAGACCGACACGACGCCGACCACGAACTTCACCACCGGAACCGCCTCGGCCGCGAGCAGTGCCGGCAGGAACATCTCGGCCACGCCCACGGCGCTCGCCTTAGCCACGAGCATCGGCTCGGGCAGTTGCAGCGCCCACGTGAAGGGATAGAAGAGGTAGCCGAGCCAGTCGAATACCGGCGTGTACGTGGCGAGCACGAGTCCGAGCAACCCGATCGAGAGAATGGAAGGCAGGATGGCCATGGCCATCAGCAGCCCGTCGCGCACGTTGCGCCAGACATTGGCGCCGAGCGAAGGAGCCGCCGCGACCGCACCCTGTGCCTGTGCCCAGGCAACCGACAGCCTTCTGCCCGTGACTACCTCCTCGGGCTGCGGAACGGCGTCGGGGTGATAGGTATCCGGGATGCTGTTCAGCGGCCAGATGCGCACAGTCACGGCCGTGACCAGGAACGTGACCAGAAACGTCACCCAGAAGTAGGCCGTCCACTGACCCATCAGGTCGAGGGTCTTGGCCACGATGACCATGAAGGTCGCCGAAACCGTGGAGAACCCGGTGGCGATGATCGCGGATTCCCTGGCCGTGTACTTGCCCTCCTTGTAGACCCGGTTTGTAATGAGCAATCCCAGCGAGTAGCTGCCGACGAAGGAGGCGACGGCGTCGATCGCGCTGCGGCCTGGAGTCTTCCAAATCGGGCGCATCACCCGCTGCACCATGACACCGATGAATTCCAGCAGACCGTAGCTCACCAGCAACGCCAGGAAAACGGCTCCGATGGGCACGAGCAAGCCGACGGGAATCACCAGCTTCTCGAACAGGAACGGGCCCATGTCCGGCTCGAACAGCCACGCGGGGCCGACTCTGAACACCATCATCACGCCCACGACCATGCCGACAACCTTGAACAGCGAGAACACGACCTCGACGGCGGACTTCTTCCAACTCCCCGTCACGAAGGGGTAGCCGGCGCCGGCCACGATGATGGCGAGCGCGTAGTACGGCAGCGCAGGGCCGATGTTCGCCTGGAGGAAGGTGACGATGTGGTCAAGCATGATCGTGCTCGTGCCGCTGATGGTCAGCGGCACGAAAAACATGAACGCCCCGATGCCGCTGTAGACAAAAAGCTTCCACATCGGCGGTGTTCGCGTAATCGGGGCTTCGGTGGTCACTGTCATCGTCGTCTCCTGACGTCTTCGTCGATAGGAGTGACGGATGCCGCCGCGCACTTCTGCCTAGATCCATCGAACCCCGAACTCGGATCAGGGACAATGGAACCGCGGCGGATGCAGTCTCAGATATGAGATTCCGCCCGGAAAGCAGAGCCCCATGACCACCGACAGCCCGCTTCGTCCCCTTCTCGTCCTGAGCTATCTCGCCACCCAAGCGAACCCTGTCTCGGCTGCGCAGATCGCTCAGGCGGTCGGCGCACCACGTTCCTCGCTCTTTCGACTGCTGCGCGGAATGCGCGCCCTCGGCTATGTCACCCACCTGCCGGAGGAGAAGTCCTACGCCCTCGGTCTTGCCGCGCTGGAAATCGGACAGGCGTTCGGTATTCAGGTGCCGTTGGCCCGCTTCGGCCGGCCGGTGCTGGAGCGGCTGGTCGCGGCGCTCGGGGAGTCTGCGCACCTCGCGGTTGTGCACGGCCAGGAGACGCTCTACATCCACGAACAGACGGCCCCCGCGCGTACGCCGCTGGTCACCCAGAAGGATGTGCGCCTGCCGACGCACCTGACGGCATCCGGTCGTATGATCCTGGCCGGCCTCGGGCACGATCAGTTGCAGGCCCTCTTTCCGCCCAATTACGCCTTCATCCAGCGCACGGGCAGGGGGCCGCGCACGCACGCCGAATTCGGGCACCAGCTGGATGTGGTGCGGCGACAGGGCTTCGCCCGCGAGTTCGGTGAGGTGACGGATGGCCTCACATCCATCGCCAAGCCCGTGCGGGACCGCACCGGCCGCATCGTGGCGGCCATCGCTGTCACCCATGCCTACAGCACCCGGGCCGCGGCCGCCCTGCCCGGCCCGGCACTGGCACCCGTTCAGGACTCGATCCTCGACGCCCTTGACTACGCCTCCCGGGAGTTGAGCCGCAGGCTCGGCTGGAATCCTTAGGGGCAGACGCCGGCGTTGGAACGGGCTCGTCCCCGAACGGGGTGCCATCTTGCATACGTGCCCTGTGGATAACTCGCTGGGGCCAGCGTAATCGGGGCATAGTGCATCCATGACCGATCAGCGTCCGACCAGAGATGACCCCATCGGGTGCCGTCGATGACCGCGTCGCTCGGGTGGGCGGTTCTTCTGGGCACCACTCTGGGCCTGGGATTGTGGTCGCTCGTGAGCCTGACACCGCGGCTGCGTCGGCCGCGTTTGGCAGACCGGGTGGCGCCTTACATCCTGGATGTGTCAGCGGAGGCGCGGTCGTTCATGGGGCGGGTGTCCGTGAGCCCTCTCCCCGTCTTGGGCACGCTCTGTGCGCCGGCATTCGGCTGGATGAAGCGCGCGCTATCGAGCGTTCTGGGCGGTTCAGATACCATCGAGAAGCGGATGCGACAGTCCGGTTCCAGCCGAACCGTCGATGAATTCCGCTCGGGCCAACTTGTCTGGGGTCTCGTATCTCTGGCCGCCGGGGTGGTGCTGACCGCGTCGATCCCCGCGGTCCGCTCGCTACCGCTCGTGCTGCAGCTTGCGCTGCCCTTGTTGCTGGGGATCGGCGGAACCCTCGCCCGCGAGTGGTTGTTGCAGCGCGCCGCAACCGCGCGGCTGGCCCGCATGCGCAGCGAGCTGCCGACGATTCTGGAGTTCCTCACCCTGTGTCTGTCTGCGGGGGAGGGCATCCTTGACTCCTTGCGGCGGGTCGCTGGCACGAGCTCGGGTGAGTTGTCGCGGGAGTTCGCGGGCGTTGTCGCCGAGGTGCGCACGGGGGTGCCGCTCGCGGAAGCGCTGAAGTCCCTGGCCCACGACCTCGACCTGCCCGAGGTCACCCGTTTGGTGGACCAGGTCACCGGCGCACTCGACCGCGGGTCTCCGCTGGCCGAGGTACTGCGTGCTCAGGCTCAGGACGCGCGAGATCAGGCGAAGCGAGCCTTGCTCGAGGTGGCCGGTCAGAAAGAGGTCGCCATGCTCGTGCCTGTCAATACCTAATTAAAACTCTTTTAATGCGACATGAGTATGCCCTGCGCGCTGAGTAGTTCATCGGCTCAAAGGGAGTCCATGCAGTGGACGCCCTTTGGCGGGTCCCTGGCGGTCGTGCCGACCATGTTGGGGACGTGCCTAACTTGCTGAGCCACCAATTCGGTAAGGTCGCCGGAATGGTCGCGGGATCATCTGCGTGAGGTCACGAACATGATGCTGGTGACCATATGCCCGGGGCCGCGAACATGGTGCTGGCAACCGTGGCCCTCCTCCCTCGCGATCGATAGGCTCACTTCGAACTCCTCTTCGGTCACGTGGTCGGTGAGGTCGTAGATACCGGCGCTATTCCCGCTGAGCTCGTTTATGGATGCGAAGTCCGTGACCCGAGCCAGATCATGGTCTGAACGAGATGTGGCTCCAGGCCCAACCCCTCCGCCTTGTCCACGACGCGTTATCTCCCCACGGAACTGCCCCTCCCGAATCGCCAGCCCCAGCGCTCGCTCGGACCGGCGCACCATCTCCACCGCGTCGAGCTGTCTACGAGGGCATGCGGGCCAGGGTTGAGAGGGGTTCCACAAAGTGGTAACCCCTGAGGGGGTGCGAAGTTTGCATACCCCTCGATCAGAATCTAAGGGGGGTCGCGTAGAGTGACCCCTCAAGCGGTCAGGACACTCGTGGGCACGAGGGCCACGAGTGCAAGGGGTACTCAGAATCCGCGGATGCTTGGTGACCCGTGTCCCTGAAGTACACAACTGAACCGTGGACCTCAGGGCCACACTTTCGCAGGCCTTCGAGTTCAGTCAGAATCGCTGACGGACCTCCCGGCTGCCAGTTGTGGTGATGACCCCCACGCGTGGAGATGATTTGACCCGGGCGACAAATCACGGGGTGGGTACTCCGATTTGAGTACCCTCGGCATTCGTGAGGACATCGAGGGCATTTGTGGGAGGTTCTAGCGGCTCTTCTCGGTATTCTTCTCGATCCGTTCCAGGGTTCCCGTGAGTTGGTTTTCACGCGTATAGCGGCTGAAGTGGAGTTTTTCGGTGTGCTTCAGGTTGATGCACGAGTAATCCTCTCCCGCGCCGACCCCTGCTAGATATACGGTGACATACTCGGCATCGATGTTGAATGCTGCGATGCGACCATACGTCACCGTGCCGTTATCCATGTTCGCTCCGAACGCGAGCCCGATGTGGGTTTGGTTGAGCAGGGCAGCCTCGACGGCTAACTCATCGGATTGGATTCCGGCTTGAATGATCATGTGACATCCGTTCTCTTTGGGTGCCCAGCTTGGCAGACGCGCCGACGAAACCTACTTAGGTAGCGGCTTGTCGACGGGGAGCAGGCCGGCCCACTCGACCAGATCGGAGTGGAGCACGATCGGCTTCGAGTTCGGGTACCTGCGGGTGATGTCACCAGACACGAGGTACTTCTTGAACGCCTCTTGGCTCATGCCTACGGCTCGGGCAGCATCAGCTATTGAATAGGCGATGGGTGGCGGCGCGGAGAAGGGGAGAAGATCGTTCATGGAGCAACCCTAGACGGCAGAACGCAGAAACGCCCCGCCGTCCGAAGACAGCGGGGCGTTCATCGGGGTTCGACTACCCGCGACGGAACTTCGCGTCACGGGACTGATTGGCGCTGACAATCTGGTCTTGAATCATCAGCGTGATAGGTCGGCCGTCCATGACGGCCGTGATCGTTGCACCAGCGAGGGACACCTGCGGGTTGACGTGAACCGTGGAGTTGCCTCCGTTGTTGTTGTTCACGTACTGCACGTTCTGGCCGGTAACGTAGCCGCCGCCTGAGTAACCCTGAGCCCTCCCTCCGTTGTTCATGAATTCGAGCATGGCTCGGTTCGAGGGGATCGCGGTGGCCTCGGCAGTTGAGACAAACTCTTGCTTGTGGACGATTCCTGCCGGCTCGTACTTGCCACCGATGCCCGTGAATCCTCCCGTGGCGAAGGTGCCCATGCGCCCGCTGCCCGACACGGCCCCGTTGAGGTCGGGAAGCTGCGCACGGAAGTTGATCGTTCCGACCCTGCGGCCCATAGCTGCGATAAAGTCGTCAATCGTACGGTTAGCGTCGGACGTATCCGCGATCATCTTCCACGCTGATTCTGTCGGAATCTTCGAGATCTCGTCCGCGATTCGGTTGGCCTCGTCGGCGTTCGCACCGAGGGCTATGGCGCGATCTACAACGGCCTGGTGACCGGCCTCGAGCGTGGTCCTGTAGTTGGCCGTGTTGCTGTCGAGGTCGAACTGCTTCTGCGCCGCGTCCTGGCTGCTGGCCGCGAGGTCGTCCAGCATGGCCCGGTTCGATCGTCCCGCCTCGGTGCCGATGTCGAGGGTTCGCACGTAACCATCGGTCCCGGCCGTGACCTCGGCTATCTGGGCGTCAACTGCGTCGAGCGATTCCTGATAGGCCATGTTCGCGCTAGACGCATCCTGCCCGACACCGTTGAGCTCGTTCATGGAGTTGATGAGGTCCATGAGAGTTGACTGAAGTCCGGAAGCTGTGTCGCTGGCTGCGAGGTACGCGTCGGCGGCAGTGAGCGTCGCCGACGCAACACCATCCGCAGCCGTGACCGTTGCCTGGTCCACGCTCTGCTTCTGCTGGGCCACTCGAATGGCGTCCTCGATGCTTGCGCTTTCACCCTTGACGCCGTTGGTGACATCGTTGATCGCCCGTGTCAGTTCGATCGCATTCAGCCCCGTCTCTTTCATGAGGTTCTTGAATGCTCCGGATGACGTGTCCTTGTTCAGGAGCGGCAGAAGCTCATTCATGGCGTCGATATTGCCGCTGGCAGCGTTGGTGATGAGGTCGAGCCCCAGCCCGATCTTTTCCGCAGCGTCATAGGCGGATGAACCTGTCCCAATCCCCATGATGCTGATATCGGCGGCGAGGTTGGCCTTGACCATTTCGCGCGTGCTGGCAGAGATCTTGTTACTCACAGCGTCGAGGGTGTCGCCGTACGCGATTGCCTTGGCCTTGGCGTCTGCCTGTGCCGTTGCCACCCCTCCGATGATCATTGCAAGGGCAGTGATTCCCAGACCGACAGCGCCCCCCGCGAGGGCGGTCCGGCCCATTGTGAGGTTCAGCGCCGCCATGCCATCCCGGAACGCGACGATCTTGGGAACACCGAGCATGAACGCGCCCCCCGTGAGCCCGATCGCCGCCGTAGCGACACCGAGTGCGAGACTAGCCTCCTGCACGATTGGGGGAGCGCTGTTGAACATGTCTACGGCAGTGGTGCCCGTCTGCACGAGCGCGCGTAGCGAGTCATTGGCCGCTGACCCGGACTGAATGAGAGCCGTGTCGAAAGCGCCTCCCAGCGCCTCCACGTCGCCCCTGAGGTTGTCGAGGCGGGCTCGTGCCGTCTCTGCAGCGTATCCCTGATCATCGACAGCTTCAGTCCACTTCGAAATGCCCTTCTCGCCCTCGGAGTAGAGGACTGTGGCAGCGCGCACGGCATCGGAACCGAAGATCGTAGCCATGGCCGCGTTGCGTTCTTCGACGGTCTTGTCTTTCAAAGCCGTCTGGAGAACACCCGCGAACTTCGCCATTCCAATGAAGTTGCCACCCGCGTCATACGCATCGATGCCGAGAGTCTTCATTGCCGCCGCAGCTTCCGCAGACTGCGGCGTGAGGCGCTGCAACATGCTCTTGAAGCTCGTGCCCGCATCGGAGCCCAAAAGCCCCTGAGCGGCGAATGCGGACAGCGTGGCCGTGGTTTCCTCGATGCTCAGCCCCGTGGAGGATGCGACCTGCCCGGACTGCGAGAGAGCCGCTGAGAGATCTGTCACATCACCCATGGCCTTGCCAGCGCCGGCCGCGAGCAGATCCGCGACGTGAGACATATCCGTGCCCTCGAGCTTGAAGGTCTTCAGAGCCACGGCCGCGATACCTGCGGCATCCGCGACACCGAGACCGCCCGCCGCAGCGAGGTCGAGAGCACCATTCAACGCACCCCCGAGAATGTCCTGCGTGCTCAGTCCCGCCTTGCCCAGTTCCTCGATCGCGTTCGCGGCCTCCGTGGCAGAGAACACCGTGCGCCCGCCAGCGTCGAGAGCAGCATCGCGAAGTAGATCCATATTCTCGGTTGTCTCGTGCGTGGCAGCGCTGACGTTCGACATGGCCTGATCGAATTCAGCGAACTTGGCTACCGCGAGAGCGACACTCGCCGCAGCAACAACACCCGCAGTGGCCATGCCGGCGCCGAGCTGGGCCATGGCGGCGTTCTGCGCTTCGAACTTCGTTTTGACTTCTGCGGAAGACTTGCCGACGTTATCGGTGGACTTCCTCGCCTTCTCCATGGCTGCGAGATAGCCAGCCACGTTCGCCGTGAGGCTGACCCTTACAGTCCGGTCACTCATGGACTGACTTCCCTTCGGCGTGGATCATGAGTCCTTCTCGAATGGCGTCGATGGTCGCCTCGCCGTCGGCGCGTCGTTCCCACACACCGGCTAGTCCTGCTGCAAGCGACACCACCAGCTCCCACGTAGCAAGTTCCGACCCGCGCTCATCCCGGTACACCTCATCAGCCACCGAAACGGATTGCGTGCAGTCGTTCTCTAGGACCGCCAAGACCATTCGCAAAGCGCGCGCCTGGTCGATCCCTTTCTTACCGGTGATGCTGTTGAAATCGAGGTTCGATGTGGTCATTTCAAGATCCGTTCGTGTCGTTGTCTTTGGTGATGGTGACGCCCGCATGTTCGAGCTTTTCCATGATTCGTGCGCCGCTTGCCCAATTAATGCCGGCCGCGTTGACCTGGTGCCAGTCGATGCCGACACCGCCGCCGGGGTAGCGCGTGGTTAGGCCTTGGGCGTGTGCCCACTGCTGCGCGGCGTGCCCGTGACGGTTCAGCGGGCCGGGGAGATCCCGCATCCGTGCCACGCTCGAATTCAGGTGGTGATCTTCCATCCACTGCGCGGCGTGCTTCGGGTTGGTCCAGACGGCATGACGGGGATCGAGCAGCTCGGCCGGGGTGTAGCCGGCGGCGACAGTGGCAGCAGAAGCGGAACGGAGCCTAGCCACGATTGGCCCGCTTAGCCTGAGCGACCTTGGACCAACGAGCATTCGCCGCAGCGGATGCACTGGCAGAAGTCGCCGTGATCAAAGCCGAACCAGTCGCCGCGGCATTCAGGTTCAACATCGTCACGAGACGGGCATACGCAGCCTGCTGCTGACGGAGTTCACCGACCGCCCCGTTCATGACGAGCTGGCCCTGAGAGCCAGTGACCATGACCCCATCCGCAGCAATGGCCGCGGCGAGCGTGTCGATCGTGTCGAGGGTGCGGCACACCTCGATCACGAGGTTGGTGTCTTGCGGGTCGAATTCGTAGGTCTCATGGATCTGTGCCCAAAGCGTGCGGCCACGATCGCCGAGCACGGTTGGGGGGTCGGGCAAGAGCTTCGTCGCGGTCTCAGTCGCGGGCTTGGTCAATGGGTGCCTTTCGGGGTGTCGAGGTGGGGGACAATTGGGGGCTCCGTACGCATCGTGACCGGGCAGCCCTCTCCGTCGGTCGCGCCTTAGAGAAGCGGAGAGAGGGTCCCGCCACGGGCCTTGTGCCTGACTGACGCCCTCGGGTCGCTGTCCAAGAGTGCTTAGCCTCGGTCATTCCAACCTCCGGGCTGAGCTCGTGCCGTCTCACGGTCATGGTCGGTTTTGCATAAGCCGCGACCATTCGAGGGATCGTTAGGATCCATGCCTGCGTCAACGAGATCGCGACGACTCAGCGGGTAATGATCAGCGACTGAACTTTCAGCAGCCTTGCAAATTACGCAAATCGGATCACGTTCGAGAATGGCGTCACGAAACCCGCGGTGACCGGCGCCCGAATAACCCCGCTCTTTGGTGGTACCTCGTGCCCGGTCACCTGCCTTGGTGTGCAGGGGGCAGCGGGACTTGGTGCCCTCGTAGATTTTTGGGCAGCCACTCACTGAACAGACGCGCATCGGGCTATTACTTGATGAGGGTGAGGTCGGTGTAGCTGCTCGAGCGCTTGAGTTCCGTGCCGGCGGGCTCGACCTTGTAGCTGCTCGGGACAGCGACAATGCGCGAGGTGAGGCGGCGGTGGTTGGACCGCGCACCGATGAGCAGGCGCTCGGCGGCGTTCATGCGGTCATAGGCCTTGGACACTGCGGGGTGGCTCTGTGCCAGCGTGGCGACGATGCTGGTCTTGGCGTTGGGCAGGCCACGACCGATGAGGTACGACGGTGCGTCACTGACGATGACGGACAGCTCGGCAGGGTCGGCGGTGAGGATGCGCGTGGTGATCAGGCTCATGGCGCTGGCCGGGTCCTTGATCACGTCGAGCTCACGGGTGAGGCGGTCCCACACACGACCGGCGCGGATCTCAACGAGAAGCTGCTGTTCTGCTGTTCCGGTGGGTGTGGTGATCGCGGCGATGGTGCCCTCGAATGACTTCACCGCCTGATCACGGTTGGTGACGGCGCGCTCGAGTACGGTGTCGAGGCGGTGCGCAAAGTCCCCGGCTTCCATGAGGTCCTTCGCATACTCGGCGCTCACGGCGCGGGCGTCGAGGTCCTGGCGGATGCCCTGACCGTAGGCCTTGTGTGCCGTGACGATCGCGCGGAACTCGGTGTTCAGGTCGTTGGCAAGGGTGCCGTTGGTCTGCCCGGTGAGGTCCCACGAGAACATGGTGGCGCGCCTGCGGATGGCGAAGCCGAGTCCACGGTCACTGTTCCGGTCGGCACTCTTGAGCAGGGCAACGGCTTCGTCCTGGTCGTGGATGCGGCTGGCGCGGTCTTCGGCGTCTCGGCGGCTGATGGCTTCGGCGGTGGGGGTGTAGTTGATGCTCATGTGCTGATCCAATGTTCAGGCCGCTCGTGCGGCTTTGTGGTGTTCGAGGTCTTCGCGTGCGATGCGCCAGTTCCCGCTGACTTTGTTTGCGCGTATTCGTCCTTCAGAGATTGCGAGGACGACGGCGCGCGTGGTGATGTGGAGGGCTGACCCCGCTTCTGCGGTGCTGACCCATTCCGATAGTGGGCCCGCTTCCGGCTTCGGCGCTTGAGTCCTACCGAGTGCGGTAGTGCGCCACTCCGTCGCTGCAATGTGGAACGCGACCATGACGGCATCGAACTCGGCGTCGACACCGCGAGCCGAGATCCGCAACTCATCGAGGCGTGCATGTCGTTCGAGCATCGCGGCGATGCGCGCGGGCATGATGACCATCGTTCCCGTATGCACGTACGCGGTCGGAGGTCGCGCGTTCAACTCGGACTCCCTGGGTGCGAGGAGTTCGGATTGAACTGCACGACCTCGTGTTCACGCCGGCACCCTGCGGCGCAACTCACGACATCCAGCAGTCGCTTGGCCTCGACGGCTTCGGCTACCGTCGTGAATTGCATGACCTCGACGGCCCTGCACTTGATGATGACGCCGAACTTCCCCGACCCTCGAACCACTGCACGCGGGAAGGAGCAGACGATGAAGCTCCGGATGCTGGTGTGAGTGGCGCCGCAGAGGTGGCGATTCAGGATTCTCGGGCTCATGACTTCGCTTTCGTGGTCGTGCTGCGGTTGTAGCGCTTGCCTGCCCAGATGCCGCCGATGGGGCGCGCAAGTTCGGCGTATTCGGCGCAGAGGTCATACAGGGGGCATGCTCGGCAGAGCGGCGCGAGTTCACCGGGTGCCTGGTCATCGCGGATGAATCGCTCGTCACGCTGGCACTCGGGATCGGTTGTGGTCATGGCTTCCTGAAGGCGCGTGTAGGCGTCCGTTGCGCGGCTCATGCTGCGACCCGCTCGGCATCGTGCTCGGGGTTGCGCTTCCCACAGATCCCCGCGGCGCGTGATGCTGGAGCGAGCAGGGGAGCGGAGCAGACGCGGCAGATGGTGCGGGCTGTAGCCGGTTCGACGGTCTGCGACGGTTCCACCGGTTCGAATACAGGGGTATTGGCAGACGCTTCTCCGCTTCCAGACGGTTCCACCGGTTCAATACGGGGGATGATGCCGGACTGTCGCCAGGACTTGAGGAAGTCGGCGCGGGCATATCCGCGCTGGTCCCGCGAGTTCTTCGAGGACCTGATCTTGATCTGCACGAGAGTCCTGCCGAGTCGCTGCACGGTGAGGGCCCGGCCGTAGGCGCTCGCCGTGTCCCAGTAGTCGGGGTTGCGCTGGATGAGGCGGCGCACGAGCTCGTTCGCGTTCACGAAATGCTCGTCCTCGGGCCATGCTGCGTAGAGATCCATGAGCATGACCATCTGGGGTGGGAGTTTCATCAGGCCTTCTTCTCGTTCCATCTCGACTTCTTGAATGTCACGCTCGATTAGCTGCGTCACGACGACCGGCCATGTGCCGCCAGCAGCAGCAGCCACACGCATCAACGGGTTCCACTTCTCCTTCATGCGACCGACGCAACCCTCGGGCAGGGCAGGGCGCACCGTGCGGATGAACTCGCGTGCGCTCTCCATCGCGTTGGCGAGTGCTTCGGCGTGGTCGCGTGCATCCGGCTCAATCTCTTCCCAGTCGGAGGACTCAACAACTCCGTAGAGATCAGGCATGAGCAGCACGCGAATAGAGCGTGAGCGAGTGTCGTCGGGCAGGTGGGGAGAGTTGCCCGCCATCGCTACGGGCGCGTAGGTGGACATCTCCGCAACGTCCCAGTCCCCGCCCTTGACCGGTACGAGCACTGGGCGAGTGGCGCCGCGCTTGTACCCGCTGTTGAGAATGGCTATAAGGTCTTCAACGCCGGGTTTCTTCGGGTCGAGTGAGCGGTCTACCTCGTCAATCAGGATCGTTCTAATCCCTTTGGAAAGCATTCGGGCGAGCAGCGCCGGGGATGAGATCGACGCTGCCTGAATGGGCGCGTAGCAGAGACGCTGCATGTGCTCGAGGACGGTAGTCTTGCCGCTCCCCGGCATCGTGGAGTCGAGGACCAGGCGCGGTGTCGAGTACGTCTCGAGCGCAACGTGAGTGTGTGCGGCCCAGAGTGCGAGTAGGTCGAGGTCGATGTCGTCGGGAACGGAGATGAATCGAGCGAGCCAGGTCCTGACGCCGGTCAAGGTAGACCCCAGTATTGAACCGCTAGAGCCGTCGTGAACCGTCGAACCGTCTGAGAACGCGACCGGCGCGCTCATTCGGCCACCCCTGCGAACGTGTGGCGGCGCTTCTCGAGCTCAGCGTATGACGGGCCGGGCTTGATTGGCTGCATAGGAGCGAATGCCGCGCGGTAATACCGGTCACGATCTGAAATGGCCTGCCGCAATTCGACTGCGACAGATGCCACACCCGCCGTGAATCCCGCCGCGTACCCATCCGCGTGGCTCAGGGTGCAGAATCCCGCTAGGCCTGGTGTGAGGTCTTCGAGGCCGATCTCGCCGGAGCGCAAGCGCCATAAGGCTGCGTCGAGGGGCTTCTCGACAGTGCAGCCGATCAAGCCCGTGGGTTCTACGGGTATGGCGGGTTCTGCCGATACGATTGAGGTATTCGAGCCGCCAGCGAGAATTTCAGCCGGTCCCGTTCCCGCGGGCCGGTTTTTTTCTGCGCTCATGCCGCTGCACCGCCGATGGGTCGCAGAAGCGAGGTGAGTCGTTCGCGCTGTTCAGGGGTGAAAGGCGGTGCAGCCGCCACCACGCGCGTAATGTACGCGGTTAGGTTCGCGGCTGCGAGTTCGCGCCGCGCTTCGATGAGATCAGGATCGTCAGATGATCGTGAGCGGGAGAGGGACGCGACTCGTGCGCGGCCTATCGTTGAGGTGGAAATGAGAAAGCCTCCGAGCAGGGAGAATCTTCCTCTGCTGGGAGGCTGTGTTTAGAACTTTAGGCCGATCAGACGCCCGCCTTGGTTCGCTTACACTCTAGCACCTTGATCGCAAGCTACTTGCCAACTCGCCGAATGAAGAGGCCCAGCTCGATCTCAGAGATCCTGAACTGCGCCAGCTTGGAAAAGATCGGGTCCAGAGCCTCGGCGCGGCGAACTAGGCGAGGTGCCGAATGTCTGGGGCAGACCAGGCTGATTCGCGAACGCTCGACACCCTCGGGCGACTGCTGCGCACTGACCTCGGGTAGGTACTCGTTGCCGCGCAGGAATTGCGTAGCGTGCCCCTTGAGCGGAGCTAGAGTGTCACTCGCGTTGGACTGGTAACCCGGTCGGGATTCGGCCCACTGCACAACCTGTTCGCCGTCAATCTCCGTGACGCCGAACGGTCGGAACGTACGGACCGGCACCTTCTCGCCGTCGTGGGACACGTCTAGGCAGTAGATCGAGACGAATGTTGCTTCGGGGTCAGCCGATATCGTGGGCTTCTGGTTCGGCTGGCTGGAGTGGTTGTTTGGCATGTGGTTCCTTCAGTGTCGATCTTGGTGTCGCTGGGAGGATTCGAACCTCCGACAGCACGCTTAGAAAACGTTCGCTCTATCCACTGAGCTACAGCGACTTGGTGATTCAAGCTACCGCGGTGGTGTCAACGGGGGGACCCCCCTTTGTGGTGCCCCGGCCCACTCTCGCAGGTCGGGGCGTTGTCGAGCGTGCGTTAGGCGGTGATGATCGGAAGCGCTGGTAGCAGTGAGCACCGCGCCACGATGATCATCAGCGCTGCGCGCCGGTCCCGGAATTCGTACATGACGCTGGACACCGATTCGCCGAGCGGATTCGGGTGTGTGTCAAACCATGCCTGAGCTTCCACGGCATCGTTCAGCGCCTGCACTCGTTCGGCCTGACGATGCAATTCGTCGGCGGCTGCGATCGCTTCTGCCGGCGTCATCTCGTTGGCGATTTCCACCGAGAGTATCCATCTGCCCTCGGTCGCGGTGAACATGGCCGGGGTGACCTCGAGCAGGTCGTTCTCGTAGGCAACGGCGTTATGCAGATTCAATAGGGCATCTGCCTCCGCGTGACTCTCCGGGTCATAGGTAGGCCCGACACATCCTTCGATGGAGCACGCGAATGGGATCGTGCCTTCGGGCATGTTAATTGTGTTCATGGTGGTTCCCCCCACATTGTTTCCGGTTAGTGTGTCCATGGTTCGTATTCCTCTAGTTGGTGTTGCGGATCTCGCCCTCGCGCTGTTGGACCAGCACGGGGGCACTTTCATAACTGCGGGTCAACCGCAGCTAAGTTCTTGTGGTCGTTCCATTGGACAACGATGTCGTCTGGATCGAATGCTTTGCCGCTGCCGGATGGCATGATCTTTACGGAAACGAGATCGAGCACGACCGCGCGCTGGGCGTCGAGAGGGAGTTCCGCCCATTTGCCGGCAACGTCACCGCCGACGAGGCTAGCTACCGTGGTCTGAGGTTGGGCTGCCCTGAATGACCGGTTGGCGGTCACCCTGGCAGCGCGCAAACGTGCCGTGATCCGCTTGAGTTGCGCGGCCGTGATGATGTCTTCGGCGAATTGATCCGCGGCGATATCCAGCTTGGCATCGATGGCGTTCATCTCTGCAAGGGATTTCTGGGCCGTAGCGGTGTCATTTACCGCGAACATATCAATGGCGTCCGGCATCGACAGTCGGGCAATGATCACCCCTGTCACGAGCGCGTCCACGTCGTCCTGCTTGCGGCGCACCTTGAAGCACATCGCGCAGTTGTAGGACGCGGGCTGGCGCTTCGAATTGCCCGTCCGCTTACTGACTACCGTTTTGCCCATTTGGCGGCGCATGAGTCCACCACAGAGCCCGCAAATGGCAACGCCGCTGAGAAGGTACTTGTACCCGGGGCCGGCGTGGTTCGATTTGCGCGATGGGTCGGTGAGCAGTGCCACGAGTTCGCTGTATGTCGCCTCGGGATAGATTGCTTCGGTGGTCGCCTTCCCGATCACCTTGCCCTGGTATTGGCGCAGGCCCGCATTGGCTGGGCGCATGAGGATTTGGCGCAGGATCGTAGAGTTCCAGGCGATCGCCTTGGGTCCGTGAATGTCGCGCTCGTTGAAGTCCATCACGACAGACCGGAGGGATTCGTGATCGAGAATTCGGCGCGCGGCCTCGCGTATGATCCCACCCTCGAACTCGTCAACCTCGTCACGGCCAATGTTCCCGACGATGTTGCCGCCCGCGTCGAGCGTTGGAACACGCCGGAATCCGTAGGGGCTGTAACCGTGAGGTTCGCCCTTCTCGGCCTTCTCCTGAAACTTGCGCTTGAGACGCTTGGACATCTGCTCAACCTCACGCCGCGCAAGCGTGCCCTTGATTCGTGCCATCATGCGCCCGTCTGAGGTCGACAGGTCGATATCACCGCCGACATTGGCGAGCGCGAGCCCGAACTTGTCTGCGAGGTCGATAACGTCTTCGAGCTCTCGCGGCGTTCTGGTCAAGCGGTCGATATCCCAGACGACGAGTGCATCGATCAAGCCACTTGCCACATCGTCGAGCATCCGCTGATATTCGGGACGAACTTTCGAGCGGGTTGCACTGATGTCGTTGTCGACGTACGTGCGCGCGATTTCCCATCCGCGACGTGTGGCTTCGGCTCGGCAGTCGTCCTGTTGGCGTGTCACACCGAGTTCGGTGCCCGCTATGTCTTGACTGATGCGGGCGTAAATCCCGGCCTTCACGCTGCAACTCGCAACGCTGCGATGAGCTCGGCGATCACGTAGACCTGCCCGCTTCCGTCTTCTGCGTGGATGTGAACGGTGGCGCCGTTGACGCTGAGCTCAAGGGGAGCAGTGCCCGTGGTGGAGGTGATTCGCGTCGAGGTCATATAAGTATCTTATTGCTTGGTTTGTGCCGCTGGTCTTCCTGATTCTGCCTATGACGATTCTCTTCGCCATATTTCCCGGCCTGGTGGTTCTCCAGGCCGGTTTCTGAACACCCCACTCGAAAGCAGCACACCATGACTCTCTCCACTCGCCGCGCAATTGACCGCTGGAACGACGAAACGGGTGACGTGCCCGGCTGGGTCTTGATTACCCTGATGACGGCCGGGCTGGTCATCATTATTTGGGGACTCGCCGGCCCCGCTCTCAGCGGCGTTTTCCAGCAGGCCATCGCCCGGGTCAGCGGAATCTGAGGCTGTGTCTCCGGTGCATCGTGACCATTACAGACATACTTCGTATGCGTTTGGTGGGCGTGCGCGTGATGGAGGAGCGCGGTTCCGCAGTGGCCGAATTCGTGATGGTGGTGTCCTTGCTCACCGTGCTGACCCTCGCGGTGATGCAACTTGCACTCGCCCTGCACGTGCGCAACACAGTTCTGGATGCCGCGGCGGAAGGCGCGCGATTCGCCTCGCTGGCCGACAGCGGGCTGTCGGAGGGTGCCGAACGTACGCGGGACCTCATCACGACCGCCGTTGGTCCGGCCTACGCCCACGATGTGACCGCAAGCTACGGTGCGGAAGGCGGGTTCCCCAGCGTTCAGGTGCGGGTCGTGACGCCGCTTCCCCTGCTGGGACTGTTCGGAGTTGACCGGGGATTGGAGGTAGAGGGCCATGCCTCACGGGAGACTCTGGACTAGGGCACGCCTGACACGGGCCCCGGACCCGCAGAAAGACGGCGGCTCGGCGTCGCTTGAATTCATCACGGCCGGGCTGATCCTGCTCGTTCCCCTGGTCTACCTCGTCGTAGCGATGTCGGCGATACAGGGCGGATCCCTCGCCGTGGAAGGCGCCGCACGCCAGGCCGCGCGGGTCTACGTGCAATCCCCTGACGAGGCAACCGCCGCTGCGCGTGCCGAGCGTGCGGTGTACTTCGCCCTTGCCGACTACGGCTTCACGCCGGGCGCAGCCCAGGTGGACATCGATTGCACGGCGCCGACCACCGGATGCCTGACGAGGCAGAGCGCGGTCACCGTACGGGTGCGCTTGAGCGTCGTCCTGCCGCTCGTGCCGGACGTGCTTTCGTTGCAGGGAGCGGCGAGTGTGCCGCTGCAGGCCACCGCAACTCAAATCGTGTCGCGATTCTGGGCCACACAGTGACTGGCGAGGCACCGCACCCCGACGCACCGAACCGCCATCCGCTAGCACGTGACGAGGGCTCTACCCTGTTGCTCACGATCTTCTATGGTTTCCTGTCGCTGGTACTGATTCTCGTGGTGGTCGCTGCCACTTCGCTCTACCTCGAGCGCAAGCGACTCTTCACGCTCGCGGACGGCGCCGCGCTCGCCGGATCCGAGGCCTTCGAATTCGGCACGGTGGGGCGAGAGCCCAGTGACGTCGACCGGGCACTGAACCAGGCCGATGTCGGGGCCGCCGTGACCGAGTATCTGGCGCTTCCCCATGAGTCCTTCGAGGGATTGAGCGTCGACGACGCGTTCTCCGCCGACGGCCATAGCGCCACGGTGACGTTGAGCGCCTGGTGGAGTCCGCCCGTTCTGACCCTCGTCATTCCCTCCGGTCTGCCGGTGACAGTCACCGCCGTGGCACGCTCTGTGATGTGGTAACAATTTTGAGAATCGTGGTGTATAGTACACAGAACACGTAGTCGTCATCGAAAGCCGCTTACTCTGTAGGCGGCTTTTTTTATTCGGCGAGGTGCTCCAGTTTTCGTCCAGCCCCGGACCCCGGTTGGTGTACCGACGGTTTTCTCGTCGTTCATCCGGTGCAGTCGCCGTCGGGTGAAGCGTCCCGTATGCGGCTCCACCTCCTTCTCGGATGGACCGTTCCGCCCATGGATGCGCTACTAGATGCAGTACTCGACGTTGAAATTGTCGAGCTGCTCGAATTTGACACTAATTTTCCCTGTGAAGGGGTTCATCATGATCGGGGACTGAGCGGTCACGATCCCCAAGAGCCCGGTGGCTTCATGGTGATTTCACCGTGCTGTGGTCCCAAGGTGATCCAGTGCTCGTCTCGTGTGCTGGCGATGCGCAACTCTGGCGTTCTCTACTGCGGCATCTGCAAGAAAGAACACCTCACCAGCGAATATCACTTCATTCCACTGCCCGACTGACCTGCTTGCCCCGACCGCAGTGACCGGTACGAGAGCGGATGCCGCAGCCGGTACCCTCGAAAGCGCACCTTTACGGTGCCGAGGGGAGCGTCGTGAGCACCAAGCGGGACCGATTGAATGGCGCAGGGGCGCAGCTGGCAACCGAAGTCAGCATCAACTTCGGGTCGAGTCTGGCTGGCCTGATGATCCCGGTTGTCGGGTCACCCGTCGTGGTGGCCGCCAGGCAGATTGTCATGGTCTGCGTCATACTGCCGTTCTATCGGCCGAAACTGTCCACGATCACCTGGCGCAGGGTCTGGCCGGCCCTCGCCCTCGGTGTCGTGCTCGCTGTCATGAATGTCACCTTTTATATGGCAGTAGGTTTACTCGGCCTGGGTATCGCCGCCACGATCGAATTCCTCGGGCCGTTCGGACTTGCCCTGGCCACGTCACGCAGGCCGCTTGACTTTGTCTGCGCGACTGCGGCGGCCGGGGGAGTGTTCCTGCTCACCTGGTCCGACGGATCCCTGAGCGTGCTGGGCATTGTGCTGGCGCTCACCGCCGCGGCCTCGTGGGCGGCCTACATTCTGTTGACGAGACGCGTGGCTGGGGATTTTCCCGGTCTGGAAGGAATCACGATCGCGAGCCTAATGAGTCTCGCACTCGTCGTGCCGCTCGCCCTGTTCACCGTCGACTTCTCAGTCCTCAACTGGGGAGTCATCGGCCTGCTGGCCGTGATCGGGGTGTTGTCGTCGGCCTTTCCCTACACGGTCGATACCTACATCCTCCGCCGGATCACCCCGCGGCTCTACTCCATCATCACGAGCTTCGGCCCGGTCATCGCTGCTGGTTTTGGCGCGCTTGTGCTCGGCGAAACCTTTACGCTTCAGCAGCAGATCGCCATTCTCGTTGTCTGCGTGGCCGCGGGAGCTGCCATTGCCACCCAGCGCGATCGTCCCCGCTCCGACCTCGAACTCACCGCCACCGCCATCCCCTAGTCTCGGGCTGGGCCTTACTCCACACGGATGCCGAGGTGGGCGGCGAGCAGGGGGGCGAGGAGCGAGAGCTGCGCGTCGTCGATCGTCGCTCCGCGCAGGCCTTCCAAGCCGTGAATAGCCCCGAAATCACTCGAGCGCAGGTCCACGTCCTTGAGCTTCGCTCCGGTCACGTCGAGAGTGCCGATGCGGCAGTTCTGCAGCTCGAGGCGCTGGACCGTGGCGCTGCCGAGGTCGAGTTCGTCGATGATGCAGTTCGAGATGAGAACATCGGTCAGCGTGGAGTTGCGCAGGTTCACGAAGTCGAGCTTCGACCCATCGATGTGCACCCCGCGCAGTTGGGCGTCGTATGCCTCGACCGAGCCCAGCCGGGCGTGGTCGATCCGCACGTCGCGCCACGTGGACCGCGGTGCGCTGAAGACCGGCGCGTGCAGATCGGTGGCGAGGCACTCCGAGAACGTCGCCCCACGCAGCTTTGTCTCGGTGAAGGTGACACCGGTGAATTCGCACTCCGTGAAAGACGCGCCCGTGAGGTCGCGGCCGCTCAGATCACATCCGCTGAACAGTTGCGCCTCCACGCTGTCACCGTTCCGCAGTTCCGAACCGTCATTGTCGCTGAGGTCGTCGAGCGTCAGCGCGTCAATAGACGGACCGCGGGTACCTGTCCGCGCCACCCTAGGCGGCGGGAACGGGTTCGAGCACGAAGACTGGAATAACGCGATCGGTATTGGTCTGGTAGTCCGCGTAGTCGGGGAATGCCGCGACGGCACGTTCCCACCACACAGCCTTCTCATCGCCGGTCACCTCGCGGGCGATCATGTCCCAGCGCTCGGTGCCGTCCTGCAGTTCCACGAGCGAATGCGCGACCACGTTGGCGTACCAGCCCGGGTTCTTGGGGCTTCCGCCGAGAGAGGCGATCGCCGCGTACCGGCCCTCATGCTCCACGCGCATGAGCGGTGCCTTGCGGAGCTTGCCGCTCTTGACTCCGAGGGTCGTCAACACAATCACGGGCATGCCGCGCAGCGTGGTTCCGTCTGTCCCGCCTGAACTTTCGTACAGGTTGACCTGGTCACGTACCCACTGGGCGGTGCTGGCTTCGTATTCTCCGATGAGAGGCATGATCGGGACAACAGTTGAGGGGCGTGGAACATTCCCGGCGGAGGCTTCCCGCCCTAGGCCGCCGAGCCGACGAACAGTTCGCACCGGGCGTTGTAGTAGGCATCGGTGAGCCCCTCATGCGACATTCCGATGCGCTCGCACACCCGCTGCGAGGCGAGGTTGAGTGGATTGGTCACGGCGACAACCCTCCGCAGCCCCTGCGAGAAGGCGTGCCGCAACACAGCGGATGCCGCTTCGCTCGCGCACCCCTTGCCCCACGCGTCGGGATGGAAGTGCCACCCGATCTCGGTGTCGCCGCTGGGAAGAACGGTCAGGTCGCTGCCCGACGCGGGGATGAACTTGAGCAGTACGGTGCCGAGGAGCTTGCCGCTGTCCGCTTCAGCGACGGCCCACACGCCGTGCACCCCGTCGTCGAGCTGCTGCCAGGCATGGATGCGGTCGAAGGCCTCCGACAGGGAAGCCATCACCCGCGGAACGGCACCGATGTAGCGCTGCACTTCCCAACGGGAGTACACGTCGAAGACGAAGTCGGCGTCATCGCCGACGAACGGTCGAAGCAGTAATCTATCGGTGTGGATCGCGAGCATGAGTGGTGCCTATCGGTTTCGGAGCAAACCTAGCGGGGTCGGAACGGCGCATAACGCGGAATGTACCGATACAGCAGTATGGCCCCTATGAGTCCGAATACCCCCATGATGCCGCTGGCCAGGGACAGCGAGACCAGCCCTGTCACTCCCGCGACGGCGAGGGGGGCGGCCGCGCTGCCGGCATCCGCCGTGAAACGCCACGCTCCGAGGAAGGCGGCCGGACTCGTCGCGGGTGCCAGATCGGCGCCAAGCGTCATCAGGAGACCACTCCCGATGCCGTTCCCGAGGGAGAGGAACATGGCGATTGCAATGAACCACTCCACGTTCGCGGGCAGATCGTGGGTGAGCGCGAGCACGAGGTGCCCGGCGCCGAGGCCGATCATCGACGGAATGGCGCTCCACATGCGACCGAAACGGTCCATAATCTGGCCGCTCACGTAGAAGAGCGCGAAGTCGATGCCGCCGGCGATACCGATGATGAGCGCGGTCTGGGGCGCGCTGATGCCGATACTCACGGCCCAGAGCGGCAGCATCACGGTGCGGCTGGCCCGCATGGCGCCGACGAGGGCGGCTCCGGTGCCGAGTCGCACGAGCACCTCGCGGTTGTCACGAATGGTCGCGAAGATGCCCGGGGCACGCACGAGCGGCGCGGCATCCGCTGTGGTGGAATCGGTGCTCTCCGACGCAGAGGGCCGCGCGCCGAAGGTGCCGGCGGGGTCGGGCAGCAGCAGCAGAATGGTGGCCGCCGCGATACAGCACACAATGAACAACCAGAATGCCGACTGCGTGCTTCCGGTGACGAAGATCAGGCCGGCCGACAGGATCGGCCCGATGAACCAGCCGGCCCGAAATACGCCGCCGAGCGTTGACAGGGCCCGTGCCCGATACACGAGCGGCACGTAGCTGGCCATGAAGGCGTGGCGGGCGAGGGCGAAGACGGCGGTGGCAATGCCGATGATGAAGATGCCTACGCCGAGCACGAACGGGTTCGGGGCCGCGACGCAGATCAGCACGGCGATGATGGTGAGCAGCGACGCCCAGAGCATGGAATTGCGCTCGCCGATTCGGGAGACGATGAACCCGCTGGGAATATCGCCGACGAGTTCGCCAAGCATGATCATGGCGGAGATGAATCCGGCTATCGCCAGCGTCGCCCCCAGGTCATTGGCGACCAGCGGAATCAAGGGAATAATGGCGCCTTCTCCGATGGAGAAGAGCAGGGTTGGCAGAAAAGCTGCGAGGGCAACCGACCGCAGGCTGAAGGGGCGCGCGGAATCAGTCATGGATTTCGATGCTACGCCTGCCCGCGCCACCCGAGCGCAACAACCGGGCCGGGTAGGCTGGACTCCGACATGATTGACTTGGATTATTCGGAGCAGATCGCCGCGTTGCGGGCCACGTTTGGTGACATTCGGTCGGTGATTGATATCGAACGCCTGAAATCGGACATCGAAGACCTCAGCGGCCAGGCTGGCATGCCCGACCTGTGGGACGACACCGAGCATGCCCAGCAGGTGACGAGCGCGCTCAGCCACCGCCAGTCGGAGCTCGCGAAGGTCGAGAGCATCGAGTCTCGCCTGGACGACCTCGAGGTGCTCGTGGGCATGGCCAACGACGGTGAGGGCGACCAGGAGTCCGCCGATGAGGCCGCTGCCGAACTCGCGAGCCTGCAGAAGCTGCTCGGTGCCCTGGAGGTGCAAACGCTGCTCAACGGCGAATTCGACGAGCGCAACGCCGTGATCACCATTCGTGCCGGTGCCGGGGGAGTGGATGCCGCAGACTTCGCCGAGATGCTGCTGCGCATGTACCTGCGCTACGCGGAACAGCACAACTATCGCACGAGCGTTCTCGACATCAGCTACGCCGAGGAAGCCGGGATCAAGTCGGCGACCTTCGAGGTCGATGCCGAATACGCCTTCGGAACGCTTAGTGTCGAGGCCGGCACCCACCGCCTCGTGCGCATGAGCCCCTTCAACTCGGCCGGGAAACGCCAAACGTCTTTCGCCGCCGTCGAGGTGGTGCCCCTGATTGAGCAGACCGAATCCATCGAGGTTCCCGACAACGACATCCGCGTTGACGTGTTCCGATCGAGCGGCCCCGGCGGCCAGTCTGTGAACACCACCGACTCCGCCGTGCGCATCACCCACCTGCCCACCGGAACGGTGGTGAGCTGCCAGAACGAGAAGAGTCAGATCCAGAACCGCGCGGCGGCCATGCGGGTGTTGCAATCACGCCTGCTCCTGCTCCAGCGCGAGAAGGAAGCGGCCACGAAGAAGGAACTGGCCGGCAACATCACGGCCAGCTGGGGCGACCAGATGCGCAGCTACGTGCTCGCGCCCTATCAAATGGTGAAAGACCTGCGCACCGAGTACGAGGTCAACAACCCCAGCAACGTCTTCGACGGCGACCTCGATGGATTCATCTCCGCTGGAATCCGCTGGCGCAAGAAGGCTCCGCAGGACTAGTTGTACCGAGCCATCAGGTTGGTGACACTCGTTTGAGCGGGGTGGTTCCGATGCCGGTGTGGCTGCGTTCAGTGTTGTAGTAGTTGAGCCAGGGGTCAAGGGCTTGGGTGCGTTGGGCGCTGCTGGTGAACACCTGGCGGTAGGCCCACTCGGTTTGCAGGGTGCGGTTGAAGCGTTCGACCTTGCCGTTGGTCCAGGGGCAGTGCGGTTTGATGAAGCGTTGCTGCGCACCGAGGGTCGCGACGGCGTCTTTGAACGCTTGGGAGTTTCGGTAGGCGAAGGCGTTGTCGGAGAGGACTCGTTCGATTTTGGGGATGCCGCAGCTGGCGAAGAATGCCGCAGCGCGCAGGAGAACGCCGGCCGCGGTGGTGCCCTTTTCGTCGGGGTGCACTTCGGCGTAGGCGAGGCGGGTGTGATCGTCGATGACGGCGTGCACGTAGTCGTAGCCGACGCGCACGTGACCGGCTGTGTGGTTGGCCCTGGTCTGTCCGGGTTGGGCCCGCCAGCCGCCGCCTTCGGCGATACGCCCGAGCTTCTTCACGTCGATATGGAGCATTTCGCCGGGGCGGGCGCGTTCATACCGGTTGGCTGTGGCGCGGGTAGCGCGGATCCGTTCGCCGGTCAGCGGGTCGCATTCCCAGAGCGCGGGGACGTTATGACGAGCGAGGACTCTCGAGACGGTCCGCGCGGGAACGCCCGTATCGGCGGCGATGCGGACCGGGCCCGTGCGCAGCCGGCCGCGGGCCTCGAGGACCGCTGCCTCACGTTCGGGGCTCGTCTGGGTGGGCATCGAGTGCGGCCGTGAGGACCGGTCTCTGAGGCCGGCTTCACCCTCCGAACAGTACCGGCGCACCCACCGATACGCGCACTGGCGGGAGATGCCGAGCTCTTTGGCGACGTGCGCGGCCGGACGACCACCGAGCACCCTTTCGACCAAAAGAGCCCTTCCGCGAACGGTCAACTTGGCGTTAATGTGTGACACGAGGACCTCCGTTGTGAAGTGAGACGTTGAACATCTCCACTAAGCACCGGAGGTCCTTCCTTTTTCAACCCCTTAAGTCACCAACGTCATGGCTGGGTACAACTAGTCGCGGCTTCTGCTGCCCATCCGCCGGGTTTGGGTATGTCGCTGTAGCGAATTTCAGGATGCCTGCTTAGGCTCAAAAGGCCATGATTCGATTTGATCACATCACCAAGAAGTATCCCGGTACAACCCGACCGGCGCTGAACTCCATCGACGTCGAGATTTTACGCGGCGAATTCGTGTTCTTGGTCGGCGCTTCCGGCTCGGGAAAATCGAGTTGCTTGCGTCTCGTATTGAAGGAAGAGAAGCCCACGAGTGGCAGCATCCACGTGCTGGGCCATGACCTGAGGTCGATCTCCAACCGCAAGGTGCCGTACTTTCGTCGGAATCTCGGCGTGGTGTTCCAAGACTTCCGTCTGCTGCCGAACAAGACAGTCTTTGACAACGTGGCGTTCAGCCTCCAGGTGATCGGTAAGTCCCGCGGATTCATCCAGGAGGCCGTTCCCGACACCCTCAAGATGGTGGGGCTCGCCGAAAAGGCTCAGCGACTGCCGCACGAGCTCTCGGGCGGTGAGCAGCAACGTGTCGCCATCGCCCGTGCCATTGTGAACAAGCCGCAGATTCTGTTGGCCGACGAGCCCACTGGAAACCTTGATCCCACCACGAGCGCAGAGATTATGGCCTTGCTGGCGAGCATCAACGCCGGGGGTACCACGGTGATCATGGCCACACACGAGGCCGGAATCGTCGACAAGATGCAGCGTCGTGTGATCGAACTCGTCAACGGCACAATCGTGCGTGACGAACGACAGGGTGGGTACGCAACGGCGTCGATCCCCGTCATTACCGGAGCCCCGGCCGCCGCCGCGTCTCCCGCAGAAGCTGTCGAGGTTCCTCTGGAGCACGCACCGCCCACGCCGGCCTTCCGCCCGCCCGCCCGCACGATAGTTTCGGAATCTGATCCGAACCAGCCGCTCACCTTTCCGCCGGCGCCCGTGCCGGCCCCCGTGTCGGCGACCGCCCCCGCAGATTCGAAGTCGGCCGTTCCGGCCGCGCTCGCACCGGAATCCGTTGCGGCTCCCCGCAGCGCTCCCGTGTCGGATTCCGGTATGCCGCCTGCACGATCTCCCTACGCTCCGCCGGCCCCCGAGCCGGAGGCCGAATCGGACGCGGACACCGGTCCGACCATGACGCGCCCCGTGATCCCTGTCACGCAGCACGATGCGCCCGAACAGCTCACCCTGGCGGAGAAGCTCGGGCTTCGGGCCCCGGGCGAGAAACCAGACCAAACCGGCGAGCAGAACGTGGGCCCCACCCGATGAGACTTGCACTCGTACTCTCCGAGGCCGCCAATGGCCTGCGGCGCAATGCCTCGATGGTCGTCTCAGTCGTGCTCGTTACCTTTATCTCGCTCACCTTCGTGGGCGCCGCGGTGTTGATGCAGATGCAGATCGGCCAGATGAAGAACTTCTGGTACGAGAAAGCTCAGGTGGGCATCTACATGTGCACCGATGTGTCTTCCGGTGAGACGTGCACGGGCGGTGAGGCCACCGAGGAGCAGATCAACACAGTGGAGGCACAGCTGACCTCGCCCACCCTCGCGCCGTTCGTTGACAGGTACTACTTCGAAACCCATGAGCAGGCGTTCGAGAACTTCCAGACGCAGTTCGCCGGCAACCCCGTTGCCGACTACGTGACGGCGGACCAGCTCAACCAGACCTTCTGGGTGAATCTGAAGGATCCGTCCCAATCCGATGTGCTCGTGGAGAGCCTGTCGGGGGTGGCCGGGGTCGAGAATGTCGCCGATCAGCGCAAGTATCTGGATCAGATCTTCTCGGTGCTCAACGTGGCCAGCTACACGGCAATTGGCATCGCGGGGCTCATGCTCGTGGCGGCTGCCCTGCTGATTGCCACGACCATCCGCTTGTCGGCCTTCTCTAGACGGCGCGAGTTGGGCATCATGAGACTCGTGGGGGCCTCGAACAGATTCATTCAGACGCCGTTCATTCTTGAGGGTGTTTTTGCGGCTCTGCTCGGGTCGCTGCTGGCGGGTGGCGCGATCGTGGCCATCGTGAACTTCTTCGTGCAGGGCTATCTGGGAGCGAGACTCACCGGGTTCGCGCTCGTGGGCATGGACGACGCGCTCATTGTGGTGCCGATTCTGTTGGTGGTCGGCGCGGTGCTCGCGGCTTTCTCTGCCAATTTCGCGATCACGCGTTACCTCAAGGTCTAAATTTCACCCGTCAGGCGTGCGCGCTAGACTGATGGGCTGCCCGGTGCACGATCGGGTGGCTCAAGATATTGGAGAGTTCTGTGCCCAGGGAAACTGGCGAGAAGGTCGTAGCGTCGAATCGTAAGGCGCGCCACGACTATTCCATCGGTGACACCTACGAGGCCGGCATGGTCTTGAGCGGCACAGAGGTGAAGTCCCTGCGGGCGGGGCGAGCGTCGCTGATTGACGGCTATGCCTTCATTGAGGGCGGCGAGATGTGGCTCGACGCAGTGCACATTCCGGAGTACACGGCCGGCACCTGGACGAATCATCCGCCACGCCGCAAACGCAAGTTACTGCTCCACAAGCAGGAAATCGTGAAGATCAGCCACAAGACCAAAGAGGGCGGATACACCCTCATTCCGTTGCGTATCTACTTCCTCAACGGCCGGGCCAAAGTGGAAATTGCCGTCGCCAAGGGCAAGAAAGAGTTCGACAAGCGACAGACTCTGAGGGAACGCCAGGACAAACGCGAATCCGACCGCGCCATGTCCGCCCGCCGCAACCTCGGGGACTAATTTGCTCAGGCCCTGTTCTGTTGTAGAATGAGGGACTGCACAAGATGCAGATGTTCCACAACAACTCAACAGCGTGTGACAACCACCCCACCATGGGGATGATCGGTTTCGACATTGTTTGCGCAATTATGAGAAGCGGGTCGAGGATGCAGAGTTATCTCGTAAACGATCTCTGCAAAACAATAAGTGCCAAATCAAACAGCACTGTCTCGCGTTCCGCTTTCGCCCTCGCGGCCTAAGTAGAACCGCATAGAGACCGTCAGGCCGGGAATGCTCTCTACCCGGACCCTGACGCCATTTAGAGAGATTGCTTCTACATTGAGCCACGGGGTGTAGAGGGACTTAAACGAAGGCTGGGCCTGTCGGAGTAGATGCCAGTGGCAAATTCCGGGGCCGAGAAAGCGACTTCACTGGATACACCCGTAGAAGGCATATGACCACAACAGTGGACCGGGGTTCAATTCCCCGCATCTCCACCATCGTGGTTGTCACACGCATTCGAGTACAAAAGGCCCGAAACCGAAAGGTTTCGGGCCTTTTGCGTGCTCGATCGGCACACGGCTCGGGCCGACTGTCCTTCGGGCAAGCACGCCGAACCTAACTCCGTGCTTCTCCTCCACAGGTGAGAATCTTTGGGAGTTTTCCACAGAATGCCCCGATCAGGGCTGTTTAGGGCCCGTGAATGTCGGTGGTCGCTGGGAAAATTGGGCCATGACCACTTCAACGGACCTTCTCGTGGAGAGTACGGCGGCACTCGCCGATACGTACTCTCACTCCTTGGGTGGTGGAGTCTGTTCGGAGGAGGAACCCGACGCAGGGTTGGACCTGCAGCGGATGACCGACGGGGGTTTGTTGGCCGTGTTGAACTCGAATTTCGAGGTGGTGAGACAGGCGCAGGCCCTTTTGGTTCGAGCAGCGGGTGAGCTGGACGACCGCTTCGACCACGACTCGGGCATCGCCGCCAGAACCGGGAACCGAAACGCCGCCGCCGCCCTCACCGATATCGGTCACATCTCGATGGCTGAGGCCGGGCGGTTGGTGAGGGTGGGGAAGGCGACGAAGCCGCGGATGAGCCTGATCGGGGAGCACCTGCCACCGGAGTACGCGGAGGTCGCCCGGGCAGTCAATGCCGGGGAGCTCACCGTGGATTCGGCGCTGTACATCACGGCGAACCTCGAGCAGGCCGCCCCTCGGGCCACGACCGAAGACCTCGACGCGGCGGAGAAGGAGTTGGTGGAGTTCGCGGTGACCAACCCGGTGGATTCGGTGCGGAAGCTGTCGATTCGGTACCGGGACGCCCTCGACGTGGACGGGGTCGAACCGCGGGAGGAGGTGCTGGTGTCGCGGCGGGGGTTGAATCGGCTGGTGCTGCCCAACGGCATGAAACGCTACGTGCTCGATGCGGACCCGGTGTCAGCGGCGTACCTGGACACCGCGATCGACGGGATGACCAGCGCGGAACTGCGCAAACCCAGGTTTGAAGCCAAGGAAGATCCTGACGGGTGTGGCGACAACCACGAGATCATCGGCGACGGCCGAACAATGCCGCAACTGAACTTCGATGCCTTCGTCGACATCGTGCGTCACGCTCTCTCCTGCAAGGAAGGGCTCGGGGCGCTGGATCACACGACGATCATCGTCAGGATGACCCTCGAATCCCTACAAACCGGCCTCGGTGAAGCGCAACTGGATGGGGTTGAACAGCCGATCTCCGCCGGAACGGCCCGAAGGATGGCGGCGGAGGCGTGTTTGATCCCGATGGTCCTCGGCGGGAAGAGCGAGGTTTTCGACTTCGGCCTCCGAAAACGGCTCTTTACGACGGCGCAGAAGCTCGCGGCCGTCGAGAGGGACGGCGGGTGCGCCACGGCTGGCTGTAACCGGCCGCCGAGCTATGCGGAGGGGCATCACATTCGTTGGTACAAAGCGCATGACGGACCGACAAATCAAGCCAACTGCGTGATGCTGTGTAGTGCGTGCCATCATCGGATCCACCGCGAAGGCTGGGACGTGGTCGTGAAGGATAACGTGGTGTACTTCATCCCTCCGGCCAGTGTCGATCCGAGGAGAACGCCGCGCAGAGGCGGCCGACCACCGGTCCCGACACCGAAAGGACACGACGGGCCGCACTACACGCGATAACGGCCACCCGGCGACGACCGAACAGACCGGTCGTCGCCGGCCCGCCGTTTCTCCTGAGGCGAACATCCCGCGGTACGAACGATCGAGGCCCTGCCTCCGCTGGTCGAGGTACGAGGTACGAGCGATCGAGACCTCGCCTCCGCTGGTCGAGGCGCGAGGTACGAGCGATCGAGACCTCGCGAGACATTATTGCCAGCGCACGCCGCGCACGAAGATCACCTCACGAGGTCTCGATTGAATATTGGCTTCCGAGGGAGCCGGGGGTGGTGCCTGTGAAGGCCGCTGTACCAAACCATGAATCGTGTCGTTCAGAGCCACAGTTGGTGTTGTTGAGAGCCACCTGAAAAGCTCCTTCCATCACGTGAGGGCCACGTGGTGGAAGGAGTACCGGTAATGGTACGGAAGATCAAGGCGAAACTCGTCTTGCAGTTACGCAACCAAGGCTTGTCGGGCAGAGCGATCGCGTCGGCGCAGGGCATCGCCCGCAATAGCGTCCAGACCGTGCTCGAGACGGCGGACAGGCTCGGCCTCGGCTGGGACGACGTCGAGGAGATGCCGGAGGCCGAGGTCTATACGGTGTTGTTTCCCGGCCGTGGAGTGCACGAGTCCGTGTTCGCGCAGCCGGATTGGGGGCGGGTGCACACCGAACTAGCCCGGGTCGGGGTGACGTTGAAGCTGCTGCACCAAGAGTACGTCGACACATCGGGTCAGGCGCAGGCGGTGATGAGCTATGACCGGTTCTGTCGGCTCTATGGCGACTTCGCTGCCGTCTCGGGCGCGACGTCGCGCGTGGGTCACAAGGCCGGCCGCAGCATCGAGGTTGACTGGTCTGGGCCCACGATGCAGCTGCTGGACCCGACGACGGGCGAGATCTCAAAGGTGTATTTGTTCGTCGCGTGCCTGCCGTTCAGCCGATACGCCTTCGTGGAGGCCACGTTGGATATGCGGCAGGAGTCGTGGCTGCGCGCCCACGTGGCGATGTTTTCCTTCTTCGGCGGCAGCGTCCCGCGCCTGGTCCCCGACAACCTGAAGACTGGGGTGATCTCTCACCCTCGAGAGGGAGAGGTCGTTCTCAACGACGCCTACCGTGAGATGGCTGCGCACTACTCTGCCGCGGTGCTGCCGGGCCGCGTCCGGGCACCTAAGGACAAGGCGAGCGTTGAGAACACAGTTTCGCATGTCGCGACCTGGGTCATCGCTAGCCTCAGGCAGGAGCAGTTCACATCCCTGCCCGAGCTGCGGGTCCGGATCTACGAGCAAATCGATGCTTACAACCGCCAGCCGTTCCAGAAACGGGACGGGTCCCGGTTGAGTGTCTTCACCGCCGAGGAGAAGCCGTTGATGCAACCGTTACCGGCGGCCCCGTTCGAGATCAGCACGTGGACCTACAAGCGCAAAGTGAACAAGAACGCTCACGTGGTCTGGGCGAGGAACTTCTACTCCGTTCCGTTCCGCCACATCGGCGCTCAGGTCGACCTTCGCGTCACGGACACGATGCTGGAGGTCTATCGCAACGACGAACGCTTGACCAGTCACCTGCTGCTGCCAGCAAGCACGACGAACCAGCATCAGACAAACGACGCGGACCTGCCCGAGGGCCGCAGCTTTCAGGCCTGGGATCGGACCCGGATCGACGAGTGGGCGGCCCGGATGGGACCTGCCACGGTCACAGTGATCGGGAAGATCTTTGAAGCTGCGTCGATCGAGGAGGCCGGTTACGACCCGGCGTTGGCAGTGTTGCGGCTGTCACGCCGGTTCTCGCCGACTCGGGTCGAGGCCGCCTGCGCACTGGCCTTGCGAGGTCCGATCCGCTCGCCGAGGTATGCGCACCTTCGGCCGATCCTCGACACCGGACAAGACAAAACTGGCCACGTCCCTGACAAGCCGGAACCCGATGACGGTGGCTACGTCCGCGGCAGCGCCTACTACGCCGGAGGCACCCGATGAGTCCGCTGGACACAGAGACCAAGCGCAAGCTGCGGGAGATGAATGCTGGCGAGTTGCTCGCGGCGATCGACACCCAAGACGAGACGCTGAGCATCAGTTTGTCGTTTGAAGAGCGGGTCCGGTTGGTCGTCGATGACGCCTACTCCGCCTTCACGCACTCGAAGGTCGCCGGGCTGATCCGGCGGGCGGGGTTGCGTTATCCCAACGCGGATCTCCGCCGCATCGACCTGCTCGACGAGCGGGGCTTGAACCGGCAGCTGCTGGCCCAGCTCGGGACGTGTTCGTTCGTTGCCCGGCAGCAGAACGTTGTGTTTCAGGGGTTCACCGGATCGGGGAAGTCGTATTTGGGCTGCGCGATCGCCAAACGCGCTTGCGAGCATCGCATCCGCGCTCATTACGTCCGCATGCCCGACCTCGAGGAAGCCTGGGTGGCCGCCCAAGACACCACCGGCGGCAGCGGGAAGTTCTTGCGCAAATATGCTTCCTTCACCCTGCTCGTCATTGATGAATGGTTGCTTGACCGCCCGACGGAATCGATGCGCGGCATGCTGCTTGAGCTGATGGAACGTCGCTATGGCGAGAGCTCGACGGTGTTCTGCACCCAGTATCAGCAGAAGGACTGGCACCAGCGACTCGGCTCCGGGGTTCACGCCGACGCGATCATGGACCGCATCATCCACAACACTGTCTGGGTCGAGACCGGCACCTACAACATGAGAGAGCAAGCGGCCCTCACCAGCGCCTAACGAACCGGCGAAGAGAGCCAGTGGCTCCCAGCCGGACCACCACTGGCTCTCTTCCGCACGAACGGTGGCTCTGAACCGCACGATCGGGTGGCTCTCAAGGCATCAAATACTCACTCGATCGCTCCTTCGTCGCGCCTCGACCGGCGGATGGGTCTCGGTCCAGGCGTTCCTTCGTCGCGCCTCGACCGGCGGATGGGTCTCGGTCCAGGCGCTCCTTCGTCGCGCCTCGACCAGCGAGTAGGTTTCGTTCGTTTCTCACGCCTCGACCGGCAGGGGGCGGGGCACTGGTATTCTGGCGCGAGTCGACCGGCCCGGAGAGGAACGCCATGGCTGGCAAGTTGCTACGCGGATGGGTCCCGGGAATCGATACGGCGCTCGGCTACCGTCGTGCGTGGCTCGTGCCGGATCTCCGAGCCGGCGTCGTGCTCACAACGCTTCTGATCCCGGTCGGCATCGGCTACGCCGAGGTCGCGGGCCTCCCACCCGAGGCGGGACTGTACGCCACGATCATTCCGGTGCTCGCCTACGCCATCTTCGGACCGTCGCGAATACTGGTGCTCGGCCCGGACTCTGCCCTGGCGCCCATCATCGCCGTCGCGATCCTGCCCCTCGCACTCGGCGACACCGCTCGCGCCGTCGCCCTCGCCGGCCTGCTGGCGATCATGGTCGGACTGATCCTGTTGGTCGGCGGCCTGCTGCGCCTGGGCTTTGTGACAGACCTGCTATCCAAGCCCATTCGCGTGGGCTACCTGAACGCGCTCGCCCTGCTCGTGATCATTTCCCAGGTTCCCGCGCTGCTGGGTTTTTCCGTCGACGCGGAGTCACCGTTCGAGCGCGTGGTGGCCATTGTCGGCGGCATCACGGGCGGTGAAGTCGACGAGACCGCGATGCTGATCGGTCTGGGGTCGCTGCTCGTGATCATCGTGTTGTCGTGGCGCAAGACCCGCATTCCTGGTGTTCTCGCTGCGGTCGTCGGGGCGACAGCGCTGACGGCGATTTTCGGCCTAGAGAACGAACTGCCGGTGGTGGGGGCGCTGCCGCAGGGACTCCCGGCGCCGGCCCTCGGCGGGTTGCAATGGTCCGACGTTGCCGGTCTCGTGCTTCCCGCGTTCGGAATCTCCCTGATCGCCTTCGCCGACACCGCCGTGCTGTCGCGCACCTTCGCCGCCCGCAGAGGCGAAAGCGTCGACGGCAGCCAGGAGATGTCTGCCATCGGTCTCTCGAACATTGCTGGCGGGCTGCTCGGTGGCTTTCCCATTTCCGCCTCCTCGTCCCGCACGCCCGTCGCGGAGCGCGCCGGGGCCCGCACCCAGCTGACCAGCGTGGTCGGGGCGCTGCTCATCGTCGTGTTCATGCTGCTCGCACCCGGTCTGACGGGTTACCTGCCGTCGGCCGCCATCGCCGCGGTCGTGATCGTGGCCGCGGCCGGGCTCGTGGACGCGAAGGGTTTCCTTGCCCTCGTCAGGATGAGCCGGGTCGATGCCCTGCTCTCCCTCGCGGCCTTCGTGGGCGTGCTCGTGGTGGGAGTGATCCAGGGCATCGGGGTGGCGATCATCCTGTCGCTGGGCGCCTTCGTCAGCCACGCATGGCGACCCTATCGCGCGGAACTCGGGCGCGTGCACGGCCTGCGCGGTTATCACGATCTGTCCAGACACCCCGAGGGTGAACGCCTGCCCGGCATTGTGATCGTGCGCTTCGACGCCCCGCTGTTCTTCGCCAACGGCGGCATCTTCGACGACTACGTGCGGGCCACCGTCACTGCCGCCGGAAGCGACGTGCGCACGGTGATACTTGCCGCCGAACCGATCACAGAAATTGACACGACAGCCGTGGACGAGCTCGTCGAGCTCGACGACTTTTTGGCTTCCCGCGGCGTCACCCTGATCTTCGCCGAGATGAAAGGGCCGGTAAAAGACCGGCTTCACTCATATGGGATGAGCGCACGGTTTCCCCCGGAGCGGTTCGCCAGCACTGTGGGCACGGCCGTTGACGAGGCCACCGGCACCCTGCGCGGTGACCTCGACGGAACCCCGTGGGACGACGAGCCTTGAGACACACCTCGGTGGTATTCGGGCAGCGCCTCTTCGTGGACGTGACGGCCGTGATCCGCGGCCGCGCCGAGCGTGACATTTCCGGCCGCCTGCTCGGGGTCATGGAGGCGCGCTCCGCGGTCGTTCTCGCGAACCTGCATACCGACCCGCGTTTCTCGGTCACCTCGCGTTCGAGGTGGCCCGTGCTGCGGCGGATCCTTCGCGTCGCCGGCCACATCGGAGCCACGTCGGCCCTTCTGGAGGCCGTGTTTCGGCCGTCGGTGGCCCCTTCGCCGCGCCGACCGGGTGGGGACGTCGCATCCAGACAGGACGCTTGGTCACCGTCAACGGCGCGACCGGCACGATCACACTGCACTGACGTTCGTGGCGCGCGCTATTCGGGGCGCGGAAAGTCCTTCCACGCCCTGCGGAAGCGGGCTTCGGCATCCGCTCCTGTGGCCTCTTCCTTCGCGTGCAAGCGTCCATAGGTGAACGTGTTCTCGCCGTGGAGGTACGCCTCCACCGCGCTGCGGTGCAGCAACAGGTCCCGGGCGATCACGCTGTCCTGGTGCTCGCCGAGGATGGTCTGCAGCTCTTGGGCGCTTAGGGCGAGGCGCCGGGAGCTCTTACGGGCGATGGGAAGTGCCGTTTCGGCGGCGTAGCGCAGCCGCTTCGCTCGCTTGCGCACCTCGTGCAGGGCCAAATCGTGTTCGCGCCCAACTGGGGCATGGGCCACGGCACGCACGGCCGCCCACAAGTCCTTCCAGTCGTGCTCGAGCAGTTCGGGAACGACCTTGCGCGCCGAGCGATAGGCCACGTTGGTGAAACGCGGGGCCGCGAGCCAGGCGTCGAGGTCGTCGAGCAGCCGGTAGTACCGTGCGTGGTCGAGTACGTCGAGGAGGGTCTGGCGCGCAGCGGAGGCCTGCACGGCGAACTGGCCGGCGACCCGCTCGGCCACGGGGCCGAGCAGCAGCTCGTGCGGTTCCGAGGTGATGAGCGCGCCGAGGCGTTCCTGCTGCACGTGTTCGTCGCGAGCCTCGCCCAACACGCCCGCCAGCCAGCGCAACTCGCGGCGCAGGTGCGTGGTCCCCTCCTCGTCGGCGAGGAGGTCACCGTAGGTCGCGAGTGCCGAGCGCAGGCGTCGGGTGGCCACGCGCATCTTGTGCACGGCATCGGGCTTGTCGTCGCGAACACGGGGATCCTGCGCCGTGAGGGCACCGATCTGTTCGTGGGCATAGGCGAGCAGCACCGTGGCGACAGCGCCGGAACGGGTGGCGACAGGCGCGGGCGCGGGCTCGATCGGAAATCGGTCGCCGAGGGCTCTGGCGAGCTTGGACGCGTGCGCCGAGGAGCGGATGCCGAGGGAGTGGAACAGCTGCCGGCCGGCCTCGAGCAGGTCCACCGGCGCGACGATCAGCTCGAGTTCCCATTCGCGCCACGAGGTGTGCGCGGGTTCAGGCACGAGTCGATCGGCTTCGACGCGGTCGTCGCAGACATCGGCGAGGGCCTCGCCGTCGGGGCCGAAGAGGCGGTGAACGACGCGCCGGGTGCGCACCAGCGCGACGGCCACGAGGGCGCGGTCGCGCACGTGCACCCGCACGAGACGGGCGAGAGCGTCGGGAACCACGAGAGATTCCCCGGCGAGCGGGGCGTGAATCTCCTGGCGCTCGCTGTCGCCGATCGGAAGTTTCAGGTGCCAGCCGGCGTCGTCGCCCCCAGCGCGGCGGCGCAGAGTCACGTGGTGCGCCGCCAGCACGAGGTCGCTGGTATCGAAGTAGACGGCCTCAAGGTGGTGCTCGCGGGGATGTTCTACCCCGGCGACCCCGGGCAGGTTCTGCAACCCCGACACCTCCGCGGAGTCGTCCACGTCAAACTTCAGTTCAATCTCACGGCCGCTCGAAGTGTCCACACCGTCACCCTATCGCCGAGTGGGCTTGGCGAGAGGGTGACGTGCCGAGACTCAGGCGTCGGCGTCGGCGCCGGCGAGCCACAGGTCGGGGCCGAAGACTTCGTAGTGGATGCGCTGGGCAGGCACACCGGAGGCGAGGGCCTGCGAGCGGATCTTGCGCATGAACGGCAGCGGCCCGCAGAGGTACATGGAAGCGTTCTTCGGAATGGTGACGCCGTCCAGTGACATAAAGCCCGCGTGGGACTCCTCCGTGGGCTTCTCGAGCCAGAGCTGCATCGTGGCCGAGCCCAGGTGGGCGACATCGGTGCGCATCTGGTCCCGCAGAGCCCAGCGTTCGAGGGTGCTCTCGGCGTGCAGCACGAGCACCTCGCGGGTGGAGTCGGCTTCGGCCAGGGAACGGAGGATCGAGGCGCTGGGCGTGCAGCCGATGCCGGCAGAGGCCAGGATGAGTGGTCCGTCTTCCTCGTTCAGGGTCACGTCGCCACAGGGGTGCGAGAGCGTGAGCTGGTCGCCAACCTGCACGTCGCGGTGCAGTGCGGGGGAGACTTCGCCGTCGGCGTCGAGCTTGGTCGTGAAGACGCGCACGTCGCTTCCGGTTCCTGCGGAGAGTGTGTACTGGCGCACCTGGTGGATGCCGTCGGGCATCTTCACGGTCACTCCCACGTACTGACCGGGCTTCGAATCGGACACCGGGGTGTCGTCGGCCGGTACCAGGGTGAAGGTGATGGCATCCGTTCCGGCCTTCTCCTTCTTGATGACTGTCCAGGGGGCGAGAGCCTGGTCGCTCGCGAGGCCCGCGTAGAGTCCGTTTTCCTGCTTGATGAGGGCGTGGGCCATCAGCCAGTACACCTCGGTCCAGGCGGCGGCGATCTCGGCGGAGATCACGTCGCTGAGTTCGTCGGCGATGGCCTCGAAGAGGTACTTGTAGACGATGTCGTACTGCTCGGGGCGGATGCCAAGGGAGACATGCTTGTGGGCGATGCGGGAGAGCATGATCTCCGGAGCGCTGTCAGGGTTCTTGAGCAGGTGGGTGGCGAACATGGCGACGCTGGCGGCGAGGGCCTGTTGCTGGGTGCCGTTCTTCTGGTTGGACCGGCTGAACAGCCCGTCGAACAACTCAGGGTGCGCGGTGAGCATGCGGTGGTAGAAATTCCTGGCGATGGCGGGCATCCGCTCACCGACCGTGGGGAGGGTGGCTTCGATGATGGGAACCGATTGGACCGAAAGCATATGGACTCCTTCATTGTGGGGACAATGCAAAAGTAGCATTTGACATGCGAGTTATTGTTCAATCTTCTACATTGCGTAGAAATCAGGGTCTTAAGGCCCGGGTGCAGTGCGGGAGAGAGTGAGTGGCACCGGGCCGGAGTGACGGCGGGGGGCCATATCGGCGATCACGGCCCCGTCGAGTTGGGCGTAGAACGCCTCCCGCGCCTGACGCAACGCGCCGCGCAGCCCGCAGCCCGCCAGGAGTGGACACGGCCCGGCATGGGTTTCGCAGCCCGCGAGATCGCGACGGTCATCGAGCTGGCGCAAGAGCCAGCCCACCGTAGCGGTTCGGCCGGCCGGGCTGATGCGCACGCCGCCACTGCGACCGCGCTCCACCTCGACGAGCCCGAGCTCACGAACTCGGATGATCGCCTTGCTCACGTGGTTGTACGGGGTGCCGACGCGCTCGGCGATGATGCGGCTCGTGAGCAGCCCCGGTTCGGCCGTCAAGAGCATGACCACCCGCAGGCAGACGTCCGAAAATGCAGTGATTCGCATGTCTTCAGACTAGGCGCGACCTTGGAGGGCCGTTGAATGCGGGAGAATGGGGCAAGTGACGTTGGACTCAGAGGCGATTTTCGAGGTAATCCGATTCGTCGACCTCGCCGGGGTCCTCGCCAACGCCGTTCTCGGGGGCGTCGCCGCGCGTTCGGCCCGCCTCGATATCGTCGGTTTCGTGGTGCTCGCCATCATGTCGGGCCTTGGTGGCGGAATGATTCGGGACACCCTGCTGCAGCAAGGCCCGCCTGCCGCGCTCACCGACACCGCCTATCTCATGACAGCCGTGCTCGGCGGGGTCATCGCCTACTTCGTGACGTTCAACGGGCGCTGGTCGAGGCGCGCGCTCGTGCTTCTGGACGCCCTGGCGGTGGGCTGTTGGTCTGCCGTGGGCGCGCAGAAGGCGCTCGAGGCAGATCTGGGCTGGATGCCGGCGATCCTACTCGGCATCATCACCGCCGTCGGCGGCGGCATGGTGCGCGACGTCATGCTGCTCAAGGTTCCCACGATCTTCGGCGGCAACACGCTGTACGCCACGAGCGCGGTGCTTGCGAGCACCGAAATGGTGATCTTGAGCAAGCTCGGGTACGTGGCCCTCGGAACGGCCGTCGCGATTCTCAGTGGTGCCGTGCTGTCGCTGCTGGCCCGTCGCTACGGCTGGGTGCTGCCCACCGGCTATGCCCTGCGCATCCCCAAACCGATCTTTCTGATCAATCCCAGGGTCTGGCGCGAACGTCGACGCAGCGCGCGGGACGCACGCAAGCGTCCGGAGATCCAGTAGGCGTTCTGCTGGTGTGTCGCGGCCGTCGCGGCACTTCTTTCGTGGGTGGGCACTCGTCTGAACACGTGTCTGCTGGCCAAACGAGTGCCGCGAGCCTGGTCAAGGGTTGAGAACCGCCAGGGTTGCAACGTGGAGCAGCCCGTTCGTGGCCAGGGCGCTGCCGTGCCACACCCCGGACTGGCCGTCGACGGAGCTGAACACCCCGCCGGCCTCCTGCACGATGGGCGCGAGGGCGGCCATGTCGTAGGGCTTGAGGTCGAACTCTCCGGCGATGTCGAGGTGCCCCTCGGCGAGGAGCATGTAGGACCACATGTCCCCGTAGGCACGGGTGCGCCAGACCTGGCGGGAGAGTGCCACGAGGGAGTCGAGGTGCCCGGCCTCGTCCCACTGCTGGATGCTGTTGTAGCTGAGAGAGGCGTCGGCCAGGGCATCGACTCCGGACACGCGTAGGCGGGCAGGCGCGGCATCGGGCATCCGCTCGTCGCTCGACCACGCGCCGCCGCCGAGGCTCGCCCACCAGCGCTTGCCGAGCGCGGGGGAGCTCACGACGCCGAGCACGGGAACGCCGTCGACGGCGAGGGCGATGAGAGTGGCCCAGATCGGGATTCCGCGCATGAAGCCCGCCGTGCCGTCGATAGGGTCGATGATCCACTGGCGTTCTGTCGAGCCCTCCGTACCGAATTCCTCGCCGAGAATGCCGTCGGCGGGACGGTGCTCCGCGAGCAGGGAGCGGATGGCACGCTCCACGGCCTGGTCGGCATCCGTGACCGGAGTGCGATCGGGTTTCGTGGTCACCACGAGGTCGAGGGCGGTGAAACGCGCGCGGGAGATGGAGTCTGCCGCATCGGCGAGGGCCAGGGCCAGCTCGAGGTCGTCGGCGAAGCGGTGAGTGGGGGGCGCAATTCGGGGCTCGGTCACGCTCTCAAGGATAGTAATTCCGAGGCGTGACACGCGGGAGGCGCCTCGATTGGCGCAGAGCGCTTTCGTGGTGTTATTGTTGAACGTTCCCGCAGGTCGCCCTGCAGAAATATCATGCACCTCTAGCTCAATTGGCAGAGCAACTGACTCTTAATCAGTGGGTTCCCGGTTCAAGTCCGGGGGGGTGCACCATCCACGAAAATCCCGCATGTCTTCGGACATGCGGTTTTTTTGTGCCCTCGAGGCCCGTCCAGAGTCGTCGGTCGCGCCTTGACCGGCGGAGCTCGCCGAACCGGTCAGGGCCTGCGCCAGGAGTATTCGTTTTCGGGACGGCCGGGAGTGCCGAACCGGGGCGCGCGCACCACGGGGCCGGTATCGGCGAGAAACTCAAGATAGCGGCGCGCGGTAACGCGAGACATGCCGAGAGGCTCGGCTACCTCCGTCGCCGACAGGGGCGAGCTCTGCTGCCGCAGAAACTCGGTCACGCTGTGCAGGGTGTCATCCGCGAGCCCTTTGGGGCGCGGCACATCGGTGGGGGAGCGCAGGCTCGCGAAGGCCTGGTCCAGGTCGGACTGCGTCGTCACGCTCGACGCCGACCCGAGTTGCCGGCGAAAGTCCCGATAACTCACGAGCTTCTTCGCGAACGTGGCGTACGTGAATGGCTTGATCAGGTATTGCACGACACCCGCCGCGATCGCGCCCCGTACCGCGTGCAGCTCGCGCACGGCGGTGATGGCGATGATGTCGGTCGCCAGCCCGGCCGAACGGATGCGCCGGCTCACGTCGAGTCCGTGCAGATCGGGGAGGTTCATGTCCATCAACACAAGGTCGATCGGGGTGCCCGACTGCGCGGCGGCCGTGAGCATGCGCAGGGCGCTCTGCCCGGTGGCTGCGGTGCCGACGAGCACGAAGCCCTCGATCCGGCCCACGTAGGCGGCATGCGCCTCAGCCGTGAGGGCTTCGTCTTCGACCACGAGAACGCGAATGTCCTGGGTCACGAGCGCCGCACCTCCTCCGCCGCGGTCGTGGGGACGGTGGGGATGGTGACCGTGAAGACTGCCCCGTCCCTGCGCCCGATCTCCAAGGTGCCGCCGAGGCGGGTGACGGCCTGCCGCACCAGAGCGAGGCCAAGCCCCCGTCCGTAGCCGGCGTGCTCCTTCGTACTGTAGCCGAGCTGCAGAACGCGCTCAGCGGCATCCGCTTCGACCCCCGGCCCGCTGTCGGCGACCTCGATCACTACGGTCTCGGAAGTGCGGCTGACGGCGAGTTGTACCCGGCGCGGCGGGGGAGCGGATGCCGCGGCGTCGAGGGCATTGTCGATCAGGTTGCCGAGAACGGTCACGAGGTCCTGAACGGACAGCCCGGAGTCGGAGATGGTGCCCGACGCCGTGACCGTGAGCACGATGCCCAGCTCGTTGGCCTGCGCGGACTTGCCCATGATGAGGGCGCTGATCACCGGCTCGTCGACCGAGCTGACCATTTCGTCGGTGAGCTGCTGGCTGAGCTCGAGGTCCGCGGTCGCGTAGGAGAGCGCCTCCTCGGTGCGGCCGAGCTCCAGAAGGGAGACTATTGTGTGCAGCCGGTTTGAATGTTCGTGCGTTTGGGCGCGGAGCGCGTCAGAGAGCGTGCGCATGGACTGCAGCTCGCTCCCGAGGGTTTGCAGGTCGGTGTGGTCTCGAATCGTGGCCACGTGCCCGATGATCGAGGGCTTATTCCTGCTCGAGGTGGGCGAGGCGACGGCCGGTTCCTGATTGACCACGAGCACGCGCGTCTGCGTGAGGAAGACTTCGTCGTGGGTCGGCCGGCCGCTGCGGAAGAGTTCGCCGAGAGCCGGCGGCAGGTTCAGTTTGTCCAGCGACGGCGTCTCGTTGGGCCGGTGTTGTTCCCGCGGGGGAATGCCGAGCAGGCGCGCCGCCTGGTCGTTGTAGAGCACGAGCTTTCCGCCGAGGTCCACGAGTACGAGGCCCTCGCGTACCGAGTGCAGCACGGAGTCGTAGTAGACGAAGAGCTGGGCGAGGTGTTCGGGACCCCAGCCGAGCGTCACCCGCTGCAGGTATCGGCCGAGCAGCACCGACATGAGGGAGCCCGCTGCCAGCAGCGCGAGGGCGAGGGCGAGCAGCGCCGGCAGCCGGGCGTTCAGGGCGATTGTCACGTTGCTCGTGGTGACGCCCGCGGCAACGAGTGCCACGACAGTACCGCCCTCGTCGACCGCCGGTACGACGGCCCGCACGGACGGGCCGAGAGTTCCCGTGCTGATCTCCGTGAAGGGCGTTCCGTCGAGTGCCGGCTGGATCGCGCCGATGTACTCGCCGCCGAGTTCGGCCGGATTCGGGTGCGTCCAGCGCGTGCGGTCAGGGGCCATGATCGTGATGAAGTCGAGGCCGGCGTCCTGGGTGACCTGGAGTGAGTAGGACTGTAGGAGGGCTGTGGGATCGGCAGCGGATGCGGCGGTGAGTGTGAGGGGACTGTCGGCGATCGTGGTCGCGATCGACAGCATCCGCTCCTCGGTTTCGTCAAAGCTGTGATCACGCGCATCGATGAAGAGCGCCGTGCCGACGAAGCCCGTGAGCACGACAATCGACAGGGCATGGGCTACAAGCAGCCGGCGGGCAATGCTCCATTCGCCGCTCACAGATGGTGCCTTTCGCGTGATGAACCACAAAGAGGTCCGTGAACAGTATGACCGCAAGGGCGACGAATCGCGCCGTGTCGACCAGTGTGAGATCCAATCAAGACCAGCACGAGCCCCAGCCGGGCCCGGAGTGAAACCAGGACAAAGGAGTCTGACATGGCGTTTGCGTCATCCACCCGCATAGCGAAACCGCGCAAGCGGATCGACCGCTCGCACTACCTCTACATGGCCGTCATCGTGGCTGTTCTGCTCGGCATCGTCGTGGGACTGGTGTGGGGCGGGGAAGACGGCTTCGCCGTGAAGCTCAAGCCGATGGGGGACGCGTTCGTCAACCTCATCAAGATGATGATCGCCCCTGTCATCTTCTGCACGATCATTCTGGGCATCGGCTCGATCGCCAAGGCCGCCACAGTGGGCAAGGTCGGCGGGCTCGCCCTCGGCTACTTCGTGATCATGTCGACCTTCGCGCTGGGCATCGGCCTGGTCGTCGGAAACTTCGTGCACCCCGGCTCAGGGCTCGACCTGTCCGACGCGAGCTACGTGCCACCGGCGGCTGAGGAGACCAGCTTCCTGATGGGCATCATCCCCACCACGCTCGTGTCCTCGCTCACCTCGGGCAGTATCCTGCAGACCCTGCTCGTTGCCCTCATCGCCGGCTTCGCCCTGCAGCGCATGGGCCCGGCCGGTGTGCCGATCCTCACAGGCATCGCCCATGTGCAGGCCCTGGTCTTCCGCATCCTGATCATGGTGATGTGGCTCGCCCCGATCGGCGCCTTCGGAGCCATCGCCGCTGTCGTGGGGTCGACCGGGATCCAGGCCATTGTGAGCCTCTTCACGCTTATGGCAGCCTTCTACGCGACGTGCATCCTGTTCATCGTGATCATCCTCGGCGGGCTGCTGAAGATCGTCACGGGCGTCAACATCTTCAAGCTCATGCGCTACCTGGGCCGCGAGTACCTGCTTATCGTGTCGACCTCGTCTTCAGAGGCAGCGCTTCCCCGCCTCATCGCGAAGATGGAGCACCTCGGTGTCTCGAAGCCCGTCGTGGGTGTGACCGTGCCGGTGGGTTACTCGTTCAACCTCGACGGCACCGCGATCTACCTCACCATGGCGTCGATCTTCATCTCCACCGCGATGGGCAAGCCGATGAGCCTCGGCGAGCAGATCGGTCTGCTCGTCTTCATGATCATCGCCTCCAAGGGCGCGGCTGGCGTGTCAGGGGCCGGACTGGCCACGCTCGCGGCGGGACTGCAGTCACACGCCCCCGACCTCGTGGGCGGTGTCGGCTTCATCGTGGGGATCGACCGCTTCATGTCGGAGGCGCGCGCCCTGACCAACTTCACCGGCAATGCCGTGGCCACCGTGCTGATCGGAACCTGGACCAAGGAAATCGATCGCCCCCGGGTGGACCGGGTTTTGTCCAAACAGGATCCGTTCGATGAGACAACGATGGTGGCGCACCACGGATTCCAGGCCCCCGTCGACACCGACGCCGCGGTGCTCGCCGAGAACCGCAAGCCGGCCCCCGTGGGTGCATAACCGCTAGACCACGATCACGCACGGGTGCCGCCGGGAATACTTTTCCCCGCGGCACCCGTTCTTTCGGTTCACCAAAATTTCGTTGTGCTACGATAGATCACGGTCTTACAACCTTCACCAGAACGCGAGCAGGCACGGGGCATCACCGACATCCGGGATGAAATTGCCTGACCGTATGGTGCGGCCCTGACGGACGCGATCCCATGATCGGTCCAAGCCCACGCCCACGAAACGGCGCGCGGCCGGTCACCGCCCACCCGTTCGACATGAGCGAGTACCCGATCCGTCGACACAGTTCGAGGTCGGAGTGCGCCGGAGAACAGTGACCGAAACCATTGCCGTGAAGGCAGAGAATCTGTACAAAGCGTTCGGACGCCGTCCGAACGAGATCGTGAAGAAGCTTGTCGCCGGCAAGAGCCGCGCCGAGGTCTCTCACCTCGGGGTCGCGGCCGTCATCGACGCGTCCTTCGAGGTGAAGCGCGGCGAGATCTTCGTTGTCATGGGGCTCTCGGGTTCCGGCAAGTCGACCCTCATCCGCATGCTCAACGGACTGTGGGAGGCCACCTCCGGAAGCGTGACCGTGGGGGACACCAATATCACGGGCATCTCCGCCGCCGAACTGCGGGCGGTTCGCAGAACGAGCGTCTCCATGGTCTTCCAGCATTTCGCTCTGCTGCCTCACCGCACCGTGATCGACAACGTCGCCTACGGACTCGAGATCCAAGGCATGCCTCGGGCCGAACGCCTCGCGAAAGCTCGTACAATCATCGACCTCGTCGGGCTCTCGGGGTGGGCAGACAACCTGCCTTCGGAGCTCTCGGGTGGAATGCAGCAGAGGGTCGGCCTCGGCCGCGCCCTCGCTGCCGACACCGACGTGCTCCTGATGGACGAGGCCTTCAGCGCCCTCGACCCGCTCATTCGACGCGAAATGCAGGAGCAGCTCATCGAGTTGCAGGCTGCCCTCGGCAAGACGATCATCTTCATCACCCACGACCTCAACGAGGCCATGTTCCTCGGTGACCGCATCGCCGTCATGCGCGACGGCCGCATTGTGCAGATCGGCACCCCTGAGGAGATTCTCACAGACCCCGCCAACGACTACGTGGCCCAGTTCGTGCAGGACGTCGACCGCGCCAGGGTGCTCACCGCTGCGAGCGTCATGGAGCCAGTGCGCTCCGTCGTGACCATCACGGCCGGGCCCCGCGCGGCGCTGCGCGCGATGCGCGACCTGCAGACATCCGTCACGTTCGTCGTGAATCGGGACCGCACCTTCGCCGGGATCGTGCGCGACCGAGATGTACTCAAGCAGGTGAAGGCCGGACACAGCGACCTGCGCCCGATCATCCGTGACGACGCCATCGCGGTGTCGCCCGACAGCCCGCTCGTCGATCTTGTGGAACCCTCGGTCGAGAGCGACCTGCCTATAGCCGTCGTGGACGTGAAAAACCGCCTGCTCGGCGTCATCCCGCGGGTCACGCTGCTGGCGGCGCTCGGAAATGTTTCAACGGCCACCGGGGAGCAGGCCGTGATCGAGCCGCCCGCCACGATTTCCGACAGCCTGATCACCGACACCCTGCGCGAAACCGCGCCGGAAGGAGCCGACGCGTGAACGACTTCCGAATTCCCCTGGGCACCTGGGTCGAAGTCGTGTTTGACTTCGTCACCCAACACTTCGGCTTCTTCTTCGACTTCATTCGGTTCACCTTTGCCGGTGCCTTCGAGATCGTCGACTATCTGTTGGTGACCCCGCCGTTCTGGCTGATCATCCTCCTCGCAGCGGTCCTGGCGTATGCGGTTCGCGGGTGGAAATTCTTTCTGGGGACCATAGCCGGGCTCCTGTTGATCGTCGGCATGAACCAATGGGAAAACGCCATGGCCACGCTCTCCCTCGTGCTCGTGGCGAGTGTGATCGCCCTGGCGATGAGTATCCCGCTCGGCATCTTGGCAGCCAAGTCGAAGACGGCCTCGAGCATCATTCGTCCGGTCCTCGATTTCCTGCAGACGATGCCCGCCTTCGTCTTTCTCATTCCGGCTCTGCTGTTCTTCGGTGTTGGCGAGGTGCCGGGAATCGTGGCGACCATCATCTTCGCCATGGCGCCAGGGGTGCGCCTGACAGAGCTGGGTATCCGTGGGGTCGACCCGGAGGTCGTTGAAGCGGGATCCGCCTTCGGCGCTTCACCAGGCCGCATCCTGCGTCAGATCCAGCTGCCGCTCGCCCTCCCCACGATCATGGCCGGCATCAACCAGGTGATCATGCTGTCCCTGTCGATGGTTGTCATCGCGGGAATGGTCGGCGCCGGAGCACTCGGCGCTGAGATCATGACGAGCCTCAGCCGGATTGACATCGTGCTGGGTTCGGAGGCCGGGCTGGCCGTTGTGATCCTCGCGATTTTCCTCGACCGGGTTACCGCCGCGCTCGGCACCGGCAGCACGCCCCTCGGCCGCTTCATCGCGGCGCGCAAGGGCAGCACCGGCTCATCCACTCCGCCGGCATCCACTCCGCCGGCATCCGCTCCGCCGGCATCCGCTCCGGTGGAAACCGCGGCGGTCGTCACACCCGAACGGGCCAGCGTCTAGGCCCCACACACTCACGGGCGCGAGCGCCCGTGTCCATCGGCGGCTGTCACAGCACTCAGATCGGCCGTCAGCACCAAGAGCCAACCCTGGCGCCCCGCGTGGGTGTCGAGAATGGAAATCACATGAAAACCCGTACCAAATCCCTTATCGCCGTGGGAGCCGTTTCGCTCCTCGCACTCAGCGGATGCGCGTCCACCGAGACTGCCGCAGTCTCCAACGGCGACAAGGCTGACATGAGCCTCGCCGTATTCAACGGCTGGGACGAGGGCATCGTCGTCTCCGAGCTGTGGAAGGCCATCCTCGATGAGAAGGGCTACAACGTCGAGCTCGAGTACGCCGCTGAAGCCCCCGTGTACTCGGGGCTGTCGACCGGCAGCTACGACCTCAGTATGGACATCTGGCTGCCTGACACGCACGCGTCCTACCTCGAAGAATACGGCGATGACATCGTTGACCTCGGCGCGTGGAACACCGAATCCAAGCTCACCGTCGCGGTGAATGCCGATGCCCCCATCGATTCGCTCGCCGAACTCGCTGACAACGCCGACCTGTTCTCCAACAAGATCATCGGCATCGAGCCAGGCTCGGGCCTCAACCAAGCCATGGAAGAGCGGGTCATCCCGACCTACGGCCTCGAAGGCCTGGAAAACGTCACCTCGTCCACGGCGGGCATGCTCTCCGAGCTCACCAGTGCGACCGACAACGGCGATAACATTGTCGTCACGCTGTGGGAGCCGCACTGGGCTTACGGCGCTTTCCCGATCAAGAACCTCGAGGACCCCGAGGGCACCCTCGAGAACATCGAGAGCATTCACTCCTACGGCAGCACGGACTTCACGACCGACTTCCCGCAGGCCGCCGAGTGGATCGGTAACTTCGAGATGGACCTCGACACGCTCTACTCGCTTGAGGAGGTCATGTTCGTCGACTATGACGGCCAGGACTACGCGCCGATCGTCGCGCAGTGGATCGAAGACAACCAGGAGTACGTCGACGGCCTCACCAGCTAGTCGCTCCTGCGCACACAGAACGGCCCGCGTCAGGAGACGCGGGCCGTTCTGTGTGCGCAGGCTCTACGCGGCTTCGAGCTCGCGAACCTGCTGGATCCAGCCGTCGAAGAGTGCCTCATCGAGGTCGTCGATGCTGCGCAACTTGAACTCGGCCATTTCGGCGGAGCCGCTCGCGTTGAGCTTGCCGGAACCGTCGACTATGGCCTGGCCGCGCCAGAACAAGACAGTGACGAAGGTCGGGTACGCCTTGAAACCCGCCACGGGAACTCCATCATCCATCCACACCGGATGTCCGTGCCACAGTTCCGTGGACGTCTCCGGTAGCCCGATGTCGAGCTTGGCGCGCAGGGCGGTCACGACGGCCGCGAGGGCCCCGGTCGGTTTGGCGACATAGGCGGCCATTGTCGTGGGAGGGGGCGTCGGTGTCGTCATGGCGGGAAGGGCGGAGGGTGTGGATTCCAGCGTGGATGTCAGGTGAGTAGCCTCTTTCTGGGTAGAAGTGTTCCCCCTACCCTGTCACGACCGCGACATCCACGCCTGAATCGGCACTCAGGAACGGCTAGGCCGCGGGCGTCGGGCCGGTTCCGAGGACGTCGACGACGAAGACGAGGGTGTCTGTTCCCGAGATGCCGGCCTGGCTGTTTCCAGCCTCACCGTAGCCCTGAGCCGGAGGAATGACCGCGAGAACCTGGGATCCAACCGTCTGTCCCACGAGGGCATCGCCGAAGCCGGTGACAACCTGGTCAGTGGCGAACGAGGCCGGTCCGGCGACGTCCCACGAGGAGTCAAAGGGATCGCCGGTGGCCCAGACGACACCCGTGTACTCCACGGCCACAGTGTCGCCGGCGGCGACGACAGTGCCGTCACCCTTCTTGAGCGTGGAGATCTTCAGATCGCTCGGCGCGTCGGCGTCGGGGATCGTGATCGTGGGCTCGCCGTTCTTGGCAAGCTCGACCGTGGGCAGGCCGGCCTCGGCAGGCTGGTCGACTCCGGTTGCCCTCTCGGCCTGGATGCCGTTGATGTCAATCACGAAGACCATCGAGTCGTCGGCCCCGAGGCCCAGATCGGTCCACCCCTGGTCGCCGAATCCATCGGCGGGCGGCATGACAGCGACGACACGGTCACCGACCACCGAGCAGTTCACCGCACGAACCAGGCCGGGAACGTAGCTGTCGGCGACGGTGAGGGACACGTTGGAGGCGTCTGTACCATAGCCCGTCGAGTCGACCTGCTCGCCCGTTGCGCCGTTGAAGGCGGTGAACGAGACCTGCACGACCGATCCGGCCTTTGTCTTCGACTCGCCGTCTCCCGTGATGGAAACAGTGCGCTCGGTGGCGGTCGTTTGCAGGGGGGAATCGAACGTGACCACGGGTTCAACACCGAAGTCGCCGGTCACGGAAATCGCATCTGATGTCTCGCCGGCCTCCGTGCAATTGGCCGTGGCCGAGGCAGGGTCGGCGCTTGTCGTACTGGCGGGGGTGCCCCCGCCACTGCAGGCAGTGAGGACCACGGAGAGGCCGAGGATGGTCAGGAGTGCGGGAATTTTTTTTGACACAGGATTCTTTCTACGCGAAGGATGTCTACACCAACACTCGCACGTTGTGGCTATGAGCGGGCTGAAAACGCCGGTCAGTCGTCGAGTCCGCGCGCCGCGAGGGCTTCTCCGAGCGCGTCGGCGGCGTAGAGGGAGCGCACAACCACGGGCACCGCGAGCGCGAGCAAGTTTCCGCGGGTTCCGCGCGCTTTCCGTGCCTCGAGCACCTCCTTCACGATGTCCGTGACCAGGGGGATACAGCGGATGGTCAGGGCCACGAGCAGGCCGATCCGCTCGGAATCTATCCAACGGCCGAAGGGCTTGAGTACTTTCTCGAATGCCTCGAGCACCGCGGTCACCGTGGTCGTGAGGGTGAACAGCGCGGCGAGGGCCACGGCAAGTACTAGGCGGCCGGCCATCAGTCCGGCCACGACCCACCCCGCCAGGAGTCCTTGCACGGGCACCGCGATGGCGAGTAGCCACAGGATGGGAACAACCTGGGCTGCGGCTGCGCCCACCGGCACCCGGGCCAGGAGAAAGAGGGTCACCACTCCGGCGCCCGCGACGCCCAGCATGATCAAACTGCCAGACGAGCTGATGACCACCACGGCGATCGAAAGCAGCAGCAGCTTGAGCAGGGCGGGAGTCCGATGCACGATCGAGTCTCCGGGGCTGTAGAGACCGATCACGACACGAGCGCCCGATATGCCGACAGGGCATCGGAGGGGGGACCGTCGGCCAAGACGTGGCCGTCTTCGATCACGATCACCCTGTCGAAGGCTTCGAGGAGCTCGAGGTGGTGTGTCACCATGATTACCTGCTGGCCCAGGGTCTGCAACAGCTCGGAAATGCGTCGGGCATTGCGGGCGTCGAGAAGGGTGGTCGGTTCGTCGGCCACGACGATGGCGGGTTCTGAGACCAGCACGGCCGCGAGGGCGAGCAGCTGCTTCTGGCCGCCCGAGAGCCGGTGCGCCGGATGCTCGGCGTGGGCGCTGAGGCCGAAACGCTCGAGGGCCGCCGCGGTGCGCTCGGCGATCTGCTCGCTCGTGAGTCCGCGGCGACGCAGGGTGAAGGCCACGTCTTCCTGCACGGTGGGCATCACGATCTGATTGTCGGGGTTGGTGAAGACGAAGCCCACGCGTTTGCGCACATCTTTGCCCAGGCGCGCCACGTTGAGACCGTCCACCGTGACGGTGCCCGACGTGGGGACGACGAGCCCGTTGATCATGCGGGCGAGGGTGGACTTTCCCGACCCGTTGGCGCCGACGATTCCGATGCGGTGTTCAGTGAGCGTCAGGTTGATTCCGCGTAGCACGGATCGATCGCCGAAAGAGTGGCACACATCGTCAAAGGAGATCGTGCCCACGGTCTACTCGGCCGTCGTCGCGGCGGACGGCACTGCGGCGGTATCTGCTGTGGCGCTGGGCCGGGGGCGGCCCGTGATGAGTCCCGGGTAGGCACGGTGCACCTGGCCCGCCACAAGAACCGTGACGACAACCTTGATGACGTCTCCGGGCAGGAATTTGGCGCTGTCGACGACGGCCACCCAGAGCGGGAGTCCGAGATTGAAGGCCGTCACCGGTATGCCGAGCAGGTAAATGGCCAGAATTCCCCCGAGTGTGGTCGCGCCGAGGGCCGGCCAGAAGGGGTACCTCGGCAGCAGCCGACTGGTGAGGTACCCGATCACGAACACGCCGAGGAGCCAGCCATAGAGGTAGCCAGCCGAGGGGCTCGTGGTGAACCAGACCAGGCCGCCGCGCCCGCCCGATAGCAGGGGGAGGCCGGCCGCCGTGAGCGCGAGAAAGAGCAGCACAGCTAGAAAGCCCTTGCGGGCGCCAAGTACGGCGCCGGCCAGCATGACTCCGAGAGTCTGGAACGTGATGGGAACCGCGACCGCGCCGATCGCGAGGGCACCCGGCAGTCCGAGGGCGGCAATGAGGGCGGCGAAGATCGCGATCTGTGCGAGATCGCGGGCGGGGAGAGTGTGTGTTGACATGATTCTTAATCTAGGATTCGCCGGTGCGGGTTTTCCGGAGAGAACCTACAAAGAAACGCCGACAAGGTTGTACGGCGGTCGCTCAGTGCACGAGGGCGCGAAGCGGTGAGGCCGTGCCCGCGACGATCGCGCCGGACGCCCGAACGAGCGCGAGATGAGACAGGGCCTGCGGCGTGTTTCCGGCCTGATGTCCGTTGGTGACGTCGTATTCCTCCGACAGCAGGCCCACGTCGTTGACGAACCCCACGAGCCTGTTCATCAGTGTCGTCGCGTCGTCGAGTCGATCTGACAGGGCGTATTGCTCCACGAGCCAGAAGGAACACGCGAGGAACGGATGCTCACCCGGCGAAAGCCCGTCGACGGATGCTGCGGTGCGGTAGCGCAGAAGCAGCCCGTCCCGCATGAGGTCGGCCTCGATCGCCGCAACCGTGCCCAGCATGCGCGCATCGGTGGGCTCGCAAAAGCCCACCTGCGCGAGGACAAGGAGGGAGGCATCCACTTCAGTGCCGCCGAACGATTGCGTGTAACTGTTGCGCGCCGTGCTGAAGCCCCGGAGTTCGATGTCGCGCCGCACCTCATCGCGCAGGGCTGTCCACTTTTCCAGCGGGCCGTCCAGACCGAACTCGGTGATTCCCCGCACCGCGCGGTCGAACGCTGCCCACACCATCACCCTGGAGTGCGTGAACTCCCGGGCCGGTCCGCGGACCTCCCAGATGCCCTGGTCGGGGCGGCGCCAATTCTCCTCGAGAAAATGCATCAGGGAACGTTGCAGAGGCCAGGAGAATTCAGTCTCGCCGACCCCGGCGATCCGGGCGGCGTGAAGGGCCACCATGACCTCACCGATGACGTCCGACTGAAACTGGCTGACGGCGCCGTTGCCCACACGTACCGGGCCGGCTCCCCGGTAACCGGGCAGACTCGTGAGTTCACGCTCGGGCAGATCCCGTTCGCCCGAGAGCCCGTACATGATTTGAACGTCGTTCGGGTCGCCGGCGATCGCGCGCAGCAGCCAGGCCCGCCAGCCTTCTGCCTCGTTTTCGTAGCCGTGTGACAGCAGAACTTCGAGGGTGAGCGACGCGTCGCGAAGCCACACGTAGCGGTAGTCCCAGTTGCGGGAGCCACCGAATTCCTCCGGAAGCGAGGTCGTCGCTGCGGCCACGATGCCGCCGGTGTCCTCGTGCGTCAGTGCCCGCAGCACGAGCATGGAGCGCACAACCGCGTCGTGGTACGGGCCCTGGTGGGTACAGCAGACAGCCCAGCCGGTCCACCATTCGGCCGTTGCTTTCAGCACCGCGTCGATGTCGACTGCAGGGGGTATGCTCCGCTCCGAGCGATACCAGGTCATCTCGATGTCGACGATTTCATCCGTGGAGACAGTGAAAGTCGACGAGTGCCGATGATCAGCGGCGTGCAGCCGTGGGCCCCGGATGACGACTGCGTCAGGACCCGCCACGGCGATCAGCCCGTGAACATCTTCATTCCTGAGCTGCCGCACCCAGGGGATGGTCGAGCCATAGCCGAATCGCATGCGCAGGTCCTGTTGCATATGTACGGTCCCGGTGATCCCTCGAACCCGGCGCACGAGGTCGGCTCGCTTGTCGCCGTGGGGCATGAAATCGAGAACCTCGACGCTGCCGTCCTTGGTGGTCCAGACGGTGGACAGGATAAACGTTTCGTCCACGTACGAGCGCGTGCAGGTGGCGTTCGCATCGGTGGGGGCGAGCATCCAACGACCGTGGTCCTCGGTGCCGAGCAGGGCGCCGAACATCGAGGCGGAATCGTACCGCGGCAGGCAGAGCCAATCGATGCTGCCGTCACACCCCACGAGCGCGGCCGTATGGCAGTCGCTGATGAGGGCGTAGTCCTCGATGTTGAGTGCCATCAGACCATGATGTCAGGGGTGCAGGGCGAGTGCCTCAGGCGACGAGTTTAGCCTGGGCTGCGCCTGCCTGGACGGGCACCTGAACCGGACCGGTGACGGTCGCGCGTTCGGGTTCCGCCCAGACGGAGATCGGACCGGGAGTCCACGAGAGTGCCGTGGGCTCGATAACGGTATCGATAGGCACAGCGGTATCGACCAGCACAGTGGCTGCACGGACCTTCGACGGCCGCTTGGCCGGCGCTGCCACAACCACGTCGGCGGGTGCGCTGCCGAGAGCCGCCTTGGCCGCACGCAGCGTGAGCGCCAGATCCGTCGCGATCTGTTCGGACTTCAGGCCGTGAAAAATCACGTCAGTGTCGTCGGAGCGGCGGGGCACGAGAGTCCACAGCCCGTTGACGCCGACCAGGTCAGCGAGTTTGCCGTGCAGGAGTTGCAGAATTTGCTCGTCACTCAGCTCGGGCGCGGGTGCCGGAATTGCGGCTGCGACACGACGTCGACGACCAAACATCTGAAGCCCCTTTCAGGCGGAACACTGCTCTAGAGATAGTCTCGACGACAAGCACTGTTCTCCCCGGCCGGACACGCCGAAACTCAGCGGGTCATTCCTCAATTCGACGTTTATTTGCGTCTTCGATCACGGTGCCGACGGCAACGGCGGCGCTGAGCGCCCACCCGAGCCACAACATCACCAGACGCCAGTCGCGGGGACCGTTACGGGTCGCCTGAAGGGTGTTCCATCCGCCGGCAAGCACGCCGATCATGGCACTACTGAAAATGAACTTTCGCATGAGGGCCTCCGGCGCCAACAGTACCCGCCCTGACCCTTCGCGGTGAATCCCCTCCGTCATCGCACGCCGGGAGATGCTCTCCCTCGCCGAGTCGATCTCAAACGCCCTCCCCATCAGCCATTCACGGGCATCCTGATATCCTGTCGAATGCAGCACAGGCGTGCACCTCGGGTGCACCCGGAACGGACGCCTCATTTCTCCCTCAGCCGACATCGCCCAGCCAGCCGCCACCGCCCCCAGCGCTCCCGTCGGCACCTTCACCTTTGTGGTCGTGTCCAACCGACTCCCGGTGGACTTCGACGAAGCCGCAGACGGCACCACCGCGTGGCGCACATCTCCCGGAGGTCTGGTCACGGCTCTGGAACCGCTTATGCGCACGTCCGGCGGGGCCTGGGTGGGCTGGCCAGGGGTGGCAGACCGGCATTTCGAGCCGTTTGAGAACGACGGAATGTCGCTGATCCCAGTGCGGCTGAGCGAGCAGGAGCTGGAGGAATACTACGAGGGATTCTCCAACGACACGCTCTGGCCGCTCTACCATGACGTGATCGCCCCGCCGAGTTTTCACCGTGAAACGTGGGACGCCTACGTCGCTGTCAACCGCCGTTTCGCGGACGCGGCGATGAGGGCGGCCGCCCCTGGCGCGACAGTGTGGGTGCACGACTATCAACTTCAGCTCGTGCCGCGGATGCTGCGCGATGCTCGCCCCGACCTCGTGATCGGATTCTTCAACCACATCCCGTTTCCGCCCTATGGCATTTATGCCCAGCTGCCGTGGCGCAAACAGATACTGCATGGGCTTCTCGGCGCGGATGTCATCGGCTTTCAGCGAGTAGCCGACGCCGGCAATTTCTCTCAGGCCGTGCGGCGTCTGTTCGGATTTCCCACCAGAGGCGTCGTCATCGATGTGCCCGCGGAAGACGGGGGCACGCGCCGTGTGGTCGCCAAGCATTTTCCCATTTCCATTGATGCCGCTGGTTACGAGGAGATTGCCCGTCGACCTGAAGTGCAGGCCAGGGCCCGCCAGATCAGGGACGACCTCGGCAATCCCAAGACCCTGATGTTGGGTGTCGACCGGCTCGACTACACCAAGGGCATCGGGCATCGGATCAAGGCCTTCGGCGAGCTCCTCGCCGACGGACGACTGAGCGTCGAAGACGTCACGCTCGTGCAGATCGCCAGCCCGTCTCGAGAACGGGTCGGAACGTACATGGCCCTGCGCGACGAGATCGAACTCGCCGTCGGACGGTTGAACGGCGATTTCTCGACCATCAGCCACACGGCCATCAGCTACCACCACCACGGCTACCCCCGCGAAGAAATGGTCGCCATGTACCTCGCGGCGGACGTGATGCTCGTCACGGCCCTGCGCGATGGCATGAACCTCGTGGCGAAGGAGTACGTGGCCGTGCGCTTCGACGGCGACGGGGTGCTCGTGCTCAGTGAGTTCGCCGGCGCGGCCGACGAACTCAAACAGGCCATCCTCATCAACCCCCACGACATCGAGGGCACGAAGGATGCGATCGTGACGGCCGTCGAGATGCCCCGTCGCGATCGCACCCGCCGCATGCGTTCCCTACGTCGCAAAGTCTTCGACCGCGACGTGGCAGCCTGGTCGGCATCCTTCCTGCGCGCTCTCACCGGGGGAGCGGCCGTCCAAGCCGGGATGCCGGACGATCTGCGCACCAGCATCCACGAGCTTGTGACCGCCGATACGTTGCTCGTCGCACTGGACTTCGACGGCACTCTCGCCCCTCACGTCGACAAGCCGGATGATGCCAGGGCCATCGCCGGCACCCGGGAAGCCGTGCAGCGACTGCTCGACCTGCCGGGCGTTCGTGTTGCCTTCGTCTCCGGACGGGCGCTCGTGAGTCTCCGGCACGTCGCCGATCCTCAGAACGGCGTGCTGTTGACGGGATCGCATGGTATCGAAATTCAGCTCGACACCCCGGGTATCGAACTCAATTTGGTCTCGGAGGAACTGCAGCAGCTCGACACCCTGGGGCGCATTCTGGAAGCCATCTCCGAATCGGTCGACGGCACATCCGTTGAGCGCAAGCCGGCCGGCATCGCCCTGCACACCCGGCTGGCGAGCGCGGAGGGAGCCGTGGCCGCGCAATCTGAGGCACGGCGTCAACTGGGTGAAGAGCTTCCAGGACTCACCGTGCGTGATGGCAAGAACGTGCTGGAATTCTCGGTGCGCTCCGTCACCAAGGGTCAGGCCATTGAACTGCTGCGTGCACACACTGGAGCCGACCGTATGCTCTACGCGGGTGACGACGTCACCGACGAAGACGCCTTCGCCGTTCTTCGCGACAAGGACGTGGGAGTGAAAATCGGCCTCGGTCCGACGCTCGCCGGCTACCGGGTTCGCAGCCCGGCCGAAGTCACACAACTGCTCACCCTGGTGGCGGAAGCTCGCGAGGCGACGAATCGGTGACGTGCCCGTTTGTCCTAGACTCTGACTATGTCTGAGATCGATCTGAAGCCCCGTAGCCGCGACGTTACCGACGGGATCGAAGCCACCACCTCGCGTGGAATGCTTCGTGCCGTCGGTATGGGAGACGACGACTGGGACAAACCGCAGATCGGTATCGCCAGCTCCTGGAACGAGATCACGCCGTGCAACCTGTCGCTCGACCGGCTCGCCCAGGCGGCCAAGGAGGGCGTGCACTCCGGAGGGGGTTACCCGCTGCAGTTCGGCACGATCTCAGTCTCCGACGGTATCTCTATGGGCCACGAGGGCATGCACTTCTCCCTCGTCTCCCGGGAGGTCATCGCCGACTCCGTCGAGGTCGTCATGCAGGCCGAACGCCTCGACGGTTCCGTGCTGCTGGCGGGCTGCGACAAGTCCCTGCCCGGCATGCTGATGGCCGCCGCGCGCCTGGACCTCGCAAGTGTGTTCCTCTACGCCGGTTCGATCGCTCCCGGCTGGGTGAAGCTGTCGGACGGCACCGAAAAAGCCATCACCATCATCGATTCCTTCGAAGCGGTCGGTGCGGTGAAGGCCGGCCGGATGAGCGTCGAAGATGCCAAGCGCATCGAGTGCGCCTTCGCTCCCGGCGAGGGTGCCTGCGGCGGCATGTACACAGCCAACACGATGGCGAGTGTTGCCGAGGCCCTCGGCATGAGCCTGCCGGGCTCGGCCTCGCCGGCTTCCGCTGACCGTCGCCGGGATTATTTCGCGCACCGCTCGGGCGAGGCCGTCGTCAATATGCTTCGCCTGGGCATCACCGCCCGCGACATCCTCACCCGCAAGGCCTTCGAGAATGCGATCGCCGTCGCGATGGCCTTCGGCGGCTCTACCAACGTCGTGCTGCACCTGCTCGCGATCGCCCGCGAGGCGGAGGTCGAACTCGATCTCGACGACTTCAACCGCATCGGCGACAAGGTGCCGCACATCGGAGACCTCAAGCCGTTCGGCAAGTACGTGATGAACGACGTCGACCGCCAGGGCGGTGTGCCTGCCGTGATGCGCGCGCTGCTCGAGGCCGGCCTCATCCATGGAGACGCCCTCACCGTGACGGGCAAGACCGTGGCAGAGAACCTCGCCGAAATCGACCCGCCCGCCCTCGACGGTGAGGTGCTACGCACCCTCGACAACCCGATCCACGCGAGCGGCGGAATTACGATTCTGAAGGGCTCGTTCGCCCCGGAAGGCGCCGTCGTGAAGACCGCCGGTTTCGACGCCTCGATCTTTGAGGGTCCTGCCCGGGTGTTCGAACGCGAGCGCGCCGCGATGGATGCTCTCACCGAGGGACAAATCCACAAGGGCGACGTCGTCGTCATCCGCTACGAAGGCCCCAAGGGGGGGCCGGGTATGCGGGAGATGCTGTCGATCACCGCCGCCATCAAGGGTGCCGGGCTCGGCAAGGATGTACTACTATTAACGGACGGACGATTCTCAGGCGGCACAACCGGACTGTGCATCGGCCACATAGCACCCGAAGCGGTGGACGCAGGTCCCATCGCCTTCGTGCGCGATGGTGATCTGATACGGGTCGATATCGCAGCTCGCACGCTTGACCTACTGGTCGCTACTGCAGAGCTGGACGCCCGCCGCAACGGCTGGGCACCGCTGCCTCCCCGCTACACCCGTGGCGTACTCGCGAAGTACGCAAAACTCGTGCACTCCGCCGCCGAAGGTGCCATCACGGGCTAATCAGTTTCACTATTCGTTACCGACGTAGGGACTAGACCTCTTATGACCACGGAATCCTCTCCCGTGCCCTCTGCTCCACTGCCCACCGCTTCGCTGTCGAACGTGGGGTCCGACAGCGAACCCGAGATGCTCACGGGGTCGGGCGCGATCATCCGCACGCTCGAACTTCTCGGTGTGACGGACGTTTTCGGCATTCCCGGTGGCGCTGTCATCCCGCTCTACGACGAGCTGATGACGCAGACCAAAATCCGGCACATCCTGGTTCGCCATGAGCAGGGTGCCGGCCACGCCGCGCAGGGTTATGCCTCGTCCACGGGCCGTGTGGGGGTCGCGATTGCGACGTCAGGTCCCGGGGCGACGAACCTCGTGACGGCCATCGCCGACGCCTACATGGACTCGGTACCGATCGTCTGCATCACCGGTCAGGTCTTCTCCACGTCGATGGGAACGGATGCCTTTCAGGAGGCTGACATCGTGGGAATCACGATGCCGATCACCAAGCATTCCTTCCTCGTTCGCGTGCCAGAGGACATCCCGGCGGCCATCGCCGCTGCGTACCACATCGCGTCGACCGGTCGTCCCGGCCCCGTGCTCGTGGACATCACCAAGGACGCCCAGCAGAACGTCGCGCCGTTCATCTGGCCGCCGAAGCTCGACTTGCCGGGCTACCGACCGATCACGAAAGCGCACGGCAAGCAGGTACAGGCTGCCGCGGCACTGTTGGCGTCGGCCAGCAAGCCAGTGCTGTACGTTGGCGGCGGCGTCATCCGGGCGCACGCTTCTGCCGAGCTGCTCGAGCTTGCGGAGAAGACGGGCGTGCCGGTCGTGACGACCCTGATGGCCCGGGGGGCGTTCCCCGACTCTCACAAGCAGCATTTGGGGATGCCGGGAATGCACGGAACCGTGCCGGCAGTGTTGGCACTGCAGGAGGCGGACCTCATCATCTCCCTCGGGGCTCGTTTCGATGACCGGGTGACCGGCAAGATTTCGGAATTCGCGCCGAACGCGAAGATCGTACACGTTGACGTTGACCCGGCGGAGATCTCCAAGATCCGAATGGCCGATGTGCCCATTGTCGGCGATGCCAAGGACGTCATCGCTGACCTGACCGTTGCCTACACCGAGGCCGCGGCGGGAACCGAGCGGAACACCACCGAGTGGTGGACCTACCTCAATGGCCTGCGGGAAGAATTCCCGCTCGGCTATTCGGAACCGGCCGACGGACTGCTCGCACCGCAGTTCGTGATCAAACGCATCGGCGAACTTACGGGGCCGGAAGCCGTCTATGCCGCCGGGGTGGGCCAGCATCAGATGTGGGCGGCCCAGTACATCAAGTACGAACGTCCCAACTCGTGGCTGAACTCGGGCGGCGCAGGAACGATGGGTTACTCGGTTCCGGCAGCTATGGGCGCCAAGGTCGCCAACCCCGACCGTGTGGTCTGGTCGATCGACGGCGACGGATGTTTCCAGATGACCAACCAGGAGCTGGCCACCTGCACGATCAATAACATCCCGATCAAGGTCGCGATCATCAATAACTCGTCGCTCGGCATGGTGCGGCAGTGGCAGTCCCTGTTCTACGACGGACGTCACTCGTTCACCGATCTGAACACCGGACACGGCACCGCGATGGTGCCCGACTTCGTGAAGCTGGCTGACGCCTACGGTGCCCTCGGCATTCGTGTCACGAGCGCCGACCAGGTCGATGACGCGATCAAGCTCGCCCTCGCCACCAATGACCGCCCCGTTGTGATCGACTTCGTGGTCAGCCGGGATGCCATGGTCTGGCCGATGGTGCCGCAAGGCGTCAGCAACAGCTATGTGCAGTACGCCAAAGAGCACGCACCGACCTGGGGAGACGAATAACCATGACGAGTCACGTTCTGAGCCTGCTCGTCGAAGACAAGCCCGGCCTCCTCACCCGAGTGGCAGGTCTGTTCGCTCGCCGGGGTTTCAACATCGAGAGCCTCGCCGTTGGCCACAGCGAGATCAAGGGCCTGTCCCGCATCACGATCGCCGTCGACGTCGAAGACGTTCCGCTCGAACAGGTGACGAAGCAGCTCAACAAGCTCATCAACGTCATCAAGATCGTCGAGCTGGACTTCTCGCAATCCGTTCAGCGCGAGCACCTGCTCATCAAGGTGCGCGTCGACAACGTCACGCGTTCCCAGGTGCTCGAAGCCGTCACCCTGTTCAGAGCCCGCGTTGTCGACGTGTCGACGGATGCCATCGTGATCGAGGTCACGGGTGACACCGGCAAGACCCAGGCCCTGCTTCGGGTGTTGGAGCCGTACGGCATTCGCGAGCTCGCCCAGTCGGGCCTCCTCGCGATCGGCCGCGGTTCCAAATCCATCACCGAACGAGTCTTCAAAAACTGACCCTGCTTCACGCAAAACGACCAACACCACAAGGAGAACCACACGTGTCTGAGATTTACTACGACAAAGACGCCGACCTGTCGATCATCCAGGGCAAGAAGGTGGCCGTCATTGGCTACGGCTCACAGGGACACGCCCACGCGCAGAACCTGCGCGACTCGGGTGTCGAGGTCAAAATCGGTCTGAAGGCCGGCTCGAAGTCCATCGCGAAGGCCGAAGAGGCCGGATTCTCCGTGCTCAGCACAGCGGATGCCGCGGCCTGGGCCGACGTCATTGTCATCCTCGCTCCCGACCAGGTTCAGCGCCACCTCTACGCCGACGACGTGCTCCCCAACCTCGCTGACGGCAAGGCTCTCGTCTTCGGACACGGTTTCAACATCCGCTTCGGTTACATCGAGGCTCCCGAGGGCGTCGACGTCGTCATGGTCGCTCCCAAGGGACCTGGGCACACCGTGCGCCGCGAGTTCGAAGCCGGTCGCGGCGTTCCCGTGATCGTCGCCGTCGAGAAGGATGCGTCCGGCAACGCCTGGCCGCTCACGCTCAGCTACGCCAAAGCGATCGGTGGCCTGCGTGCCGCCGGCATCAAGACCACGTTCACCGAAGAGACCGAGACCGACCTCTTCGGCGAGCAGGCAGTTCTCTGCGGCGGCGCCTCGCAGCTCATCCAGTACGGCTTCGAGGTTCTCACCGAGGCCGGCTACCAGCCGCAGGTGGCCTACTTCGAGGTTCTGCACGAACTCAAGCTCATCGTGGACCTTATGTGGGAGGGCGGCATCGCCAAGCAGCGCTGGAGCGTCTCCGACACGGCAGAGTACGGCGACTACGTCTCCGGCCCCCGCGTCATCGACCCCAGCGTCAAGGAGAACATGAAGGCCGTTCTCGCCGACATCCAGAACGGCGCGTTCGCCGAGCGCTTCATCAAGGACCAGGACGCCGGAGCACCCGAGTTCCTCGCGCTGCGCAAGAAGGGCGAAGAGCACCCGATCGAGGCCACCGGCCGCGAGCTGCGCAAGCTCTTCTCCTGGAACGCATCGAACGACGACGACTACGTAGACGGCGAAGCAGCCCGCTAGCCAGCACAACCACAGGGGCGGGGCCGATTCACGAGATCGGTCCCGTCCTTTCTTTTAAGGAACGGGAAGGTCATCCCGGAAAGGTTGTCCGTGCCGAGAATCAGCCGACGAACATACGCCACGGCCGCCATGATCGGTGCGGCCGGGTACGCGGTCGTCGATACCGTGTTGCAATTCCTTCCCCCGCACTACAGCCCGATAAGCGACGCTGAAAGCAACCTCGCCGTCGGCCCATTCGGGTGGATCATGAACGTCAACTTTCTGGGCAGGGCCGTGACCTCCGCGTGTGCCGTAGGGGCGCTCGCAGGGCTGACCGGAGGCGGACCGCTGCGCCGATCGGGGCTGGTGTTGTTCGGGTTCGGCGGACTGTGTTCGGCCGTGCTCGCCTTTTTCCCCACGGACGTTCACCCCGATGGTGAAGCAGGACTGGTCGCCCACACGGCTGCGGGAGCCGTACATCTCACTGTCGCGACCGTCGGATTCCTGGCGGCTTTGGCGGGAATCACGACGCTGACGGGATGGCTCTGGCGCAGCGGATCGCTGTCCGGCGGCCGCGGCGCTGCAGTCGGTTTTACCGCCGTGGGCCTGGCCGGCCTCGCTTTTCTCGGCCTGACCATCGTGGCGGCCCCGGGCATGCTCGGGCTCGCCGAACGGATCTGCCTCGTCGGAATCCTCGGCTGGGTCTTCTTCGTTTGTCGGGAAATTCGAGGTCAGAGCGAGCTGAACAGCCGGTGAACAAAGGCTTCGTTCGTCAGGGGGAAACCACGGAGCCCCCCATACTGGGGGCATGAATTCTTTCACCCGACGCGACCTGTTTTCCGCCGGCGTATTCATCCTTGCGGGCGCCGCGACCGCGTCAGCGGGCAACGGCCCGGCCCGTGCGGCGACACTGACGGGACGGGATTCCACCGGATTCCACCACGGTGTGGCATCCGGTGATCCCCTTCCCGACGGCGTGCTGCTGTGGACCCGGGTGACGCCGACCCTCGCAGCGATCCCCGGTTCCGGAGTAGGGCCTGCCGTGGCCGTGGACTGGGAGGTCGCGGAGGACTCGGGGTTCCAGCGCATCACCGCACGAGGGCAGACGCCGACCGGCCCGGAACGTGACCACACCGTCAAGGTTGCCGTGGCGGGCCTGAATCCGGGCACGAACTACTGGTATCGATTCCGGTGTGCCGGGGCGCAATCGGCCACGGGCCGCACCCGCACCGCCCCCGCGGCAGACACCCGCATCGACCGTCTCCGTATCGGCATCGTCTCGTGCGCCAACCTGCAGGCCGGTTATTTCACCGCCTACCGGCATTTGGCGGACCGTGGCGACCTCGACGTGGTTCTGCACCTCGGCGACTACCTGTACGAATACGCGCCAGGCGAGTACCAGGCGCGCGACGTGGTCGTGCGACCTCACGATCCCGCGATCGAGATGACCACGTTGGAGCACTATCGCCGTCGCCACGCGCAGTACAAGCAGGACCCCGATCTGCAGGCCCTGCACGCTGCAGTAGGGTTCATCGTGACGTGGGATGACCACGAGTTCGCCAACGACGCATGGTCAGGGGGAGCGGAGAATCACACGGAGGGCGTGGAGGGCGCGTGGAGCGCGCGGCAGGCCGCTTCCCAACAGGCCTACGCCGAGTGGATGCCCGTGCGTTTTGAACCCCGCGGCCAGCTGTACCGTCGTTTCTCCTTCGGCACGCTCGCCAGCGTCTCGATGCTCGATCTGCGCACCTACCGCAGTCAACAGGCCGCGAGCGTTGCCGATCCGTCCGTTTCCAGCCCCGAGCGCACCATCACGGGGGCCGCTCAGATGGATTGGCTGCTCGATGGCCTCTCAGCCGCGACCACCCAGTGGAAGCTCGTGGGTAACCCCGTCATGATCACACCAGTGCGCTTTCCCTCCACGCTGTCGGCCGCCCAGATCGGCGGCGCCCAGAAGCTCCTGGGCGCCACAACGATCGACGGAGTACCCTACAACGTCGATCAGTGGGACGGGTACACGGCGGACCGAAGCCGGGTGGTCGGCCATTTGCGCGACCACGCCATTGTGGACGCCGTATTCCTGACCGGTGACATCCACTCCGGGTGGGCCTGCGACGTGCCAGCGGATCCGCTGACGTACCCGACGACCGGGGCATCCGTCGCCGCCGAGCTCGTCTGCACGTCTGTGACCAGCGACAACCTGGATGACATCCTCGGCGTGCCGGCGGGAACGGCATCGGTCGCCGTGGAAGAGGCCTTCAAGATAGCGAATCCACACGTCAAGTACCTCGACTTCGACTCGCATGGGTACTCCGTTCTGGATATCACACCCGCCGCCGTGACGATGGACTGGTACGTGCTCGCGGAGCGCACGAGCCCGGCATCGACTAGTGCACTCTCAACTTCGTGGCAGGTGCTGGCCGGAACCCGTTCGGTCACGGAACGCGTCGGAGCGGACCGGGGAGCGGGGCTGTGACGCCGCTGCCCGGCGCGGGGTCGGCGGCAACGGATCGTCGTCAATTCCTGAGGATCGCCATCGGGACGGGCGCCGCTGTGCTGTTGTCTGCCGCTCCCGGCGCGGTGTGGGCCGTGGCGCCGACTGCAGCAACAGCGGAGGCCGTGCCGGGGTCTCGCACGCGGGTGTACGTGCTGGTTGTCGACGGGTGCAGGCCCGATGAGATCACCACACACCTCACCCCTCGGTTGCACGAGCTACGCACTGGGGGAACGAATTTTCCCGCGGCCAGGTCGCTGCCGATCATGGAGACTATCCCGAACCACGTGATGATGATGACGGGCGTGCGCCCCGACCGCTCCGGAGTTTCGGCGAACGCCGTCTACGACAGGGCGGAGGGCGTCGTGCGCGACCTTGATCGGCCGACCGATCTCCGATTCCCAACTCTGCTCGAACGACTCCGGGAAACCGGTCGAACCACGGGGTCCGTGTTGAGTAAGGCATACCTGTTCGGCATCTTCGGTGAACGGGCCACTTATCGGTGGGAGCCATCACCCCTCGTCCCTATCACCGACCACGCCCCGGATCAGTTCACCATGGACGCTCTGATCGCCATGGTTGACTCCGCCGATCCCGACCTGGTCTTCACGAACTTGGGCGACGTCGACAGGGTGGGTCATTCCGACGTGACGGGCACCACGCTGCGCGCGGCACGCACGGCCGCGCTGGCCTCTGCGGACCATCAGGTGGGGCGATTCGTCGATCATCTCGTTGCCACCGACCGGTGGTCGAGCAGTGTGCTGATAGTCCTCGCCGACCACTCGATGGACTGGTCGATTCCGACCAACGTCATCTCAGTGGACCAGATTCTCTCGGGCCAGCCCGAGCTTCGCGACAACATTGTGATTGGACAGAATGGCGGGGCCGACCTGCTGTACTGGGTCGGTGCTGCGGAAACTCGCACCGCAGCGCTCGCCTCCGTGCGTGATCTTGTCCTGGCGCATCCCGGGGTGTTGTCCATCGCCGATCCCTCGGAGTTGCGCTTGGGGGTGGAGGCGGGCGACCTCGTGGTCTATTGCCGAGCGGGGTGGCGGTTCTCCGATCCGACCGTTGTGGCGAACCCGATACCCGGTAATCACGGGCATCCGGCGACCGAGCCAATCCCGTTCTTCATCACGGGTGGCAGCGACCGGGTGGGGCCGAGGAGAGTGCTCTCGGACCCCGCCCGCACGGTTGACGTCGCGCCGACCATCGGCGCGCTCTTCGCCCTCCCGCCGCCCGAGGGTGGCTACGACGGAGTGTCCCGATCGGGGGCCTTCACCCTGGTGGGTTGACGGCGCAGGGGGGCGCGGGCTCGACCAGAGCGAACTCGGCCCCAAAATTGTGCACGTAGACTGGCGCCAGTGCACGGATTCGGTCCGTGCCGAGGTCCTGTGCCCGGATGCACAGCATTGCCACACCTGCAGCGGTGGGGGGCCATCCGCCTCACAATGCCGTCAGGAACAGCCGCACCATGAGTTCACACAATAATTCCGGAGACGGCCTTGCTGTCGCCGATCCGGCTCTCAGCGATGGACCCGCTCCGAAATGGAAAATAGTCGGTCCGGGACTGGTGGTTGCCGCCACCGGAGTGGGCGCGGCCGACATGGTCGCGACGCTCGTGGCCGGTTCGCGCTACGGTTACGGCCTGCTGTGGGCCGTCATCCTGGGCGTCGTTCTGAAGATCGTGCTCGTCGAAGGCGCTGGACGCTACACCCTCGCAACGGGTAAGACGATCTTCGAGGGCTGGCGGTCGCTCGGCAAATGGACCACCTGGTACTTCGGGCCGTACATCATGCTCTGGGGCTTCGTCTACGGTGCCACAGCGATGTCGTCTGCGGCCCTTCCCCTCGCCGCTCTCTTCCCTGCCCTGCCACTTCCCGTGTGGGCCATTCTCATGGGACTCGCCGGCCTCACCATGGTGTGGTTCGGCCGCTACGCCATCTTCGAGAAGATCACGGCGGTGCTCGTAGGCATCATGTTCGTCACAGTCGTCGGGCTCGCGGTCATCGCCGTTCCCGACTTCCCGGCTATGATCGCCGGTCTCGTGCCCATCATTCCCGAAGGCGGTGTGCTCTACACGCTCGCACTGGCCGGCGGCGTGGGCGGCACCATCACGCTTGCGGCCTACGGTTACTGGCTGCGAGAAAAAGGCTGGTCGACGCCGCGCTGGATGAAGGTCATGCGCATCGACAACCGTATGGCGTACGTCATGACCGGTATCTTCGTGATCGCCATGCTCGTGGTCGGCGCCGAGGTCGTCAGTGCGGCCGGCATCACCCTGAGTGCTGGAGACAAAGGCCTCGTCGACCTGTCGACGGTTCTCAATGACAAGTACGGCGTCGTGGTGGGAACCGGGTTCCTTGTCGGATTCTGGGCGGCATCCTTCTCGTCGATCATCGGCGTGTGGAACGGCGTGAGCCTGATGTTCGCGGATTTCTGGGGCAACATGCGAGGCAAGGCCTCGGGCCACCCCGACACGCGCGTGGGTGGCAAGTACTTCAAGTTCTACCTGCTCTGGCTCACTTTTCCACCGATGATCCTGTTCCTGCTCGGCCAGCCGATCGGACTCATCCTCGCCTACGGTGTGCTCGGCTCGCTCTTCATGCCCTTCCTCGCGATCACCCTGCTGGGGCTGCTCAATGGGAAACGGATCCCTGTCGAGTGGAAAAACAAGCTGCCCACGAACATTGCGCTCAGCGTCTGTGCACTGCTCTTCATCGCGCTCGGGATCCAGCAGTTGATCACGGCGGTCAAGCCGCTTTTCGGCTAGCAGCGCTCACTCGACCCGGTACGGATGAGGGTGGGATATTCTGGAGCAATGACATCCAACCGGGACAACGACGCGTTGAGCTGGGGCGGTGACGACGACCCCACGCTCACGCCCGGGTCCGTCGAGCCGCAGTTGGTCGAAGGCTGGTCGATCCCGCACTCCACCGAGCAGGTTGAGAATACCCACGCGGCAGTCACAGAACCGGATGCCGAAGAGCCGAGGACATCGGATGCGGCCGCTCCCGACTTCGCCGGTTCAGCCGCTCTGGTGTTCATGGGGATTCTGGCCGGGGTCTACCTGCTCTACACGATCGGCTGGTTCATCGGAGCAGGCAGGATCGTCACCCCGGCCAGCACTGATCCCGTCGCCACCTTCATGTTCTCGCTCGGAACCTGGCTCGCCGTCGCGGCCCCGATCGTGTGGTTCGCAACATCGTTCTGGCTCACCAACGACCGGCCGCGCCTGCGCCTGACATGGTTGCTGATCGGGGTCGTCGTGCTCGCGCCGCTGCCCCTGCTCCTGGGAGGGAACGCATGACCGACGTCACCGAGACGGCCCTCGCAACCCGGCGACGCACTCCTGCCTGGCTGGCAGTGACAATTGCGGTGCTCTTCGGGCTGTTCTATGCCTACGACGTGTGGGAGGCCGTCGGAAACCTCGTGGGCCTCCTGAGCACTGTGCAGAGCCTCGACACGCAATTCAGCGCCTTCGGCTGGGTCGTGCTCATCGGGGCCATCATCGTTCCCGTCGTGCTTTTCGCCGGCGCGTTCTGGCTCGGACGCGCCCGAGCCCCGCTCGGGCAGGTGCTGCTCTACGGCGTGGGCCTGTGCGCATCCGCTGCCCTGTCCCTCGACGTCTTCGTCATGGGGTTGGGGCGTCTGCTCGTTTAGAGAATCGCGAGCACGATGAGCGCCATCAGCACGAGCTGGGCGATCAGCCGCGGCCAGAAGGGGATCGCCACCCGGCCGAAACGCTTTTTGTGGGCGGCCGCGTAGGCATTGGCGGGAAAGACAGCCGCGAGAAAGACGATGAGGGCGACGCCGGCCAGCGCTGCCGTGGCGGGCACCAGCAGCCCGAGCCCACCGGCGATCTCGCAGACACCGGTGAAGATCACGAGATTCCGTGGATTGGCCGGCCCGGCGACGCGCAGCCGTGGCGGGATCATGGCCGCCATGGTGCGCTGCACGGCCGGCCGGAAGTGCGTGATGCCGGCGCCGATGAAGACGATGGCAAGCAGGATTCGCAGGGCGAACTGAAGGTCAAGAAACGTCATGGTGCTCATCCGCCTATTCTGCAGCCAGTAGGCTGACTGTGTTTGGTGCCCTTGGTCGCGCCAACAACCAATCTATGCATTCTAAGGAACCGATTTAGTGTCGAAGCCCGTAGTTGTGATCGCCGAAGAACTTTCCCCCGCCACTGTCGATGCCCTCGGGCCCGACTTTGACATCCACCACGTCGATGGCACGGATCGCTCCGCGCTTTTCGCCGAGTTGGCCACCGCGCACGCCGTTCTGGTTCGTTCTGCCACGAAAATGGATGCCGAGGCCATCAAGGCTGCACCAATGCTGAAGGTCATCGCCCGAGCGGGCGTAGGCCTCGACAACGTGGATATCAAGGCCGCGACCGCGGCCGGTGTCATGGTGGTCAACGCCCCGACATCCAACATCATCTCGGCCGCCGAGCTGACGGTTGGCCACATTCTGAGCCTGGCCCGTCACATCCCGGCCGCGAGCGGCGCGCTGGCCGACGGCCAGTGGAAGCGTTCCAAGTACACCGGCGTCGAACTCTACGAGAAGACCATCGGCATCATCGGGCTCGGCCGTATCGGCGCGCTCATCACGGCACGAATGCAGGCCTTCGGCACAAACGTGATCGCCTACGATCCCTACATCACGTCGGCACGCGCCCAGCAGCTCGGCGTTACTCCGGTGTCTCTCGAGGAACTCCTTCAGAAGTCCGACTTCGTCACCATTCACATGCCGAAGACGCCGGAGACCACTGGCATGATCGGGGCAGAGCAGCTCGCCCTCATGAAGCCGACGGCCTTCGTCATCAACGTGGCTCGCGGTGGACTGATCGATGAGGACGCGCTCTTCGACGCTCTGACGGCGGGAACCATCGCCGGTGCCGGACTCGACGTCTTCGTGAGCGAACCGCCCACCGATTCTCGCCTGCTCGGGCTCGAGAACATCATCACGACACCGCACCTCGGTGCCTCCACCGACGAGGCACAGGAGAAGGCCGGCGTTTCAGTGGCCAAGTCCGTGCGCCTCGCTCTCTCCGGCGAGCTCGTTCCCGACGCTGTCAACGTTGCCGGCGGCGTCATCGACCCGTACGTGCGACCGGGCATTCCCCTCGTTGAAAAGCTCGGCCAGGTGTTCTCGGGCATCGCGGCGCACAGCCCGCTCACGAGCGTCGACATCGAGGTTCGAGGCGAACTCGTCGAGTTCGACGTGAGCGTTCTCAAGCTCGCCGCGCTCAAGGGGATCTTCACGAACGTCGTGAGTGAAACCGTCTCGTATGTGAACGCGCCGCTGCTCGCCGAACAGCGTGGCGTGACCGTGCGCCTGCTCACCGACCCGGAATCGCCGGAGTACCGTAACATCATCACCCTGCGTGGCGCTCTCGCCGATGGATCGCAGGTGTCGGTTTCGGGAACCCTCACTGGCACGAAGCAGATCGAGAAGATCGTCGAGATCAACGGCTACGACGTGGAGGTTCCCTTCGCGAAGAACCTGATCGTGATGCTCTACACGGACCGCCCGGGAATCGTTGCTGTCTACGGCCGCGAATTCGGCGCCGCCGAGATCAACATCGCCGGCATGCAGATCGCGCGCCACGAAGCGGGCGGCAAGGCGCTGAGCGTGCTGACCGTCGACTCCGAGGTGCCGGCCGGGCTGCTGGCCTCCGTGCGCGAGGCCATTTCGGCCGAGATCATGGTGGAGATCGACCTCACGGAGTAGGCGAACGTCGGACTACCCGACGCGGGTATAGAGCCGTGCGATAACGGTGAGTAGCCGGTCCATGCCCTCCGCCCCCGCCTCGACGGCGGGGGCGGAGGGCATCCCGGCCAGCGACGAGTTGCCGTACAGGCCGTCGCTAACCAGCATGATGGCCACTGCCGTGTCGTGGTCTCCCACACTGTCTTCGATGACGGTTAACCACTTCCTCCGGATGGTCTCAAGAGTTTCGATAGCCTGCTCGTGACGCCCCTGAGCCAGGCGCGTCGTGGCTATGAAGGATCGGTCCAGAGGGCTCCCCATGTTCACCGAACTGCGGATGAGATAGTCCACCGGCCCAGCGGGTGCGGTGCGGATATTCTCGGTGTCCTCCGCGGCCCGCACTTCGAGCCGGGCCAGCTGGGCATCGATAAGGGCGTCTTTCGACGCGAAGTGGTAGAGCAGGCCGCCTTTGGAGACTCCCGCCGCCGCCGCGACGGCACCGAGCGTGGCCGAACGTTCGCCGCCGTCAGTGAGGAGTTCCTCGAAGGCATCGAGGAGCCGCTCCATTGTTGACGATGCGGAGCGGGAGGAGGCGGCAGGCGACGATGCAGTGGGCATCACGCCATGGTAGCCAACCGGGATTGGTGTCATTGGACAACTATACCGTCCAGACGGTACAGTTGGCACGTGCCCGGCTCTTCGCTCGGCCAGATCAGAAGAGAGCCAGATCGTGTCATCCGTCACCTCAGCCCGTACAATTCACCCGTCTCCCTCACGGGGCGTCGGTAGGGTGACGGCGGATGCGCGACGATGGTGGGCACTCGCCGTGCTCATGCTCCCGGTTCTGCTGGTTTCGATCGACAACACAGTGCTGAACTTCGCGCTGCCAGCCATCTCCCTGGACACTCGGCCCACCGGAACCCAACTGCTGTGGATGGTCGACATCTACCCGCTCGTTCTGGCCGGTTTGCTCGTGACGATGGGAAGCCTGGGCGACCGGATTGGCCGGCGTCGCCTGCTCCTCGTGGGTTCAGCGGGATTCGGCCTCGTCTCGATTGGAGCGGCGTTCTCGCCGACGATCGAGTGGCTGATCGTGGCCCGGGCCGCCCTGGGCTTCTTCGGCGCCATGCTCATGCCGTCGACGCTGTCGCTGCTCCGTTCCATTTTTCTGGACAGGGACCAGCGCCGTCTCGCCATTGCCATCTGGGCGACAGGATTCGCCGCCGGAAGCGCGCTCGGCCCGGTGGTGGGAGGAATCCTGCTCGAGAATTTCGCCTGGGGATCGGTCTTCCTGCTGGCGGTGCCGCTCCTCGTGCCGCTGCTCGTGCTCGCGCCCCTGTTGGTGCCCGAATCACGTGACCCGCACCCCGGTCGTATCGACGTGACGAGCATTGTGCTCTCGCTCGCCACCATGCTTCCGGTCGTGTATGGCATCAAGGCTGTGGCGCACGACGGAATTACGGTGCTCTCGATCCTGCCCCTCGCGATCGGCCTCGGGATCGGTGCGCTCTTCGTGCGCCGGCAACTGCGTCTGCCCGTGCCAATGCTCGACATGAGCTTGTTCCGCAACGGCGCATTCGGCGGTGCCGTCGTCGTCAATCTGCTGAGCGTCACGGCGCTCGTGGGCTGCTTGTTCTTCGTCTCCCAGCACCTGCAGCTCGTACTTGGCCTCTCGCCGCTCACTGCCGGTCTCGTTCTGGTGCCGGGTCTGATCGCCATGATAATCGCCGGCCTTGTGGTTGTGCCGATTGCCCGGCGGGTTCGTCCGTCGCGGGTCGTTCCGCCGGCCCTGCTCGTGTCAGCGGGCGGATTCGCCATGATCGCGTTGAGCAACGGACAGATCGATGCCCCCGGAATCGCCATCGCTTTTCTGCTGCTCGGCGTGGGCATCGGTGCGGCGGAGACCGTGTCAAACGAGCTGATCGTGGCGAGCGCGCCGAAAGACAAGGCCGGTGCGGCATCCGCTGTCTCCGAGACCGCCTACGAGCTGGGCGCCGTTCTGGGTACGGCTGTTCTCGGCACGATCCTCACGGCGTCCTACCGGGCGGCCGTGAGCCTGCCCGATTCGCTCACGGTGGCGCAGCAGCATGCCGCAGGGGAGACCCTCGGCGGTGCCGTTGCCGTGGCGTCAGCGCTTCCAGCGGATGCCGCAGCCCAGCTGCTCTCATCTGCGCGGCACGCGTTCGACAGCGGTGTGGGGCTCAGTGCTTGGATCGGCGTTGCGCTCGTGCTCACCGCCGTCGTCGTTGCCGCAGTGAGCCTTAGGCGCGCGCGCTAAAAGACTCTGGCCAGGACTCCTGGTCAGAGCCCGTCGACTGAGTTTTCCTTGCGCGTGACCTGCTGGCCATTGGCCGGGTCGGCGATCGTGCGAACCGTGCTGACCGTGGAGTGCTTGCGGAACATGTAGATCAGCCCGATCACGAAGATGATCGCGCCGGCACCCATCATGATGTAACCGACGAAGTCCAGGTCGATCCATGTGACGCTCACATTCAGCGCCCACACGAGCACAGCGCCGACGACGAAGAGAAAAATACCCAGTCCGATACTCATGATGCCCGCTTTCTAAATGGTTTGAGCTTCTGTATAGCCTAGACACAACTTGGGCGGCAGTAGGGTTTGAGTACAGGATTCATCAGACGCTCGGAGTTATATGTCGCGCACCATCAAGCTCGCAGTCATTCCCGGAGACGGAATCGGACCCGAAGTCATTGCCGAGGCCGTGAAGGTTCTCGATGCCGCGACGGCTTCCGAAAACGTGAAGTTTGAGAAGACGCCCTTTTCCCTGGGCGCCGCGAGGTTCCTCGAAACGGGCGACGTGCTCACCGCCGAGGACCTGGCGGCGATCGCCGCCCACGACGCGATCCTGCTCGGTGCCGTCGGGGGAGTACCGGGGGATCCCCGGCTGGCCAATGCCAACATCGAACGCGGCCTGTTGCTCGGGCTACGTTTCTCGCTCGACCACTACGTGAACCTGCGCCCGACCGTGCTCTTTCCTGGCGTGCCGAGTCCGCTCTCCGCGCCCGGTAACGTCGACTTCGTCGTGATCCGCGAGGGTACTGAAGGGCCCTACGTGGGCAACGGCGGCGCGATCCGCCAAGGCACGCCGAACGAGGTTGCCAATGAGGTATCCGTCAACACCGCCTTCGGCGTGGAGCGGGTCGTGCGTTACGCCTTCGGAGTAGCAGCCGGAAGGGCGCGTAAGAACCTGACTCTCGTGCACAAGACCAACGTGCTCGTCTTCGCCGGCAGTCTCTGGCAGCGCACCGTGAACGCCCTCGCCTCAGAGTTCCCCGAGGTCACGGTCGACTACCTGCACGTTGATGCCGCGACGATATTTCTCGTGTCCAACCCGAGTAGATTGGATGTGATCGTCACCGACAACCTGTTCGGCGACATTCTCACCGATCTGGCCGCCGCCATCAGCGGGGGTATCGGCCTCGCCGCCTCCGGAAACATCAATCCGGAGGGGCGATTCCCGAGCATGTTCGAGCCCGTGCACGGCTCGGCGCCCGACATTGCGGGCCAGCAACTCGCCGACCCGACCGCAGCCATTCTCTCGGTCGCCCTGATGCTCGATCACTTCGGCCTCACGGATGCCGCAGCTCGGGTGAACGCGGCCGTCACAGCCGATGTCGTTGCCCGCACCACCACCGGCTCAGCCTCCGGGCCCCGCAGCACCGCCAGCGTCGGCGATGCCATCGTGGGCCTTCTGACACTCGAAGGACTTTCATGACCGACACCGTTTCTGCCCCCTACTCCCTGAAGTTCGCTCTCGTACCCTCTACCGAGCAGCGCGCCGAGACCGAGCGAGAGGCGATCCTCGCCGATCCCGGATTCGGTAAGCACTTCACCGACCACATGGTGACGATCGACTGGACAATCGAAGCCGGCTGGCACGACGCACGGGTCACCGCCTATGGGCCGCTCCAGCTCGACCCGGCCTCGTCGGTGCTGCACTACGGACAGGAGATCTTCGAGGGCCTCAAAGCATATCGCCACGCGGACGGTTCGATCTGGACATTCCGGCCCGAGAAGAACGCCGAACGCATGCAGCGTTCGGCCCGCCGTTTGGCCCTACCAGAGCTCTCGGTAGCCGACTTCGTCGAGTCGATCAAGCAGATGGTGGCCGTGGACAAGGCCTGGATCCCCTCAGCTCCGGAGACCAGCCTGTACCTGCGCCCCTTCATGATCGCCAACGAGAGTTTCCTGGGTGTGCGCGCTGCGCACCGCGTGGGCTATTACGTGATTGCGAGCCCGGCCGGCGCCTACTTCGCCGACGGCGTCGCGCCCGTGAAGATCTGGCTGTCGACCGAGTACTCGCGCGCCGGCCGTGGCGGTACAGGTGCGGCCAAGTGCGGTGGCAACTATGCGGCGTCGCTTCTGCCGCAGATGGAAGCCTACGAAAACGGATGCGCGCAGGTGCTCTTCCTCGACGGTGAAACCGGCAGTCACATCGACGAGCTCGGCGGCATGAACGTGTTCTTCGTGCGCGGAACCGACACCCTCGTGACTCCCCGTCTCACCGGCTCAATCCTGGAGGGCGTCACACGCGACAGCATCATGCAGCTCGCCCGGGACCGCGGCATGACCGTGGAGGAGCGCGAGGTGACCCTGGAGGAGTGGCGTCTCGGCGTCGAATCGGGTGAAATTTCCGAGGTCTTCGCCTGTGGAACCGCCGCCGTGGTCACGCCGATCAGCCAGCTCAAGGGCAAGGGCGTTAGCATTGGAGACCCCGATGCCCCGGCCGGAGACATCACGATGGCTCTCCGCCAGGAGCTCACCGACATTCAGTACGGCCGTGTGCCCGACCGGCACGGCTGGCTCACCCGCCTTGACGCTTGAGCGTCGAGCCTTTCGAACGGACAGTATGAAGATTGCGCGTTTCAGCCACGAAGGAGCGATTGCCTTCGGCATCGTCGACGACGATGAGCTGGTGGTGCTGAAAAGCGACCCGATGTTCGCCGGGTACGATCCCACGGGCGAGCGCGTCGAACTCGTCGACGTGAAGCTGCTCGCGCCGGTGATACCCCGCTCCAAGATCATCGCCCTGCGGGAGGGGTCCGGCCTCGAAAACGCGAGGCCGTCGTTTGTGCTCAAGCCCAACACCTCCGTTGTCGGCCCGGGCGATCCCATTGTGCTGCCGGGCCAGTCGAGCGACATCACAGTGACGGGAGCCCTCGCGATCATCATCGGTACGTTCGCCAAAGACGTGACGGTAGCGGATGCAGCGAGCAAGGTGTTCGGCTACACGGTGGCGGCCGACGTCACCGCCCGTGACCTCGAGCTGCTGCCCGAGCAGGCCGCCACGGCATCCGCTTTCGATTCCTTCTGCCCGCTGGGGCCTGTCATCGACACCGAGTTCGACCCGGAAACGACGGTCATTCACGGGCGAATCAACGACGGGCAATTTCAGAACAGCTCGGCCGGCGTGATGGAACACACCGTGGCCGAGGTCGTGGCCTTCGCGTCGAGCCTCTTCACGTTGCTGCCCGGCGACGTGATCCTCACCGGAGCCCCAGGCAGCTCGGGAACCATCGTGGCCGGCGACGCCGTGCAGATCGAAATTCCCGGTGTCGGCGTGCTCGTGAACTCGGTGCGCGCGGCCTGAGTCAGGCGCGGGGGCCCACCCACTCGTTGATGTGGGCGCCGGCGGTAGCCAGCAGGGCCACGGCTTCGTCGCGATTCACGCGCGAGATCAGCATGGCGCTCACCGACAGCGACGCGAGGGTGCGTACCCTAGCTTCGAGCGCGGCCGGATCCGCTTCGGCGCCCAGCCCTGCCGACACGATCGCGAAACGCAGCGCGGCGGCGAGTTCGGCCCTGTAGTCCTCGATGACAGCGCGGGTGGGGTCGTCGTGCCCGGCCAGGCCGGCCGCGCAATTCACCAGCAGGCAGCCCCGGCGCGGCGAGTCCTTCGGCAGGGTGGCGACAGTGCGGCGCAGTCCCTCGAAATACTCCAGCAGGGCGCTTTCGTTGGGGGCGGCGCTCTGCAGCACGGCCAGTCGTGGCCGGATCACCGAGTCGAGGTAGTCCTGCACGGCGGCGTCGAACAGGCCGCGCTTGTTGCCGAAAGCGTTGTAGAGGCTTGACCGGTTGAGGCCGGTCGCTCCCTCGAGGTCTGACAGTGAGGCCCTGTCGTAACCGCGGTCCCAGAACAAGTCGCGCGCGGCGCGAACGACAGTGTCTGCGTCGAAGCTCTGTATTCGCCCCATGTTGTCCCCTCAGGTTTTGTAGACTGATCGTTTCAGTATATTGTAAACCGATCAGTTCAAAACTAGCAGGGAGCCAGCCTTGACCGAATCAACCGTCAGTACCCAGATCCAGCTCGTGACTCGTCCGGTCGGCTGGCCCACGGCGCGCGACTTCCGCACGGTCTCCGTCGACCTTCCCGAGCTGGCCCCCGGGGAGGTGCGGGTCACCAACGAGTTCGTGTCCGTCGACCCGTACATGCGGGGCCGGATGAACGACGTCAAGTCGTACGCTCCGCCCTACGTCCTGGGTGAGGCCATGACCGGCGGCGCCGTCGGCCGCGTCGTTGCATCAGCCTCGGATACGATCAAGGTCGGCGATGTCGTGGTGCACCAGTTCGGTTGGCGCGATCGGGTTCAGGAGGGTGCCGCCGGCTTCCGCGTCGTGCCGGAGCTTTCCGGCGTGCCCCTTTCCGCTTACCTCGGCGTGCTTGGCATGACCGCCCTCACGGCTTACGTCGGCCTGCTCGATGTCGCCGCGTTCAAGGCGGGTGACACCGTATTCGTCTCCGGCGCCGCCGGGGCGGTGGGCAGCATGGTCGGCCAGATCGCTCGGCTGAAGGGCGCGAAGCGCGTCATCGGATCCGCCGGTTCGCCCGACAAAGTAGCCCTGCTGACCCAGAAGTACGGCTTCGACGCCGCTTTCAACTACCGGGACGGTGACATTGCCGGGCAGCTCGCCGCCGTAGCTCCCGACGGCATCGACGTTTACTTCGACAACGTGGGAGGAGAGCACCTCGAGGCCGCCCTCGCCACCTTGAACAACGGCGGGCGCGCCGCGCTCTGCGGCGCGATCTCCACGTACAACAACACCGAGGCAACCCCAGGCCCCCGCAACATGGTGAACATTGTCGGCCGTGGGCTGACGCTCAAGGGCTTCATCGTGGGCAACTACGTGCACCACTTCCCGGAGTTCTCCGCCGAAATGGCGGGCTGGCTTGCGTCAGGCGAGATCGTCTTCGATGAGACCGTCGTCGACGGGATCGACCACGCCGTCGAGGCCTTCCTCGGGCTCCTGCGCGGCGAGAACACCGGCAAGATGGTAGTCCGCACCGTCGCCTGAACGTCTCCACTCTCACATCCACTGATTCCGACCACACGTACACTCTGGAGAAAAATGCACTCCGTCCTCTTTGTTGTCAGCGCCGCTGATCACTGGACCCTCAACGACGGCACCCTGCACCCGACCGGGTACTGGGCCGAAGAGCTGGCCGAACCACACCGTCTCTTTAGCGAGGCCGACTGGGACATCACCATCGCGACGCCGAAGGGCATCGCCCCCACCGTCGATGCGGGCAGTCTGTCGGCGCAGGCGGTCGGCAGCGAAGATCGCCTCGCCGTCATCGCGGCCTACCTCAAGGCCATTAGCAGCGACCTCAACCACCCTCGGTCTATCGCGGACATCACGGTCGCCGACTACGACGTGGTCTTCTACCCTGGCGGACACGGACCGATGGAAGACCTCGCCGTCGACGCCGTCTCCGGACGCATCATGACCGAAGCCCTTGTCTCGGGCCGCGTCCTCGGCGTCGTGTGCCACGCTCCGGCCGCCATGCTCGCCGCGGTGCGCGAAGACGGCAGCTGGCCGTTCACCGGATACCGGATGACGGGCTTCACGAACGAGGAGGAGACGCTCGGCGGCCTCGCTCCGAAGGCGCCGTGGCTCGTGCAGAGTCGCCTGGTTGAACTGGGAGCCAACTTCGTCGCCGGAGCCGCATGGGTCCCGCACACGGAGATCGACCGCAACCTCTACACCGGCCAGAACCCGGCGTCCTCCGGTGAGCTGGCGTCTAAGATCCTGGCTGCGGTCCCCACGCGCGTCTAATCGGGCGTTCGTTCACAGACACTGCCCTCGTTCCCCCTCGGAACGAGGGTAGTGTGCTGTGCGGGCCGCCGCCCGGCTCAGCGGCTCAGCGGCGGAGCGCGGCCAGAGCGAGCGAGACGTCCTCCTCGTCGTTCCACACGTGGAAGGCCACCCGGGCCCGTCCTGCCCGCCCGGAGGCGGTGAGACCTGCGGCGCCGAGACGCCGCAGGTCCGCTCCATCCGGGTCTGGCCAGCTCAGGATGGCTTGGCCCTGCGGCTCGATTCCCATTCCCGCGCCCAGGGCGTCGGCGAGGCGGACACTGTGGTCTCGCACGGCGGCGAGGTCGAGGCGGCGAAACAGCTCAAGGGCGGGTTCGGCGCCCACCCACGAGGGCCAGGCGGGGGACACGTCGAAACGACGGGCATCCGCAGCCAGGGTCATGTCGGGGCCGTAGCAGGATGCCCATACGTCCTCGCCGGCATACCAGCCGGCCTGCACCGGGCGCAGGAGCACGCCGAACGCCGCCGCCACTGTGAGGAACGCGACCCCGCGGGGCGCGCATAGCCACTTGTAGCTGTGGCAAATCGTGGCATCAAAGGCGGATGCGTCAACGGGCATCCACCCGGCGGCCTGCGTCGTGTCGCACAGCGTGAATGTTTTGTGGGTGCGGGCGGCGGCGCCAATCGCGCCGGCGTCTGCGATGGCGCCGGTCGCGGATTGCACGAGGGAGAACGCGACGAGCCACGTGTTGGCATCGACGCTATCCGCCAGCTGGGCCAGGGGCACGTGGCGAACCGTGACTCCGCGGTACGCCTGCGCCAGGAATGGGAAGACCATCGAGCTGAAGTCCCCGTCGACGCACAGCACCTCGGCGCCGTCGGGAACGCTCGCGGCGACCATTCCGGCGATGACGGATGTCTGCGAGCCGATGGCGACGGTGTCGGGCGAGACGCCGACCAGGGCCGCGTAGCTCGTGCGAACGCGCTCGACGACCGCACCGTACTCGGCCGCGCAGGCCTCCCCGCGCGCCCAGCTCTCGCTGTCGGCGCGCATCGCGGCCAGCGTCCCCGCTGACGGCAGACCCAGGGTGCAGGCCGCGAGGTAGCCGCGTGCCCCGGCGAACTGCGCGCGGGCCTCGGCCACGCTCAACGAATTGCCGAAGGGTGAAGCGTCTGCGGTGGTCATGGAGTCAGCCTGTCGGAGCCAGATACATTCATCAATGGCCAATAATGAATGAAATGCATAAGCAGAGGTTATTCTTAGCGCATGTCCCAGCCACCTGCCCCCAGCCGCAATCAACTGGATGCCCAGGTACTGCGAGTCGTGAGATCGGTGCTCGAGACCGGCTCGATCACCGCCGCGGCCGTCGCCCTCGGCTTCAGCCAGCCCGCGGTCAGCCAACAGCTCGCCCGCCTCGAGAGTCGACTGGGAATGCCGGTGATTGAGCGCGTCGGTCGCGGGGTGCGGTTGACAGAGGCCGGCATGGTGCTGGCGCGTCACTCGCTGGCCGTGGAGACTGCGCTCGATGCCGCCGCCGGGGAGCTCGCGGAACTGGCCGGCCTGCGTTCGGGGCGGGTGCGGATCGCCGCATTCCCCTCGGCCTCGGCGGCCATTGTGCCGAGTGTTCTGGCGCGCATGCGAGCTCTGCATCCGGGGATCGCCGTCACGTACCGGGAGGCAGAGCCTCCCGAAGCCGTGGCCCTCGTGCGTGACAACAGCGTCGACCTCGCGCTCACCTTCAGCTATCCAGGCGACGTTGCGGACCCGCACGGCGAGAGCGCCCACGGGCTGCGCGTGACGGAACTTCGGCGCGAGGAGATTCGGGTCGTACTGCCGTCGCACCACTCCGCCGCCTCCGGGGCGGCCGTTGACCTCGCCGATTTGGCCGAGGAGGACTGGATCGCCGGCTGTCCACGATGCCGTGGGCACCTCCTGGAACTCTGCGTCCGTAACGGTTTCATACCTCGCATCGCGTGCGAAACCGACAATGTGGCGGCGGTCTTCGGATTGGTGGAGAACGGCATCGGTGTGGCGATTCTGCCCGTCCTCGCCATTGAGTCGGTAGGCTCCCGGCCGGGCGTGGCAATCCGACCCACGACAAGCCTCGACCATCGCACAGTGCACGCGGTCACGGCGTCCGGCGCTGAGCGCATCCCCGCCCTCGCTGCCACCCTCGCGTCCCTGGCCGCAGTGGTGGCCTCAACTAGAATCGACAGTAATGTCTGAGATCACTGCACACCCCTTCTCCACCGCCACCGGAACCGACGTTCGAGTGCGGTTCTGCCCCTCGCCCACCGGAACTCCGCACGTGGGACTCATCCGCACGGCCATGTTCAACTGGGCTTACGCGCGCCACACCGGCGGCAAGATGATCTTCCGTATTGAAGACACCGACGCCGCCCGCGACAGCGAGGAAAGCTACGGCCAGATCATCGAGGGGCTGCGCTGGTTGCGCCTCGACTGGGATGAGGGCGTCGAGGTGGGCGGCCCTCACGGACCGTACCGCCAGTCCGAGCGCTACGACATCTACCGCGACGTCATTGCGCAGCTCACGGCCTCCGGTCATATCTACGAGAGCTTCGCCACCGGCGAAGAGATCGAGGCGCGCAACGTGTCGCTCGGCCGCGACCCGAAAATGGGCTATGACAACTTTGAGCGCGACCTGAGCGCCGAGCAGAAGGCGGCCTACCGAGCGGACGGACGCTCTCCTGCCCTCCGACTGCGGGTGCCCGACACCGAACTGTCGTTCGATGATCTCGTGCGCGGCGAGATCACGTTCCCAGCCGGATCGTTCAGCGACTTCGTGGTCGTGCGGCCCAACGGGCATCCGCTCTATCCCTTCGTCAACCCCGTGGACGACGCGCTGATGGGCGTCACCCACGTGTTGCGCGGTGAAGATTTGCTCTCGTCGACACCCCGCCAGATTGCGCTGTACCACGCCCTGATCGACATTGGCGTGACAACCTTCGTGCCGCGCTTCGGTCACCTGCCCTTCGTTCTCGGTGACAAGAACAAGAAGATGAGCAAGCGCGAGCCGGAGTCGAACCTGTTCCACCACCGCGACCGCGGTTTCATCCCCGAGGGCCTGCTGAACTACTTGGCCCTGCTCGGCTGGTCGATCTCGCACGATCGCGACGTGTTCTCGATCGAGGAGCTTGTCGCCAAATTCGACGTGAAAGACGTCAACCCGAATCCGGCGCGCTTCGACCAGAAGAAGGCCGAGTCGATCAACGGCGACCAGATTCGCCTGCTCGAGGCCGCGGACTTCGCCGAACGCGTCGTCCCCTACCTTGCTGCAGCGGACGTGCTCAGCGAGCCGGCTAGCGACGCCGACCGGGCTGTTCTCGCGCAGGCCGCACCGCTCATCCAGGAGCGCATCGCGCTTCTCGGCGAGGCGCCCGCGATGCTCGGCTTCCTCTTCGTCACTGGGGAGAACCTTGTGCACGAAGCGGATGCCCTCAAGTCGCTTCCGCAGACCGCCGCGGAGATCCTCGCCGCGTCGAGCACGGCGCTGCGTGCCATTCCCGAGCCAGACTGGGCCACGGATCGCGTGCACACAGTGCTCAACGGGACCCTCCTCGACGGCCTCGCCCTGAAGCCCCGGGTGGCCTTTGGCCCGCTCAGAGTGGCCGTCTCCGGTCGCAAGGTGTCGCCGCCGCTGTTCGAATCCATGGAAATCCTGGGCCAGGCGGAAACCCTCGCGCGTCTCGATCGACTGGCACAGGTCGTGGGCACGAGCGCAGACTAGCCACCCACTGGCGGGCAGCCCGGCATCGAACACGCCGAGCTGTCCGCCGTTTTGTTGTCAAGGGCCTGCGTAGGTTAGGGTTGATCTCGGCCCGATCTTCGGATTAGGCATTGGGGTATGGTGTAATTGGCAACACGGCTGATTCTGGTTCAGTTGTTCTTGGTTCGAGTCCAGGTACCCCAGCTTTAGCCCCTGAGTTTCCGCGGAAACCAGGGGCATTTCTTGTTAACAGACACAGGCTTATTGGCCAAAGGTGCCACTTTGGGTGCCAAAAACGATTCCCCAACGCCCTTGCGGCAACAGCGGCCACGGTTAGCCCGGCCAACTACGGGTAGCTGCGGCCGACGACGGAATGACGCGTCGCACCTCTTTGTCATGACAGACAACGACGCTCACATCATGACTGCGGAGCAGGTAGCCGAGCTGTTGCAGGTCTCGCCACGCACGCTCTAAGAGTGGCGGCAGACTCGCACCGGGCCCCCATATCGGCGAATGGGTCGACACGTGAGGTACCTTCGCAACGAGGTTCTCGCCTGGTTCGAGGGTCTGGCCCTGCATGCCTAGACGGCGGACGCGCGCCAGCGAAATCGGAATCATTCGCATCGTCGTCCTGGCGAACGGGCGCGTCGAAGCGAATGCGCGGATGCGCGACGAGGTCGGGGCCCTGCACCGACTGAAAGCAGCACGCGGCACCGAGGTGGAGGCTCGCCGGGCGCTGCAGGAGCAGGCCGATCTGATCCGGAATGGAAGCACCGGGGTCTCGTTGGATGCGTACTCGACGATCGCGGACGCGGCGGCGGTGTTCCTGGATGACAAGCGGCGGTCGGGAACGGTCGAGATCTCCACCATCGAGACCTACGAATTCAGCGTGAACGACGTTCTCGTTCCCGAGTGCGGGGACCTGCTGCTGACCGATTGAGGTCCATGGTCCAGCCATCTAGACCGCCGGGACGGGTCGAGTTGAACATTTCGACTCGACCACGTTCTCGGGCGAGGTCGTCGGCCAACCAGACGCTGGCGGGCGCCGCTGCGGAGTGCGGGTCTTGGCTCAAAGATCGGTCCTCCATGTCAGTGCCAGTTTGTGGGGAAAGGCACGTCGGTGCTGCGTCGCCGCAAGCTGGGACGAAAATGACGGCAGGGGATAAGAAATCCTGTCTCAGGTGGTGCTGCACCGCCAAGATACATGGGTGGAGGCTGCCAGCGGGGCTTGATACTGTGGCGCAAATGACCACTCATCAGATCAGCCTCGGTGCGATCAACCTGGAAGCTCAGAATCCAACCACGCTGGCCAAGTTTTGGGCGTCTGTCACCGGCGCTATGCCTTCTCCCGGTGGGAACAGTGTCTATCTGCCACCTGTCGGCCCCGGAGGTTTCGCGATGTTCTTCCAACCCTTGACCGCTAAACGCCCCGAACATCAGGCATCCCACCTGGACCTAACTGTCCCTTGGGAGTCACGACAGGCCGAGGTCGCGCGTCTCATCAGTCTCGGTGCCGTCTTCGAATGGGATGTCCTGGACGAATACCCGCACGTGCAGTGGACCACTCTTGCCGATGTGGAGGGCAACCTCTTCTGCGTGGCCGAACACCCACCCGCAGAACACTAGAACGCTGCTGCCCGCTTCGCACTGGCGGCCCAACCGCCAGGCACGATCAGACCGAGAGTCCTCGTCGCGCCGCCTCATGGTGGTTGCTATGGACCTGGCGTTCACTCTCAAGCCTGCTCGCAGGTCGCTCGCTCGCTCCGGTCCGGTCCGGTTTCCTCGGCGCGACCTCGTGGTGCCAGGCGATTCGTCCTGAGTGCCGGGATGCGGCATCCAGAGCATTTTCGATGGAGCTCAGCTGCTGGGCCGCGCAGCGCCGCAGTGGCCTGGTCTGCGTGAGCCGCGCCGGCCGCGCTGTCGCCCACATCGGTGAACGCCAAGTCGCGGTGATCGAGATGAACGGATGCGACCTGGTCGAGCACCTGACCAAGCGAACGAACGGCCGCGATCAGGTTGCCGAGCACATCGTAGGTCTGGCGTGGATCATCAAGAGTGCGGGTCGCGTGTGCGAGAGTGCGCATCGACTCGCTGGCTGCGTCAGCAGCGGAGATGGGTCTGGGATCGTGGTCATGAGTCCTCCTCGGCGATTGAATTCGCCCAGGAGGTGCGCATCGTTCACCCACCGCTCGAGAAGCTCACGCCCTCCGCCTCCACATCTGGATGACGTTGTCCGCGGCCTCTGCCTCGACCACGACTTGCGCCTCTTCCCGTTCCCTGGCCTGACGGGCGCGGACGGTCTTGGCCACGTCGAGCAGATCCCACAGCCCTTCGCCGGTGGCAGAGACTCCGCTGGCGCCAATTCGCCTGGTTCGCCCGCGGATCAATACGTAGTGGGTATGAAAGACCGGAGCCCCAATCGCCGCCTGAGCGTCGTGGAAGAACACCACATTCGACACCGGCACGCTGCCGTCATCGAGGGAGAGGAACACGACGCGTTTGCCGCTGCGCATGGGCGGGGTATGGGTGGCGCGGCGCACCCCGGCAATGAGCACATCGCTGCCGCCGGGCAGGTTGATCAGTTCCGACGCGGGGGTGACGCCGAGTTCGTGCAGGGCGAGGCGGATGACGATCCTCCCGTCACCGAGCTGCTCGACGCGGTAGTCCAACGTGGATGTTTGAACGTCGAGGCCGAGGACGGGGACGCCGAGGTTGCGGGCTTCGGCGACGATCAGGTCTTTGGGCCACATGCCGAGGTCGTGGGTGAGCAGCCAGGCGCTCTCATTCGAGGTTCAGATGAACACACTGATCGCGATCGCGACCAAGCTCTTGGGGGATATTGGAGCCCACGACGAGCCCCGCTGCCGCCTCAACGGACTTCCTGAGCCCCGCGATGCTGTTGGAGGCCACCGGCCAGAATTTCTGATTCTCGGCTTTCAACGATCATCGCCACGGCCAGTTAGGTTCGTTGGAATGCACTGCTTTCGCGCACTACCAGCGTCGGCGCAAGACGAACGGACTCGACAGGGCCACCGTTGATCGTGGCAAGGAGCATCTGCACGGCGGTGCGGCCTATTTCCGTCATGGGAGACCGCACTGACGAAAGGCTAATGGGAAGTTGGGCGGCAAGAGAGGTGTCGTTGAAGCCTACGATGGCCAGGTCTCGACCGACGAGAAGACCGTGTTCGGTGGCGGCCCCCATGGCGCCGATGGCCGCGAAGTCGTTCACCGCGAAGATGGCACTGGGCTTGTGCGCGACGTCGCTGAGGATGGTTTCGGCCGCAATGCGCCCCCCAATCGTGTCAAAGCGGGACCACACGAGTGCAGCCTCCGGGATCTCGCCGCCCAGGGCCTTCCATCGCGTGACAAATCCACTTGTGCGATCGACGGCGGTGCTGGCGTAGGGCTCTCCGGCGATGACTGAAACCACGCGATGGCCTCTGTCCCACAAGTGTTGCGCGACCAGCGTGCCACCAAGCGCGTCATCGCAGGTGGCCGACGGAAAGCCCTGGACCGCTCGGTTCATGAGCACGAATTTCACGTTCTGCTCCGCGAGCTCGGTGAGGATGTCGCCGTCGAGGTGGGCGTCCCCGAAGATTAGTCCGTCGACCCGCCGGGAGAGCATGATGTCGGTTTTGCGGCGCTGCATTTCAGCGTTGTCGAGAGAGTTCATCACGAACGTGGAGTAACCGGCGGCGTCCGCTGCTTCTTCGATGCCCTCGTACATCACGGCCAGTACGAGGTCTGAGAGTCGGGGAACGATGACCCCGAGCAGATGTGTTTGGCGCGTCCGAAGGCTCTTCGCCTGTGGATCGGGGGAGTAACCCACCGCGCGGGCCAGGTCGCGCACGCGCTGTGCGGTGGCCGGCGCCGCGGCGCCGCGTGCGGTGTCGCCTTCCGCATGCAGGATCCGGGAAACCGTGGATGGATGCAGGCCGAGCTCGGCGGCCAGGTCCTTCAGGGTGACAGCTGCGGGACGCGGCTTTCGGTTTGTCATGTTGCCGTCTCCAGATTCGCATACCCGGGAAAGGGGGCTGCAAAGAAATGCTTGACGCGCCCTCGGGATTCATTCTAGAGTGTGAACACCTTCCTACCCAAACGATTGGGTAAGAAGTGTTTTGTTCCAGTCTCACGATTTACATATTCGCAACGAAGCGCGCACTTGGCCGAAACCTTGGGTTATTACGCTTTCACACAGAACCCAATCGTTTGGGTTCAGTTCATCGGAGAAGAAATGACAAATCGCGAGGGCACCCACGTCGTGCTGCTGGCAACCGGCGGCACCATCTCGTCGCGGGCTCGTACCGCTGACGAGGGCGCCGTCATTGCCGCAGATACCGGTGCCCAACTCATCGCCAGTCTCGAGGCCGATCCCGGCTATCCCGTGCGGGTCGTCGACGTGGCCTGCGAGGGGTCCTACCTGCTGACCTTCGCCGACATGACCACGATCTGTGCTCAGATCGCGACTGCGCTGGCCGATCCGACGGTACGCGGCATCGTTGTCACGCACGGCACCGACACCATGGAGGAGACGGCCTATCTGGCGGACCTCATCCACGACAGCGTGAGCCCGGTGGTCTTCACCGGCGCGCAGAAGTCCGCCGATGCCGTGGAACCCGACGGGCCCGGGAACCTTGCGAAGGCCATCGCGGTCGCCGGGGCGCCCGAAGCGGCCGGCCACGGAGTGCTCATCGCGTTTGCGGGAGAGATCTTCCCCATCCAGGGCGTGCGCAAAGCCCAGACATTCGCCCTCGATGCGTTCGCCAACCCGGATTTCGGTCGGGTCGGGCTCGTCACCGCGGCCGGCCGCGTCACCATCAGCTCCCGCGAAGAGCGTTTCCCGCCGCTGCCGCTGCCCGTCGTCGCGAGCGACGAGTCCCATCGGGTCGACGTGGTCTCGGCATACCCGGGGGCAGACGGCACCCTGCTCAGGGCATCCGTTGCCGCCGGGGCGCGTGGCATCGTGTTGCAGGCGACGGGCAGCGGCAACGCCAACCACGCCCTGTGCCAAGCAGTCGCCGAAGCGACGAAGAGCGGCACGGTCGTCGTGATCAGCACTCGTGTGAGCGCCGGCCCGGTCGTTCCCGTGTACGGCGCGGGCGGCGGACGGGACCTGGTTTCGGCGGGAGCGATCCCGTCGGGCCTGCTGCGGCCCTCACAGTCCATGATCCTGCTGAGTCTGCTGCTTCACCTCGGACGAGACGCCGCCGCCGTGGCACAGGCTTTCGCCCGTTACGGTGCCCTGCGCAGCCACGGCGCCCAGTAGGGTTCCCCTTTTACTTTTCAGCTCGTTTTCCCCACGCGAAAGGCACATTCATGAAGAAAGACATCCAGATCGCATTCGGAGTCGACGTCGACGCCGTTGCCGGCATGCTCGGTTCCTACGGCGGTGAGGATTCCCCGTGCGACATCTCCCGAGGCATGTTCAGCGGCGAGGTCGGGGGACCCCGGCTCATCCGTCTGTTCGACAAGTACGACCTGCCGGCGACCTGGTTCGTACCGGGACACTCGATCGAGACCTTCCCCGAACTCACGAAGATGATCGTGGCCGCCGGCCACGAAATCGGCGTGCACGGGTACTCCCACGAGAACCCGATCGCCATGACGCGGGAACAGGAAACCTCCATCCTCGACCGCTCGATTGACCTCATCGAGAGCGTTTCGGGCAAGCGTCCCACGGGATACGTCGCGCCGTGGTGGGAGTTCTCCTCTGTGACCAACGAGATCCTGCTGGAGCGTGGCATCAAGTACGACCACTCGCTCATGCACAAGGACTTCGAGCCCTACTACGTGCGGGTCGGCGACAGCTGGAAGAAGATCGACTACGCCAAGGACGCCCAGACCTGGATGGAACCTCTCATCCGCGGCACGGAGACCGACCTGGTAGAGATTCCGGCCAACTGGTACCTCGATGACCTGCCGCCGATGATGTTCATCAAGGCCTCACCGAACTCGCACGGTTTCGTGAACCCCCGCGACATCGAGCAGATGTGGAAAGACCAGTTCGACTGGGTCTACCGCGAAATGGACCAGGCGGTCTTCACCATGACCATCCACCCCGACGTCTCCGGACGCCCGCAGGTGCTGCTCATGCTCGAGCGCCTGATTGAGCACTTCAACTCCTACGAAGGCGTCAGCTGGAACACCTTCGACCAGATTGCCGATTCATTCCTCGCACGTTCCCCGAGAAAGGTCACCTCCGCATGAAACTGAAGAAACCCCCCACCCTCGATCTGACGGTCCCCGCCCCCAACGAGAAGCGTCGCTTCCCGTCGTTCACCGTGAAACAGACTCGCACCGCCACCATATTGGCGCTGTTGGCATGGACAGTGGCGGTCTTTGACTACGGACTCTTCGGAACGCTGCTGCCCGCCATGCAGGAATCATTCGGCTGGACCGCGCCGGAAGCCTACGCGGTCAACACCTGGATCGCCGTGGGAACGGCGATCGTCTGCTTCGGGATCGGTCCGGTCATCGACCGTCTCGGCCGACGCAAGGGCATGATGGTGACCGTGGGCGGCACCGCCATCGTCTCCGGCCTGACCGCCATCATCCCCGTGGGCATGGCATTCTTCAGCAGCTTCCTGCTGGTGATCGTGCGCTCCTTCGGCGGCCTCGGCTTCTCGGAGCAGGCCGTCAACGCCACCTACATGAACGAGGTGTACCAGGTCACCGAAGACGAAAAGAAGAAGAAGCGCCCCGGCTTCAGCTACTCCTTCATCCAGGGTGGCTGGCCGCTCGGATTCCTGCTCGCGAGTGCACTCGCCCTTGCATTCCTGCCCACCCTCGGCTGGCGCGCGCTCTACGTGATGGCCACGATTCCCGCCATCCTGATCGTGTGGGTCATCGCCCGCAAGCTCAAGGAAACCCCGCAGTTCGAGCTGCACAGCGAACTAGCCCGCCTCGACAAGGCCGGACGCACCGAGGAAGCCCACCTGCTCGCCGGGTCCTACGGCGTGGAGCACTCCTCTACCGCACCGCTCAAGCTCATCTGGGCTCCCAACCTGCGCCGCAATACCATCGTCTTCTCGCTCGCCTGGATCTTTAACTTCATGGGCATCATGATCTTCAGCATCCTGGGCAGCTCCGTGCTGAAAAACGCCAAGGGCGTAGAACTCTCCGACGCCTTCTGGATGCTGATCATCATCAACGCGCTTGCCTACTTCGGCTACGTGTTCCACGGCTGGCTCGGCGACAAGATCGGTCGCAAGCGAACCATCATCACCGGCTGGATCCTCGCCTCGGTCGCCTTCACCATCATGTTGAGTCCTCTCGCCGACAACCCGGTCACCATTGTGGCCAGCTTCGGCGCCGGCCTCTTCTTCCTCGTTGGCCCGTACGCGGCTATTCAGTACTTCATGGCGGAGTGCTACCCGGTGAGCTGCCGGGCCACGGGCACGGCGTTCATCGGCGCAATGAGCCAGCCCGGAATTGTCATCGGTGGCGCCCTGTTCACCGCTGTCGCGGCAGGCGCCAACACCGGAACCGCCGCCCTGTGGGTGGGAGCGCTCGGCACCCTCATCTCGGGTCTGCTCATGTTCGCTGCCAAGCCGATGGCCGAGGTCACCCTTGCCGTCGAGCCGGAAGGCCGGTTGGAGTCCGAGCTTGTCTGACGCTTCGGTAGCCATCATCACCGGGGCGGCGAGCGGTATCGGCCGAGCGCTCGCCGTTCATTACGCCGGGCGGGGCGTGCGCAGCATCATCGGGACCTTTCCCGGAGACCCGCACGATCCGGAAGAGACCTTGGCTCTGGTGACCGATGCCGGTGGCCAAGCCGTCGTCCACGAGGTGGACGTGCGCAGCACGGCATCCGTCGACGCCTTCGCCCAGCGGGCGATCACGGAGTATGGCCGCCTCGACTACGCCGTGGCCAACGCGGGGATCCTGCGAAACTCGCCCCTCAGCGAGATGACCGATACGCGCTGGACCGACATGCTCGACGTGGACCTCACCGGGGTGCTGCGCACGCTGCGCGCCGGGGCCGAACGCATGAGCGCGGGGGGATCGATGGTGGCTGTTTCGTCCATCGCCGGTGCCGTGTACGGCTGGGAAGGGCACGCGCACTATGCCGCGGCGAAGGCCGGTGTTCTCGGCCTCATCCGCAGCGTGGCCGTGGAGCTCGGACCCCAGGGCATCCGCGCCAACGCGGTGATTCCCGGTCTGATCGAGACCCCTCAGTCGCTCGACCCGGTGAATTCGCTGGGCCCGGACGGCCTCACCCGCGCGGGTGGAGACATTCCCTGGGGTCGAGTCGGCACCGCGGCCGAGGTGGCGAGCGTGATCTCGTTCCTCACCTCGGCGGATGCCGGGTACGTCACCGGGCAGTCGATCATCGTCGACGGCGGACTCACCGTGAAGATGCGCGCGTAAGAACCACACACGCGCTCATCAACACGCGCACTAAAACAAGCAGGAAAAGGACAAGACATGATCGAGCGGAAGCAGCGTCATCGCGCGACGGACGGCCGTGGGGTCGTCGTCACCGGCGGCAACAGCGGAATCGGAGCCGCAATCGCCGATGCCTTCCGCGCCAACGGCGACCGGGTGATCGTGCTGGATCGCTCCGGCACCGGCGCGGAGGTGATCCGCGTCGACGTGTCCAAGGAGGACAGCGTGCGGGTCGCTTTCGCCGAGGCACGCGCCCGGCTGGGCACGATCGACGTGCTGGTGAACAGCGCCGGGCTGCTCACCGAGTCGCCGCTGCAGAACATGACGCTCGCCATGTGGAACGAAACGCTGTCGGTGGACCTCACCGGTGTGTTCCTGTGCTGCCGAGAGGTGGTGGGGGAGATGCGCGAACAGAAATGGGGCCGCATCATCAACATCGCCTCCCAGCTGGCCACGAAGGGCGGAACCGGGCTCAGTCACTACGCGGCGGCCAAGGCCGGAGTCGTGGCCCTCACCAAGTCCCTCGCGCTCGAAGTGGCAGGCGACAACGTGCTCGTGAACAGCATCGCACCGGGCCCGATCGAGACGCCGCTCGTGGACGGCATCTCCGAAGACTGGAAGATCGCCAAGCGGGCCGAACTGCCGCTGGGCAGATTCGGCCAGCCGGAGGAGGTCGCTCCTACGGCGGTGCTCCTGGCGAGTGAACCCGGCGGCAACCTCTTTGTTGGCCAGACGCTGGGACCCAATTCCGGCGACGTCATGCAGTAGAACCCCACCAGCAACGAAGGATCACACAATGTGCGGAGCCTGCGGCTCAACCGTTTACCCCGACCCGGTCATGGGCGACGAACAGACGCTCAGAAAGCGGATGCTCGTGGCCCACACCGTGAATTCCCTCACGACAGGGGTCCCGGGCACGCCCCGAACGACAGCGCTGGCTGGGGGGTGGACCGTGACCGGTCCCACCGGGGCGACCACGCTCTGCCATACCGTGGCAGACATCTGGACGGCCGTGCTCGCAGGAGGTCTGCCCCGGCTCCTTCAGCAGTTGGAGGCGCGGGCCGTCACCGACGAACCGGGCTCCCTCGCGGCGCAGGTCACGGATGTCGGCCTTAGGCTGGCACGGCACCGACTGCTCCAGAGTTATCCCTCGAACAACACGATCGGCTCCTGATATGACGAACCTCCCCATCCGCACGCCGACCCGCACGGTCACCATCAATTCCGACCTGGGGGAATCGCTCGGACTGCACTCGTTCGGCAACGACCTCCAGCTCATGACGAGCGTCGACGTGGCCAACGTGGCCTGCGGCTTCCACTCCGGAGATCCCGACACCCTGGTGGCTACCGTGGAGGCCGCCGCCGAGCACGGACTCGCCGTGGGCGCGCATCCGGGCCTTCCCGACCTCGTGGGATTCGGTCGCCGTGAGATGAAACTCACTCCCAACGAGGTCGAAAACCTCATCCTCTACCAGGTGGGGGCGCTCACCGGCTCTTTGCGCCGGTTCGGTCTGAAGCTCAATCACCTCAAACCGCACGGCTCGCTCTACGGCATGCTGTCCCGCGACGCCGAGCTCATGCATGCGGCGGCGAATGTGGCGTTGCTCTACGGGGTTCCCTTCTACGGCCTCGCCGGCACCCAGCATGAAGCGGTGTGCCGCGAGCGCGGCGTCGAGTTCGTGAGCGAACTCTATGTGGACCTCAACTACGGGCCCGCCGGCGAACTGCTCATCCAGCGTCGGCCGGAGCCGACCGATCCGGCCGCGGCTGCTGAACGTGTGCGCCGTGCGCTCACCGACGGCGTGGTCGAAGCGGTTGACGGCACTCTCCTCACCTTCGAGTTCGACAGCATCTGTGTGCACTCCGATGCCCCCAACTCCGTTGCCGTCGCGGCCGCCGTGCGCGACACCCTCACTTCCCTCTCCTGATCCCGCACCTCGAAAGGACCACTCGTGGCCGACATTCTTTCCCCCCTCCCCGGCATCTTCTACCGCAGCCCCAGCCCGGACAAGCCGGCCTTTGCCGTTCCCGGTGACATCATCACCGTGGGCCAGACCCTCGGCATGGTCGAGATCATGAAGCAGTTCTCCGAGGTGCGCAGCGATGTCGCCGGCACTCTGGTGAGTTTCAGCGTCGACGACACCGGAACGGTCGACCCCGGTGACGTGATCGCCACCATCACGGAGGCTTGAGCATGCAGAAACTCTTCATCGCCAACCGCGGCGAGATCGCCGTTCGAGTCATCCGTGCCGCCCGCGAACTTGGTGTTCGCACCGTGGTGGGGGCGAGTGCTCCCGATGCCGGTTCCTACGCGGCCACGCTGGCCGACGAGTTCGTCATCATCGGTCCGGCCTCGGCCGGAAAGAGCTACCTCAATCAGCAGGCCGTGCTGCAGGCCGCCATCGACAGCGGATGTGACGTCCTCCACCCCGGGTACGGCTTCCTGTCCGAGAATGCCGACTTCGCCCGCGCGGTGACGGATGCCGGCCTGCTCTGGGTCGGCCCGTCGCCGGAGTCCATCGAGATGATGGGCAACAAGGCCCGCGCTCGCCGCGCGGCCGACGACGCCGGCGTGCCCACCCTGCGTGGCAGCCGGGGAACCGTGACCCCCGGTGACGACCTGCTCGTGGAGGCGGCGGCCATTGGCTACCCCCTCGTGGTCAAGGCCTCAGCCGGCGGCGGCGGTCGCGGCATCCGTCTCGTGCAGGCGGCCGAGGATCTTGCGTCGACCGTTGAGGTGGCCCAGGCCGAGGCGCTCGCCGCGTTCGGCAGTGCCGACGTGTACCTCGAACGGTTCGTGGCGCGCGCCCGCCACGTTGAGGTGCAGGTGCTCGGCGACGGCGAGAACGTGATTCACCTCGGTGATCGGGACTGCTCAATGCAGCGTCGCCAGCAGAAGATCGTAGAAGAGGCCCCGGCGCCCCGGCTGCCCGATGAGGTGCGCGAACGCATCCGTGCCTCTTCGGTGGAGCTTGCACGTCAATGCAACTACCGCGGCCTCGGCACGGTGGAATTCCTCTACGACCCCGAGACGCAGGAGGCGGCGTTCATCGAGATGAACACGCGCCTGCAGGTGGAGCATCCGGTGACGGAGATGATCACCGGACTCGACCTGGTGCGGGAGCAGCTGCTCGTTGCCGCCGGCGGTCGGCTGCGTCTCAGCCAGGAGCAGGTGAAATTTCGCGGGCACGCGTTCGAATTCCGTATCAACGCGGAGGACCCGGCGAACGGCTTTCTGCCGAGCCCGGGCACCCTGGCCCGAGTGGATTGGCCCGGTGGACCGGGCGTGCGGGTTGACTCCGGCGTTGTGACCGGCTCGACGGTGGCGCCGTACTACGACTCGCTGCTGGCCAAGCTCGTGGTCTGGGATTCCACGCGGGAGCAGTGCGTGGCCCGGTCGGCACGCGCCCTCGGCGAGGTGGCGATCGACGGCGTGAAGACCACGCTTCCCCTCCTCGCCGCGCTGCTCGAGAGGCCCGAGCTGCTCACGGTCGATCACCATTCCACCTTCATCGAAACGACCCCCGAGCTGTTGGGGGCGCTCGTATGAGCGACACCGTCACCCTCACGAACCCCGCTCGCTACACCTGGGGCGGCGACGAATTCCTGTTCGTGGAAATCGATGAGGCCATGAGCCTCGCAGCGAACTTCACGGCGAACGCCATGGCCGGACACCTCACGGCGGAAGAGGTGGACGGTGTGATCGACATCTGTCCCGCCAACGCGAGCCTGCTCATCCGCTTCGATCCCGACGTTCTGCCCCATGCCCAGCTGGAAGAGCGGATGCGCCGTATCGAGCGCGCGGTGGAAGGCCTGTCCCACCCCACCCTCGCCACCCGGGTCGTGGAGGTGCCCGTCTGGTACGACGACCCGTACACCGGGGCAACCGGCGCGCGGTTCCGCAAGGGGCACCAGCGACCCGACGGCAACGACCTCGACTTCGCGGCCGAGGAGAACAACCTGGCGTCGGCGGCCGAATTCATCGAACGCCACCATTCGTCGCCGTGGCTGGTCTCCATGGTGGGGTTCGTGGCCGGCCTGCCGTTCATGTTCCAGATCGTGCCGCAGCCTGAACAGCTCGAGGTCCCCAAATACTTGAGCCCTCGCACCGACACGCCCGCGCTCACCGTGGGCCACGGCGGCTGCTTTGCGTGCATCTACTCCGTGCGCGGCGCCGGCGGCTACCAAATGTTCGGCATCGCGGCCGCGCCCATCTTCGACCCGCACCAGAAGCTCACCGACTTCGCCGACTTCATGGTGTTCTTTAAGCCGGGCGACATCGTGAAATTCAAGCCGATCGACGAGGCGGAATACGAGCGGATCCAGATCGAAGTGGAGGCCGGAACCTACGTGTATCGGCAGGCATCCGTCGTCTTCGACCTGCAACAGGCACTCGCCGATCCGGTCGCCCACAACCGACACATCTTGGAGGCCCTCGATGGCGTTTGACATTCTGGAACCCGGACTCTCCACCACCGTGCAGGACGCCGGGCGCTCCGGCTACTACAGCGTGGGCATTCCGCAGGGCGGATCAATGGACCAGCTCGCCGCTGAGATGGCCAACGCCGTGGCGGGCAACACTGCGCAGGAGGCGGTGCTCGAGTGCACCTATCTCGGGCCGAAGCTGCGAACATCGGAGCCGGCGGTCGTGGTCGTGACGGGGGCCCCGGTGGACGTGTTCGTGAACGGCGAGCTGCGCGAGCAGTACGCCCGCCTCGAACTGGCCGCCGATGACGTGCTGTCGTTCGGCATCATCAAGGGCGGAACCCGCTACTACGTGGCGGTTGCCGGCGGCGTCGATGTGCCCGTCGTACTCGGCAGCCGCTGCACCTACGTGCTGGGCGCGGTCGGCGGTTTCGAGGGCCGGGCGCTGCGAGCGGGGGACCGGCTTCCGGTGGGAGTTCCGGTCACGGGCGCACGTCGGGTTGTGATCGCTCCCCAGCTGCGTCCGGTGTACCCGAAGGAGCTCGACGTGCGGGTGATGGTGGGCCTCTACGATCACCGCCTCACCACGGCGGGGCTCGAGACCTTCCTCTCGGCCACCTGGAAGCTCACGCCGGTTGCCGACCGGATGGGGCTGCGCTATTCCGGACCAGACGTGGAATGGAAGCCGCGTGAGCAGCCGTTCGGCGCCGGATCCGACCCGTCGAACATCGTCGATGCCGGGTATGCGGTGGGATCCATCCAGATCCCCGGCGGCAAGGAGCCCATCGTGCTGCACCGGGATGCCGTCTCGGGAGGCGGCTATGCCATGGTGGCCACGGTGATCAGTGCCGACATGGACCTGCTCGCTCGCAGCGCGCCGGGCACGGCCACCCGATTCCGGGCGGTCACGATGCAGGAGGCGCTTGCGGCTCGTGCTGAACTCGCGGTGGTGCGCGCGGCGCTCTGGAGCTGATCGGCCGTACCGGTCGAACACACGCTGTGCCCGACGGGGTCGTCACTGGAACATCCTTCCGGTGACGGGCCCGTTTCGGTGTACGGACTTCATTCATCCTTGACAGGGCACCCTCACCAGATAGAGTAGGTACATTGTGTACGTACACATCTTGTGTGTACTGAATGTGACTTCGCATCATCGATGGGCATCGTTGCCCCTAACTAAGGAGATTCGCCATGGTAGCCGAATCCAGAATCGCCAGCCGAGTGCCCCTGTTTGACGGCATGAACCGCATTCCCGGCGGACTCATGCTCATCCCGCTCATTCTGGGTTCCGTCGTCGGCACGTTCTTTCCCGGCTTCCTCACCATGGGTAACTTCACCACGGCGTTGTTCCAGGCCAGCGCTCTTCCCCTGATCGGCCTGCTGATCTTCGCGACCGGCATGCAGATCACCCTCAAGACGTCCGGGCCGGTACTCGCCACATCGGGCGTGCTGCTGCTGTGCAAGTCGATTCTCCCGGCCACTGTCGTGGTGCTGCTCGCCCAGGTTGTTGGACTCGACGGAATCTTGGGCGTCTCGATCCTGGCTCTGCTGGTGACCATGGACAACAGCAACGGCGGACTGTGGCTCGCCTTCACCGGTCGGTACGGGGATGCCCGGGATCGCGGCGCCTACATGGCTTCCGCCATCAACGACGGTCCCTTCTTTTCGATGCTCTTCCTCGGCGTCGCCGGCCTGGCCAATATCCCGTTCCAGCTGCTGCTGGCCGCCGTCATTCCGCTGTTGATCGGCATTATCGTGGGTAACCTCGACCAGAAGTGGACCGAGGTGATGCGCCCGATCCCCAACATGATCATTCCGTTCTTCGCCTTCGCCCTCGGTACCGGCATCAACCTGCAGAATGTGCTCTCTGGCGGGCTCTCCGGCATTGTCGTGGGCGTCGTCGCCACCCTGTTCACCGGACTGCTCGCCTACCTCGGCTACAGGTTCATCCTCCGTCGCGGCAACAAGTCCGGTATCGGCATTGCGTCGGCCACCACGGCCGGCAATGCCATCGCCACGCCGGCCATCATCGCCCTCGCCGACCCCACGTTCGCTCCCTACGTTGAGGTCGCCACCGCCCAGGTCGCTTCCGCCGTGCTCGTCACCGCGGTGTTCGCGCCGCTGCTGGCTACCTGGGTGCTCAAGCGCGAAGGTGGCCTCGCCGCCAGGGCACCCGAATCCGAATCCGAATCCACGGGCGACAACGTGCCCGCCCGCACGGTCGAGCATTCGTGACCATGACTGACTCCGTGCCATCGAGGGGCGCCACCGACGACAGCACAGGAGACCGGCACTCGCTTGACGTCTCAGCGAACCGCCGCGATGCTCACCACATCTCGGTCGGGATCGTGGCCGATGACCTCACCGGCGGCGGCGACTCCGCGGTGCAGTTTGCCCGGGACGGATGGCACACCCGGTTGGCATTGACGCCGCCCGACAGCCAGGTTCTTCGTCACGGCGCCGTGATCGCCGTGGTGTCCGACGCCCGCGCGCAGCCCGCGCCGCTGGCCTGCCGCAGTACCGCGGACGCCGTGGAGGCTCTCGCCGCAGGCGGGGTGAATCGGCTCCTGCTGAAGATCGATTCGACCATGCGCGGTTCGGCTCACGCGCAGATTGTGGGTGCGCTGAAGACCTGGCAACTCCGGCACCCCGGGGCCTTCGCCGTGGCCTGCCCGGCCTACCCGGCGATGGGACGCACAGTGCTGAACGGTCGGGTGCTTGTCAACGGCAAAGGGGTGGAGACGACGGCGATCGGTATCGATCCCGTGACTCCCGTCACCACCAATCTGCTGCGTGAGTTGGTGCCCGGAAGCGTGCACGTCACCCTCGACGCGGGCAGCGCGGCAGATCACGCCGAACAGCTTCGCGCCGCCGGGCAGAATCTGACGCGCGTGATCACCGTCGATGCCCAGACGGATGCCGACCTGCTGGCTCTTGCCGAAGCCGTCGCCGTGCTCGGCGCCGAGGTCGTACCGGCAGGCAGCGCCGGGCTCGCCGTGGCCCTCTCGCAGGTGTGGCGTCCCGACCTCGCCGTGGCGGTTGCGCAGCCGCGTCAGCAGGCGGAACGAGTGATTGTCGTCGTCAGCTCCCTGCACGATATGTCCCGATCCCAGTACGACCATCTGGTCGAGAACACGTCGACCGAGCACGTGCGCACGTTTGCACCCAGCCTCGCCGTGCTGCTCACGCCCGGTGCGATCGGTGAATGGATCGCCGCGGAACTGGCCTCTGCGCCGGATCTTCCCGCGGTCGTGATCGTGGCGACGCCGTCCGAGCGGCCCGCGGCATCCGCTGTCGACGCCGGAAGCACGCCGAGACCGACGCCAGCACCGACGTCAACCGCGACGGCGGCCGTCGTCATCGCCGAGGGGCTGGCGATCATCACGGCCGCAGTGTTCGCCCACCGGCCCGTGGGCGCCGTCGTGCTCATGGGCGGCGAGGGCGCCCGGGCCGTGCTGGACCGGTTTGCGGCCAGCGCCATCATGGTGACGGATGCGATCCGGGAGGGTATCCCGGTGGGCCTGATCGAAGGTGGACTGGCCGATGGCCTCACTGTGGTCACCAAAGCCGGCGGCTTCGGCGCCGCCGCATCGATTTCCGATATTCTTCCCGAACTTCTGGCTGACCACGTGCTCAGCCCCCCAGTCGACCCGAACACAGGAGTACAGCCATGACCCTTCCCATCCTTGCCGTCACCATCGGAGACGTGGCCGGAATCGGTCCCGAAATCACCGCCAAGTCGCTCCTCGGCCACGATGATGTTCGCACCCGGTGCATCCCGGTCGTGATCGGCGACGAGGCGGCGATGCGCCGGGGCGTGCTCAACGTGGGCGGCGACCCGGCGGCCATTCGAGTGATCAAGACCGTCGCCGAGGCCCGCAACGTGCCGGGAACGATCGAGTTGTTGCAGACCGGACCCTCGTTGGAAAACGTGCAACAGGGCGTGCTGAGCGCCGCCGCCGGCGACGCCTCCTACCGATTCGTGGTGGAGGCCTGCCGGCTCGCCCGGGCCGGCGAGGTGCAGGGAATCGTGACCGCCCCGCTGAACAAGGCGGCCATGCACGAGGGCGGCCACAACTGGCCCGGACACACCGAACTGCTCGCCCACGAATTCGGCGTGAAGAACTTTTCCCTGGTGCTCTCGGCCGGAGACCTGTATTTCTTCCACCTCACCACGCACGTGTCCATGCGCCAGGCGATCGAAAACATCACGGTGGAGCGCACCCTCAGCGTGCTCGAATTGGCCGGGGCATTCGCAAAGTCCATGGGCAAGCCGGACGAAATCATCGGTCTTGCCGGCCTGAACCCGCATGCAGGGGAGAACCGTCTCTTCGGCGACGAAGATGCCGACATCCTGGCACCGGCCGTGGCAATGGCTCGGGCCCGCGGACTGAACGTCGAGGGCCCACTGCCTGGCGATGCGCTCATTCCGGCGGCTGTTCGCGGCAAGTACAACCTCGCGGTGGTTTGCTACCACGACCAGGGTCACGCGCCGTTCAAAGCCGTTTACGGTGATGACGGTGTGAATATCACGGTGGGACTGCCCGTCGTGCGCGTCTCGGTCGACCACGGCACCGCGTTTGACATCGCGGGCAAGGGCATCGCCCGCGAGGCCAGCCTGGTGCTGTCGCTTGAGCGCGCCGCAGAGCTCGCGCCGGGGTGGGACCACGTCTGGAAGACCGCGCAGGCTGCCTGATCGTGATGATCGGGCCAGCGGATGCCGAGGCGGCGCCCGGTAGGCCGCTCGGCTCCGGGCGCACCCCGGCTTACGATGGAACGATGTGGCTAGATGAGGTTCCCGCCGGTTCAGTAGATTCCGCGAACGGTACCCCGTTGCACAGCCAGGTGGGGGCGGTCGTCCGCTCGCATATCCTCAGTGGTGCGTTGCCTCCCGGGTCGCAGCTGCCGACCGAGGCGGAGCTGCAGGAGCGATTCTCCGTTTCTCGGTCTGTTGTTCGGCAGGCGCTCGCCGCGCTCAGCGCGCAGGGGCTGGTGCAGCGCGGACGCGGTCGCGGCAGCGTGGTGTCTCCGCGGGGGGAGCACCATCGGCTGGTGCAGCGCATGTCGGGACTATCCGCGCAGATTTCGGCGGAGGGCGCCGATGTATTCACGGCCGTGCTTGCGCTCGGTCCTGAGGAAAACGCCGCTGCATCGGCTGCCCTGGGCGGGGCCGAGGTTGTGGGCATCCGTCGCCTGCGATCCGCCGGGAGCGGGCCGCTTGCCGTCATCCACACCTGGGTGCCGCGGGCGTTAGGTGCGAACCTGACAAGGGCCGAACTCACGGATGCGTCCCTGCACGCCGTTTTGCGCTCTCGCCTGGGCGTGTCGATCGTGTCCGGGCGCCGTCAGGTGCGTGCGGTGGCGGCCACAAAGGCCCTCGCCGAATTGTTGCAGATCAGCGTGGGAGAGCCGCTGCTGCTGCTCGAGGGTACGAGCCTCGATGAGAACGGAGTTCCCATCGAGATGTTCTCCACCTGGCATCGCGCCGATCGGGTGGTTTTCGACCTCGACGTGGTCGGCACTGACGAACCTGGTGCGGGCCAACGAGCGGGCCGATCTGGTGAGCCGGCGCCCGTTCCGGCGCCCGAACCCGCCCCGGCCGCCGGGGAGAAGCCCGGCCGCGCAGAGCTCGCCGCGCAGGCCGCCGACCTCGCGCGCCAGCTCCATGACCTTGCGGCGGAAATAGCCCGCAACGCCTGACCGTGGGCCACGGCTAGTCCCTGCAGGCTCCAACGGGGTTGGCCTTTGCCTTTTCTCAACCGCGGGTTAGACCGGCGAAACCTCCGCACAGCGAGTGTCTTTGATCGTGGGCTCAAACGTGATCGAACGATCCATCGCGTCAGCAGCGGCTCCCTAGCGGTTACCTGACGCGTGTTCGACATCCGTTTGGCTGATGCCGCGCAGGTCGAGGGCGGTGGCCGAGCGGTCGGAGTCGGGCAGGGGCAGCTCGATGTCGAAGGCGAGTTGGTCGGCTGCGACGGGCAGAGCGCGGCCACCAAGACCCTGGATGTGCGCGAGCAGGTCGCCGCGCCGGCCACGGTCGTAGCCGATGAGCGAGTCCAGGGCCCCAACCCGGGCGAGGGCTTCGAACGTGCGCCGGCGCGGCCGCACCCGGTCGCGAAAGTCCTGCAAAGACGAGAACGGTTGGTGCTCCGCGATCCGGTGGCGCTCCACCGAGCTCGAGCCGGCGAGCTCGGGCAAGGCAAGACGGATGCCCAGCCGGCCATCACCCAACTGCTCGACCCGGTAGTCCAAAGCCGATGGTTGAACGTCGAGGCCGAGGATGGGCACGCCGAGGTTGCGGGCTATGGCGACGATCAGGTCTTTGGGCCACGTGCCGGGGTCGTGGGTGAGCAGCCCGGCGAAGAACGTCGCCGGGTGGTGCCTTTTCAGCCAGGCGCTCTCATACGTGGTGCGGGCAAACGCCGCGCCGTGGGCTTTGGCGAAGCCGAAACTGCCAAAACCCGACAGCACTTTCCAGGCCCGGTCGATGACGGATGCCGTGAACCCGCGGGTGGCTGCCTGCTCACGAACGTACGTCTCGATGTCGGCGAGGTCGGCGAATTTTCCGAGGTGCCGACGGAAGACATCCGCTTTTCCCATGCCGCTGCCGGTGAGTTCGTCGAAGAGTCGCATGACCTGTTCGTGGAAGACGACGACGCCGTTGGTTTCGGCGAGGAACGGTTTGAAACGGGGGTGCATGTGGTCGGCGATGGTTTCGCCGTGGCGGGCTTTGAGGTATTGCAGGGGCATGTTGGCTTGAATGGGGCCGGGGCGGAACAGGCTGATTTCCACGGTCAGGTCGTTGAACGTTTCGGGTTGGAGTTTGCCGATCAGTTCCATTTGGCCGGGGGATTCGAGCTGGAAGACGCCCAGGGTGCGCGTGGTGCGCAGCATCTCGTAGGTGGGTTCGTCTTCGAGGGGGATTCGGTCGTGGTCGATGGTTTCGCCGTTGAGTTTCCGGTGCTCTTGGATGGCGTGGGCCATGGCCTGTGCATGCGCACGCCGAGGATGTCGAGTTTGATCAGGCCCATCGGGTCCATGTCGTGCTTGTCGAACTGCGATATCGGCAGTCCCATCCCGGAGCGTTGCACCGGGGTGCGGTCAAGGAGCGACGCGTCGGAGAGGATGACGCCGCAGGGGTGCACGCTGATGTGGCGGGGGAGCCGGTCCAGCTTTTCGGTCAGGTGCACCAGCTGGTCCAGCTGCGGGGACTCCCGCACTTGCGCGGCGAGTTCCGCGAGTTCGGGTTTCTCCTCGACGGCCTGGCGGAAGTCGCGGGCGTTGAAGCGCCACATCTGCTTGGCGATCGCCGCGACCTGCTCTTCGGGCATGCCGAGCGCGAGGCCGGCGTCCCGCACTGCGCCGCGGCCGCGGTAGGCGTTGGTCATCGACATGAGCGAGACGCGGTCGGCGCCGAAAGTCTGGAACACTTCGCGGTAGATGTCGTGGCGCCGGGCGAACTCGACGTCAAGAGGTCGATGTCGGGAAGGGTTTGACGTTCGGGGGAGAGGAAGCGCTCCCAGATCAGGCCGTTTTCGATGGGTTCGACCGACGAGGTGCGCAGGGCATATTTCAGCGCGGAGCCGACTCCGGAGCCGCGGGCCTGCACGCGCACGCCCATGCCGCGGATCAGGTAGGTGACGCGGGCGACGGTCAAGAAGTACGCGGCGAACGCGAGGTGCTCGACGGTTTCCATCTTATGGGCCAGCTCGGTGGGGCGGCGTCGATGAGGGTGGTGCCGGCGTAGCGGTCGTCGATGCCGTGCCGAGCTCGGCGCCAGAGCTCGGCGCCAGAGCTCGGCGACGGGGTCGCCGACCACATCGATGATGGAGGCCTCGGGCATCCGTGGCGTGCCGAGCCCGAGATCTTCGGCCGGGTCCAGGGCGCACCGGTCCGCGAGTTCCTGGGTGGTGCGAAACAGCAGGTCGAGGGCGCCGGGATTGCGGGCGCCGGCGTCGACGACCATCCGCGCGACCCGGCGCATGTGGACGCTGTCTTTCAGCCAGGCCTGCCCGTTCGCCTGCGGTTCGGTCAGTTGGGCCAGCGCTCTGAGCAGGCGGGTCGCGTCGGCGAGATCCGCGGTGGCCGCGTCTTCGGGCTCGCCGTAGCGCACAGCATTAGAGAGGATGGCGGTGGTTCCGGTGTCCTCCGAAAGGCCCAGCATCCGTGTGGCTGCGGCCACCGAACCTCGCTGGCCGGTCGGCGCGAGATGGCAGGCGACCTCGAGGGTGACCGAGCCGATCGGCATGACACGGAGCCAGGCGCCCAGTGCGGCGGTGGCGTCAAGGCTGTCTCGGCGTTCGACCGCGAGGGGGACGTCAGAGAGCGGGCAGAGCAGCACGGTGAGGGTGTGGCCCTCGGCCCAGGTGGCGAGCTGGCGTCGGTCGATGCTCGGCATTCGGCCGGTCTGGTGCGCGGAGCTGACGGCCCGGCAGAGTGCGGCGTATCCGCGGCCGTGCCCGGCGCGGGCGAGCACGGTCACCCGGCCAAGGGGTCGGTGCTCGTCATCGTGCACCGCGAGGTCGGCGCCCGGGCCCGGCCGAATGCCCGCGGATGGGCAGGCGCGCACGTGCTTCACGGCGTCGTAGAGCCCGTCCGTGTTAGTGAGGGCGAGAAAGTCGCTGCCGGCGGCCGCTCCCTGGGCGACGAGTGCTACGGGCATGGTCACGCCGTAGTGCGGGGAGCATGCGGAGGCGACGTGGAGGTGCGGAAAGCCCTGCTGCATCTGCGTCTCCAACCCCTCGATATCGAACGTCTATTCGATACAGCGAGTGTAGGTTGGGCCTCCGACACTGACAAGAGTTAAATCTCGAAAGCCGTGGGATGCGAGACACCTTGACGAGACAGAATGGCGTTACGCGATTTCGCAGATAAACGCACTGGACATCCGCGCGGCGGCGGGGATGCGGGAACCGTTGCCCGGCGCCGGGGGAGAGCCGGCGTGTCTCGCAACGTGTGTTTTTGCCTGGTCGTAGGATTCCGGTCGGCAGGGACAGCTGCGAGACATCTGGAGGCGGCAATGGCGAAGCTGGTCGGGTACGCGATGTTTATCCTTCTGCGTGGATGGTGCCGGGGCGAGCAACGTGCTCGGATTGTGAGGCGGGGCGCCGTCGGTAGCAGACGTCGCGGCCGCTCGGGGAGAACGGTCGTTGCGCCTTGCTACTGCGCAACCGCAACCGCAATCGCAACCGCGGCCGTGCTGTCATCGGTCGAATCCGCGCGTGGACTGCGAGAATGCGGAGATGACGTTCACAGATCATGCAGCGAAGCGCCTTCTGAGAGGGAAATCCCTCGAACGAATCACGCTGGGATGGAACCTCATCGGCGTCATCGTGTTCGCCTTCGCGCGGTCCGTCGCGGAGGCTTCGGGGAACCCAAACGGCTGGCTCGACAGTTCAATCAGAATCGGTGCCAGATCATGACGACTTGGTGGGAAATCGCCTTCAGCGTGCTCGGCGGAATGCTGGTGCTGTGGCTGTCGCTCGTTCTGGTTCTCTGGCTCGAACAACGGCGGCATCCTGGCGGTGCGTCAATTCGTGATCTCCTGCGCCTCGCGCCCGACGTCGCCCGACTCCTCCAACGCCTCGCAGCCGATCGCACCGTGCCAATCGGGGTTCGAATCTGGCTCGCGGTTCTCTTGCTCTACCTGTTATCGCCGATCGACCTTATTCCAGATTTCATACCCGTTCTCGGATACGCCGACGACGCGATCGTCGTCGCGATCGCTCTGCGATTCGCAACTCGTCGGGCGGGCAGCGCTGCGGTCACGCGACAGTGGCCGGGAACACCCGAAGGGCTCTCCGCCGTGCTCCGACTTGCCGGTTTGAAACCCTCGGCCTGACACTCGCATAAGCTGCGCGATCGATTCGTCACATGTCTTGACCACGGGTGTCGCGATTCGCAATGAAGGCTTTGGGCCAGGGCTTTTCGCGGACGAGCCGCAGGTCATTGAGCGCCACGATGACAGTGGGGTCTTCGTGGCCGGCCACGGCAAGCGCGAGCGTCAGCGTTGAGATGAGGTCCCAGGTGAGGAGCACGGTGATGAATATTTCGGTGAATATGAGGTCGGCGGCGACGTAGCGTTGCGCTCTTCGTGGTCCTTCGATCACGCTTGGTACTGCGCACGCCAGCCTAGGAGCGTGAGTCAGTAACGCCTATTTACGGTTGGTGCCGCGAAATACGGGTCCAAGCCTCGGGATGGGTTGGGCGGTGCTGGCCTGGCAATCAAGGCCTGTGGCGCAGGGATTGTGGTTGTGCCGATTGAAAAGAGGGCCACGGTCGCGTTGGTGGTTCAGGCGAGGTTGTTGCCGCGGCCCGTCAGGGCGGTTCCGCCCTGCTCTTTAGGTTGCCGGGCTAGCTATCAGCGCGGCCGGCGTGGCCAGAAGCGCCTTGGTTTGCATGGTGTGCAGCTTCATCAGGTTGTGGCAGGCCGCGATCAGATACCACTCGTGCGCTGCTTGCTCCAACCCGCGCAGCAACACAAACTTGCCCTGCCGAGTGTGGATCTGACCGAACACGGGCTCCACGATCGCTTTGCGCCGCGCATAAACCGCGCGGCCCTTCTTCGTCTTGAGCTTCCGCGCCATGCGTTCCCGCAGCGTCGCATTGGCCGGGATCCGGCCCCGAGGAACTTCAGGAACACGCTCGCCGTGCTTGACCCGGCCGGTCGCGATGAAAAACTCGGTCCGGCCGTCGCTGCCATCTTCAACAGTCTTCGCGTAGTCCAGATTTGTTGCGGAACAATACCCGGCATCCGCCAGGACCTGCCGGGGCAGGACGCCGGTCGTGGCGTGGAGTTTCTCGACCAGCGGCACGACCTGTTCAACATCCACGCCAATATTCGTCAGCGTCGTCGCGACGATGATCTGATGGTCGGCATCAACGATGGCCTGTGCGTTGTAGGCGTAGTGGAACGACCCGTCGGCGGTCTTCATGATCCGTGAATCCGGGTCGGTGAAGTTGCGTTGAGCCTTCGGCCTCACGACCGCGTTCTTCGCCGCATCATCACCCTTCTGCGCAGCAATGTCGTCATCGTCGCCCTTGTCCCGGGCCTTCTTCTCGGCCTCTTTCCGCGCCCGGACGGCCGCGTCGGCCTCCAAGCCAGCGCGCGCTTCGGCCAGTTTCACCAAGCGTGACTCCCGCCGGGCAAGCTCCGGCGGCAACTCATCACCGCGTTTGTCCTTTCCGAAACGAGCATCCTCCGCGTCATCGATCGCGTCCGCGTCAGCCAGCAGTGCAGACACCTCGTCGGCGAGGACCTTCTGCTTCTCCGTCAACCGGGCGTAACTCATCGCCTTGCGCCGGGACGCATTCGCGCGCACCTTCGTGCCGTCCAACGCGACCTGCCCGAGTGAGACCATTCCGGCCGCGCGGCAGAGTTCCAATGCCTGCAAGAACACGTTTCCCAGACTGGAGAGGTGGCGTTTTCGGAACCGGGCGATGGAACGAAAATCAGGTGCCTGCTGCGCCGCCAACCAGCGAAACGCGACCACGTCCACGCACACCCGCTCCAACTCGCGTGACGAACGAACCCCGACGCAATACCCGTAAAGGAGCACCCGGACCATCAACCGAGGGTCATACGGCGGCTGCCCCTTCGACTTCGCGTAAGAGGCATAGAACTTCTTCAGATCCAGCTGAGTTTCGACGATGTCCGCGATGAAACGGGAAAGGTGATTCTGCGGCAACCACTCACCCAAATCCGGCGGCACCAACATCACAGCATTCGGCTCGAAAGCCCGAAACCGCTTGTTCACGCCACCGCCAGCCTCAACGCCGTCATCCACGACCACGTCAACGTGCTCAAGTTCCGTCGCGGGGAACAGGCCATCAGAATCGCTCATAAGCAATTTTCCCAGACCACCACCCCAAGCCCGGGAAATCGACCGGCGTTTTAAAGTTTGGTACTACTGACCCACGCTCCTAGACAAGCATCGACCCACCGAGGCGAACGGGGGAGTCGGCCCTGTTCAGTGGACTTCCACTCTGCCCGGTGGCCTCAGCTATCCCAGCGGACACACCAGTTTCGCGGCCAGCTTCCTGCTCGGGGTCATCGTCGTCGCTGCCGGCAACCGGCTGTATCCGTATGTGAAGGTAACGGGTGCCGTGGTGGTGCTCGCCACGGCAGCATCCCGCGTCTACTTGGGCGTGCACTATCCGTCAGATGTGGTCGCATCGATCGCGTACTCCATTGCCGCCGTGGCGCTGGTCAACGCCGCATGGACGCTACTACTGGCACACTGGAGCCAACGTCGATCCGACCTCCACGTCGGACCCGTGCACGGAGGAGTCTGGAATGTCCGCTGAGAGCACCGCTCGCGCCCGGCTGCTGCTGATCGAGGACGATGCCAAGCTTGGCTCGATGATCCGGGATGTGCTCTCAGAAATCTACGATGTCACGCTGGTCGCCGATGGCGGCGAGGGCTTGGCCGCTGGCCTGACGAGCGAGTTCGAGGTGATGGTCATCGACCGGCGCCTGCCCACCCTGGACGGCCTCGGAATCGTTCAAGCGCTCCGCCGAAAACTTATCACCACCCCGATCCTGCTCCTCACCGCACTGGGGACGACCGGGGACAAGGTGGCCGGGCTCGATATCGGTGCCAACGACTACCTGGTCAAACCGTTCGAATTTGACGAACTCTTCGCCCGGCTCCGCGCCATCCGTCGGGTCTTCACCGGTGAGGGTCGCACGCTGCTGGTGGGCGGGTGGGAATACTATCCCGACAGTCGCACCATCTATTCCCCGTACGACGGCCGCATCTTGCTCACGGTTAAGGAGAACGAGCTACTTAAGCTATTGGCGGATGCTCCGCAACGCACGTTCTCCCGCCAGCAGATCCTGCAGACCGTGTTCAGCGCTGCGGATACCGCCGGAACGGTGGATACCTACGTGCACTATCTTCGGCGGAAGACCGACACGGACATCGTCCTCACCGTGCGCGGTGCGGGCTACCGCCTGGGACAACCATGACCCACAGCGCCAACCGAATCGTTGACAGCGACACCCTCGCCGTCCGTCGCGCTTCCCTCCTCGTCGGTACCCGAATCGCGGTCGCGTGCGCTGCGGTTGTTGCGGTGGTCATCGTGGCTGTCTTCGTCTACATCCTCTCCGAGATCTCGCCCGGTGAGCTGTTCGAACCGGTGCCCGACACCGACAACCTGCAGGTCAGCGCCGTCAACCTGCTGTGGGCCGCCGCGGTGTTGGGCGTGGCATTGATCATTCTGGCGGGGGTGTTGAGCTGGCTGGTCACTCGCCGCGCCGTGGAACCGCTCGGCGACGTGCTGCGCCTCCAACGGGCGTTTGTCGCCGACGCCAGCCATGAACTCCGCACCCCCCTTGCGGTGCTTGACGCCCGCCTGCAAATTCTGCAACGCACCCTCCCCGCCGGCGACCCGTCGTCCTCGGTCGTGGCGGAGCTACGCGGTGATGCGAAGGACCTCATCCACATCGTCAACGACCTGCTCGAGTCGGCCGAAATCGGCGGCGCCGCCGCGCACGACACGGACGTCACCGACCTGGTCGCTGCCGTCGACGACGCCGTGCAATCCCTGGTACTCATCGCCGTCGACCAACACATCACCATCGAAATAGATGCGACCCAGCCTGCGCCGGTGCGCGTGCCCGCCTCCAGCATCACCCGGTGCGTGGTCGCCCTACTGGACAATGCGGTGCGCTTCGCCCCCAGCGGCTCGATCATCACGGTCGGCGTCGCCGTGACCAAGAAGATGGTGACGGTCACCGTGCGGGATCGTGGCCCCGGCATCCAGGGCATCGATCCCGCGCGCATCTTCGATCGGTTCGCCCACTCCGGCGCGGCCGTGGACAGTGGCGGACATGCCCGCACCGGGTTCGGTATCGGCCTGTCCCTGGTGCGCGAAATTGCGGTGCGCTACGGCGGAACCGTGCACGTCGTCGACAGCTCCGTCGCGGGCACCGCGATCAGGCTTACCCTTCCTCGCTCGAGGCAGGCCTGATCCTGCCCCTTCGCCGCCGAGTAGACCGTCACTCTCTGGCAAGTAGCTGTCGATCTTGGGCGGGGAGCGCTCGCTTCTGTGAGAAGTCTTAGACACCACCGTGTTCGCTGGTAGTACCGACCCCAGCCCAGGAGGAACACATGTCCACGACGTCACCACGCTCCACAGCCGTCTCGCCCGTCCGGAACCTCCTGACCAAGGTGCCCGAGGTCACCCTCATCTTTTGGGTGATCAAGGTCCTCGCAACCACGGTGGGGGAGACCGCCGCGGACTTCCTCAACGTTGACCTGGGCCTGGGCCTAACGATCACGTCGGTCATCATGGCGGTCCTGCTGGTCGCCGCGCTAATTGTGCAGTTCAAGCTGCACAAATATACCCCCGCGGTCTACTGGCTAGCCGTGGTGCTCATCAGCGTTGTCGGAACTCTGATCACCGATAACCTTACGGACAGTCTCGGTGTGCCCCTGTGGGTGACGACGGTCGTCTTCGCCATCGCGTTGGCGGCGACCTTCACCGTCTGGGCAATCTCGGAGAAGACACTGTCCATCCACTCGATCTTCACGACTCGTCGGGAGTCGTTCTACTGGTTGGCCGTGTTGTTCACGTTCGCCCTGGGCACTGCGGCGGGTGACCTCGTCGCAGAGGGACTCAACCTGGGCTTCTTCGTCGCGCTGCTCGTCTTTGCCGCCGCAATCGCGCTGGTCGCCGTGGCGTACTTCGTCTTCCACCTGAACGCCGTGCTCGCCTTCTGGATCGCATACATCCTCACCCGCCCGCTCGGCGCATCCACTGGTGACTTGCTCTCTCAGCCCCTCGCCGACGGCGGCCTCGGACTCGGGACCACAGGAACCAGCGTGCTATTCCTGACCGTCATTCTCGTCCTGGTGGTCGTGCTCACCCGTCGCGCCCGCACCACGAACACTCAACCTCAGATGCATAGCTGACGGCCGCTGTCTAAACCACTCAGCGCCGAAACGGCTGCCCAGCCCATCTTCAGATAACTTGAGAGAAGGACCTTTCAGCATGAACGTCACGATCAGCACTGCATTCCCTACCTCCGGTTTTCTGGATCCGCAGTCGGTGATCGCGGGTGCCGGGGTCTGGGGCCTCGTCGTCGTGTGCGCGATCGTGTTCGTGGAGACGGGCCTGCTCGTCGGGTTCTTCCTGCCCGGCGATACCCTGCTGTTCTTCACCGGCGTGCTCACTCTCAGCGGGGTGATCAGCCAGCCGATCTGGATCGTGATCCCGGCCGTCGCCGTCTCGGCCGCGCTGGGTGACCAGCTCGGCTACCTCAACGGGCGAATATCCGGTCCACGCATTTTCGAAAGGCGTGACTCCGGCCTGTTCAGTCGAGCGAGCGTCACCCGGACGCAGGGCTTCTTTGACCGTTTCGGCCCGGCAGCCGTGACCATCGCCCGGTTCGTACCGGTTGTGCGAACCTTTGCTCCCGTCGCCGCAGGCGTCGGCAAGATGCCCCGGCGGGTGTTCACCCTGTTCAACATCGTTGGTGCCGTGTTGTGGACGACCGGGGTGGTGCTTCTGGGATTCGGACTGGCTCGTATTCCGGGCGTCGCCGACTTTGCCGCACGCTACATCGATCTCGTGTTGATCGGCATCGTCGTGCTCTCCGTGGTGCCGGTCGTCATCCGTGCCTTCATGGTTCGTCGCCAGCACGCAGAGTCTTCATCGTTCGATCCGGCTTCGCGACGTTTTGACCATTCTGGATTTCACCCATCATGACAACCAGCGGGTGGGACCTTCAGCAAGGGCATGCGCCAGCGCGTGGGAATCGACCAGGCCGTTTTTGCACGGGCCAGCCGTGTTGTTCATCGATGAGCCGACGTCGAGGTTTGGACCCGGAGGGCAGGTCGACTTCGCGATGCAGGTCAGCGCCGATGGTGTGCAGATCGCCAACGGCACCGCAGCCAAGGGAGAAGGAACCGGTGAACAGGCCGACTACCACCCGGCCGCCCATCCCATGATGGGCAGCGTGTGAGGCTCCTCGTCGTCGAGGATGACGTCCGCATCGCGGACGTCATCCGTCGTACCCTCACCGAATCCGGCTATGCCGTCGACGTCGCTCACACCGCGCCCGACGGGGTTCAGGCGTTCGAGATCGACAGCTACGATCTCGTCGTTCTCGACCTGATGCTGCCGGGGTTGCCGGGCGGCGGGATGGACGTGTGCCGACGCATCCGCTTGATCAACCGCGACGTACCGGTATTGATGCTCACCGCCTTGGACTCGATGCGCACCAAGGTGGAGGGCCTGGACGCCGGGGCCGACGACTACATCGTCAAACCGTTCCACCTGGTCGAGTTGCTGGCCCGGGTGCGGGCGCTGCTGCGTCGTTCACCACGCGCCTTCGCGCCCCTGCTGCATGCCCAGGGAGTCACCCTCGACCCGGCCACACGTACCGCCCAGCGTGCTGGACGCAGCATCGTGCTCACGGCAAAGGAATTCGCCGTGCTGGAATACCTGATGCGCAACGCCGGCGCGATCATCAGCACGAGCGAGCTGATCGACCACGCCTGGGACAGCAACTACGAGGGGTTCAGCAACGTGGTGCAGACCTACATCCGCTACCTGCGGCAAAAACTGACCTTGCCCGGGGAGCCGGACATCATTCAGACCCGTCGCGGGGCCGGCTATCTGATTGCCGCGGACAGCTGATGTTTCGCTGCGCGCTGGTACGCCTCACCCTCACCTACACGATCGTGCAACTGGTGCTGTTCGCCGCGTTCGCGGTCGGCACTTACACCTTCGTCACCGGAACCTTCGACTTCGACGCCGCCGAATCTGACAGCGCCAGCGCCCTCAACGCCGCCGAACAGGGCTTCGCCAACCTCCGCACCGGCCTGCTCGTACTCTACGCCGCACTCCTCGTGCTGATCCCTCTCGCCAGCTATGCCATGGCCCGAACAGCCCTCGCACCGTTACAGAAAAGCTACGGGCTGCAGCAACGTTTCGTCGACGGCGCCTCCCACGAGATGCGCAGCCCGCTGAGCATCATTCAGGGCGAACTCGAACTGGCCCTGCTGAGCACCCGCACACCGGCCGAGTACGAGCAGGCGATGCACACCGCGCTGGAAGCCGTCGGCGGCCTTACCCAACTCACCAATGACCTCCTCCTGCTGTCCAGGGGAGGGGGACCTGAGCTGAAGAGAACGTACGAACGTGTCGACCTGAACGAGCTTGTCCGGCTCGACGCCGCCGCGCGATCGCTTAGCCCGGAGGATGTCGCCCGGTTGGACGTTCACCTGGGGCCACCCACGGTTGTTGTGGGATCCCCGGCGCTGCTCGCTCGAGCGATTGCCAATGTTATTGACAATGCGCTGAAGTTCACCCCAGTATCGGGTGTCGTCACCGTAGGCACCGACGTCGTCGACGGTACGTGCAGCTTTACAGTGCGTGACACCGGCATGGGCATGGACAAAAACGACCTCAAGCACGCCTTCAACCGGTTCTGGCGATCCGACCAGGCACGATCCCAGCCCGGGCACGGTCTCGGTCTCAGCCTGGTGCAGCAAATTATCCAAGCCCACGACGGGCGTGTAACGCTGACCTCGCAGCTGGGCGTCGGAACGACCGTCACGGTCAAACTTCCACTACGCCCCTAACCCGCCAGGGACGCACAGGCTCTCACGCTCATCTCACGTGCCCCTCCCTAGCTTGGAAGTATGGCCCCGCAGCCGCGGAGCCCACTACGAAAGGCACACAATGCAGAAGAAGACGAAAATCGCTGGCGGCGCAGCCGTAGCCCTGGCCCTGGCGCTCGTCGGCGGCATCACCCTCACCGCCGGCGCCCAGGCCACTCCCGCCAAACCCTCGTCGTCCACCTCGACCGTGGAACCCGCCACTACGGCAGTCGACACGGACAACGTTCAGAACGAGGTCGAAGACGGAACGAACGACGGCGAAACCGCCGACGACACCGGCACCGAATCCGGCACCGAATCCGGCACCGCGTCAGGCACGGAGTCCGAAACCGAAGACACCAGCGATGACATCAACGGTGTCGCGGTTGAAGACGGCACACAGGACTAACCCGCGATCAGCGAAACGAGTGGCCGGTACGCAATCGCGTCCCGGCCACTCGCACATCAACTTCACGATGTGTCCCGCCCCGAACAGGCCTGGCAGTCATGGTCAGAGTGCTTGAACGATGCCCATCATTCCGGCGTCCTCGTGGTCAAGGATGTGACAGTGGTAGACCGTGCGCCCGCTGAAATCGTTGAAGGCGATCCGCACGCGCACGGTGCTGCGCGCTGGTATGTTCACGACGTCCTGCCAGATCACTGAATCAACGGGCTGGCCATCTTGCGCGATAATCTGCATCGGCCAAACATGCAGGTGCAGGGGATGGTCGAGGCTGCTGCTGTTGGTAAGCATCCACTCTTCGACGCTGTCGAATTGCACGGAGGTGTCGATGCGGGTGGCGTCAAAGGCTTGGCCGTTGATTGTGGCGGACATCATTCCGCCGCTCATGCCACCACCCATCCCCATGGCGAATACCAACTCGCGACGAGCGGACACGGTCGCCGACCGGAGGTCAGCTGGTACAGGTTGATCGGGTACGGCAGCGAATGCTGCGACGTCTGCTCCGGCGACGGTGAACGTCGCCAGATCGACTTGGGCAGAATTGGACGCACTACCACCCATCATTGCGCCGGACGTGCCCCGGTTGTAGGGAAGGGTGCGAAGCGTGGAGGTGCCAGCGCGAGAGGTCACTAGGAGATCGGCACGGTTACCCGGGGCCAGGATCACCTCCTCCACGTCCTGCGGTGATTCAAACCGGCCGGAGTCGATTCCGAGGAGGGTCACTTGCTGCCCATCGAGGCGAAGCTGCACGTAGCGCGAGGTGCACGCATTGATGACGCGCCACCGTTCACGTTCGCCGGGACGAGCGCTCAGTTCGGGAGTGTGTTGTCCGTTGACGAGCACGAGCTCGCCTTCTCGACCCGACATCTTTTCCATCTCGGTGGCCCCTGAAATGGTGCCGGTGGAATCGAAGGTGATGTCGGAGATGACGAGCAGGCGCTCCCGCGTGGCGGGTATCTCGTCGGGGTCTTCCACGATAATGGCGCCATAGAGGCCTCCAAACACTTGGTCGGCGACATATCCGTGGTGGTGCGGGTGATACCAATACACACCCGGAGGGTGATCTGCGGGTATCGCGTAGGAGTAGTCGAAGGAATCGCCGGCGTTGATCATGACAAACATGTTGTCGCTGTTGTCTTCTGGGGACACATGGAGGCCGTGTACGTGGAGGTTAGTCGCATCGGTCAGGCCGTTGCGGAGGCTGACATTGAGAATGTCCCCGCCCCGAACGCGCAGGGTGGGACCGGGAAGGCCTCCGTTGTAGGTGAGCGCATGCACATCTCGGCCCCCAAGACGGATTCGCTGTGGTGACGATTCCAAGGCCACCGTGAGAACTCCATTGGAGCTGCGCAGCTCGGTGGGCAGGACAAGGGCAGCCCCAGACGCAGCTCCCGTAGTTTGAGTGGTTGCCGATTTTTGATTCAGGACGAAGCCTGTCCCGCCGAGGGCTACACCGCCAATGCCGACTCCGCCGAGAATGAGAGCGTTTCGTCGGCTGATGTCGACCATCATCGGTCTTCGCCGAGCACCCGGATCTGTTCTCGGTACTGCTCGGCCGTCAATTCCCCGCGCGCGAATCGCTCGTCGAGAATCTTCCGCGCGCTGGTTGGGCCAGGCGACGGGGTCAGGGACGACGCGGGGTCGCTGCCAGCGTTTTTGGTAGATAGGCGGATGACGACGTACACAAGAATTGCGATTCCTGCCAGAGCCAGCAGCCCGAACCCCCAGGACCAACCCATACTTCCAGTGCCCCACATCATGATGTGATTCCCTTCTTCGTGCCTCGTAGTCTAAATATACCTCTAGGGGTATGCCATGGTGCTGGGTGCCCGCCGAATGCCTCCCGAGTCGGTGGGTGCTCGCCACCTGCGCCGGCGTGTCAACGCACGCAGGAGAACTGGCCGATTTTTCCGGCCGTTGCGGTTGCGGGGCGTGAAAAGCCAGTGATTGAAGGGCTAGTGGGTGAAATGTTTGCGGTTGAAATACCAGCGCACGACCGCCCAGCCTTGGCCCTCCCACGGGATGACGGCGACCGGGTTCCACAGGACTGCGATGGGCGCGAGCGCGATGAGCCACCACCACGTCTTCGCTTGGATCACGAAGACGCAGAGGATGAGCGCGAGGATGCTGACAAACGAGCGAATGATGGTGAAGCCGTCGCTGGCCAGAAGTGCCAATCCCGCCAGGAGCGTCAGCGCCGCGAGCATGCCGGGTGCGAGATCCGACCGGGTGAAGGTGGTTGCTGCCGCGGTGCCCATGGGCCGATTGTGCGCACGCATCCGCTCAGTCTACGTTCGACGGGTCGCGTCGCCGATCGCTCGGCTGCGGGCTGGGATTCGGGACGGTTAGGGGGGCGGCGGGAGTGGGGCGCTTCCATATCTGTGCCGCGATGATTCCGGCGGTGAGGGCGACGGCTGCCAGCACGAATGCGGTCGGAGCCAGTCCGAGGGTTGCGCCGAGGATGCCCGCGAGTGGGTAGGTCAGGATGAAGCAGGCGTGCGAGAGGGAGAACTGGGCCGCAAAAACCGCGGGGCGGTTCGTGTCGTCGGAATGGCGGCGCAGGATCCGGGCCGAGGGAGTGAGAACGAGTGCGGTGGCGGCGCCGAGCACGAACCAGACCGTGAGCAGGGCGGGCCAGGCCGCAGGGGCATCCGGGCTCAGGAGCGCGACGGCGACGGCGACGAGGCCGAGGGGGAGGACGCTGCATCCGATCAGCATCACGGCCCGATCGGAATAGCGTTCCAGAATCCCCGGCAGGGCCAGCGCCACGAGCATGGAACCGAATCCGTAGCAGGCCAACGCGATGGCGTAGTCCACCGGGCTGCGCCCCAAGGCGGTCTGCACGATCACGACCGTGTTCACGATGATCATCGCGGTGGATGCGGCCACGACCATGTTCATCGCAAGGAGGGCACGAAGCGGCGGGGTTCGCCAGAAGACCCGCACCCCACGAGTGAGACGGTCCAAGAACGGTGCGGCAGCGGATGCCCGCATCACCGGTAGCGTCGTGGACAGCACCAGGGCCGCCGAAGCCATGAAACCGAAAACGGTTCCCACGAAAAGGGAGTGATAACTGATCACGGTCAGCAGGGCAGCGGCCAGGATGGGGCTCAGCAGGGATTCCAGGTCGTAGGCGAGGCGCGACAGCGACAGGGCCCGGGTGTAGTGGCTTTCTCGGGGCAGTACTTCGGGGATCAGCGCCTGGAACGCGGGGGTGAACGTCGCGGATGCGGCCTGGAGCACGAAGATGAGGATGTAGATCTGCCAGGCCTCGGTGACGAAGGGCAGGGAGACCGCGACGGCGGCCCGGAGCACGTCGGAGGACACGAGCAGCGTCTTGCGGGAAATGTGGTTGGTGAGCGCCGACATGATCGGAGCGACCCCGACATAGGCGACCATCTTGATTGTCAGTGCAATGCCCAGGACGATGCCGGCGTCGCCACCGGCCAGATCGAACGCCAGCAAACCCAGCGCAACGGTGAGCATCCCCGTTCCGATCAGTGCCACCACCTGCGCGCTGAACAGTTTTCGGTATGCCGTGTTGCGCAGTACATCAAGCACGGTCGATACCGTCCTGATCTGACACTGTATGAGTGAGTGGTGAGCGGTGGTGAGCGGGTACGCCTTCGAGGGCGTGCTGGGCCTGGAAGATGGCGTCCGAAACCAGCTGGCGCGCATGCTCGTTGGCCAACCGGTAGAAGACCCGAGTACCGTCACGTCGTGTGGTGACGATGCGGGCGAGGCGCAGTTTTGCGAGGTGCTGTGACACGGCAGCCTGGGATTTGTTGACCGTTTCGGCCAACTGATTCACGGGAAGTTCGGCATCGCGGAGGGCGAGAATGATGCGGATGCGGGTGGCATCGGCCAGCATCGCGAAAACCTCGACGGCCAGTTCGACGTATTCACCCTCGGGTTCGAATCCGCACCTATTCCTATCTGCATTTATACGCAGATTATTGCACACCCAGCCGAAACGGCGTTCACGTTGGGATCGCCGCTCTGGCAGGGAAACGGGATGGCTGGCAATCGCGGTCGGGCACCGGCAGATGTGATCGAGCTCGCCTGCTTCGCTGATCGAAATGTCGGTCGTTCTGATGCCCGTCCACAGCGTCCTCAGCCGTGAGAACGCCCATCTGGCCATCGAGGAGGCCAACCCCGGCACCGGTCGTCGTACTTTCGCACGGCACTGGCGGAGCCGGAGAAGACCTGGACTGGTTGGCGAAACCGCTGAACGACGCGGGATTCCTCGTTGCGTCGGTCGATCACCCGGGTAATAGCTACAACGACGAATACCTCCCCGAAGGGTTCGCGTTCGCCTGGGAGCGAGCACGGGACATCACGCTCCTCATCGACCCCCTCGTGGCCGAGCAGAACATTGACCTCTCCAGGATCGGTGCGGCCGGGTTCTCCTTCGGCGGCTACACCGTCTCCGCGTTGCTCGGCGGCAGAATCGATGCGCACGTCATGGAAGCCATGTTTCACGGACAGATACCTGCCCCGGACGTGCCGGAGTTTCCCGACCTGATCAAAACGCTCCGTACCAAGTACTCCGATGCCGACATCGGCTGATCGTTGGCAATCCGCCTCGCGGCCAGCTGTACGAAGTCGTTCGCGTTGCCGGTGGGCTGCTGGGCCGGGACCTCAACCCCTAGTGAGTTCCGCGGCGTGGGATGCCGCCGGCACGGATCCATTCCTACGTGCTTTGGCCAAACGGCCGCTGATGTTCCTTGAGCTCCCGGAAGCTCAGTCCTGATCGACCGTTGGGACCGCGGTCGGGCCAAGATTGATCGCCTACGGGAGCAGGGGCGTCTCACTCGTGTCGCCGCCAACCGGGATCTCGCTGGGTGGCATCCGGCGCAGGCCGAAGTGCCGCATGAGCAAGGCGTCGTCGCTCTGCTCACGGCTGCAGCATCGACAACCGCTCCTGTCGGGGTCCGATCTCGGCCGACCCGATAGTGTTAACTGAATGACTCGTGACTCATAGAACTAGCCGAGGGGGCTCTGTGAATGAGATCTGGACGATAGTGCACAAGGAACGTGACGCATTGATTCGAGATCTGGAGGCATCGAATCCGGATGAGTGGACAACACCGTCCTTGTGCCCCGGGTGGGATGTTCATGCCGTATTGGCGCACCTCGTCGATGATGCCAAGTGCACTCGCCTGGGTTTTATCGGCAGGATGATTGCCGCCGGCTTCAATTTTGATCGAATCAACGCCATGGGGATTGCTCGGGAGCGGTCCACCGATCCCGCTCAGACCCTGGCCACCTTCCAGGAGGTTCGCAGCCGCACAACAAGCGCCCCCGCACCTTTAGCCACTCGGTGGGTTGAGATATTCGTGCATGGAGAAGACATCCGGCGTCCTCTCGGAATTGACTATCAGTACCCGGTCGCCGAAGTGGCAACTGCGCTTGGGTATCAAGCGAAGACCAGCGTCAAACTCGGTGGGGGTAAGGAACGCCTTGTGGGGCTGCGCCTTATCGCCACCGATACGGTCTTCGATGAAGGTGACGGCAAAGAAGTGCGCGGTGCCGCAACTTCTTTGCTGCTCGCAGTATCCGGCAGGCCCGTCAATGCGGGCGAACTCACGGGGACGGGCGCATTGTCGCTGACAGCAATGAACTGACTGTGACGGACGCGCGGTAGGGTCCGTTGCCGCGCACGTCTGCCCGGTCGACCAGGGAAGTGCAGCGTAGATCCCTCTCCCACGATGGCGCGAAGCGCCCCACCAGCTTGAGAGGCAGCGGAAAGGAGTCCGGTTCAGCTGGCGGCGCGTCGTTTGTGACGGTACCGGTTGAGGATTCCTTTCGCCGCCGACCGGAAACGCTGCTTGAGCGTGATCCCGGTCGGGACTTATTGTTCGCGCAACAGTGACAGAAACTCGTCGGCCATGGCCAGCTGCTCCTGCAGCTTCGCTCGGCGCTTGTCGGCCTCCGTGATGAAGGTGTCGAGTTCCCGGCGAACATCAGAGTCGACCGCCGATGTGCTGTCACTGCTACTGAGCGCGTCGATCACGCGCAGTAAATCTGTCATCTCCTCGAGGGGGAAGCCCAGGGGCTTCATGCGTCGAATCAGCATCAGCCGGCTGAAGTCCTGGTGCGTGTAGAGACGGAAGCCGCCATCGGTGCGGCCAGTGGGCTTGAGGAGTCCGACCTCGTCGTAGTGACGGATGGTGCGCAGCGAGAGGCCGGTCTTCTCGGCGAGCTCGCCAATGTGCATCGTGACGGCGGGGGCTTCTGCGTCCATGGCAATACCTCTTTCAACTTAACTCTAACGTTAGGGTAGTGTTGCAGTTCTGGCCGACAGAAACCTGCACGCCAACACCCCACCCCCATTGTCGAACACGACAGGGCTGGATCCGCGCATCGAAGCGCCCACAGACATCGTCCTTTGGCCCTCCCGTGAGAGGGCCCGTTACCGGAGTTACCTATGGCTATTGCCGAAAAATCCCCCCTACCCAAGGTCAATCGTTACAAAGCCGAACCGTCCGTGCTGACCGCTCTGAGAACACCGCGCATCCTCACCCGCGAGGTCCTCGCCGGTCTCGTCGTCGCGTTAGCCCTCATCCCTGAAGCCATCGCGTTCTCGATCATCGCCGGCGTCGACCCACGCGTGGGGTTGTTCTCCTCCTTCGTCATGGCCGTCACGATCGCCTTCGTCGGCGGGCGCCCGGCCATGATCACGGCCGCCACCGGCGCCGTGGCCCTGGTCATCGCACCCGTTGCCCGGGACTACGGGATGGAGTACTTCATTGCCACGGTCATCCTCGCCGGAGCATTCCAAATCATCCTCAGCGTGATCGGCGTTGCCAAGCTGATGCGGTTTATTCCGCGCAGTGTGATGGTCGGCTTCGTGAACGCGCTCGCGATCTTGATCTTCACGTCTCAGCTGCCGCAGCTGCTCGGCGTTCCGTTCCTGGTCTACCCGCTCGTCGCCGGCGGCCTGCTCATCATGATCTTCATGCCGCGCATCACCAAGGTTGTCCCCGCGCCGCTGGTGGCGATCGTGGTCATCACGGTCGTGACCGTTCTGATGGCCATCAACGTGCCGACGATCGGCGACCAGGGTGAGCTTCCGAAGTCCCTGCCCGAACTCTTGTTGCCGAGCGTGCCCCAGACGTGGGAGACATTCACGATCATCGCGCCCTTCGCCCTCGGGATGGCTTTGGTCGGCATCCTGGAATCCCTCATGGCCGCGAAGATTGTCGACGAGGTCACCGACACCCACTCCAACAAGACCCGCGAGGCCTGGGGCCAGGGCGTCGCGAACATCATGAGCGGCTTCTTCGGCGGGATGGGCGGTTGTGCCATGATCGGCCAGACCATGATCAATGTCAAAGCCTCCGGAGCCCGCACCCGCATCTCCACGTTCCTGGCCGGCATCTTTCTGCTCGTCCTCGTCCTCGGCCTCGGCGACGTGCTCGCCATCGTTCCCATGGCCGCGCTCGTGTCGGTCATGATCATCGTTGCCGTCCTCACCTTTGACTGGCACAGCATCCGCCTGTCGACGTTGAAGCGGATGCCCAAGAGCGAGACCACGGTCATGGTCGCCACCGTCATCGTGATCGTCATCACCCACAACCTCGCTATTGGCGTTGTCGTCGGCGTGATCATCGCCATGGTCGCCTTCGCCCGCCGCGTGGCCCATCTCGCCAAGGTGGAACGCAGCGTCACCGACATCGCTGGGGAAACACCGACGGCGTACTACACGGTCACCGGCGCGCTCTTCTTCGCCTCCAGCAACGACATGATGACCCAATTCGAATATGCCGACGACCCAGAACGAATCGTCATCGAGATGTCCGGCTCGCACATCTGGGACGCCTCCACCGTCGCCACTCTCGACGCCATCACGAACAAATACCAACGCCAAGGCAAGCACGTGGTCATCGAAGGACTCAACGAAGCCAGTACCCTGCTGCACGCCCGCCTCGCGGGCAACCTCGGCGGAGGCCACTAACGAGGCCGTCCTCGTGTATCGCTGAACTCGCCAGTGCACACTCCGCGGCGGCGGTATTCCGGCGGACCTGCGTGGCGCGGTATAGGAAGCTGCGTCCATGATTCCCGGTGTAGTAATCACGCAGGACCAGACCGCCCTCAAGGGTCGAAACGCGGTATCGATCGCCCAGCTGGAACCACCCGCTCCCGAGCGACCGTGTACGCGCTGCGGATGGCGTCACGGCCTCATTTCTGGCGCCTCTTCGGGCGCGACTCATCGATTGGCACGTGCGCAGACCGGTGTTGCTGCTCCTCACGATGGCTTTCGGCAGGGTGCTCTTCGCGCTGGCGATCGGTGCCTTCGCGGCGTGGCCGGGCGTCACGATGGTGGTCCTGGCCGGACTTGCCGGTGCCGTGGCTCCGCCTCTGGGGCCTGCAATGCGCGTGGCATGGTCTGAGCTTGCGACAGAAATGGCCGTGCTGCGCAAGGCGCTCAGCTTCGATGCCGTCGTGGAGGAACTACCTAGGTTGGGTTCATGAACAGGGCTGAGAGGTCTGTCGCCGTTCGGGATGGAATCGATCAGAGTTCGCAGGCTTTTGACACACGAACTACTTAGAGACACAATCTAGTTATGAACGCAACCAGTCAGGACGGCCCTGCATGGCCAGGCGCTCAGTGGCCGAGTGATTGGCTGCGGGCGACGCTTGGTTTTCTGGCGCTGCGGGCGCTTGAAGGGGGTCCCTCCTACGGATACGCCATCATTCGGGAACTTGAGCGGCACGGTCTCGGCGCGATGAAGGGCGGCACCCTCTATCCGCTGTTGACTCGATATGAGACCGCCGGCCTGGTCGTCACCGAGTGGCGTCCCGGCCAGGCCGGGCCCGGACGAAAATACTTCGCCATCACCGAACAGGGCCGCGCCGAACTCGATCGACTACGCGCCGACTGGACGCGCTTCACCGATGTCAGCACGAGCTATCTCGGAGCCAGAGGGCCCGGTAAGGGGAACACCGCATGAATCTCACCTCGTCAGACAAAAAGTGGTTCGATGAGCTCGTCGTGGAGCTTCGCATGCGCGATGTCTTCGGGCACGCGATCGGCGACGCCGTCGCCAGTACCCGCGAACTCGTCATCGACACAGGTCAGAGTGCAGAAGACACCTTCGGACCTGCGCGTGCCTACACCGCGTCGCTCGATTTGCCCCGCGGGTCAGGACGCGACTGGGTGACCAGGGGGCTGTGGACGTCGATGTGTGGGTTGCTCGCCTTCTTGCTTTTCGTTCAAGCCCTCGGTGCGTGGATACAGGATGAGCCGCTCCTGATTACTCCCGCACAACTGGTGCTTGCTGCGGGGCTCGGCGGGCTCGTCGCCCTCTTGCCGCTCTACCTTCTGGCAGCGATCCGTCGGCCCTGGCTGCTTGGTCTCCTCATCGCCATCGGCGCAGGCTTCGGATTCCTGTTGTCAGCTCTGACGCCGGACACAGCGGCGGATGCATGGCTCAGTCTCGACCCGCTACCGTGGCTGCTGAGCAGCGGAATCGCCATGGTTCTGCTGTCAGCGTGGAACACGATTCAGACGCTGCGACGCGGCACTCTGGACGACATTACAGAACCCATACCCACCCGGCCGTCGGCCAGCGTCCGTGGCCGACGGGTGTTCGTGATGCTCACCAACTGGCTCTTCCCTCTTTTGGCGACAATCATGTTCTGCGGTGCCATCCTGCTCACTCGGTGAAGGAACTCCCGCCTCAGGAGTCGGGGGTGCTCTGAAATTCGGCCACGGGTCGTCAGCCGTTCACGGACTTCCACGCGTCGCTGATGAGACGCTCAAGCACGTCGAGGTCGATGTCTTCGAGCCGATTCACGTAGAGGCAGGACTTGCCTGTGGTGTGCGGCCCCAGCTGCGTGAGCAGCGGATTGACCGGCTCGTAGCCGTTGTGGACGCCGTAGATCGTCATGGCTGGCTTGCGGGGTGAGAATCCCACGTCGAACCAGGTGTGTGTGCCCAGGGTGTTCGTGTACAGCGTTGAGCCGAATCCGACCATCGTCGGACCCCACATGACCCCGGGTTGCTGGGTCACGCGCTCCATTAGGGCTCGGAGCGCGTGGCCTTCCACTCGCCGGCGTGGGGGCTCCACGCCGTCGAGGAACGCGGTCACATCTTGGTTCGTGGGGCGGGTTTTCGGTGCGGCCATGCCCCGATGCTAGCCCTGGAGGGTGGCGCGACGGCCCGGACGCACCGGCGTCGTGCAACGCGGAGTCGACGAGCGCGCTTTCGATCATCATGTGATTGCTAATGATTGCATCTGGTACTCTAGTATCATGATTAATCATCACGTCGAGAACGTATCGTGGCCGAAGTAGTCATTGTCGGCAGCGCGTCTGCGGCGGGGGACCTTGTCGCCCAGACAATCCGAGCGCTCATCGAGCGGCGGGCCGACGCCGTGCTGGGGCTAGCCACGGGGTCGACACCACTGCCCGTCTATCAGAGCCTCGCTCGCTCGCTGCAAGCGCATCCGCTCGACGTGTCGGGCGTGCGCGGATTCTCTCTGGACGAGTATGTGGGTCTGCCACCCGGGCATCCCGAAAGCTACCGAGCCGTGATTACCCGTGACGTCGTCGTGCCTCTCGGTCTGACGGCGGGGCACGTGCACGTGCCCAACGGGAACCCGCTCACTCTGCAGACCGCCGGTGCCGATTACGAGCGTGCGATCGTTGCGGCCGGGGGAGTGGACCTTCAGATTCTCGGCATCGGCGGCACCGGGCACCTGGGGTTCAACGAACCGGGATCATCCTTCGCCTCGCAGACGCGGGTGAAGACCCTAACGCCGGAAACCCGCCGCGACAATGCGCGATTCTTCGCGTCGCCCGAGGACGTGCCCCTGCACTGCATCACCCAGGGGCTCGGCACCATCCTGCGGGCCCGACACCTCGTGCTTCTGGCGTTCGGGGCAGGTAAAGCGGAGGCCATCGCTGCTGCGGTCGAGGGGCCGCTGTCGGCGAGCAAGCCCGGTTCGGTTATCGCCCTGCATCCGCACGTGACGGTGGTCATCGACGAGGAGGCCGCGGCACGGCTCGAGAACCGTTCGTACTATCGGTACGCCTGGGCGAACAAGCCCGATTGGCAGAGTAGCTAGCAATACCGCAGAGGCAGGATTGCACCCTCAAATGGGGGTCAAAATGGGTCGATTCGTGCTATAAAAATACGTAGGGGAAACAGTCGTGCTTCCCGTCGGTTCGCCTCCCTGCGAGCCTGGGTTGCAGAACGTGAGCTTTCCTTACTTTTGGAACTCAGATGTCTGTCCTGTCGCTCACGGAAGGTCTCGCAATGAATATCAAGTCCGCAACAACCGGGACCGAGTCAGAGATCACCTCCCCGACACGAGGCACGTCGGATTCCGGCGATGATGTGCGGCGGGGGGCCCTGCAGAACGCCATCTTCAACAGTGCGAATTTTTCGAGCATTGCGACGGATGCCGATGGCGTGATTCAGATCTTCAACGTGGGGGCCGAACGCATGCTCGGCTACACAGCCGACGAGGTCGTGAATAAGATCACACCGGCAGACATCTCCGACCCGCAGGAACTGATCATGCGCGCCGAGGAGCTCAGCACCGAGCTTGACACGCCGATCACCAAGGGTTTCGAGGCCCTGGTATTCAAGGCCTCGCGGGGTATTGAAGACATCTACGAATTGACCTACGTGCGCAAAGACGGCACGCGCTTTCCCGCGATGGTGTCGGTGACGGCCCTCCGCGACGCGGCTGACACGATCATCGGGTACCTGCTGATCGGCACAGACAACACCGCGAGAAAACTCGCTGAGGAAGAACTTTTGCAGGCCGGTGCGCTGCAGAGCGCCATTTTCAACAGTGCGAACTTTTCGAGCATCGCGACGGATGCACGCGGGGTGATCCAGATCTTCAACGTGGGCGCCGAGCGCATGCTGGGCTACTCCGCCCTCGACGTGGTCAACCGCATCACGCCTGCGGATATCTCGGACCCCCAGGAACTCATCATGCGGGCGTCGGAGCTCAGCCTGGAGTTGGACACCCCCATCACACCGGGCTTTGAGGCCTTGGTGTTCAAGGCCTCCCGTGGCATTGAAGACATCTACGAACTCACCTACGTGCGTCAGGACGGCAGCAGGTTTCCCGCCATCGTCTCGGTGACGGCCCTGCGCGATCCCGAGGGAAAAATCATCGGGTATCTGCTCATCGGCACCGACAACACGGCGCGCAAACAGGTGGAAGCGACCCAGGCCCTGCTCGACCAGCGACTGCGCGATCAGCAGTTCTACACCCGTTCGCTGATCGAATCCAACGTCGACGCGCTGATGGCCCTCGACCCGCAGGGCATCATCTCGGACGTGAACCAGCAGATGGTGTCGCTGACCGGGCGTACCAGAGACGAGCTGATCGGGGCTCCCTGCCGCAACTTCTTCACCGACCCCGTGCGAGCGGATGCCGCCATCAGACGTGTGCTCGCCGAGAACAAGGTCAGCGACTACGAGCTCACGGTTCGCGCTCTCAACGGCGAGGAGACCGTGGTCTCCTACAATGCGGCAACGTTCCATGATCGGGACCGCAAGCTGCAGGGCATCATTGCCGCAGCGCGCGATATCACCGAGCGCCGTCGCTTCGAGCGAGCCCTTCAGGGGCAGAACGTGGAGCTCGAACATGCGAGCCGCATGAAATCCGAGTTTCTCGCCACCATGTCCCATGAGCTGCGCACCCCCTTGAACGCCATAATCGGCTTCTCGGAGGCGCTCAAAGACGGCCTGATGGGGGAGATGACGGACACCCAGAATGAGTACATCGGCGACATCTTCACGAGCGGGCAGCACCTGCTTTCGCTCATCAACGACATCCTTGACCTCTCCAAGGTCGAGGCCGGCATGATGCACCTCGAACTCGAGCCGGTGGACCTCAAGAGCCTGCTCATGAACAGCCTGTCGATCGTGCGCGAAAAGGCCGCCGCTCATCGGATCCAGCTCGAGATCGAGGCGGGAGATGAGCTCGGGGTTCCCAACCTGGACCCGCGCAAGACCAAGCAGATCGTGTACAACCTGCTCTCGAACGCCGTAAAGTTCAGTTCGCCCGGCGCGCGGGTTACCCTGCGGGCACGGCGGGTGTCCCGGACGGTCGTGGGAACTCTCTCGGGCGGTTGGCCGGTGCACAGCTTCCCCCTCGCCAAAAGCGACTTCAACCACTTTCTGGAAATCTCCGTCGAGGACACCGGCATCGGTATCTCGGAGGTGAACATGGGCAAGCTCTTTCAGGCCTTCAGCCAGATCGACAGCGGACTGGCCCGCAAGTTCGAGGGCACTGGTCTCGGCCTGGCCATGGTGAAGCAACTTGCCGAGCTGTATGGCGGCACCGTGGCGGTGTCGAGCGCGGAGGGTGAGGGCGCGCGCTTTGCCGTGTGGGTGCCCCTGCACGAGTCGGGTACGCGGCTCGGAACTCCGCCTGCGCCCAAGGTCATTGTGCCCACGCCCACCTCGGGGCCGGCCAGTTACCCGGTGGGCAGCGTGCGTCCCACAGCGCTTGTTGTCGAAGACGACGAACAATCCGCCGATCTGGTGCGGCTCCTGCTCGAGGCGGAGGGTTTCAGGGTGATCGTTGCGTCAAGCGGCGAGGAGGCGGTGCTGCTCGCGCCCCAGCAATCGCTCAGCATGATCACCCTGGACATCGGATTGCCGGGCATGGATGGGTGGACGTGCCTCAAACGTTTGCGTGACGACAAGTCCGCCGCTAGTGTTCCCGTCGTGATTATTGCCGGCCTCGCGGACAGCCGGCTCGCCCTGACGCGCGGAGTCGCTGCCGTTCTGGAAAAGCCCTTGAGCCGGTCTGAGCTCAAGAACACCCTGAGTATTCTCGGGCTGCAGCCCGAAGAAAAGCTGACTCGCACCGTACTGATCGTTGACGATGATCCACGTGCCGTCGAGTTGATTACAACATATCTGCCCGCCTCGGAGTATGCCGTGGTGCGCGCGTACGGCGGCGGCGAGGGAATCACTCTGGCGCAACGCGTGCGGCCCGACCTGATTCTGCTCGACCTGATGATGCCGGACCTCGGCGGCCTGGACGTCGTGAGAACGCTTCGTCGGAATTCGGCAACGTCGTCCATCCCGATTCTGGTGATCACGGCGCGCCAGCTCTCGGACGAGGAAAGGGTGGCCCTCACGGGCGCTCACGATCAAGATATTCGAGTCATCGATAAGGCTGGGTTCAGTCGCGCGACGTTCATGGCAGAAGTCAAAAGCGCCCTCCACTAACAGCGAAAGGCTCGGCACATGGCACGAATCCTGATCGTTGAAGACAACCCTGCCAACCTGAAGCTCGCAACGCTCCTACTGAGTCGGGCTGGGCACTCCGTGATGGCGGCTGTGGACGCCGAAGTCGGCCTCGCTCTTGCGGTGTCGGAACACCCCGACCTCATCCTGATGGACATCCAGCTGCCGGGCATGGACGGGCTCACGGCTACGTCAATTCTCAAAGCCAATCCGGCTACTTCCGCAATTCCGGTTATCGCTTTGACGGCGATGGCGATGAAGTCCGATCAGGAAAAGTCACGACTTGCCGGGTGCGACGGTTACATTACCAAACCCCTGCGGTATCAGGAATTGTATGCGGCGATCGACGCACTCCTGGCCGACCTGCGGCAAACGGGGTCAGCGGCACCGCTGTCGGCACCGTCCGCTGACGAGGGGCTGCTGGAGTCCACAGATGCCGCCGGAACCGACGGCCCGGCGGTGGTGATCAGCGTTTTGGAAGGACTCGTGGGCAATGATCCGGCGGTTCTGCTTGATTTTCTGGAGATGTTTCAATCCAGCACCGTCGCGATTGCCCACGAACTCGTCACGGCATGCCTCATGCGCGAGGCAGTTTCGGCCGGCGCGCAGGCGCACAAGCTCAAGTCGTCCGCGCGAGCGGTGGGAGCCATCCGCCTCGGCACCCTGTGCTCCCTCCTCGAAGTGGGAGGCCGGGCCAACGACATGGAGACGCTGATGGGGCTTTTGCCGAAATTTGAGGCTGAGATCGATGCGGTGAACACGGCCATCGATGAATTGCGCCAATCGTCGACGCCAGCGCATACTGAGTTCAGTCCCCACGCCGCACAGACCGCTGTCGGCCCGTCAGAGAAACTCGGTGCGAATGAGTAATTCTGCGATTCGGATTCTGGTGGTCGACGACGAACCGTTCATACACAAACTGCTCACGCACATGCTGGCCGGGCTTGGTTTCACCGACGTTGTCGCACGGGAAAGCGGCGCGGCCGCACTCGAGCTGGTCGACGGTCCGCGCCCGCCCGAGCTCATCCTTCTCGACCTCAATATGCCGGGGATGGACGGCATCGAGCTTGTGCGCAAACTCGTTGACCACGATTACACCGGCAGCGTCATTCTGGTCAGCGGTGAAGACGAACGAGTGCTCCAAACGGCCGTCTACCTCGTGCGCGCGCACCACATCTCAGTGCTGGGGCACCTGAACAAACCCGTGTCCATCGTGGACTTGGAAGAGATGACGGGGCGTTGGAAACCCGCCGTCGCTCCGAACGCCGAGATCGAACCGTACGGCCCGGCCGAACTGCGCAGCGCCATCGCCAACGGCGAACTGGTGAACTACTATCAGCCCAAGGTCAACGTGCAAACCGGAGCGGTGTCCGGTGTAGAGACTCTGGTGCGCTGGCAGCACCCCGTTGACGGGCTGGTGTTCCCCGACCGGTTCATCGCCCTCGCCGAAGAGAACGGCCTGATCAACGACCTCACTCGCGTGGTTTTGAGCTCCGCCATGCGCCAGGCCCATGCATGGCAGGAGAAGGGGCTCCGCCTCAAGGTAGCCGTCAACCTCTCAATGGACAGCTTCTCGTCGGTGACCTTCGCTGATGTTGTCTCCGACGCGGTTCTGAGCGCGGGAGTCGCGCCGCAAGACGTGGTGCTGGAAGTCACCGAGAGCCGACTGCTGCTCGACCAGCGTGCTCCGCTTGAGATCCTGACGCGGTTGCGCCTCAAGCGATTCCGATTGTCGATCGACGATTTTGGAACGGGCAACTCCTCGCTCACCCAGCTGCGGCAGATTCCGTTCGACGAACTCAAGATCGACCAGAGCTTCGTGCACGGCGCCTCGCGCGACAATACAGCCCTGGCCATGTACAGCGCGAGCCTCAACCTCGGCCGCGAGCTCGGGATGGAGGTTGTGGCCGAGGGAGTCGAGGATCTCGAGGATTGGGACCTCGTGCGTCGCACTAAGTGCGACCTGGCCCAGGGCTACTTCATTGCCCGGCCCATGCCCGCCTCGGCGCTTGTGGAGTGGATCGCCGCCTGGGACCGGCGCCTGCCCCAGCTCGTCGCCGCGAGCTGAGGCAGGCAGGAACACGCGGTCCGGGTCACAACGTGCGCAGGGTGACGCGAAGGAGGCGTGAGGTGTGCTCCAGCGTATCGGCGCTGTTGGCCCCGTCGGTCGAGATCCACCTGGTCGCCATGTAACGCATGACTCCGAGCATCGAGTGTGTGAGCAGGTCAGCCTTGTCGCGGAGGTCTGTCTCCGACGTCGCCGGTCCGGCCTCCCGTTTGATCCTCAGGTAGATAAGTTCGGAGAGCTCGGTCGTGATCCGATTCATCCGATCCATCTGCTTGAGCAGCAACTGAGGGTTCTGCTCGAACAGCCGCAGGCGATCGGTGAGAAGTTTCTCGTCCGGGCTGCCGGCGAGGGAGCTCGACACGACGAGCTCCAGCACCTCGGCGAGCAGGTCCGGGCCGTCCGTCGCGATGAATGCCCGGGCCTGGGCCTCATCGATCTTCGGCGGTTCGTCCCCGATCACTGCGGCATCCTTCGTCTTGTAGTAGTTGAAGAACGTGCGCTGGGAGATGCCGCTCTCCTCGCAGATCATGTCAACGGTCACTCCGTCGAAACCGTGCTTCAGCACCAGTCCGACGGCGCTGCGCTCGATGCGGAGCGACGTTTCCTGATGCTTGAGCTCGCGGCCGCTCAGTTGCTCTGTCGCGTTCTGGCCGGGCATTATTCGTACCGCAGCGATTCGATCGGGTTCTGCTTGGCGGCTCGTTGGGCGGGCAGCGTGCCAGAGAGGAACGCGATGAGCATCACCAGGGCGATGACGAAGGCGACCGAAGCCGGTTCAAAAAGCAGGATATTCAGTCCGGGCAGTCCGGATAGGAATCCGTTGGAGAGCACGCTGCTAAGGATCGAGCCGAGGCCGATTGCCACTCCGGCCCCGAGCGCACTTCCCAAGAAACCGATCACGATGGCCTCGAGGCTGAACAGCGCGTAAACCTTCCCGCCGCTCATGCCCATGGCCTTCATCAGGCCGATCTCCCTGGTGCGTTCCTGCACGCTCATCAGCAAGGTATTGATAATGCCGAATGCGGCCGCAATTAGGGCGATCACCGCGAAGGCGTTGAGCACACCGACAATGCCGTTGATGACAGTCTGCACGGCGCCGAGCTGGTCCGCCACGGTGCTCGCCGTGAATCCCGCATCGCTCAGGGTGGCCTGCAAGGCAAGCACGTCCTCGGCGGGCAGCGAGATGTCGAACTTCGCGATGGCGGCACCGTATCGGTTGGCCCCGGTGTCGATGCCTGCGGACTGTACCGAGGCGAGCTCGGCGATCAGGGCCTCGTTGGCGCCGGCGCCGGAGGCGAGCAGGCTCTCGACGGACAACCCGACCACTGTCGCGTCGATGGTGTGTGCCGCCCCGAGAACGTCAGTGATCCCGATCTGCACGGTCGAGCCGACCGCGTCGTTCGTCGAGTCGAACCCCAACGAGTCCACGTAGGTGTCGGGCAGCACGATCTGCATCTGGGATGCGGCCTGGTCCAACTGGTCGCCGCCGCTCAGCTCCGCCGTCGCCACGGCAGAAGCCGGATTGATCGTGAACTCGAATTTGGTGCCGTCGTCGTAGGCCACGTAGTCCGGTGCAACGGATCGAATGGGATCAACCGATTCGATTCCCGCCGTGTCGCCGATGGTCGTGAGGTTGGCATCCGAGAGCGCGCTCGTGGCCCCCGGGCCGCCGAATCCGCCGGCGGCGGCGCCCGACGTGCTCGGGTCATACTCCGTGGGTCCATCGCCCGCAGCAGCGACATCCGCATTCGGCGTCACGATGAAGACGTCAGGTGCGCCGAGCGAGCCCACCTGCGCGTCGACGTACTGGGACACTCCGGCGCCGACCGCGTTGGTCAGGGTGAGGGTGAAGGCGCCGACGAAGATGGCCAGCACCGTGAGCGTGGTGCGCAACTTGCTGCGGAACGTATTGGAGATCGCTGAAGCGACCAGGTCTTTGGCTCTCATGCCACGCCTCCGGCGGGGTTCAATTCTGCGGCGATCGGCGACAGGGAGTGCTTGGCGCCGGGTGTTTCAGCGGATGCGTCGGAGCGAGTTTCCTTCACGATGAGGCCGTCACGAATGTAGACCTGCCTGTCGCAGCGCGCCGCGAGATCCTCGTCGTGAGTGACGATCACGAGGGTGATGCCCTGCTTGCGATTGAGGTCGAACAGGATATCTTCGACGGTGCGGCCGGTGGTCGAGTCCAGGTTTCCGGTGGGCTCGTCGGCGAAAATAACGCGGGGGTTGTTGACGAGGGCGCGGCCGATCACGACACGCTGCTTCTGCCCGCCGGAGAGCGTCGTCGCCTTCTTGCCGGCCTTGTCCTCGAGTTCCAGTTGCTGGAGCACTTCGAGGCCACGCAGGCGACGCGCCTTGGTGCCGATGCCGGCGATCTTGAGCGGCAGGATCACGTTGTCAAGAACGCTGACGTTGGGCGTGAGGAAGAACTGCTGAAACACGAAGCCGAACTCCTTGTTGCGCAGCTCGTTCACGGCGCGCTTCGACAGGGCCTGGGCGTCTTTCCCCGCTACCTGCAGAGTGCCTTTGTCTGGTGCGTCGAGCAGGGCGAGCAGGTGCATCAGGGTCGACTTGCCCGATCCGCTTTTCCCGACGATTGCGACTGTCTCGCCCGTGGCGACCTGCAGCGAGACTCCTTTCAACGCGTCAAAGCGGCTCGAACCCGACCCGTAGGATTTCTCCAGGTCGCGTGCGTCGATTACCCAGTCGGCTGGCATTGTGCCCCATTCGTCGTCATCTGCCGTCGCAGGCAGCGACAATTTGCAGTAACTGCACTCTAATTTGCAGTAGCTGCAAATTAGCTGGGGATCGTGGCCAATTCTCGCTAGAGGTCCAGGGAATCACCGGGCTCAAGTGGGAAAAAATCGCCGCCTCCCTGCTCGGTGGCAGCCTTGATGCGCGCGTTGGACAGGTCTTTGCCGGCGCGGGAGAGCACCATCTCGTGCGTCGGAAAGCTTCGGAGTGGCTTCACGGCGAGTACGAAGTCGATGACTTCGCTGATCTTCAACCAGGGTGCACCAGCAGGAACAGCGAGGGTGGATACCGTGACGCCCTGCGGGATCGTAAACGAATCACCGCCGTAGTACAGTTCCTCGTTGATCAGAACACCGACATTATCGACGATCGCAAGTGACTCATGGATCACCGCGTGATGCCGACCGAAGAAGCGCAGCGCGAACGGCCCGACGTCGATGGAGTCCCCGTCGCGCACGATCGTGATCTTCGCGTCGCACACGGCGGCGGCCGCTGCGGCGACGCCCGCCGGGGCGAAGATGGGCACATCGGCGTTCAGCTCGAGAACTCGGCGCAGTTGCTCCGGTGTCCAGTGGTCGGCGTGCTCGTGGGTGATCACTATGGCCGCGGTTCCGGCCGTATCCGTGAGGGCGGTTGTGAACGATCCGGGATCGACAAAGAGCTTCTGTCCCGACAGCTCGAGGATGAGTGCGGCATGCTCGAGCTTGGTCAGTTTCATGCCCCGAGCTAATACCCATTCCGGCTGGGACGCAACATGGAGCGCGCTATTTTCGTCTGGGGGCAGTCTCGGTTTGGTTGTGCCGTCTTTCGTATGGCATACTCATAAAGTTGCAAAAACGGCCCCATCGTTTAGCGGCCTAGGACATCGCCCTCTCACGGCGGTAACGCGGGTTCGAATCCCGCTGGGGTCACTCTGTTTCAGCACCACCCGTTACACAACAGAAAACCCCCGACGAGTCGGGGGTTTTCTGTTTCCTGGGCGCCTAGCTGTACCTAGCTCACGGCGGCGACGAACGCACGCACGCAGGTCTCCACATCGTCACTGGAATGGGCGGCCGACAGCTGCACCCGAATACGAGCCTGGCCACGGGGGACGACTGGAAAGCTGAACGCGGTCACGTAGACGCCTTCCGCCAGCATGCGCTCGGCCACACCCGCGGCGAGAGAGGCGTCACCGAACATCACGGGAACGATGGGGTGTTCCCCGTCGAGGAGATCGAAGCCTTCCTCCGTCATCCGCTCGCGAAACAGTGCAGCGTTCTGCTGGAGACGCGCCCGCCGGTCGGCGCCCGCGGAAACGAGGTCGAGGGCCGCGAGCGTGCCGGCGACGACGGCCGGAGCCACGGTATTGGAGAACAGATAGGGCCGCGCACGCTGGCGCAGGAGGGCCACGATTTCGGTATGCCCACTGACGTACCCGCCGGAGGCCCCGCCGAGGGCCTTGCCGAATGTTCCCGTGGTGACGTCCACGCGCCGTTCCACCCCGGCGAGTTCCGGCGTGCCCCGCCCGTTCTCGCCGATGAAACCCACAGCATGGGAATCGTCCACCATCACCAGAGCGCCGTATCGATCGGCGAGGTCGCAGATGGCGGCGAGGGGCGCGAGGTAGCCGTCCATCGAGAAGACGCCGTCGGTCACGATGATGCGTTGCCGTGCACCTTGGGCCGCCACGAGCTGCGCCTCGAGGTCAACCATGTCGCGGTTCTTGTATCGGTAGCGGGCCGCCTTGCAGAGTCGGATGCCGTCGATGATGGACGCATGGTTGAGTTCGTCGCTGATGATGGCGTCTTCGGCCCCGAACAGAGTCTCGAAGATGCCGCCGTTGGCATCGAAGCAGGAGGAGAAGAGAATGGTGTCTTCGGTTCCGAGGAACGCGGACATCCGCTGTTCGAGCTCGACGTGCAGCTCCTGGGTGCCGCAGATGAACCTCACGCTCGCGAGACCGAAGCCCCAGTCGTCCATGGCGTTCTGCGCGGAGGAGATGATGTCGGGGTGATTGGCCAGGCCGAGGTAGTTGTTCGCGCAGAAGTTCAACACGTCCACGCCGCCCGTCATAATGTGCGCCGACTGCGCGGAACCCAGCTGACGCTCGTTCTTGAAGAGGCCGGCCTCGCGAATCTCATCGAGGGACTGCTGCAGCTGGGCCTTCATCGTGCCGTACATAAGACTCCTTGCAAGTAGTGGGATGGTGCGGGGTCTGTGGGGGAGGGCGTCATATGCCGCTCCAGTCGAGAACGACCTTCCCGCCGCTTCCGGCGCGGGCTGCGGCGAAGCCCTCCTCCCACCGTGTGGCGGGGAAGCGGTCGGTAATCACGAGCGAGAGTGCCGCGCGTAGGCGCTCGCTTGACTGGAGCATCGTGCTCATCGCCACCCAGGTCTCGTACATCTCGCGGCCATAAATGCCCTTGATCGTGATCATGTGAGTAACCACGCGGGCCCAATCCAGATCGATGGATTGGCTCGGCAGCCCAAGCATCGCGACGCGCCCGCCGTGATTCAGATTGGTGACCATTTCGGGCAGGGCGCCCGGGTGGCCCGACATCTCAAAGCCGACGTCGAAGCCCTCGCGCATGCCCAGGATGGCCTGTGCTTCGGCGATCCGCGTGCGGGAAACATTCACGCCGAGGTCTGCGCCCATGCGCCGGGCCAGCTCAAGACGCGGCTCAGAGACATCGGTGACCACGACGAAACGCGCGCCCACGTGGCGGGCGACGGCTGCCGCCATGAGTCCGATGGGACCTGCGCCCGTGATAAGCACATCCTCGCCGACCAGCGGAAAACTCAATGCCGTGTGCACGGCGTTGCCGAACGGGTCGAAAATCGCGCCGAGGTCCGGGTCGATCCCGTTGTGGTGCACCCACACATTCGACTCGGGAATTACCACATACTCGGCAAAGGCGCCATCGCGGTTAACGCCGACGCTGAGGGTACGGATACACATCTGACGCCGCCCCGCGCGGCAGTTTCGGCACGTACCGCACACGATATGCCCCTCGCCCGAGACCATGGCACCCACCTGCACGTCGCGCACGCGCGCACCGATCTCGACCACCTCGCCGTAGAACTCGTGTCCGGGAATGATGGGAGGTGTGATCGTGCCAGCGGCCCAGGCATCCCAGGCTTCAATGTGCAGGTCCGTCCCGCAGATGCCAGTGCGTAGCACGCGGATTTTGACGTCGGCCTCGCCTGTGTTGGGTTCGGGCCGTTCGGCAAGTTCGAGCCCCGGCGCGCCGGATGGTTTAAAGAGTGCGAGCACGGGCTTGTGGCCTTTCGTTCATCGTTGAACCGTCGAACGCGCGCGGTAGCGACATTCCTGACGTTGTGACGAGTGTAATCGCGTTCCCGCGGCTGACCGAATGAGCGGGGTCCTGATAGAATTTTCACAGCGAAAGGGAGTATCCCTAGGAGCCCGGAATGGGATCCATGTTGCGATCGTCAATACGGGCTCCATCGTCGAAGCCCCGGTCGTGGTGGTGCCCTACTCCTCCGGAAGTTGTGGCGCGGGAGAGACTTTCGGGTTCACAGCTGCGCAGCACCCCTGACGGTGCTACGAAAGACAGTGCAGCACCCCGTCACAGTGAAAGGCCCCCTGTTGGAACTCGCCCTGCCCCTTTGGTTCGAAGTCGGATCACTCGTCGTATTGTCGCTCATCCTCCTCGGGGACCTGCTGCTCGTCTACAAGCGTCCCCACGTGCCGTCCATGCGCGAGGCCAGCCTGTGGGTGGCGTTCTACGTGGGACTTGCCCTGATCTTCGCCCTGCTCATGCTCGTGCTCGGCGACGCCGAAAATGCCGGGCAATTCCTGGCGGGCTGGCTCACGGAATACAGCCTGAGCATCGACAACCTCTTCGTCTTCGTTATCATCATGGCGAGGTTCTCGGTGCCGAGGAAGTACCAGCAGGAAGTGCTGATGGTGGGAATCATCATCGCACTGGTGCTGCGCGGGATCTTTATTCTGCTCGGCGCGCAGCTCATCGAAAACTTCAGCTGGATCTTCTACATCTTCGGCGCATTCCTGCTGTACACGGCGATCAAACAGGCTCTCGCGAAGGAAGACGAGGACGAGGGCACCGAAAATGGATTCATCCGCTTGCTTCGCCGACGAATCAGCATCTCTTCGGAGTACGACGGATCCAAGATCCGCACGCTCGTCGACGGCAAGAAGATCTTCACGCCGATGCTCATCGTCTTCCTGGCAATCGGCACGACAGACCTGATTTTCGCCCTCGACTCGATTCCCGCCATCTTCGGTATCACGCAGAGCCCGTTCATCGTCTTCACTGCCAATGTGTTCGCCCTCATGGGCCTTCGCCAGCTGTATTTCCTGCTCGGCGGGCTGCTGGAACGACTCGAATACCTCAAGTACGGCATTGCCGTCATCCTCGCCTTCATCGGCGTGAAGCTCGTGCTCCACGCCCTGCACACCAACGAACTGCCCTTCATCAATGGTGGTGAGGGCGTGGCCTGGGCGCCAGAGATCGGCACGTGGACGTCGCTGGGCGTGATCATCGGGTCGATGGCGGTCGCGACGATAGCGAGCCTGATCAAGGCGCGCTATGACGCCCACAAGCGCGGCCACACGCTTGCCGAGGAAATCTCCGACAAGGTCGAGAGCTAGAACCGGTTCGCGGCTTGGTACGGTAGGTTGCGTTGCCCCACACGGCGCGACATGACTTTCGCGTACAGAGCGAGAAGGATGCGGGTCAGGTTGGGAGCGGTACGGTGCACATTCCGGTGAGCGGTGTGAGTGAGATGAACCTGCAGGGTGGAATCGCTCGCTGTCGATTCAGCGTTCGCAGCGAAGTCGGCCTGGTGCGCAAGATCCAGGAAGACAGCGTCATGGCGCAGTCTCCGGTTTTCCTCGTGGCCGACGGCATGGGAGGCCACGCCCAGGGCGACGTGGCAAGCCAGACAGTCGTGCGCGTGTTCGACGAGCACATTGAGCGGGACGTTCCATCGACACCCGAGCGCATCCTCGATGCGATCCATTCGTCAAACGACGCCGTTCGAGACCTGAGCGGTGTCGGGGACTACGGCGCGGCCGTCTCCGGCACGACCCTCGCGGGCGTGGCCCTCGTCGACGCCGGGGATGACGTGGGCTATCACTGGATGGCGTTCAACGTCGGTGACTCCCGCATTTACACCTGGCAGGACGGTGAACTCGCCCAGCTCAGCGTGGACCACTCCGCGGTGCAGGAGATGGTCGACGCCGGCCTGATCACAGCCGAAGAGGCCGAAAAGCATCCGGAACGCAACGTGATCACTCGGGCGATCGGCGCCGACGAGTTCGTCGACGCCGACGTGTGGCTCCTCCCGGCCATCGGCCGTCATGCGTTCCTGATTTGCTCCGACGGCCTCACCAAAGAACTGGACGAACGCGAGATTGCCGAGGTGTTGCGATCCCACCGGCCGAGCGACAGCGACCCCCGCGGCCTGGCCGATATTCTCGTGGACGAAGCCCTCGAACGGGGTGGCCACGACAACGTGAGCGTGGTCTTCGTCGAGGCCGACTACGAGGCGTGACCCCGGCCGAGGTGTTACCCTCAAAGAATGCTGGCAGCTCGACTTCTTCTTCTGTGCCGCGACGAGACCCAACTCTGAGGCCTTCCTCGTCGCGGCGTTCAGCGTTGGCTGCTACCTATTTCTGAGGAAGACGCACACATGACGAATGACTCACGCACAACGATGGCGACGCCCCGTACCCTGGCCGAAAAGGTGTGGGACAAGCACCTCGTGGTCAAGGGCGAAGACGGCACGCCAGACCTGATTTACATAGACCTGCACCTGCTTCACGAAGTGACCAGCCCGCAGGCATTCGACGGACTGCGACTGGCGAACCGTCCGTTGCGGCGACCCGATCTGACGATCGCCACCGAGGATCACAACACGCCTACGCTGGCCATTGACCGACCGATCGCCGACCTCACCAGCCGCACTCAGATCGAAACGCTGCGTCGCAACTGCGAGGAGTACGGCGTTCGTTTGCATTCCCTCGGCGACATCGAACAGGGCATCGTGCACGTGGTCGGTCCGCAGCTGGGCCTGACCCAGCCCGGCATCACAGTCGTGTGCGGAGACTCCCACACCTCGACTCACGGCGCCTTCGGTGCAATGGCACTCGGCATCGGCACGAGCGAGGTCGAGCACGTGATGGCTACCCAGACCCTGTCTCTGAACCCGTTCAGGACCATGGCGATCACGGTGAACGGCGCCCTGCGCCCCGGCGTCACGGCGAAGGACGTGATTCTCGCCGTCATCGCCCAGATCGGCACCGGCGGGGGACAGGGCTACGTGCTCGAGTATCGCGGCGAAGCCATTCGTTCCCTGTCTATGGAGGGCCGTATGACGATCTGCAACATGTCGATCGAGGCCGGCGCCCGGGCGGGCATGGTCGCGCCAGACCAAACGACCTACGAGTACCTCAAGGGACGCGCCCACGCGCCCAGCGGATCCGACTGGGACGACGCCGTCGCCTACTGGGACACGCTTGCGACGGACGCCGGGGCCATGTTCGACGCGGAGGTCGTCATCGATGCCTCCGCACTCGAACCGTTCGTCACCTGGGGCACGAACCCCGGGCAGGGCGTGTCGCTGAGCGGCGCGGTTCCTGACCCGTGCGACATGAAAGATGCCAACGAACGCTCGGCGGCGGAACGCGCGCTCGAATACATGGACCTCGCCGCGGGAACCGCGATGAAGGATATCCACGTTGACACGGTTTTCCTCGGCTCGTGCACGAACAGCCGGGTCGAGGACCTGCGTGCCGCTGCAGAGGTGCTTCGGGGGCACACGATCGCTGACGGAGTGCGGATGCTCGTCGTTCCCGGATCCGCACGCGTGCGCATCGAAGCCGAGGCCGAGGGCCTCGACAAGATCTTCCTGGATTTCGGTGCGGAGTGGCGTTTCGCCGGATGCTCGATGTGCCTCGGCATGAATCCGGATCAGCTGGCGCCGGGGGAACGCTGCGCCTCGACCAGCAATCGCAACTTCGAGGGCCGGCAGGGCAAAGGTGGACGCACCCACCTGGTGTCTCCGCTCGTCGCCGCCGCGACGGCCATTCGCGGCACCCTCTCGAGCCCCTGGGACCTTGCACAGCAGCAGGATGGAGACAAATAACCATGGAAAAGTTCACAACTGTAACGGGCGTTGCCGTACCGCTTCGTCGGTCAAACGTCGACACCGACGCCATCATCCCGGCCGTCTATCTCAAACGGGTCACCCGCACAGGATTTGAAGACGCGCTCTTTGCCGCGTGGCGCACCGATCCCGATTTCGTGCTCAATAAGAAGGAATATAAGAACGGGCGTGTTCTCGTAGCGGGGCCGGATTTCGGTATCGGTTCCTCGCGTGAACACGCCGTGTGGGCACTTCGGGATTTCGGTTTCGACGTGGTGCTGAGCCCTCGTTTCGGTGACATCTTTCGTGGAAATGCCGGTAAGCAGGGCTTTCTCGCAGCACAGGTGACCGAGGCGGATGCCGAGACCCTGTGGAACCTGATCGAGGCAGATCCGGGAATCGAACTCACCGTCGACCTCGTCTCAAAAACGGTGCGTGTCGGCGATCTCACAGTCTTGTTTGTGATCGATGATTACACTAGATGGCGGCTGCTCGAAGGTCTTGACGACATCGGGCTGACCCTGCGCGACGAAGCGCGAATTGCAAAATTCGAATCGAAGCGGGAGACGTGGCTGCCCCGCACTCTCCCCGTACTTTCTCCACAAGGCAGGTAATTCTTGAGCACTCTGACTAATGATGCGAAGCCGACGTCCGACGACCAGAATCGCGGTAGCGCCCAGAATCACGGCGCGGCCGTGGGGCTGACGGCCGACAAGATCACGATTCGTGGCGGTATCCCCCTGGTGGGTCGCATCGAGGTCAAGGGTGCCAAGAACCTGGTCACGAAGGCCATGGTCGCTGCCCTGCTCGGGGAGACCCCGAGCCTGCTCCAGGATGTGCCCAACATCAGCGACGTGCGCATCGTGCGCGGCCTGCTCGAGGTTCACGGCGTGAAGGTGACAGAGGGCGACGAGCCCGGCGACCTGATCCTTGACCCGGTGGACGTGGAGAGCGCGCACTTCGCCGCGATCGACGCGCACGCCGGCTCCTCGCGCATCCCGATCCTGTTCTGTGGGCCGCTGCTGCACCGCCTCGGCGAGGCTTTCATCCCCGACCTGGGCGGATGCCGAATCGGCGACCGACCGATCGACTTCCACCTGGACGTGCTGCGCAAGTTCGGCGCCGTCGTGGAGAAGCAGCCCAACGGCATTCGGATGTCTGCGCCGAACGGCCTCAAGGGCACCAAGGTCGAGCTCCCGTACCCGAGCGTCGGAGCCACGGAGCAGGTGTTGCTGACCGCGGTTCGGGCCGAGGGCATCACAGAGCTCAAGGGTGCCGCGATCGAGCCAGAGATCATGGATCTCATCAATATCCTGCAGAAGATGGGTGCGATCATCACGGTCGACACCGACCGTGTCATCCGCATTGAAGGCGTTGAGCGCCTCGAAGGTTACCGTCACCGCGCGCTGTTCGACCGCAACGAGGCAGCCAGCTGGGCCGCTGCGGCCCTCGCCACCGACGGCGACATTTTCGTCGGCGGCGCGCGCCAGTCCGAGATGCTCACCTTCCTCAACGTCTTCCGCAAGGTCGGTGGGGCATTCGAGATCCACGACGACGGCATCCGCTTCTACCACCCCGGCGGCGACCTCAAGCCCGTGATCATCGAAACGGATGTGCACCCCGGCTTCATGACGGACTGGCAGCAGCCTCTCGTCATCGCCCTCACGAAGGCGCACGGAACATCGATCGTGCACGAGACGGTCTATGAGCAGCGCTTCGGCTTCGTAGACGCTCTCGTGGAGATGGGCGCGACCATCCAGATCCACCGCGAGTGCCTCGGCGGGCACCCCTGCCGTTTTGGCCAGCGCAACTTCAATCACTCGGCCGTGATCACGGGCCCGACCAAGCTGCACGGGGCCGACATTGTCGTTCCCGACCTGCGCGGCGGCTTCAGCCACCTCATCGCTGCGTTGAGTGCCGAGGGCACGTCGACAGTCAGCAACGTGGGAATCATCAGCCGTGGTTACGAGAATTTCATCACCAAACTGCGGCTTTTGGGGGCGGACTTCGATCTCGAAGGATAATGGGTCTGTGTCAGACCAAAAAAGTCCAGAAGAGAATCATTCGAATTCCGCGAACCCGCCGAGGCATTTCCGTTCGGAGAAGAGCCGGCCCTCGGCGTTCTGGATTCTTGCCGCCATCCTGTTGCCGGTCATGAACCTGGCAGCGCGGTTTCGCATCGTGGACGCCGACAAGTTTCCTCGCACCGGGGCGTTCGTGCTCGCGCCGAACCACTACAGCGAGATCGACCCCGTGGTGATGGGAGTCGTGTCCTGGAAGCTCGGTCGCCTGCCTCGGTTCCTGGCCAAGGCATCAGTTTTCGAGATTCCGATCGTGGGTGCCGTTCTGCGCCGCTCCGGCCAGATTCCCGTGCAGCGGGGCGGTTCTGTCCGCGGAAGCGGACCGGTCAAGGCCGCCCAACTTCTTGTGGAGCGCGGGCAGATGGTCGTCGTCTACCCGGAGGGCACGCTCACGCGTGACCCCGACATGTGGCCTATGCGGGGCAAGACCGGCGCGGTGCGCATCGCACTCGAGCAGGACATCCCCATCGTGCCCGCGGCTCACTGGGGTACCCAGCACGTCATGGAACGCTACTCAAAGAAGATCAGCTTCTTCCCCCGCAAGACCATCTCTGTAAAAATAGGCGACCCGGTGGACCTCAGTGCCTTCCGGGGACGCAGCCTCGACACGGCCACGCTCAACGAAGCAACTGCCGTGGTGATGGAAGCCATCACCGGTCTGCTCGAAGATCTGCGAGCCGAGAAGGCACCGGTCAAACGCTGGAACCCTGCGGAACACAATCAGAAAGAGACCGGTCGTTTTGAAGCCTAAGATCGTGCCCGGCACCCGCGTTGCCGTACTCGGAGCCGGTAGTTGGGGCACCACCTTCGCCAAGATTCTTGTGGACGGCGGCGCCGACGTTGTGCTCTGGGCACGTCGCCCCGAACTGGCCCGCGAGATCTCGGAGGCGCGCCGCAACAGCGATTACCTGCCGGGAGTGAACCTGCCCGTCGGCCTGCGGGCCACGTCGCGGCTCGACCTGGCCCTCGCCGGGGCGGAGTACGTTTTCGTGTCGGTACCGAGTCAGTCCCTGCGGGAAAACCTGATCGCGGCCGAACCCTATCTGGCGCCGAACGTGACGATAGTGTCGCTCATGAAGGGCGTCGAGCGTTCCACCGGGATGCGTATGAGCACTGTCATCGAACAGGTGCTGCCTATTTCCCCCGAACGCATCGCCGCGATTTCCGGGCCGAACCTCGCGCTTGAAATAGCGAAGGAACAGCCCACGGGGGCGGTTGTCTCGTCGAGCAGCCTCGAAACGGCTCAGGCTGTTGCCAAGCTCGCCACGAACCGATATTTCCGGTCGTACGTGAACACCGACGTGATCGGCACCGAATTCGGCGGCGTGTTGAAGAACCTCATCGCCGTGGCTATCGGGATCGTCGACGGGGTCGGTTTCGGCGAAAACACCAAAGCATCGATCATCACCCGCGGCCTCGTGGAGATGACCGACTTCGCGGTGGCGTTTGGTGCCCACCCCGAGACACTGGCCGGCTTGGCAGGCCTGGGCGACCTTATCGCCACCTGCCAGTCACCACTGTCCCGCAATAATACGGCCGGTCGACTGCTCGGACAGGGCTACAGCATCCACGACGTCGTGAAGCAGATGCAGCAGACCACAGAGGGTCTCGCATCTGTGAAGCCGATCCTGGAGCTGGCGCGTGCCAAGGGCGTCGCCATGCCGATCGTCGAACAGGTTCGCCAGGTTCTCGACGGCACGCTGAATCCGCGTGACATTGCGCCTCACCTCACCACCGACTCCAGCGAACCGCAGGGCGAAAGGACGATTGACGATGGACAAGCTCACGGTAGTGCTGCTCTTTGGGGGGCGTTCAAGCGAACATTCGATCAGCTGCGCGACGGCGGGCGGAGTTCTCGGCGCGATTGACCGGGAACGCTACAACGTCATCCCTGTGGGCATCACGCGCTCCGGTGCATTCGTACTCGAAGACGACGACCCGGCGAAGTTCGCCCTCGATGCCCAGGCGCTGCCCGCTGTCGCCGACAACGGCAGCCGCGTCCGTTGGCCGGACAGCACGGACACCCGCGAGCTGACGGTGACGGATGCCCTCGGCACCCGTTACTTGGGCGCCGTCGACCTGGTCTTTCCCATCCTGCACGGGCCGTTCGGTGAAGACGGCACGATTCAGGGCATGCTCGAACTTATCGGCCTGCCCTATGTGGGGTCGGGAGTACTCGCCTCGTCGCTGGGCATGGACAAACACTTCACCAAGACCGTCTTCCAGCAGGCGTCACTGCCGGTGGCGCCCTGGCGCACGATGACAGCGGATGAGTGGGCAGAAGCCCCTGGCATGGCCTACGCCGCGCTTGAAGAGCTCGGCGCTCCGGTCTTCGTGAAGCCTGCACGCGCAGGTTCGAGCGTGGGCGTCAGCAAGGTGTCCAGTGCTGACCAACTGGCCGAGGCGATGGCCGTGGCCCTTGCGGAAGACAGCAAGGTGCTCATCGAGGCCGAGCTCGTTGGCCGTGAACTTGAGGTGGCGGTGTTGCAGGGGCGTCCGGGGGAGTCGGCACGAGCATCCGTTGCCGGTGAAGTCGTGGTCACCGGACGCGAATTCTATGATTTCGAGGCCAAGTACCTGGGCGCGCCCGGCATCGACCTCGTGTGCCCGGCCGTCCTCGGCGATGCGGAGCTCGCGGTGATGCGCCGTCTGGCGATTCACGCGTTCGACTCGATCGGCGGCGCCGGCCTCGCCCGGGTGGATTTCTTTCTCACGGCTCACGGCTGGGTGATCAACGAGATAAACACCATGCCGGGGTTCACGCCCATCTCGATGTTCCCGAGCTGCTGGCTCGCGAGCGGCTTCAGCTACCCGGAGCTCATCGACGAGCTCATCGACGTGGCGCTCGCGCACGCCCGTCACGGCTCCTAGCGAACGACTACGGGGCGTCGGTGGGAAGCGGAATGTCTTCGGCGCCGAGGCACTGGGAGGTGGCGGGTACGCCGGAGACGGCGCTCGCGATATCCACGAGAGCGGTTGTACCACTGACCTTCTCCGAGTCGATGACGATCTCGATCGCGGGATCCCGGCCGTAGGTCGTGTAGCGGTAGCGAGGCGCGTCGGAGTCGTCCTCGATCCAGTCGATGCCGTTGATGTTCAGGCACGGCAGCGTGGTGGGGCCGGGCACGGTGACCCCGCAGTGCAGCAGCACCGCGGCCGGGTCACCCCACGCTCCGGTTGCCTGCGCGTTCGTCTCGCGGGAAGGCTGGTCCGCGATGGATTCGGGCAGGTGCACGATCACGTCGGCGCAGGCGGGGTTGGTGGCATCGGCGGCGGGTTCGAGCGGAACAGCGGGGGCGCAACCAGAAAGCAGGAGCGTGCCGAGCAGAACTGAAGCGGCGGCGGCGGAGCGCAGTGCCAAGGATCGGGGATTCATCAACTTCAGGCTACCGTTTGAAGCATGAAGACTCCTGCCGACGCGAGCGCCCGTTCTCCCGAAACGCTCAACGATGTGAGCGAAATCGCCGTACTCGAGCGAATCTTCCCCCGGCTTCCCACCTCGTCGGCTCAGCTTCTCGGCCCCGGGGATGATGCCGCCGTGCTCGCGGCGCCCGATGGGCGATTCGTCGTGACGACCGACATGATGATTCAGGGCCCGGACTTTCGTCTGGCCTGGTCGACGCCCAACGACCTGGGCTGGAAGGCGGCAGCCACGAACCTGTCGGATGTCGCGGCGATGGGGGCACGTGGGACCGCGCTGGTGGTGGCGATCGCCGCTCCTCCGTCAACGCCCGTGTCGGTGTTGGAAGGCATCGCCGACGGCTTGCGCGAATGCTGCGAGGCGCTTGCCCCCGGCTGCGGCGTTGTCGGCGGCGATCTGTCGGCCTCGGATGCCCTGACGCTCGCTGTCACGGCCTTCGGCGATCTCGAGGGGCGCGAGCCCGTGACACGCTCCGGCGCGCGCGTGGGAGACGTTGTGGCGCTCGCGGGGCGGCTCGGAGAAGCGGGGCTCGGCCTCGAACTGCTGTTCAGGCTCGGCGTCGACGCCGAGGGAGTTCCGGATGCGGGTCGGGCTGCGGCACTCAGGGCGCAGCACCCCGACGCGGTCGCGGCCCAGTTGAGGCCAGTGCCGCCGCTTGAGTGCGGTCCGGCCGCAGCCCTGGCCGGGGCCACGGCAATGCTCGATGTGTCAGACGGCCTCGCCCTGGACGCCGGGCGTATCGCCCGGGCGAGCGGCGTGGGCATCGACTTTCGTTCGACCGCGCTCGGCGAGCGGATCGACGTGGCGCTGGGCGGCGGGGAAGACCACGGTCTGCTGGCGACCTTCCCGCCAGAGGCTGTCCTTCCCGAAGGCTTCCGGGCGCTCGGGTTGGTCACAGCGGATGCCGGGTCGGTGTCGGTCGATGGTGAGCCGCATGCGCAGGGTGGCTGGGACCCGTATCGCGGCTGGGACGGCTCCGTCGGCTGACTGGCGGGAGGTACGGCTCAGGCCGGGGTGGTGCCGGCGTACCAGACCGTCGTGTCGCCGTAGTCCTTGCGGCGCTCGAGTTCGAGCGCTGTTCCCCAGTGGGGTTCGGGGGAGCGCGAACTGCGCTCCACGATGATCAGTGCATCATCGGCGAGCAGGGGCGCGAGGGCCGCGAGGCTGGCGGTGAGTTCGGTTTCGCCGAGGTCGTAGGGCGGGTCGATGAAGACCACGTCGAATCCGTCTGGCGTGGCAGCGAGAAAGGACTGCACGGCCTGGGCCGTGACCCGAATCTTGAGGTCGGTGCCCTTGGGGGCCGAGCGCTGCACCGCTTCGGCGTTCTTGCGGCACATCTGGGCCGCAGCGAAGGCGTTTTCCACGAGTGTGACCACGCGTGCTCCGCGGCTGGCGGCCTCGAGGCCGAGGGCACCCGACCCTGCATACAGGTCGAGTACGCGCATGCCGCCGAGGGCGTCGCGGGCGTCGAGGGCTGAGAAGATCGCCTCCCGAACGCGGTCGCTTGTGGGGCGCGTGCCGGACTTGGGCACGGTCAGGGTGAGGGAGCCGGCAAACCCGGAGATTATTCGCGTCATGTCCGGTTAAGCCTAGTGTCGGTGGTCGCGCCTACGATTGAAGCATGACCGGTTCGAGCGACCCAGCTGACCCAGGGCCTGCTGACCCAGGGCCTGCTGATCCTGCTGACCCTGCTCGCCATGCGCCTCGGCAGCTCCTCAGCCCGGCGGCGGGCACGTTTACCCTCGACACGCCCTTGGTGACCGTGGTGGGACAGGCCACCGCCACGGCCCTCGGTAAGGCCTTCGGCATGGCCAACGTCGCCGACCTGCTCGGACACTACCCCCGTCGCTATGCCCAGCGCGGCGAGCTCGCCCCGCTGAGCGAGTTGCCGCTGAACGAACACGTCACGATCGTAGCCGAGGTGCTCGCGTCGTCTCAGAGCCCTATGAAGGGCCGGCCTGGCTGGATCGTCTCCGCGAAAATCTCGGACGGCCGGGGCATCCTCGCCCTCACGTTCTTCGGTAAACGGCGCATGGACTGGCGGCTGACCGACCTCCGGCCGGGTGTGCGTGGCATCTTCGCCGGACGGGTGACCAACTACAAGGGCACGCTCCAGCTCGCGCACCCCGACTACCGCACCTTCGAGGCCGAAATCGAGGCCGCGGAGGCGGCCGAGGTCGATCCCAAAGCCAGACGGATGCTGCGCGAAGTCGTTCCGATCTATCCCGCCACCGCGAGCGTCTCGAGTATGACGATCGAGGCATCCGTCGAGCTCGCCTTGCAGGGTCTCGGAGACGTGCCCGACCCCGTGCCCGAGGAACTTCGGGTGGAACAGGGGCTGCTGGCCCACCGCGACGCCCTCGTGCTCATTCACCATCCCGAGGACAACGAGCAATGGCGGGGCGCCCAGGCCACGCTGCGCTTCACCGAAGCATGGGTCCTTCAGGCGGCCCTCGCGCAGAAACACAGCCTGGCGAGGGAGCAACTCACCACACCACGGGTGCCCGCGCCCGGTGGGTTCCTCGAGCGCTTCGACGCAGCTCTGCCCTTCGTTCTCACCGTTGACCAGGAAATCACTGCGGCCGAGATCGCCTTCGACATGGGCCAGCCCAACCCCATGAACCGGCTCCTGCAGGGCGAGGTTGGTTCGGGTAAGACCGTCGTGGCCGTGCGAGCCATGCTGGCTGTGGCCGACAGCGGGGGACAGGCTGCCCTGCTGGCCCCCACCGAAGTGCTCGCCGGCCAGCACGTGCGCTCAATCGTGGCTATGCTCGGCCCGGACCTCGCAGCGGAACTCATGCCCACCCTCCTCACCGGCAAGCTTTCCGCCGCCGAGAAGCGCAAGGCACTGCTGCGCGTCGTGTCAGGGCACTCCCGCATCGTCATCGGTACGCACGCCCTGCTCAGCGACAACGTGACCTTCTTCGACCTCGGGCTCATCGTGATCGACGAACAACACAGGTTCGGCGTCGACCAGCGGGAAACCCTGCGGCTCAAGGGCGACCTGCCCCCGCACGTGCTCGTGCTCACGGCTACGCCCATTCCGCGCACCATCGCGATGACAGTTTTCGGCGACCTGAGCGTGAGCACGATCAAGATTCTGCCTACCGGGCGCCAGCCGATCCAGACCGTCGTTGTTCCGCTCGACGAACACCCGGAATGGTTCTGGGAGGTGTGGAAGCGGCTCGCCGTTGAGCTCGCACTCGGCAGGCAGGGCTTTGTCGTGTGCCCCGCGATCGCGCCCAAGGAGCCCGAAGAGGAAGAGCCAGGTGCCGCGCCGGCCCCGCCCCCGGAGACCAGCGCCAAACCCCTCATCGATGTGGAAACGACCCTCGCCAACCTGCGGCAGCTGCCCGGTCTCTCGACCTATCGTCTGGAGGCTCTGCACGGGCGCATGACGAGCGAGGAGAAAGACCTCACCATGAGGGCCTTTGCCGCCGGGGAGATAGATGTGCTTGTGGCCACAACAGTCATTGAAGTGGGCGTCGACGTGCCGAACGCCTCCGCCATGGTCGTGTTGGATGCCGACAGATTCGGGGTCTCCCAGCTGCACCAGTTGCGTGGCCGGGTCGGCCGGGGCGGTATTCCGGGGCTCTGCGTGCTCGTGACCAACGCGGCGCTCGGCTCGACCGCCCGCGAGCGCATTGATGCCGTGCAGGGCACCCTGGACGGTTTCGTGCTGGCCGATCTCGACCTGCGCTTGAGGCAGGAGGGCGACGTGCTCGGCGACCTGCAATCCGGTGGCATGTCCAGCCTGCGGTTGCTGCGGGTGGCCGTCGACGGCGAGATCATCGCGGCGGCGCGCGCGGCGGCATTCTCTCTCGTGACGGGAGATCCGGGGCTGCGCACCCAGCCCGCGCTGCGGGAAGCCGTTCGGCGTCGGCTCGACGAGTCAGAGCGCACCTGGCTGAGCAAAAGCTGAGCGCTGCACTCCAGGACAGGCGGGCGCTTACCCCGGCAACCAGAGGGCGCTAGGGTGTTTGTATGCGCAGGATCGCCGTCGTACCCGGTTCATTTGACCCCGTCACCCTTGGTCACCTGGATGTGATCGATCGTGCCGCCGGCCTGTTCGATGAGCTCCATGTTCTCGTCGTGCACAACCCCGACAAATCTGCTCTGCTGCCGATCAGTCAGCGCGTTTCGCTTCTCGAGCGGGCCATTGCCGAGGCGGGGCTGCCGACCAATATCGTTGTGGCATCGTGGAGCGTCGGTCTGCTCGTTGACTACTGCCTCGACGTGGGGGCGAGTGTTCTCGTCAAGGGCGTGCGATCGCAGATCGATGTGACGTACGAAACTCCGATGGCGATAGTCAATCGCAATTTGGCAGCCGTCGAAACCGTTTTCCTGCTGCCGAATCCGGCCAACGCGCACGTGTCGAGTTCACTTGTTCGCCAGGTGGCAGCCCTGGGCGGCGATGTCTCACCCTATGTTCCCCGGGTCGTGGCCGACTACCTGCAGAAAGCCACGGTATGACCCCTTCCTCAGCTCGGTTGCCCACCCCCCTCGTTCCCGTTTCGGCGTCGAACACTGGAGTGGGTCACGGTCATGAGGAAGACACATCCGGCACGGAGGTGCCTCCGCTCTCCCTCGCCGAGGTGCAGGCCGCCGGCCGCGCGATTGTGCGCAATGTCGAGAAAGTGCTCGACGGAAAGCACGTGGCGGTCTTCACAGCGCTCACAGTGCTGCTGGCCGAGGGACACCTCCTGATCGAGGATGTGCCGGGAGTCGGCAAAACCATGCTCGCCAAGGCGCTGGCCCGCTCAGTCGACTGCTCCGTGAGTCGCATCCAGTTCACGCCCGACCTGCTCCCCTCCGATGTGACGGGCGTCGCCGTGTACAACCAAGCCGACCGCCGTTTCGAATTTAAACCCGGCCCGGTGTTCGCCAACATCGTGATCGGCGATGAAATCAATAGGGCGAGCCCGAAGACTCAATCGGCATTGCTGGAGTGCATGGAGGAGCGGCAGGTCACCGTGGACGGAACGACCTATCAGCTCGCACTGCCGTTCACCGTGATGGCCACACAGAACCCGATCGAAATGGAGGGCACCTATGCTCTCCCCGAGGCGCAGCGTGACCGCTTCATGGCCCGCATTTCCATGGGCTACCCCGACACGGAGTCCGAATTGGCCATGCTGGATTCGCGGGACACCGAGAGCCCCCTGGCCCTGATCGACGCGGTTGTCTCCGGGGAGGAACTCAACAGGATGATGTGGGCGGCGCGGGGCGTTTTCGCATCCGCTGTCGTCAAGGAATACGCCGTGACCATCGTGCGCGCAACACGCGAAGACCGCGATTTGCGGCTCGGAGCGAGCCCCAGAGCGACCCTGCAACTGATCAGGGCGGCCAAGGCGCAGGCGGCGCTGTTCGGGCGCGAGTATGTGCTTCCCGACGATATCGATTCCCTTGCCGTGGCAGTTCTGGGGCACCGCCTTGTGCCCACCAGCCGGGCGCTGGGGCACCACCACCAGGACAGTGGGCCGCTCATCGAAGAGGTGATCCGGAGAATCCTGGCGACGACCGCGGTTCCCGGGGCTCGGGCGTCGCTCGGCACACCGGAACCTGCCTGACCGGATCACGGAATGCGGCGCATCGTGCTACCGTCCTGGGCTCCCCGGCTGACCCCCCGGGGCTGGACCTGTGTGGTTCTGGGCGCCACCCTCGCGGCCCTCGCGCTGTGGATCAATCAGCAAGACCTCTTCGTGGTGGCCTGCCTGCTCGTGGTCGCGCCCCTGGTCGCTCTCGGCTACGTGGCGATCCGGCCTGGAGAAGTCGGGGTGGCGCGGTCGTTCCGGCCACCGATCGTGCCGGCCGGAAGTGAGGCGCTGGTGGTGCTGGAGCTTCGAAACCTGTCGATGCGCCCGCTTGATGGGGCGTCCTGGCGGGATTCACACGGTCTCGAGGGTGATTCCTCGAAGAAGCCTGGGCTCGGGCTGCCTGCCTTGGATCGCCATCGGCCAGGACCGGATACCGGGCCGGATTCCGTGCGTCTCGAATACACTGTCACACCTCGCAGACGCGGAGTCTTCCCCTTCGGTCCGCTGGTGATCGGCCGGAAAGACCCCTTCGGCTTCGCCCTTCGAGAACACCCCATCGGGCAACCACACGACCTGGTCGTGACCCCCCAGGTGACCCCGTTGCCTCGATCCGGTGGTGCGGTCACGAGGGGCGACGGGACCGTGAGGGATCTCTTGCGGTCGCTGAATCCGATGTCCGACGAGCTGATTGCCCGCGAATACCGCCCTGGCGATCCCCTGAGACGGGTCAATTGGCCCGCCACGGCGCGCCACGGCGAGATCATGGTTCGTCAGGAGGAACAGCGCAGCAACCCCGAAGCTCGCATCATTCTCGCCACCACGACCCCGGGCGTCAGTGGGTCGGGTCGCGCGGAGCCGGGTCGGAGCCGCGGCGTCGCGGGGGGCTTCGAACTCGCCATCGAGCTCGTGGCGTCCATCGGTGTGCACCTTCTCGATGCGGGACTCAAAGTTCAACTCGTCGAAACCGGGCCGAGCCAGCTCGTCGCCGGTTCCACCCAGAACCGCGGCGGTCTGCGCGGCGACGCGCCCCTGGTCTGTCGCGCACCAGGGGGAGAGCGGCAGCTTCTAGAGGGCTTAGCCAACCTCGAACCGGTCGCCCGTGCGAGCGTCGCGGACGGGCCGCGAACGGCCCAGGCCGGCTCCACTGACTCCGGCGGTGGCCGTCTCCCGACATTCGCCGTGCTCTGGAGCGCTTCGGAGGCGGATGCCGCTGAGCTCGCCGGCATGCGCGGACGGTGCGAACCTGCGGTCGCGTTCGTGCTCGAATCGGTCGGGCTGCCCGCCCGGGCACTGCTCCGGGATTCCGGCTGGCAGTGCATTTCGTTACGCAGCGCACGGGAAATCCCCGCCGCCTGGGAGAACGCCCTTGCTCGCCGGGACGGTGAAACCGACGATGTCTGATCCCGCCGCCGTCGCATCCGTCGCCCGCCCGCGTAGCCCCGCTTCGACGCCCGCGGCCGTGCCCTCTGCGCGCGGCCGAAGGCCCTCCCGCCCGCTCCCGGCCGCCACCGAATGGCCGCTCATCCTCAGCCTGCTCCTGCTGCTGACGGTCGCCTGCGGAGCCCTTGGACCGCTGCTGCGTGGTTCGTGGTGGTGGTGGCTGATGGCGCTGACGGCCGCCCTGGTGCTCGTGAGCGCCGCGTTGTTTCGGCGCGTCGGCCTGGCGCGGGCGCTCGTCCCCATTGCGTCCCTGACGGTGCTGGTCGGTGCCCTGACGCTGTTCTTCGGTGGCGGCACCGGGCTGCTCTGGCTGATTCCCACCCCGGAATCGGTGGGGGTCCTCGATGGCCTGGTCCGGAGCGGGGCGGACTCGATCGCGCAGCAGAGCGTGCCCGCGGAGGTCACGGGCGGCATCCTCTTTCTGCTGGCGGCCGGGGCGGGCCTGATCGCCGCCGTGATGTACGTAGTGGCCGTGACGTTTCGCGCGCCGGCCCTCGCGGGAGCTCTCGTACTGGTGCCCCTGCTCGTACCTGGAGTCATCCAGTCGGGTCCGGCCAACGTGATCATCCTCACGCTGACCGCCATCGCCTATTTGGTGGTTCTGCGCGTGGACGTGAGGCGTCGCCGGTCGCTCGATGCTGTGGCCTCCGCGGCCGGCTCCACGGCGCGGGTTTTCGTGTCATCGCTCCGTCGCCAGTCTTCACCGCTCTGGGGCACGGTCTCCGTGGGCGCGGTGGCCATTGTGCTGTCCCTGGTGATCGGCCTGACGACTCCCGGCCTCACGGGAACGGCTGAGGGTCGCCAAGGCTCGAACGCCTTGCTCTTCGGCAGCGGCGTGAGCCCCATGATCAACCTGGGCCAGGACCTGCGGCGGCGGGAACCCGGCCCCGTGCTGCACTACACGTCGACGGCCGAACAACGCTCGTATTTCACTCTCCTCACTCTCGACTCCTTCGTCGGCTCCACGTGGACGGCCCGCATCGACGGGGCGGAGAAGACCAACTTGGTGGGGAGCATCGACCGACCGCCCGGACTTGCCGATGATGTGGCGACCACGGATGCGCAGACATCCGTTGTGATCGACGGCGTGAACACTCGATGGCTCCCCGTGCCTGCCCGAACGGTTGGTGTGGAGGGGCTCAGGGGAAGCTGGCACTGGGACACCCGAACGCGCGCCATCGCCAGCGACGACATCTCGACCCTGGGTCAGGAATATACCGCGACGTCGTTGGACGTGCAGCCCACCGCCGAACAACTTCGGGCATCGGGCCGTGAGTATCCCAGAGGGCTCTCGCCCAACCTCGAGCTGCCGACGCAGATGCCCGACATCATCGCGAGCACGGCCGCGGAGGTCACCGCCGGCGCCGCCTCGGACTACGACGCCGCTGTGGCGCTTCAGGGCTACCTCAACAGCAGCGCCTTCGCCTACGACACGGAGAGTCCGGTGGAGCAGGGTTACGACGGCGGCGGCGTCGACGTGGTGGGCGTCTTCCTCGACACGAAGCGCGGATACTGCGTGCACTTCGCCTCGGCGATGGCCACCATGGCGCGCGCACTCGGTATTCCCTCCCGAATCTCACTCGGCTACCTGCCCGGCGTCAAATCGCAGGATCTCGAACAGGGGCTCGGGCAGTATCTCGTGGACTCCCACGACCTTCATGCCTGGCCGGAGCTGTATTTCGTGGGTGTGGGTTGGGTTCCATTCGAGCCGACACCGGGTCGGGGGACCGTGCCCAACTACGAGGCGCCGACCGCCGTTGAGACGCCGACGGAGCTACCAGGGCAGGCCGCGGGCACCACGGCGCCACGTACGGGGCCGGATCCCCTCGCCGGCGACGTGCCACTTCCGGGGGACGCATCATCGGCCACGGCGGAATCGGCCAGTGTTCTCGGTCGGGCCGGACTGGTGTCGCTGGCACTCGTACTCCTGATGCTGGTGCCGGCGGCCGCTCGGGCGATGCAGCGCGTCGGCCGCCGCCGGCGCATCCGCTCGGGCGCCCTCACCCGTCGCGAGGCGAGTCAGGCCGCCTGGACTGAGGTGGCCGACGTTGCCGTGGATCATCACCTCGACACCGCGGACACCGAGACCCCGCGCGAGTTTGCGGCGCGGCTGACCCCCCTGCTGGGCAACGGTTCGACGGCCGCCACTGTGCTTGAGGCTCTGCTCGTTGAGGTGGAGCGTGCCCGGTTCGCGCGCCGTGGCGCAGAAGACCCACCTGAGCCGGGTCCCAGCGCCGAGACGGGTGAGCGCCTCGGCGAGGTGACCGCCGCGATCCGGGCAGGCTCGACGCGCCGTGACCGACTGTGGGCACTCCTCTGGCCGAAATCCCTCATCCGGGGCGTATGGCTGCGGCTGAACGGACGCTCCCCGCGAAACGCGTAGAATGGGGCTGGTGACCAAGTTCAAAAAGACGCCGTACACGGTAGACGTACGAGACCTCATCAATCGCCCGGGCACCATGCACGAGCGTCACCTCGACATTGTCGTACCCGAAGACCTCGGTGCGGGCCTCGTAGCGGTCAAAACGGGCTCGACGCTCGCCACGGATCTTCGCCTCGAAGCCATGCACGAAGGCATCCTGGCGACCATCACGGTCGTGGGCACGGCCTCTGGAGAGTGCGGGCGATGCCTGCGCGACATCGAATTCCGCGTCCGAGTCGAGTTTGCCGAGCTTTTCGGCTATCCTCAGGATGAAGCTTTTGAGTTTGAGATTGTCGACGACCATATCGACATTGAATCTCTCGTCAGGGACGCAGTGGTTATGTCACTGCCGTTCCAGCCACTATGTCGGCGTGACTGTGCGGGTCTTGATAGTGAGACCGGCGAGTTGCTGACTGAATCACCGGAACTCGAACCGACAGAGGCGCGTGATCCCCGGTGGTCTGCGCTTGCGGGATTCCAAGCTTCCACAGACATCAGCACGGATGACGACATCCATGCTGAAACGCATAGAGAAGAGAAGTAGTCATGGCAGTTCCGAAGCGCAAGCAGTCGCGATCCAACACCCACTCCCGTCGTTCGCAGTGGAAGGCCACCGCGCCCACCCTGGTGAAGACCATGGAAAACGGCAAGGTCACCTACAGCCTTCCCCACCGCGCGAAGGTCGTCACCGACTCCGCCGGCACCGCCCTGTTCATGGAATACAAGGGTCGCAAGGTCGCCGACGTTTAATCCCCTACTGGAACTCGTCGCATCATGACGAACCCGGAAGCCGAGCGGTCGCCCCTCGTGGCGACCCTCGGCGTAGAACTTGATGCAGGACTGCTTGAGTTGGCGCTGACGCACCGCTCATTCGCCTACGAAAATGGTGCCATCCCCACGAACGAACGCCTGGAATTTCTGGGCGACTCGATTTTGGGGCAGGCCGTCACGGTCATGCTGTATCGCACGTACCCGCACCTCGACGAGGGTGACCTGGCCAAGCGCCGGGCCAGCCTCGTGTCGAGCGCAGCCTTGGCGGAAATTGCTCGGGGCCTCGGGCTTGGCGAATACGTGCGGCTGGGCCGGGGCGAGATCCTCACCGGCGGCAACGACAAATCGTCCATTCTGGCTGACACCGTCGAAGCGCTCATCGGTGCGGTGTACTTGGACCGTGGCGGAGATGTCGCCACGGCCTTCGTGTTGAGACTCATGGAACCGTTCATGGCGGATCCCGACCACTTCGGGGTATTGATGGACCCCAAGACCAGTCTGCAGGAGCTCGCTGCGACACGCAGCGTGGGCGCTCCGGTGTACTCGGTGACGGAGAGCGGTCCCGACCACGCTAAGACTTTCGTGGCCACGGTGACACTGACCGGTTCGGTGTCGGCCCACGGTGACGGCACGAGCAAGAAATACGCCGAAATGGCTGCCGCCCGCGCGGCCTTCGCTCTGCTCTCCGCCGGCTGAGGCGGACTTTCGGTATGCCCGAACTTCCCGAAGTCGAGGTGGTGCGCGCCGGCGTCGAACCCGCCGTCGCGGGAGCGGTCGTTTCGGGCGTCGAAATCTTCGACGCACGCTCCCTGCGTCGGCACGATGCCGCCGCAGGTGACTTCACCGACCTCCTCGTGGGCCACCGTATTCTGGGCGCCGTGCGACGCGGCAAGTTTCTCTGGCTGCCGCTCGACAACGGGCGTGCTCTCGTGATCCACCTCGGGATGAGCGGTCAGGTGCTCCTGCGGGACCCAGGGACCGCGGACGACCGCCACCTGCGCATCCGCTTGGCAGTGGATCGAACGGCCGTGGATCGAACGGGTCCCAGTGAGTTGTGGCTCAACTTCGTGGACCAACGGGTCTTCGGCAGCATGGCCGTCGATACCATGAAGCCAACAGTTGACGGCTTCGCCGCCGGATATTCGGGGCAGGGCCGGGGGGAATGGACTGCACTGTTGCCATCGCAGGTTGCTCACATCGCGCGCGACCCCATTGACCCGGCTTTCTCAGACGAGACGTTCCTCGCCGGCCTCAGCCGCAGGAAGACCGGAATCAAACGGGCCTTGCTCGACCAGACTCTCATCAGCGGAATCGGTAACATCTACGCCGATGAGGCGCTGTTCGCGGCCCGATTGCACTACGCACAGCCCACAGCGTCCCTCAACGGGGCACAGGGTGACTCTCTGCTTGCGGCCCTGCGCTCCATCCTGCGCCGTGCGCTCGTCGAAGGAGGCACGAGTTTCGACGCCCAGTATGTGAATGTGAACGGGCAGGCCGGCTATTTTGCGCACAGTCTTGAGGTATACGGTCGGCAGGGCGCGCCGTGCTCCCGGTGTGGGACCGTTCTCGTGCGGCACTCGTTCATGAACCGCGGCAGTCACTTCTGCCCTGCCTGCCAGGTTGTCTTCGCCTAGGCAGCGGCTACTTTTCGATGCGCTTCCAGGCGCCCTCGTAACCGATCGGACCGAAACCGATGGCCTCATTGACGTCGAGCATGTGTCGGTTCTCCTCGGCGTTGAACGTGATCACCGACGGATGCCCAGGGTGCAGCCGGGCGAGTTGCTGCAGGTTGGCAATTTTCAGCAGCATGCCCAGGCGGTGCCCCCTGTGTTCGCGAAGAACGAGGGTGTCTTCCTGCGCAACGGGCCTGTCGACCTCTGTCGGAACCGACAGCTGGGTGAAACCGGCCAGACGGCCGGTGGGTGCGTGCACGACGACCGCGGTGAGTATGGTGCGTGGACCGGTCGCCGCGAGGTTCTCCACGGTTTGGAGCCGCTCGATCGTGTAGACATCCTCGGGTTCCTCCAGGCCGGCGGTCGGGGCATCCGTGCTCATTCGGGTATGCAGGAGCGCCATGTCTCTGAGCCAACGCGACGGTGTCGGGCCGCTCCAAAACTGAAGGCTGTAGTCGGTGCCCGCGACGGGCGCGCAATCCACCAGTAGTCGGGCCAAATCCGTGACGTCGACGGGCAGGGCCAAGCGGCTACCGCGTTCCACCTGTTCTAACGCGTACCCCCGCCTCAGCAGAAATCGGACTTCGGGGTTGGCCAGCGGCACGGAGCCAAACCCCGTCGGGCTCGGTAGCCGGTCGCCGGGGCCCTCACGCGATACGGCATAGGTGACCTGAGTGTGTCGGTGCTCGTCACGGGCAAGTGATTCGAGGCGGTCGGCAAGTGCTGTGCCCAGGCCGCGACGACGAAACTCGGGCAATACCTGCACGGTCAGCCACGCAAAGGGAACGTTGGGGTCGAGCAGGGTCTCGTAAACTGCTCGCGCCACGACTGCACCATCCACCCGGGCGGCAAACAGACGCATGGGTTCGTGCGCCTGATTGAGCCAGATCGGCAGCACCTCTTCTGCTGAGAAGTTGAGTTCGGTCGTGTCGTAGCCTTCGGTTTCGACGGCGTTGCGTACGGCTGTCGCTGCCACGAAGTCGGGCCAGCCGGGCGTGCCGAGGGCGGGCGGAATGGTGAGTTCGTCGATCGAGGTGTGGTGGGCCGTCCTACCGCCGACAGTAGCCCGACCCGTTTGCGTGCGGAAGACCGTGCGCAGCCTAACGGTATGTGTCGGTGGAGTCGAGTACCGTTAATCCTCAGGAGAACGTGCTGCCGAGACGGCTGTGCGTGCGCACCAAGCGGAAAGGTGAGAACGTGTACTTGAAAAGCCTCACCCTCAAGGGTTTCAAGTCGTTCGCGCAGTCCACCACGTTTGCGTTCGAGCCCGGAGTCACGTGTGTCGTGGGGCCGAACGGTTCGGGAAAGTCCAATGTCGTCGACGCCCTCGCCTGGGTGATGGGTGAGCAGGGCGTTAAGACCCTTCGCGGCGGAAAGATGGAAGACGTGATCTTCGCCGGCACGTCGACGAGGGGCCCGCTCGGCCGGGCGGCCGTCATCCTCACGATCGACAACTCAGACGGTGCCCTCCCCATCGACTATTCTGAGGTCACCATCTCTCGCACTCTCTTTCGCAATGGCGCAAGCGAGTATGCGATCAACGGCCGTAACTGCCGCCTCCTCGATGTGCAGGAACTCCTCAGCGACTCTGGCCTCGGCCGTGAGATGCACGTCATCGTGGGCCAGGGCCAACTCGATGCCGTCTTGCGGGCCAGTCCAGAGGAACGACGTGGATTCATCGAAGAGGCTGCCGGAATACTCAAGCACCGCAGGCGCAAGGAAAAGACCCTGCGCAAGCTTGAGGGCATGCAGACCAACCTCACCCGGTTGAGCGATCTCGCCGGTGAAATTCGCCGCCAGCTGAAGCCGCTCGGCCGGCAGGCCGAGATAGCCCGGGAGGCACAGTCGATCGCGGCAGTCTTGCGTGACGCTCGCGCCCGGCTGCTCGCCGACGAGGTCGTCACGCTGCGCACTGCGCTCGACCGGCACGGCCGAACAGAGAGCGAACGTCACTCCGAGCGCCTCGTGCTGCAGGAACAGCTTTCACACACCGAGCAGCGAGTGCAACGCCTGGAGGCCGCGCAGGTCGGCGATGAGGTCGACCGTGCCCGGCGCACGAGCTTCGGATTGGAGTCGGCGCAGGAACGCTTGCGCGGGCTGTTCACCCTCGCGAATCAGCGGCTCGCACTGCTCGGCTCCCAGTCCGAGTCCACCCACACCGGCCCGAGCGTGACGTCCGCCGACGTCGAGTCTGCGGAAGCCGACACCGCCCGACTTCGCGACAAGATCGAGGCAGCGGACGCCGCGTGGGACGCCGCGCGGGCCGCGAGCGCCGGCGCTCGCGGCCGCCTGGATGCCGCTAACGACGAGGTCGCTGCCCAAGCCGTGCTCGTTTCAGGGCATGACCTTGAGATCTCGAAGCTCACGGGTCGAAGTGAGGCCGCGGCTTCCCGTCTGGCCGCGGTGCGCGGCGAAGTGCTGCGGCAGCAGAACGCTCGCAATGCGGCAGCAGAACGCCGTGTGCAGGCGGAGGCACTCCTCGCCGAGACTGAGGCGGCTCAGGACCCTGCAGCCGAGGGTGGCACAACCGATGGCGGCGACGTCGCCGGGGCGAGCGCTGACGGGCCAGCGCATGCCGAGCGGTTCGAGCTGGCGCAGGCTGCCGTTCGGGCCACCCAGGCTGAGGTTGAGCGGCTTCGCGACGAGCTTCACACGCACGAGCGTGAACGTGACACCCAGGAGGCCCGACGTGGTGCATTCTCGCTCGCGCTCGACCAAAAAGACGGCTCGTCGGCGCTCGTGCGAGCGCGACTCGCCGGAATCCGGGGCGGCGTCGCCGAGCACGTTCGAGTACTCCCTGGTTTCGAGGCCGCGATCGCCGCGTCCCTCGGGTCCCTTACCGATGCGGTTCTGGCCGATGACAGGGCCTCGGCTTATGACGCCATCGTGCGGGCGACCACGGATGACCTGGGCCGGGTGGCGTTGGTCGTTGCCGGTCCAGCCGGCGGCTCCGAGAACGCGCCGATAATCGAACAGCTCCCGCCCGGAGTCGTGCAGGCTTCGTCTGTCGTCGACGCCCCCTGGGGCGTTCTTCGTCTTCTGGAGAACAGACTCATCGCCGACGACCTCGAGACCGCTCACACCGTGAGCCTTGAGACCGGCGCCACAGTGATCACGAAGGCTGGCGAGGTGCTGTCAGCCTGGGTGCTCCAGGGGGGCACCGGTGCCGCTCGCAGCACGCTGGAGTTGGTGGCCGAACGGGACACAGCGGCCGAGAAACTCACCGCCGTCACGTCGCTCGTGGAAAAGACTCGATTCGACCTCGCGGAGCAACGGACTCTCCTGACGGCCTTCCAGGACCAGACTGCAGCCGCTCGCACCGCCTTGCGGGCGCACGAGGCAGAGCAGACCCGCCAGGTCGACCGCGTGAACCGAGCAACCGTGCAGGTCGAGGCCAGTCGCGCCGATCTCGAGCGCCTGCAGAAGGCACTCGATCTCGCGACGAACGCCGTGGTCGAGGTCGAAACGACTGCGGCGGCCGCTGCCGCCGATCTCGCGGCGGCACGATCACGCGCACGCCCGTTGCTCGACGTCACGGCACGGGACGCCGTGAACCAGGAACTCGAATCTCTGCGGGAAACCGAAGTGGAGGCCAGGCTGCGGGTCGACACCGCCCGGGAACGCGTACGATCGAGCGAGTCCCGGGCCCGGTCGCTCGCCCGCCAGCTGGAGGCGGATCAGGCTGCAGCCGACAAGGCAGCGAGGCTGGCGGTCATTCGTCGCCGCCAGATAGACGCAGCTTCCGGCGTCGCCGAGCAACTTCCCGCAGTGCTTGCGGCGGTTGAACGTTCTTTGAGCGAGGCCAGGCGGTGCCTCACGGCCGCAGAGGCGGAACGCACGAGCCAGAGTGCAGAGCTGCAGAAGCTGCGTCAGGGGGAGAGCGCACTACGCGATCGTCTCCAGGCCGTGACCGAGAACGTGCACGGCCTTGAGCTGCAGATCTACGAGAAGAAGCTTCAGCTCACCGGGCTGCTTGAGCGAGCGGGCAGCGAGCTCGGCCTGGTCGAGACCGTTCTCGTGGCCGAGTACGGGCCGGCGGAACTCATCCCGCCCGACCCGACGGCAGGGGGTGATGGCGAGGCAGCTGCGATGCCCTTCGAGCGCGAGCAACAGCAGCGTCGATTCATCGCAGCCGAGCGCAAGCTCGCCCAATTGGGTCGGGTGAATCCGCTCGCGCTTGAGGAGTTCGCAGCACTTGAGCAACGCCATAAATTTCTCACCGAGCAGCTCACCGACCTCACAAACACCCGCACCGACCTGCTCACGATCATCGAGGAGATCGACGGCAAGATGCAGACGATCTTCGCTGACGCCTTCGACGACACCAGGGCCGCCTTCGCGGAGGTGTTCCCGGTGCTCTTTCCCGGGGGGAGCGGCAGCATCTGGCTCACCGACCCGGATGCCCTGCTCACCACCGGAATCGAGGTCTCGGTCAAGCCCGCCGGCAAGAAGATCGAACGTCTTTCCCTGCTGTCAGGCGGAGAACGCTCCCTCGCTGCCGTGGCCCTGCTCATCGCCATCTTCAAGGCACGACCGAGCCCGTTCTACATCATGGACGAGGTGGAAGCCGCCCTCGATGACGCGAACCTCGGCCGCCTGCTCACGATCTTCGAAGACCTGCGCGAAAGCAGCCAGCTCATTGTCATCACTCATCAAAAGCGCACCATGGAGATAGCGGATGCCCTCTACGGTGTGTCGATGCGACAGGACGGCGTCTCGGCCGTCGTCGGCCAGCGCGTGGGACGTGAGACCGTGGCCGTCGTTTGACCCGTGGGGAGCACCGCCCGCAATCGCAGTAGCGTAGCGTTCATCCCATGGAGATCATTCGGTATCGAGACCTCAAGCCAGCTTCGTGGCGCAACGGGGGCGGCAGCACACGGGAGGTCGCGTCCTTCCCCATCGGGGCGCCGGACTTCGACTGGCGTATCAGCATCGCCGACGTGGACGCGGCCGGAGATTTCTCGGCATTTCCGGGCGTCGACCGCATACTGACCCTGATCGACGGAGACCTCCTCGTGCTCACCGTGGACGGTGTCGAGCATGCCATGGAGAGGTACCGTCCCTTCAGGTTTTCCGGAGACAGCGCCACGAGCTGCATGCTGCCGGTCGGCGCGACCCGCGACCTAAACGTGATGTCACGACGCAGTGCTGTTAAGGCCTACCTGTCGATCGTTGAGCTGTCCAAAACACGGGCGCATCCCATTTTCGCTGACCAGTTCGGTATTCTGCTGCAGGGCAACGCCGTCGTGGCGAGCGGTGCCGGTGACAGCACAGAACTCGGAACTCTCGACGCTGTTCGGGGAGACGAACCCGCCCCAGAGGTGCTCGGCCGGGGATTTCTGGCCGTGGTCACGCTCGAACCGCTCGAACCGACGACAGAATTGGCCTGACCGTTCGAGCGGGCTCAGCCGGCGGCCACACCGAGCAGGTCGTGGGTGATGCTGGCGGCCGAGCGGGCACCCGCTCCCGCCGCCACGATGAGCTGTTGCGGCCCCGGAGCCGTCACGTCTCCGGCCGCATACATGCCAGGCAGGCTCGTACGGCCGTCACGATCTGTGATGAGGTGGCCCGAGCCGTCGATGTCGAGGTTCAGGGAGGCCAGAAAATCCACAATGGGGTGCCAGACCGGACGCACGAATCCACCGGTCACGGCCACGCGTTCCCCGCCCCGCAGCCGCACTGCCGTGAGCTGTCCGCGATCACCTTCAAGTTCGTCAATGGCGCGTCGCTCCACCCGGATGCCGCGATCGCCGAGGTCAGTCTCCTCGTTAGGTGTCAGGCGAGCAACGCCGTTCGTGAACACCGTCACCTGAGGACTCCACTGCGCCACGAGCAGGGCGCGGCGGAACAGGTCATCAGTTTCGCCGATCAGCGCGAGCGGACGGCTACCCATCTCGTAGCCATCGCAGGCAACGCAGCTGAACAAGCTCATGCCATAGAAGCCTCGGAGTCCCGGCACATCGGGCAGGGTCTCGCGCAGTCCGGTCGCCACGAGCACAGTGCGGCTGCGCACACTGCGAGAGAGTGAGGGAGTGCGCCCCGTGATCCGCGTGACGAAGCGTAGGGCCGGGGCGTCGGCATCCGCTTCGACGTCGATGGAGGCCACCGAGCACCGCTGCAGCACCTCTGCCTCGGGATAGCGTTCAACTTCTTCACGGGCGAGCCGGCGCAGTTCGTGCGGTGGCACGCCGTCGCGGGTGAGAAAACCGTGCGACACCAGGGTGGCGGCGTGCCTCGGACGGTCGCTGTCGACGACGAGCACGCGCATGCGGGCTCGCGTCAGGTTGAGGGCCGCGGAAAGCCCGGCCGGGCCGGCTCCGATCACGACGCAGTCGTAGCGCTCCTCGCTCCGGACGTCGTCATTCACCGGCCACGCCCTGGGGCGGCAGCACGGAGATGACCGGGTGGTCCTTGGCGAGCACGCCCACCTTGGCGGCTCCGCCCGGGGAGCCGATGTCGTCGAAGAATTCGACGTTGGCCTTGTAGTAGTCGGCCCACTGCTCGGGCAGGTCGTCTTCGTAGTAGATGGCCTCGACCGGGCAGACCGGTTCGCAGGCGCCGCAGTCGACGCACTCGTCGGGGTGGATGTAGAGCGAGCGCTCGCCCTCGTAGATGCAATCGACCGGGCACTCATCGATGCAGGCACGGTCTTTCACGTCGACGCACGGCAGCGCGATCACATACGTCACGAGAGCACCGTGACGCCCGCGCGTGAGATGGCGGCCTGCTCGTCGCGGTCGACGACCTTCACCCGCTCGCGCAGCGCACTGTGCGACTCGCCGAGGGCCCTTTCGTGGGCGTCGAGCACCAGCCAGCCGGGCCAGGTCGTGAAGCGGATGCCGCGATCCGTCAGCAGGGTAAGGATCGCGTCGTCGTCCCCCTCGGATTCTGCCGTGGGTGCCGAGAGCCCCGGCGCGTCGTCGACGAGCCGGGTGATTGTCTCGAGTGCATCGCCTTTGGTGTGGCCGATCAGGCCCACGGGACCGCGCTTGATCCACCCCGTGGCATACACGCCGGTGATGGCCGAGCCGTCGGCAGCGAGCACGCGCCCACCGTCGTTGGGGATGACGCCGCGTGCGTCATCGAAGGGCAGTCCGGGCAGGCGGCTGCCGTGGTAGCCGACGGCGCGGTACACGGCCTGCACTGGATAGTCCATGATCACGCCGGTGCCGCGAACACCACCGTCGCCGGAGGGAGTGGTGCGCTCGAACCGCATGCCCTCGACGCGGCCGTCTCCGTAGATCTCGACCGGGGCATGCAGGAAGTGCAGGTGCAGGCGGCGCGAGGCGCCGGTGGGCGCCACGGTGAGCCAGCCCTGCAGCGTGCGCGTCATCACCCGCACCTGGTTGTTCGAAGTGGCGAGCGCGAGGGTGTGCTCGTCGAAGACGAAGTCTTCCTCGTAAACGATCACGTCGACGTCGGGCACCTGCGCGAGTTCGCGCAGCTCGATCGGCGTGAACTTCACCTCGGCGGGCCCGCGGCGGCCGAAGACGTGCACGTCGGTCACGGGAGAGCCCGCCAGCCCGGCATATACGTTGTCGGGAATATCAGTGCTGAGCAGGTCTTCAGGGTGCTTCACGAGCACGCGCGCCACGTCGAGGGCTACGTTGCCGTTGCCGATCACGGCCACGTCGGTGGCATCGAGGGGCCAGCTGCGGGCAACATCGGGGTGCCCGTCGTACCAGGACACGAAGTCGGCCGCGCCGTACGATCCGGGCAGGTCGATTCCCGGCACGGCGAGCGGGGCGTCGCGGATGGCCCCGGTCGCGAAGATCACGGCGTGGTAGCGAGCCTGCAGGTCGGCGAGGCTCAGGTCGACGCCGTAGGCGACATTGCCGATGAAGCGGATGTTGCCGGTATCGAGCATCTCGTGCAGGGAATTCACGATGCCCTTAATGCGCGGGTGATCCGGTGCCACGCCATAGCGGATCAGGCCGTAGGGCGCGGGCAGGGAGTCGAACAGGTCAATGGCCACCTCGCCGCCGGCGTCGCGTACGGCGTTGTTGAGAATGTTGCCGGCGTAGATTCCGGCTGGTCCGGCGCCGATGATGGCCACGCGCAGGGCAGAGGGAGAGGGGGTCATGACACGCCTTTCAGGATGAAACAGAAGAAAAGGGAATGCGCGGGGTCAGCGCAGGCCAGCGGCCATGAGACCGCGGCGACGCAGAAGGCGACGCTCAATCGGAGCGAAGATAACGAGCTCCACCAGGATGCCGACGAACAGAATCACCAGGATCGTGGCGAGCACGCCGGAGAGGTCGGCGAGCTCGCGGCTCTGGTGCAGCATGGAACCGAGACCGAAGCCGATGTCCCCGCCGATCACGATGATCTCGGCGGCCATCAGTGAACGCCACGCGAAGGCCCAGCCCTGTTTCAGACCTGAGAAATAGCCGGGCAGCGCGGCTGGTAGCACCACGAGGGTGGCCATCTCGAAGCGCGAGGCGCCCAGCACCGTGCCGACGCGTCGCAGCTGCGGCGGAATCTGGTCGACGCCGGAGACGAGCCCGTTGGCGATCGAGGGTACGGCGCCCATCAGTATGACGAAGTACACCGTGGCGTCGGTGAGGCCGAACCAGATGATCGCGGCGGGTACCCAGGCGACAGAGGGGAGCACCTGTAGGCCGGACAACAGCGGGCCGACCGCCCGTCGTACCGGACGGCATTCGGCTAGCAGCAGCCCCAATGGGGTGCCGATGGCGACCGCGATCAGAAAGCCGAGGCCACCGCGCTCGAGGCTCGTGGCCACCGCGACCTGCAGGCGGTCACTGTCCCAGGCGCTGATCAGGGCGCCGAACACGTCCGCGGGCCCGGGAATGAGGTCGGGTCGGGGTCGGGCGATCAGAATGTAGACCTGCCAGGTCGCGACCAGCGCGAGGAGAAGCAGAATCGGCGGTATGACACCATCCAGGGTGCGGCGAAAGGCGCCGCGGGGCGTTTCGGGCACGGCCTGCAGAGAGTCCAGGCCCGCTTCCAGGCGCCGCAGTTCGTCGTGGCCGGGGTCGGAGATGCGCGGTTCAGCATCGTTGATTCGGGCGTTAAGCGGCATTGCGGCGGATCTCCTCTCGCAGCTGGTCGGTTATTTCGTCACCCAGGCGGGCGACCTCGGGGGATTCGATGCGGCGTGACCCGGTTTCGTCGATGGTCCACTCGTTCACGATTCGGCCCGGGCGAGACGACATCAGCAGGATGCGTTGGCCCAGCCGGGCGGCCTCCCTCACGTTGTGGGTGACGAAGACGATGGTGCGGCCGGTCTGGCGCCAAACCCGTTCGAGTTCCTCGTGCAGAAGGTCGCGGGTGATGGCGTCGAGGGCTGCGAAGGGTTCGTCCATGAGCAGCACCTTGCGGTCCTGAGCGAGCGAACGCGCCAGTGCCACCCGCTGCCGCATGCCGCCCGAGAGCTCGTGCGGGCGTTTGTCGGCTGCATCGGCCAGGTTGACCAGGTCAAGGAGTTCGAGCGCGGCGGCACGGCGGTCCTTGCGCGGAACCCCGCGCAGTTTCAGGGCGAGCTCCACGTTGCGGCCGGCTGTCAGCCAGGGAAAGAGCGCTGCATCCTGGAACATGACGGCGGCCTTGCCGCTTGCCACGGTGACGGCGCCCTCTGTCGGCTTCTCCAGGCCGGCAATGATGTTCAGCAACGTGGACTTGCCGCATCCGCTTGCCCCGAGCAGGCAGACGAACTGGCCCGCCTCGATGGTCAGGGTGATGCCGTCGAGCACGAGCGGACCAGTGCCGTACCGCTTACCGAGACCATCAATGGTGATCGCGCTCGACTGAGTGTTCGGCTCCCCGGCCCGCGACGCGTGCACAGGGGCGGTCACGACCGACGTACTTCCGGGGGAGGTCACGGTGACACGTCCGAGCCGGCGCCCGAACCGTCGCCGGCGCGGGTGGGCTCACCGGGGGCGGTGACGATTCCGGCCGCGAGGGTTGCGCCGTCCTGCGGATGAATCACCAGGAACGCGCCGGAGCGGCGGTTGTGCGCGTAGGGTTCCACTGGCAGATCACGAGAGAGGCGGATGCTGGCCTGCCCGATGTCGTTCACGGCCAGGCCGGTGGCCGGTTCCACGCCCAGCGTCGTGAGGTCGAGCCGGCCGGTGACCTCGCTGATCAGGGCTTGCACCACCGTCGTGCCGAACTTCACGAGTACGCGGGCGCCCGGGGCGAGCGGGCGTGGGTCGAGCCAGAACAGGTCGGCTTCGAGGGTGCGAGTGACCGGCGGCAGGGTATCGACGGCAGCGATCACGGCGCCCCGGGCAATGTCGAGGTCATCGGCCAGTCGCAGGGCGATGGACTGCGGTGCGAAGGCCTCCTCGAGGGCGACCCCGGCAAAGTCGATTCCGGTGACTGTGCTGGTGCCGCCGCCGGGCTCGACGCTCACGGTATCGCCGACCTTGATGCTGCCGCTCGCGACCTGCCCGGCATAGGCCCGGTAGTCGCGGTAGGCATCGGAGAGTTCGGGGGCAACCACCACCGCGCCCTGAGGGCGCAGGACGAGTTGAACCGGCAGGCGGAACGCCTCTGTGGCGCGTCCGGACTCGTCGAGGTCATCGATCACCGTGAGGGTTTCGAGAAGCTCCAGCAGACTCGGCCCGGCATACCAGGGGGTGCGCTTCGAGCGGTCAACGACATTGTCGCCGATCAGAGCCGAAACGGGAATGACGTGCACCTCGGCACGCGAGTCAGAACCGAGGCCGAGTTCGGCCGTGACCAGGCGAACGCTCGTCTCTACGTCGCGGTACGCGGCCTCGTCGTACCCCAGCAGGTCGATCTTGTTGACAGCGACGATCACGTGCGGCACGCGAAGCAGGGCGACGACACTGAGATGCCGGCGTGTCTGCTCCAGCACACCTTTGCGGGCATCGATGAGCATAATGACGGCGTCCGCTGTGGTGGCGCCGGTGACCATGTTGCGGGTGTACTGCACGTGGCCGGGGCAATCGGCGAGAATGAACGAGCGGGCGGGCGTTGCGAAGTAGCGGTAGGCCACGTCGATGGTGATGCCCTGCTCGCGTTCGGCGCGCAGGCCGTCGGTCAGCAGGGCGAAGTCGATGCCGCCGCTCTCGCCGCCGAAGCCGCGCTCGGTTGACGTGCGGGTGACGGCCTCAAGCTGATCGGCGAGGATCGCCTTCGAGTCGTGCAGCAGCCGGCCCACCAGGGTGGACTTGCCGTCGTCGACCGAGCCTGCCGTCGCAAAGCGAAACAGGGTGCCTTCGGGGGCAGCGACGGCTGCTGCGGTGGCGCTCACTTCGGCGGCGCTGCCCTGGGTGTCAATGGTAAGAGTCATGTGATTACTCCGTTCCGAGTCCGGCGGCCGAAACGGGCGCGCCGTGCGCTGCGGCGAGAATGCCGTTGAGCTGGGTCAGGTCGAACAGGCCATTAAGGTCGCCGTCTTTCGCGATGCCTGCGGCGACCGCCTTCTGCAGCGAAACCTCAAAAGTGCCGGCCAGGGGGTCATTGGTGAAGTGCAAGCCGCCGAGAGCTCTGTCGATGACGGCGTCGGAGAGCGGTTTTCCGGTATCTGCGGCCAGCTTTTTGTTGATCACGCCCGCGGCCTCGGCCGTGTTCTCGTTCAGCCAGGCGACGGAGGCCGTGTGCCCTTCCAGGAGCGCCCGCACCGTTTCCGGGTGGTCGCGGTTGAAATCGGCGCCGACGAGCAACACGGTGGTGGGAAACTCGCCGTTGGGCCAGAGGTCCGCCTCTTCGACGAGCACGTGCGCATCCGCTTCCAGGACCAGACGCGACACCCACGGTTCGGGCAGCCAGGCGCCGTCGATCTGCCCGCTCTGCAGCAGGGTGAGCGCGCGGGCGGTGTCGGTCGGTGTGACAGTCACGTCGCCGCCGCCGGTCGTACTGGTTGCGTACCCCTCGTCCTCGAGCCAGGAGCGCAGGGCGACGTCCTGCGTGTTGCCGAGCTGCGGGGAGGCAAGGGTCGTGCCGGCGAGGTCGGCGGGGGAGTCGATGCCGTCGCGCACGACCAGGGCGGCGCCGCCGATGGTGGCACCCGCCACGATCACTGCGCTCTGCCCCTTGCTCTGCACAAAGGTGTTCACGGCCGGGCTCGGACCGACGTACGCGGCATCGATCGCGCCTGCGCTGAGCGCCTCGATGGCGGCCGGGCCCGCGCCGAAGGCCTGGGCGTTCAGGGCGGTCTCACCGAGGGCATCGGCAAAGATTCCTTGCTGAATGCCGACCAGGGCCGGGGCCTGGGTCAGGTTGTCAAAGTAGCCGAGACGCAGTTCGTCGGCCGGTCCGGTCGCGCCTCCGGCGGAGGCCGCACCGGAGCATCCGCTCAGGAGGAGAGTTGCGGCCAAGGCGACGCCGACAGCAGAGAGGGGCGCGCGCATCAGAAGTAGCCTTCCTTCTTGCGGTCTTCCATGGCGGCCTCCGAGATGCGGTCGTCGGCCCGAGTGGCGCCACGTTCCGTGATGGTACTGACGCCGACCTCACGCACGACATCGGCGACGGATGCCGCCGCCGAGGCGACTGCGCCGGTGCAGCTCATATCGCCCACGGTGCGGTACCGCACCGTTCGCGTCTCGACGGTTTCATCGGTGCGTGGCAGGCTGACCGGGCTGACGGCACGCCACATGTTGTCGCGGCGGTAGACCTCACGCTCGTGCGCGTAGTACAACGGGGGGAGCGCGATGTTTTCGCGTTCGATGTAGCGCCAGACGTTGAGTTCGGTCCAATTGCTGATCGGGAAGGCGCGCACGTGCTGGCCGACTGTGTGTCGGCCGTTGTACAGGTTCCATAGTTCGGGGCGCTGGTTGCGCGGGTCCCACTGGCCGAATTCGTCGCGCAGGGAGAGGATGCGCTCCTTGGCGCGGGCCTTGTCCTCGTCGCGTCGGGCGCCCCCGAAGACAGCGTCGTGCCGACCGGCCGCGATCGCATCGAGCAGCGGCAGGGTCTGCAGCGGGTTGCGGGTGCCGTCGGCGCGTTCGGCAAGACGGCCGTCGGCGATGTAATCCTCGACCCTGGCGACCGTGAGGCGCACTCCGTGCGCGGCAACGGTCTTGTCGCGAAACTCGAGCACCTCAGGGAAGTTGTGGCCGGTGTCGACGTGTAGCAGTGAGAACGGAATCTTGCCCGGCCAGAACGCCTTCGCGGCGAGGTGCAGCACCACAACCGAGTCTTTGCCGCCACTGAACAGCAGCACAGGGCGTTCGAACTCCGAGACGACCTCACGAATGATGTGGATCGCCTCACTCTCGAGCACGTCGAGCTCGGAGAGACGGTGTGAAGTTGGTGGTGAAACAATCTCAGTCGTCATAGGTGGAGCCCGCATTCTGTCTTCTCGAGGGTGGCCCAGCGGCCGGAACGCGGATCGGCGCCCGCCGCGACGGGTTTCGTGCAGGGGGCGCAACCGATGGAGGGGTATCCCTGCGACAGAAGCACATTGACCGGCACGTGCTGCAGGGTGGCGTAGTCGATCAGCTCGTCGTAGGTCCACGCCGCGACAGGGTTCACTTTCACGAGGCCGTTGCGTTCGTCCCACGTGATGAGCGGAGTGTTGGCGCGGGTCGGTGCTTCATCGCGGCGCACACCCGTGAACCAGAGTTCGTACCCCCCGAGGGATCGTTGCAGCGGCTCGACCTTGCGCATCGCGCAGCAGAGGTTCGGGTCGCGGGCGAACAGTTCGGCGCCGTGTTTCGTGTCCTGCTCGGGAACGCTTGTCAGCGGCAGCACATCGACGATGGTGACATCCAGGGCCGCGGCGACAGCGTCGCGCGTTTCGTAGGTCTCGGCGAAGTGGTAGCCGGTATCCAGGAAGAGTACGTCAACCCCGGGCAGCTGTTTCGCCACGAGGGCGGGGAGAACAGCGTCGGCCATAGAGCAGGCCACGGCGACGGAGTCGGCGCGGAAATTGCGAGCAACCCAGGCCACGACCTCGTCGGCGGTGGCCTCGTGGTCGAGGGCGCCGAGTTCGGCAGTTCCCTGTTCGGCGAGGGCGTGCAGAACGGATGCAGGGCGGCGCTCTGGCAGCGCGCGAGTCGGGGGAATCACGGTCGCGGCACGTGCGGTGATGCTGGTTGCGTTGATATTCACTGCGGGGCTCACTGCAGTGCTCCTTCCTCGGCGCGGTGTGACCATTCGGCGAAGGTCTCGTTGATGGTGCGGTCGGCGAGGAACCGGAGCACGATACGCTCCACGTAGTCGGCGAGGTCGTCGGCCGTGACCTTGAGGCCGCGCACGGTGCGGCCGAGTCCGGCCTCGTCGCGGTTCGGCGAGGCGAGCCCTCCGCCGAGGTGCACCTGGAATCCGGGGGTCTGGCCGCCGTTGCCGTCGGGCAGCAGCTGTCCTTTCAGGCCGATGTCCGCGGTCTGGATGCGCGCGCAGGAGTTGGGGCATCCGTTGACGTGCAGGCTGATCGGCTGGGGCACGTCGATGCCGGCGAGCCGTGTCTCGAGTGAGGCGATGGCATCCGTTGCGGTCTGCTTGGTTTCCACGATCGCGAGTTTGCAGAATTCGATGCCGGTGCAGGCGATCGTCGAGCGGCGGAACAGGCTGGGACGGGCGGCGAGCCCGAGCTTGTCGAGGGCTGTGATGAGCTCTTCGACGTGCTCTTCGGCAATATCCAGTAGCACGAGCTTCTGGTGCGGGGTGGTGCGCAGGCGGTACGAACCGTGCGCTTCGAGCAGGTCGGCGAGGCCGGTGAGCAGCGGGCCGGCGACGCGGCCCACGAGGGGGGCGACACCGATGTAGAAGCGGCCGTCCTTCTGCTTGTGCACGCCCACGTGGTCGCCCTGCGCGGTGGGGCGGGGGGCGGCCGGGCCGTCGGCGAGGGCGTAACCCAGGTACTCGTCTTCAAGAACACGGCGGAACTTCTCGGTTCCCCATTCGTTCAGCAGAAATTTGAGGCGTGCCTTGCCGCGCAGGCGCCGGTAGCCGTAATCGCGGAAGATGGACACGACGCCGCGCCACACCTCGGTGACCTGGCCCGGCGCCACGAAGGCACCGAGGCGTTCGGCGAGCCGGGGCGTGGTGGAGAGGGCGCCGCCCACCCAGAGGTCGTAACCCACGCCGAGGTCGGGGTGCTCGACGGCGACGAGGCCGATGTCGTTGATCTCGTGCACGACGTCCTGGCTGGGGTGGCCGGTGATCGCGGTCTTGAACTTGCGGGGCAGGTTCGCGAACTCGTCGGTGCCCAGAAACTTGTGCGCGATGTCTGCGATGGCGTCGGTCGGGTCGATGAGCTCGTCAGCGGCGATGCCGGCCACCGGAGAGCCGAGGAACACGCGCGGCACGTCGCCGCACGCCTGGGTGGTCTCCAGTCCCACGGCTTCGAGGCGCCTCCAAATTTCGGGCATGTCCTCGATGCGGATCCAGTGGAACTGCACGTTCTGACGGTCCGTGAGGTCGGCGGTGTCGCGGCCGAAGTCGCGGGAGATATTGCCGATCACGCGCAGTTGCTCTGTGGTGAGCTGCCCGCCGTCGATGCGCACGCGCAACATGAAATAGCGGTCTTCCAGCTCGTGCGGCTCAAGAGTGGCCGTCTTGCCGCCGTCGATGCCCGGTTTGCGCTGGGTGTACAGGCCCCACCAGCGGAACCGGCCGTGGAGGTCGGTGCCGTCGATGGAATCGAAGCCCTCTTTCGAGTAGATCCGTTCGATGCGTTCCCGTACGGCGATGCCGTTGTCGACCTGCTTCCACTTTTCGTTGCCGTTGAGCGGGGTCGTGCCGTCCACAAGCCACTGGCCGTTCGGCCGCGATGCCGGGCGCGGGGGACGCGCCGGGGTGGTTTCCGTCACGCTCTGCGACACGGTGGCTCCTCTCCATGGGCGAGCCCGGATACACCGAAAACACCCTTTTGCGATAGAAGAAAGCTACCGAGAGCGCGGCGGGCCCGCCACGGCCGCGGTCACGCCCTGTCACGCAAGGTAGCGCGGCGTCACACAGCGGTGCGGGCCGTCGCCCGGGCGTAAGGTGAAGCCCTCGCCTGTTGCCGAAAGAGGAGTGCTGGCGGGGCGAGGTCGGATTCCGAGCCGAATCGGAAGTCCTCCTCCAGCGCTGCCACTCAGACCGCACTGGCTTTCAGACTGCGCTGAGATACCGGCTGATCACCACGTCGACAAGAAATTGCGATGCCGGTTCGTCGGGCACGAGTAACGGACGAGTCGTGACATCCGCCCCGGCCTTCTCGACCAGTCCCTGAAAGTACCCCGGTGCCAGCAGGTAACTGCTCACCACGATTCGGCGCCCAGGGTTTTCGATCCTCGTCCGTGTGACCGTACAGGCCAGCGGCGGTCGGGCGGCGGAGAGGAACCCGAGGGCGATGGGACGACCGGATGCCGCGGCGAGCCCTTCGGCCACGACCCGGCAGTCTGCTACGGCTCTGATGTCACTTGACCCTGCCACCGCCAGCACGACGACGTCGTCCGCGGCGAGACCGGATTCGTCGAGTCTGTGCCGCAGCAGGGCGATCAATCGGTCGTCGGGGCCGAGAGCGGGACCGAGCACGACCGGTCGTTCGGTCTCGGCGGCCACGGCATCCGTGAGGTCGACGTGCACGTGGTATCCGGCGGAGAGTAGCAGCGGCACCACGACGGCCGGAAGGCGCGGTTCCAGCGCTGCCAGGGTTTCGGGGGTGTCCGGATGCTGCACGTCCACGAATCCCAGAGCCACGGTCAGCTCCGGTCGCGCGGCCGCGACCGCGCGCATCAGGCCGGCCACCGCCGTGCGGCCGTCCGAGGAGGACGTGCCGTGAGCGATGCCGACGAGCGCGGGGGAAGGGTGAACCGTCACCCCTCCATTCTGCCGGGTCGGGCCGCACGTGTGACCGAATATGTCGCCCCGTCTGCCTCTGTCGGCTCATGGTGCGAGGTTTACCGAAATCCACCGCTGTCAGAAGCGAATTGAGAGCGCTCTCACAATCTGCTTGCGCTTTCCTCGTTCGGGCCTCTAGGGTTCAAGAGAGCGCTCTCATTGGCCTGCACGTAGGACAGTGGAACGCACGCCTCCGGTGTCGCAATGCGGCGGCCCGGTTAGCGCAAGGGGACCAGATGAGTACCAGCGATCACGTCAGCGCACCACTGCACAGCCGGGGGAGGCGAAAAGGGCGCAAGTCCGGGACCCGACACCTGGCCGTCATGACCGCGGCAGCCGTGCTTCTGAGCGGTCTCGGCGCGGCCGGTGTGGCCCACGCCGAGACCATGCCGGTGGGAGCAGGCAGCTACACGACGGATGCCGTCGGACCCGCTCCCGAGGGCTGCGATCCTCTCGCGACGAACGCCCGCGCGTTCCTCACCGACACCGCCCCGGAAGGAGCGGTGCCGACCAACGACTGGTGGTCGTCGCTCGTCTTCAAGAAGTACAACTGCGCCTACAGCGAGCCGTTGCACGCCCACCCGTCCTCCTACCTCCCGCAGGCGTCAGGCCTCGGTTTCTCCACCACCCGCGACCCGGTCATGTCCGGCACACCGGGTGGTGTCGGTGAATTCCACTATCCCTATGCCGAGGACGTTGTGGTCGGCATCGCCGGTCTCAACGCGCCCGTGGTCAACGTCGCCGACTGGAGCGACTGGACTGTCACTCCATCCTGGAGTGACGGCACCCGCACGATGACCGCCACCATCGGCCACGGCCTACCGTTCAGCTGGTTCGACATCGACGGCGGCGACGCGGTCGTGTCCGCCGGTTCCGATCTGCGCGTGTGGCTGAAGGATGGCGAGCAGATCGGCTTCTCGTCCGGCGGCGCCGACTACATCGCCTATGCGCCCACCGGGTCCACCTGGTCGGTGACCGGCACGACTCTCACGAGCGACCTCGGCGGCAAGGGCTATCTGTCCGTCGCCACCCTGCCGACCTCTCCCGCCGACACCGATGCGGCACGCACCGCCGTCGTGGATGCCTACGCTCCCTATGCGTACGCCAAGGTAGTCGGCACGCGCGCCGACTACGACTACAACGAGGCCACGAGTCTGGTGCGCACCACTTACTCCGCCGAGACGACACCGATAGAGGGAACCAACGAGGGCACCGTGCTCGCGCTGTATCCACATCAGAGCGTTTACCTCGACGGCGTGACGGGTGATGGTCCCACCCCGGGTGTCACGTCTGACCTCACCTATGTCTCCGCCCGGGGTGACATGATCACGCTCGTCGGTGCCACGTCCTTCACGACGGCCACCCCGTTCACTGGCGTGCTGCCCGAGATTCCCTCGGTCGCAACGGCAACAGGTGACGCGAATGCCCGTCTGGACGCGCTGCTCGACCAGGTTGCAGCGGACCCGATGGCCATGGTGAAGGACGACACGTATTGGACAGGCAAGGCGCTCGGACGAGCCGCTCGGATCGTTGAGATCGCCGATCAGCTCGACCGCACTGCCGTGCGCGATACTGCGCTGGCCCAGATCAGGGACACGCTCTCCAACTGGTTCACGGCCTCGCCGGGCGAGACCGCACAACTGTTCGCCTACAACGAGAACTGGGGCACCCTGATCGGCTACCCGGCGTCGTACGGTTCCGACAAAGAGCTCAACGATCACCACTTCCACTACGGCTACTTCGTCGTCGCCGCGGCGACACTGGCGAGATTCGACCCCGCCTGGGCTTCACAGGCGGCGTACGGCGGCATGGTCGACGAGCTGATCGCGGACGCAAACAACTTCGACCGAACAGAAAAGCGTTACCCATACCTTCGGGACTTCGACATCTACGCCGGTCACGACTGGGCTTCCGGTCACGGTGCCTTCGGCGCCGGCAACAACCAGGAGTCGAGCTCCGAGGGGCAGAACTTCGCCAACGGCCTGATCCAGTGGGGAACCGCGACCGGGGACACCGCCACGCGCGACGCCGGCATCTACCTCTACGCCACGCAGACCGCCGCGATTCAGCAGTACTGGTTCGACGAATCCGGCGCCATGCCGGATTCATTCGGGCACAGCACCGCGGGAATGATCTGGGGTGACGGGGGCACGTACTCGACCTGGTTCAGCGCGGAGGCCGAGATGATCCAGGGCATCAACACTCTGCCGATCACGGGCGGGCATCTATACCTGGGACTGCGACCCACCGATGTCGTCGAGAACTACAGCGAGATGGTTGACGTCAACGGCGGGAATCCGACGGTGTGGCAGGACATCCTCTGGTCGTACCTTGCGCTCGGCGACGGTCCGGCGGCACTCGCGAAGCTCGACAACGACCGTGAGTACCCCGTGGAGGAGGGCGAGAGTCGGGCGCACACCTACCACTGGATCGCCAACCTGGCGGCCCTGGGAACTCTGGACACGGCTGTGCAGGCCGATAATCCGATGGCAGCGGTGTTCACCAAGGATGGCGCTAAGACCTACGTGGCCAGCAATATCACCCAGGCGCCGATCAAGGTGACCTTCACCGACGGCTCCGTGCTCGATGTCCCCACGGGCAAGACGGTGACGTCCGGCGCGCAGGTGTGGAGCGGCGGCGGAGCCCCGAGCGGTACCGAGGTGCCGCCAACGGAGCCGCCGACTCCTCCGGCGGCAACCCAGACAGACCTGTTCCTCACGAACAAGGGCTCCCTGGCAACCCAGGCCGGCACGGCCGAGACCGCAACACTCGCCCCCCGGTCTGGCCCCGACGCCGTCGGTGACCCTTCCACTGGCCTGGTTCTCACCGCCAAGAACCTGACCGGCACGTTTGCAGGAAGCCGCACCGCGTTCGATATTGGGATCGACACCCTGGGCGTCGGCAACGGAACTCGGCTCAGGGTCTCCTACGATCTGACGGGAGATGGCACCTTCGATCGGATCGAGAAGTTTAACTACTTCCCAACCGATCCGGTGCCCGGCTACGAGCGGTACACCACGGACGCTGCCTTTGACAGCGTCGAGGGCGAATTCGGCGCACTGGTCGGCGGAACAGTGAAAGTCGAACTGTGGAACGTGCTCGGCACAGCGCCGTCGACGGTCGACCTCGCGACATCAGTCGTGAAGGTTCCGTTCGCCAATCTCTCCGTGACGGACCCGGGTACAGACCCAGGACCGGACCCCGAGCCCACTGTGGTTCCAGGTTCCCCGACCGAGGTATCACTCACGCCAGTGAACGGCACCACGATTGGTGCGGACTGGGAGGCGCCGTCCGCTGCGGGTACCAGCCCCGTCTCCGACTACAGGGTGCAGTATCGAGTCGCCGGGACCCAGGAGTGGACGAGATTCTTCGACAACGTGACGGCCACCCCCGGTGCCACGATCACCGGACTCACCCCGGCTACGCAGTATCAGGTGCGGGTCCGAGCGACATCAGCGTCGGGGCTCGGCGCCTACTCCACGCCGGTCGAAGCGTCGACAGCCTCACCGCCCTCCGCGCCCCGCGGAGCTGTCGTCAAGGTGCTGGGCAAGTCGGTACAGGTGAATTGGACGGCACCCATCACTGATGGCGGTTTCCCGATCACCGATTACGTGATCAAGACGTCCGCCGACGGAACGCACTGGACCACGGTGGGCGACGGTGTGAGCACCGCCACGAGCGTGAAGATCGCCGGGTTGACGGGTAAGACCGACTACACGATCCGAATCGCCGCGGTCACCGACATCGGTACGGGAGCCTGGCTGACGACGCGGGCAACCACCAGGTAGCGCAGGAGGGAGGTCCCCGCACCGATGGTGGTGCGGGGGCCTTCCTGCATGGTTCCCGGTGCTCGTTCGCTGTGCCCGCAAGGGGCCGTGGACCCGCTCGTGTCGGGCGGCAGTGCACCCCGGCCCGGACCTCCTCTGAGCGGTCACGGTTGCGAACGTCGATCGGGAGCTCGGTAGTCATGCGGCAGCTGCACGGTACCGGGGCCGTCCGCGCCCTAGGCTAGAGGTATGGCAGAACGCACCCCCTGGTCACTTTCCGGCGCTCTGCGCGGCATGTTCGCGAAGAAAACGATCGACGGCGAGACCTGGGAAGACCTCGAAGACGCCCTGATCAAGGCCGACTTTGGACCAAACGTCACCGAGGTCGTCGTGGCGGAGTTGCGCGCAAAGGTGGCCAAATACAACACGACGGACCCCAAAGACCTGCAGCGGATGCTGCGGGAAGGCATCGAGGAACGGCTGTCCCTCCTCGACTCCACGCTTACCCTGAGCGAACGCCCGGCAGTCGTGCTCGTCGTGGGAGTCAACGGCGTGGGCAAGACCACGACCATCGGCAAGTTCGCCAAGTTCCTGAACACCTACGGGCGAAGCGTGATCGTGGGCGCGGCCGATACCTTCCGGGCCGGGGCTGTGGACCAGCTCGCCACGTGGGCAGAGCGCGCCGGGGCGCAGATCGTGAAGCCGCAGATGGTCGGGCAGGATCCAGCATCCGTTGCCTTTCAGACCGTGGAGAAGGCCAAGAACGAGGGCATCGAAATTGTCATCATTGACACCGCCGGACGCCTACACACCAAGGGCGGGCTGATGGACGAGCTCACTAAGATTCGCCGGGTGGTCGAAAAGCAGGCGCCGATCGCCGAGGTGCTCCTCGTGCTCGACGCCACAACGGGGCAGAATGGGCTCGCGCAGGCGGAGGCCTTCATCCAGCACGCCGGGGTAACGGGACTCGTGCTCACAAAGCTCGACGGCTCGGCCCGCGGGGGTTTCGTGCTCGCCGTGCAGGAGCGCACCGGAATCCCGATCAAGCTCGTGGGGCAGGGCGAGGGCATCAACGACCTCACCGGCTTCACCCCGCACGTCTTCGCCCAGAAACTCATCGGCTGACCGATGGCCCAGACCATTCACGAATTCTAGAAAGAGGACGACATGACCATGGAGCACGATTTCTTCGGGATTCTCGGCAGCGACGACGCCGGCGAGGTCTACTGGTCGGAGACAGCTGAACTCGGCGACCAGGACATCGAGATCGACCTCAGCTCGCCCGACGAGGACTCGGTCACGAGCGAGGCCCTCGACATTGCCGCTGCGATGATCAACAACATCGAAGACCTCGATTCGGCCGCCCGCGAGTCTCTCGTGGCCGAGCTCACCACGAAGGCCACCCCCACCTCGACCTACATCGACCAGCACGTAGAAGAGATGGACCCGGAGGCGCTCGCCGATGCCATCATCTGGGACTCCGGCGACCAGCAGATCGACTTCCTGCGCTCGCTGCGCCTGCAGCGCGTCGGATTCCACCCGCACCACACCGGCGGCGACGAGCACTTCGCCCTGCTCGAGTACTCCATCAGCCCCGACGACACCGACTCGCTGCTCATCGTCGCGATCGACATCAACGGCGACACGGTGCAGATCTCGATCGAAAACTAGCTATCTCACGACTGCGAAGGGGCCGCACCGCGGTTCGTGCGCCCTAAACCTGCTCGTGCGGCACCTCGTGCGCCCTAAACCTGCACGCGCGGCCGCGATACCGGCCGCGCGTGCAGCTTTTGCCAGCACGAGGTGGGACGTGGCGCTACTGGATGGTGCCGAGAAGCGGGTCGCCGAGTGGCACGTTCGCGACGATCGTCACCTCGGGCGGTGCGGTGAGTGCGTCGCCCATCAACCGGTTGAGTTTGGCCATCGCGGCACCGGTCGCGTGGGCGGCGAGATCGTCGGGCGTGCTCCAGCGTTCCACCATGATCAGCGTGGCCTGGTCCGTGTGCAGAGCGTACAGTTCGCAGCCCTCTTCCTGGTGTACGAGAGGCGAGGCGCCGGCAAATGCGTCGAGGGCATCCTGAACGCGACCGGGCTTCGGGACAAGGGTGGCGATAACGACAACGGACATGCAATCTCCTGACAGGCGTTGATCACGATTGGGGGCTGCATGACAGCATGCCACGCTGATTCGGGAGAGCCCGCCATCCCGTAAACTGAATGCATCATGGCTACTTTTGGAAACCTCTCAGATCGCCTGGCCGAGACGTTCAAGAATCTCCGCACCAAGGGCAAGCTCAGTGCAGCGGATGTTGACGGCACGGTTCGCGAAATTCGGCGCGCGCTCCTCGACGCCGACGTTGCCCTCGAGGTCGTCAAAGACTTCACCGGACGCGTGCGCGAGCGTGCCCTCGGTGACGAGGTCAACAAGGCGCTCAACCCGGCACAGCAGGTCGTGCAGATCGTCAACGACGAACTCGTCACGATTCTGGGTGGCCAGCAGCGTCGCCTCGAGTTCGCGAAGAAGCCGCCGACCATCATCATGCTCGCGGGCCTGCAGGGTGCCGGTAAGACCACCCTCGCCGGCAAGCTCGCGAAGTGGCTCGCCAAAGACGGCCACACTCCAGTGCTCGTGGCCGCCGACCTCCAGCGCCCCAACGCCGTCACCCAGCTCGAGGTCGTCGCCAAGCAGGCCGGCGTCGCCGTTTACGCACCGCAGCCCGGCAACGGGGTGGGTGACCCGGTCAAGGTCGCCCGCGACGGCGTCAAGTTCGCCCAGCAGAAGCTTCATGACGTGGTCATCATCGACACGGCAGGACGCCTCGGTGTCGACGCCGAAATGATGAAGCAGGCAGCCGACATCCGTCGTGCCACCGATCCCGACGAAGTGCTCTTCGTGATCGACGCGATGATCGGCCAGGACGCCGTCGCCACGGCGAAGGCTTTCCAGGACGGCGTCGATTTCACCGGCGTCGTGCTGACCAAGCTCGACGGTGACGCCCGCGGTGGCGCGGCTCTGTCGGTGGCCTCACTTACCGGCCGACCGATCATGTTCGCGTCCACCGGCGAGGGTCTTGACGACTTCGAACCGTTCCACCCCGACCGCATGGCCGGCCGCATCCTCGACCTCGGTGACATCCTCACCCTCATCGAGCAGGCGCAGGGCGCCTTCGACGAAGACGAGGCGCGCAAGGTCGCCGAGAAATTCGCGACAGACACCTTCACCCTCGACGACTTCCTCGGCCAGATGCAGCAGCTGCGCAACATGGGCTCGATCAAGAAGATGATGAGCATGCTCCCCGGAGCCGGCGCCATGAAGCAGCAGCTCGAGAATTTCGACGAGCGCGAGATCGTGCGCACCGAGGCCATCATCCAGTCCATGACCAAGGTCGAACGCACCACGCCGAAGCTCCTCAACGGGTCTCGGCGCCTCCGCATCGCCAAGGGCTCGGGGTCCACAGTCACCGAGGTCAACCAGCTCGTACAGCGCTTCGAGCAGGCCGCCAAGATGATGAAGACCGTCGCCAAGGGCGGCATGCCCAACATTCCCGGCATGGGCCCGATCCCGGGCGCCGGCTACGGCGGCAAGGCCAAGGTGCAGCAGAAGAAGAAGGGCTCGAAGTCTGGTAACCCGGCCAAGCGCGCCGCAGAGAACGCCGCCTTGGCAGCTCTGGCCGCGGGGGAGAAGCCCGCGATCGAGGCCTCGTCCGGCGGTGGGTCCGGGTTCGGGCTCGGCGGCGCACAGCCTGGAAAGGGCAAGGCCGGCGGACCGAGCGAGGAAGAAATGGCCGCCCTGCAGAAGATGTTGGGGCGCTAAACTCGACCGCACAAGCAGCTCCGCCCCCGCTCTGCCCGACCAATGGAGGTCAGTCACATGCCTGCATCCACGACAATCCGCCCGGGGCGCCTCGCGTCCGTGATCGGTAGCTGCCTGCTAGGACTCGGCGCGCTGGCCCTGCTGGCAGCCTGTGCAACAGGGGGCTCGCCGGGCTCCAGCTCGAGCCCCACAGGCTCGGCGGGCACCTCCTCGACCATCGTGGGCACCTGGCTGGTGGACCCCGCCGAGACCCTGCCGACCGAGCCGTTCCTCACTGTCGTCGACGACGGCACGTGGGTGGCCTCCGACGGATGCAATGTGGTGCGTGGCACCTGGGAGCTCGCAGCCGATGGAACCCTCACCACGACAGCCGGGCCGAGCACGCTCATCGGCTGTGAGGGTAAGGCCCTGCCGACCTATTTCTCCAACGCCACCTCGGCGTCGGTCGACGGCGACACTCTGGTTTTGCAAGACGCCGCCGGCGAGACCATTGCCCTCAAGGCCGGCCAGGAGCCACGCAAACAGGTCACGACGTCGACCACAGCGCCCTCTACGTAAGGATTCCTTGTGCCACTTTTCACGCCCGTTCGCCTTGGTGTGCAGATTGCTCCGCAGCACGCCTCTTACTCGAAGATCCGCGAGACGGTGGAGGCCGTCGAGGGACTGGGCGCCGACGTGGCCTTCAACTGGGACCATTTCTTTCCGTTGAGCGGTGAACCGGACGGCCTGCACTTCGAATCGTGGACGATCCTTTCTGCTTGGGCCGAGCAGACGTCGACCATCGAAATCGGCGCGCTCGTGAACTGCAACAGCTATCGCAACGCAGACCTGCAGGCCGATATGGCTCGCACCATTGATCACATCAGCGGCGGCCGCTTCATTTTCGGCACCGGTGCCGGCTGGTTCGAGCGCGACTACGACGAGTACGGCTACGAGTTCGGTACTCCAGGCACGCGTCTCAACGCCCTCGACGACAGTCTCAACCGCATCGAGGCGCGCTGGGCGACGATCAACCCGGCGCCCACGCGCAAGATCCCTGTGCTCATCGGCGGGGGAGGCGAGAAGAAGACCCTGCGCATCGTGGCGCAGCATGCGGACATCTGGCACTCGTTCGCCGACCCGACGGTGCTCGAGCACAAGCTCGGTGTGCTCGGCGAGTGGTGCGAGAGGGTAGGTCGGGACATGTCGGAGATCGAGATTTCCGTGGAACTCCGTGGCCGCACGGTCGCCCAGGCGGAGGAGCTCTACGACCTCGGCGCTCGCCTGTTCACGATCGGTGTCTCTGGGCCCGACTACGACCTGACGCACGCCGTGGACTGGCTGGCCTGGCGCGACTCCAAGAACGTGCTGGCGCCCGTCCCCGCGACCTGAGCGAATCGAAGCCTAGACTCCGAGGCCGTGCTCGAGTTCGCGGCTGAGCGCGGCCACGACGGCGGGCAGGCTGCCGTCGGCATTTGCTGCCACCCGGAGCTGGCGCTGGTAACTGCCGCCGTTGTCGATGATGTCGTGCAGCGCGAGCAGCTCGTCCAGGCACCCCAGCCGCTCCGCGGTGGGGGTGAGCGTGTCGATGAGGCGACGCACGTCGTCGGTGACGAGCCGTTCGGCTCCGGCCGCGTCGAGGATGATCTCGGCGTCGAGCCCGTAGCGCGCGGCGCGCCACTTGTTCTCGCGCACGAACCACGGCTGCATGGTGGGCACGCTCTTTCCGGAGTCGAGGGTGGTCGACATCCAGTCCACGAGGCACTGGATGAAGGCCGCGATCGCACCGAGCTCCTGCGTGGTCGACACGCCGTCGCAGACCCGCACCTCGATCGTGCCCCAGCGCGGGGCCGGACGGATGTCCCAGCGCACCTCGGTCACGTCGTCGATGATGCCCGTGACCGTCATGTCGTCGACGTAGCTTTCCCAGGCTTCCCAGTCGGGCAGGTCCCAGGGGATGCCCGCGGTGGGCAACTGCTGGAACATCAGGGCACGGTTCGAGGCGTACCCGGTCTCCACGCCCGCCCAGTATGGGCTTGAGGCCGAGAGGGCCTGCAGGTGCGGGATATACGTGAGCATGCCGTTCAGAATGGGCATGACCTTGCTCTTGTCTTCGATGCCCACGTGCACGTGGATGCCCCAGATCATCATGTTGCGGCCCCACCACTGGGTGCGGTCAATGAGCTTGTGGTATCTGTCCTTGTCCGTGACGGTCTGGTTGAACCACTGCCCGAACGGATGTGAGCCGCTACAGATGGGATCGACGCCACGCGGCGCGACGACGGCGCGTACCTCGGCCACCTGGCCAGCGACATCCGCTACGGCCCCCGCCACAGTGTTGTGCACGCCTGAGACGACCTCAATGGTGTTGAGCAGTAACTCACCCGTGATGGTGGGGTGCTTGGCCCCGTCGGACGTGCTGAGGGCGTCGAGCACCTCGTCGGCGATCGAGACAAGATCGCCCGTGGTGCGGTCGACGAGAGCGATCTCCCATTCGATGCCCACGGTCGATCGGCCCGATCGGGCGAATTCGAGTGCCACTCTTGCTCCTTCAGACGCGCCGGAACGTACACGTCATCTTACGATTATCACAAAGCGGGCAATGTCTGGCAGAATGATCAGTCGAGATCACTATGCCCCGCCCTCTATCCCGGTGTAGGAAGATCCTTTAGAGCTTATGCCGAGTGTGCCCCCACGCTCACGGCCTATGGTTCGCCAATCATCGAATTAACACTGGAGAATTGTGGCTGTCAAAATCCGTCTGAAGCGCATGGGCAAGATCCGTGCACCGTACTACCGCATCGTCGTTGCCGACTCGCGCACCAAGCGCGATGGCCGTGTCATCGAAGAGATCGGCATCTACCACCCCACGCAGGAGCCCTCGGTCATCGAGGTCAAGTCCGAGCGTGCGCAGTACTGGCTCAGCGTCGGCGCACAGCCGACCGAGCAGGTTGCTGCCCTCCTGAAGCTCACGGGCGACTGGGGCATCTTCAAGGGTGACAAGAACGCCAAGAACACCGTCAAGATCAAGGAGCCGAAGGCTCCCTTCGTCGCCGACGAGAAGAAGAAGCCGGTTCTGAAGCCCAAGGCTGAGAAGCCTGTTGCCAAGGTCGAAGAAACCACCGAGGCTGCCGCAGAGGCAACCGACGAGACCAAGGCGTAAATCTTGCTCGCTCCCGCACTTGAGCACCTCGTCAAGGGAATCGTAGATCACCCGGACGATGTGCATGTTGCTGAAAAGAACTCGCCGCGAGGCGAGGTGCTCGAGGTTCGTGTGAACCCCGAAGACCTCGGCCGGGTCATTGGCCGTGCTGGTCGCACGGCCAAGGCCCTGCGCACCCTCGTGGCAGCTCTGGCCGATGGCCGGCGCGTTCGCGTTGACGTCGTCGACATCGATTTCTAGGGCCCGCCCATGAACTCGGTCGACGACGGCACGCAAACACGCAATCAGCTTCGGGTGGGGCGACTCACGAAGGCCCACGGGCTCAAGGGAGCGATCAAGCTTGAACTGTTCACGGACGACCCGGGACGACGTTTTGTCCCGGGTGCCGTGTTCACCCTCCAGGTGCCCACCGGCACCCCGTGGCACGGGAAGACCCTCGAACTCGTCGAACTGCGCTGGTACAACCAGCACGCCGTCGGCTTCTTCAAGGATGTTCCCGACCGCACGACCGCAGAAGGCCTCGCCAAGGCGATCCTCTGGATCGAGTCAGATGCCGCGGAGCAGTCCGACGAGGAAGACGCCTGGTACGACCACCAGCTGATCGGCCTCGCCGTGATGCGCGACGGCGAGAAGATCGGCACGATCTCCCGCCTCGAGCACATGCCCGCCCAGGACCTGCTGATCGTCAAAACGCCAGGCGGCGACGTGATGATCCCCTTCGTCAAGGCTATAGTTCCGGTCGTCGACGTGAAGTCCGGCACGGTCACGATCACGCCGCCCCCTGGACTGCTCGAAGAGCTGCCCGAGGAGCCCGACGAGATCGAGCCGGCGCCAGCTGAGACTGAAGTTGCGGCGGAAGCGGATGCCGCGAACGTCGTTGTCGACGACGCCCCTGGCGAAGACCTCAAGGCCTAGATACCGAGGAATCGCCCGTCGCATGCTCGTGCGGTGGGCGATTTTTTGTGCCCGCGCCGCTACACGTTGAGGCGGTATCCGCGCTTCACGACGGTGGCGACGAGCCCGGGAACTCCGAGGGTCTGCCGCAGGCGGCTCAGTGACACCTCCATGGCGTGGTCGTCGGAGGGCGCGGCCAGTGCGAGCGTCAACGCTTCGCGAGACACCACGGCGCCGCGGGCCGTGACGAGCGCCCGCATGATGGCCAGGGCGGTCGGCGGCAGGGGAATGCGATCCCCGCCGATCTCCACGATGGAGCCCCGCAGGGCGAGCGGTCCGTTCTGCGTGTCGACGCGCACGATCGCGTTCTGCTCGAGGTGCTCACAGACCAACCTGATGAGAGCGCCCATGCGAAAACGGGTGGGCTGGATTGGAACGATGCCGGCGGATTCGAGCGGCGCCGCGGTGACGGGCCCGACTGCCCCGGCCACGACCTGCGTCTGGAGCGCGGCGACGAGCTGGGGATACATGCCCATGCCTTCGGCCGCGCCGAAGAGCGCATGGACAGAGGGTGCGCTGGTGAAGGTGACGCAGTCGAGCTGGCGGGCGCAGATGGCTTCGACGAGCTTGTACACGCGTTCGTCGGTGTCGTCAACGGCGATCCAGCGGTACGGGGCCACGATCAGGACACGCTTGTGCACCGCGCGCAGCCGGTCCAGCTGGGCCTCGTCGGTGAAACCGTGCACCTGGATGCCGATGGTGAGCCCAGGCGGGAAATCTTCCAGCACCTTCGTCACGAGGGATGCTGTCGTTTCGGAGTCGCTCATACCCGAGTCGTTGAGGCCGGTGGCACGGATGCCGCCGCGCGCCTTCGGACCGCGCACGAGAATCTTTGTATCGGCGAGCGCCTCCGTGAGGGCGTGCCCGAGCCCGTCGGCCTCGGCCACCTCGAACCAGCGGCGTACGCCGTAGCCCGTGGTGGCGAGCAGAACGTCGGGTCTGGCGGCGATCATCACCCGGGTATCGTCCAGCAGCGGACCGTCCTGCTGCGAGTGCGCGATGCGCAGGGTCGGCGCGTGAACGACGCGGGCGCCGCGACGCTCGAAGGCGTCGATGAGGTCACTGGAGCGACGGTCGCTCGTGACGCCGATCCGAAAGCCCTCGAGCTGGTTGGGCTGGAACGCGGCGGTGGACAGCTCGGATGGTTCGGCAGGTCCGGCCTTGTCAGAGTGGTTCGGGTGCCCGGTGGTGTTCGGTGTGCCTGTCGTGCCTGAGGACATCAGCTGGTCGCCGCGAACTCGCCGGCTCGGCTGATCAGGTCTTCGGCACTGGTGTCACCCGTGAAGGCGAGACGCACGACCTCGCCGATCACGAGCACGGCGGGAGAGGCGACGCTCGCGCGCGCAGCTTCGCCGAGGATCGTTCCGAGGTTGGCGATCGTGGTGCGTTGGGTGGCGCTGAAGCCGCGCTCGATGATCGCGACGGGCATCTCGGCGGTCATACCGTGACGGAGCAGGCCCTGCGTGAGCGTCGGCAGCGTGCCGACGCCCATGAGAACCACTATTGTGCTGCCGAGCAGCACGAGGCCTTCCAACTCACGGTCGGTGAGGGGCGCGTGTCCGGAGACTACGGTGAAGGCGTGGCTCATACCGCGGTGTGTGAGCGGGATACCGGCGGCCGCTGGCACCGCGATGGCGCTCGTCACGCCCGATATCACGGTCACGGGGATCCCGTGGGTGTGGCAGGCGAGTACTTCCTCGCTGCCGCGGCCGAAGATGTAGGGGTCACCGCCCTTCAGACGCACCACCCGGGAGCCCTGGAGGGCGTGGCTCACAATGAGTTTCTCAATGTCGCACTGGGAGATGGCGTGGTTGCCGGGCAACTTGCCCACGTCGATCAACCGGGCGTTGGGTGCGAGCGTGGGGAGATCGTCCGTCGGCGCGAGGCGGTCGTAGAGCACGACCTCGGCTTCGAGCAGCGCCCGCACGGCGGCGACAGTGAGCAACCCGGCCGACCCTGGGCCGCCGCCGACGAGCGTTACCCGTCCGGGCGTTCCTGAATCAGGGGCGTTCATCACTTATTCTCCTCGAAATGGAATACGGCTTCCACTGAGAATCACCGTACTTGAATCGGCCCGCTCTTCGGGAGTCGCAGGACGTATTTGGTCACGTTCGCTGACGAGCGCGATACTCGGGTCGGCTTGGGTGGGGGCATTGACGAAGGAGCGGAAACGGCGCAGGCGCTCCGGATCGGCGAGGGTTGCGGCCCATTCGTCTTCATAGTTGTCTACGTGAGCGGCCATTGCCTCCTCGAGTTCCGCGGCCAGCCCGAGGGAATCGTTGATCACCACATCGCGCACGTGCTCGAGGCCGCCGTCGAGGTCTTCCATCCACCGGGCGGTGCGCTGCATGCGGTCAGCCGTGCGGATGTAATACATCATGTAACGGTCGATGTAGCTGATTAGCGTGGCCTCGTCGAGGTCGGTCGCGAGCAGCTGGCCGTGGGCGGGCTGGAAGCCGCCATTTCCACCCACGTACATGTTCCAGCCGTTGTCGGAGGCGATGATCCCTACGTCTTTGGCCCGTGCTTCCGCGCATTCCCTCGCGCAGCCCGAGACACCGAACTTGAACTTGTGAGGTGCCCGCAGCCCCCGATAACGCAGCTCGAGGCGGATGGCGAGCCCCACGGCATCCTGAACGCCGAAGCGGCACCAGGTGGAACCGACGCATGACTTCACGTTGCGCAGGGCCTTGCCGTAGGCCTGCCCCGATTCGAAGCCGGCATCCACGAGGATGCGCCAGATCTCGGGGAGTTGCTCGAGGCGTGCGCCGAACAGGTCGATGCGCTGGCCGCCGGTGATCTTGGTGTAGAGGTCGAAGTCGAGTGCGACTTTCGCGATCACCGCAAGCTTGGTGGGCGTGATCTCGCCGCCGGGGATGCGGGGAACCACTGAGTACGTGCCGTCCTTCTGCATGTTGGCCATGGCCCGGTCGTTCGTGTCCTGGAGGGTGCCTCGCCCGGCGTCGAGGATGTACGCGGTGTTCTGGCTCGCGAGGATGGAACCGACCGCTGGCTTGCACACGTCGCAGCCGCGTCCCGTGCCGAACCGGGTGAAGATCTCGTCGCTCGAGGTGAGGCCGAGCACGCGTACCGATTCGAAGAGTTCCTGGCGGCTCAGTTCGAAGTGCTCGCACAGGGCGCGGGACACGGTCTGGCCGGAGGCGATCAGCTCGGCCTCGAGCAGCTTCTTCACGAGCGGGACGCACGAACCGCACTGGGTTCCCGCGCGCGTGCACGTCTTCAGGGCGCCCAGCTCGGTGCACGCGTCGGTGTGCTCGTCGCCCCGCACAGCCACCCGAACCGCTCCCGCGGTCACCATATTGCAGGAACACACCAGGGCGTCGTCAGGTAGGTCGTCGCCGGCCGGGGCTTCCGCGCCGGCGGCGGAGAGGTACGCGGCGGGTTCGCTGCTGAGTTCACGGCCCACCATCGGACGCAGCGAGGAATAGGGGGTAGCGTCGCCCACGAAGATGCCGCCGAGCAGGGTCCTGGCATCGTCGGACACGACAAGTTTTTGGTACAGGCCACGTGCGGGGTCGGCATAGACGATTTCGAGTGCGCCCGGCGTGGTGCCGAGGGCGTCACCAAAGCTCGCCACGTCGACGCCGGAGAGCTTGAGCTTCGTCGCGTCGTCCACGGTGGTGAAAAGCGCCTCGCCGCCGAGCAGTCGGTCGGCCACGACCTCGGCCATCGCGTTGGCCGGGGCCACCAGTCCCACGCAGCGGTCGTTCCAGCTCGCCACCTCGCCGATGGCCCAGATTCTCGGGTCGCTCGTTCGGCAATCGTCACCGATGCTGACGCCGCCGCGGGTGCCGATGCCGAGCCCGGCCGCGCGGGCAAGCTCGTCTCGCGGCGAGATTCCGATCGCGTAGATCACCATGTCGGCCGGGATGGTCCTGCTGTTGCCGAGCTGCAGGCCGGTGACGGCGGTGTCGTCATCATTCGTGAGGATGGTGCGGGCGCGGGTTCCGAGGTGCAGCTCAATGCCCTGGGCGGCGATGAGCCGGCCGAGGGCTTGTCCGCCGCCTTCGTCGAGCTGCGCGGACATGAGCCAGCCACCGGAGTGCACGATGGCCGCTTCGGCACCGAGCCTGTGAAGCCCGCCGGCCGCCTCGAGGCCGAGCAGCCCGCCGCCGGCTACGACCACTTTCGGCGCGCGACCGAGCGACTTTGTCAGGGCAGCGAGTTCGGCGACGAGGGCGTCCACATCGTCGACGGTGCGGTACACACGGATGTGGGCGGAACCCGGCATCTCCGGCACGGGGGCGCTCGACCCGGTGGCGAGCACGAGGTTGTCATACCTGACGACCTCGCCGGAGGCCGTCGTCACGGTCTGCGCCGCCCGGTCGATCGCCGAGGCGCGTTCGCCGACGCGAAGCGCTATGTGTTCGGTATCCCAGACTCCGCTCGGCTCCAGAGTAAGGTCAACGGCTCCGGCGAGCCGCTGGCTGAGCGCCACGCGGTCGTACGGAAGGTGCGCTTCCTCGGCCATCACCACGACGGAGAGCGTGTGCTCCGTGTCGCGGGAGTGGAGCGCGTCGGTGAGGCGGTGTGCTGCCGGACCGCCACCGATCACGATCACGCGACGCTGGACGGCCTGGGGGGTGGGGCTGGTCGAAGAAGTCATCGGCATCCTTTCAGGGCTGATGCCGAGCGTACGGCGCAGCAGTTTCTCCGTCGTGTCGCTTATGTATCCCCGAGAGAACAAAACCCCCACAGACTGCCGGAACCGGTGTGAGGCGGGTTTCACCCCGGCGAAACATTCGACGCTGCTCGTGGAAATACGCCCCGCCTAGCGTGAGGGACACACCACCGAGAAGGAGCGCGACATGACCATGACACTCTCTGGCACCGCGACGGACACAGTCGCACAGCCCGCCCCGGTTTGGGAGCGCGCCTGCGCCGTGACCGACCTCGAGCCGTCGTGGGGCGAGGCCGCTCTCGTGCGCATGAAACAGATCGCCCTCTTCCTGCTCTCGCCCTCCGAGGTTTACGCGGTCTGCCACCGCGACCCCCACACCGACGCCTACGTGATGGCCCGTGGCATCGTCGGGTCCAGGGGTGACCGGCCCACGATAGCCTCGCCCCTGCACAAGGAGGTCTACGACCTCGGCACGGGCGAATGCTTCACCGATCCGAACCTGTTCCTCCGTACGTTCCAGACCCGCATCGTGGGCGGCTTCATCGAGGTCGCCGTCTAGAATTCAAGGATGCGCATTGATATCGTCACGATTTTTCCCGAGTTCTTCGATGTGCTGGATCTGTCCCTTCTCGGCAAGGCTCGGCAGTCGGGTCTGATCGAACTCGGCGTGCACAACCTGCGCGACCACACTCACGACCGCCACCGCACGGTCGACGACACCCCCTACGGCGGCGGTGCCGGCATGGTGATGAAGCCGGAACCCTGGGGCGACGCCCTCGACGCGATCCTCGGCCCTCCCCTCCCCGCCGAAACAGCGGATGCCGAGGCTGGTCCCGTCATCATCTTTCCCTCGCCCGCAGGTGAGCAGTTCAGCCAGGCCACCGCCCGGGAACTCGCCGAGGAATCGCACCTCGTGTTCGGCTGCGGCCGCTACGAAGGCATCGACCAGCGGGTCGTCGACCACTACGCCACGCGCGGTCGCGTGCGCCTGATCAGCCTCGGCGACTACGTGCTCAACGGGGGAGAGGTGGCTGTGATGGCCATGATCGAAGCCGTCGGGCGCCTCATTCCCGGCGTCGTCGGCAACCCGCAGAGTCTCGTGGAGGAATCCCATGAAGACGGCCTGCTGGAATACCCCAGCTACACCAAGCCCTCCGAGTGGCGCGGACTCCCGGTGCCGCCGGTTCTTCTGAGCGGCAATCATGGAGCCATCGCAGCCTGGCGCCGCGAGCAGCAGCTCGAACGCACCGCCCGCGTGCGGCCCGATCTTCTGCCGCCCGCCTCCTGATCTAGGTCCGTCAGCCCACAGCGAACGTCTAGCGGTCGTACAGGCACCATCGATACTCTGGAGGGGTGTTCATACGCCGCACCTTCTTTCGTTGGCAGTTTCCTGCCGTTATCGTGCTCCCACTGTGGCTCCTGATCGGATCGTCGATCTTCGGGACCGGAGGGTGGGCCGTTCTCGGCATCTTCTTCGGCGCCGTGCTGCTCGGGCTTGGCCTTCTCGCCGTGAGTGGTCTCGTCTATGCCCGCCGCGAAGTACGTGAGGAACGGGCGCTGTCGTGGCTCGACGTCGGCGTGCTGGGTGTGTGGCACCTTCTGATCATCACCCTTGGTTTCTCAGAGAATTCCTCCGGCTGGCTCTCCGTGCTCGTGGTGGTCGTGGGTATCGGAGCGTTCTGGTACGCCGTCTGGGCCCTGTTCGACGCGGCCCGCAAGAGGGTTCGTGCCATGGTCGACCTGATCGAAAAGACCGCCGCTGGAGCCGGCGCCTTTGTGCCGCCGATGCAGGGTGCTCGTGTGCCGCCGCGCCCAGACCGGGTCAATCCCGCGCCGCCTCCCTTCGGGCGCGCGGTTGATCCAGAGGTCATCGTCATCCGTGAGAAGCCCAACGACCAGTCATAGCGCGGGCGTGGGCTGGGCGCTGCGTTGCGACTCGCCCGGGATTATGACAGAATAGGCGATTGTGCCGCGGCAAGTCTCTGCCACAGGGGAGCTGCTACTAATCGACACAAACCTACCTACCGGTTGCGGGTGTTTCGCGTTACGCGTTCCCCGCACAAACCGTGTTCGACCTGTGGCGGATACAGAGAGCGACAAACTATGCATATTCTCGACTTCGTGGATGCTCCTTCCCTCAAGAAGGACATCCCCGCGTTCCGCGCCGGCGACACCGTCAAGGTTCACGTAAACATTATTGAAGGCACCCGCTCTCGTATCCAGGTCTTCCAGGGCATCGTCATTGGCCGTTCCGGCGAAGGCGTGCGCGAGACCTTCTGCGTGCGCAAGGTCAGCTTCCAGATCGGCGTCGAGCGTACCTTCCCGGTGCACTCCCCGGTCATCGACCACATCGAGGTCGTCACCCGCGGAGACGTTCGTCGCGCCAAGCTGTACTTCCTGCGCGACCTGCGCGGCAAGAAGGCCAAGATCAAGGAAAAGCGCTAACTCTCACCAGCTAGCCCCGGTTCACCGGATTCTGCCCTGAGCTCCCCATCACGTAAACTGATCGGGAGCTCAGGCGGTTTAATGACAGAAGAAGCGGTGCCCACGCGATCGACTCGCATGGGATCACGATTACGCGCACGACCCGGTCAGAAGAAAACCAAAAAGCAGAGCGTCTTGCTGTTCATCCGCGACCTGATCATCATCTTCGTGGTCGCGCTCCTCATCTCCTTCCTGATCAAGACGTTCTTGATCAGATCGTTTTACATCCCCTCGGGGTCGATGGAAAACACCCTGCAGGTCTATGACCGCATCATCGTGAACCAGCTCGAACCGCGCTTCATACCGATCGATCACGGCGATGTTGTCGTGTTCCGTGATCCGGGTGGCTGGTTGCCTCCGCAGCAGGAGGTACAGCAGAACCCCATCGTTGCTAGTGCCGACTGGCTCATGTCGGTTGTCGGACTTTCCGCGCCGGACAGCAACGATCACCTCATTAAGCGCGTCATCGGGCTTCCCGGCGACCACGTCGTCTGCTGCAATGCACTCGGCCAGATGAGCGTCAACGACGTGCCGCTCGCCGAGCCGTACGTGCTGCTGCCGCAGGGCGAAACCAAGGTCTCCAAGGATGACTTCGACGTCGTCATTCCCGCAGACTCCCTGTGGATGATGGGCGACAATCGGTACAACTCGAAGGACTCCCGCTACAACGGGGAAACACCCGGCAAGGGCTATGTTCCGATCGACAACGTCGTTGGGCGTGCGCTCGTGATCAGCTGGCCCCTCGCGCGGTGGGCCTGGCTTGATGACTATCCTGACGTCTTCCGCGGCGTCGAAGACGCGGCCCAGTAGGTGGGCGTCTCCGACCCTCACCTCGACGTGGAATTGGCGTTGCTCGCAGGCGGGGCCCGGTTCGTGATCGGGTGCGACGAGGTCGGGCGCGGTGCCCTCGCCGGTCCGGTGGGCGTGGGATTCGTCGCAATCGATGGGAGTGTTACCCCCATTCCGGCCGGATTACGCGACTCAAAAATGCTCAGTGAGCCCAAAAGAGAGCTGCTCGCACCACTCGCAAGCGCCTGGGCGATGCATTCGGCGATCGGTCTCGCATCCGCTCAGGAGATCGACGAGCTCGGAATCATCGCCTGTCTCGGCCTCGCCGGAAAACGCGCCCTTGCCGAGCTGTACGCCGCGGGGGTGAACGTCTCGGGCAGCGTCGTGCTGCTCGATGGCTGTGATGACTGGCTCAACAAGGCCTTGAAGACACCGCTGCAGGTCGTCACGCGGGTCAAGGCGGACCGCGATTGCGGGTCTGTTGCCGCGGCATCCGTCATCGCGAAGGTGCACAGGGACCGACTGATGATCGAAGCGGATGCCGTTTCTCCCGGCTACGGCTGGTCGGGCAACAAGGGATACGGAAGTGCGGAGCATATGAGCGCCATCGGGCGGTTGGGCGCGACTGCCCTACACCGCAAATCGTGGCTCAAAAACTCGGCGTAAGATTGGCTCACCATGGAAGAAGACGAGTTTGAGGACTACGACCGCGAGGTCGAGTTGGCCCTGTACCGCGAATATCGAGACGTGGTTGGCCAGTTCCAGTACGTTGTTGAAACGGAACGGCGCTTCTACCTGGCGAACGAAGTCGACCTCGTGCGCCGCGACACTGAACACGATTTTTACTTCGAACTGAACATGAAGGACGTCTGGGTCTGGGATGTCTACCGCTCGGATCGCTTTGTGAAATCGGTGCGTGTGCTCACATTCAAAGACGTCAATGTGGAAGAACTCGCCTCCAAGGAATTTGAGCTCCCGAAAGAATTGGCGCTCGACGAATAAGTACCAATCCGTCTCCACCCGTGCGGCGGAAAACCAACGATGGTTTAGGAAAGCAGCCTGTGAATCAGCCAACAGATCGTGCCCGTCAACTGTGGATCGATCGGGAGGCACTCGCTGAGGCGATGATTCCCCTGATCGGTCGTCTGTATCGCGACAACAATGTCGTGACGAGTGTGTACGGTCGCGGCTTGATCAACAAGTCGGTCATCGGCCTGCTCAAAGCTCATCGCTTCGCCCGGCACATAGCGGATGTCGAGCTTCCGCTCGAAGAGACGCTGCCGGTTCTGCAGACCCTCGTGCGTCTCAACCTCGGGGCCGCCTCGATCGACCTTGCCCGGCTCGCGGTCGCGTACCGGCAAGACGCCGAGGAGCACTCGCTCGAGGAATTCCTGCGCATCGAACTGGCCGACATCGTCGACCGCCACGGACTGGATGAGCGCACGAGCACTGACGTGATCCTGTATGGATTCGGTCGAATCGGCCGTCTGCTGGCCAGAATCCTGATCGAACACGCAGGCGGCGGCCAGAGCCTCCGCCTGCGTGCCATCGTCGTGCGCAAGGGATCGGCGAACGACCTGGTCAAGCGCGCGAGCCTGCTGCGCCGCGATTCGGTGCACGGTCCGTTCGAGGGCACGATCACCGTCGACGAAGAGAACAACACCATCCTCGCCAACGGCACGCTCATCCAGGTCATCTACTCAAGCGATCCGGCATCCGTCGACTACACCGAGTACGGCATCCACAACGCCGTCGTCGTCGACAACACGGGACGCTGGCGCGACGCTGAGGGGCTGTCCCAGCACCTGAAGTGCCCCGGAGTCGCCCGCGTCTTGCTGACCGCACCCGGAAAGGGCGCGCTCAAGAACATCGTGCACGGCATCAACCACAGCTCGATCACCGCCGACGACCTGATTGTCACGGCGGCCTCCTGCACCACGAACGCCATCTCCCCGGTGCTCAAGGCCATCAACGATCGCTTCGGCATCATCGACGGTCACGTCGAGACTGTGCACTCGTTCACCAACGACCAGAATCTGATCGATAACTTCCACTCGGGCGATCGCCGCGGACGCTCGGCCGCCCTCAACATGGTGATCACGGAGACGGGAGCCGCGAAGGCCGTCGCCAAGGCGTTGCCCGAACTCGCCGGAAAGCTCACCGGAAACGCCATTCGCGTTCCCACGCCTGACGTGTCGATGGCGATCCTGAACCTCACCCTCGAGAACGGCACAGACAAGGATGAGGTCAACACGTACCTGCGGACCATGTCGCTGCACTCCGAGCTGCACAAGCAGATCGACTACATCGACTCGCCGGAGGTCGTCTCAAGCGACTTCCTCGGCTCGCGCCGTGCAGGTATCGTCGATGGGCTCGCCACGATTGCCACCGGCAACAAGGTCATCCTCTATGTCTGGTACGACAACGAGTTCGGCTACAGCTGCCAGGTCATCCGCGTGCTCGAGGAGATGGCCGGAGTCCAGGCACCCGCCTACCCCCAGGCCGTTGCCGAGGAACTCGCCGCCGTCATCTAAGCGTCATCGTGTCGTGAGGGCGGGTGGTTCGTGGGTTGCGCCTGGTGCATCCGACGCACCACCCGCCTTCGCGGCGGTTCGACCGACTGCGCGTCAGCGGGGCTCGCAGATGACCACGGGAATATCCCGGGTGGTCCTGGTCTGGTAGGCCGCGTACCCGGAGTAAGCGGCCACGATCTTCGGCCAGAGGTCAGCTTTCTCGGCAGGTGTTGCGGTTCGTGCCCGCATCGGAAGTGTCTCACCCCTGATCGTCAATTCCACCTCGGGGTGTGCCACGAGGTTGAGGTACCAGTTGGGATTGCGGTCGTCTCCGCCTTTGGAGGCCACGAGCACGTAACGGCCCTCACCGTGCACCGGCGCCGTCAGCATTGTCGACCGTCGCTCACCGCTGGAACGGCCTATGGTGTGCAATTCGACTGCCGGCATCGGGCCGATGGTCCACCCGAGCCGTCCGCCCGAAACTGCGAGCAGGGCACGGTGTACGCCGTTCGTCATGCGCATCCCGAAATCGACACTGGCATCGCGAAAAGTCATGTCCCGAGCGTACGCCGCGGAACCGGCGCGGCGCGGCCGCGGCTAGGTTGGATGGTATGACGACAGCAACGATGCTCAGCGCACTTCTTCGTACCAGTGGTTTGTCTTGGCCCTATTCCGAGAGTGCGCCCCTCACCCTGGAGCGTCTCCCGGTGCCGTCGCCGCGGGCCGGTGAAGTGCTGGTGAAGGTCGAACGCGCCAGTCTGTGCCACTCGGATCTGTCCGTGATCGATGCGTCCCGCATCCGTCCGCTGCCGATGGCCCTCGGACACGAGGCGGCCGGAACCATCGCCGCCCTCGGGGCTGACGTCGACGACGTGCACGTGGGCGACCACGTGGTACTCGTTTTTGTGCCGAGTTGCGGAGGATGCCGGGCCTGCCTAGCCGGGCGGCCCGCGCTCTGCCACCGGGGAGCGGCCTCGAATAATACGGGCGACCTGTTGCATGGCGACGCTGTGCTTCGCTCCGAGACCGGCGAGCGCGTCAATCATCACCTCGGAGTGTCGGCCTTCTCGCAGTACGCCGTCGTGGCGCGCGAATCGGCCGTGGTGATCGAGCGGGACGTGCCCTTCGATGTGGCCGCCATGTTCGGCTGCGCCGCGCTGACCGGTATCGGGGCGGTGCTCAACACGGGCCAGCTCGCCGCCGGCCAGTCCGTGATCGTGTTCGGGCTCGGCGCGGTCGGCCTGATGGCCGTGATGGCGGCCGCGCAGGTCGCCGGCACGACGATCATCGCGATCGACCCGCTGCCCGACAAGCAGGATCTTGCACTGCGCTGCGGGGCCACTGCAGCCGGGACACCAGACCAGGCTGTCGCTCTCGTTGCGGAGCACGCCGGCGACGGCGTCGACCTCGCGATCGAGGCCGTGGGCAACTCCCGGGTCATGGAAGCGTGCCTCGCCCTCCTCACCCGAGGTGGTGCCCTTGTGTCTGTCGGGTTGCCCCATCCGGATCAGACGATCACGACCTCGGCCCTGCAATTCGCCGGCATGGGGCGTCGGCTCCTCGGCTGCTACATGGGAGACTCCGTGCCGAGTCGCGACATCCCCGCATACCTCGACATGTGGCGGGCAGGCAGGCTGCCTGTGGAGCTCCTGCACACTGATACCCGGCCGCTGTGCGACCTGAACGAGAGCCTCGATGCCCTCGCCGAGGGCCGCGTCGTGCGGCGGCTGTTCACGATGGCCTGAGAGCGGCGGGAGGAGTGGCTGCAGCACACTGGATCGTCGAGGCGTCAGCGTGGTGCAGTGGTGAAGAATCTCCTGTTGATGTCGGCAACCGTGGTGATGTTGACGTGCTCAAACTCCGGGAAGGCATCGAGCCACCCGGAGACGTGGAAGGGGAGGCGGTAAGTTCTGCCGCTGGAGCCGTCGACGTTAAAGGTGATCGCGGACCGGGGACGGCTATTCGGGTTGGGCACGGTTGTGGTCGCAACCTCGGCGATGTCCGCCCAGGTCAGGTGGAACGCGCGTACCGGGGTGGCCCCGCCCTGCCACAGGCCGACTCCACTCTCGTCAATCGCCCAGAGGATCAAGGTGCGAATCGGCAGCGGCGAGAGATGCATGGCCCGTGCAGTGGAGCGCAGCTCGTCGGAACTCATCCCCGGCACCAGCAACGCCGACGGGTAGAGGTCGTGCACAGCCGCAATCTGGGAGCGAACGATGCTGCTCATGGTGGCGAACATGATCACGAGAGGGAGAGCACCCATCATGACCATCCAGAGAAGTTGGAGCAGGACGCCTGCGGCCGCGGAGATAGCGAGATAGAGGACGTAGGGAAGTAGGAGTGCCCCGATAACGACGATCCCCCTGCGCCACGGGCTGAAAGCGACTTTCGGAGCGCGCAGCAGGCTGCTCACCCGGGGTGAAGCCGTTTCCTCGCGTGTGCGCTGGAGGACTGGCAGCTCGTCGATCGCAGGAATGACCGGGTGGGCGGCGGCGTAGGCCCGGGCGTGTTTGAGAGTAAAAGTGCCCGGAGGGATAGCAGCCCCGCCTGCCCGGAGGACCCTGCCGGTGTGCGGATCTCGACGTTCCACATACTCGAAAGCCCCGAGCGTGGTGTACCCGGCCCCGACCTCCCGGGTCCCGACGATTTGGGTCCAGCCCAGTCCAGCCGGGAACAGCATCATGGTACAGAACCAGGCGACCCAGAATGTGTTGGCGGCCAGAGTATCGGATTGCAGGAAGCCGTTCCCCACGATCAGGGTGATGATGAGGATGACCATGGCGACCATAAAAATGGCAGCTGCTCCCATCGCCACCCAATAGAGGCGATATGCGGACGGTCCCCGGAGCATCCCGTTTCGAGCAGGGACTGAGTTCACGGCGCGCCCCCGCCCCACACGAAGTCGGCGCAATCGTCACACCCTTCACCGATGCCTGACGTTCGTCGTCGCACTGCGAACCCCCTCGTTCAGCGCCAGACTACCGGTTGGCGGCGGGGCGGCTGATACCGTTTTCGCATGACCTCCACCGCCGCATCCATCTCCGCAGCGTCAGCCGCAGCCGTCGTCGAGGCGGCCTTGAAACTGTCGAGCGTCATCGACGGTCACAACGACTGGGCGTGGGAATGCCGGGACACCCGCGACTATTCGGTGGAGGGCCTCGAGGCAGGGCTCAGCACGGATACCGACATCGCTCGGCTGCGCACAGGCCGGGTAGTCGGCCAGTTTTGGTCGGTGTACGTGAACGACAAGCTGGCTGGCGCGGAAGCAGTGCAGGGCACGCTGGAGCAGATCGACTGGGTGCACCGGCTCGCAGGCCGCTACCCCGACACCTTCATGCTCGCCCGCAGCGCGGCCGACATCGAAGAGGCGCGGGCGAACGGCCTGATCGCTTCGCTCTTGGGGGCTGAGGGAGCCCACTGCCTCAACGATTCTCCGGCGGTGCTGCGCGTGCTGGCCCGGCTCGGAGTGCGCTACCTCACCCTCACTCACGTGCACAACACCTCGTGGGCCGATTCGGCAACGGATGCCGCCGAGCACGATGGCCTCACCGCCCGCGGAGTCGACTACGTGCGGGAGCTCAACCGGCTCGGCATGCTCGTGGACCTGTCCCACGTCTCGCCGGCCACCATGCACGCCGCCCTCGACACCACGGACTCGCCCGTGATCTTCAGCCACAGCTCGTGCTCTGCCCTGCATGACCACCCGCGCAACGTGCCCGACGACGTGCTCCGCCGTCTCGCGGCCAATGGGGGAGTGCTCATGGTCACCTTCGTTCCGCAGTTCCTGTCCGCGGACTATGCGGCGTGGGCCGAGGGGGCGATGACCGGGCCTGCCCCGCGCGTCACTATTTCCGACGTGGCCAATCACGTGGAGCACGCCCGACGTGTTGCGGGAATCCGCCACATCGGCCTGGGCGGTGACTTCGACGGCACCGAGGAATTTCCGATCGGCCTTGAGGGGGTCGACGGTTACCCGGGGCTGCTCACCGAACTCGCCCTCCGCGGCTGGACGGCAGAGGAACTTGCGGCGCTTGCCGGGCAGAACGTGCTTCGAGTGGTCCGTGAAACGGATGCCCGCTTCGCCGCCCCCACGAGTTCGACGCCAATTCTGGTGCGCTGATTCGACCAAGCGAAGTCACCACGAGTTACGAACCACAGCTATGAAACGTCGCACGCGCACTTGGATCACCGCCGGCGCCATCACTGCTGCTGTCGCCGGGCTCGTGGCGCTCGTGGCATCGATGGCAGCTCCGTCACTGCCTTCTCCCGTGGAGCAATTTGCTGGCGGACAGACCGTCGCCTTCTACGGGGACTCCTACACTCTTGGCACGGGTGCCTCCGATCCCTCGCTGCGCTGGTCCACGACGGTCTCCGTTGAACGCGGTTGGAACGAGGTGAACCCCAGCGTCAACGGCCTCGGGTTCGTCAATAACCGTCAGGGCGCGCCCGGAACAGGTGTGGTGCAGCAGGTGATCGACTCGAAGCCCGACATCGTCTTCGTGACCATGGGGCTCAACGACAATTTCTCGATGCCGGCACGCTCCGCCGAGATCAAGTCGGCGATCACGGAGGATTTCACGACCCTCAAGGCGGAACTTCCGCAGGCGCGCTTCATCGTGGTGGAACCGTTCTGGTATACCGATGACCGGCCGGAGTCGGTCGACACGATCATCGGTTGGGTGAAGGATGCCGCCGCCGTCATCGACGCTGACTACATCCCGGGCGCCTCGAATTGGATCGAGGGCCACCCCGAGTGGATGGCGAGCGACGGCCTGCACCCCAACGACGCCGGCTACCGGGCACTGGCCGAGCGCATGGACACGGAGTTGGCGACGCTGGGGCTGTGACTCGTCGTGGACTGCTTCCTCCTCCCCAACAGGTCGACGGGGGCAGCAATGCACGGATGTTCGCGGTGAGCCGTCGCCGATTGCAGCTGGAGGCCACTGTGGTGTCCGGAGGCACTCGTGGCACACAAAGACGAACTCGGCAGGTACGGCGAAGACTGCGCTGCCCGCTACCTGGTGGACGCCGGATACCGCATCGTGGAGCGCAACTGGAGGTGCGCCGACGGCGAGGTTGACCTGATCGTCGAGCGGGCGCAGCAGGTGGTCTTCGTCGAGGTCAAGACGCGCAGCAGCACCAGCTACGGGCATCCGTTCGAAGCCATCACCCCCGAGAAGCTCACGCGCATGAGGCGGTTGGCCGGCCTGTGGTGCGCCCAGGCGCAGGTGTGGCCAGAGCGGATTCGAGTGGACGCCGTGGCGGTCATCGCGGTCCGAGGCCAGGAACCGGTCCTCGAACACCTGCGGGGCGTGTTCTGATGCCGCTCGCTCGCACTCACGCGGTTGCCCTGCTCGGCCTGACCGGCGCGATGGTCGAAGTGGAGGCCGACATCTCCGCACAGCTGCCAGCCATGACCATTATCGGGCTCCCCGATGCGGCCCTCTCCCAGGCGACGCAGCGTGTGCGGGCCGCGGCCACGAACTCGGGCTGCCCGCTGACCAACCACCGTTTGACGATCGCGCTCTCTCCCGCCGCGTTGCCGAAGCACGGGGCGGGGTTCGACCTTGCCATCGCCCTCGCCTGCCTCGCGGCCGACAGGGTCGTATCGGCAGAATCCGTCGCGTCCGTGGTTCACTTCGGGGAGCTGGCCCTCGACGGCAGGCTGCGGCCCACTCCGGGCCTCCTCCCGGGGGTCGTGGCAGCGGTGCGGCTCGGGCACGGCACCGTGATGGTGCCCGCCGGGAACGCCGCCGAGGCCGCGCTCGTGCCGGGTGTGCGAGTCATTGCTGTCGCCTCGCTGCGAGACGCCGCGATCTGGCATGGCGCACCCTTGCAGCCGCGCGAGGTCGAGGTGATCCTGCCGACCAACGACTCGGACGACGCCGGTCCGTCTCTGGACCTCGTGGATGTGATCGCAAACGACGATGCCATCCTCGCCCTGCAGGTCGCCGCGGCCGGTGGCCACCATGTCTTCATGCTCGGGCCTCCCGGGGCGGGCAAGACGATGCTCGCGGCCCGTCTACCGAGCCTCCTGCCCGACCTCGACGCGGCGGCCTCACTGGAGGTGAGTTCCATGCGGTCTCTGACCGGTCGCGGGCTCGGCCACGCGCTCGTCACGCGCCCGCCGCTTGAAGCTCCGCACCACACGATCACCGCCGCGGCCATGGTCGGCGGCGGTACGGGGCAGATCAGGCCCGGGGCCGCCGCGCGCGCCTCCCATGGGGTGCTCTTTCTCGACGAAGCGCCCGAGTTCGCCGCGCCAGTGCTGGATGCCCTGCGGCAACCACTTGAGTCTGGCGTCATCAGCATTCACCGCGCCAACGCGACCGCGCACTTTCCGGCCCGATTCCAGCTTGTGATGGCGGCCAACCCCTGCCCGTGCGGGCAGTACGGAGCCAGCGACCTCGAATGCGCATGCCCGCCGAACGCCCGTCGCCGATACCTGGCGCGTATTTCGGGGCCGCTTCTGGACCGGATTGACATCCAGCTCGGTGTCACGCGCATCACTGCCGCCCAGCTGCGGCTCGCATCCGATACCGTGCGTATCACCAGCGAGCAGGCGCGTGCCCGAGTCGTGCACGCGCGCGCGGCCGCCGCGGAACGCCTCCGGCACACTCCCTGGCAGCTCAACTCCCAGGTTCCCGGCCCTTGGCTGCGAGGTCCGCAGGTACGCCTCGACCCGAAAGCCACCGCCGCGCTGGAACGCGCCCTTGAGCGCGGCGGAATCACCATGCGCGGCTTCGACCGGGTGTTGAGAGTGGCCTGGTCCATCGCGGACCTTGAAGGAGCCGGTCGCCCCGGTCCCGAACACGTAGGACTCGCGCTCTACCTGAGAAAGGGAATGACAGCATGAACATGTACGGCATGACTGAAGCACAATTGTGTGCGCTCGCCGAGGGTGTGCGCGGCGGCGCGGAGACCGGGCTCGATTCTGTGGCGGCGGCAGCGGATGTCTTCGCTCGCGCCGCGTGGAGCGGCATAGTCGAACCGGGTGACGGTCTGGCTGGCGTGCTCGTGGGCAGTCTCGGCGCCCGGGACGCGCTGACGGCGGTAGTGGAATCCTGGACACCCGCCCGGCTCGCCGAACTCCTGCGTCAGCACGGATTCGACGATGCCGAAGACGAACTCGGCGGCGGCCTCGAGCAGGGCCTGCTCCGGTGGCGCCCACGGCTGAGCTCCACAGAGGTCGTGCGTTCCCTGCAACAGGCTCATCGTGTCGGAGCGGGGCTGTTGCTGCCGCACGACGAGCTGTGGCCGCTGCAACTTGACGATCTTGGTGCGCATGCCCCCCTCGCGCTGTGGTGGCGTGGCAGGCCGGCGGCCCTCACGGGGCTCGCCAATTCGGTCGCGCTCGTTGGCGCGCGGGCGGCGACAGGCTACGGCGAACACGTGGCCATGGAGGCCGCCGCGGGACTCGTCGACCGGGGATTCACCATCGTGTCTGGAGCGGCCTACGGCATCGACGGCATGGCGCACCGGGCGGCCCTCGCGAGCGACGGGCTCACGGTGGCGTTCCTCGCAGGGGGAGTGGATCGCTTTTATCCCAGCGGCCATGACGCACTCCTGAGTCGCATCGCCGCCGACGGAGCGGTGGTGTCTGAGCTGCCCTGCGGTGCGGCACCCACAAAATGGCGTTTTCTGCAGCGCAACAGACTCATTGCCGCGTCGAGCCTTGCGACGATCGTGCTCGAAGCGGGGTGCGCTCGGGATCACTCAACACTGCCGGACATGCCGCCGCACTCGGGCGTCCGCTCGGGGCCGTCCCCGGCCCGGTCACCTCACCGACCTCGGCGGGCTGCCATCGGCTGATCCGTGAATTTGATGCCGTCTGCGTTACCACACCGGCCGAGATGGCCGAGCTCGTGGGCGAGCGCACCGTGCAGGTGCCCCTCGATTTCACGGCAAGCGACGGGACCGACACTTTCGCGGGCGGGGGCGGTCGCACGAGCGACCAGATCCGAGTATTCGACGCGCTCAGTGGTCGCTCGCCACGGAGCGTCACGGAGATCGCGCGGCGCTCGGGCCTGTCGTCCACTGGCGTGCGCGGGGCCCTCGGCGCCCTCGATCTGGAAGGTTCGGTCCGCGAGCGCGAAACCGGTTGGCTGCGTGCCACCTGAACTGCGGGTCACTCCCCGCAGGCGCGTTCGACGGCGGCGAGGGAAGCGGCGACATCGGCGGCGTCGGTCGACCAGTTGCTCACCGAGATACGCAGCACGTCGCGGTTGTGCCAACGGGACCCTGACATCCAAGCGGTGCCGTCTGCCATGAGGCGGGCCGTGACCTGCCGGGTGCGCGAGTCGCTCCCGAAGGCCACGCAGACCTGAGTGAACACGACATCGTTGACAACGTCCACTCCCGGCATGTCCGCCAGTCCGTCCGCGAGGGCACGCGCGTGGGCAGCCAGCCCCTCCACGAGCTCGACGGTACCCGAACGGCCCAGCGAGCGAAGTGCCGCCCACACCGGCACGCCCCGGGCCCGACGGGAGAGCTCGGGCACCTTCTCAAACGGGTCGCCAGGCCCGCCCTCGGCCTGGATCAGGTAGTTCGTGTGCAGGCCGAACACCGCGCGCATGACCTCGGGCCGAGAGACGATCGCAACCCCGCAGTCGTAGGGCACGTTGAGGGTTTTGTGGGCGTCCGTCGCCCAGGAATCGGCCGTGTTCAGGCCGTCGAGGTATACCCGGTGCGACGGGCTCACGGCCGCCCAGAGGCCGAAAGCGCCGTCGACGTGCACCCAGGCGCCGTGAGTGTGCGCGATCCGCACCGCTTTGGCGATGGGATCGAATGCTCCCGAATGCAGGTTGCCGGCCTGCAGACACACGATTGCGGGACCGTCCACCTCGGTCATCGCCTGTGAGAGGGCCTCCGACTCAAGCCGTCCCTGCGCGTCGACGGGAATCACCGTCGGCGCGCCGAGGCCGAGGTATCGCAGAGCAAGGTCGATCACTCCGTGTCGCTCCTCACCGACGAAGACCCTCACCCGGGGCGCTCCGAAGAGCCCGACCTTCGGCAGATCCCATCCGGCGCGTTCGAGCACCCGCTGCCGACCGGATGCCAGGCCGACGAAATTGGCCATGGTTGCCCCGGTCGTGAAACCGACATCGGCCGTGAGCGGCAGCCCCAGTAGGTCGAGAAGCCAGCCGGCCGCGGCCTCCTCTGCCGCCGCCATGGCCGGGGTGGCGAATCTCAGGCCCGAGTTCTGGTCCCAGGCGCTCACGAGCCAATCGGCGCCGAGAGCTGCCGGTAGCGTGCCGCCGATGACCCAGCCGAAGAAGCGACCTGACGGCATGGCCATCAAACCGGGCCCTGCACAGCCCGCGAGCTCGTCGATCACCACCGCGGGGTCGGTGGGAGACGGCGCCAGGGGCGTCCGAAAACAGCCGCGAGTTCGTCGGCATCCTGTTGGGGCCCAACCGGGCGGCTCTGAAGGGATGTGAGCCACTCCAGGGCATGGGTCTTGGCCCGCTCGAGTGCGGGCTCGTAGGCGTGCGGTCCGGCTGTCATGGCGCCATGGTAAACCTCCCGTTCACCGCTGCACAGGGTACTACGAGGTCTGAGTCGGCGGCAGCACGTAGTCTGGTGCAACCGACGAAGGGACGCCATGTCAGCCGTTCAGCTGGGCCAGCACGCGCCCGCCACACACCTGATCGTTCATCTGAGCGACACACATTTCCTCGGCGACCGGGCCTTGCTGTACGGCACTATCGACACCGACTCGACGGTGTACCGCGCGCTCGCCCAACTCGACCGATCCGGTCTGCGGCCTGACGCTCTCGTCATCACCGGCGACGTGGCCGACAGGGGGGAAGACCAGGCGTACCGGCGCGTGCGAGACATCGTGGAATCGGCTGCCGCGGCCTGGGGCGCGCACGTGATCTGGGTGATGGGTAACCACGACAAGCGCGAGCCCTTTCGCACCGAGCTGCTTCGAGAGCCGACGAGCGCCACCTCCGACGAGCCGATCGATCGTGTCACCATGGTCAACGGTCTGCGCATAATCGCCATTGACACGAGCGTTCCGGGCTATCACCACGGTGAGCTGTCGCCGGCTCAGCTCGACTGGCTGGCCAGAGAACTGCGCGAGCCGGCACCGAACGGCACGGTGCTGGCTCTGCATCATCCGCCTGTCCCGACCCCACTTGCGCTGATGAGCGTGCTTGAGCTGCGCGAGCAGTCGAGGCTCGCGGACGTCGTGCGCGGATCGGACATCCGGGGAATCCTCGGTGGTCATCTGCATTATTCGACGCACGGTCTCTTCGCTGGCATCCCCGTGTCGGTCGCCGCGGCGACCTGCTACACGATGGATCTCAGCGCACCGGAACGGGAGCTCACCGGCGTCGACGGGGGGCAGTCCCTGGCTCTCGTACACGTCTACGCCGACCAGGTCGTGCACTCCGCGGTTCCCATCGGTGACTTCGCCGCCGCTACGCACTTCCCGGCCGCGTATCTTGACGTGATCGAGGGGCTCCCGCCCGAGGAACGCGCCGAGAAGTTCTCCCGACATTCGTCATGACACCCCGCGGAGAGATACCCGGAGTGGGGATGGGCGTGGGTGCAGGTGAATCGGTCCATGCAGTGGAGACTGAACGCGTGCATCTCACCGCAGCCGTCGAGGATTTTCTGGTTTTTCTTGCGGTCGAGCGCGGCTACTCCACGCACACTGTGCGCGCCTACCGCACCGACCTCGGCCAGCTCGCCGTGTTTGCCGCCGATCGGTTCATCGACGACACCCGCGATCTGACCCTGGAACTGCTGCGCGAGTGGCTGTGGGTGGGAACGCAGGCAGGACTGGCCCGCGCCACCCTCGCGCGACGATCCGCGTCCGCCAGAAGCTTCACAGCTTGGCTCGCGCGCACGGGCGGCAGCACGAACGATCCAGGCGTGCGCCTGCGCACGCCAAAGCCCGGACGAACACTGCCCCGAGTGATCAATCGGGGTCAGATGCAACTGCTGTTGGAGGCTCTTGAGGTGCGTGCCTCGGGAGGCGCCGCCGGAGCAGTGCGTGATCTGGCGGTCGTGGAGATGCTCTATGCATCCGGCCTCCGAGTCTCCGAGCTCGTGGGCCTCAACGTTGCCGACGTGGACCTGGACCGCCTCACCGTGCGCGTCACCGGCAAGGGCGCCAAAGAACGCGTCGTTCCATTCGGGGTGCCGGCCCACAGGGCGATCGTGGAATACCTCCGGTCGGCGCGCCCACTGCTGTCCGCCGCCCCGACCAGCGTCGGGGCGGTTCTGCCGCAAGCGCCGACTCAGGAACCGGTCGCTCTTTTTATTGGGTCGCGGCGACAGCGCCTCGGTGTGCGCGGGGTCTACCGGCTCGTCGCGGCGCTGCTCGGCGAAGTGCCAGGCAACGGTCCCGCCGGCCCGCACGCGCTGCGCCACACCATGGCCACGCACCTTCTCGACGGTGGCGCCGACCTTCGCGCCGTGCAGGAGCTGCTGGGCCACGTGAGCCTCGGAACGACGCAGATCTACACCCACGTCTCGGCCGAGCGGCTCAAACAGAGTTATCGGCTTGCCCATCCCCGTGCCTGAGCCTTCAGGGCACCGAAAGCAAGATCGCACGTTGAACACCCCCCAGGTACGTGAGGGGTGACACGTAGAACCCGTGTGTACGCACGCCGATGTGCAGGCAGACCTCGGCGCAGTGACCGCCGGTCGCGACAACCCCAATCTGCTGTCCCTTGGCCACATGCTCGCCGAGAATGACGAGCGCCTCCACTGGTTCAAGGCTCGCAATCAAGCCATCTCCCGGGGAGATCGAGATCACCGGCCGGTCCACGACGTGGCCGACGAAGGATATGACGCCATCGTCGGGGGCAAACACCGGTGTGCCGGCTTCCGCCAAGAGGTCAATGCCACGATGGCCCGCCGAGTACGGGGTCAGAGGCGCGACATAGCCTGCCCCCACGTGGTGCGGCGCCGATATCGGCCACGTCCATGTGGTCGGCACGGCCGCCCCCGTTACCGCGAGGATAAGGGGCACCAGGGCGACGGTCCGGCACGACTTTGACCAGAGTAAGCGTGTGAACATGTCGCACACTATGCACGCCAGGCGGCGCCTGCCAGTCGCTGCCGCCGGGATTCGTGCGGTGGGCGCCGGTGCCGTCGCCTGTGGAGGACGAGAAGCGCGCGCTGTTCGCCGGGAACGGGTGATAAGCTACTCCAAGCAGCGCCTCGTGCGCTGACTACGCGTGCCCACCAGGCCGCCATGTCCCATCGGTCCCCGCTTGTGAGAAGGCAGGGGCGGGCGTGTGCCGGGCACCAGGAGCGAAGATCGACCGATCCTCGCACAAACCGATTGGCGTTTCGTGCTGTCACGCACGCGCGCCGGACAAGGAGAACGGCTCATGGCCGTCGTAACCATTCGCCAGCTGCTCGACAGCGGCGTGCACTTCGGGCACCAGACCCGCCGTTGGAACCCGAAGATGAAGCGCTTCATCTTCACCGAGCGTTCCGGCATCTACATCATCGACCTGCAGCAGTCGCTCGGGTTCGTTGACAAGGCCTACGACTTCGTCAAGGAGACGGTTGCCCACGGCGGCACCATCCTCTTCGTCGGAACGAAGAAGCAGGCACAGGAATCCATCTCGGAGCAGGCGACGCGCGTAGGCCAGCCCTACGTCAACCAGCGCTGGCTCGGTGGACTCCTCACCAACTTCCAGACCGTTTCCAAGCGTCTGGCTCGCATGAAAGAGCTCGAAGAGCTCGACTTCGAGGACACCGCCAAGAGCGGGTTCACCAAGAAGGAAATGCTCATCAAGAAGCGCGAGCTCGTCAAGCTTCACAAGAGCCTCGGCGGAATCCGCAACCTCACCAAGACGCCTTCCGCGTTGTGGGTTGTCGACACCAACAAGGAGCACCTCGCCATTGACGAGGCACGCAAGCTTGGCATCCCCGTGATCGCCATCCTCGACACCAACTGCGACCCCGATGACGTTCAGTACCCGATCCCGGGCAACGACGACGCCATCCGTTCCGTTGGCCTGCTCACCCGCATCATCGCGGACGCCGCAGCCGAGGGCCTCATTCAGCGTCACGCCAAGCCGGAGGCCGAAGTCGAGCCCCTCGCCGCGTGGGAAGCTGAGCTCCTCAAGGGTTCTGACGAAGCAGTCGTCGTCGACGTAGCAGCCGATGAGGCCGTTGTCGTCGAAGCCGCTGCTGAGCCCGTTGCTGCCGAGCCCGCAGTCACCATCGCTGACGCCGTCGGCGACGCCGATGTTGCGGCTGCCGTTGCAGTCGCCGCAGACGAGAACAAGTAGGGAATCCGGTATGGCAAACTTCACACTCGAAGACGTCAAGGCTCTCCGCGAGAACCTCGGCACCGGAATGGTCGACACCAAGAACGCGCTCGTTGAAGCCGACGGTGACATGGACAAGGCCATCGAGATCCTGCGTCTCAAGGGTGCAAAGGGCAACGCCAAGCGCGCTGACCGCTCCACCTCTGAAGGCCTCGTCGCAGCCAAGGAACTCGGCACCACCGCTTACATGATCGAGCTCGCCTGCGAGACGGACTTCGTCGCCAAGGGCGGCAAGTTCGTCGCCCTCGCCGACAAGGTTCTCGACGCGATCGCCGCCGCTGGCGCAACCACGGTCGACGAAGGCCTTGCTGCCACCAGTGGCACGCAGACCGTCGCAGACCTCATCGACGGCGAAGCCGCAATCATCGGCGAGAAGTTCGAACTTCGCCGGGTTTCAGCCGTCAACGGTGAGCTGTTCTCGATCTACCTGCACAAGACCAGCAAGGACCTGCCCCCACAGGTCGGCGTTGTGTTGGGCTACTCGGGAGACGACGCCGAGACGGCTCGCTCCATCGCGCAGCACATCTCGTTCGCCAACCCCGAGTACCTCGCGGCGAGCGATGTTCCCGCTGACCTCGTGGAGACCGAGCGCAAGATCGTCACTGAGATCTCGAAGAACGAGGGCAAGCCGGAAGCGGCTCTCCCGAAGATCGTCGAGGGACGCGTCAAGGCCTACCTCAAGCAGGTCGCCCTGCTCGAGCAGGACTACGCAAAAGACAACAAGGTTTCTGTGAGCAAGGTTCTCGCAGACGCCAAACTGACCGTTTCGGGCTTTGCCCGGTTCAAGGTCGGCGCCTAACAACAACTGACGGAGACCGGATTGCGCAAGCGATCCGGTCTCCGTTTGTGTGTGCCCTCCAGGTACACCCGGTAGATTTGACAGACATCGTACGGAAGGTCTCGCACCACATGATCGACACGGGTAAAAAGCGCAGGGTCCTCCTCAAACTTTCCGGAGAAGCTTTCGGCGGCGGGGCCGTAGGAGTGAATCCAGACGTTGTCAGCTCACTGGCACGAGAAATCGCCGAGGGCGCCAAGCAGGTCGAAGTCGCCATTGTCGTCGGCGGCGGTAACTTCTTCCGCGGCGCAGAGCTTTCCCAGCGCGGTATGGACCGGGAACGCGCAGACTACATGGGGATGCTCGGCACCGTGATGAATGCCTTGGCGCTGCAGGACTTCCTCGAGCAGGCCGGCGCAGAAACGCGTGTTCAGTCCGCGATCGCGATGACGCAGGTGGCCGAACCGTACATTCCACGCCGCGCCGAGCGGCACCTGCAAAAGGGACGTGTCGTCATCTTCGGCGCCGGCGCCGGTCTGCCGTACTTCTCCACAGACACCGTCGCCGCGCAGCGCGCCCTCGAGATCGCCGCTGACGTCGTGCTCGTGGCCAAGAACGGCGTAGACGGTGTCTATTCGGATGATCCCCGTTCCAACCCCGACGCGCACAAGATCGACCAGATCACGTATCAGGAAGCCCTGCAGAAGGGCCTGAAGGTCGTCGATTCGACCGCCTTCAGCCTGTGCATGGACAACAACATGCCGATGCAGGTCTTCGGTATGGCACCCGATGGCAACGTGACCGCTGCTATTCTGGGTGCCGATCTCGGTACCCGCGTCTCAAACTAGAATTCCCTTACCACCGAAGAAGGAGTCACCGTGATTGCGGATGTACTGTCCGATGCCACTGCGCGTATGCAGAAGGCACTTGAAGCCGCCAGAGACGACTTCGGAACCGTGCGTACCGGACGGGCGAACCCTCAAATGTTCGCTAAGATCCTGGTGAATTATTACGGAACCGCGACGCCGCTCGAACAGCTCGCCTCACTGCAAAACCAGGAGGCGCGCACGCTCCTGATCGCCCCGTACGACAAGAGTGCACTGCGCGACATCGAGATTGCCATTCGAGACACTCCGAACCTGGGTGCCAACGTCGGAAATGACGGCGTCACCATCCGCGCTACTCTGCCCGAACTCACGACAGAGCGTCGTAAGGAATTCGTCAAGATTGTGAAGGCCAAGGCAGAGGATGCGCGCATCTCCGTGCGCAACATTCGGCGCAAGGCCAAGGACGAACTCGACGCGCTGAAGAGCGAGGTCGGCGACGACGAAGTGGGCCGTGCCGAAAAGGAACTTGAGCTCATCACGAAGAGCCATGTTGACGGCATCGACGATGCCTTCAAGCGCAAGGAAGCCGAACTGCTCGAGATCTAGGAAGCGTTCTCACATGACGGACCAGCCGGGCAGCCATCGACCACCGAAGCGTGGGCACGGCGTTAGTCGCGCCGAGTTTCGGGCGCAGGTCAAGTCCACCAGGGCGGACTTTGAGCGTCAGGTGCAGTCAACAAAGGCCGATTTCGAGCGTCAGGTGCAAGCCACCCGCGCCAGCCTCGACGCCACGAGCGAGCGTATCGAGGCCCGCACTGGACGCAACCTGATCCTGGCCGTTCTCATCGGACTCGTGCTCGGTGGCGCCATGCTCGTGAGCCTTATTTTCGTCAAGGATCTTTTCATGATCTTTGCGGGCGTGATCATCGGATTCACGTCCTTCGAGCTTGCCCAGGCGTTGCGTCATGCCGGACGGAATGTGCCGCGCATCCCCGTTGTGATTGCCGCTGTCAGTGTGGTGCCGGCGGCCTTCTATTTCGGTCCCACGGGCCAATGGCTGGCGACTCTGGCCGGAATCCTGGTGATCGCACTCTGGCGGATCGCTTTGGCGGTTCTCCCCGCTCATCGGGCACCGGCCCGCGCCGTACTTGGCGACATGGGTGCCGGGGTTCTCATCCAGGTCTATGTCGTGTTCCTAGCCAGCTTCGCCGTGCTCCTCGTCGCCCAGCCCGGGGGACAGTGGTGGACCCTCGCGTTCCTGCTGCTGGTGATCTCTGCCGACACGGGGGCGTACGTCAGCGGCCTGAATTTCGGCAAGCATCCGCTCGCGCCGACGATCAGCCCCAAGAAAACCTGGGAAGGATTCCTCGGCGCCGCCCTGATCTGCACTATGGCCGGCATTCTGCTTGCCCTGTTCATGCTGGACCAGCCCTGGTGGTTCGGCATCATCTTCGGTGGCATTATCGTGTTCACGGCAACCTTCGGCGACTTGGCCGAATCTCTCATCAAACGAGATCTGGGCATCAAGGACATGAGTTCCTGGCTTCCGGGGCATGGCGGATTCCTGGACCGGCTGGACTCCATCCTGCCTTCCGCTTGCGCGGCCTACGCCCTATATCTGGTCTTCGCGTGAACCGGCTGTTTTCGGCTCGCGGCGTGGTTAAGGGAGAATGACTCGGTGAGCACAACTTTTCCGCGATCAGCCAAGAAGACCCTCGGATACAGCCTCGAGCAGGTCGAAGACTTTCTCGCGTCCGCTCGGCAGGCCTACGACGCCAACGACGATTCCGTGCCGCTTACGGCCGCCAGCATCCGTCACACGGCTTTCTCCATGCAGAAGGGCGGGTATTCGCCCCAGCACGTGGACGCGGCCCTGGAACGGCTTGAGGACGCCTTCGCAGCGCGGGAACGTGAACGCGCACTCGGCGCGATGGGTGAACAGGCGTGGCTGCTGGAGGCTCGTTCGGCCACGGATGTTCTCGTGGCCCGGCTGAGTCGGGCGCCGGGGCATCGTTTCGCCCGCACAAGTTTTCTCAGTGTCGGTTACAAGAAGTCGGACGTGGACCGCTTCAGCAACAAGATCGTGAAGTATTTGCGGGACGGCCGCTCGATGAGCGTCGACGAGGTTCGCACCGCCGTGTTCCGCGCCGAACGTGGCGGCTACCGGGAGGCGCAGGTGGATGTCGTTCTCGACGGTGTGATCGACGTGATGCTGGCCGTTCGATGACAGCTGACCGGGCTCCGCGCAGCAACACGTCGGCGTAAACCCTCGGCCGTTATTTGGTCGTTACCAAATCGTCGGCTAGGGTGACTACCATATGGGCAGGCATCTGAGCGTTATCGACCCCGTCAGAGTTTCGACCAGGGCAGCCGTTCGGAGAACCCGTAAGCCCGTCAGGGTGTCTCACTTCCTGTTCGGTTTCGTCGCGGCGTGTGCCTTCGTGCTCGTGACAGTTGTGGATCCGTATTCCGGCGCGACCGCGTCCCCGTACTTCCAGGTGGCCGGTGTCGAGCCGGCCGGCGATCGTTACGCCGACGCCCCGCCGCAGACCGTCTCCGTCGAGGGTGCGTACACCAACACCGTCACCCGCGAGGGGTACACGGTGACGGCGATTGTGAAGCCCGAACCCGTGCCCGTGACGCCTGTGGCGGAACCGGAGGCCGCCAAGAGCTTCACGGCCCCGTCAGCCGCCGTTCCGGACCCCGGCACGGCCAAGGCCTACGCCTACGGTGCCGTCCAGGCCCGAGGCTGGGGCGAAGACCAGTACAGCTGCCTCGTTTCGCTCTGGCAGAAGGAGTCCGGATGGCGCGTCAACGCAATGAACAGCTCAAGCGGTGCCTACGGCATTCCGCAATCGCTGCCAGGGTCGAAGATGGGCTCTGCCGGCGCTGACTGGGAAACCAACCCCGCGACCCAGATCGAGTGGGGCCTGGGCTACATCGTTGACCGCTACGGCAGCCCGTGCGGCGCCTGGTCCAAATCACAGGCCTCCGGCTGGTATTAAGTCCGCCCCGTTTCTGAGCACGCTCGGACACGGCCGTAGACTGAGCTCATGGCCCGCAGCAATCGACCCCGTGGCCGCAAGCCACCGGTTCGCGACGACGAGGACGACACGGGCCTCGGCCGCCTGCTCGACGGCTGGCGCCGCAGCGAGGTGCGCAGGGACGGCCTCTGGCACGTCCAGCCGGTGCCCGCGAAGCAGTCCCTGAAGACCTACCTGTGTCCTGGCTGCTCGCTGCCCGTCGAACCGGGAACGGCGCATGTCGTCGCCTGGCGCGCCGACGGAGTTCTGGGTGATGCCGCCGACATCTCAAACCGCCGTCACTGGCACACTCACTGCTGGAAGATCACATAGCCGTTTTCCGGCAGAGTCCGTACGGCCAAGGAGTCCACATGGATCACGCATCAGCCCTGAACCCGATCGAAATTCGAGGGTCGGTCGAACTGCCCGCGACTCGGGAACATATCGAACTCACGACGAGTGACGGACTCACCCTCGTCGGTGAGTTGGCCACGCCGATCGACCGGGCGCCGATCGCCACACTCGTGACGCTCCATCCGCTGCCCACGGCCGGTGGCTTCATGGACTCTCACATTCTTCGCAAGGCCGCAGGACGCCTTCCGGCCCTTGCCGGACTCGCTGTCTTGCGCTTCAACACGCGGGGCACCACGTCGCCCCGCGGCACGAGCGACGGCAGCTTCGACGACGGCATGGGGGAGCGCGCCGACGTGGCCGCGGCCATGGACTTCGTCGCCACCCGGGGACTGCCCAACCCCTGGCTCGTGGGCTGGTCCTTCGGCACCGAGCTTGCCCTCAAATACGGACTCGAACACCCGATTCAGGGTGCCATCCTGCTGTCTCCACCCCTGCACCGGGCAACGGATGTCGAGCTGGCCGCGTGGGCCCACCAGGACCGCCGTCTCGTGGCCATCATCCCCGAGCACGACGACTACCTGCAGCCGGCCGAGGCCCGTGAGCGTTTCGCGGTCGTGCCCGAGACGCGGTTAATTGCGGTCGAGGGTGGCAAGCACCTCTGGGTGGGCGAAAACATGACCCGGCGCGTTCTCGACGAGATCGTGGCCGTCGTCAACCCGGCGGCGCTTCCGCTGCCGACCGAATGGCGCTCGTGACGACAGCCGGCTAGAGCTCGTTCTGCCGGGGGATGACGACCTGCTTCACAATGAGGATGGCGGATGCGGCCACGGGAATCGCTATCAGGGCGCCGAGGATGCCCAGGAGTGACCCGCCCGCGAGAGCGGCGATCACCACGACGGCACCGGGCACTGAGACGGCTCTCTTCATGATGTTCGGACTCAGAACGTATGCCTCCACCTGCATGTAGATCAGGTAGTAAATGGCTGCCACGAGAGCCGTGAGTGTCGAGCTGCCAATGCCCGGGATCAGGCACATGGCCACGATGATGACGGAACCGGTGATCGTGCCGACGAGCGGTACCAGGGAGAACAGGAACGCAATGAAGGCGAGGAGCGCTGGAAATGGCGCTCCGATGATGGACAGGAAGATGAAGCTGAGCACGCCGTTACACGCAGCCAGCCCCACCTGCCCGACAACGTACTTGCCCACCGACTGGGAGATCTGCTCGCTCAGGTCGGTGAAGCGCTCTCGTTTGGACGCCGGAACCAGCTGGTATGTGGCGCGTTTCATGCTGTTCAGGTTGGCCGTGAAATACAGCGTCAGGATCAGGATGATGAGGCCGCCGAACAGCCCGCTCATCAGCGCCAGGCCCGACTGCACGATCGTTGTCGTGATCTCCTGAACGTTCCCTCCTAGGAAGTCCGTGATGGATTTCACGATCACGGGAATGTCCAGCGTGGGAAAGTTTTTCTGTACGTCCTCGATGAATGATGGCGAGTTCGCGGCCTTGATCAGGTCGGGGACGATTTTGGAGAGCTTGGCGACCTGATCCACGATGATAGGCACGATCGCAAAGACGACGGCCGTCAGAATGCCCACGACGGCGACCAGCACCGTGAGGATCGCAGCCCAGCGCGGGAACTTCCGCTTACCCAGCCATGACACGGCAGGGTCGAGGCCCAGAGCGAGAAACAGTGCAGCCCCGATGTACGTGATGATCGTTTGGAGCGTGATCACCGAGGTGATGATGAGGAGCCCGAGACCGACGCCGAGTGTGCCGACGAGTCCAAAGCGGAACGCGTTTTGAATCTTCACCGGTGGGCTCCTCTGGTCACTTATTTTTCACTAGGTGTTCTGTCGCTGTTCGTTCTGGCGTTGTTCGTCGTGGCGCTGTCTGTGGAGCTGCCTGTCGCTTCGTCGTCGCTGGCCATGGTCTCCGCTTGTGTCAACACGCTGCGCAGGCTCTCAAAGTAGCCTGCTACCGCGTCGCGCTCAATCCTTATCTGGGCGAGTCGGCCTTCTGCGTCGGAAAGTAGCCTTTTCGCCCGCGCGTCGGCGTCGGCAAGGATCGCGGCTGCCTTCTCCGTAGCCGTGCGAACAATGGCGGTGGCGGCTTCATCAGACTCCTGCTTGAGCGCTCGGGCTTCCGTGCGGGCTCCGGTGTCCAGTTGGTCGTTGAGGGCGCGAAGCTCCGACAGCCGCGCGGTGGTGTCGGCGAGCTGGCGCGAGGCGTCTTCCTGTAGGGCCGCGGCCTGTGCCGCGGCCGTGTGGTGTCGCGACAGCAGGTCTTGCTCGCAGTCGTCATGCAGGGTCGTCAGCTCCACGTCGAGGTCCGCGCGGGCCTGGGCGACGTCCTGCGCCAGCCGGGCCGCCTCTGCATCTGTGTGCTGCCGGGACAGCGCGATGTGAGCGTCCAGCTCGCGCTGCGCCCGCTCACGTTCGGTCGCCAGCTCGGAGCGGTTCTCCGAGTCGGTGCGCACGAAGGCGGTATTTCCCTGCTCGATATCCGCAGCGAGGTCGGCGCGAGCGGCAGCCGTTTCTGTGGCGAGGGCCGTGCGCTGCTGGGAGATGTCGCGTTCGAGCTCGGTGACAGCGCGCTGTCGTTCGGCAGCGGATGCCGCGCGCAGGTCGTCGAGCTCGTTCTTCAGGGCGGTTCGGGCCCGGTCGATTTCGTCGGCCAGCTCGACCTGCGCCTGCTCAGTCTGCTGAGCCAGCGTGATGCGCGCACGCGATGTTTCGTCCGCCAGTTCTATGCGGGCCTGTTCGGTTTCGCGGGCCACGTCGGCGCGCTGCTGGTCTATCTCCAGTGCGACGGTTGCCCGGGCCAGCTCAGTTTCTTCGCTCAGGCCTGCGGCGACTTCGTGCGCCTCCGTCGCCTCCTGCTGGGCGGCGAGGCGCACATCGGCCGCGTCACGATCTGCGGCGGTTCGGATGGCAGCCACCTCGCGCGTGAGAGTGGAACGCGTCTCGGCCGCTTCGGAGGCCGCCGCGCCGCGAACGAGTGTCGCCTCGTTGCGGGCGTCCTGCGTCAGCTGGGCGTAGTCGTCCTGGGTGCGGGCCACCAGATCGTCCGCCTCCACACGTACATCGTCGAGAACGCGACGGGCGCGAATATCCGCGTCCGAGAGCGTTCGGGCCGCTTGCTCCGCAGACTCGCGCCGAAGATTCTCGATCTCGATGGCCGTCGAGGTTCGCAACCGCGCGGCGTCGTTATCGGCCTGGGCGATGACGCGGATGGACTGTTCCTCCGCCACCCGAAGGGTGTTCTCGAGTTTTGCGCCGAGACCTGAGAACGTCGGGCTTCCGACCTCGTCGATTGTGGCGTTGAGGTCGTCGATCTGGGCGGACAGGCGCCGCACTTCCTTGCTGGATTCCGCGCTGTGGGTGTTGGCTTTGATCAGGTCGCGACGGAGCCCCTGCAGGGCCTTGGCTACCTCGTCTTTGTCGTAGCCACGGAAGACCTGGGTGAAGTCAGATTCGTCGTTGGGCACGGTTTCTCCTCAAAAAATGGGGCTTCCACGTGACTGGAGTCGGGCGCGACGCGAGTCCGGGAGGCCGATGCAACTTTAGTCTGCCTCCATGAATCGTGGGTGCACCACACAAACAGTGCAATCTGCGCACTATTAGGCAGCTGTCAGGAGGACCAAGTATCGTGGAAATTCGTGTCTGTTGCGATCGGACTCGGAAGTAGTGTGGGCGTGCCCACACTGACCGATTGGCAACACGGAAGGATGATACGTGCGATTTGTTCTTGCCATCGTGGCATTCGTTCTCGCGGCCGTGATGATCGGTCTCGGCATTGCGCAGCGGACCGTCTTTCTCGAACCCGCGACCAGTTCGCTGAGTGCGACCGTTGAGGGCGCAACCCCGTATACGGTGATCGACTCGAGTGCGCTCGCATCGTTCCCGGGCAACCAGACGATTCGCGTCAGCGGTGCAGAAACAACTTTCCTTGCCTACGGGCGAACCGCAGACATTGAAGCCTGGATCGGCAACGACGCGCACGCTGTGGTGAGCGCCGGGGAAACCGGTCAGGACCTGACGTCCGTCGTCACAGACGCCGTCGTCACGCCCGAGAGCACCAACGCCGATGGCTCTAGCGCGACTCCGGTCGCTGAGACCGTCACGAATCCCGCCGGTTCTGACCTGTGGCTCGAAGAGTTCAGCGGCACGTCGTCGCTCACCCACACCCTGAATCTCCCCGAGGGGATTTCGGTACTCGTCGCCTCTGATGGAACGGCACCCGCGCCGGGCGACATCACGCTGTCCTGGGCCGCAGACAACTCCACTCCGTGGGCCGGCCCACTTCTCGTGGGCGGGGCCGCACTGCTCTTTCTCGGCCTCGTGCTCTACATCCTGGCATTGCTCCACCTGAGGCGCTCCCGGCGTCCGCGCCGCAATCTGCCGCGTGGTCCACGAATGCCGCGGCTGCCGCGCGTTCCCCTACCGAAGGCACTCAAAGCCGGGGACATCACTGGATCCCGCCGGCCGATGATCGCTGTCGTTCCTATGCTTCTGGTGTCCGGGCTGCTTCTCAGTGGGTGTTCCGCGGACTTCTGGCCTGCCGCGCCGGTCACTGCGGGAAGTACTGTCTCGTCGACCCCCACGCCCACACCGGAATCCACGGACGAGGCCGACACGGCAACTGAAGTTCCGCCCGCCGCCGTCACCGTTCCTCAGCTGGAACGGATCGTGACTGACATCGGCACGTTGACGACAGAGGCCGACGCCACTCTGAATGCCGACTCCATCGCCACTCGGTTCACCGGTACGGCGTTGGAACAGCGACTGACCAACTACAAGATTCGAGCTGTCGATCCGGCAGTGGCCGCTCCGCCGATCATCGGCACACCGCCGCTCTCGGTAACCCTGCCGCAGCAATCGGAGTCCTGGCCGCGCGTGGTGTTGGCGATCATCCAGGAGGACGATAAGACCGTTCCCCCTACGACCCTGATCCTCAGGCAGGAATCGCCCAGGGCGAATTATCTTGTGGAGTACATGATTGGGTTGGAAGCCAACGCTCAGCCGCCGCACGTCGCACCCGCCACAATCGGCGCGCCGGCGATCGCGCCCGACAGCAAGCTGCTCATGCTCCCGCCGGATCAGGTCGCCACGGCGTACGCCGATGTTCTGCTGCAGGGTGAAGCGAGTGCGTCGTATGCACTATTCCAGACCGAAGGCGACGAGTTCCTCTCGCAATTCGTGAAGAGCCGCACGGACCGCACGGCAGAACTGGCAGTCACGGCCACCCTGGCCTTCGCCACGGCGGCCGGTCCCGGGCGCACGGTGGCGCTTGCCACGAATGATTCGGGCGCGATCGTGGCCGTCAACGTCAATGAAACCGAGACTGTCACCGTGGTTTCGGGTGAAGCCACCGTGAACCCCAGCGGCGCTTCGAGCAAGGCGCTGTCCGGAATCACGTCCTCCGCGAAGGGCATTCAGAACATCCTCAGCGACCAACTTCTGTTCTATGTGCCCGCGGTAGGGTCGACAGACAAAATCACTCTCCTGGGGAGTACCCAGGGAATAATCTCATCTGCGGAGCTTCCATGACCCCTATGCCCCCTTCCGGATCCAATCTGCGCGGTGCCGTCGACCTGTCGTCGCTCGTGAATCGCCCGGCGGCACCGACGTCCGGTGCAGCCGGGACCGGATCGTCTGCAACGCCAGGCGCAACCGTGCCGGTTCCGGCCCTCGTGCTCGACGGTACTGACGCGAACTTCGGTGAGCTACTGGAGCTGTCGAATACGGTTCCGGTGCTGGTGGATCTGTGGGCGGAGTGGTGCGAGCCATGCAAACAGCTCACGCCGGTACTCGAAAGACTCGTCACGGAGTATGCGGGCAAATTCGTGCTCGCCAAGGTCGACGTGGATTCCAACCCCCAGCTGTCGCAGGCCTTTCAGGCACAGTCCATTCCCACGGTCGCCGCCGTGATCGGCGGCCAGCCCGTGCAGCTCTTCAACGGCGCGCTGCCGGAGGCGCAAATTCGCGAGGTTCTCGCACGCCTGCTGGAAGTCGCGGCGGAACAGGGCGTCACGGGTAGCGCGCAGGTCGCTGACTCACCGGCAGCAGAAGCCGAGCCGGTCGAGGAGCCGCTGCCACCGCACCACGTCGAGGCCTACGAGGCCATTGAGCGCGGTGACTACGAGACTGCTCGAGCGGAATACCGCACGGCCCTGGCCCAAAACCCCAACGACACCATGGCTGTCGCCGGGCTGGCACAGGCGAGTCTCCTCGGTCGTCTGCAGGGTAAAACCCTTGACGACATTCGCGGGGGAGCTGCGTCAGCCCCGCAGGATCTCGATGCCCAGCTGCTCGTAGCTGACCTAGACCTGTCAGGCGGACACGTGGAGGACGCCTTCGATCGTCTGCTCACGCTCTTCCCTGCCCAGGATCCGGCCGGTCGCAACACCATCCGTGAGCGTATCCTCGAGCTCTTCGAGGTCGTCGGCCTGGAAGACCCCCGCGTAGCACCCACCCGCAAGCGTCTGACCGCGCTCCTGTACTGATTCAGTACGGTACTGATTCCCAGTGCACTTACTCCAGATCCGAGAAGCCGGCACCCCGTGTGGGTGACCGGCTTCTCGTCTGTGAGCGGGCGAGCTGCTACCGGCGCAGTTTGAGCCAGAGGCCGGCGAGCGGCGGCAGGGTCACATTGGCCGATGCCGGACGACCGCCCCACGGCTCGTTGCCGGCGTGCACGCCACCGAAGTTGCCCACTCCGGATCCACCGAACTCGGCGGCATCCGTGTTCAGAATCTCGTCCCACTGGCCGGCGAAGGGCAGGCCAACCCTGTAGTCGACATGCGGCTGGCCGGCGAAGTTGAAGAAGCACGCTATCGGCTGGCCGTCGTTGTCCCAGCGCAGGAACGAGACCACGTTCTGTTGATGCGCGCCGGCATCGATCACGTCGAACCCGCCTGGCTCGTTGTCACGGGCCCACAGACTCGCGTTCGCCCGGTATACCCGGTTGAGGGACCCCACGAGGTTGAACAGGCCACGGTGGGCCGGCTGGTCGAGCATCCACCAGTCCAGGCCGCGGTCTTCGCTCCACTCGGAGCGCTGCCCGAATTCCTGGCCCATGAACAGCAGTTGCTTTCCCGGGTGTGCCCACATGAAAGCGAGGTACACGCGAACGTTCGCGAGCTGCTGCCAAGAGTCGCCGGGCATGCGGCTGATCAGCGAGCCCTTTCCGTGAACGACCTCGTCGTGGCTGATGGGGAGCAGGAAATTCTCGCTAAAGGCGTACACGAATGAGAAGGTGATGTCATTGTGGTGGTACGACCGGTACATCGGGTCCACGTGCATGTACTCGAGGGAGTCGTGCATCCAGCCCATGTTCCATTTGAAGCCGAATCCCAGCCCACCGCCGGAGGTGGCTGCGGTGACGCCGCCCCAGTTGGTCGATTCTTCGGCGATCATGATGGCCCCGGGGTTGCGCTTGTACGCGGTGGCCGTGATCTCCTGAAGCATGCTGATGGCTTCCAGGTTCTCGTTGCCGCCGTACTGGTTGGGCTCCCACTCGCCGTCTTCGCGCGAGTAGTCCAGATAGAGCATGGACGCGACGGCGTCGACTCGCAGGGCGTCGATGTGGAATTCCTCAAGCCAGAACAGGGCATTCGCCACAAGGAAGTTGCGTACCTGGGGGCGACCGAAGTCGAATACGTAGGTTCCCCAGTCGTTCTGCTCCCCGCGGCGCGGGTCGGCGTGCTCGTAGAGCGCCTGGCCGTCGAAACGGCCGAGGGCGAAGTCGTCCTTGGGAAAGTGGCCGGGAACCCAATCCATGATCACGCCGATGTCGGCCTGGTGCAGCCGATCGATCAGGTAGCGCAGGTCATCGGGGGTGCCGTAACGGCTGGTCGCGGCGTAGTAGCCCGTGACCTGGTAGCCCCAGGAACCGCCGAAGGGATGCTCGGCGAGGGGCATGAATTCCACATGCGTGTAGGCAAGCTCATTAAGGTATCCGATGAGTTCATCCGCGAGGTCGCGGTAGCTGAGCCCCGGACGCCAGGAGCCCACGTGCATCTCGTAGACGCTCATCGGGCGGTCGTGCGGGTCTGTCGCGGCGCGCGCTGTCATCCACGCGTTGTCAGCCCACACGTAAGAGGACTGGGTCACGACAGAGGCTGTCATTGGCGGTACCTCGGCGTACTGCGCCATCGGGTCGGCCTTCTGTATCCACGCGCCCGAGTGCGTCAGCAGCTCAAACTTGTAGTTCGATCCCAGTTCGAGCCCTGGAATGAAAAGCTCCCATACGCCCGTGCTGCCCATGTTGCGCATCGTGTAAGTGGCACCGCCCCAGCCGTTGAAGTCGCCGATCACTCGGGCCGCGCGGGCGTTCGGCGCCCACACAGCGAATGCGGTGCCTGAAACTGCGGCGTGCACCCCCTGGCGCTCACCGTAGTGTGCGCCCAGCACGTCCCACAGGCGCTCGTGGCGGCCCTCACCAATCAGGTGCAGGTCCAACTCGCCGATAGTCGGCAGGAAGCGGTAGGGGTCGTCCGCGATCCACGCCGGTGCCGTTTCATAGCGGGCCTCGAGGGTGTAGTCCTGAAAACCGACAGTGCTGATGCCCTGCCAAACGCCGTGCCCGATATGGACTAGTTCCACGTGCGCTCCCGTCGAGAGAACGGCCAGCACCTCCGTGGCGAGGGGGCGAAGGGCACGGATGACGGTGACCGGGTCGGTGACGCCGGCCTGTTCGATTCCGTGCTGTCCGAGGACCTCGTGCGGGTTGTAGTAGGTTCCGGCCGCGATGGACTCGAGAATGTGCGGGGCCACGAAGGTGGGGTCCACAGTCTTGAGGGCGGTCTTCTTGCCCTTCTTGGCGGGCACCTTCGACGTAGGGGCCTTGGCCTTGGCGGGGGCAGCCTTGGCTGCTGTCTTCTTGCTGTCCTGGGGCTGCTCGGTCATGCGCGTGCCTTTCCTGGCTTCTGGCCCAACACCCGCAGGATGTGTACCGGTTCGGTGAATGCGTCGAGTCGAACGAAATTGTCCGCGGACCAGGTGTAGGTCGCACCGGTGATGAGATCGTTCACGTCGTAGGTGGCACCCGGCTCGAGGCCAAAGCGCGTCACGTCGAGGTGCACGGTGGTTTCACGAACGGAATGCGGGTCCACGTTCGCCACGACGATGATCGCATCATCCGCGCCCGTTCCCGTGAACCCGGCCGGCAGGTACTTGCTGAAGACCAGAATGGAGTCGTCGTCGCTCGCGTGAATGTCGAGGTTGCGCAACTGCCGCAGCGCCGGGTGCTCCGAGCGGATGTGGTTGAGTCTCGTCACGTAGGGCGCCAGCGACGCACCGCGGGCTTCGGCCGCGGCCCAATCCCGTGGTCTGTACTCATACTTCTCGTTGTCAATGTTCTCCTCCGCGCCCACGCGCGCAACATTTTCACAGAGCTCGAATCCGGCGTACATACCCCAGGTGGGTGCGGCCATGGCAGCGAGGGCCGCGCGTATCTTGAAGGCAGCCGGTCCGCCGAATTGCAGGTACTCCGTGAGGATGTCTGGGGTGTTTACGAAGAGGTTCGGGCGCAGAAAATCCGCCGTCTCGGTGGCCAGGCCGTGCAGGAACTCCTCAAGTTCGGTCTTCGTGTTGCGCCACGTGAAGTACGTGTACGACTGCTGGAACCCCACCTTGCCCAGAGCCTGCATCAGCGCCGGGCGGGTGAAGGCCTCGGCGAGGAAGACGACATCCGGGTGCTCTGCGTTGACCTCGCGGATGAGCCATTCCCAGAAATCAAGCGGCTTCGTGTGGGGATTGTCGACGCGGAAGATGGTGACGCCGAGGGTGATCCAGTGCCGGAGAATGCGCAGCGCTTCCGCGCGAATCCCCGCCGGATCGTTGTCGAAGTTGATCGGGTAGATGTCCTGATACTTTTTGGGCGGATTCTCGGCATAAGCGATCGTGCCGTCGGGCAGCGTCGTGAACCATTCGGGATGCTCGGCGACCCAGGGGTGGTCGGGAGAAGCCTGTAGCGCGAAGTCGAGGGCCACGTCCAGCCCCACCTTGCGGGCACGACCGAGGAAATAGCTGAAATCGGCGACAGTGCCGAGGTCAGGGTGGATGGCATCGTGGCCGCCGTCGGCCGAACCGATGGCCCAGGGCGACCCCGGATCGTTCGGACCGACTGTGAGCGAATTGTTAGGCCCCTTGCGGAAAGCCGTTCCGATCGGATGGATTGGCGGGAGGTAGAGCACGTCGAAACCCATCGCGGCCACCTGGGGCAAGCGTTTGGCGGCGGTGCGGAATGTGCCGCTGGACCAGGACCCATCAGCGGCCTGGATGGCGCCCTCGGAGCGCGGGAAGAACTCGTACCAGGAGCCCACGCCGGCGCGCGTTCGCTCAACGATGACGGTGCGTTCCGCCGAGAACGAGTCGAGACTCGCGATCGGGCGGGCCCGAAGCGCTGCCCGCAGCTTCTCGGACTCGAGGGCGGCGAGACGCAGCGCGATCGGCTTCTTCGCATCGGACAATGTCTTGGCCGCGGCCAGAAGAGCCCGGCGTTCTGGGGCGGTGCGTGACTTATCCGTTCCCGCCGAGGTCAGCAGCTGGTCCCCGATCAGGAACATCAGATCCACGTCGATGCCGGCCGGAATCTTTATGCCGGCGTTGTGCTCCCAGGTCGCGAAGTCGTCGGCGTAAGCGCGCACTCTGTAGCGCCAGTCTCCCTGGTGCTGCAGGGGCACCCGAACTTCCCACCGGTCGGTGCCCGGTGCCCCGAGATCCATGGGGTGTACAGTCTCGGTGCCGTCCGGTGCAACCAGATGCAGGGACACACCGATAAGGTCATGCCCTTCCCTGAAGGCGGTGGCACCGAACGGAACCACCTCGCCGGCGAAGGCTCGCGCAGGCCACAGATTGTCATTCAGCTGGGGGGAGAGATCGAGCACGGGAATGCGACCGATGCGGGTCGGTGCCGCCTTCGGAAGGTCTTTGGATCCTACTGTCTTAGCCACACCATGACCGTAGCGTGAAAAATTGGCGATTGTGCCCGCATCGGTTACACAACGGACACACTGCGCGCCTATGGTGTAACTCGTGAAGGCGATACGTAAATTTACCGTCCGTGCCGTGCTGCCCGAGGCGCTCGCTGCTCTAGAAGAGCTTGCCGGCAACTTGCGCTGGTCCTGGCACGAGCCCACCCGTCAACTCTTCGAACACATCGCCCCAGAACTGTGGCGCGAGATCGGCACCGATCCCGTTGCTCTGCTCGGTGCCGTGGATCCGGGGCGCCTGTCCGACCTGGCCGGGGACGCCGACTATGTTGCGCGCGTGCACGCGATTCGCGGTGACCTGCGAAACTACCTCGAGAAGCCGCGCTGGTACCAGGGACTCACGGGGGAGAAGCCGGCGGCCATCGCCTACTTCTCGCCGGAGTTCGGCATCGCCGCGGCACTGCCGCAGTATTCCGGCGGCCTCGGCATCCTGGCCGGGGATCACCTGAAGAGCGCCTCCGATCTCGGAGTTCCCCTTGTTGGCGTGGGGCTGTTTTATCGCGCTGGCTACTTTAGCCAGGCGATCTCACCCGACGGCTGGCAGATGGAGAGCTACCCCCTGCTCGATCCCGACGGGCTGCCGCTCTCGGTTTTGCGCCGGGCCGACGGCTCCGCCGTGCAGGTCTCGCTTGCTCTGCCCGACGACCGCACGCTGCACGCACGCGTCTGGCAGGCCAAGGTCGGCCGCATCCGCTTGCTGCTGCTGGATACAGACATTCCCCAGAACCCGGACGACCTGCGGCTCGTGACGGACCGTCTGTACGGCGGGGGCGGAGAGCACCGCCTGCTGCAGGAGCTGCTGCTCGGAATCGGCGGCGCCAGGGCCGTGAAGCTCTGGAGCACCCTGAGCGGACACCCTGAACCCGAGGTCTTCCACACCAACGAGGGTCACGCTGGGTTCCTCGGCTTCGAGCGTATTTCGAGCCTGATCGGAGAGGGATTGAGCTTTCAGGAGGCTCTGCAGGTGGCCCGCGCGGGCACCGTCTTCACGACTCACACACCGGTGGGCGCCGGAATCGACCGATTCGAGCGCGGGCTCGTGCGCCGGTACTTCGAAACCGACCTACTTCCCGGTGTCGCCGTGGACGACCTGCTCGCGCTTGGCGCGGAGAGCTATGAGGGCGGGTCGCCCGATGTTTTCAACATGGCCATCATGGGGCTGCGGCTCGGTCAGCACGCAAACGGCGTGTCGACCCTGCACGGCGAGGTCAGCCGTCGAATGTTCAGCGGGCTCTGGCCCGGGTTCGATGCCGCCGAGGTGCCGATCGGGTCCATCACCAACGGGGTGCACGCGCCGAGCTGGACCGATCCCGCACTGATGGCCCTCGCCCAGAACCGGCTCGGAACGAGCGACACCTCCACCGCCAATTGGCGATCTCCCGAGGTCTCCGACCAAGACCTCTGGTCGGTGCGCGGGCAGATGCGGCTGCAGTTCGTCGAGGATGCCCGCCGGCGCCTCACGAACGCCTGGCGCGATCAGAATCCAGGTGGCCTGCCGCCGGCCTGGATCGGCCGGGTCTTCGACCCGAATGTGCTCACCATCGGATTCGCCCGCCGGGTGCCCACGTACAAGCGGCTCACGCTCATGCTGCACGACCCGGAACGGCTGCGCGCCCTGCTGCTGAACCCCGACCGACCGATCCAGATCGTGATTGCCGGCAAGTCGCACCCGGCCGACGAGGAGGGCAAGCGGCTCATCCAGAAGATCGTGCAGTTCGCCGCCGACCCCGAGTTGCGCACCCGGATCGCGTTTCTGCCCGACTACAACATCGCCATGGCGCAGCTGATGTACCCGGGCACGGACGTGTGGCTCAACAACCCACTGCGTCCGCTCGAAGCCTGCGGCACGTCGGGCATGAAGGCCGCCCTCAACGGCGCGCTCAACCTGTCGATACTCGACGGCTGGTGGCCCGAATACTACGACGGCAAGAACGGCTGGGCAATTCCGTCAGCGGATGCCGCCGGCGACGCTGCGGAACGCGATCGTCTCGAGGCGGAAGCTCTCTACGACCTCATTGAGCACCAAGTGGCGCCCACGTTCTACGAGCGCAACTCTGACGACGTGCCCGAGCGGTGGGTCGGCAACATTCGGCATACCCTCGCCACGCTCTCCCCGGAGCTCAGCGCCGACCGCATGGTTCGGCAATATGTGGAACGGCTCTATCGTCCTGCGGGCCACTATGAGGGCCTCATGTCCAAGCACAACTACCGTGCCGCCCGCGAACTGGCTGCCTGGAAGGGCAAGGTCGTGTCCAAGTGGCCGGCAGTGGCCGTGACCCACGTCGAGTCCGGGGGAGTAAGCGCCGTGCCCCAGGTGGGCGACGAGCTGCACCTGCGCGCCCACGTGCAACTCAACGGGCTGCTCCCCTCGGATGTGACGGTGGAGGTCGTCTACGGCAAGAGCCTCGGCGGCGACGAGCTGCGCGACACCGAGAGCCAGGCGCTCCTGCCCGCTGCGGCGCCCGACCTCGCTGATATGGTCGAGGCGGCGGCCGGAGGGGCACCGAACCTGTTCACGGGCACCGTGGAGCTGGACCGGGCGGGGGCCTTCGGGTACACAGTGCGGGTCGTGCCGCGAAATGCGCTGCTCATCAGTCCCGCGGAGATGGGACTCGTCGCGATCGCCACGTAGGCCAGACGGAACCGAGCTGAGGAGGGCCGGGCCGATGGCCCGGCCCTCCTCAGCGCTTGCCCTTGCGCTTACGGGGCGGCGACGTGATTGTGTTGTGCGCCCGCAGCAGCTGCATCGAAGCGCCCGTCATGTGCAGCGTCGTGCCGGGCTTGTGCTCGATGACGGCGTCACGCAGGTCGTCGTGGCTGGAATCCCACAGCAGTGTATAGGCGCCGACGCCCTCATGCTGGGGCAGCGTGACCGTGGCGTCCTGCTCGCGGGCATGCACTACTAGCAGGATGCGGTTGAAGTCCTCGTGCTCCGGTGTGCTCGCGGCCATGTACTGCAGGGTGCGAGCTTCCGGGGAGTTCCAGTCATCGTGCGACATCGACTCGCCGGCAGCGTTGTACCAGTCGAGCTGGCTTGCGCTGAGCGTGGTCTCGCCGAAACGGCCAAAGCGCACCGGGCGCAGGGCGGGGTTCTCGCGTCGCAGCTCGAGCAGGCGCCGGCTCACTCGGTGCAGGTCCTGTTGCCAATCGTCGAAGTCCCAGTTCAACCAGGTGAGCTCACTGTCCTGGCAATAGGCGTTGTTGTTGCCCCGCTGACTGCGGCCGAACTCGTCACCGGCGGTGATCATGGGTATTCCGGCAGACAGCAGCAGGGTGCCGAGCAGGTTGCGCATGGCCTTGCGACGGGTCTTCAGGATCGCTACGTCCCGGGTCGGACCTTCCACGCCGTGGTTGAAGGAGTTGTTGTTGCCGGTGCCGTCGCGATTGGACTCCCCGTTTCCGAGGTTGTGCTTCGTGTCGTAGGCGGTGAGATCGGCCAGAGTGAAGCCGTCGTGAGCGGTGATGAAGTTTAGCGAGGCGAGTGGTCCCCGGTCGGTCGAGAAGGTATTCGACGATCCGGCCACGCGGGTCGCGAAGCGGCCGATGCCGCTGCCCGCCGAGCCCGAATAGCGCATACTGCGAATGTCGCTCAACCAAAAGTCTCGCATCCGGTCGCGGTAGCGGTCATTCCACTCCGACCAGCCCGTGGCGAAGTTGCCCGTCTGCCAACCGCCCTGACCCACGTCCCAGGGCTCCGCGATGAGTTTGACTCCCGCGAGTTCCGGGTCGTCGCGTATACCTGTGAGTAGCGGATGCTCAGGGTCGTAGACGACACCCTCGTCGCGTCCCAGGGTTACGGCGAGGTCGAACCGGAACCCGTCGATCTGCACCTCGTTGGCCCAGTAGCGGAGGGAATCCATCACCAGGCGACGTGGAACGTCGTGACCGAAGTTCACGGTGTTGCCGCATCCGGTGACGTCGATGTACTCGCCCGCGGCGGTCTGGCGGTAATACTCCGAGTTGTCGATGCCCCGCAGGCTCGTGACCGGCCCGTTCGGGCCTTCCTCGGCGGTGTGGTTGTACACAACGTCCATGATCACTTCGAGCCCGGCATCATGGAGAAGCTTGACCATGCCCTTGAACTCGCGCAGCACGGCCTCCGGCCCCCCGGACTGCGCGGCCTGGGTGGCGTAGTCGGCGTGGGGTGAGAAGAAGTTGAGGGTGTTGTAACCCCAGTAATTGATGAGGCCCTGTTTGATCAGCCGCTGCTCGGAGACAAAAGCCTGCACCGGCAACAGCTCGACCGACGTGACGCCGAGGTCCTTGAGATAGGCGATCGTCGCTTCGTGGGCCAGGCCGGCGTATGTTCCGCGCAGTGCGGCCGGGATCTTCTTGTTGAGACGGCTGATGCCGCGCACGTGGGCCTCATAGACCACAGTGTGGTCTAGCGGGATGGCGGGTTTGCGGGAGTCCGCCCAGTCGAAGCTGTCGTCCACGACGGAGGACTGCCAGCGGTCGGCGCCTACGCGCACCAGGCCACGCGAGTACGGTTCGAGGAGAGTTGTTTCAGGGTGGAACGAATTCCGCGCACCGGCGGGACCGGACACGCGGATACCGTAACGGCGACCGCGAGACAGAGTGCGGGACTTTGCCGACCACACATCGTGGATGTCTTTGGTCATGGGAATGCTTTTGATGATCCAGTTGGGGTCGGTGTCATCGAAAATACACAGGTCAATGGCGTCTGCGTTCTGTGACCAGACGCGCAGCTCACCGCCCGTGGAGGTGATTCGTACGCCGAGATTGCGCAGAGGATCGGCGTGAGTCATGCAATCTAGAGTAATCAGTGTGAGAGCGCGTTCCGACCAAGGCGGGCTGGCGCCGACACATCCAGAGTAGAAAAGAGGCACCCGATGGTCGTTTACCTCGACCACGCGGCCACAACGCCCATGCTGCCGGGCGCGATCAGCGCCTGCGCCGACGCCATGGGAGTCGTGGGCAATCCGGCATCCGTTCACAGTCAGGGCCAGAACGCGAAGCGGATGCTCGAGGAAGCGCGCGAGCGTGTGGCGGCGAGCGTGGGCTCCGACCCGATAGAGGTCGTTTTCACCGGGAGCGGCACCGAGGCGATCAACCTCGCCCTCAAGGGCCTCTTCTGGGCCAGGGCGCCCCGCCCGCGCATACTGGTGGCCGAGGGGGAACACCACGCCACTCTCGACAGCGTGGAGTGGCTTCGCCAGCACGACGGCGCTGTAGTCGAGTGGATTCCACTTGACGCCCTGGGTCGAATTGATCTGAACGCCCTCGACGCGGCGATCGCGCGGAACCCCCTCGACGTGGCACTGGTCACGGTGATAGCCGCCAACAACGAGGTGGGTACCATCCAGCCTGTCGCCGAGATCGCGGCGCTCGCCGCGGCGCATGGAATCCCGGTTCACGTGGACGCCGTGTCCGCTTACGGGCACCTTCCGCTGGATTTCAGGGCACTCGGCCGCGCCGGGGTGAGTGCCGTGAGCGTGTCGGCGCACAAGATCGGCGGCCCGGTGGGAATCGGCGCCCTCATCCTCGGGCGCAAGACCACAGTCGTTCCGCTGTTGCATGGTGGGGGACAGCAGCGCCAGGTGCGCAGCGGCACCCAGGATGTCGCGGCCGCGGTGTCGTTCGCGGTGGCGGCATCCGCATTCGGTGCCGGGCTGGACGGCGAGAACCTGAGGCTCGCGGCTTTGCGTGACCGGGTGATCGCGGGGGTGACGCGCCTTGTGCCGTCCGTCATCGTGAACGGAGACACGAGCCGGGGCGGCCGGCTGCCCGGCAACGCGCACTTCAGCTTTCCGGGGTGCGAGGGCGATTCGCTGTTGTTCTTGCTTGACGCGGCGGGAATCTCAGTGTCGACGGGGTCGGCCTGCCAGGCCGGTGTGCCGGAGCCGTCGCACGTCTTGCGGGCCATGGCTCGCTCGGAGGTTGAGTCGCGTGGGGCCCTGCGCATCACGCTCGGGCACACCTCGACGGATGCCGACGTGGACGCGCTGCTTGCGGCGCTGCCGGCCGCCCACGCTCAGGCCGCGCGTGCCGGAATGGCCGACCGGGTTCCGGGAAGCTAGTTCGCCTGCGGCACCTACGTTGATTACACTTGACCGGTGAAGGTTTTAGCAGCAATGAGTGGCGGTGTAGATTCCGCCGTGGCAGCAGCCCGCGCGGTCGAGGCAGGGCATGAGGTGGTCGGGGTTCACCTGGCCCTCAGTCGCATGCCCGGAACGCTGCGCACCGGAAGCCGCGGCTGCTGCACCGTCGAGGACTCGATGGACGCCCAGCGGGCCGCGAACATCATCGGAATCCCGTACTACGTGTGGGATTTCTCCGAGCGCTTCAAGCTCGACGTTGTCGACGATTTCATCGCCGAATACGCCGCCGGGCGAACCCCGAACCCCTGCATGCGCTGCAACGAAAAGATCAAGTTCGCCGCCCTGCTCGAAAAAGCCATCGACCTCGGGTTCGACGCCGTGTGCACGGGCCACTATGCGAGCATCGTCCTCGACGCCGACGGCAATAAGGAACTGCACAGGGCCGCGGCGTGGGCCAAGGATCAGTCCTACGTGCTCGGCGTTCTCACGGCCGATCAGGTGCAGCACTCCATGTTCCCGCTCGGGGCGACACCATCCAAGGCCGAGGTGCGTGCAGAGGCCGCGGAGCGCGGCTTCTCGGTGGCGAACAAGCCTGACTCCTACGACATCTGCTTCATCCCCGACGGTGACACCCGCGGCTGGCTCGCCGAGCGTGTGGCTCCGGCGACCGGCGATATCCTCGACCGCGAGGGCAAGAAACTTGGCGAGCACGAGGGCGCGGTGGCCTTCACCGTGGGACAGCGCAAGGGCCTTTCCATCGGCACGCCAGCGGCGGACGGGAAGCCACGCTTCGTGCTTGAGGTTCGCCCGATCACGAACACCGTCGTTGTGGGCCCGAAGGAGGCGCTCGCGGTAAAGGAAATCGCCGGGGACAGCTACACCTGGGCGGGGCTCGCTCCGCTGAACCCCGAGGTTCCCTTTGAATGCCACGTGCAGATTCGTGCCCACGCCGACCCCGTTGCTGCCGTGGCCCAAGTGGTTCGTGACGGCGAGCGCGTCGAATTCATGATCCGTCCGCACGAGCCGCTCACCGGTGTGGCGCCCGGCCAGACCGCCGTCGTGTACATGGGCACGCGGGTGCTCGGCCAGTGCACGATTGACCGCACGGTCAGCGCGGTGCCGGTTTCCGCCGTCACAGACGCTTGACGCCCGAATCGAATCATGGCGGAATTGACGCATGACTGAGCCCGTCACAGCATCGCTGCACGCCGACGAATCGTTGCCCGCTGCGGCCGATGAAGCAGCAAGTCTGACCGAACGAATCCTCGGGGCCCGGGACGCGTATTACGGTCGCAACGAGCCGGCGATCTCTGACGCCGAGTACGACGAACTCGTTCGGCGTCTCGAAGAGCTTGAACGGCTGTTTCCGGAGCTGCAGAGCCAGGACAGCCCCACCCAGACCGTGGGGGGACGCGCGGAGACGACGCTTTTCGACCCCGTTCACCATGCCGAGCGGATGCTGAGCCTCGACAACGTGTTCTCGGTACCGGAATTCCTCGAGTGGGCCGAGAAGGTCGAGCGCGATTCCGGGCGCCCGGTCCATTACCTGTGCGAGCTCAAAATCGACGGCCTCGCGATCAACCTGCGCTACGAGAACGGCGTTCTCCTGACCGCCGCCACGCGCGGCGACGGGGTGGTCGGCGAAGACGTCACCGAGAACATCGAGTTCGTGCCCGGCATCCCCAAACGTCTGGCCGGAACCGGCCATCCTGAGCTCATGGAGGTGCGCGGTGAAGTCTTCTTTCCGGTGAAGTCCTTCGCCGAGCTCAACGCCCAGCAGGTAGAGGCGGGCGAACGCGTGTTCGCCAACGCTCGCAACGCCGCAAGCGGATCGCTTCGGCAGAAGGCCGCGACCAAGACACCCGCGCAGTTGCGGCTTATGAAGGCCAGGCTCGGGCGGCTGCGTATGCTCGTGCACGGCATCGGCGCCTGGGAGCGCCCGGCCGCGAGCGAGCAGTCGGAGGTCTACGGAATTCTCGCCGGCTGGGGACTGCCCACGAGCGAATACTTCCGTGTGACTTCGAACGCCGTGGAGGCCGCGGCCTTCATCGAGTACTACGGCGAGCACCGGGCGAGTGTCTCGCACGAAATCGACGGCATTGTCATCAAGATCGACGAACTCGAGCTGCACGCCGAGCTCGGAGCGACGAACCGCGCGCCCCGCTGGGCGATCGCGTACAAGTACCCGCCGGAGCAGGTCAACACAAAGCTGCGCGATATCGTCGTGAGTGTCGGGCGCACCGGGCGGGCCACGCCGTTCGCCGTGATGGACAAGGTGCGCGTCGCCGGTTCCGAAGTGCGTCAGGCCACCCTGCACAACCAGGACGTGGTGCGTGCCAAGGGTGTTCTCATCGGCGATACCATCGTGCTGCGCAAAGCCGGGGACGTTATTCCCGAGGTGCTCGGCCCCGTGGTGGAGTTGCGCGACGGCACCGAGCGCGAATTCGTGATGCCCGTCAACTGCCCCGAGTGCGGTACGCCTCTCGCTCCCGCCAAGGAGGGGGACATTGACCTGCGCTGCCCCAATGCGCGCAGCTGCCCAGCCCAGGTGCGCGGCCGCGTCGAGCACATCGGAAGCCGGGGCGGCCTCGACATCGAAGTACTCGGAGAGGTGGCGGCGGCGGCCCTCACTCAGCCGACGGTTCCGATCGAGCCGCCCCTGCCGACAGAGGCCGGCCTCTTCGACCTCGAACTCGCCGATCTGTTGCCGATCCAGGTGATCGTGCGCGACGCCGAAACGGGCCTGCCCAAGGAAGACGACGTCGGCACGGCCAAACAGCGGATGCCTTTCCAACGCAATCCCACAGCCGCCGAGAAAAAGCGGGGGCTCACCGGCCCTCAACCGGCCGCGAGTGCGCTCAAGCTTCTCGTCGAGATTGACAAGGCGAAGACCAAGCCCCTGTGGCGCATTCTGGTGAGTCTCAACATCCGTCACGTCGGTCCCGTTGCTGCACGGGCCCTCGCCAACCACTTCGGCTCGCTCTCTGCCATCCGCGCGGCAACCCGCGAAGAGCTGGCCGAGGTCGACGGCGTCGGCGGAATCATCGCCGACGCGGTGCTGGATTGGTTCCAGGTGGACTGGCACGGTGACATCATCGAGCAGTGGACCGCTGCGGGCGTGCAATTCGAGACTCCCGGCCATCCGGGACCTGGCGCTGCCGTCGCCGCAGGGGGAGTGCTCTCCGGCCTGACAGTGGTCGCCACGGGCTCGCTCGAGGGCTTCACACGCGAGGGCGCTCAGGAAGCCATCATCGCAGCCGGCGGCAAGAGCGCGTCGAGCGTGTCGAAGAACACCGACTTCGTGGCTGCGGGCCCGGGTGCAGGCTCCAAACTCGCCAAGGCGGAGACGCTGGGCCTCCGCATCCTCGACGCCGAGGAGTTTCGCATCCTGGTGACGGAGGGTCCGGCCGGGCTCCCGCCCGTCCCCGAGCCGCCCGCCGAGTGAACCGGACGACAGTACCGGGAGGTTGTCTCAGCCCTGAGGCCAGCCGCCGCCCCGACCCATGTGCGCCGCTTGAGCGGTCGCCCGGGCGGTGGTCTGATCGTGACCGTGTTCAGGACCGTTGTGATGCGACAGGCGACGCGTCAAGCGTTCGCGGCGCAGCAGGGTGACAACGACACTTATCAGCACGGCCGCCAAAATGGCGATCAGAATTACCGTTCCCAAGTCCATCAGCAGGTCCTTCCCCTGGTTGACTTCCTCTACCAACACTGCCACACCACAGGAGAGCGTGCGGCACGTCCGATCACCGACCGGCCCGGTGCGTGTCTCGAACGACCACATGTCATCCCTGTCTGGCATCGCACTACGCCACCGACCCCGCTACCCGTGCGGTTGTGGAGCCAGTCGTGAGACCACCAGCCACGATCCACAACGTCTAGTCCTGCTGGAGTCGGCCAAGCTCCGAGCCGTGCATGTCGAGCAGGCGCAGCCATCCGTCGTCGAAGACGGCCCAACTGGCCTGGGTCACCCAATACGGCACGGGGGCACCGTCGCACGACATCAGCGTGGACACGCCGGACGTCGTCAGCAGCGCACCCGCTCCATCGGCGACCCATCGGCCCTGTCCACCGTTGCAGCCGTCGGATCCTGTCCACGTGCCATCCGCTTCGAAGACCACATGCGCATCGGTTGTGCCGCTGTCGGACTCCGGGACCCACCGTGCGGCGAGGTCTTCGGGTGAGGCAGGAGTGAGGCTGCCCGCCAGAGGAACTGGCTGTCGCAAAGCCTCCCGAGTCGCGTCTGTGATCACGGGCGGTTCGGTGTAGAAATCTGCGGCGGTCGGGATCGGATCCGGGGCACCATCGCGGGTCAGCGTCGCGAGCGTCGTGCCTTGCGGATCGTGGAGTTCCCACCCCTCACCAGCCGCACGATACCCCGAGACGGACTCGAGCCAGGGCACACGGGGCAGTGTGGTTCCGGTAGCGCACTCGCCGCTGGCACCGTACGTGGAGGCCAGGAAGAGGCTCCCCGTGGCTCGCCACGAGCCCTGAATCATGCCGCAGTCTCGCCAGAGCTGAAACTCCGGCACGTCGAGGCGCAACCAGGTGTCGACTTCCTCGTCTGCGGCGCCTGACACGCGCCAGATGTCGACCAATGCAATGGCAGCGGATTCCCTGCCGTTTCCCGAATCGGTCGGGGGCGGCGGATTCGATCTCGAATCATCCTGCTCTCCGGGTGCCGGCGCACAGGCGGCGACGACAAGCGCCAGTGCAACCGCGAGGGCCGCCATGCCGGCACCGCGGAACCTCGTCACGGCGAGACCCTCCGGCGGTCCCGAGGTGCCGCCTGCCTGAGCCCAATGCCGCCCGAGGCGTTTCCTTGTTTCGTGCCTGGTGCTTCCCCCATGAGTCTGATCATGGCCGAGCGGCAGTGCGATTGTCCAGCGAAGCCAGAGTGAGCCGGTCCAATCACCGGGGGAGCGCCCGGCTGCCTGAAGACGCTCAGCGCCCCAGTCCGTATGATGATTTCATGGTTGGGATGGCAGACAGAATCGTGCTTGACGTCACAGTCGAGGAGTGGGAAGCCTACTTGGCCGACCGGCCTGATGTGGGCGGCGTGCGACTGAAACTCCGCAAGAAGAGTTCCTCTGCGCCCGGAATGACCTGGTCGGAGGCCCTGCACGTGGCTCTCTGCTACGGGTGGATCGATGGCCAGACGAACCGCCTCGACGACGACTACACGCTCACGGGCTTCACGCCTCGCCGCAAGAACAGCCCGTGGTCGCAGATCAACCGTGAACACGCGGCGCGCCTCATCGAGGAGGGCCGCATGCGTCCAGCCGGAGTGGCGGAGATTGAACGAGCTCAAGCGGATGGCCGTTGGGACGCCGCCTATCGGCAGAAGGATGCCGTCGCTCCGCCTGACCTGCAGGAGGCTCTCGATGCCGACCCGGTGGCGGCTGCGTACGTCGCCAGCCTCACGCGCGTCGATCGGTTCCGCATCTACTTTCGTCTCGGCAGCATCAAGACGCCCTCGGTGAGGGCGGCACGAATCCGTGACGTGGTGGAGAAGGCCGCGCGCGGCGAGCAGCACTACCGCTGAACCGCGACGCCGCCGATCTGTCGCCAGGCCGAAGCGACGGTGACGTTCGCCCCGCTGTCAGGCCAGAGCCTCGACGTCGGAGAGAGCATCGTGCTCGATCCGGGCCGTGCGGAACTTCGAGAAGGCAAGCACGAGACCGGCCACGACCATCAACACGACGGCCGACCAGAGTGCCGCGCCTGCGCCCGCCGCCGTTGCCAGTGCGCCACCGAGGATCGCCCCGACCACGATCATGCCCCGATTGACCGATCGCATCGTCGCGCTCATGCGTGCCAGAAGCCGGTCGGGTGTGACCGCTTGCCGGTAGCTGACTTCGAGCGGTCCCTCGACACCCATCGCGAGCCCGAATACGAACTGTCCGACTGCCACGGCGGCCACCGCAAGCCACAGACTGGCTGGCCAGTCGGCGGGATTCGGGCCGACCGCACCGGACGAAATCGACTTACCTGCCGCCATGGTCGGCGACAGCGCTATCCCGGCGACCGCGACAGGCTGCAGCAGGCGCATACTCACCATCACTCGTCCGGTTCCGAACCGCTGATCCAATATCAGCGACAACGACAAGCCGATGACCGTTCCGACCCCCGCACAGCCGAGGATCAGGCCGAGTCCGAGAGCTCCCAGCCCCAGCTCGAGCAGAACAAGTGCGGGGAGTGCCGTGCCCAGCACGGCCGAGCCGATGAACCAGATGGGGGAACCGATTGCCAGCGGGCCGAGGCGGGGATGTCCATAGACCCAACGCAGGCCTTCGCTGATTCGAGACACGGTCGATGTTGCCGCGCGCGGGGGATGCCGGTTCGACTCGACCTGGCGCAGCGACAGCAGAACCCATCCGGAAAAGAAGTACGTGAGCGCGTCGATGAGAAGGGCGAATGGGGCTGTTATGGCGGCGATGAGCGCCCCGGCAACGGCGCTACCGCTGAGCTGCGCCGCTGTCTCGCTCTGCTGCAGTCGGAAATTCGCACGCACCAGGGTGGCCCGCGGCACCAGCTGCGGCAGAAATGACTGATGCGCGGCATCGCTGAGCAGAGCGAGCACACCGAACGCAAAAATCAGACCGACGAGCACCGGAACCGTGAGCACCCCGGCCAAAGCGAGCAGGCACACTGTCGTGAGCAGCACGCCGCGTCCGACATCGCCGACGACGAGGACAAGCCTGCGCCGAAACCGGTCGACCCACACTCCCGCGAACAGCCCGAACAGAAGATACGGTGCCCAGCGACCCGCGTTGACCATCCCCTGGTCGAGCGGCGACCCTCCGAGAGTCAGAAGCACAAGCACGGAGAGGGCGAGGGTTGTGAGGTAGCTCCCGAAATCGGAGACCGTCGACGCGAGCCAGAACCGACGAAACGGTACGTTGAGACGCAGCCCCACCATCGCATTGCCCCCTCGGCCCCGGTACGGCGCCCGCGTGAGACAATTTCAGGCGAGTTCGAGCCGAATTGACTCCATTCAACCATTCCGCGTCGGCTCGAAGCCATTCCTGAGGGCGTCACGTAGACGCCCTCACATCTGTTCGGTACGACTGGAAGGAGCAGATATTAGGCGCTCGGCAACCAGATAGAGGGAGGTGGGCTACTTTTTCTGCCCGAGTCGCCAGTATGCTGATATCGATATATATAAGTGCGGCCGGTGGGCGGCACGGAGCAGCGGCATGGGCGAGGGGATGTAACGCTGTACGACATGGTGACGGTTCTCATTTCGCTGGCCCTCGGGGGCGCGAACGAGACTCTCGGTGCGCCGGAAATCGTTTCAGTGAGCTTACAGAGCGCGTCCGGCGCCATCACCCCGGATCAGGGTGTCGACCCCCGTGCGGTTCCGCTCTGGCGCCAGGTCTCGACCGAGTCACGAGTGTCGGTGAGCGTTGACGGTGAAGTCCTCGCCGCACGTCCCGCAACCGGAATCGCCGCTCTTGACGGCCTGGCGAGGCTGACACCGGCGGAACTCGTGGCCTTTGTAGCGGCCCACCCGACACACATCGACACAATCCTGACGTCGCCGCCGGCTGCCGCTGCCGTGACCGGCTGGTGGCAGGGGCTTGACGCGGCCGCGCGGGCCGAACTCGCGACAGATGTTCCCCAGTTGGTCGGAAACCTCGATGGCGTGCCGCTCGTGGAACGCGGTCAGGCCAACCTGCGATATCTGGGGGATGCGGTCTCCTCGGCGACCAGCAAGCTGACCGAGGTGCAAGAGAGGTCGTCCCGTTCCACCCTGAACCGCGAGCTCTCGATCATGAAGCAGATTCAGCAGGCGCTTCTGCCTCCCTGTGCGGCACCGGCCCGCACCCTCGTGCTTTTGGACCTCGCCGACGGGGGGCGAGCCGCGATCGCCCTGGGCAACCCGGACACCGCAGACTTCGTGAGCTACCTCGTGCCGGGCATGAACTACGGCGTGCAGGAGCAACTCGTGAACTGGTCACACACCGCAGAGGACCTCTACGCCGAGCAGAAGAACGTGCTGCGCGAGCAGGCGGCGGCACACCACACGTCAGTTCCGAGCATCGCGACCATTGCGTGGATCGGTTACGAAACGCCAAGCCTGTTCAGCGTGGGTGGGCTCGACCGCGCTGAGGTCGGTGCCGATTTTCTCGAAGACTCGTGGAACGGTATCCGTTCGAGTCGAGGGGATAGTCAGCCCTTCCTGTCGGTGTTCGCACATTCTTACGGAACGCTGGTATCCCTCGAGGCTCTCTCACGAGGGTCTGTCGAGGTGGATGCGCTCGTGATGGTGGGGTCTCCCGGCAGCTCCGCCCAATCCATCGACAGGCTCGACGTCGCCGACGGCAACGTCTACGTGGGAGAAGCGGACTGGGATCCGGCCGTTAACAGCGGATTCTTCGGGAGTGACCCCGGTGCGACATCGTACGGGGCGCGCACGCTTGCCGTTGACGGCGGCACCGACACCGTGACCGGTCGGGAGCTCAGCAAATCGTGGGGTCACAACGACTATTTCACTGCTGGGAGCGAGTCCCTGCGCAATATGGCGCTGATCGGAACGAACAACGCGGCGCTGGTCACCAACGCCTCCGAATAGAATTAGGCATCCACGTCTATTAGCAATCGGAGTTCCATGTCTGAAATCACGGCCGAGCAGGTTGCCCACTTGGCAAGCCTTGCCCGGATCGACCTCAGCCCCGAGGAGATCACGAATCTCACCCACGACCTGGGCCAGATCGTCGCCTCCGTCGAGAAGGTGTCACAGGTCGCCACGGCTGACATCCCCGCCACGAGCCACCCCCTGCCGCTGACCAATGTCTTCCGCCCTGACGTCGTGGTGCCCTCGCTCACCATCGAGCAGGCGCTGTCGGGTGCTCCCGACCGTGACGGCGACAAGTTCCGCGTGCCCGCAATCCTGGACGGAGAGTAACCATGGCAGACCTCATCAAGCTCTCGGCCGCCGACCTCAGCACGCTGCTCGCCGACGGTTCGGTCAGCTCCGTGGAGGCCACGCGTGCCCACCTCGACCGCATCGCTGCCGTCGACACCGACCTGCATGCGTTCCTGCATGTCGCCGGCGATGCCGCCCTGGCCACGGCCGCCCGCATCGACGCGCAGCGCGCGGCCGGCGAGGCGCTCGGCCCCCTCGCCGGTGTGCCGATCGCCATCAAGGACGTGCTCGCCACGCAGGACATGCCCACCACCGCCGGGTCAAAGATTCTTGAGGGCTGGATTCCGCCCTACGACGCGACCGTCGTGGCCCGACTCCGCGCGGCCGGCCTGGTTCCCCTCGGCAAGACCAACATGGACGAGTTCGCGATGGGTTCCTCCACGGAACACTCCGCCTACGGCGTGACTCGCAACCCCTGGGACCGCGACCGGATTCCCGGCGGCTCCGGCGGCGGCTCTGCCGCGGCCGTGAGCGCCTACGAGGCACCGCTCGCCCTCGGAAGCGACACCGGGGGCTCCATTCGTCAGCCCGCAGCCGTCACCGGATCCGTCGGCGTGAAGCCCACCTACGGCGGAGTGTCCCGCTACGGCGCGATCGCCCTCGCGTCCTCGCTCGACCAGGTCGGCCCCGTGTCACGCACGGTGTATGACTCCGCGCTGCTTCACGACGTGATCGGCGGACACGACCCGCTCGACTCCACGTCGCTCTCCGACAGCTGGCCGTCCATGGCCGCTGCCGCGCGCGCGGGCCTGGCAGACGGTGCGCTCAAGGGCGTGCGCGTCGGAGTGATCAAAGAGCTTTCCGGCGACGGCTTCCAGGCCGGCGTCAGCCAGCGCTTCACCGAGACCCTTGCGCTGATGTCGGCCGCCGGCGCGGAGATCGTGGAGGTATCCGCCCCGAACTTCGAGTACGCGGTCGCCGCGTACTACCTGATCCTGCCCGCGGAGGCGTCGAGCAACCTCGCCCGCTTCGACTCGGTGCGCTTCGGCATCCGCGTTAACCCGGCCGAAGGCTCGCTCACGAGCGAGCGCGTGATGGCCGCCACTCGCGAGGCCGGATTCGGCCCCGAGGTCAAGCGCCGCATTATCCTCGGCACCTACGCCCTGAGCACCGGCTACTACGACGCGTACTACGGCAGCGCCCAGAAGGTGCGCACGCTCATCCAGCGCGACTTCGAGGCGGCCTTCGCCCAGGTCGACGTTCTCGTGTCGCCGAGCGCGCCCACCACGGCCTTCAAGTTCGGCGAGAAGCTCGACGACCCAATGGCGATGTACCTCAACGATGTGACGACCATTCCCGCCAACCTCGCGGGAGTGCCCGGTATGAGCCTGCCGATCGGCCTCGCCCCCGAGGACGGCCTGCCCGTCGGCTTGCAGATCATGGCACCGGCCAAAGCGGATGCCCGCCTCTACACTGTCGGCGCCGCCATCGAGCAGCTGCTCGAGGCGTCATGGGGCCACACCATGCTCGACCAGGCACCGGCGCTCGCGTCGAGCACCGCATTTTCAGCGATCACAGAGGGAGCCGTCTGATGAAGAAGGCCGCATTGATGGACTTCGACAAGGCCCTCGAGCTGTTCGAGCCGGTGCTCGGCTTCGAGGTGCACGTCGAGCTCAACACCAAGACCAAGATGTTCTGCGGGTGCGCCAACGAGTTCGGTTCCGGCGCCAACACGAACACCTGCCCGACCTGCCTCGGCCTGCCGGGCGGACTTCCGCAGGTGAACCAGAAGGCGATTGAATCCAGCATCCGCTTGGGCCTCGCCCTCGGCTGCGAGATCGCCGAACACTCTCGTTTCGCACGCAAGAACTACTTCTACCCCGACACCGCGAAGAACTTCCAAACGAGCCAGTACGACGACCCGATCTGCCACGACGGGTCGCTGACCATCGAACTCGAAAGCGGACGCATCGTCACGGTCGAGATCGAACGTGCGCACATGGAGGACGACGCCGGCAAGCTCACCCACAAAGGCGGGGCCACGGGCCGCATCCAGGGCGCCGACTACTCGCTCGTGGACTACAACCGCGGGGGCGTGCCGCTCGTGGAGATCGTCACGCAGATGATTGAGGGTGCCGAGCATGATGCCCCGGAAATCGGGCGTACCTACGTGGCCGCCGTGCGTGAGATCGCGAAAGCCCTTGGCGTGAGCAACGCGCGGATGGAAGAGGGCAACATCCGCTGCGACGCCAACGTGTCGCTGCGTCCGCGCGGCTCCAACCTTCTCGGCACGCGCACCGAGACGAAGAATGTCAACTCGCTGCGCTCGGTCGAGCGCGCGGTTCGCTACGAGATCCAGCGCCAGGCGGCCGTGCTTCACGCCGGCGGAACCATCACGCAAGAGACCCGCCACTGGCACGAAGACACCGGCGTCACCTCGGCAGGGCGTCCCAAGAGCGACGCGGATGACTACCGCTACTTCCCGGAGCCCGACCTCGTGCCTATGGCGCCGTCGCGCGAGTGGGTCGAAGAACTTCGACTCACCCTGCCCGAGCCTCCGGCCGCTCGCCGCAAGCGCTTGCAGGCGGCGTGGGGCTTCGCCAACCTCGAGTTCCAGGACGTCGTGAACTCGGACCTGATGGACGCCGTCGAGGCGACCGTCGCCGCCGGCGCATCCGCCCAGTCCGCGCGCAAGTGGTGGACAGGTGAAATCGCCCGTCTCGCCAACGCCGCGGGCGTCGCAGCCGATTCGCTCGTGCAGCCGGCCCAGCTCGCCGCCCTGATCGAACTCGTCGAGGCCGGAACGCTCACCGACCGCCTGGCCCGCCAGGTGCTCGAGGGGGTCATCGCCGGCGAGGGTACACCGGCCGAGGTCGTTGAGAGCCGCGGCCTGGCTGTTGTCTCCGATGATGGCGCCCTGATTGCGGCAATCGACTCGGCACTGCTGAGCCAGCCCGATGTGCTCGCCAAGATCCGCGACGGCAAGGTGCAGGCCGCCGGCGCCGTGATTGGCGCGGTCATGAAGGCCATGAAGGGCCAGGCCGACGCCGCTCGTGTGCGCGAACTCGTTCTGGAGCGCGCCGGGTCCGTCGAGCCGGTGGAATCGGGCGAATAGACATGTGGAAGAAACGCGATCCCGAGGCGGCGCCCGTGACCTTCGGCGTGGGAGTGCAGGTGATCGTTCGCCTCGATCGAACCCGTTTCCCGGAGTCTCTCGTGGAAGACCCGATTGGCGTGATCGTGGCACCGGGAGAGCTGACCGGGTCGTCGTTCTATGTGCCGACCACCGTGCGCGAAGCGGTCTGGGAAGTGGCGTTCGAGGAACCGTTCTATGGCCTCGACGGATCCGGCCCGCATGACTCCGCCAAGATACCGCAGGGCTTCCTGGAGGTGGCACCCGCGTCATGAACGATGTGGAAACGCGGCGAGAGCCGACGCCCGCGGACATCCGTCGATGGCGTCAGTACCTGGCCGACGAACTTGCCGAAGCCGCGGTCTACCGCGATCTCGCGGCTCGGCGGGCGGGCGAGGAACGCGCCATCCTGCTGAGCCTCGCCGAGGCGGAAGGCCGGCACGAGGCACACTGGCGCCGGCTGCTCGGAGACCAGGTGGGACCGAAAAAGAACGGCGCCCTGCGCACCCGAATGCTGGGTTTCCTGGCCCGCCGTTTCGGATCGGTGTTCGTGCTCGCCCTTGCCCAGCGTGCCGAATCACGCTCGCCGTACAACAAAGACCATGACGCGACCGGCGCTATGGCCGCCGATGAGAGTATCCACGAGGAGGTCGTGCGTGGGCTCGCCGCCCGCGGCCGCAAGCGCCTCTCCGGCAGTTTCCGTGCGGCCGTCTTCGGCGTCAACGATGGGCTCGTCAGCAACCTGGCCCTCGTGCTCGGAATCGGTGCCACCGGTGTTCCGGCCGCCACGATCCTGTTCACGGGCCTCGCCGGCCTGCTGGCCGGCGCGCTGTCGATGGGAGCGGGCGAATACGTCTCTGTGCGTTCGCAGCGCGAGCTGCTCGAGGCGTCGAGCCCCACGCCCACGGAGAAGAGCGTGCTCACGCGGCTCGACCTCGAGGCCAACGAGCTGACTCTGGTATACCGGGCACGGGGTATGTCGCCCGAAAAGGCCGAACTGCACGCCAAGCAGGTACTGCGCACGGCCGAGGTCGCCACGAATCCCTTCGAGGCCGCCGACACCCGCGCGGTGATGCCGACTGTCGACGAGCACGAGGCCATCGGAACCGGCATCGGGGCCGCGTCGTCGAGTTTCTGTTTCTTCGCCTCCGGTGCCCTGCTGCCCGTGCTTCCCTACCTGTTCGGCATGAGCGGCCTGCCCGCGATCGCCCTCGCGACGGTGCTCGTGGGAATCGCACTGCTGGCCACCGGAGCCGTCGTGGGTCTGCTCTCGGGCGGCCCGCCCCTTAGACGCGCGTTGCGCCAGCTCGCCATCGGACTCGCGGCAGCCGGCGTCACCTACCTGCTCGGTCTCGCCTTCGGCACGACCCTCGCGTAGGTCTGCACCGTGACATCCCTGCTAATTCGACGGAGAATTCGGCCGAAACCTGCCCGTCCGGTGCGCAACCGGTCGAAAACGATCGAAATCTCCGTCGAATCCGTGAGGGCGAGGTGACGGTCACGCTCGTGTGGGCGCAGAGCCGCAACCGCGTTATCGGCGCGGGCGGCGTGCTTCCGTGGCGGCTGCCTGAGGATCTCGCGCGCTTTCGGGCGCTTACCGCGGGCGGAGCGGTGATTATGGGGCGGAAGACGTGGGAGTCGCTTCCCGAACGGTTTCGACCGCTTCCAGGGCGGCTGAATATAGTGCTCACCCGATCCTTGGGCTGGAATTCGATGGGCACAGTCGTCGTACATGCCCTCGATGACGCTCTCGTCGCCGCCAACGGGCAGGAGATCTGGGTGATCGGGGGCAGGGAGGTCTTCGACCAGGCGCTGAACCAGGCCGACGCGCTCGAGGTGACCGAGATTAACGAGGACTTCGCGGGCGACACGACTGCCCCGAAAATCCAATCCGGATGGGTCGTCGACTACACCGACCCGCACAGTGGGTGGCGTACGTCGGAAACTGGGCTCGACTACCGCTTCCTGCGCTACACGAGGGGCGGCACCCCGGGTTAGAGTTTTTGCATGGGTAAGCAGGACGGCAGCGAGCGGCAGGTCACGACCACACCGGTCGACGACTCCACAGCCACGATCCTGCACATCGACCTTGATGCGTTCTTCGTGTCCGTCGAGCTACTCGACCACCCGGAATTCGCCAACCAGCCTGTGATCGTCGGGCACCGCTCCGGGCGGTCCGTGGTGACGGCCGCCAATTACATCGCCCGCCGCTACGGCGTGAACTCGGCCATGCCGATGGCGCTTGCCCTGCGCAAGTGTCCGGCGGCAGTGGTACTCGAGCCGCACATGAGCGCCTACAAGCACTATTCCGATCTCGTCATGAGCATCTTCGACGATGTGACCCCGCTTGTGGAGCGGCTGGGCATCGACGAGGCCTTCCTCGACGTGGCGGGTGCGCGTCGGTTGCACGGTTCGCCGGCGGACATTGGGGAGCAGATCCGAGCCCGGGTTTTCGCCGAAACGGGCCTGGTGTGTTCGGTGGGTGCCGCGTCCACGAAGTTCATCGCCAAACTGGCATCCGGCCTGGCCAAACCCAACGGCCTGCTCGTCGTGCCAGCGGAACACACTCTCGCCTTCTTGCATCCGCTCCCCGTGAAGGCCATGTGGGGCGTGGGGGCCACGACAGAGGAGGCACTCGTACGACTGGGCCTGCGCACGATCGGCGACATCGCCCAGACCCCACTGCCGGTGCTGCAGAGGGCCCTCGGTGAGGCCTCCGGGCGCAAGTTGCACGATCTGTCCTGGGCGCGTGACCCGCGCTCGGTCACAATCGAGCGCGAGGAGAAGAGCGTCGGGCACGAGGTCACCTTCGAACATGATGTGACGGATGCTGCGGCGTTGCGCAGCGAACTGCTGCGACAGTCCCATGCCGTGGCCGTGCGCCTTCGACAGGGTGGCCTCGTGGGCCGTCGCGTGGTGCTCAAGCTGCGTTACACGGATTTCAGCACCGTCACCCGATCTCGCACACTCGCAGAATCGACGAACGTGGGTCGGCGCATCTACGACGAGGCGGTTGCCGCGTTCGAGGTTCTCGCCGCACAGGGGATCCGCGTTCGGTTGATCGGTGTGCGCATGGAGCAACTCTCCGACGCCAACAGTCAGGGCCTCGCGCTCTGGGACCCCGACGAAGACTGGCGCGGCGCTGAGCTCGCCGTCGATACCGTGACGGCCAGGTTCGGCCGGGGCATGGTGGGCCCGGCCTCGCTGATCAAGCCTGCGCTCGAAAAGTGATCAGCGTGAACAGTGATGAGAGGGTAGCCTGATCGCATGACTAGCCTCCCCGAAAAGCTCGCAGACACGTTCCGTTCCGCCGGTGTCAAGGCGGCCTATGGGGATCCGGTGCAGATCGACGGTGTGACCCTGATTCCGGTGGCCCTCGCCTGGTATGGCTTCGGCGGCGGAGACGCCGGCGATCAGGGTTCCGGTGGTGGCGGGGGTGGGGCCTCCCTGCCGATCGGCGCCTACGTGAAGTCGGCCGGCACAGCTCGTTTCGAGCCGAACGTGATTGCACTTCTGGCTGTGGCGGTGCCGTTCATCCTCGTCTCGGGCCGGGCACTCTCCCACCTCATTCGCGCCCTCAAGAAGTAGGCCGCGAGCGGGGTCACCCGCGAGCGCGCAACCAGCGTGGCCGACGGAGGCGCCAGTTTCGGGGCCAATGCCACGGTCCGTGCACCGGGAGACCCTGGGCTATTCGGCGACGGCGCATCAGAGACGCACGCAGCAGGACGAGCATGAGCGCGGCCGCGCCGAGCACGACAAGCATGCTCATGACCAAGACCCCATTCCGTGAGTCTAAGCGCTGAGCTAGACTGAGGGCGAACACGGGAGTCCGGTGAACCGGGCTGAGAGGAAGCTGTAGAGCTTCGACCGTCGAACCTGATGCGGATCATGCCGACGCAGGGAGACTTCTCGTACCCGTGCCCCACACCTGCACGCGTCCTCGCACGCGTGCATCCACGGAAAGGGCACGACCTATGCACGCAACACCCACCCTCCTGGGCTCGAAAACATCCGCGCCTCGCACGCCCCGCAACTTTCGGTGGCGCGTCGTTGACATCGTCGTGGCAAGCGTCATCGGCGTGGCCTGCGGCGTCATCTTCTGGGCTTGGGGCCTCGCCTGGTCGCCGCTCAGCGCACTGCTCGCGTTCACGCCCGGCCTTGAGGGGATTCTGGCCGGCGGCTGGCTGTTCGCCGGGGTGCTGGGCGGACTCGTCATCCGCAAGCCGGGAGCGGCCCTCTACACCGAGGTGATTGCCGCAGTCGTCTCGATGCTGATCGGAACTCAGTGGGGATTCTCCGCGCTGATCTGGGGTGTGGTACAAGGCCTTGGAGCCGAGCTCGTGCTGGCCCTGTTCCTCTATGCCAACTTCCGGCTCGGAGTCGCACTGCTCACCGGTGCCGGTGCCGGAATCGCGGTCGGCCTGCTCGACACAACGTTTTCGAGCGCCGCAGCACTCGACTTCGGACCCAAGGCTGTCTACTTTGTCTCGGCTGTAGTCTCCGGCACGGTGCTCGCGGGACTGCTGTCCTGGCTGGCCGTGCGCGGACTCGCACGAACCGGCGCTCTCAGCCGCTTTGCCAGCGGGCGAAATGCGCAGTCCGCCGCCGCAGCAGCCCAGTAACAGCGGATGCCCGCACACATTACCGAATCAGGCCGACTCGTCCCGGCGCACATCATAGCGCGCGGGTGGGGCTGGCGGCACGCAGGACGCAGCCGACCTGCCGTGTCAGCGCTCGACCTCGATATCGCCCCGGGGGAGCGCGTGCTCCTGCTCGGCCCGAGCGGCGCCGGCAAGAGCACCCTCATGCACGCCCTCGCCGGCGTTCTCGGCGACGAGGAAGACGGCGACTCCAGTGGTGAGCTGCTCATCGACGGGCGACGAGCAGCGGATGCCCGCGGCCGCGTCGGTCTCGTGCTGCAGGACCCGGATTCCCAGGTCGTGCTCGCCCGCATCGGCGACGACGTGGCGTTCGGCTGCGAGAACCTCGCCGTGCCCCGGGGGGAGATCTGGCCCCGGGTGCGCGCGGCCCTCGCCGCCGTGGGCCTCGACCTGCCGCTTGACCATCCCACATCCGCTCTCAGTGGCGGGCAGAAGCAGCGGCTGGCGCTGGCCGGCGTTCTCGCCATGGCGCCCGGACTGTTGCTTCTCGATGAGCCGACCGCCAACCTGGATCCGTCAGGCGTGATCGAGGTGCGCGACGCCGTGGTGCGCGGGCTCGACAGGTCGGGAGCAACTCTCGTGGTGATCGAGCATCGGGTGGCAGTGTGGCAGCACGTGGTCGACAGGGTGATCGTGCTCGACCCTGCAGGGGGCGTGCTCGCCGACGGGCCGACGGAACAGGTGCTCGCCCAGGAAGGCGAGCGGCTCTCCCGTGCGGGCGTGTGGGTGCCGCACGTGGCGCTGCGGGCACCCGCTCGCGCGGCGAGACCGGCGACGTCGACGCCCGAGCTGTTGCTGCGAGCCCGCGGACTTGCGGTTGGCCGTATCCCGTTCGCGCGGCGTAAAGCCTCGGTCGTCGCGAGCGACCTGACCCTTGACCTTCATGCCGGCCGGGCCACCGCTGTCACTGGACCGAACGGCGCCGGGAAATCCACCCTCGCCCTCACGCTCGCCGGTTTGCTCGCACCCGCCGGCGGTGAGCTGAGCGCCGACGATAGCCTGGCCCAGGGAATCGGCACCGAGCCCTTTAGGTGGAAGTCCAGGCAACTGCTCACCCGTATTGGCACCGTGTTTCAGGACCCCGAGCACCAATTTCTTGCGGCAACCGTGCGGGACGACCTGCTGATCGGGCCGCGCGCGTTGGGCATCGGCGCCGCCGAGCAGGGGGCGCGGGTGGACGAGCTGATGCAACGGCTGCGGCTCGACCACCTCGCCGAGGCCAACCCGTTCACCCTCTCCGGCGGAGAAAAGCGACGCCTGTCGGTGGCGACTGTTTTGGCCACCCGGCCGCGTATTCTCGTGCTCGACGAGCCCACGTTCGGCCAGGACTCCCGTACCTGGCAAGAACTCGTGCTGCTGCTCGCCGAACTGCTCGATGAGGGAACTGCGCTCGTGGCTGTGACGCACGACGAACAGTTCGTCGAAGTGCTCGCCGACGTTAACTACGTGCTCGGGGCTACCACGGCGGGCAGCCTGGTGACAGCCTGATGAGCTTACTCACTCCCGCGATCCGTCCGAGCGCGGTCGCACGCTTGAATCCGGTGGCGAAACTGGCTGTCGCCCTGATCGTGAGTTGTGCCTTGCTCCTCTCGATCGACTGGATTTCGGCCGGAGTGGCACTTGTTCTCGAGGCCATCCTCCTGTTTTGGTGCGGCCTGAGCGCGCGGCAGTTCTGGCTGCGCACGGCGCCGGTGTGGATCGCGGCACCGATGGCATCCGTCACAACGGTGCTCTATGGCCAGGATTCGGGTGCGACCCTGTGGCAGTTCGGCTTCGTCAGCGTGACCGACGGTTCGCTGGCCCTTGGACTGGCGATCGGACTGCGCGTGCTGGCCATCGGTCTGCCGGGGATCGTTCTCCTGGCCACGACCGACCCCACTGACCTCGCCGACGGCCTCGCTCAGGTGCTGAAGTTGCCGGCGCGATTCGTGCTCGGCGGCCTGGCCGGCCTGCGACTCGTGGGGATGTTCATCGAGGACTGGCATTCCCTCACACTCGCACGGCGCGCCCGCGGCGTGGGCGACGGTGGGGGAGTCGCCGGGGCGTTTCGCCGCTTCATCGGTCCGGCCTTCGCGCTGCTGGTGATCTCGGTGCGGCGGGGCAGCAAGCTGGCCACGGCGATGGAGGCCCGCGGATTCGGTTCGAACGAGCCCCGCACCTGGGCTCGGGTATCGGTTTTCGGTGCCGCCGACGCTGCGCTGGTCGGCCTTGGGTTTCTGATCGCGGGCACGGCCATCGCGGTCGCGGTGTGGGCGGGAACGTGGAGCTTTGTCCTCGCCTGATCTGCTGGCGCCCGTGCTGCGACGAATCGCGGCCGCACCCACAAACTCCGTTGTACTCATCGACGGCCCGAGCGGCGCGGGGAAGAGCACGCTCGCCGACGCCGTGCGGCGAGACTGGCCGACAACGCGCGCACCGTCTCTGGTGCGTCTTGACGACATCTATCCCGGCTGGCAGGGGCTGCAGGCCGCGATCACACACCTGCGTACCCAGGTTCTCGTGCCCCGCAGCCTCGGCTTGCCCGCGGCCTGGCAGCGTTTCGACTGGGCCACCGAGCAACCTGCGGAGTGGACATCCGTTGACCGTGACCGGCCCCTGATCGTGGAGGGCTGCGGCTCCCTGTTTGCTGGAGCGGAGGCGCTCAGCGACGTTCGTGTGTGGCTCGATGCCGACGACGCGCTGCGCAAGCACCGCGCCCTCACCCGTGACGGCGAGCTGTTTCGGGCGCACTGGGACCAGTGGCAATCCGACTGGGCCGAGTACTGCCTTCGCGAGGTCCCGCAATCGCGCGCCACGATTCGGCTGAAGGCGCGCTGAGCGCGAGGTTTAGCCGCGGGAATCGATCAGGGCCGTGATGAGCGGGATCGGGTGAGTCAGGCGCCAGCCCGGCCCTGGGGCGCTGATCGTGCTGTCCAGCTCGAGAGCGGATGACGCCTCACCGGCGGTTCCCGTAACGGCGATGCGGCCCACGACCTTGCCTTCACGTCCGCTGACAACGGGGTCGAGGGTGATATCAGGTTCGGTCGGCGTGGCGGCCTGCCAGGCGTAACGGGTCTTGGACACGCCCACAACTCCCGCAGCCGATGGGCCCCAGGCGGTGTCGAACCTCACGTATTTGTCGCCCTGCTTGAGGACGGGGAGGTCGCCCACTCCGTCACGTGCGCTGGCCATCAGGGCCAGCAGATCAGCATCAAGCGTGTCGTAGTCCGGCTCGCCCACGATCGCGCCAGAGAAGGCGAAGGTTTGGTCCCCGTCCACGATCCGGGCGGTGAACAGGAAACAGACACCCGCGGCATCCGTGTAGCTGCGGGAAATACCCGTGATGCCCTCTTCCGGCAGGTACGCCGTGGTGTTGTCCACACCGCGTCGGCCGGCGAGAGCGGATGCCGGATTCTCGAGAATCTCGGAGATCACCGGGCTTCCGGCGGCCAAGCCGGCGACGGTGGCAAGATCTGCGCCTGTGCCGACGCTCGCATCGTCGAGGCCTGTCGCGTCGGCGACACTGGTGTCTTCGAAACCCTGCTTCGTGAGCCAGGTGTTGGCGGCCGTCACATACGCATCGACCGACCCGAAGGCCCAGCGGGCGATCGTGTCGGCGTGGTTGTTGCTCGAGCCGAGCAGCATCGCCTGCAGCAGCTCCTGCTCGCTCCACACTTCTCCCTGGAAAACCGTCACGGCACGCGCACCGTTCGCGGTGTAGTCGAGATAGCCCTGATAGTCAGCCGTCGTGAGCGTGACAGCGGGCCCGGCTTCACCGGCGGCGAGAGGCTTGGCGTCCAGCACGACGAGGGCCGTGATGACCTTGGCGATGGAGGCGAGGGGCAGCGGTTCGGCGCTTCCACCGGTAGCAATGGGCGGCAGCGCTGCGGTCGGCGCTTCAATGGTGCCGGAATCGTTCACCGTCAGCGCCGCGACGGCACTCGTGCCCGCCACGGGAAGCGCCGGCGGGCTCACGTTTGCTTCGGCGGCGGGTGGGGGAAGCAGCGTCACCGTGGCCGCGGGAAGGGGGCCGAGCAGTGTGGCGGGCCCGTAGACGCCGACCGCGAGAATGGCCACGGTTCCGAGCAGCACGCCGATGAATCTGCCTGGACGAAATCTGCTCATGCGCCAAGGCTAACCCGCAGGTGTCTAACCCCAGCCGAGTTCGTGCAGCCTGTCGTCGTCAATGCCGTAGAAGTGCGCGATCTCGTGCACCAGGGTGACGTGTATCTGGTCGCGCAGCTCGTCCATGTCTTCGCAGATCGCCAGCAGCGGTTCCCGGTACACCACGATCCGGTCGGGCATCTCGCCGAATCCGTACTGACCGCGTTCGGTGAGGGCGACTCCGTCGTAGAGGCCGAGAATATCGAGCGTGCCGTCTTCGGGCCGGTCCTCGACTACGAAGATCACATTGTCGAGGCCGTCGACCATATCGTCCGGCAGGAGATCGAGCTCGTCCACCACGAGACGTTCGAATTCGGACGCGTCGAGCTGCAGCATCCGCCTCGAACCGCTCAGAAGCACAGCTTCTTCTAAAACATTGGGGTGAGTAACGGGGATTGAACCCGCGACCTCCTGGACCACAACCAGGCGCTCTGCCAACTGAGCTATACCCACCATGCGTCCCTTCCTCTTGCGAAGAAGGGCAACTCATGAATTCTATTACACCTGAGCGCCGAAGTTTTGCACAACGTCCTCAGATTGGGTTTTTGCCTCGTCGCTGGAGGGTCCAGGATCGGCTACAAACACGGTTTGACGGTAGTACGCGAGCTCGCGAATGGATTCGAGAATATCTGCGAGGGCGCGGTGTCCGCCGTCTTTTGTCGGCGCGTTGAAGTACACACGGGGGTACCAGCGGCGTGCCAGCTCCTTGATCGACGAGACATCTACGTTGCGATAGTGCAGGTGCTTGTCGAGCCGCGGCATGTAGCGCGTGAGAAAAGCCCGGTCCGTTCCGATGGAGTTTCCGGCGAGCGGAGCCTTCTGGTCTTCGGGAATGAATTTCAGAATGTATTCGATCACCTGGAACTCGGCCTCGGCCGCGCTCACGCCGTTCGGGATCTCCTCGATCAGGCCCGACGTGGTGTGCATGTTGCGCACGAAGTCGCCCATGTTCTCCAAAGCGGATGCGTCGGGCTTGATAATGATGTCGAGACCCGGATCCAGAACGTTCAAGTCGTAATCGGTGATGACGACGGCGATTTCGACCAATTCGTCTGTGTCCAGGTCGAGACCGGTCATTTCACAGTCGATCCAAACCAGCCGGTCCTTGCTTTTTATCATGGGACAAGTCTAACCGCGCACCCGAATGCGCCGGCCAAAGCTCGTAAACTGACGGGGGCAGGCATGGTCTTGCCCAATTTGCAGGAGGCGTAATTTCATGCAGTTCACGTTTTTTTCGGCGGCATTTTGCGAGCCGTGTGCTCAGACCCGCGCTGTGCTGGCCGAAGCCCATCGTCTGCTGCCCAATGCCACCGTGATCGAACTCGATGTGGCTGCCCACGGCGACGAGGCCGAGGCGAGTCAGATTCGCAACACACCGACGGTGATCATCTCCAAGGAGGACGGCACCGAGGTCTTTCGAGCCGCCGGCGTTCCGTCCCTCGCCCAAGTGCTCGTTGCGGCCGCCAAGGCGCTGTGACACCGGACGGCCGCCGACTGCGGTAATCTTGAACGTTCCTGCCCCCGTAGCTCAGTGGATAGAGCAGCGGCCTTCTAATCCGCTTGTCGTTGGTTCGATTCCAACCGGGGGCACCAGACTCCACGCCCATCGCAGAGTGCGGCTCACTCTGTCGAATCCAGGCGCACGAGAACCTCGTTGTGCTTGAGAAATCCGGGCTTCCAGGGTGGATCAAAGCGAGCGAAGTACGGCGTGCCGCGGGGCGAAAGCCCTTCTCGCCGAACGGCGATGAGTAGACGAGAGGCACGCTCCCTGACTCGTTTTTCCTTCCAGCCGCCGGAGAATGCCTGGACGGCGGCCTCGTGGGGCGCTACCCGCGTGATCGTGACAGTGCCGTCCCGAGGGAGCGGAACTGTGGCTTCGTCCACTCCATCCGGTAGGACGAAGCTCACGACTTGGGAGGTGGCCCCCTTCTCCTCCTGAATCACCGGCGCCGTCATGGAGTACTTTGTCGACGTCGCATTGTCGCCCGTAATGAAGCGGAAGAGCGGACGGAACCCGAGGTTCGCGCCGGTGGCGAAATTGCTTTCGATTGCGGCCTGCACCAGCACATATTTGGGATAGTGGCGAAGTTCGAAGTCGGGGTATATGCGAATGACCGTGAACGGCTGTTGTTGTGTCATGAGCGGAGTGTAGCCCTGCAGAGGCCCAGCCGACCAGCGCGCGACGCGCGAGGGGAACAGGGGCCGCGCGGTAGTGCCCTGCTTTGGTAGATTGAAATATGCGAGAACTTCAGGCGCGAATCATCGCGGAGCTCCACGTCTCATCCACCATTGACCCGGCCTCCGAAATTCGCCGGCGGGTCACTTTTCTCAAGGACTACCTCCTGTCCTCCGGTGCACGGGGACTCGTACTCGGTATCAGCGGGGGACAGGATTCCTCTCTGGCCGGTCGGCTGTGCAGCCTGGCCGTCGCGGAGCTGGCAGCCGAAGGGCGCGATGCCTCGTTCATGGCCGTTCGGTTGCCGTATGCCGTGCAACGTGACGAAGAGGATGCTCAGTTGGCTCTGGAGTTCATCCAGCCGACATCCGCTGTGACCTTCAACATCGAGCAGGCCGTCGTCGGTTTCGAGCAGGAATACGCGCGCAGCACGGGTGGCTCTATGTCTGACTTCAACAAGGGCAACGTGAAAGCTCGGTCCCGCATGATTGCGCAGTTCGCGCTCGCCGGACAGAACGGATTGCTCGTCGTGGGCACGGACCACGCCGCCGAGGCCGTCACGGGCTTTTTCACGAAATACGGCGACGGCGGAGCCGACGTGCTTCCGCTTTCGGGGCTGACAAAGCGTCAGGGCAGGGCGCTCCTAGTCGAGCTCAGCGCTCCGGAGCACCTGTATCTCAAGCTGCCGACAGCAGATCTGCTCGATCACAACCCCGGCCAGACCGACGAGGCAAATCTCGGTCTCACCTACGAGGCCATCGACGACTTCCTCGAGGGCAAGAACGTCGCGTCCGCGACCGCCGAGGCCATCGAGGCTCGGTACTTCGCCACTGAGCACAAACGCCGCGTGCCACCGTCGCTCTTCGATGACTGGTGGCACGCGACGTCTCTGGTTCGCTGAATCGAGCACATGAGCGCTGGTCGGGACCGTGATTCGTCTCGCGTGGTTTCGTCCGGCGGTCTCGCTGCTCGAGGCGCGATGAAGCCGGGCTAGGCCGTGGGCGCCTGTGTGGGGCGGCTCATCGGGTCGGGGCGCACGGCGAGTGCGTCAACATCGTCGAGCAAGCGCTGCGTCTCCGTCGAGGCCGCGCCAGTCGGCGGTGTGTAGGCCGCGGTGGGAACTCCGGTCGAGCCGTCGCTCAGCGGTGCCGCGGTGATCGGTTCGTAGCCACGGGACTTCGGCGTGGCAGCTGACGAGGTGTACTGGTCATGGTGCTGCTGCGCCACCCAAGCATCCTGCTCGGCGAGCAGGCTCTTATCGGAGTGCGAATTCTGCAGAATCCATCGGTCCAGATCGCCCTGGAAGATCTTGCGTGCACGCGCCGGCCGCTTCTGCCAGTCGATCAGACGGTCGCGAAACTCGAGGAGCGCTGGCTCGAGTTGGTAACCGAAGGTGGCGGACGTGCGCTTGAGTTCGGCGAGCTGATGAGCCGACCAATTTGCGGCAACCCCGGAACCCTTCACGGGCAGCAGACGTACCTGGATGTCGGCCTGCCCCACGGCGCGGTCGCTCATGACCTGTTCCTGCGGTGTCAGCGAATTCCAGACAGATGCCTCCGTTGCGGCATCAACGAGCGTCGCGATGGCGGCCGTGCGGATCTCGCGGTCGCGCTGGTCAAGCATCCGTCGAAGGGTCGCGCGAAAGATCAGCGCGGTGATCACGCTTGCCGCGACGATCGAGAGAAGGAACACCAAGGCGCTGAAAACAACGGGCTCGGTGCTAACGGCCGTGAGCCAGGTAACGAACTTATTCCACAATTCCATGAGCCGCACTTTACCTGCGCAAGATCACGATTCTGTGCAAGGCTTCGGCGTGCCTTCTCACATGGCAAATATTCTCGACAGTGAACCCGCTTAGCACCGGAAGCAGTCTGCCGCGTCGTCCATGCGGCAGAACACGCCGAGGTCCACCATTCGGGATGCGAAAACCAGGCGTCGCGCCGCGAAACGGTCGCCGTCGGCATCCGACTGGCGTTCGATGTGACCGAGAATCGTGCCCGACCGGTTGGCGACCCTCCAGAGGCCTGCCTTCACGGGAACGAGGCTCAGGCCGCGAACGGTCGCCGTTGCAACCGAGGCAAGAACGGGTTCGAACATGGTGTCCTCCAAGAGTCAGCCGCCCGCGAGTGGTACAGCTGACTCTACGAAGGGGCACTGACACTGGACCGACGCGACTCAGAGGGAGGTGCCGTGCACGGCGTGCGGCTCGATGGCCGCGATCTCCTCTGCGCTGAGGTCCGGTGCCCCGAGGGCCGCCACGTTCTGCTCGAGCTGCCACACACTGCTCGCACCGACGAGCACGCTCGTCACCTGGCTCTGACGCAGAATCCAGGTGACGGCCAGCTGGGCCAACGTCTGGTTGCGGGCCGTTGCGATGTCGGTGAGGGCACGCACCCGACCCAGGTACGTCTCGGAAAGCGCCTTCTCGGAGAGGAAGCGGCTCGTGGCGATGCGGGAGCCGGCGGGAACCGATCCGTCCAGGTAGCGGTCGGTGAGCAGCCCTTGAGCGAGCGGGGAGAAGACAATGCTGCCCACGCCGAGTTCGTCGAGTACTGGAAACAGGCCGTCTTCGATGTGACGGTCGAACATTGAATAGCGCGGCTGGTGGATCAACAGCGGCACACCGTGCTCCGCGAGCGCGGCGGCCGCAGCCCGAGTTTGCGCCGGGTCGTAGTTGGAGATGCCAGCGTACAGGGCCTTTCCCTGTTTGACGGCCGTGGCGAGTGCACCCATGGTCTCCTCGATGGGGGTGTTCGGATCGGGGCGGTGCGAGTAGAAGATATCGACGTAGTCCACGCCGAGACGGCCGAGGCTCGCGTTCAGGGAGGACAGCATGTACTTGCGGGAGCCCCACTCGCCGTAGGGACCCTCCCACATGTCATAGCCAGCCTTGCTCGAAATGACCATCTCGTCGCGGTGAGCGCGGAAGTCCTGGGCGAAGATCCGGCCGAAATTCGTTTCGGCAGCACCGGGGGGAGGCCCGTAGTTGTTGGCCAGGTCGAAGTGAGTGATGCCCAGATCGAAGGCGCGGCGCACGATGGAGCGTTGGGTGTCGACCGGGCGTTCGTGGCCGAAATTGTGCCACAGCCCCAGTGAAATGCTGGGCAGTTTCAGCCCGCTCCGCCCTGTTCGGCGGTACGGCATGGCGGAGTATCGGTTTTCAGCGGCGACAAAGCTCATGGAGTTACTCTAGGTGCGTGCAAACTTTTGTGATCGCTGGTGGGTGTTTCTGGTGTCTCGACGCTGTGTATCGGGTTCTACGCGGAGTGAGCAGCGTGGTATCGGGGTATACGGGCGGCGCAACGGCCCACCCGAGCTACGAGGCCGTCTGCACGGGGCGAACCGGACACGCTGAAGCCGTGGCCGTGACATTCGACCCCGAGGTCATCCCGGCAAGCGTCATCCTCGACGTGTTCTTCACCCTGCACGACCCGACCCAGCTGAACCGCCAGGGAAACGACACGGGCACCCAGTACCGTTCGGCCATGTTCTACGCGGACACCGAGCAGAAGCAGCTCTTCGAAACCGCCCGGACGCGCGCCACGGAGTGGTGGGGGAGCGGCATCGTCACGACCATCGAGCCTCTCGGGGTGTACCACGACGCCGAGGACTACCACCAGGACTTCTTCACCAAGAACCCCGGCCAGGGCTACTGCATGGCCGTCGCCGTGCCGAAGGTCAACAAGATTCGCAAGTCCTACGCCGAGTACATCATCGGTTAGTCCTCCACGACCCCTCGCGAGCGCGGTTGTCCACCAAAACGGATGCCCGTGGGCAGGTTCTGTCTGCCGGGGGCACACTCGGTGTGTGCGACCCGGGGTGACCAGATCGGCACGAGCAGTTCACCCCGGGTCGTAGCACCTGACGGCACCTCCACGGTGGAGCACAGCCCTGCCGCCCTAGACTCGTAGCACGCCCACAGACGTGGACGTGGAAGGGCGCCCATGCGCATGCCAGCATCCGTTCGCCGTCACCGGTTGTTCGCCGGGATCGCCGTCGTCTTACTGGCCATACCCCTCGCGGGCTGCACGGCCGGTGCGGGCGAACCCAGCCCCACGGCCACCGACACCGCATCGCCGTCCGCATCGGCTACCGCAACGCCTCCGCCGCCGCCAGCACTGCAGCCGGAACTGAGCGCGAGCGCTAACCTCGGCTACTTCGATTCGATTGCGAATGCGGTTGCTGCCACGAATCCGGCCGACGGGCGCGCGTACATTGACGCCTTGGTGGCGGGCGGGTTCGACAAGTCCGCCATGCAGCTCACGTTCGATCGCACGCACGTGGACCTCGCTGCCGACTTCGTGCAATTCTCCGTGCAGTTCAACGGGGAGTGCCTCATCGGGCAGTACGGGCCGGCTTCAGGTGGTTATCACAGCATGGTCGCCCCGATACTGGGCTCCGGAACGTGTCTTCTGAGTGTCACGCGCCAAATAGACTGGTAAACACTATGGCCGAATTTATTTACTCAATGGTCCGCGCTCGAAAGGCGATCGGAGAGAAGCTCATTCTCGACGACGTCACCATGTCGTTCTTCCCCGGCGCCAAGATTGGCGTGGTGGGACCTAACGGTGCCGGAAAATCCACAATCCTCAAGATCATGGCGGGCCTCGACACCCCCAGCAACGGAGAGGCGCGCCTGTCTCCGGGATACAGCGTGGGCATCCTGATGCAGGAGCCCCAGCTCGACGAGAGCAAGACTGTTCTCGAGAACGTGCAGGAGGGCGTCGGCCCGATCAAGGACAAGGTCGACCGCTTCAACGAGATCAGCCTCGCGCTCGGAGAGCCCGATGCTGACTTCGACAGCCTGCTCGAAGAGATGGGCCACCTGCAGGAGGCCATCGACGCCGCCGACGCCTGGGACCTCGACTCCCAGCTCGAGCAGGCGATGGACGCCCTGCGCACGCCGCCGGGGGACGCATCCGTTGCCAACCTCTCCGGTGGAGAGAAGCGCCGCGTGGCGCTGTGCAAACTGCTGCTGCAGAAGCCCGACCTGTTGCTGCTCGACGAACCAACTAACCACCTCGATGCCGAAAGCGTTCTGTGGCTCGAGCAGCACCTCGCCAAGTACACGGGTGCCGTTCTCGCCGTGACTCACGACAGGTACTTTCTCGACCACGTGGCCGAGTGGATCGCCGAAATCGACCGCGGCCACCTCTACCCGTACGAGGGTAACTACTCGACGTACCTGGAGAAGAAGCAGGAGCGTCTGCTCGTCCAAGGCAAGAAGGACGCCAAGCTGTCTCGCCGTCTCGCCGACGAACTCGAGTGGGTGCGCTCCAACGCCAAGGGTCGTCAGGTGAAGTCGAAGGCTCGCCTGGCCCGCTACGAAGAAATGGCCGCGGCGGCCGAGAGCACGCGCAAGCTCGACTTCGAAGAAATCCAGATCCCCGTCGGGCCACGGCTCGGCGCCCAGGTGATCGACGCCAAGAAGCTCAAGAAGGGGTTCGACGGCCGCGTGCTGATCGACAACTTGAGCTTCACCCTGCCGCGCAACGGCATCGTGGGAATCATCGGCCCGAACGGTGTAGGTAAGACCACACTGTTCAAGACCATCGTGGGCAAGGAGCCGCTCGACAGCGGCGATCTGAAGATCGGTGACACCGTCAACATCTCGTACGTCGATCAGGACCGCGGGGGCATCGACCCGAACAAGACCCTGTGGGAGGTCGTCTCCGACGGCCAGGACTACATTCAGGTGGGCAAGACCGAGATCCCCTCGCGCGCGTATGTCTCCACATTTGGGTTCAAGGGGCCCGACCAGCAGAAGAAGGCCGGTGTGCTGTCCGGTGGAGAGCGCAACCGTCTCAACCTTGCTTTGACGCTCAAGCAGGGCGGCAACCTGCTGCTCCTCGATGAGCCCACTAACGACCTGGATGTGGAAACGCTGGGATCGCTCGAGAACGCGCTCCTGGAGTTCCCCGGCTGCGCCGTGGTCATCACACACGACCGGTGGTTCCTGGACCGCGTCGCCACGCACATCCTCTCCTACGAAGGCACCGACGAGGATCCCTCCAACTGGTACTGGTTCGAGGGCAACTTCGAGTCGTACGAGCAGAACAAGATCGAGCGCTTGGGCCCGGATGCGGCCAAGCCGCACCGTTCCGCCTATCGCAAGCTCACGCGCGACTAGATCGGGAGCGCCGGTGAAACTGCACGTCCCGATTCGGCTGCGCTGGTCGGACCTGGATGCGTACGGTCACGTCAACAACGCGGAGATGCTGCGCCTGCTCGAAGAGGCCCGCATCATCGCGTTCTGGGTGAACGACGACACGGGTTCGACAGCCGTCGGAGCGAGCACCGCGGTTTTGGACGGCCGCCCCGGCGCGGCGACGCTCACGCTGATCGGGCGCCAGGAAATCGAGTACCTGGCGCCGATCCCGTACCTGCGCGACCCGATCGACGTGCGACTCTGGATCGGCAAGCTCGGGGGAGCAAGCCTCGACGTGTGCTACGAGGTGTGGAGCCCGGCGGGAAACGGCGAAGAGAAGTTGTACGCCCGCGCCAACACCACGATTGTGCTCGTGGATGCCGCGAGCGAGCGTCCGCGGCGCATCAACGATGTGGAGCGTGCGGCCTGGACGCCGTACCTCGACGCACCGATCGTCTTCGCGCGCCGTTGACGGTGCACGCCCACGAGAGGGCGTGCCGCTAGGCCGACATGACGGATGTCCCGGCCACGGTCACCTCAACTGGCGACAGCGCGCTCGTGGCCGGGCCCTCGAGCACCTCGCCGGTCGCGGCATCGAAGCGGGAACCGTGGCACGGGCAATCGAGTTCCTTCTCCTGGGGCGCCACGATGCAGCCCTGATGCGGGCAGACCGCGCTGAAGGCCTTCACCGTGCCCGATTCGGGTTGCGATAGCACCACCTGCTTGCCGGCCAGCATCACGACGATCGATCCACCCACGGGAATGTCCGCAAGCTGGGCGATCTCGGTGGGCGGCTCATTCGACGTCGTAGTGTCTGTCGACGGCCCTGTGCTGCACCCGACGAGGGCGACCGTGGCCGCCGCCGCCGCGCCTGCACCACCCCAGACGATCACGGAACGACGGCTCAGATTGCGCGCAGGAGTCATAGTGAATTCTTACTCCTCATTGCTGGGAACACGGAGCATGCCTTCCTGGGCAACCGTCGCCAGCAATAGGCCGTCCCGACTGAAGATGCTGCCAGTGGAGAGACCGCGCCCGCCCTGGGCGGAGGGGGAATCCTGCACGTACAGCACCCACTCGTCGACCCGCCCGAACCGATGCCACCACATTGCGTGATCCAGGCTCGCGACCTTGAGCCCCGGAGTCGACCAGGCCGTGCCGTGGCGGCGCAGCACGGGCTCCATGATTGAGTAGTCGCTCGCGTAGGCGAGCGCCGCGCGGTGCAGGTCCGGGTCATCGGGCAGTTTGCCGAACGTTTTCATCCACACAGCCTGCCGAGAGGTGTGTTCACCCTTTACCGTCAGATAGATCGGCGATGGCACATGACGCATGTCGAAGGGACGTTCACTGGCCCAGTAGCGGGCAACGGAATGGTCGATGTGTCGGAGGGCGTCGGCGGCGGTCGGGAGGGACTCCGGATCCGGAATATCCGTCGGCATCTGGATGTGGTGTTCGAGTCCTTCGTCTTCGTCCTGGAAGGAAGCGATCATCGACAGAATCGGAAGTCCGTTCTGGTAGCACTGCGTACGCCGGGTTGAGAACGACCGCCCGTCGTGGATTCGCTCCACCGAGAACGTGATGGGGTGGTTCACGTCGCCGGGACGCAGAAAGTAGCCGTGCATGGAGTGCACGTGGCGATCATCGGGCACCGTGCGCATGGCAGCCACTAAGGACTGCGCCAGCACCTGTCCACCGAAAACGCGGCCAAGCGGCATCCACTGCGACGGTCCCGTGAAGATGTCCTCGTTTGTGCGGGCGCCCGTGTCCGTGAGATCCAGCGCGGCCAGCAGGCCTTCCATGGGCTTCTGCAAGGGGGCCTCCTCAGGCGTGCGCCGCGAGGCGGTCATGGGTTTAGTCGGACCTTGCTAGTTTAGGAGGAGATGAGCCAGCAATTTTCTCTCCCGGATTCCCTGTCCCTCGACGACCTCCAAGTCTTTTTGTCCCGTGCGATGCGTGTCGATGACGGTTCCGTTCGGCTGATCGTGTCCGGTTCGGTACTAATGGTCTACACGGCCGTGCTTTACCCGAAGGGCCTGCTCGACTCGAGCGCGACAGTTCTCGGCCTGCGCACCTTTGCGCTTGCCGCACCTACCTCCGGCGGTACCCCCCTCGACGTCGTCGTTACCGTGCGGTCGCTTCTCGACCGCGTCGCCCGGTTGTCCTCCACTGTTGCCGATCGGTCGGCCCCTGTTGTCGTGGCCGTGCCGATCGAAACCGGTCGCGCGTCCTGGGCCGGAATCTCGCCACCGAAGAGCGGCTGGCAGTCGCAGGGTGAAGCGGATGCCGCGGCCCTCGTTGCCGCCGCGCGCGCCGGAATCGACGAGGTCGCGTCCGTCATCCCTGCCGGCACAGGGGAGCAGATCGTGCACCGGGTGCGCTCCGAGGTCTGGGGCCGACCGGTCGACGGAGCAGGCGTCGTGCCGGCGGGCGCGGCGTTTGCCGCCTTCAGCCTCGGATTTCTTCCCGAGACGGAACCGGTGCGGCTGTTTTCCGTCGGGCCCTGGACCCGGCTGAGCACGAGTCGCGGGCACATTCTCGTGCGCCGTCAGACCTCACTCGGCTGAGGCCCGGCGGCCAGCAGCGCGGCCCAGATGTCGGCGCGGGCCGGAAACGAGGAGAGGTCTCGCCCGAGAAGTTGCTCCGCCTGGCGCATATGACTGCGCATTGTGTGTCGATGAATCCCCAAGGCCGCAGCCGCCGCGGCGTACTCCGCGTTGTGCTCCAGCCACACCCTCATCGTGCCGAGAAGATCGGTGCCATGCGCGGCGTCGAATCGCGTGATCGGAGTGAGAGTCGCGCGGCCCACGTCGCGGGCATCAGTTCGGGCCAGAAACGCCAGAACACCCTGCCTGGAGATGAGGTCGAATTCCACGACGGCGGGCGGCCCCTCATTCGCTCGCTCGAGCGCACGCAGCGCCTGGCTGAGCGCGGACGGCAGAGTTCCGTAGTCGCTGGGGTCTGACAAACCGATGTGCACGCCGAAGGATGCGACAAGTTCGTGCAGCACCGGCTCCCCAGTGCGATCGAGACACAGGGACACTCGCCCGTTGTGGTGAGCGAAGAAGAGCCTCCCCGGTTGGTCCTCCGCTCGAATCTCCAGGAACTCGGTGATCGTGTCGAGTCGTTCCGGGGGAGCGTCAATGACCGCAATGCGCACGAGTCCTCCGGGTAGTGGGCCCCACATCTCGGCCGAGATGCTGGCCACGAGATCGGTGTCTCCGTTGAGCAGGCTGTGCCAGAGGCCCGCTCTCAGGTGCCTGCGCGCGCGGTCCAGGGCATTGTTCTGCTCGAGCGCCAGCCCGGCGAGCGCGATCACGCTGGTGACAACACCCTGTCCGGCCTGGTCAAGCTGGCTGGCCCCACCGAGGGCGAGCACCCCGCGCAGTTGATCTCGTCGGCCAAGGGTCTGAAGCGTGAGGGTATCCTCGCCGATGGGGATCGTGACGCTTGACCGCTGGCCCCGGCGCAGCAGGCTCGTCGCCTCGGCGGCAACGGTGGGGAACGAGGCAGCGGATGCGCCGGCAAACGCGTCGCGAGGGAACACCCTGGTGAGCGTGCCGCTCGCGTCAAACAACGCAACCCAGTGATTGAGTTGGCGGGAGAGCTCACTCAGCGTGGCGCTCAGCCCGTCGGGGCGGAGGGCCGCGAGCGAAATTGCACGCTGAGCGCTCAGCGCCCAGATATTGCGGGCATAACGGTCCTCTGCGATCAGATCCCCTGCCGTGCGAGCGACCGCGATGAAGGGTGTGGCGTAGGGAACTTCCACCAAGGGGAGGCCCTCGGCGAGGCAAGCGGCCACGAGCGGCTCTGGCGTACCGTCGCGGATGACCTCCGTACCGAACCCGAGCCCCACCAGCCCGTGGGCGGCGAGCCTGTGTGCGTACTCGCGGTAGGCGGCATCCTCGGTTGTGTCGGAGGCGAATTGGGTGCCGGTCGTGAGCAGCATTTGGCCCGCCGAGAGAAACGGAGTCGGGTCGAGCAGGTCGGAGCTGTGTACCCACTCGACGACCCGGTCGACCGTGCCGGCAGGGAGCTGCCCATCCGGGGTGAGGAGTGTGAGGGCGAGATCGGGTCGCCCCAGCAGACGGCGCAGGGTGGGAAGCACGGCGGCCCTTCATCGGACGAGCGCACGGTGTACGCGATGGTGAATATTAGTGCTCAGACTATACGTCACGGCCCGCCCTGCCCAGCGGCCCGCGGCCTAACCTGAGCGCATTGGCGTCGTGGCCGGGAGTGCCACGCGTTACCGGTCTACCGCTAGGAGCTGCCATGACAACCGTTGACCTTCCCCGTGTTTCTGACACCGACGCACCGCTCGGCGGCCCGTCCCTGGCCCAGGTACGTCGCCTCGTCACCGCCATTCCCGGACCGAAATCCCAGGCGCTGAGCGCGCGCAAGACCGCGGCCGTGTCGGCCGGCGTCGGTGTGGCCCTCCCGGCCTACATCGTGGCCGCTGGCGGTGGTGTGCTCATCGACGCCGACGGAAACTCCCTCATCGACCTCGGATCCGGCATCGCCGTCACCGGCGTCGGAAACAGTGCTCCGCGGGTTGTGGCCGCTGTGGCGGCCCAGCTGGCCCAGTTCACCCATACGTGTTTCACGGTGTCTCCCTACGACTCCTACATCGAGGTCGCGGAGGCACTCAACCGCCTCACGCCCGGCGACCACCTGAAGCGCACGGCACTGTTCAACTCCGGCGCTGAGGCCGTGGAGAACGCGGTCAAGTTCGCCCGGGCCTTCACCGGCAAGCAGGCCGTCGTCGCCTTCGACCACGCCTACCACGGTCGCACCACGCTCACCATGGCGCTCACCGCCAAGAACATTCCGTACAAGGATGGTTTCGGGCCTTTCGCCCCGGAGGTCTACCGGGCGCCGATGTCGTACCCCTACCGCGACGGCGGACTCAGTGGCGTGGAAGCCGCCAAGCGGGCGATCCTGCAGATGGAGAAGCAGGTCGGCGGGGGCAACATGGCCGCCATCATCCTCGAGCCCATCCAGGGCGAGGGCGGCTTCATCGTGCCGGCCCCCGGCTTTCTACCTACCCTCGTGGACTGGTGCCGCGCCAACAATGTGGTGTTCATCGCCGATGAGGTTCAGACCGGCTTCGCCCGCACGGGCGACATGTTCGCGAGCAATCACGAGGGCATCGTGCCAGACCTGATCGTGCTCGCCAAGGGAATCGCCGGAGGGCTCCCGCTCTCCGCCGTCACGGGACGCGCCGACATCATGGATGCCCCGCAGCCCGGAGGCATCGGCGGAACGTATGGCGGCAACCCGCTCGCTTGCGCTGCGGCGCTCGCTACGATCGAGAGCTACGAGAGCGACAATCTCGTGGGCCGTGCCCGCGAGATCGGCGCGATCATGACGGAGTGCCTCGGAGCCCTCCAGCTCGCCGACGCCAGAGTCGGGGACGTGCGCGGACGCGGCGCAATGATGGCCATCGAACTGGTCGACCCCTCCACCGGGGAACCGGACGCCCAGCTCACCGGCCGAGTCGCGGCGGCGGCCCATGCCCGGGGCGTCGTCGTGCTGACCTGCGGTACCTACGGCAACGTCATCCGCTTCCTGCCGCCCTTGAGTATTCCGGACCACCTGCTGCTCGAAGGTCTGCAGGTCGTCACCGACGCCCTGGGTGCACTGTGATCGGCGTGACGACCCGCTCCGCCCGCGAGGCGGAACTGCTGGCCCGCGTACCCGCCGGCCTCTACATCGATGGTGTCTGGGAGCAGGGGAGTGGTGACCTGCTGGACGTGATCGATCCGGCCACCGGAGACGTGCTCACGAGCATCGCCGACGCGAGCCCGGCGGATGGCATGCGCGCGCTCGATGCCGCAGTTGCGGCGGCCGAGAAGTGGGCGGGCACTCCCGCCCGAGTGCGCGGAGAGATCCTGCGGCGCGCCTTCGACTTGCTGCAGGAACGCCGCAACGACTTCGCCCTGTTGATGACGCTCGAAATGGGAAAGCCCCTCGCTGAAGCCAACGGCGAGGTCACCTACGGCGGCGAATTCCTGCGCTGGTTCGGCGAAGAGGCCGTGCGCATCTCCGGCCGCTACGGGCACACGCCGGAGGGCACCGGAACCATGGTGGTCACCCAGCGACCCGTTGGCCCATGCTTCCTGATCACACCGTGGAACTTTCCTCTCGCCATGGCCACGCGGAAGATCGCTCCGGCACTCGCCGCGGGCTGCACCGTCGTGGTGAAACCCGCCGAGCTCACTCCGCTCACCACGCTGCTCTTCGTGCAGCTGCTCGAAGACGCCGGGGTGCCGGCCGGGGTGGTGAACGTGATTACGACGTCGAACTCCCAGGCCGTTTCGGCTCCCATCATCGCGGACCCGCGCCTGCGCAAGTTAAGTTTCACCGGGTCGACGGCCGTGGGCCGAAAGCTCATCGCTCAGTCGGCAGAGGGAGTGCTCCGAACCTCGATGGAGCTCGGCGGCAACGCGCCGTTCCTGGTCTTCGCCGATGCCGATCTCGACCTCGCCATCGAGGGGGCGATGCTCGCCAAATTTCGAAACATGGGGCAGGCCTGCACAGCCGCCAACCGCTTCATCGTGCACGAGTCGGTGGCGGAAGAGTTCGCCCAGCGACTCACCGATCGGGTGGCCGCGCTGCGCGTGGGCCGAGGCACAGAGACCGGCGTGAACATCGGGCCGCTCATCAACGAGACGGCGGTGCGCAACACGCAGGCCCTCGTGCAGGATGCCCTCGACCGTGGAGCCGTGCTCCGCGCCGGCGGTTCTCGCCCGCAGGGTGTCGGGTCGTTCTTCGAGCCGACTGTGCTCAGCAACCTCAGCTCGCAGAGTGCCCTGCTCAGCCAGGAGATCTTCGGTCCGGTGCTGGGTATCATCACGTTCGCCGACGAGGCCGAAGCTGTGCGGATGGCCAACGCGACTGAGTACGGGCTCATCAGCTATGTATTCACACAAGACCTCAAGCGCGGCCAGCGTATGATCGACCAGCTGGACACCGGAATGATGGGGCTCAACACGGGGCTTGTGTCCAACGCGGCGGCACCCTTCGGAGGCGTCAAGCAGTCGGGTCTCGGCCGCGAAGGCGGGCTCGAGGGCATCCATGAATACCTGTCCACCAAGTACACGCTCATCCCACAGGAGAAATCATGACAAAGATCGAACGCGACGTCGTCATCATCGGTGCCGGCGCATCCGGACTCACCGCAGCGAGTGACCTCGTGGCCGCCGGGCTCACAGTGGCCGTGCTTGAAGCCCGCGATCGGGTCGGCGGCCGCCTGTGGACCGACGACGTTGACGGTGCCATGCTCGAGATCGGCGGCCAGTGGGTGTCGCCGGACCAGACCGCGCTCAAGGACACGCTGGCGCAACTCGGGCTCGCAACCTACCCGCGGTACCGCGAGGGGAAGAGCATCTATGTGAACAAAGCCGGGGCCGTGACACGCTTCGAAGGCGAAATCTTTCCGGTGCCCGCAGCGACGGAGCTGGCCATCGTGACGCTCATCGAAAAGCTCGACGTTCTCGTGGCGGAGATGGACCCCGACCGTCCGTGGGAGCACCCGCGCGCGGCCGAGCTGGACGCAGTGTCGTTCAGCGCCTGGCTCGAAGCCGAGACAGACGATCAGGAGGCCCGCGACAACATCGGCATGTTCATCGCCGGTGCCATGCTCACCAAGCCTGCGCACGCCTTCTCCACCCTGCAAGCGCTGCACATGGCCGCAAGCGCCGGGTCGTTCAGTAACCTCGTCGACGCCGATTTCATCCTCGACGAACGCGTGGTCGGCGGCCTGCAGCAGGTGCCGCTACTTCTCGCCGAGCGGCTCGGGGCGGATGTGCACCTCGGGCAGCCGGTGCGCAGCATCCGATCGAACGATGAGGGCGTCGTGGCCGTGACCGACGACCTTGAGGTGCATGCCCGGTTCGTTATCGTGGCGGTTCCGCCCGTGCTGATCAGCCGGATCAGCTTCGACCCGCCCCTGCCGCGCCGTCAGCACCAACTGCACCAGCACCTGTCGATGGGTTTCGTCATCAAGGTGCACGCCGTCTACGAGACGCCGTTTTGGCGCGCTGACGGCCTCTCCGGCACCGCATTCAGCCCGTACGAGCTGGTGCACGAGGCCTACGACAACACCAACTTCGAAGACCCCAGGGGAACTCTGGTCGGCTTCGTGTCTGACGAAAACGCCGACGGTGTCTTCGCCCTCACAGCCCAGGAGCGCAAGACGCGCATTCTCGAGTCACTTTCTCATTACTACGGGGAGCAGGCAATGAACCCCGTCGTGTATTACGAGAGCGACTGGGGCACCGAGGAATGGACCAGGGGCGCCTACGCTGCGAGCTTCGACCTCGGCGGCCTCGCGCGTTACGGCGCCGACCTGCGCACTCCCGTCGGGCCGATCTCCTTCGCGTGCAGCGACATGGCGGGAAAGGGCTTCCAACACGTCGATGGAGCCATCCGCGTGGGCCAGGAGACCGCCGCCGTCATCGTGGCGCAGACGGCGCCGCTGACCTAGCTCTCGTCAGGCACGTGCACGACAGAAGGGCCCCGCGCTGCGGGGCCCTTCTCGTTGCCGATTAGCGCTACTCGTCGAAGGTGTTGACCATTGCGTGGGCGGCCCGCTCGAGGTAGTCCCAGAGTGTCTCACGCTGCAGCGGTGGCAGCTCCGCGAGGTCTACGGCCACGCGCATGTGGCCGAGCCAGCGGTCGCGTGCATCCGGGTTCACCTTGAAGGGCTGGTGGCGCTGCCGCAGTCGCGGGTGGCCGCGCTGTTCGCTGTACGTGCCGGGGCCGCCCCAGAACTGCTCCAGGAACATCACCAGGCGATGCTCGGCCGGGCCAAGGTCTTCTTCCGGGTACATTGGCTTGAGCACGGGGTCGGTGGCGACGCCCCGATAGAACTCGTGAACGAGCTTCTCGAAAAAGACCCGCCCCCCGACCTCGTCATAGAACGTCCGGATGACCGCGGCGCCGTTCTCGCCGTCGCGGAGGTGAACTCCTGCTGCGTCGTTAGTCATCGTTGCTGTCCTGACTTCGTGTCTGGGGATCTGGTGCGGTATGTGCCGTGGGGAGGGGTTTCGCGGGTGCGCGGGGTGGCGCCTTGGCCGGCGGCTTCGGAACCGGCTGGGTCACGGGCTTTTCAGCAAGCGTGCCCTTGGGCTTGCGCGGGGCGCGCGGGCCACGCTTGACGGGCACCGGTGCGGTGCGTACGTCGGCGACAGCGTCCGGAACAGCGGCGGCGGCCTCCTCGGCGGCGTCGACAGTGTTGGCGTCCGGAACGATCGAGGCGTCGATCGCGCCGTCGGACCCTGTCATGATCACGCTGTTGAGCGGGGTGAGGGAGATCCCCACCCCGTCGAGGGCCTTCTTCATGTGCAGGCGCAGGTCACGGGCGAAGTCCCACTTGGCCGAGACCCGGGTCTTAACGACGAGGCGGGTGACAAGGGCCTCGGCCGAGATGGACTCGAGGCCCCAGATCTCAGGCTTCTCCAGAATGAACGCGCGCCACTTGCGGCTCGAGGCCAGGGCCGTCGCCACCCGCAGAAGCTCGGTCTGCACGGCCTCCACGTCGGAGGAGTAGGGGATGGCGAGGTCGATGATGACCCGTGCCCAGCCCTGAGACATGTTGCCCACGCGCAGGATTTCCCCGTTGCGCACGAACCAGAGGGTGCCGTCCACGTCACGTACCTGGGTGATACGGATGCCGACTGTCTCCACGACACCGGACGCGAATCCCACGTCGACAATGTCGCCCACGCCGATCTGGTCCTCCACCACCATGAACAGCCCGTTGAGGATGTCCTTCACGATGTTCTGGGCGCCGAAACCGAGGCCGGCACCGAGCGCGGCCGTGAGCAGGGCAAAAGAACCGAGAATGTCAGGGTTGAGCGTGGTGACGATGAGCAGCATCGACACGATGAGGAGGAAGACGTTGACGATGTTGGTCAGCACGGCGCCGAGGGTTCGGGATCGCTGCACCACCCGTACGGCCGCGAGCGGCGATACGTTGAGCGCCTGGGTATCGTCGACCTTCTGGTTCTTCTTGACCCCGGAGACGATTTGTTGCACCACGCGGTCGATCACGCGGGTGAGGACCCAGCGCAGCACGAGCGCGAGCAGGATGATTCCCACGATGGCGATGGACTTCTGCCAGATGCTTGCCCATGGTTCGGTTGCAAAGAAGCTGGCCACACCGGCCCAGAAAGTATCCCAATTCATAGTGAGGCCAGTCTACGCAGACGTACCCTCCACAAAGCCTGAGGCCCCCGTGGGCGCTCACTGGGAGCGTTCACGAGGGCCTCAGGCCTGCTGCCGGGAGTTACTCGGCGTCGCGCGCCTGCACGGCGAGCGAGCGCTCCACGCCGGCGAGGTTCTCCACCACGAGGCGGCGCAGGGCGGCCGGTTCGGCGTTCGCGTCGAGCCACGCCCGGGTCGCATCGGCGAGCGCCTGGCTGTTGAGCGGTGAGGGGTACAGGCCGATCACGAGCTTCTCGCCGATGGAGAAGCTGCGTGCTTCCCATACCGACTGCAGCATGTCGAAGTACTTCGCCTCGAACGGCGCGAGAAGCGACGCGTCGTTCACGCGCAGGAAACCGGCCGACGTAGTGCGCACGATGGTGGTCGCGGCCGTGTCCACGTCGATGAGCGACGACCACGCGGCCTGCTTCGCCTCTGCGGTGGGAATCGCGGCTCGAGCGAGAGCCGCCGACTGGGCGCCCGTCGCCGTGTTGTCGTTTGCGAGCGCCTCATCGATCTCGGTCGTTTCTGCGCGGCCACCCGCCACGAGGGCGGTGAGCAGCTCCCACGCGAGGTCGGTGTCGACGGTGAGGCCGTCGAGAACCGTCGTGCCCGAGTGAAGGCCTGCGACGGTGTCGAGCTGCGCGGGTGTCTGGGCAACGGATGCGAAGAACTTCACGAACTGGAACTGGGCATCGCTGCCGGCCGTGGCGCCCTGGGCGAGTGCCCACAGCGCATCCCCGACCTCGGTGACGACGGCGGCACGGTGCGGCTCTGCCACGTAGTACGACGCGGTGAGCACGACCTGGCCGAGCACCGTGCGCAGGGTGGTCGACTCGGTTTCGGTGGCCACGTTGTTCAGCACGAGGCGCACAAAGTCGCGGGCGCTGGTTTCGGCGTCGCGGGTGGCGTCCCAGACGGAGCCCCACACGAGTGCCCGGGCGAGCGGGCTTTCGATCGCGGCGAGGTGTTCGAGGGCAACGGTCTGCGAGGCGTCGTCGAGACGGATCTTCGCGTAGGTCAGGTCGTCGTCGTTGAGCAGCACGAGATCGGGACGGGCCTGACCGACCAGCTCGGCAACATCCGTTCGAGCGCCGTCAACGTCGAGCTCGACACGGTGGGTACGTACGAGCTTCGACGCGGCATCGAGGTTGTAGAACCCGATCGCGAGGCGGTGCGGGCGAATGGTGGGGTAGTCGGCGGCCGCGGTTTGCAGCACGGCGAAGCCGGTGATGATGCCCGCGTCGTCCACGGTGATCTCGGGGCGCAGAGTGTTCACGCCGGAGGTCTCGAGCCACAGGCCCGCCCAGCCGCTGAGGTCGCGGCCGCTGGCGGTCTCGAGCTCGACGAGCAGGTCACGCAGCTCGGTGTTGCCCCACTGGTGCTTCTGGAAGTACGAGGCGACGCCGGCGAAGAAGGCCTCAATGCCCACCCAGGCGGCAAGCTGCTTCAGTACAGAGCCGCCCTTGGCGTAGGTGATGCCGTCGAAGTTCACGAGCACGTCGTCGAGGTCTCGGATCGTGGCGACCACGGGGTGTGTGGAGGGAAGCTGGTCCTGCTTGTAGGCCCAGCTCTTCTCCATCACCGCGAACGTTGTCCAGGCTTCGGTCCACTCGGTGGCCTCTGCGGTGGCGATCGTTGACGCCCACTCGGCGAAGCTCTCATTGAGCCACAGGTCGTTCCACCAGGTCATGGTGACGAGGTCGCCGAACCACATGTGCGCGAGCTCGTGCAAAATGGTGACGACGCGACGTTCCTTGATGGCGTCGGTCACCTTGGAGCGGAAGATATAGGTCTCGGTGAATGTGACCGCGCCAGCGTTCTCCATCGCGCCCGCATTGAACTCCGGCACGAACATCTGGTCGTATTTGTCGAACGGGTACGGGTAGCCGAATTTCTCTTCAAAGTAGGCGAAGCCCTGAACCGTCTTCTCAAAGATGTAGTCGGCGTCGAGGTACTCGAAGAGGCTCTTGCGGCTGAACAGGCCGAGGGGAATGACGCGGCCGTCGCTCGACGTGAGCTCACTGCGCGTCACGGCGTACGGCCCGGCCACGAGGGCCGTGATGTAGCTCGAAATCGTGTGGGTGGGCTCGAATGCCCACGTCTTGTTGCCGTTTTCGGCATCCGTCGGCTCGGGCGTCGTGGAGTTGGAGATGACCTGCCAGGCGCCGGGTGCGGTGACCGTGAACTTAAACGTGGCCTTCAGGTTCGGCTGCTCGAAAACCGTGAAAACGCGCCGGGAGTCGGGCACCTCGAACTGGCTGTAGAGGTAGACCTCATTGTCCACAGGGTCGACGAAGCGGTGCAGGCCCTCGCCGGTGTTCGTGTAAATGGCGTCGGCCACAACCGTGAGCTCGTTCTCGGCGGCGAGATCGGACAGCTGAATGCGGATGCCGTCGCTCACGGCTGCCGGGTCGAGGGAGACGCCGTTGAGGGTCACGCTGTGTACTGTGTGCGTGATCGCATCGATGAAGGTGGAGGCACCGGCGGTGGCGGCGAACTTCACGGTCGTGGTGCTCGCGAAGAGTTCCGGGCCGGTTGTGAGGTCGAGGGTCACGTCGTAGCTGTGGACGGTGACAAGCGCTGCGCGCTCCTGGGCCTCGACGCGGGTGAGGTTTTCTCCTGGCAACAGGTTCTCCATTTCGGTTTCACGATTGTGAGGCGCTCGTGGCGCCATTGCACGAACGACCAGCCTATCCGTGATTACGCTGGTGCCATGAGAAGCAGCACCGATCCGAAAGCATCAACTTCTGAGCGCTACCGCCAGTTTGCGGAGGTGGAGGCCACCGGCATGAGTGCCTGCTACGAGGCGTGGGCTCTGGGTGTCGCGGGCGACCCGACTGTTATCGGCCTGATCGACAGCCTGCCGGCACCCAAGCGGCAACCGAACCTCGTTCTCAGCGCGGCCCGATTCTGCGGCGCCGAGGTGGGGGACTACCCGGCGTTCGCAACCTGGCTCGCCGCGAACTGGGCCAGAGTCGAAGAGACGTGCCTGTCGCACGCGACCCAGACCAACGAGGCCGCGCGCTGCGCTGTTTTGCTCCCGGCCCTCGCTCAGCTCCAGGGGCCGCTCGCGCTCATCGAGGTGGGCGCATCCGCTGGCCTCTGCCTGCATCCCGACAGTTACAGCTATCGCTACGTCTTTGCCGCGGGTCCCGTGAAGCGGATGCTGCACCCAGCGGCAGGCCAGAGCCCCGTCGTTCTTGAGTGTGAGGCGTCGGGCCCGGTTCCGCTGCCCGCTGCACTACCGGAGGTGGTGTGGCGCGCCGGCATCGATCTGAATCCACTCGATGTGACTCGGCAGCACGACGTGGATTGGCTTACCGCGCTGATCTGGCCGGAACACGCGGACAGGCGGGAGCGCCTCCTTGCCGCGGTTAAAGTGGCCAGAGGTGAGCCGGTGCGGATCGTGCGCGGTGACCTGAACGAGCAGGTGACAGCGCTCGTCGCCCAGGCGCCAGCAGAGGCAACAGTTGTGGTGTTCCACACGGCCGTGCTCGCGTACCTCGACGAGCTGGAGCGCGGTCGGTTTGCCGAAACTATGGCCGGTCTGCCGGCGCGATGGCTGTCGAACGAGGGGCAGGGGGTCGTGCCCGGCGTGCTGGAACGCCTGACCGAACCGCCCGTCGCGAGGTCTGACTTCGTGCTGGCCCTCGACGGCACACCCGTGGCCTTCACGCAGCCGCACGGCCGTAGCATCCACTGGCTCACCCCTGCGCCCCACTGATCCGTAGCTACCCCCTTTCCGCCGGTCACCCCGCCTTTCCGAAGTTCCCCTCCTTCCCGCAGGTCACGCCCCCCTTTCCGCCGGTCACCCCGCCTTCCCGCCGGTCACCCCGCCTTCCCGCAGTTCCCCTCCTTCCCGCAGGTCACGCGTCCTTCTCGCCGGTCGCCCCACTCCGTTGGTCACCCGCTTCCACTGGTCGCCCCTTTCGCTGGTCGAGCAGCGGGCCCGCTTTTGGCCCGCGCCCGTCGAGACCCCGCGAGCCATTCCCCGGACTGCGGAAGCAAGAATCACCTTCGAATAAGTTATACACAACTGTGAGTATTTATCGAATCTGTCTCCCCCTTACGATTTCAGTGAGATGCCCATATCTAAGTGGCGCATGACCGTCTGCAATGGAGCAATCGCTATCTCACTGAAATCGTAAAGGGGATCTGTCTCTGGTTCGTGGGATAATAATGCTATGGAGAACAACGATGAAGTTCCTCCTTTGGAGGACGCCGCGGGTAGTAACCCGCCCGAACCAGTCGACCAGACCCTCGCCGTCTTGGCGGAGGAAAAGGCCGTCGCCGACGACACTCAAACCCTGCTCCTCGACGCAATCCTCAGCTTCGATCGGATGGTCTGTTTCGCCCAGGCCGCTCGAGCCGAAGTGATCGACAAGCTCCGGCAGTGGACCGACGCCACGGCCGAGGCTGGACTCCCCCTCACCGCGCGGGGACGACGCGACACCGAGTGGTCGCCGCAGAAAGCCGCCCACGAAGGCCTCGTCGCTGAGCTGGCCGCCCTGCTGAAACTGCCCAGCGGTGTCGCCCGAAACCTGATGTTCGAAAGCGACCTGCTGCAACACCGGCTCCCCGCCACCCGAGATGCCCTCCGCCGCGGTGACATCAGCTACCGCCACGCCGAGGTAGTAATGGAGAACGCCGTCTCCCTGCCACCGGAGGCCTGGAAGGCCTTCGAAGACGAGGCCCTGACCAACAGTGAAACCCTCACCGTCCCGCAACTGCGGAGGAAGGCCGTGAAGGTGCGGGAGTTCACTCACCCGGAGTCCATCGCTATCCGGCACCAGAAGGCCCTCGCTGACCGGAACTTCTGGGTCGGCCCAGGTCGTGACGGTATGGGGTACCTGGAGATGACGCTGAGCAACGAAGATGCGGCCGCCATCGCGGACCGGGTCGAATCTTTGGCGAAGAACCTGAAGGTGCACGACGAAGCTCGCACCCTCGCGCAGCTTCGCACCGACGCCGCCACGGACCTGCTCCTGAAAGGAGTGACAGAGACCGGGCTCGGTGCCGGCGTCCGCGCGAGCGTGTTCGTCACCGTCCCCGTTCTCACCCTGCTGGGTCAGAGCGAGGAACCCGGCACCCTGGAAGGGTTCGGGCCGATCGACGCGGAGACCGCCCGGCGCCTCGCCGGAACGGCCACCAGCTTCACTCGTATCCTCGTTCACCCGGAGACCGGAGCGGTTCTCTCCTTCGGACGCACGAAGTACAAGGTCCCGGACGACCTGAAGAACTGGCTGCGACTACGCGACGGGGTCTCGACAGGCTCGACCACCGGGGGACCCGGGTGCAACCGACGAGCCGCCGCCTGCGACATTGATCACACCATCGCCTGGGAACACGGCGGAGAAACCGTCTTCTCGAATCTCTCCAGCCTGTGCCGCCCGAGCCACCGGGGCAAACACGAAACAGGATGGTCAGTGGCCCAGGGCGACAACGGAACCCTCCAGTGGACCAGCCCGGCGGGCAGGCACTACGCCACCCACCCCGAAACCCGCATCCGACCGACCATCCCCCTGATGGAACCGGCACCACCCGCGAAGCCACTCACCTACGCAGACCCGTGGAGCATTCCCGTCGCCGAAACCAAGGACTGCGCGCTGTAGCTGTAGCTTTCGGGACCGGGATAAATCTGCCAGGGTCGTCATCGCTGCCCACGTTGCCAATCCGCGATTCCGCTAGTCGGTGTCCCTGCTCAGCGGCCGGTACACCGCCAGCGCGTGGATGATCCAAATGTCGAACGCGACGATCGTGATCGCCCAGAACGGAGCCCAAGGAATAAAGACGAAATTCAGGATCGCCGAGATGGACACGAGGATGATCCCGGTGACCCGTGCCCACGTTTGACCCACGATAACGGCGAAACCGGCGAGGAGTACGAGAATGCCGAATGAGAGGTGCACCCAGCCCCACGTTGTGCCACTGATGTCGTAGTAGTTGGCGACGGGACGAAAGATGTTGCCGTTGAAAATGCCGGCGAGACCCTCGAGAGCCCAAAAGAAGCCGCCGATGATCATGAGAGTTTTGGCGAACAGCGCGCCGCCGACCCCACGCATGGTGTCAGTCTCAGTCAATTGAGTTGAAGTCATCTCACTACTCCCTCTTTCAGGAGCCCTCGGTGCCTAGACCGGATGTGGCTCAGCCGGGCAGTGACGCGTAATACTATGAGTTCGCATTCTGTGCCAGCCCTCGTTTGGCGGGTAGGCAGGTAATCACCGAGCTCCCTCGCGGGACTGCCCAGTTCGGGCTTTTTGCCACCCATGTCAAAGGATTCGGCTGCTGAGCGACTGCTTGCCCACACCTTCACTCCTCCCTCGCAGTTCTGCGCTGAAACGTCGGAGTGGTGAGCAGCGCTTCCTGCTCGATAGGGTGAGGGATGCTCTTCAGCTTTGAAAGCTTCCACATCGATGGCGTCCCGGTCGGCGCCATAGTCCGGGAGCTGTCTGATCGCACCCTGACAACGGTCACCTGCTTTCAGGTTCCTGGTGGCGCTCTCGTGCACAACGAGAGCCACATCGAGTTCGACCAGGACGCGTTCGGTTGGACATCATCCTCTTACGTGGAACACGGTGAGGACGTCAGGGTTGATATTGCTCGTGACAATCGCTTTGCGCGAGATTGCGTGCCCAGTTACGCCGAGTGGATGGTGATCCGCCGCATGCTTATCGACGGGCAGGCTCACCAGAGCTTCACGACCTTCGACGACGGCGATTTCGAGGCGCATCCGCAGGCGGCCGAACTCAGCATCTCGTCTCGGCCCGAAACCGTCGACAAGTCTGGAAGCCCTCTACCGACCGCTGGCCGCATCGTCTTGAAGGTGAATGGCGAAGTCCGAAATCGGCATTGGTTTGTCGGGACATCCCTCGTGGCCTCCGACTGGAATGGTGCCCGGTCTTATCCCGAGACGACTCTGGCTCATTCGCTCACGGGCCTCGACAGCACGGTCAGAGCGATCCTTCGGCGCGCTTCTGTGTGAAACCTGGAGCGAGGAGGGAACCGAGGACCACGCGATGGGACAGGTCTGAGAGATGCAGAACGGCGAGGTGCTCACGTTCGACTGGTGTGAACCAGCCTGGCCTTGCCCCGGCTGTGTCGCCGTCATCACGGGCGTTGCTGCCAAGATCCGGCCAGTTGCGTGGATCAGCCGTGATCTGTCTCAGTGGCCTTCTCTGCTGCGGGGCACTGCCCGGGTTAGGGGACTTGCCGGTGATTGGTGTGCACTGATCGCGTGTGATTCCGACGTAAGGGTAGATCAGGGATTTCTGCTGATGCGTGCGAGTTCGTTCTTGAGAATCTCGGTTGCCCAGGTGCTGTCGTTGTCGGGCGGTTCCATGAGGAGATGAATGGCAAGGCCATCGAGAACGGCGTGGAGATGGCGCGCGGTCTCTACCAGTGCGGGGTCGCTGGGTCTGCAGGCCAACTTCTCGGTCAGTCGAAGGCAGGCGTTCCCCAGTTCTTGGTAGGCGCGATTCCTGATGGCAACGAGTTGCGGCAGCGCGGGGCTTTCCGCGATCAGCGCGATATTGACCTCGAGTTCCGCGCGACTATCAGCGGTAAGAGGCAGGAAGTTCTTGAGGACCTCGAGCGCATACTTCGCTGGGTCCGAGCCTTCGCGAACAGTGAGAACACGATCGGTGGCGCGCTGCACCATGAGCTCGGCGGAGAACTGCAGGAGTTCAGTCCGGGTCGGGAAAACATGACGTAACGAGCCCACCACAACGCCGGCCTCGTTCGCGACAGCGCGGACGGAGACGGCGCTGATTCCCCGGTCAAGGATGACCTGCCACACCGCCTGAGCGAGCTGCACTTTGCGAGCGTCCCGGTAGGTTTCTCTCGACATGATCCGAAATTAGCACGACTGTGCTAATTTCATCTGAGGGGACAGCGTATCGACAGGGAGATGCATGATCATTGCCATCATTATCGCCTGCGAAGTCGGTTTCTGGGTTCTGATCGTGCTGGGCCTGATCGCCCGATATGTGCTGCGTCTGAAGAAGACCGGAGTGGCCTTGCTGGCCACGACCCCGGTGGTCGATGTCATCCTGCTCGTGGTCACAGCCATAGACCTCACATCGGGGGCGACGGCGACCATCTTCCACGGGATCGCCGCAATCTACCTCGGCTTCTCCGTGGCCTACGGGCATAAAATGATCACGTGGGCGGACCGCCACTTCGCCCACCGTTTCGCAAACGGACCGCAGCCGATCAAGCTTCACGGGCGAGGTTATGCCATCGAGTGTTGGAAGGATGTCGCGCGCACGGCACTGGCCGTAGCCGTGGCTTGGGGAACCATCTGGCTTTTGACGGTGGTCGTCGACGCCGAGTCCAGAACCAGCCCGCTCAATGAGCTGAACAGCGTATTCCTCCTGGTCCTTTCGATCGAAGTGCTGTGGGCCCTCGGGCACACAGTGTGGCCGAAGAAGCAACCGGCATCGACGCGACTGGTCGACGCGCACGCCACGCCCGCGCATCAGACGAAGCAGTGACGCCATAACGAGTCCCACTATGCCAAGCGTGGACCTCGGTATTTTTCCCCTTCGGGCTGTCACGCGACGGCTTCCACGAGGGACTGTCGGACTAGAAGATCGGCCAGGGTACGGCGGGCATGTCGCCTTCGGGAGCCGGGAACGTCCCTTCGGAGAGCAATCTGTCACAGCGAGTCGCCACGGCGTCGATCTCACCGGGCGTCAGCAGTTCCGCGAGGGTGTGACCGAGCTCGCCACAGAGCTGCGCGCGCACGCGGTCGATACCGGCGATCTCGTCGGAAGTGAGAGCGTCGCCGAGCCAGCCCCAGAGCACCGTGCGCAGCTTGTGATCGACGTGGAAGGTGAGGCCGTGGTCGACACCGTGGCGGTGTCCGTCCGGCATCGGCAGGATGTGGGCGCCCTTGCGGTCGGCGTTGTTGACGACGATGTCGAAGACGGCCATCCGCCGGAGGGCAAGCGAGTCCTCGTGAATGAGTGAGACCGTGCGACCGTTTTCGTCCGTGCCGTCGAGCACATGGCGCCACCCCGCGTCGGGCATATCCTCCGCGTCGACGAGATCCACAGCGTCCTGCTCCGGGTCGGGTTCCTTCCAGAGTTGCACCATTCCGAAGCCCCGCGGGCCGTTGCGCAACCACGTGCGGGGAACCACATTCCAGCCGAAGGCCTGAGACACGAGGTATGCGGCGGCCTCCCGACGCGCGAGGTTTCCGTCGGGAAAATCCCACAGGGGCCGTTCCCCGGCTATGGGCTTGTAGACGACCGCTGTGTCACCGATGCTCCCGAGGAAGGTCGCGTTGGAGGCCGTGGTGATGCGGCCCCTGAGGGTGAGTTCAGTCACATCAAGGTCGGCCTCCCGCGCCATCAGTGTTCGCCGAGAATGCAGGCGTGACCGTCCGGGTCCATCGGGTCACCGCAATAGGGGCACATCGGGCGGCCGGCGCCCACTATCTCCCGGGTGCGCTTGGCAAATGCTCGTGCAGTACCGACCGGAAGTCGCACCAGCAGCATTTCCACCGGTTCGGTTGGGTCGGTGTCGGGGGCGTCTTCCTCTGACTCCACGAGGGGATACGCCTCGATCACGACCTGCGCCGTCGAGGGATCCCAGCCCAGGCTGAGGGCTCCGGTCCGGAACTGCTCGTCGACGGGCTGCTCGAGCGGGTCGTTGTCAACGAGTTCGACAGGTGTCGTGGCCGGAATGCTTAGCGGATTGCCCTCGTGATTCATGAGCTGGTCGAGGATCTCATCGATCTTTTCGGCCAGCAGAGCCGATTGCTCTTTCTCCAGGGCGATGCTGACGATGTCGGATCGGGTGCGAACCTGCAGGTAGAACTTGCGTGACCCTGGTTGACCGACGGTGCCGACCACGACTCGATCGGGCCAGGCGAACTTATGGACGATTGTGGGCATGGGGATATTTTACGAGTGTGCGGTGTCCGGCACCTGAGTACCTGCCCCGCCACCCACGGGCGCGTCCGTCAACGGGGCGGTCGAACGCAGCCACGAGAGGTCGCCCGCGTCCGTGTTGGTGGCGTGTACCGTCGGTCGGCTGGTTCCGTACTGCACGATCGACACCGACGCGGGCCCGATATTAATCCGCTGGAAGAGGTCGAGGTGCATGCCGAGCGCGTCGGCCACGATTGATTTGATGATGTCGCCGTGGCTCACCGCCACCCACACGGCGCCGGGCCCGTGCTCGGCCTCGAACGCCGCGTCGAGACGCCTGATCGCGGCGACAGACCGAGCCTGCATCGCCGCCAGTGACTCGCCGCCGGGGAATACCGCAGCCGACGGTTGGGACTGCACGACGGACCAGAGCTTCTCCTTGGCGAGCTCACCGAGGGCACGCCCTTGCCACTGGCCGTAGTCACACTCCGTGAGGTTCGGCTCAAGAGTGGTCGTGAGAATGCCGGTCTGGCGATCGAGGATCAGCTGGGATGTCTCGAGGCAACGTTCGAGCGGGCTCGAGACAAGTGCGACGACGGGAACCGTGGCCAGACGCAGACCCGTGGTCGTGGCCTGTTCGCGCCCGACCTGGTCGAGCACCACGCCAGCGGTACGCCCGGCCAGCATGCCCGTGGCATTCGCGGTGGTGCGGCCGTGCCGCACGAGAATAACTGTGGCCATGCCGACAGCCTAGCTACCAGGCGCCGGACTGGTAGTCCTTCAGGAAGACGCCGCACAGGTCTTCGCCGGCCTCGCCGCGCACAATCGGGTCATATACCCGCGCCGCGCCGTCCACAAGGTCAAGCGGGGCATGAAAGCCCTCCTCGGCGAGGCGGATCTTGGTGGGGTGCGGCCGTTCGTCCGTGATCCAACCGGTATCCACGCTCGTCATGAGAATGCCGTCGTCGAGCATCTCCTTCGCGCTCGTGCGGGTGAGCATGTTGAGCGCCGCCTTGGCCATGTTGGTGTGTGGGTGGCCGGGTCCCTTGTACCCGCGGCCGAACACACCCTCCATCGCCGACACGTTGACGATATAGGTTCGGCGGGCAGCGGATGCCGTGAGCGACGCCCGCAGCCGGCTCACCAGCAGGAATGGCGCGGTCGTATTGCACAGCTGAACCTCGAGCATCTCAAGCGGGTCCACGTCTTGAACGTTCGCCGTCCAGCTGTTCACCTCGTGCAGGTCTGGAACGAGCCCGCCCGCGTCGATCGCGGTGCCGGCAGCGAGCTTTTCCAGGGAACTCGACCCGGCCGCAAGGGCTAGCCGGGTGAAGTCATCCGCTGTCAGGGCGCCCGCACCAGCGGCCGCGGCGAGAAGAGGGTGCCCCGAGACCGAGGCAGCGAGGGCGAGAGGATGCGCGTCGTTTGTGTGACCGAACGACACTATCTCCGGCAGCGGACCGTCGGGCAGAGGAGAGTCTTCGGCTTCCACGAGGGGGGAGTACGAGCCGCGCGAACGTCGAACGGTCTGCGCCGCGTTGTTGATCAGGATGTCGAGCGGGCCCTGAGCAGCAACCGAATCGGCGAGGGCGATCACCTGGGCCGGGTCGCGCAGGTCGATGCCGACGATGCGGAGCCGGTGCAGCCAATCCTTCGAGTCGGGCATCGCGGCGAATCGGCGAACGGCATCGCGCGGAAAGCGCGTGGTGACTGTCGTGTGAGCTCCGTCACGCAGCAGACGCAAAGCGATGTACATTCCGATCTTGGCGCGCCCGCCGGTGAGCAGGGCGCGCTTGCCGGTGAGGTCCGTGCGGGCATCACGTTTGGCGTGGCTCATGAGCGCGCAGCTCGGGCAGAGCTGGTGGTAGAACGCATCGACAAGGGTGTACTTCTGCTTACAGATGTAGCAGGCTCGCGGCACCAGCAGCTCCCCGGCGGAGGGTGCCGTCGTGCCGAGGGAAAGCTGGGCCCCGCGGGTCTCGTCGTCGATGCGCGTGGGGGCGCCGGTAGCCGTCGCCGCGATCACTTCTCGGTCTGCCTCCTTGATGGCCGCGCGCTTCTCGCCCCTTCGCGCCATCTTCACGGACTTGAACATCTTCGCGGTGGCCTGGCGCACGGTCACGAAGTCGGGATCTTCGGGGTCAACGTCGCTGAGGGACGCGAGGACGCGGAGGGTGACGGCCATGTCGTGCGGGTCTAGGCCGGGAAAATCGGCGAACTCCTTCACGGCACCGTCGGCGACCGTCACGGCACCGTCGGCGACCGTCTCGTCCACACCCGCGGGGGTGGCAGTCGGTACGGTGTCAGGCGCAGTGATCATCAGAGAATTCTACGTGGGCAGGCTGAGAGCGCTTCACGAAGAAAACGGACAGCCGTTTCCACGGGGTGAGGTGGAGACGACCATCCGTTTTGTCGCAAGACGCGCGGTGTTTAGACCTGGGGGCTTAGACCTTGGCCGGTTCCTGGACGGGAATAGACGACGTGGGCGGCTCGTACGTCGCGTCGTACGGCATCTCATCGTGATCCAGCAGCGGGTTGTCATCCTGGTCACGCACGAGGTCGACCGCCTCTTCGTCGGTGTTCACGCTCGGCATGGAGCCGGGAAGCGGCCGGTTCGCCGATTCCTTCAGGAAGAAGATCGCGATCGCGCCGATGAGAGAGGTGCCCATCAGGTAATAGGCCGGCATCATGTCGTTGCCGGTCGACACGATAAGTGCCGCAATGATGAACGGCGTTGTTCCGCCGAAGATGGCCACCGCGAAGTTGTAGGAGATACCCATCGCTCCGTAACGGCTCGCGGTCGGGAACAGCGCCGGCAGCGCGCTCGCCAGGTTGGACACATAGAACGTGACCGGGAATGCGATGAGAGCGAGGCCGAAGAGCGTGGCACTGATCGAACCGACACCGATGAGCAGGAACGCCGGGTACGCCAACACAACCGTGCTGATGGCACCGATCCACAGCACTGGACGACGTCCGACCCGGTCTGATAGTTTGCCGGCGAGCGGGATGCACAGCGCCATCGCCACCAGGATCGGGATGGTCAGCGCCGTTCCGTGCAGTTCGTCGTATCCCTTGTTCTCGGTGAGGTACGTGGGCATGTACGAGGTGAGGGCATAGCCTACGGTGTTCGCTGCGGCGACGAGGATCATCGCAATGATGATGTTGCGCCAGTACGCCTTGAAAATGGCGAGCGGTCCCTTGGGGGTCGCCGCCGTGGCGCCGACAGGGTTTTTGTTAGCTTCTTCCTGGGCGTCGAGCGTGGCCTGGAAGGCGGGGGACTCGTCGATCTTCATCCTGAAGTAGATAGCGATGATGCCGAGTGGACCTGCCACGAGGAACGGCAGGCGCCAGCCCCAGTCCTGCATGACGTCCTGACCGAGAGTGACCTGCAAGATGGACACGAGCGCCGCACCGATAGCGAAGCCGAGGTAGCTTCCCATATCGAGGAAGCTCGCGAAGTAGCCGCGCTGGCTGTCGGGGGCATGCTCGCTCACGAAGGTGGTCGCGCCGGCGTACTCGCCACCGGTGGAGAATCCCTGCACGAGCTTCACGAACACGAGCAGCACGGCCGCCCACACGCCGACCTGAGCATAGCCAGGCAGCAGGCCCACGGCGAACGTGGACGCTGCCATCAGAATGAGGGTCGTGGCGAGCACCTTCTGGCGGCCGATTCGGTCTCCGAGCCAGCCGAAGAACACGCCGCCGAGCGGGCGGGCGAAGAAGGTTGCTGCGAAAGTGCCGAGAAGGAAGAGAGTTTGAACGGATGTGTCGGCTTCGGGTAGAAATACCGGCCCCATTGTCGTGATGAGGTATCCGAAGATACCCACGTCGTACCACTCCATCGTGTTACCGACAATGGTGCCGCCGAGGGCGCGCTTCATGATGGGCTTGTCGACGACGTTGACGTCGGAAACCTTGAGGCGGCGCCTGAGAAGCGGCTTAGTGAACTTTCCAGCGGTGCTGGTGGCACCGGATTTCAATGTGGACTTACTTCGGTCTGTGGGCATTTGGGTTTCTCCCATGGAGATCAATTGCTTGCGACGTAGAGCTGTACTGCACGTGACAGATTTTTTTGACCTGTCCACACTACCTGCGTGGGGGGTAGACGCCTAATCGACCCCCACTCAGATTCTGCGCCTAGGCTGTGGCTATGGCTGATTCCGTGAAATTTTGGTTCGACCCCTCGTGCCCCTGGGCCTGGATGACCTCCCGCTGGGTGGACGAAGTCGCCCGCCTGCGTGACCTCGATGTGGAGTGGCGCGTCATGAGCCTCGCCGTGCTCAACGAAGACCAGGACGTGAGCGAGGAATATCGCGCCTTCTTCCCGAGGGCCCTCAAGTACACCCGACTTGCCCAGGCGGCACAGGAGCTGCACGGGCAGCCGATGGTCAAGGCCCTGTACGACGCTCTCGGCGCCGAGATCCACCTTGGCGGTAACACGAATCCCGATGAAGTGATTCCTCTCGCGCTCGCCGCAGCCGGCCTGCCGGCGGACTTCGCCGCCCACGCAGACTCCGTGGAATTCGACGCTCAGATGCGCGCGAGTCACTTCGACGGCATCAACCGGGTGGGACAAGACGTGGGCACGCCCGTGATCGACATCAACGGGGTGGCCTTCTTCGGCCCCGTCATCTCCCCGGCCCCGATGGGAGACCAGGCACTCGCCCTCTGGGACGGAATCGTCGCCGCCGCGAGCTTCGACGGATTCTTTGAGTTGAAGCGCAGCCGCACCCGCGAACCGAATTTCGACCTCACCCCCGTCGCCGCTGTGCCCCGTACGTAAATAGACTGCTCTTATGCGCATCCATATCGCCACGGACCACGCCGGTCTGGACCTCAGCAATCACCTGATCAAGCACCTGCGCGCCGCAGGCCACGAGGTCATCGACCACGGGCCCACGAGCTATGACGCGCTCGACGACTACCCGGCCTTCTGCATCAATGCCGCGCAGGCCGTGGTCAACGACCGGGAACAGGGCATCGAAGCCCTCGGCGTGGTGTTCGGCGGCTCGGGCAACGGCGAGCAGATGGCGGCCAACAAGGTAACCGGCGCGCGCGCCGCGCTCGTCTGGAATCTCAGCACCGCGCGTCTCGCCCGAGAGCACAACGACGCCAACGTGATATCGATCGGCGCGCGCGAGCACACCATCGAAGAGGCGACGGACTTCATCGATGCCTTCATCGCCGAGCCGTTCTCCGACGAAGAGCGCCACGCGCGCCGCATCAATCAGCTGGCCGAGTACGAAACCACCGGGGACATCGCGGGCAAGGGCGTCGTACACTAACCGTGCCTGAGGGTCATTCCGTCCACCGCATCACGCGCCAGTTCCAACGCAACTTTGTCGGCCACACCGTTCGGCTGTCGTCGCCGCAGGGGCGTTTCGTGGAGGGCGCGGCCGTTCTCAACGGGCGCACCCTGACGGATGCCCGCGCCATCGGCAAGCAGATGTTCCTCGAGTTCGACCACGACCTCTGGCTGCGCATCCATCTGGGCCTCTACGGCGCCTGGGATTTCACGGGCGACCTGTTGCTCGACGCCACGATCGCCTCGGCGAACGGCCGCATGGGCCAGACCAACCAGCGGGGAACGATCCTCGACGAGGCCGTGCTCGACACGGCCGGCGAGAACTCGCTGCACAGCATCGGCGCGCCGCGGCGCACCAGGGTGCGAATGTCCGAGCAGGAAAAGGAACTCAACCACCTCGAGACATTTCCGCCAGAGCCGATCGGCCAGGTGCGGGTGCGCCTGCTCACCGACACCGTGTGCGCCGACCTCCGCGGCCCCACAGCCTGCGTGGTGCTCAACCCCGCCCAGACCCTCGTGGCCATGAACCGACTCGGGCCGGATCCCGAACTCGACAGCGGCCCGGAGGCCGAGGAACGTTTCACGAGCGTGATTCGGCGCAAGCCCACCCCGATCGGCCGTCTGCTGATGGACCAGGCCGTGGTCAGCGGCATCGGTAACGTCTATCGAGCCGAGATGCTCTTTCGAGCCGGCATCAATCCTCACACCCCAGGCAAGGTGCTGAGCGACGAAGCCGTTCGAGCCCTCTGGCAGGATTGGGCCCACCTCCTGCACATCGGTGTCGAAACCGGTCAGATGATGACCATGGACGACCTCGGTCGTTCCGACTACGTGAGCGCCATGAAGAACAGAGCCGACAGGCACTGGGTGTACAAGCGCGAGGGGCTGCCCTGCCGCGTCTGCGGAACCCACATCGTGATCGAAGAAATGTCCGCCCGCAAACTTTACTGGTGCCCGTCATGCCAAGCCTGATTCTGCGCGGCGCGCGCCTGCCCGGCAGCGACGACATCGTCGACGTTCAGGTCGTCGACGGTCAGATCTCCCGTATCGGGTACATCGCGCCCACCGAACGGGCCGACCACACGGTGCAGCTGGGCGAACGGTGGATCATCCCCGGACTCTGGGACAACCACGTGCACTTCACCCAATGGGCGCAGACTGCTCGCAGGCTCGATCTTTCCCGCGCGGCCAGCGCGGCGGAGGCGGCCGTCATGGTGGGCGAACGGATGCTGTCGGCATCCGCTGTGGCACAGCCGTGTGTCGAGGGGGCGGAGACATTCGTCGGTTCGGGCTTTCGCGATGGGCTGTGGAACGACGAGCCCACGAGGGGAGTGCTCGACGCTGTGTCGGGTTCGACCCCCGTCGTGCTCATCAGCGGCGACCTGCACAGCTGCTGGCTCAACTCGGCGGCCCTGGTGCGCTACGGCTTTGCCGGGCACCCCACGGGGCTGCTGCAGGAAGAGCAGGCCTTCGACGTGGTGCGGGCACTCGACACAGTTTCCGACGCCCAGACAGATGCCTGGGTGCACGATGCCGCTCGTGCGGCAGCGGGGCGTGGCGTGGTGGGCGTCGTCGACCTCGAGATGACCTGGAACCTCGACCCCTGGACGAGGCGATTCGCGAGCGGGTTCGACTCTCTGCGAGTGGATTTCGGTGTGTACAGCCAGCATCTTGATCGGGCAATTGGGCTGGGCCTGCGCTCCGGCGACCCGGTGCCGGGCACCGGCGGGCTCTTGCGTGTGGGCCCGTACAAGGTGATCACCGACGGCTCCCTCAACACCCGCACGGCGTATTGCTTCGAGGACTACCCGAACGGTTCCGGTCACGGGCTGCTGACAGTGCCGCAGAACGAACTGCTCGAGCGCATGCTCACGGCCTCGCGCGCGGGACTGACACCGGCCGTGCATGCCATCGGCGACCACGCCAACCGTCTCGCCCTCGACGCCTTCGAAGCCATCGGGTGTCGGGGCAGCATCGAGCACGCGCAGTTGCTCGCCGACGCCGATGTAGCGCGCTTCGCCAGCCTCGGTATCGTGGCGAGCGTGCAGCCAGAGCACGCAATGGACGACCGCGACGTGGCCGACCACTACTGGGCGGGCCGCACCGAGCGGGCCTTCCCACTCGCGAGCCTGCTGCGCGCCGGGGCCACCCTCGCCCTCGGCTCCGACGCCCCGGTTGCCCCGCTCGACCCGTGGGTCGCCCTCGCAGCCGCCGTCGGTCGCAGCCGCGATGGGCGGCAGCCGTGGCATCCCGAGCAGTCCATTAGCCGGCAGGCCGGACTTGCAGCATCCGCTCGTGGGCGTCACCGCATCGCCGTCGCCGATGCGGCCGACCTCGCGGTGTGCGAGATCGACCCGCTCACGGCATCCGTCGACGACGTGAGGCGGATGCCGGTGGCCGCCACCCTGCTCGCCGGCCGATTCACCCACAATGCGCTATGACGGTGAACGCTCGCACGCGCCGCCCGCGATCGACCGCCATCACCGTGGCCGGACTGGCCGCGATCGCCCTGACCCTGGCCGGGTGTGCCGGCGACCCTGGTGCCGGCGTGATGAACACCGTCGGCACGGTGGACTTCGCGAACCCCCTGCTCATTCCTCCGCTCGCCCCCTCGACCGTCGACGCCGATGGCACCCGCTCCTTCGATCTCACCGCCCAGGCCGGGTCGACTGAGTTCAGCAGCGGAGTCGACACTGACACCTGGGGGTACGGGCAGAGCTATCTGGGGCCCACGATTGTGGCCGACCGGGGCGAGCACGTGCAGATAAACGTCACCAATGACCTCGCGGAGGCCACCACGGTGCACTGGCACGGCATGCACCTGCCGGCCCGCATGGACGGTGGCCCGCACCAGCTCGTGGCACCCGGAGACAGCTGGCACCCCGACTTCACCATCGAGCAGCCCGCCGCCACCCTCTGGTATCACCCGCACGCCAACGGTGAGACGGAGCACCAGGTGGAAATGGGGCTCGCCGGCATGATCATTCTGCACGACGACGCGGAGCGGGCCCTGAACCTGCCCGCCGAGTACGGAGTTGACGACATCCCCGTCATGGTTCAGGACCGCCGCTTCGATGACGCCGGTCAAATCGCCACCGACGTGCGCGGCTACATCGGCCCGCTCGGCGACCAGGTGCTCGTGAACGGCACGCTCGGTCCGTACCAGGACGTGACGACGGATGTTGTGCGGTTGCGGCTGCTCAACGCCTCCAGTTCGCGGGTCTACAACTTCGGCTTCGACGATTCCCGTGCCTTCGACCTGATCGCGACCGACGGCGGCCTGCTGGAGGCGCCTGCGCCGATGGACGGCATCCGCCTGTCACCGGGGGAGCGGGCGGAGGTTCTCGTGAACATGGTGCCTGGAGAGACCGTGACACTTCAGTCCACCCCGCCGGAACTCGGTCTCTCGGCCCGTGTGAACGAGCAGAATGCCGGCGCAGACACGCTCGACGTTCTCGAGCTGCGCGCGGCAGATGCGCTCGCCGCCGTCGGAACCGTGCCCGACGCCCTGGTGCCCGCAGACAGGCTCGCTCAGAGTGACGCGAGCCAGCAACGGTCCTTCGTACTCAACGGCATGAACATCAACAACCGCCTGATGGATATGGGACGCATTGACGAGACCATTACGGCCGACTCTACAGAGGTCTGGACCGTGGAGAACACGATGCCGATGCCGCACAACTTTCATGTACACGCCGTGCAGTTCCAGATTTTGCGGGTGGGAAGTGGGCCGCCACCTCCCGAACTGTCGGGATGGAAAGACACCATCTACCTCGAGCCCGGCACTCGCTATGAACTCATCATGCAGTTCGGTTCCGACACCGATCCCGACTTCCCATACATGTACCACTGCCACATGCTCGCGCACGAAGACGCCGGCATGATGGGTCAATTTGTCGTGGTCGAGCCTGGCGAAACGGCCGGCAGCCCGCCCGCGGCGCAGAGCGCACCGGGCTCGATCGGGAGCGGTCCCCGGGTTTTCGACACGGCGCACAGCCACTGACGGCCGGCGATCCGCCGCCCGTCTTGTGGGGGTGGACAGTTCTGTATAGAGGGCGCGAGAATCGCCCCAGGTGACCTCCGTAGAACCAGGGAAGAGTTGACGGGCGCGCGGCCGGCACGCCACGCGGGCCGATCGTTCAGCCCGGGAGCGACCATGAGCACGGAGACCGGAGCACCCCGCATCCCAGTAAAACAGGGCGTTGAGATCCCTCGAGTATTCCTCAGATTGCATACGAGAATGCCTCACTAAAATAGGCGATTTTTTCCCATTGATCAGGTGAATATACCTCAGCTGATCAGGCGCAGATCCCAAAAAACCACTGGCACCCATAGTGGGACTACGGCTGTATTCCGTGAGCGGCATAACTTTTCCCTATCGACCGGGCATCCACTACCGGCGCCACACAGAACGGGAATGCACCATGAAGCTCTTCACCAAGGCCCAGGCACTCATCAACAGCATGCGCACGGAAGACGAGGGCGCCACCGCGGTGGAATACGGCCTCATGGTTTCCCTCATCGCCGTCGTGATCATCGCCGCGGTCGCGCTGATCGGCACAAACCTCGACGCGATGTTCGACGTCGTCGGAACCAAGATCAAGACGACGGCCTAGTCGACCCGCATTTCTGCCCGGTTGGACGGCAGCGACCGCAAGAACGGTCGCTGCCTTCCGCCGTTCCACTCCACCCGAAGGGCACCCCATGCTGCGTCTCCGACGCCTGCGCGACGACGGTGGCGCCGCCGCCCTCGAATTCGCGCTTGTGCTGCCGGTGCTGCTGCTGCTCGTATTCGGACTGATGGAATTCAGCCGGCTCTACAACGTGCAGATCTCACTCACCAACGCCGCGCGCGAAGGCGCCAGGGTGATGGCGATCGAGAAAAGCCCCGCCGTCGCCCGCGCCGCGGCGAGCGCCGCCGCCCCCTCCGTCACCCCCGCCATCACGGGCGCACAGATCGCAATCACCCCCAGCCCCACCTGCGCGGCCGGAGACACCGTGCACGTTCGAATCACCTACGACGTGGCCCTCATGACCGGCTGGTTCGGCCCCAACCTCACACTCAGCGGAACGGGGGCCATGCGATGCGGCGGGTGATGCATCGCCTGCGCGGCGACGAGGGTTCGTCCTCGGTCATGTTCGCCCTGCTGCTGATCCCGCTGCTCGGCTTCATGGCGATCGCTCTCGATGTGGGCGCGCTCTACGCTGAACGGGCGCAGCTGCAGAACGGCGCGGATGCCGCAGCCCTCGCGATCGCCCAGGAATGCGCGGGCGTGGGCTGCGGCGAAGCGGCGTCGATCGCGTCGAGTTACGCCGACGCGAACGCGAACGACGGGGCAGCGACCGCCCTCACTCCGACCTTTCCGGCAACCCGCACGGTGACCGTCACCACGAGCACGCGGGTGGCGGCTACTGGCGCCGCCACCATCAGCCATCCCTTCGCCACGTTCATCGGGCACGATTCCTCGTCCGTTCGAGCCGCGGCCACGGCGGAATGGGGCTATCCGGGGGCTGCCCGGGTGGCGCTGCCCCTCGCGCTGTCTGTCTGCGATGTGCCCGGTCATGTCAGCGGTGCCCGCGTGCTTCTCGACTTCGGCACAACGGCGAACTGCACCTCCCCGTCGGGGGCGGCGGTTCCCGGAGGTTTCGGCTGGCTCGTTCCCACACTGGGTGAGTGTGGCATGTTCGTAGATTCCGCTGTGGGACGCACCGCGTCCGACTCCGGTAACGAGTATCTCGCCGCGTGCGATTCGACTCTTGCCGGCCTCCTGGGGCAGACCATCCTGATCCCCGTCTACGACGGCGCGGGCGGGTCAGGCTCCGGCGCCTGGTACCACGTGTACGGGTTCGCGGCCTTCACTGTCACCGGGTGGAACTTCTCCGGTGGCGGTGCCTCCGGACGATACCACGCCGACCCATCGGCGCCGAGCTGCACAGGGTCCTGCCGGGGGGTGCAGGGCTTCTTCGTGGACTGGGTTTCCCTCGACGGCTCGATCACCGACCTGGATGGACCCGACCTCGGCGCATCCGCAATCCGCCTCACGAAATAGGACCACAATGAAATTCCGACTCCTCGGTGCCCTTCTTGCCATTGTCATCGCCCTCGGCGGCGCGGTCATCCTGACCGGCTATGTGAACGGCGGCGACGCCCGGGCCGCTGACGGTGCCGCCTTTGTGCCCTCGTTCGTCGTGACGACGGAGATCCCCGCGGGCACACCGGCCGCGGACCTTGGCGAGCTCGTGGCCGTGAAGCAGATCCCAGCCCTTGCCGCCGTGCCCGGTCGGGTGAGCGATCTGGCCGACCTCACCGGCCTCGTGAGCGATGTTGCCCTCATGCCGGGGGAGCAGCTGCTCGGGAGCCGGTTCATCGACCCGGCGAGCCGGACCGTGCGCGGCGGCGTCCCGGTGCCGCAGGGCATGCAGGCCGTGACAGTTGCCCTCCCCGCGCAGAACGTGGTCGGCGGCGAGATCGTAGCCGGCGACACCGTGGGTGTGCTGATCTCTGCCACGGTGGACCGCAGCGGCACGGACCTGCCGGTGACGCGCCAGGTCTTCCACAAGGTGCTTGTTCTTAGGGTGCAGCCGGGAACGTCGGTCACGCCTGGGGCGAGCGAAGCGGATGCCTCGGCCACGTCGACGGATCCGGTCGCCACCCTCATGGTCACCCTGGCCCGCAGTACCGCCGACGTGGAAACCCTGGTCTGGGGTCAGCAGTTCGGTAGTGTCTGGCTCACGCTGGAACCAGAGGAAGCCGACGAGACCGGATCGCGCTCGGTCGACGGTGGCGTCGTCTTCCCGTGAGCACCGTCGTCCTGAACGAAACCGCCGGGGCGCCGAGCGACACACCGACATCCGCTCGCGTGATCACGGTGTTTTCGCCGCGGGGCGGCGTGGGCAAGAGCACGATCGCCGCGAACCTCGCTGTCGGCCTGGCCCGGGCCGCCCCGCTCGCTGTCGTGCTGGTCGACGCTGACGTGCAGTTCGGCGATGTGGCGACCGTGCTCGACCTCCATCCGGTCCACACCCTTCCGGACCTGGTCGGGCCGGCGCCCACCGCGGATGCCCTGCTGCTCAAGACGATGCTCACCCTGCACCCCGGCGGGTTCTACGTAGTATGCGGGGCCGCGTCCCCCGTCGACGGTGACCGAGTCACGGGCCGGCAGCTGGCCCACCTCATCGACCAGCTGCGCGAGATCTTTCGATTCGTCATCGTGGACACCTCTCCGGGACTGGGCGAGCACACATTGGCCATGATAGAGGGGGCCACGGATGGCGTTGCCGTGTGCGCCCAGGCTGTACCGAGCGTGCGCGCCCTCGGCACCGAGCTGGGCGTGCTGACGAGCCTGGGAATCACGCCGCCCGCACGCCATATCGTCGTGAACCTCGTCGACAACCAGAGCGGAATCGGGCGCGTCGACGTGGAGGCCACTCTCGGCATGGCCGTGGACGTCAGCATTCCCCGGTCGCGATCGGTAGCGATCTGCACGAACCGCGGTGTCGCCGTGATCGAGGCGAACCCGCGAACGCCGGCGGCACGGGCGCTCCTCGCCCTCATCGCCCGGTGCGGGGGGCTTCCGAGCGTCGGCCGGCCCACGGTCAACCCGCACGGTCTGCTGAAAAGGAGGACGTTCCGCCCATGAAACTCACCGACCGCATGGACGCCCTGCGGGGCCGGGGCACGCGTCCGGCCGACTCGGATTTCGCCGCCCGACCCGCAGAGGCCACGCCATCGGCATCCGTTCTGTCAGCGATCGAAACGACGCCGAAGCCCATCGGGACCCGGTCCGGCCCGCCAGGCGAGCCGCCGGCGGCGACGGCTCCGCGGCACGCTCTCGCGGAGCTCAAGGAACGAGCGGCCCAGGAGCTGTTCGAGCGAATCGGCTCGCGCATGAACGACTCGAGCCTCACAGAGGAGAAGCTGCACTCGTATGCCCGTGCGGAGCTGGTCGAGATCGTCGCGCGGGACCAGGTTCCCCTGACCTCGGAGGAACGGGCGCGCCTGATTCGCGAAATCGATGCCGACGTGCTCGGATTCGGCCCGCTTGAGCCCCTGCTCGACGACCCGGAGATCACTGAAATCATGGTGAACGGGCCAGACCAGATCTTCGTCGAACGCGGCGGGCGCCTGCAGCATAGCGATGCGAGCTTCACGTCGGAGGAGCAGCTCCGCCGCGTCATCGAACGCATCGTCACGAAGGTCGGGCGGCGCATCGACGAGTCCTCGCCCATGGTCGATGCGCGACTTGCCGACGGCTCCAGGGTGAACGCGATCATCCCGCCGCTCGCCGTCAACGGCTCTGCGCTCACCATTCGCAAGTTCTCCAGGGACCCTTTCACGATCTCCGACCTGATCGGGTTCGGCACGATGACGGCCGACATGGCCACCCTGCTCGAGGCGTGCGTGAAGGCTCGCCTCAACATCATCGTCTCGGGGGGGACCGGCACCGGAAAGACAACACTGCTCAACGTGCTGTCCTCCTTCATCCCCGCCGACGAGCGCATCGTCACGATCGAGGATGCGGTGGAGCTGCAGCTCCAACAGGGACACGTCGTTCGACTCGAGGCACGCCCGTCGAATATCGAGGGCAAGGGGGAAATAACCATTCGTGACCTCGTGCGCAACTCCCTGCGGATGCGCCCCGACCGAATCGTGATCGGAGAGTGTCGTGGCGGCGAGAGCCTCGACATGCTGCAGGCCATGAACACCGGTCACGACGGGTCACTCTCGACAGTGCATGCCAATACTCCCCGCGACGCGATTGCACGCCTGGAAACGCTCGTGCTGATGGCGGGCATGGACCTGCCTCTCCGGGCAGTGCGGGAGCAGATCACATCGGCCGTCGACGTTATCGTGCAGATTTCGCGGCTCAAGGACGGCACTCGGCGCGTGACTCACATCACTGAGGTGCAGGGGATGGAGGGCGACATCGTCACCCTGCAGGATGCCTTCACCTTCGACTATGCCGCCGGCGTCGACCCTGGGGGGCGTTTCCTCGGGCACGCGCAGGCGACAGGCATCCGTCCGCGCTTCGCGGATCGGTTCCAGGACCTGGGGATTCATGTTCCGCCGGAGATCTTCGGATCCGTGGCCACCGGTCGGACGCCGGGGCGTGGTGTCAGGTGAGCGACATGCTCGTCTACGCGGGGTACGCGCTGGCTCTGTTGGCCATGCTCGTTGTGGTCTTCGTTGTCGTCTGGCCACCCGCACCGCGGGTGTCGCTGTCCAGACGGCGCGCGGTCGGCGCCGTGCACGTCTCGCAGCTGTCACGCGTGACCGATCGCACTGTGAGCATGATCGACGGTGTCATCAGCCGTCGGCGCGCGACCCCGTTCGATGCGGCGCGCCTGGAACAGGCGAATATTCGGATGAATCCGCCCTCCTTCATGCTGATGGTGCTGTGTGCGGCCGTGGTTCTCGCCGGGTGTGGCATGCTGGTTGCGCAGGGGGTCGTCGCCACCGTGGTGCTGATGGGTGTGTTCGCCGCACTGTCCCCGGTGGGGGCCTCCGTGCTGCTTTCTGTGCGCACGAGCCGACGCCGGGCCAGATTCGCCAACCAGTTGGACGACACCCTCATGTTCCTGGCGGGCGGACTCCGTTCAGGGCACAGCCTGCTGCGCGTGATCGACGCTGTATCCCATGAGGCCGAGGAGCCGTCAAGCCAGGAATTCGCGCGAGTCGTGAACGAGACGCGGCTCGGCAGGGACCTCACCGACGCGCTGGAAGCCACCGCCGTGCGTATGCGCAACGAGGACTTTCAGTGGGTCGCCCAGGCGATTGCCATCAACCGGGAGGTGGGCGGAAGGCTCTCCGACGTGTTCGATCAGGTGGGCCGCACCATCCGCGAGCGCAACCAGATCCGGCGCCAGGTGAGTGCGCTCAGCGCGGAAGGGAAGATGTCAGCTTGGGTGCTTCTGCTGCTGCCCGTCGGAGTGTTCTTATTTCTTCTCCTGGCGCAGCCGACCTATTTCGCCGGCTTCTTCGTGAGCATCTGGGGTTATGTCGCCCTCGTGGTCGCCGTTGTCCTGATGGCGGTGGGGTCGATGTGGATGATGGCCGCCGTCAGAGTCAAGTTTTAGGAGTATGTCGATGTATGCACTCGCTCTTCTGGCCGCCGCGGCCGTGTCCAGTGGCACGGGTGCCCTGGTCGGCATCCTGGTGGCCGCCGGGCGACCGCTCAGAGCATCCGCTCCCGGGGGTAACGTCCCGCGAAATATGACCCAGACGCTGGCACTCGCGGTTCGCAGGCTGGCCCCGCCCGCGTACCTCGATATTCTCGAACGCCAGCTTGCCCTTGCGGGCCGGCCGGTCGGGTGGACGATCGAACGGATGCTCCTCGTCAAGCCGATCCTCACGGTTCTGGGCCTGGTGCTCGCGGGACTGTGGATCGCCGCAGACCCCGTGCCGGTGCGCCTGCTGCTGGGCACGGCCCTCCTGGCACTGTGCTTCTTCGTTCCCGACCTCCTGCTGTACAGCAGGGCGCAGGAACGTCAGGAGAAGATCCAACTCGAACTTCCCGACACCCTGGATCAGATGACCATCTCGGTCGAGGCGGGCCTGGGCTTCGAGGCAGCGATGGCGAAGGTGGGAACCTCGGGCAGGGGTCCCCTCGCGGGGGAGCTGATCCGCACGCTGCAAGACATGAGCATGGGACTCAGCCGCCGGGATGCCTACCACGAGCTGGCCGGTCGCACGTCGTCACCGGATCTGCGCCGGTTCGCCCGATCGGTTGTGCAAGCGGATGCCTATGGAATCGCCATCGCGGATGTACTGCGCGTGCAGGCCCAGGAGATGCGCGTCAAGCGCAGGCAGGCAGCCGAAGAGAAGGCTATGAAGGTGCCCGTGAAGGTGCTGTTCCCGCTGATCTTCTGCATCCTGCCGGTGCTGTTCATCGTGTTGATGACACCGGCGGCGCTGAACATAGCTGACGCGTTCTTCTAGCCGCGGAATGTGGAGGGGATGACGGGAATCGAACCCGCGCCATCAGTTTGGAAAACTGAGGCTCTACCATTGAGCTACATCCCCAGGCCCGTAATGTTGGGCACTCGAACAGCGTAGTACACGAAACAGGGTGGCGGATGCCAGTGCGGGCGCATGCGGCCGAAAGCCGTGCATTAGACTGGCTGAGGTCAATCTGCCTGTGGGCAGTTTGGTTCCCCAGCATTTCAGTACCAACGGGTCGAACAGGATCCGGGGCGTAGCTCAGCTTGGTAGAGCGCTCGTTTTGGGGGCGAGAAGTCGCAGGTTCAATTCCTGTCGCCCCGACATTACCCGCAGCACACCGTTTCAATACACAGGAGAGTCCCGAGTGAAGTCCACGGTCGAAAAACTGAGCCCCACGCGCGCGAAGCTCACCATCACGGTGAGCCCCGACGAGCTGAAGCCAGCCATCACCCACGCCTACGGGCACATTGCCGAGGACATCAATATCCCCGGTTTCCGCAAGGGCAAGGTTCCGCCGCCCATCATCGACCAGCGCGTCGGTAAGTCGGCCGTGCTTGAGCACGCCGTCAACGAGGGCCTCGACGGTTTCTACCGCACGGCCGTCGAGGAGCACAAGCTGCGTCCCCTCGGTCGTCCAGAGGCCGACATCGTCGAATGGCCCAGTGACAAGGACTTCTCCGGAGACCTTCTGCTGGCCATCGAGGTCGATGTTCGCCCCGAGATCGAGATCCCGTCCTACGACGGCATCAAGCTCACGGTTGACGCCGTCGAGGTGAACGACGACGAGGTCGCCGAGGAACTCGACAAGCTGCGCAGCCGCTTCGGCACGCTCATCACCGTCGAGCGTCCCGCCAAGACCGGCGACTTCGCCCAGATCGACCTGATTGCCGCCATTGACGGCACCGAGGTCGACACCGCGGCAGGCATCTCCTACGAGGTCGGCTCCGGCGACTTGATCGCCGGCATCGACGAGGCGCTTGACTCCCTCAGCGCCGGCGAGACCACCACCTTCAACTCCGACCTCATGGGCGGAGACCACGAGGGTGAGACCGCCGAGATCACGATCACCGTCATCGCCGTCAAGGAGCGAGAGCTTCCCGCCGCCGACGACGACTTCGCCCAGATCGCCAGCGAGTTCGACACCATCGCCGAGCTCACCGAGAGCCTCAAGACACAGGTTGAGCGCTCGAAGGTCTTCGGCCAGGGTGGCCAGGCGCGCGAGCGTCTGATCGAGAGCCTCCTCGCGTCCGTCGAGGTTCCGCTCCCCGCCGCGATCATCGAAGACGAGGTGAACCGTCACCTCGAGGGCGAGAGCCGCCTCGAAGACGACGTGCACCGCGCCGAGGTCACCGAAGCCAGCGAGAAGACGTTCCGTCAGCAGATCCTGCTCGACACGATCGCCGAAGCCGAGCAGGTCAAGGTGAGCCAGGACGAGCTCACGCAGTACCTGATCCAGGGCGCCAGCCAGTACGGAATGGACCCGAGCGAGTTCGTGCAGACGCTCAACACCAACGGTCAGATCCCGTCGATGGTGGCCGAGGTTGCCCGTAACAAGGCCCTCGCCATCGCCCTGGGCAAGGCCGAGGTCGTCGACTCCAACGGCAAGCCCGTTGACCTCGCCGAGTTCACCGCTCCGATCATCGGTGCCGCGGACGAGACCGAGACGACGGATGCCGCGGCCGAGGCCGTAGAAGCGGCACCGACCGAGGACGCTGCCGCCAAGTAGCACTCCTCGTATGCAGAAAGGGCCGGATATCATGCGACATCCGGCCCTTTCGTCATCCGTCCGCCCCTCTCCCTGCGAAATCGACGGAGATTTCAGACCAATTGGGGCTGAAACGGCTCCAGAGGGCTGTTTGTGGACGGGATCTCCGTCGATTTTGCGGCGGTGGGAGGCGTGTGGGGCACGTGCAATCTGCCGAGGGCGAACACGGCCGTTTTCGCTGGCTTGCTCAGATACATTTATCAGGTAGCGACAACTGAAACGGAGCGCGAAATGGCCGACCCGACACCAAACACCGGTGTTTTTGACCGACTGCTGAAGGACCGCATCATCTGGCTCGGCTCAGAGGTTCGGGATGAAAACGCCAACGAGATCTGCGCCAAGATCCTGCTGCTTGCGGCAGAAGACTCGAAGCGCGACATCTTCCTGTACATCAACTCTCCCGGCGGCTCCATTACCGCCGGCATGGCGATCTACGACACGATGCAGTTCGTACCCAACGACATCGTCACTGTGGGCATCGGAATGGCGGCCTCGATGGGCCAGCTGCTCCTCACGTCGGGCACGAAGGGCAAGCGGTACATCACGCCGAACGCCCGCGTGCTCTTGCACCAGCCCTCCGGCGGATTCGGCGGCACGGCTGCCGACATCCAGACTCAGGCTCGACTCATCCTCGACATGAAGCAGCGTCTGTCTGAGATCACCGCGTCGCAGACCGGAAAGACCGTCGAGCAGATCAACGCCGACGGTGACCGCGACAACTGGTTCAGCGCCCAGGAAGCCCTCGAGTACGGGTTCGTCGACCACCTGCGCGCCTCTGCGACCGACGTCACGGGCGGCGGCGGCACAGCCACCGCCGAGACCAAGTAGTCCGCCGAAGCGAACAGGAAAAATAATGATGAATATGCCCACATTCGGTGGTTCGAACGCCTACAGCTCCATGGGTGCCTCTACCAAGAACATGCCTGAGTCCCGCTACATCCTGCCGACGTTCGAAGAGCGCACGGCATACGGATACAAGCGTCAGGACCCCTACGCGAAGCTCTTCGAGGACCGCATCATCTTCCTCGGTGTGCAGGTCGACGACGCCTCGGCTGACGATGTCATGGCCCAGCTCCTCGTGCTCGAGAGCCAGGACCCCGACCGCGACATCACGATGTACATCAACTCGCCCGGTGGTTCGTTCACGGCCATGACAGCGATCTACGACACGATGCAGTACATTCGTCCGCACGTGATGACGGTGTGCCTCGGCCAGGCGGCATCTGCTGCCGCCGTGTTGCTTGCCGGAGGAACGGCGGGCAAGCGCCTGGCGCTCCCGAACGCCCGAATCCTCATCCACCAGCCCTCCGTGGGTGGCCAGGGTGGCGGACAGGCGTCGGACATCGAGATTCAGGCCGCCGAGATCATGCGTATGCGCGTCTGGTTGGAAGAAACTCTCGCCCACCACTCCAACAAGAGTGTTGAGCAGGTCAACAAGGACATCGACCGCGACAAGATCCTCAATGCCAAAGAGGCTCTCGATTACGGCCTGATCGACCAGGTTCTCACCAGCCGCAAGAACCTGCCGATGCTCGTCAAATAGCATCCGCTTCAGAATCATGCGAACGGCGCGTCACCTTCGGGGGCGCGCCGTTTCGCTTTGTGTTTCACCTGCGCGCAAGTGTCGTGGGCACAGGCTAGGCTCAATTGCAGCGATACCGATGGAGGAGGCTGACTCATGGCCAGAATAGGCGAAAGCGCCGACCTGCTCAAGTGCTCATTCTGCGGAAAGAGCCAGAAGCAGGTGCAGCAGCTCATAGCGGGCCCTGGCGTGTACATTTGCGACGAATGCGTCGAGTTGTGCAACGAGATCATCGAGGAACGTCTCGCTGAGGCCGGCGCCGAAGAGGGAACGAGTGAGTTCGACCTCCCCAAGCCCAAGGAAATCTTCGGTTTTCTCGAGGAATACGTCATCGGTCAGGAGCCTGCCAAGCGCGCCCTCGCCGTGGCCGTCTACAACCACTACAAGCGTGTTCGCTCGCGTGCAACCCTCACGGCAGCGGATGCGATCCACGACGACGTCGAGATCGCCAAGTCCAACATCCTTCTGATCGGGCCCACGGGCTGCGGCAAGACCTACCTCGCCCAGACCCTGGCCAAGAAACTCAACGTTCCGTTCGCCGTTGCCGACGCCACGGCGCTGACCGAGGCCGGTTACGTCGGTGAAGACGTGGAGAACATCCTCCTCAAACTCATCCAGGCCGCCGACTACGACGTAAAGCGCGCCGAGACCGGCATCATCTACATTGACGAGATCGACAAAATCGCCCGCAAGGCCGAGAACCCGTCGATCACCCGCGATGTGTCTGGTGAGGGCGTGCAGCAGGCCCTGCTCAAGATTCTCGAAGGAACTGTCGCGTCGGTTCCGCCGCAGGGCGGGCGCAAGCACCCGCATCAGGAATTTATCCAGGTAGACACGACCAACGTGTTGTTCATCGTGGCCGGCGCCTTCGCCGGCCTCGAAGACATCATCTCCTCCCGCGCCGGAAAGAAGGGGATCGGCTTCGGAGCCCCGCTGCACAGCAAGGGCGACGACGTGAACCTCTTCAGCGAGGTGCTCCCGGAAGACCTGCACAAATTCGGCCTGATTCCTGAGTTCATCGGTCGACTGCCTGTCGTGACAACGGTCACTCAACTTGACCAGGTCGCTCTCATGCAGATTCTGACTGTGCCGAAGAACGCCCTCGTGCGCCAGTACCAGCGTATGTTTGAAATCGACGGGGTCGAACTCGACTTCGAACAGCCAGCACTCGAGGCCATTGCCGACCTCGCTGTGCTCCGCAAGACCGGAGCCCGTGGACTGCGCGCCATCATGGAAGAGGTGCTCGGACCGATCATGTTTGAGGTTCCGTCGAGTGAAGACGTGGCCAGGGTCATCATCACGCGCGACTCCGTGTTGAACAACGCGGCGCCTACCCTCGTGTTGCACTCGGAACTGCGCGAAGACAAGTCCGCCTAGGTTCTCCGCTGGTCGAGCTGGCTACGGTCCCGCCGGTCGAGGCGCGACGAAGGAGCGATCGAGACCACGCGAGTCGATCCTCTTGCCGAGCTCGGCTTGCAGGACTGTCTCGCCGGGTCTCGATCGCTCGTGCCTCGCGCCTCGACCAACGGTGGTTCGACCGGCGACCAGGCGGTCGGGAATGAGGGGAATTCTCCAACCGGTGGCGACCGGTATCGTAGCGGCCGTGACCGGGTTCGCGAGTTCCTTCGTTCTCGTGCTCGCAGGGCTACGCGCCGTGGGTGCAACGGATGCCCAGGCTGCGTCGGGCCTGCTCGCTCTCTGCGTGCTGGTCGGTGCCGTCTGCATCGCCCTGCCCTGGTACTTCAAGGTGCCGATTTCTTTCGCCTGGTCGACACCTGGCGCGGCCCTGCTCGTGGCGGCCGGTGCGGTCACGGACGACTTCGGGGCCGCAATCGGGGCCTTTCTGGTGTGCGGGGCTCTCATTGTGCTGAGCGGACTCTGGCCGGCGCTCAGCCGGGCCATCACGAGTATCCCCAAGCCGCTCGCTGGTGCGATGCTCGCCGGCATTCTCTTCCCGATCTGTCTCGCCCCGATCACCGCGGCAATCGAGCAACCGGTGCTGGCCATTCCCGTTATCTTGGTGTGGTTGGTGCTCTATAGAGTCGCGCCGTCCTGGGCGGTACCCGCAGCCATGGTCGCGGCCGGAATTGGCATCGCGGTGACGGCGGGAACCGATTGGGCGACCGCCCCCACGGCCGCCCCTGCTCTCGTGTTCACTGCACCGGTCTTCGACCCGCTCGTTATCGTGAGCCTCGGGCTTCCCCTGTTCGTTGTGACGATGGCGGGTCAAAACGTGCCGGGCTTCGCCGTGATGACTACCTTCGGGTATCAGGTCCCGCCTCGCCCGGTGCTGCTGACCTCCGGGCTGGCCACAGTCGTGGGCAGCGCCTTCGGTGCACACGGTATCAACCTCGCGGCGATCACGGCCGCCCTGATGGCGAGCCCTGAGGCGCACCGCGACCCGGCCAAGCGCTGGATCGCTACCGTTTCTTCGGGCGTGGGCTACCTCATACTCGGACTGTGCGCGGGGCTCGCGGCGGCGCTCGTGGCGGCGTCCCCGCCCGTGCTCATCGTCGCCGTTGCGGGCCTTGCCCTGCTCGGCGCCCTCGTGTCGAGCCTCACGGGCGCGCTGGAGGAACCGCGCCACCGCATCACGGCCATCGCGACGTTTCTTGTGACCGCGTCGGGCATCTCGGTGCTCGGCATCGGGTCGGCGTTCTGGGGCCTCGTTGTGGGCGGCATCGTGATGCTCTGGCTTGGCTGGGGCCGAACGCGCAGGCAGGCCGTGTAAACGCTGGATTCTTCCTACACAGCCCGGAGCTTTCGGGATCTCTGCACAGAAATGGAAGATCAAGAATCACGTATCGGCCCCGGTGCCAGTGTGTGGGCATGACAACTTCATCTCCCACGACCAGTGCCCGTATGGCGCTCCTCGCGATCACGGATTACCTCTCGCTCAACATGGATGTCGCTTCCCCCGCGATGACCGACGCAGACCGCACCGTACTCTGGCTGGCCTGTCGAGTGCTCAGAACTCGCATGGACACCCTCGAGGTGCATCTTGAGGTTGAGCGTGCCGTCCGGCGGGCCTACCGCGTCAGCGGCGCCACGCCTCCAGACGCCAGCAGAATCCTTTACGGTCCCGGCAGCGTGGACCCCGTTCGGCTGTGGCCCTGACCTTCCGACTGTTCTCCAATCTTGCGGACTCAACCGCGTGTCACCAACCTGATGGCTCGGTACAACTAGTTCAGGCCGCGACGGTCGAGGAGAGGCTGAATGCTCGCGGAACGCCCGCGCCAGTCGCTGTAGGCCTCGAGGGGGTCCTTGCTGCCTCCCACCCCAAGGAGGCGACTGCGGAAACGGTCGCCGTTCGCGCGGGTGAGACCGCCGTTCTCCTGGAACCACTCCACGGTGTCGGCATCGAGCACCTCACTCCAGATATACGAGTAGTAGCCCGCATCGTAGCCGCCCGAGAAGGTATGCGCGAAATAGGTGCTTGCATAGCGCGTGGGAACCGCCGGATTGTCGAGACCGACCTCGGCAAGTGCAGCAGCCTCAAACTGTGCGACATCCGTCACGACAGTGTCGGCGTCGATACGGTGCCAGGCCTGGTCGAGCAGTGCCGCGGCGAGATACTCGCTCGTGGAGAACCCCTCGTTGAACGTAGCGGATGACTGAATGCGATCCACAAGGACCTGCGGCATGGCGTCACCGGTCTCGAAGTGCCGGGCGAAGTTCGCGAGCACCTTCGGCCAAAGCATCCACATCTCGTTCACCTGGCTGGGAAACTCCACGAAATCGCGGTACACGTTGGTGCCGGCGAACTTCGGGTATGTGACCTGGGCAAACAGGCCATGCAGGGCGTGTCCGAACTCGTGGAAAAGCGTGACGACCTGGTCGAAGCTCAGCAGGGTAGCCTCGCCCGCGGCCGGCTTGGCCACGTTCAGGTTGTTGCAGACCACCGTCGGGGTTCCGAGCAGGGTCGACTGCGAGATGAGCGGGTTCATCCAGGCGCCCCCGCGCTTGGAATCGCGGGTGTAGAAGTCGCCGACGTAGAGGCCAACCGGCGAGCCATCCGCGTTGGTCCCCTCGAACACACGGGATTCCGGATGCCACCCGGCGAGATCGGGCCGTTCCTCGAAGGTCACGCCGTACAGCTTCTCTGCGGCGAAGAATACGCCCTGGTGCAGCACGGTCTCGAGCTCGAAGTACGGGCGCATGGCGGCCTTGTCCACGGCGAACTTCTCCTGCCGCACCTTTTCCGTATAGAACGCCCAGTCCCACGCCTCGAGCTCGAAGTTCGCACCGGTGGAGGCCACATAGGCCTGCAGGTCTGCCTGCTCGACCCGTGCGTTGCGGGCGGCCGCCGGTGCGAGCCGCCCGAGCATGTCCGCCACGGCGTCTGGGGTCTTCGCTGTCTCGTCCGACGTCACGTACGCCGCGTGGCTGGCGAAGCCGAGCAGTCGGGCGCGCACGGCACGCAGGTGGGTGATTTCGATGACGAGGGAGCGGTTGTCGTTGTCGCCGCCACGGATGCCGCGTGCACGCGATGCGGCCAGCAAGCGTTCGCGCACGGATCTATTCGTGAGGTCCGCGAGATACGGGTGCGACGTGGGCAGCACCAGGGTGATCAGGTATTTGCCGTCGACACCGCGCTCGGTAGCGGCCGCCGCAGCCGCGGAGATTTCGCCAGACGCGAGTCCGTCCAGCTCGTCGAGCGTGTCGACAACCACGGCGAGTTCGTTGGTGTCGGCGAGTAGGTTCTTCTCGAAGCGCGTGGTGAGCGTCGACAGGCGCTTGTTGTACTCGCGCAGGGTGGCCTTGTCGGCGTCGGACAGTCCGGCCCCCGCGAGCGTGAACTCCGCGAAATACCGTTCAATCAGATACACGGCTTCGGCGTCGAGTCCGAGGGAAGCCCTCGCCTCGTGGAGCACAGCGATCCGCGCGTACAGGGCAGGATCGAGCCGGATGGAATCCGCATGGGCGGCGAGGAGCGGCGCCAATTCTTCCTCGACAGCATTCGTGAAATCGTTCGAATCCGACGAACTCTTCGTGAAGAAGACGGCGGCCACGCGGTCGAGTATTCGGCCGCTGCGCTCGAGCGGCACGATCGTGTTCTCGAAGGTCGCGGCATCCGTTGTCGTCGTGATGGCCGCGATCTCGGCGAGTTGCTCGGTGAAACCGAGTTCGAATGCCGGGCGATAGTGCTCCTCCCTGATCGCTGCGAACGGGGGTAGCTGGTAGGGGAGCGTGCTCGCGGTCACGAAGGGATTAGCGGTTTCAACCATGTCTCCACCCTAGTTGGGCGCTTGCACCTAGGCTCGGAAGATGACCGACGTGACCGACACCCGCACTCACCGGGCCATCGAGCGAGCTTAGCCCCCACACCGATGCCCTTCCTCAGCCAGCTCACCCATTGGGCCGTCGAGCGACCGGCCGCACTCGCCGTGGAGGTCGGCCCCGATCGGCTCAGCTACGCCGATCTCGCGGCACGGGCGTCGGCCCGCGTCGGGGAGACGGCGGCGCTCTCCGTGCTGTGCCTGGCCAACGGCACCGAATTCGTGATCGAGCTGACAGCGGCCCTCTCGGGAAACGGAAGCTGCGCGGTGCTCGATGCGGCGTGGCCGTCCGTGCAGCGTCACGCCGTCGAACGGCGTCTCCAAGATTTCCAGCCCGCCCCGTCGTCCCCGCGGGCCACCTCGGGTACGAGGGAGCGGCTCAGCGACGGCCCCGCTGACTCCGTCTTTCTCTACGGCTTCACCTCGGGCACCACCTCCCTGCCCAAGGCCTTCAGCCGCACCCGCGGATCGTGGCCGCTGCACACCAGCGTCGATTTCTTCGACGTGACCGAGCACGATCGTACTCTCGTACCCGGCGTGTTCTCGGCGGGACTCAACCTCTACGCCCTGATGGAATCGCTTCACGCGGGCGGAACTGTCATCTCATTGCCGGGTTTTGACGTTGGCCAGGCCCTCGCCTGTATCCGGGACCGCGGCGTGACCCGGCTCGTGGCCGTTCCCTCGGCCTTGAAACTGATCGCCGAGCGCGGCACCGCGTCGAACATAGTGGGAACGTCCATTACGAAAATTGTCAGCGGCGGCGCAAAACTCGATCCCGTCGCCCGTCGCCTGCTCGTCGACTGGGCGCCGCGTGCCACGATCTACGAGTATTACGGTGCCGCCGAGTTGAGCTTTGTGAGCGCCTCCGCTCAAGGACCGGGGGAGACGTCGGTGGTCGGAAAAACCAACGTGGGACGACCGTTCCCCGGAGTTGCCGTCTGCATCCGCGACGCTGCCGGGCACGATGTGGGCCCCGAGCAGGCGGGAACGATCTTCGTGCGCAGTCCGCTCGTGAGCCGAGGGTATATCTGGGGCGACGACGGGAGAGCATTCCGCCACGATGCTGAGTGGTGCACGGTCGGCGACCAGGGATTCCTCGCCGCCGATGGCACGCTCCATCACCTCGGACGCCGGGGCGACATGATCGTGACCGGCGGTCACAATGTTTATCCGCAGCAGGTGGAGGCAGCGCTCGAGGGAGTTGCCGGCGTCGGCACCGTCATCGTCACCGGGGCGACGGATGCCGCGCGCGGCTCCCGCGTCGTGGCCGCCATTCTCGCTGACAGTCGCGTGAGTTCCGCTACCCTGCGCGCCGCGGCAGCCGCGCTTCCCACAGCCCTGCGCCCCCGGGGGTACTACCTACTGACGGAACTTCCGCTTTCCCGCGTCGGCAAGCTGAGCCGCGGCCTGCTCCGCCACTGGATCGACGAGGGCGACCCGCGTGCGCGACCCCTTGACTAATGAGCCCCGGGACCCGGCACGCGATCCCGTCGTCGTGCTCGGCCGGCGCACGGCCTTCGCGCGTAAGAATGGCGCTCTGCGCGGCGTGACGGCGGATGCGCTGCTCGCCCCCGTTCTCGCGGCCGTCGTGGCGGACTCCGGCCTCGATGCCCGTTCCATCGACGACGTGATCATCGGCAACGCTGTCGGCGGTGGAGGTAACGTGGCCCGCCTCGCGGCTCTCCTCGCCGGACTGCCAGTGACAGTGCCGGCCCAAACCATCGACAGGCAGTGCGGTTCCGGCCTCGAGGCCATAGTGCTCGCGTGCCGCCTGGTCGCCGCAGGCGCAGGAACGGCCTACCTCGCCGGGGGCGTCGACAGCACGAGTACCGCGCCGCTGCGCGCGAACCGCCTGACGTCGACACCGGGCGCGCCGGACTTCTTCGATCGCGTCCGCTTCGCGCCCGACTCGATCGGCGACCCTGACATGGGAGTCGCGGCCGACACCGTGGCTTCCCGTTTCGCCGTCAGCCGCGCCCGTCAGGACGCTTTCGCGCTCCGCAGCCACGAGCGGGCAACGCGGGCGACGGATGCCGGTGCCTTCGCCGACGAAATCGTGCCGGTGGTCACCCCGGCCGGACTGGTTCGCGAAGATCAAGGCCCGCGCCGCACTCTGTCGCCCGCCCTGCTCGCGCGCTTCGGTCCGGCCTTCTCCGCCGGGGGTTCAGTGACGGCCGGAAACGCCTGTGCCGATGCCGACGGTGCCGTGGTGGTGCTGGTGACTAATCGTGCGACTGCCGAGATCAGGGGATGGCATGGCGTGTTGGGCTTTGTCGATGCCCTGTCGCAGGGAACCGATCCCAACGTGCTGGGGATCGCAGGCGGTGAGGCGGCTCGTGCCCTCCTGCGTCGACAGGGGCTTTCGGCGGATGCCCTGGAGCGGGTCGAGTTCACCGAAGCCTTCGCGAGCCAGGTGCTCGCCTCGCTCGATCTTATCGGGGTGCCTGAGGAACGCGCGAACCGCCAGGGCGGGGCTCTCGCCTTCGGACATCCCTACGGTGCATCCGGCGCCCTGCTCGTGCTGCGCTTGTTGCAGCAAGCCCGTGCCGACGCCACGCCGGGGGAGCTGTCCCTCGCGGCCCTGAGCATAGCCGGCGGCCTGGGAACGGCCGCCCTGTGGGAGTGGATTTCGGGCTAGATCCAGTCGTCTTCGTCTTCGTCGCTCGCGATCGGCTGCGTGATCGTGGCGCTGTCTTCCAGAGCGTTGTAGCGGATGACGGTGCCGTCGTCGAGCTCGATCACCGGCTTGCCCTCCAGCCAGGTCAGCGTCCAGCGCCAGCTCGAGGTATCGGCCTCCACCGCGGCGAGGTCGCCCTCGACCGCCTGCAGGGCGATTTCAACCACGTCGGGCAGGCCCGCGGGAACCGTAGCACCCAAGGCCCAGCGCGTTCCGAGTTGCATGTCTAGACCGCGATCTCGTACGTGACCCAGTCGGTGCGCGTACCGACCTGGTCGTAGAGGATCTGTGCCGTGGCGTTGTCCGCCGCAGTGATCAAACGGATGCGGCTGAGGTTGTGGTCCTTGGCATAACGCTTAACGAAGTCCATGATGGCGCGACCCACTCCGGCACCGCGAGCGTCCGCTGCCACAAACAGGTCGTCGAGGTACAAACCGGTCGTGGCGCTCAGAGTCTGCGGCACGGGTCGGTAGTGCGCAAGACCCACAAAGGCGCCGTCGTCGTTCACGGCGACGGCGCCGGTGAGCGGGTGGTTCTTGTCAATGATCCAGCTCCACACCTGCAGAGCCTTCTCATCGGTGAGCTCATTCTCGTAGAACTCGCTGTAACCCTCGAACAGGCCCAGCCATGAAAAGAAATCCTTGTCGCCCAGCGGGCGTACCTGTACTGACATCCGGTGCTCCTAACTTTCCGACACGGTGGCGAACACGATGTCGGTCACAGCCAACTCGCTGCCCTCAACAAAAACTAGTTCATCGATCCGACCAACTGCTTTGAGATCAGCGGCGGCCAGCGCGAGCAGGCCGACCTCTGGTGCCGTTCCCCTAATTACAGCAGACTCGACCTCGGTTTTCTGGGAGGCCTTCGCATCCGTCTTCCCGCGCCGGATTCCGGTCAACGCTCGGCTGGCCAAATCCAGCAGCGCGATGTTGCCGTGGGGGGCGGCGGAGTCGTCGGAGACGAGCTCGGAAACCACCGGCCAGGACGCCTGGTGGATCGATTCCTCGTTAGACCACGACCATGCTTCTTCGGTGGCGAACGGAACGAACGGAGCGAAAAGGCGAAGCAGCGTCGAGAGCGCGGTGCGCAGGGCAGCGACGGCCGAAGCCTGGCGCGCATCGGGTTCGCCATACGAGCGTTCCTTGACGAGCTCGAGGTAGTCGTCGCAGAAAGTCCAGAAGAAGCTTTCGGTCACCTCGAGTGCGCGCGCGTGGTCGTAGTTCTCGAAGGCCTTCGTGGCCTGACCCACCACAAGGGCGAGCCCGGCGAGCATGCTCTGGTCGAGCGGCTCGGTCACTTCGGCATCTGCTGCGCCGTCGAAGGCGAGGATGAACTTGCTTGCGTTCAGGATCTTGATCGCGAGGCGACGGCCGATCTTGATCTGAGTCGGGTTTTGAGGGTCGAAGGCCGCGTCAGTACCGAGGCGAGAGGAAGCTGCCCAGTAGCGCACGGCATCGGAACCGTGTTTGACGAGCATGTCGGCCGGCGTAACCACGTTGCCCTTGGACTTCGACATCTTCTTGCGGTCGGGGTCCACGATGAAGCCGGAGAGGGCGGCGTGCTGCCAGGGGGACTTGCCGTGCTGCTGCTCCGCGCGCAGGAGCGTGGAAAAAAGCCAGGTGCGAATGATGTCCTGACCCTGCGGGCGCAGGGAATAGGGGAAGACGAGGTCGAACAGTTCAGGGTCGCGTTCCCATCCGCCGGCCAGCTGGGGGGTCAGGGACGATGTGGCCCAGGTATCCATCACGTCGACTTCGCCCACGAAGCCGTTGGCCTGACCGCGCTGATCCGGTGTGTAGCCGGGGGCAACGTCAGAGGTCGGGTCGACGGGCAGCAGGTCGCGAGTCGCGACGATGGGCGCGTCGAAGAGCGGGTTAGCGTCGGCGTCGAGGGGATACCAGACGGGAAGGGGCACGCCGAAGAACCGCTGTCTGGAGATGAGCCAGTCGCCGGTGAGGCCGTTGACCCAGTTCTCGTAACGCACCTTCATGAACTCGGGGTGCCACTGCAGGTCGGACCCGTGCTTGAGCAGGCGGGCGCGCAGGGCCTCGTCGCGGGCGCCGTTGCGAATGTACCACTGGCGGGTCGACACGATTTCGAGGGGCTTGTCGCCCTTCTCGAAGAACTTCACGGCGTGCACGATGGGCTTCGGCTCGCCAACGAGCTCGCCGCTCTCGCGCAGCAGGGTCACCATGGCGGCCTTGGCGCCGAACACAGTTTTGCCGGCGAGCTGCGCGTAGGCGGCGAGGCCGGTCTCTGACGTGATCACGTCGGGTGCGTCGGCGATGATGCGGCCGTCGAAGCCCATAATGGCGCGATTGGGAAGGTCGAGCTCTCTCCACCAGACCACGTCGGTCACGTCGCCGAAGGTGCAGATCATGGCGATTCCGCTGCCCTTGTCCTTCTGGGCGAGATGGTGCGCGAGGATGGGCACCTCCACGCCGAAGACGGGGGTGGTCACTGTCGTGCCGAAGAGATGCTTGTACCGCTCGTCGTCGGGGTGTGCCACGAGGGCGACGCAGGCAGGCAAGAGCTCGGGGCGCGTTGTCTCGATATCGATGACCTGGCCGTCGGGCTGGTGGAACGACACCCGGTGGTAGGCGGCCGGCTGTTCCTTGTCTTCGAGCTCGGCCTGGGCGACAGCGGTGCGGAAGGTGACGTCCCACAGGGTCGGGGCCATGGCCTGGTAGGCCTCGCCGCGCTCGACGTTGCCGAGGAAGGCGAGCTGCGAGGTGAAGAGGGCCTCGTGGCCGATGGTGCGGTAGGTCTGGGTCCAGTCCACGCTGAGGCCGAGGGTACGCCACAGTTCTTCGAACTGCTTCTCGTCTTCCTTGGTGAGCACCTCGCACAGTTCGATGAAGTTGCGGCGGCCGATGGGAACCTGGTCGGCGGCCTTCGTGCTCTTGCCGTCGCCGCCCTCGAACGGCGGAACGAAGTCAGCGATGTACGGAAGCGTGGGGTCGCAGCGCACGCCGTAGTAGTTCTGCACGCGGCGTTCGGTGGGGAGGCCGTTGTCGTCCCAGCCCATCGGGTAGAACACGTTCTTGCCGCGCATGCGCTGGAAGCGGGCGACCACATCGGTGTGGGTGTACGAGAAAACGTGGCCGATGTGAAGGGAGCCGGAGGCAGTCGGCGGGGGCGTGTCGATCGAGTAGATCGACTCCCGGCTCGCGGATTCGCGGGTGAAGCGGTAGGTGCCGGAGGCATCCCACTTGGCCTCCCATTTGGCTTCGAGCCCTTCGAGGGCGGGCTTTTCGGGGACGCGGTCAGCGTGGGTCATGACTCTCCGGTTCGGTATGTGCGGCACCGTGTCTTTGTTGAGGTGCCTGAGTGTGCCCCTTCAATCTACCGGATGCCGTGTTCGAGCCTCGGTCACAACGAAAGCACCCCGACACCTCTCGCCTGGGGGGAGGCTGTCAAGGTGCCGGGGCATCGTTCGGAGTGGGGGGACTCCGCGTGTAACGGTACGCGGCCTCGCCTGAGAAGCGGCTGGACGTATCGTTACACGATAGAAATATCGACAGAAAGCACGGAGCAAAATCGGAGGACACAACCGCGGTCAGGGTAACCGCGGCACAGACGCCAGGAGTTGCCTCGTGTACGGGTGCGTCGGCTGGGTGAAAACCCGACGGGAGTCTCCGATCTCGAGCAGACGACCGGACTGCATCACCGCCACCCGATCGCTCATGTGCTGCACAACGCCGAGATCGTGCGAAATGAACACGAGACTCAGACCGAGCTCGCGTTGCACCTCGTCGAGCAGGTCGAGAACCTGCGCCTGCACGCTCACATCCAGAGAAGAAACGGGTTCGTCACAAATGAGTATCTGCGGGCGGCTGGCGAGGGCCCTGGCGATTCCCACGCGCTGGCGTTGGCCGCCGGAGAGCTGGAGCGGACGCCGGTCGGCCACGCCCCGCGCGAGGCCCACGCTGTCGAGAAGTTCGAGAATTCGCGCGCTCGAGCCGGCCCGCCGCCATCCGCTCTCGCCCGTGGCCGCTCGCAGGATGTCGGCCACCGAGTGGCGGGGATCGAAGGAACTCAGGGCGTCCTGATAGACCGCACCAACGGATGCCCGCAGCGGCCGTCGCGCACTCTCGCTGAGTGTGCTCCATGCCTGCCCCAGCATGCGCACATCCCCGCGGTCGGGCCGCGCGAGGCCCAACAGGAGCCGCGCGGTCGTGGTCTTGCCTGAGCCGGACTCTCCCACGATTCCGAGAGTCGTGCCCCGTTCCAGCTCGAACGACACGTCGTCGACCGCCCGTGTGCGGGTGCCGTCCGGCCGGGTGAACTCCTTGGCCAGCCCGCGCGCGGCGAGCACGATCTCACGGTCGGCGGGGGTGAAAGTGGGGCGTTCTGCGGAAGCGGGGGTTGCCGGCGGCCGGCTCCCGGGGGCCAGCCGCGTACCACGCGGCTTGTCGGCCGGCACGGCGGCAATCATTCTCCGGGTTCGTTCATTGCGAGGAGACCGCAGAACCAGCCCTGTCGGCCCGGTCTCGATGAGGGTTCCCTCGCTCATCACGGCCACGCGGTCAGCAATGCGACTGACCACGGCGAGGTCGTGGCTAATCAGGAGTACGGCGGTTCCCCGCCGCTTGATGTCGTCCAACAGCGTGAGGATCTGGGCCTGCACTGTCACGTCGAGCGCGGTAGTCGGTTCGTCGGCCACGAGCAGCGGTGGGTCGAGGGCGATGGCCGCGGCGATGAGGGCGCGCTGGCGTTCTCCTCCGGAGAGCTCGCCCGAGCGCTGCCGCACGCGCAGGTGCGGATCCGGCAGGCCAACGGCGTCAAGTAGCTCGAGTACCCGGCGCCCTCGGGCCGCCGCGCTCATCGTCGTGTGCAGGCGCAGGGAGTCGCCGATTTCCCGGCCGATGGGGCGCAGCGGATCCAGGGAGACAAGCGCGTCCTGCAGCACGAGTCCCACGTCGTGCCCGCGGCGCCTGCGCCAGGCGGCCTCCGAGAGGTTGAGGACCGAGCGTCCGCCCAGAGACAGCTCGTCGGCGCTGACGCGTGCGCTCGCGCCGGCGAGTCCCAGCAGGCTGCGTGCCGTCACCGATTTACCGGAGCCGGATTCGCCCACGATGGCGAGGCATTCGCCGGCAGCGATCTCGAAGGTAGCCGATCGCACCACCGGGGTCGATCCGAAGGTGACGCTCAGGTTGCGCACCGATAACGGTAGCGCGGTCTGGGTCATCATGCGTGGCGCATCCGTCGTTCGATGCTTCGGCCCAACACAGTGGCCGTCACTGCGGTGAGCACGATGAAGAGGCCGGGAAAGAAGCTCATCCACCAGGCAGAGGTGATGTAGGTGCGCCCCGCCGAGAGCATGGCGCCCCACTCTGCCGCCGGGGGCTCGGCACCGAGGCCGAGATAGCTGAGCGTCGCGGCCCAGACGATCGCCTGCCCGATGCCCAGGGTGCCGAGCACGAGAAGGGGAGTGAGGATATTGGGAAGGATGTGTCTGGCCAGGATGCGGCCGGGGCCGAGACCCTGCACGATGGCTGCCTCGACGAAAGCCGACGAGCGCACGGTGATGATCTGGGATCGGATGATGCGGGCATACCCGGGGGCTGTTGACAGGCCCACGGCGATGGTGGCCGTGGCGATCCCCGGGCCGAACACCAGAATGAAGACGAGGGCCAGCAGGAGTCCGGGAAAGGCGAAGAGCACCTCGAGGAAACGATTGACCGTGAAGTCCACTAGGCGGCCGGAGAGTCCCGCGATCGTGCCGAGTACAACGCCCAGCCCCAGCCCGATCGCGGTGGCGGCCAGCCCGATCGTGAGGGAGTCGCGCGTGCCGTGCACCACCCGTGTGTACAGGTCTCTGCCCGACTCGTCGGTGCCGAAGATATGCGGCCATGACGGCGGCTGGAAGGCGCCCAGGGGGTCGATGGCGAGCGGGTTGCCAGGTGCGACGAGTTGAGGCACCACGGCCGCGACCACGACGAACAGGGCGAGCACGCCCGTGGCTGCCTCTGTCGCGCCGAGTCTGCGGTGGCCGGACCGCGGTATCCTGACACGAATTTCGAGTTCGCTCATGATCGTCGCTCTCTCGGGTCGATGATTCGGGAGGCAGCGTCGGTCGCCACGGTCATCAGGATGTAGCCGACGGCCACGATCATCACCACACCGACCACGACAGGTACGTCTCGAACCGTGACGGCGTTGAGCAGGGTGCGGCCGAGCCCCGCTCGGGCAAAGATGGTTTCCACCACCACGGCCCCGCTGATCAGCGACCCGAACGCCCAGCCGGACAGGCTGATCGCGGGTAGGGCGGCATGACGAAGTGCATGGATCCACCGCACGCCGCGTTCGCTCTCTCCACGGGCTCTGGCAGAAAGCACGAAGGGCGATTCGAGGGCCGTGAGCAGGGATTCGCGCATGAGCTGGCCGAGGAAGCCCGCGAGGGGAATGGCGAGGGTCACCACGGGCAGCACAAGGCCGGCGGGGCCCGCGGTACTGATGGGGGGCAGCACGCCCCACCAGATGCTGAAGACCACGATGAGGGAGGTCGCGAGCCAGAAATGTGGGAGCGCTGCGGCCACGATTTCGAGCCCGGACCCTACTCGCGCCGCCAACCGGCCGCCGCGAGTGGACCAGAGTGCGAGGCTCAGAGCGAGCAGCCAAGCGAGCGCGAGGGAAAGTGCCGCCAGCACCAGCGTTCCGCCGAGCTGGGCCAGCACGAGCGGCGCGACATCCATGTTGAGGGCGTACGACCTGCCGAGATCGCCCGTGGCCAGCCGACCCAGCTGCGCGAGGTACTGCGCGACGAGCGGTTGGTCGAGTCCGTACTCCGCCCGCACGGCCGCGAGAGCTTCGGGCGACGCCTGTGATCCCGGTCCGCCGAGGATGGCCTGCGCCGGGTCGCCCGGAATCAGCCGGACAGCGAAGAACGTCAGTGTCGCAACCGCCCACAGCACGCCGACGGCACCGAGGACACTGCCCAGCAGCCGTCGCCACCGAAGACGTCTCCACTCGAGACGTCGCCACGGTGCGTGTCGTGCGGCGCCGCGCCCGGCCGTATCGATCGGGCCCGTCAGCCCCGTCGCTATCGGTTCAGCCACGCGTCATAAAACGTGGGTGTCGACACCGTCGGAAGCGCGCGAGCCCCCTCGACGGCGGTGCTGAGCAGAAAATGATTCTGCTGATCGTACAGCGGCAAAATGTAATAGCCGCTGAGGATGCGCTCCTGGGCGTCGGTGTAGAGGGACGCGCGCCGGTCGGCGTCAGACACCTGGGCAGCCTCGGTGAGCAGGGCATCGATCGCGGGGTCGTCGACCTGCGCGAGATTGGCGAAATACCCGCTCGGCGCCGGTGTGATCCCGTCCGAGTGATACAGGATCCGCAGCACGTCCGGGCCCACCTTGGAGTAGGGGGCGCTGACGGCGTCGTACTCGTTGGCGGCGAGGGCGCCGTACCAGCTCGACAGGTCCATCGGGGCGAGGTTCACCTCAAAGCCGGTTTCCTTCGCGGTCGCCTGAAGCTGCTCGAACAGGGATTGCTCGGCGGGGATGGACTGGTTCGTGCTCACGGGAAACTCGACGGACAATCGAACGCCTGCCTTCACGCGGTAGCCCTCCGAGTCACGGGACGTCCAGCCGGCGGCATCGAGCAGCTGGTCGGCGGCGGCCGGGCTGTATTCGAAGAGGTCGGGGCGTTGCAGCGCACGGGCCTCCACGCTCGACAGGGCGGAGTTGGAGCGATCGGTCGTTCCCATGAATAGGCTCGACACCGCATCGTCCACGTTTGCGGAGCGGATGAAGGCCTCCCGAACGAGGGGATCGTTGAAGGGCGCCTTGCCCGAGTTGAGCTCGATGCGGTTTGAGGCGCCGGGGCGCGGGGCGTCGATGTGCTGGATGGTCTTGGTCAGTTCGGCCTGCGTGATCGTGTCCGGCTGGGCGTTGTCGATCACGTCGACCTCGCCGGCCTGGAGGGCCGCGTAGCGGGAGGCCGAGTCGGGTATGAAGCGCCACACGATAGCGTCGAGGTAGGCGACCCCCTCGTGGCTCGCGTCCTGGGGCGGCGACGAGTAGTCATCGTTGCGAACGAGGGTGATCGCGCTCTGCTTCACCCAGCTTTCCACGATGAAGGGTCCGGTTCCCACGGGCGCGGCGCAGTTCTCGTCCTGGTTGCGCTGCAGGGCGGTGGGGGATTCCATGGCGAGCCACGGTTGAGACAGGGACTCGAGCAGGGCGCTGTCGGGTTCGCTCAGCACGAAGCGAACGACGCTGGGCGACACGGCCTCGGTTCCGGTGACCTTGCCGAGGGCAAGATACCCGGTTGACGACCCTGTCGCCGGGTCCTGCAGGTGCGCCACGTTCGCCTGCACCGCCGCGGCGGTGAAGGGCGTGCCGTCGGTGAAGGACACTCCGTCCCGGAGCGTGAAGTCCCAGGCCAGACCGTCATCACTCACTGTCCAGGAGTCCGCCAGCCACGGGATGACCGTGCCCGTGGTGGTGCGGGACACGAGCGCTTCGAGGTACTGCCCGCTGATGAGCCCCTGCGGGTAATTGCCTCCCACGTGCGGGTCGAGGCATGTGGGCTCCGCATCGCCGGAGGCATAGGTCAGGGTGCCGCCGCTCACCGGATCGCCGGCCGGCTTCTGCCCGGACGTTGACGAACACGAAGTGGCGAGGAGTCCGACGGCGAGCAGCGGCGCCACGACGCGGAGGCTTCGGAGAAGGGGGCTCCGACGAAAGGTGCTCCGAGTGGGCATAGTGTCTCTCTCACGACTTGTTCGGCCGGGACAAGCTGTTTCTCTATCGGCTACAGACGCAAATAGGACCGACGTCTATGATATGCGAACGGCTCCCCGGCAGGCCCGAGGTGGACGACGCAGGACAGGTCCCGTAGAATCACTGCAGAACGACAATGATCCGGCCATCACCGGTGAGTCTTCGGCAGAACAGTCGTCATCTTCGGGAGACGACCCACTAGAGCCGAACGGGTCGGGCCCGTCACAGCCTTTGAACAAGCGGTCATTCACGGGAATCTTCATCACCCCGGCCCGTGAATGGCAAGCGAGGTGGTACCGCGGCGATTCCCTCCCGAATCGTTCGTCCTCGTGGCACAGGGTTGCACCCCAACCCGTCCCCACCAGGAGAAGCATCGTGTATCCCAAGTCCCAGCATCCGTCGGCAGCGCAGGACCCGCAGAGTTCGCGGGTGCCCGGTGCCGATATCGTTCCTTCTCCGAGCTTCCCGGCGCTTGAGTCTGAGGTGCTCGCCTTCTGGAAGGAAGACGGCACCTTCCAGGCGTCCATCGACAACCGAGCGGATGCCCCGGAGTGGGTCTTCTACGACGGGCCACCTTTCGCAAACGGTCTGCCGCATTACGGCCACCTGCTCACGGGCTACGCGAAAGACCTCTTTCCCAGGTTTCAGACGATGCGGGGCAAGCAGGTACACCGGCGCTTCGGTTGGGACACCCACGGCCTCCCCGCCGAGCTCGAAGCCGAACGCAAACTCGGCATCACCGACAAGAGCGAGATCGAGAAGATGGGCCTGGCGGCGTTCAACGCGGTCGCTCGCGACTCCGTGCTGGAATACACCAAGGACTGGGAAGAGTACGTTACTCGGCAGGCGCGCTGGGTGGACTTCGAGAACGACTACAAGACCCTTGACATCACCTTCATGGAATCGGTGATCTGGGCCTTCAAGGAGCTGCACACCAAAGGCCTCGCCTACGAGGGGTACCGCGTGCTTCCTTACTGCTGGCGCGACCAGACACCCCTGTCGAACCATGAGCTGCGCATGGACGACGACGTCTATAAGATGCGCCAGGACCAGACGGTCACGGTCACCTTTCCGCTCGTGGGGGCCAAGGCGGAGAGCCTCGGCCTCACCGCGGTTCGCGCCCTCGCATGGACGACGACGCCCTGGACCCTGCCGACTAACCTCGCGCTCGCCGTGGGCCCCGATATCGAGTACGCCGTCGTGCCCGCAGGACCCAACGGCACGCCAGACGCCGAGGTGCTGCGCGAGGGCGCGGGGCTCGGAGATGTCCAGGTCTTGGGCGCGGAATACCTCATCGCGATTGACCTCGTCGGCAACTACGCCAAGGACCTCGGCTACGAGGCGGCGGCGGACGCCGTAGCCGCCGTCTCCCGCACCGTCAGCGGTCGCGAGCTCGAGGGAGTCTCCTACGACCGTTTGTTCGACTACTACGCCGACGAGAGTGTCTGGGGCACCCAGAACGCCTGGAAATTCGTGGTCGCCGACTACGTCACCACCTCCGATGGCACGGGACTCGTGCACCAGGCTCCGGCTTACGGCGAGGAGGACCAGACGGTCTGCCAGGCCTACGGCATCCCCGTGATCCTGTCGCTCGACGACGGCGGCAAGTTTCTCGCCGAGGTCACCGAGGTGGCCGGCCAGCTGTGGTCCGACGCGAACAAGCCGCTGACGGCCATGATCAAGGCACAGGGACGCCTGCTTCGCCAGGCCAGCTACGAGCACTCGTACCCGCACTGCTGGCGCTGCCGCAACCCCCTCATCTACAAGGCCGTCTCAAGCTGGTTCGTTCGCGTCACCGATTTCCGCGACCGCATGGTCGACCTCAACCAGGAGGTGAACTGGGTTCCCGACAACGTCAAGGACGGCCAGTTCGGCAAGTGGATCGGCAATGCCCGGGACTGGTCGATTAGCCGTAACCGGTACTGGGGCTCGCCCATTCCGGTGTGGAAGAGCGATAACCCCGACTACCCGCGCATCGACGTGTACGGGTCCCTCGACGAGCTCGAGGCCGATTTCGGGGTGCGTCCCACCGACCTGCACCGCCCGTACATCGATGCGTTGACGCGTCCCAATCCGGACGACCCGACGGGCCAGTCCACGATGCGACGCATCGAAGACGTGCTCGACGTCTGGTTTGACTCCGGCTCGATGCCCTTCGCCCAGGTGCACTACCCGTTCGAAAACCGCGAGTGGTTCGACAGCCACAACCCGGCCGACTTCATCGTGGAGTACATCGGCCAGACCCGCGGGTGGTTCTACCTGCTGCACGTCCTGTCGACGGCGCTGTTTGATCGCCCGGCGTTCAAGAATGTGGTCAGCCACGGCATCGTCCTCGGCAATGACGGCCAGAAGATGAGCAAGTCACTGCGCAACTACCCCGACGTCAACGAGGTCTTCGACCGCGACGGTTCCGATGCCATGCGTTGGTTCCTGATGAGCTCGTCTGTGCTGCGCGGCGGCAACCTCATCGTCACAGAGGAAGGAATCCGCGAAGCGGCCCGACAGGTCATGCTGCCGCTCTGGAGCACCTGGTACTTCTTCTCGCTCTACGCCAACGCCTCCGGTGCAGAGGGAGCCGACGGTTCCGTGGGGTACGACGCGAAGTGGCGCACGGACTCAACCGACGTGCTCGACAGGTACCTGCTTGCCAAGACGCGGGACCTGATCGTGGACGTCGCCGCCGACCTCGAGGCCTTCGACAGCACTGTGGCCACCTCCCGCGTGCGGGACTTCACCGACGTGCTCACCAACTGGTACGTGCGACGATCGCGCGACAGGTTCTGGGGCGGGGTCTCGAACGGAGAGGCGTTCGACACCCTGTACACAGTGCTCGAGACCGTGTGCCGGGTCACGGCCCCGCTGCTGCCGCTCGTCACAGAGCGCATCTGGCAGGGTCTGACCGGCGGCCGCAGCGTGCACCTCACCGACTGGCCCGACGCCGAGCTCTTCCCGGCAGACGATAATTTGGTCGAGGCCATGGACCAGGTGCGGCTGATCAGTTCCACCGTTCTGTCGTTGCGCAAACAGGCTTCCCTGCGCGTGCGCCTGCCGCTGGCCACTTTGACCGTTGTCACCGCTCACGCCGGGCCGTTGTCCGAGTTCGAGGGCATTCTGCGCAGCGAACTCAATGTGAAGACCGTGGACCTGGTCGAACTCGCCGATGACAGCGCCGCGAACTACGGCGTGACCAGCCGCCTCGTCGTGAACGCACGTGCGGCCGGCCCCCGACTCGGCAAGCGCGTGCAGCAGGTCATCCAGGCCGCGCGGGCCGGCGACTGGAACGAAACCGACGGCGTCGTCACCGCCGGCGGTATCGAACTGGCCGAGGGCGAGTACGAGCTGTCGCTGCAGGCCGGAGCGGCCGGCGACACGGGCACCGCTCTGGCGCTTCTTCCCGGTGGTGGCTTCGTGCTCCTCGACACTGCCACCACGGCCGAGCTCGAGGCAGAAGGGTTCGCCAGGGACATGATCCGCGCCGTGCAGGACACCCGAAAGTCCGCCGGATTCGACGTGAGCGACCGCATCCGCCTCAACCTGGTCTTCCTCGACGAAGACGACGCGGCGGTCTTTGACCTCGCGCCGAACGTGAACGTGGCCGGGGACACCCTCGCGATCGCTTTGACGACCCACCGTCCCTCGCAGGGCGAGGTGCCGACGGCCATCCCGTCGGAATGGCTGGAATCCTTCGTCGGCGCCCCGGTGGAGCACTACGTGCGGTTCGAAGCGGCCCACTATGTCAACCGCGGACCGGTCCTGGTGGCCGTTGCCCGCGTGAACGGAGTCGACAATGTCTGATCCGAACGCGAACTCCACCGAACCGGGCGACTTCGACGCCACCTCCCTCGGCGACCTCGGCGAACCCGAGGAACAGAGCGAGCTCAACGAACCCTCCGAGCCCGACGACGTGTCGCGCGAAGCCGGTGACGCCGTTTTCGCGGCGCTCCTGCAGCGTGTGGGCGAGGCAGCTCCGCGGCCGCGTCTGGAGCCCACCCGACGGGTGATGGACCTGCTGGGCGATCCGCAGACCTCGTACCCGATCATTCACGTGGCTGGTACGAATGGAAAGACCAGCACGAGTCGCATTGCCGAAAGTATCCTGCGTGCCTACGGTCTGCGCACGGGACTGCTGACGAGCCCTCACCTCGTCCGGCTGAACGAGCGGATTGTGATAGACGGCCAGCCCATCGGAGACGAGACCTTAGCCGCCAACTGGCAGGATATTCAGCCGTACCTGGCCATGGTGGACTCTGAACTCCTTGCCGCCGGTGACGTCGCGTTGACCTTCTTCGAAGCCCTGACCGTGTTGGCCTTCGCCTGCTTCGCCGACGCTCCGGTCGACGTTGCGGTTATCGAAGTGGGTATGGGCGGCGAGTGGGATTCCACTAACGTCGCCGATGGCCAGGTAGCCGTCTTCACTCCGATTGCCCTCGACCACATGAATCGCCTGGGCGACACCATTGCCGAGATCGCCCGTACGAAGTCCGGAGTGATTAAGCCGGCTGCCGCCGTCGTGTCGGCGGCGCAGCTCACCGCGGCACGCTCGGAGATCGAGCGCGCCGCCGGACTGTCCGAGTCGACGCTGGCTGTGGAAGGAGAGGCGTTCGAACTCCTGGAGAGCAAGGTCGCCGTCGGCGGCCAGCTCATCTCGGTGCGGGGGATCGCCGGAACGTATTCCGAAATTTTCCTGCCGCTGTACGGCACGCACCAGGCACAGAACGCCACACTGGCGATCGCCGCCGTCGAATCGTTCCTGGGCGGCGGATCGCAAGCGCTCGTCGGGGACCTGCTCGCCGAAGGCCTCGGCACGGCCACCTCGCCCGGACGCCTCCAGCTGGTGGGTACCGACCCCACCGTGCTCGTCGATGCGGCCCACAACCCGCACGGCGCGGCGGCCCTGGCCGCCGCGCTGCAGGAATACTTCGACTTTGACGAGATTGTCGCGGTCGTGGGAATCCTGGCCGACAAGGACGCGCGGGGAATCGTCGAAGCGCTCGCGCCGCGCGTGGCCCGCTTCCATGTGACCCAATCGAACTCGGAACGGTCGGTTTCGGTTGATACTCTGGCCGACATGGTCGCGGAGTGCACGAGTGAAGAGACCACCTTCCGTTTTGACGACCCCGCGCAAGCGCTCGACGATGCCCGGGAATGGGCCGCCGAAAAGCCCAAGCGGGCGGTGATCGTGACAGGCTCGATCACTCTCGTCGGTGAGGTCCTGACGCTGGCCGAAGCTGGCGAATGGATGACGAAGTGACCGATTCCGATTCCGTGCAGCCCGAGGACTCTGCTCCCCGGGCCCGCCGGGGCGGCCCTCGTTCGGTGAAGCGCTCGCTGGCGTCGATCGTGCTCGGATTCGAGACCATTGTCGTGTTCCTCGCGGCCCTCGTGACCTACGGCCTGAGCTCGATACCGCCGTTCGTAGCTCTCGGTGGGGGAGCACTGCTGGTTCTCGCCCTCGTCGCGCTGATCGGTCTGCTGCGCTACAGCTGGTCGTACCCGGTCGGCTGGGCACTGCAGGCAATCGTCATCGCCACCGGCTTCATCACACCCGCCATGTTTTTTGTCGGCGCGCTCTTTGCCGCCATGTGGGCCTACTGCATGATCAACGGCACCCGGATAGACAACCAGAAGGAACCCTCATGAACCCGATCGAAGAAACTCTCGTCCTGATCAAGCCCGACGGCGTCGCGCGCAACCTGACGGGGGAAATCCTGCGACGCATCGAGGCGAAGGGATATTCCCTCGTCGATGTGAAGCTCGTACAGGCAGACCGCAGCCTGCTCGCGGCGCACTACGCCGAGCACGAGGGCAAGCCCTTCTACCAGCCGCTCGTCGAATTCATGGAGAGCGGTCCGATCGTGGCGCTGCGCATCACGGGAAACCGTGCCATCGAGGGTTTCCGTGCCCTGGCTGGCACGACCGATCCCACAACGGCCGCCCCGGGGACAATCCGCGGCGATCTCGGTCGCGACTGGGGACTCAAGGTGCAGCAGAACCTCGTGCACGGTTCGGACTCGCCGGAGTCGGCCGCCCGCGAACTCGCTCTGTGGTTCAACTAAGCCACGGCCCGACCGGAGTAGAGCAGCCAGAGAGCATGCGCGTGCTGGCCTAAAGTCTGGCCAGCACGTTCATGTTCACCTGGGCGAGGATTGCAAACGCGATGTAGCACGCGATGGTGATCACGAACAACCAGGAATAGGCGTGTTCCGCAACCCGCCGAACGGATGCCGCAGCGGGTATATGTCCGGTCTTCAGGTTATAGAACGTGACGGCGAGAAAACTCGGAATCGTCACGGACCACGTCACCATGCACCATGGGCACAGCACGTCCAGCACGAAGATGCTCTGCCCGATCAGCCAGATCACAAAAATGAGTGCCCCGGTTACTCCGACGTTGAAACCGATCCAGAACCAGCGCGCGAATCGCGCTCCGGCCAGGATGGCGGCGCCGATGGTGATGACAACGCTCCAGGCAGCAAGTCCGATCAGCGGGTTCGGAAAGCCGAAGAGCGAGCCCTGCCAGGACGAGAGATTCGTGCTGCAGCCGATTAAGACGCTGAAATTGCAGGAGAGCTGCGCGTTGGAATCCTCCAACAAGTGCACTTTGTCAAGAGTCAGCGCGAAAGCGGCAGCGAAGCCAACGGCTCCGGCGATGATGAGGAAGATGGCTAGCCCCGTGGGGCGCTGATGTCGCTCTGGCAGTGGCACACTCGGATTATGTCACGGGCCCCGCGCGCTTCCCTGGTGAATACATGCGATAATCGGACTTAGTCGTTGAGCCGCGCTCAAGCAGACGCCAGATTAGTCTTGCTGGGCAGTACCTGCCCAGATGCACACACTTCGCGCAGTTCCAGAGTGATTGGTCGCACGACCAAGGTAGTAGCAACCAGAGCCAAGAGCCGGTTGCGCACGCAGTCAAAAAAATTCGCGGCAGGTTCGCTCAGGCGAGAATGTCGCACGAGAGAGTAGCCGGATGGGTGGCGCGGTCGCCTACACCGGTCAAGGAGCACACCAGCAATGGTGGAAGAAAACGAAAACAAGAAACGCCGGGGTCTCTTTGGCTCGCGCCGCGCCACGCGGAAAACGCCGACAATACGCACGGCGCCTTCCGAACCTGCAGCGAGCGAACCGGAGCTGTCCCCCCATACACGTCAGAACGTGGACGCGCTCAGCACGTCCACCGACCCCGCTACCGAGCAGGCACCGGCAACGATGCCGGAACTTGCGCTGGCGCAGAATCAGGACACCACAGTGACCGACATCGTCTCTCCCGACCCGTCGACAGGGCAGCCCGATCCATCGCAGCCCGATCCCTCGCAGGTCGAACCGCCCACACAACAGGCCGTCGCGGCGCCGCCCGTGCGCCGCCCGTCGACATCGCTCCTGTTCCAGGCTCCCGACATTCAGCCGCTTCCCGCACGCGTGGGCACCCGTCAGGACGACCGCAACGACAATCGCGGCACCACCAGCCACGACGATGATGATTACGAGGAGACGACGACAGTCCGTCGGCGTGCTCGTCGCCGCACGGGTGACGAAGGACGCTCTGGGACCGACGACCCCGCAAACACTGTGGTCAAGGTGCGCGCCCCGCGCGAGCCCGAGCTCATCACAGAGCCGCAGCGCATCAAGGGCTCCACGCGCCTTGAGGCCAAGAAGCAGCGACGCCGCGACGGCCGCGACGCCGGCCGCCGTCGCCCTGTCATCACGGAGGCCGAGTTTCTCGCCCGTCGTGAATCCGTTGATCGGCTCATGGTCGTGCGCGCAAAACACAACAAGATCCAGATCGGCGTGCTGGAAGACGGCGTGCTGGTGGAACACTATGTTGCCAAGAATCAGGATGCGTCCCTGATCGGAAACGTGTACCTCGGTCGCGTGCAAAACGTGCTGCCGAGCATGGAGGCTGCGTTTGTCGACATCGGACGCGGTCGAAATGCCGTGCTGTACTCCGGCGAGGTCGATTGGGATGCGGCCGCCGAGAACTCGGGAACAGCCAATCAGCCCCGGCGCATCGAGCTCGCGCTCAAGCCCGGCGACAAGGTCCTCGTGCAGGTCACCAAGGACCCGATCGGTCACAAGGGTGCTCGGCTGACCAGCCAGGTCTCGTTGCCGGGCCGGTACCTCGTCTACGTGCCCAACGGATCGATGAACGGCATCAGCCGCAAGCTGCCCGACACCGAACGCGCGCGTCTCAAGAAGATCCTCAAGGAGGTGCTGCCTGAGAACGTGGGCGTCATCGTGCGTACCGCCGCCGAGGGGGCCACTGACGAGCAGCTCACCGTGGACGTCAACCGCCTCACCGCACAGTGGGCGGCCATCTCCGCGCTCGTGGAGACCGCCGCGGCCCCCGCAGAACTTCACAGCGAGCCCGACCTGCTGATCAAGATCGTGCGCGACGTGTTCAACGAGGACTTCGCCCGCATGGTGGTGTCCGGTGACGACTCACGCCGCACCATTGAGACCTACCTCGGTCAGGTGGCTCCCGACCTCGTGGAACGGGTCGAGAACCACGCCGGTGAGACCGACGCCTTCGACGAGTTCCGCATCTCGGAGCAGATCGAGAAGGCCCTGGACCGCAAGGTGTGGCTGCCGTCCGGTGGCTCCCTCGTGATCGACCGCACCGAGGCCATGACTGTTGTCGACGTCAACACCGGAAAATTCGTTGGCTCCGGCGGCAACCTCGAGGAGACAGTCACCAAGAACAACCTCGAGGCCGCCGAAGAAATCGTGCGCCAGCTCAGATTGCGTGATATCGGCGGGATCATCGTCGTGGACTTCATCGACATGGTGTTGGAGTCCAACCGAGACCTCGTATCACGGCGTCTGATCGAATGTCTCAGTCGCGACCGGACGAAGCACCAGGTGGCAGAGGTCACATCGCTGGGCCTCGTGCAGATGACCCGCAAGAAGCTCGGGCTCGGCCTCATCGAGTCCTTCAGCGAAAACTGCGAAGCCTGCGCCGGGCGGGGCATCATCATTCACCACGACCCTGTCACCAAGCACCGCCAGACGGCGCAGCCTCCCCAGGAACGCCGTCCCCGCAGCAAGTCGAACGGCAGCGGAAACGGCGGCGGAAACGGCGGTCAGAACGGTCACGGCAGTGCCCATCACGCGTCGAGCGGAAACGCCGGAAACGCCGGCAACACCGGCGGGTCCCGCGATGGCGGAGGCTCAGTCGATTCCGTCAAGGCCGGCAATGGCACGCACGGAATCACCGAAGACGCCAAGAACGCCCTCGCGCTGATAGCGGCCCGCACGATCACCCGCACGGGCTCGATTCCCGTGATCACGGAGGCCATGAAGGCCGCGGCACCGGCCGCCGTCGATGAGCAACCTGTCATCACCCCTGAGTCCATCGTGATTCCTGAGCCCGTACAGACTCCTGAGCCTGTACTGACTCCTGAGCCTGGGGCGGCGCTCGAGCCTGCGACACACTCCGTCGGTGACGGTTTGGATTCGGAATCCGTGGCGATCCTCGACATCCCGATCCGGAAGTCCTCGAGGAACAACCGTCGGGCGAGCAAGCAGGTCACCGACCAGCTGCTGGACTCGGTCTTGGAATCGCTCCCAGAGCCCAAGCAGCCCGGGCAGGGACGCTCGCGTAGTCGGCGGGTCACCACGGCAGGCGGGTCGACGGTGCAACCGGTGGTCCTGCCAGCACGCGACACCAAGAACTAGCCCCACCAGCGACACGCGTGCACGGCTCCGGTCTGCCCCGGAACCGTGTGCGCGGTGCCAGAGACCAGCAGGGAACGACCCCGTGACAGTAGCCACCCGTTTCGTTGTCCGAGAGACCGCGGCCCCGTGATAGACCCAACCCGGCGAGCCTCGAGGCCCTGGCCGACCGGTCTCGTGATCGGCCTGCTCCTGGTCATCGGGGTCTTCGGGGTTCGTATCCTGAGCCAGGGCTTCGACGCCTGGGTCCTTCCCGACCGCGCGCAGGACACATTGACTCTCGCTCTGAGCGTGATCATCGAGTCCGTTCCGTTCGTGCTGCTCGGTATTCTTCTCTCGTCCGTTGTGCAGGTGTGGTTGCCTCACGGTGTGCTGGCCCGCTATCTACCCCGCCAGCCGCTGCCCCGACGGGCGTGCATCTCGCTGCTCGGAATGTTCTTCCCGGTCTGCGAGTGCGGTAACGTGCCCTTGGCCCGGGGGTTCATGCGGGGTGGTTTCACCGTTCCGGAATCCATCACCTTTCTCCTCGCCGCCCCCATTCTGAACCCGATCACGATCATTACGACTCACCAGGCTTTCGGATTCGATAGCGGCATACTCGTGGCGCGTCTGGTGGGCGGTTTCCTCATCGCCAATGTGGTGGGCTGGCTATACAGCAGGCATCCCGATCCCGAGAGCCTTCTGACGCCCGCGTTCGCGGCGGCATGTGCCATTCCGGCGGGCGGTTCGCACGACCACGAGCACGGTAGCAAGGTGAGCCGCACGACCGAGATCTTCATCCGTGAAACGTCGGTGATCATGCCGGCCCTCTTCATCGGCTCCTTCGTGGCGGCGCTCACCCAGGTCTTCGTGCCCCGCTCGGTGTTGCTCGCCCTCGGAAGTAATCCGGTGTGGTCGGTGCTCGCCATGATGGCCCTCGCCTTCATTGTGGCGGTCTGTTCCAACGTGGACGCCTTCTTTGTGCTGAGCTTCGGGAGCACCTTCCTGCCTGGGGGCATTGTGGCCTTCCTCACGTTCGGAGCCATGATCGACGTCAAGATGCTCGCCCTGATGCGAACGACCTTCACGACCCGGACCCTCGTGCAAATCACGACGGTAGTCGGCCTGATGAGCGCCGCGATTGGATTGCTGGTGAATTATGTTGCATAGGTCCTTTCGCCTCCGGTCTACAGACATCCGCTACTGGGCCGAGCGCTGGCAGGGCGTAGTGCTGAGCCTGGTGGCGGTCGTGGCGACGCTGTGGCTGGGCATGAGCGGCCAACTGGGGCTGTATATCCATCCGCGCTATTTCCTCTTCACACTCGTCATGGCAGCGATCGGGCTCGTGCTCGTTGTCGCCGGATTCGTGCGGCGCCGCGACTTCGAGGTGCAGCAGACCGGCAGAGCGGAGACGACTCTCACCGCAGTAGGCATCGTGCTGCTCGGTGTCATCGGTGTGGCCACCATAGTCGTGCCGCCGACCACTCTCACGGCGGCCACCGCCACGCAGCGCGAGGTGAATTCGGGCGGGCTCGGCAGTAGTGAGGACGCGGCCGCCGCCCTGATCGGCACCGGGGACTTCGAAGATCTGACGATTCGGGAGTGGGTGTCGCTGCTGGGCCAATCCTCTGAGCCCTCGTTCTACGCCGACAAGACCACCCGTGTCGTGGGTTTCATCACGCCAGACCAGGGTGACCCGGAGAACGTGTTTTATGTGGCGCGATTCGTCGTGACCTGCTGTGCGGTAGACGCGCAGCCGATCGGGGTGCCGGTCTATCTTCCGGGGTGGCAATCCAGCTACGACGTTGACGACTGGGTGCAGGTCACGGGAACGCTGCTGCTGAGCCCGGCAGTGCAGGGCACAGACCCACTCGCCATCTCTCCCGCGGAGATCCTGCCCGTCGACGAGCCGAACGACCCCTATGTCTACTAGCGCAGCCGACCCCGTCGCGGTGGACCCTGCGGGGGCAGACCCCGATGTCTCCACCCACGCCGACCCACGCCGGTTTCGACGCACCCTCATGGTGCTCGTAACCGCACTCACCGTCGTCTGCCTCGTTCTGGTCGCCGTGAACCTGCTCAGTGGCCCGCGATTGACAGCCTTCGACGTCGACGCCACCGAGGTGGTCTCGGAAGCCAATGCCCGCCTGGTGCTGTCGGCCAACCAGCCGATCAACGAGGTGGACGCGAACCAAGTGACGCTCAGCCCTGCCCGGCCCTTTTCCGTGCAGACAAGCGGCGACTCTATCGTGATTTCGTTCGCTCAACCCCTCGCCTACGACACTCACTACACCGTGAGCGTGCGGGACGTGACGGGGGTCGCGACAGATCGCACGTCCACTTTTGAGGGCGGCTTCCGCACTGAAGAGCCGCCTCTCCTGTACCTGAGTCGGGACGACGCCGGGCCGGACCGCATTGTGCGCACGACCATCGGGTCCCCGGACAGCGCCGTGGCCTTCCAAGCCGATCGAATCCTGGAGTTCGTCCCCTTCGGGGAGCGGCTCGCAGTGGTCTCCCTGGACGACGCGGGGGCGAGCGTGCTCAGCCTGGTCGACGAGGGCGGTGCAGCTTCCCTGCTGACGGTTCCCGGTATCGGGCAGATCGAGGATCTCCACGGGGCGGTGGCCGACAACCTGCTGGGATTCCGATTCACGAGTGCGGCCGATGCCCCGGGACCGCGCTACGAAAATGTCCTCTTCATGCTCGACCTCGGCCAAGGCGTCGCTGACCCGGTGATCGGTCTCGATGGTGAGCCGCTGCAGGTTGTCGATTGGTCGTTTATGGCAGGTCGTACCGAACTGGTCGCGCAGCTCTACGACACGACCCTGCTCCTGGTCAATCCGCGCACGAACCGCGATGGAACTGCAGACCCGATTCCGATCGGCCAGTACTCCCGCCTGGCCGCTGTGGCCCCGGACGGGCTGCGTATCGCGGTCTCCGACCAGAGCGCCCAGTTCGTGCTCGATCTGTCCACCGGCACGGAGGCTGCGATCATTCCCCAGGCCGTCGACGGCACAACGCGCTACACCGACGAGATGCGATTTCTCACCGGAGGGGACGGCTACGTGCAGCGGATGGCGGAATTCGACCCGGTGACGGGCCAGGTGCAGCAGAGGCTGACGCTCGTCACGGGGACGGGACCCGAGGTGCGGAGCAGAGTGATCTACGAGCCCGCCTCGGACGAGGAGTCTATCGTGGGCTTCGGACTGTCGCCGAACGACCAGTACGTGGCCGTGCAGATCGTGCCGAATCGCCAGGTGCTCACGTCGGACGAGTATCCGGCGAACGCGCAAGCCCAAGAGGCGACGACCCTGTTCGTCAGCCTCGAAACCGGTGAGATCCGTCGTAGCGTCGTCGGGTTCGACGTGTACTGGCGCTGACGTAATCAGAGGCCGCGGCGTTCCCTCCCGCTCACCCGAAGGCCGCTCTCGCTCAATCGGGTTACTAGGTCCCGATAGGTCACCGGCAGGGCGCCAGCCGCCACCAGATCGTCGTAGCGGGCAGCAGGAACGTCGTAGTGGTCACGGTCGAAGCTCCGACGGGGGATGGCGTGGCTGAGTGCAAAGGCGTGTAATTCGTCCAGTGAGAGGTCGCTTACGAGGTGCGACCAAACAGTTCCATGCGCGGGCCAGCTAGGCTGGTCAATAAGTACGGCCATGGTGAAAGTTTACGAGTGCTTTCTGCGGCGACTCGCCGTGGCTACAGTTTGACCACGGGTGTGGGATCAGGTAAAGTCATCCCTTGGTGTGCGTTGAATATTTTCGACATGATCACCACGGTTTTCTGATTTCGATGGGCCAACCCGGCCCGTTCATCCCAGCAAATTTCCAAGCCTGATATTTTCAGGCAGTATTTTTCCAGTAATTACTGTTCCAGTAATTAGGAATCGGGGCCTCGCGGCCTCCCAGAGATTGGTACGTAAAGTGGTTTACGCAGTTGTGCGCGCCGGAGGGCGGCAGGAGAAGGTAGAGGTCGGTACCATCGTCACGATGGACCGAATCAAGGCTGACAAGGACGGCAACGTCGAGCTGGCCGCCGTGCTTCTCGTCGACGGCGACAAGATCACCTCTGACTCGACGTCGCTGGCCAAGATCAAGGTCACCGCCGAGGTCCTCAACGACCTTCGCGGCCCGAAGATCGTCATCCAGAAGTTCAAGAACAAGACCGGGTACAAGAAGCGTCAGGGGCACCGTCAGGAGCTCACTCGCGTTCAGGTTACCGGCATCGTCTAAGGCCAGGAGAAGAACAGATGGCACACAAAAAAGGTGCGAGTTCCACTCGCAACGGTCGTGACTCCAATGCCCAGCGCCTCGGCGTGAAGCGCTTCGGCGGTCAGGTTGTCGGAGCGGGCGAGATCATCGTTCGCCAGCGCGGCACCCACTTCCACCCCGGCGTCAACGTTGGCCGCGGCGGAGACGACACTCTCTTCGCCCTCGAAGCCGGCTCCGTTCAGTTCGGAGCAAAGGGTGGCCGCAAGGTCATCAATATCGTGGTGGCTGCCGAGTAGGCATCCAGCTTTGAACGTAAGGGCGGGCCTCGGTCCGCCCTTACGTGTTTCCAGACTTAAATTTCGCGCCACCTGAAAGGGGCCATTCATGGCGACATTCGTTGACCACGTGACGCTGCATTTGCGAGCGGGTAACGGAGGAAACGGCTGTGTCTCGGTAAAACGCGAAAAGTTCAAACCTCTCGCCGGACCTGACGGAGGAAACGGCGGCAGCGGCGGAGACCTCGTTCTCGTCGCAGACCCGAACACCACGACACTGCTGGGTTATCACCGTTCACCTCACCGGAGTTCCGACAATGGTGGGCCCGGAATGGGCGACCACCGCAACGGCTACAACGGTGAGATGCGCGAACTGATGGTTCCGCTGGGCACCGTCGTGAAAGACGCAGAGGGCAACGAGCTCCTCGACATGAACGAACCAGGGCTGCGCCTCATCGTCGCGCCCGGCGGACAGGGCGGCCTCGGCAACGCGGCGCTCGCCTCGACCAAGCGCAAGGCGCCAGGTTTCGCTCTGCTCGGTACCCTCGGCTTCGAGGGCTCGGTCTATCTCGAGTTGAAGACAGTCGCCGACGTGGCCCTCGTGGGTTACCCGTCCGCCGGCAAGTCCAGCCTCATCGCGGCCATGTCCGCGGCCCGGCCCAAGATCGCCGACTACCCCTTCACTACTCTGCACCCGAACCTCGGTGTCGTGGAGTCGGGCGAGACCCGCTACACGATCGCCGACGTGCCTGGGCTGATCGAGGGCGCCAGCGAGGGTAAGGGCCTGGGGCTCGAATTCCTGCGCCACGTGGAGCGGTGCACCGCGCTTCTGCACGTGCTCGACTGCGCAACGCTCGAACCCGGCCGCGACCCGATCAGCGACCTTGACGTGATCCTGGGCGAACTCTCCGCGTACCCCGTTCCGGAGGGGCAGAAGCCGCTCCTTGAGCGTGCCCAGCTCATCGCGCTGAACAAGATCGATGTTCCGGAAGGCCGCGAACTCGCCGCCTTCGTCAAGGCGGACCTCGAGGCACGCGGTTACCGCGTCTTCGAAATCTCCTCCGTCACCCATGAGGGTCTCAAGCAGCTGAGCTACTCGCTGGCCGAGACGGTGGAAAAGGGTCGCATCGAAACCGCAGCGGCCGAGGCCCGCAAACCGCGCATCATCATCCGCCCCAAGGCCGTCGACGATGGCGGCTTCACAGTGCGGGTCGAGGGCGGATCGTTCGGCAACATCTACCGCATTCTCGGCGCAAAGCCGGAACGCTGGATCCAGCAGACCGACTTCACCAATGACGAAGCCATCGGCTTCCTCGCCGACCGTCTCGCGAAGCTCGGGGTCGAAAACGAGCTGTACAAGGCCGGCGCCATCGCCGGGTCCACCGTGATCATCGGACCCGGCCACGGTGTGGTCTTCGATTGGGAGCCCACACTCACGTCGACGGCCGAACTCATCACGGCCCCGCGCGGCACCGACACGCGCATTGACGAATCCAAGCGCCGCACGAGCAACGAACGTCGTGAGGCCTACTTCGGGCGCATGGACGCGAAGGCATCTGCTCGGGCCGAAATGGTTCGCGAGCGCGAGGCCGGCATGTGGCAGACCGGTGAAGAAGAACAGAACGAAGACGTGCGCTCCGGCGGCACTCCAGCAGAAACCAACGGCACGACGAAAGAGGATTAGCAGTGATTGGCTTAAAGCGGGACCAGGTCGCATCCGCGAAACGCATCGTGGTCAAGGTAGGTTCCTCATCCATCAGTGGTGACAACTCTGACCAGATCACGCCACTCGTGGACGCACTGGCAGAGGCCTACGGCCGAGGCACTGAAGTCGTGCTCATCTCGTCGGGGGCCGTCGCCACCGGCATGCCGTTTCTGGATCTGGAAGAGCGTCCCAATGACGTCGCAACGCAGCAGGCGGCAGCGGCTGTTGGCCAGAACGTGCTCATCTTCCGGTATCAGGAGAGCCTCGACCGCTACGAGATCGCAGCGGGAACCGTTCTGCTCACGGAGGGTGACCTGCTCAACGAGCCGCACCGGAGCAACACTCGTCGTGCACTGAACCGGCTGCTCGATCTGCGCATTCTGCCTGTCGTGAACGAGAACGACACGGTTGCCGTGTACGGCCTACGGTTCGGTAGCAATGACCGCCTTGCGGCTCTCGTATCGACGCTCATCAGTGCCGACCTGCTCGTGATGCTGAGCGACGTGGATGCGCTTTACACCAAGCCCCCGCACCTTCCCGGCGCGGAGAAGCTCGACGTGATCGCCGCCGACGACCCACTGACCGACTTCGAGTTCAGCTCGAGCGGAGCCACTGGCGTGGGCACCGGGGGAGCGAGCACCAAGGTCGTGGCCGCACGCCTGGCCACGAACGCGGGCACTGCGGTGCTCGTGACGTCGACAGAGCTCGCCGGCGCGGCTCTGCGCGGCGAACACGTGGGAACCTGGTTCGAGCCCGTCGACGGCGAAGACGAGCGCGCGCTGCTCTGACGCCGTCCTGAACGACGAGCGTGTGTCCGGGTGCGCCCCGGCCCGCCGTCGTGCACCGGGCGCGCGCCCTCCTGTAGGCTTCCCACGGCCGCCAAATCGTGCTGATCCGGGGCCGGGAGGGCGTTACCGCCGTGAATTCACTGTCGCGTGAGCAGATATCTTCTGCGGCGCGCATCGTCGTCAAGGTGGGGTCCTCATCGATAAGCGGTGACAACTCCCACCAGATCGCACCCCTCGTCGACGCCCTCGCGGCTGCCCATGCGCGTGGCGCCGAAGTGGTGCTCGTGTCGTCGGGCGCCATCGCCACGGGGATGCCATACCTGCGGCTGAGCGACCGGCCCACGGATCTGGCCACCCAGCAGGCTGCAGCCTCCGTGGGACAGAGTCTGCTCATCTCGCAGTACCAGAACAGCCTGGATCGATACGACATCGTCGCCGGCCAGGTGCTCCTCACCGCCGGCGACCTCGAGAACCCGACGCCGCGCAGCAACGCCCGGCGTGCCATGGACCGTTTGCTCGACCTGCGAATCCTGCCCATCGTGAACGAGAACGACACGGTGGCGACCCACGAGATCCGCTTCGGCGACAACGATCGTCTGGCGGCCCTCGTGGCCGCGCTGGTCGGCGCGGACCTACTGCTCCTGCTCAGCGACGTGGACGCCCTCTACACGCGGCCGCCCGACCTGCCCGGAGCCGAGCGGGTTTCCTACGTCGCCTCGGGTGATTCCTTGCCGGGCATGGAATTCGGCTCGACGTCAGTGAACGGCGTGGGCACAGGGGGAGCCAGCACCAAGGTTTCGGCGGCACGGCTGGCCGCTGCGGCAGGCACGGGCGTGCTCGTGACGGCCACAACGCTCGCGGCAGAGGCACTGCGCGGCGGGGGTGTGGGTACCTGGTTTGAGCCTGCCGCCGCGCCGTTTGCCCGCGTTTGGTAAACTGAGCGGATGTTGCAGCCTGTACTTCCCGATGTCCAGCTCACCCCCATCCTCGAAAGCGCACGCAGCGCCTCCATCGTGCTCGCCTCCGCACCGACCGCGCTGAAGAACGCGGCCCTCGGTGCGCTCGCGGACCACCTTCGCGCGCACGTCGAGTCGATTCTCGAGGCGAACCGTGACGACCTCGCCACCGGCGCGGAGAACGGCCTCACCGCGGGTCTGCTCGACAGGCTCGCCCTGGACGAGTCCAGAGTTGCGGCCCTCGCCGATGCGGTGGCTCAGGTTGCCCTTCTGACCGACCCTGTGGGTGAAGTCGTGCGAGGCAGCACCATGCCCAACGCCATCAAGCTCAGTCAAGTCCGCGTGCCGTTCGGCGTGATTGGTGTCATTTACGAAGCTCGGCCCAACGTGACCGTCGATCTTGCGGCGCTCGCCCTGAAGAGCGGCAACGCCGTGGTGCTGCGCGGCGGTTCGGCCGCCGAGAATACCAATCGTGTGCTTGTGGCGCTCGTACAGGACGCGATCGCCTCCGTGGGACTTCCCCGCGAGGCCGTGCAGACGATCGACCCGTTCGGGCGTGCTGGCGCAACCGAACTCATGCAGGCCCGCGGCTACGTCGACGTGCTGATTCCGCGGGGGAGCGCCAACCTGATCAACACGGTGGTTACCCAAGCCAAGGTTCCCGTCATCGAAACGGGCTCGGGCGTCGTGCACATCTTCCTCGATGAGAGCGCCAACGAACAGTGGGCGATCGATATCGTTCACAACTCCAAGGTGCAGCGTCCGAGCGTGTGCAACGCTCTCGAAACACTGCTCGTGCACCGCGCCGCCGCCGCTCGCGTACTCCCCGGCGTGCTCGACCGGCTCAGGGAATCCGGTGTCACCCTCCACGCGGACGCCCGAGTGAGGGCGCTGTACCCCGCAGCCGTGGCCGCCACCGACGAGGACTGGAGCACCGAGTACATGAGCCTCGACGTTTCCGTGGGCATCGTGGATTCCCTCGAGGAGGCGATCGCGCACATCCGTCGCTATTCCACCGGCCACACTGAATCCATCATCACCAACGATCTCGGCAACGCCGAACGTTTTCTGAACGAGGTGGATTCGGCTTCCGTCATGGTGAACGCGTCCACGAGATTCACGGACGGAGCCGAGTTCGGCTTCGGAGCCGAGGTCGGCATTTCCACGCAGAAATTGCATGCGCGTGGGCCGATGGGCCTGACAGAACTCACGAGCACGAAGTGGATCGTGCGTGGGTCGGGCCAGGTTCGAGCCTAGGCCGCACTAGACTAATGCCGGTGGCGAAAGCCCTACTTTTTGTGTGAATGGAGAACCCATGTCGTTTGTGACCGCAGTTCTGACCGAAGTCGGTCACGTGGAGCTACCCCTGCCCCTGCTGGCGTACCCGGCCGTCGCCCTCGTGTTGTTCATCGCCCTCGGTGTCGTGCTGTGGAGCTTCCGCGACGTGGCAAACCGTCACAGCGCCAAGGCCGATGCTTATGCTGCCGCGCATGGCGGCGTTTCCGGTCACAGCGGCCACTAGCCGGCGACGGCACCACGTGAGCAGTTCCGCATGACGCAGCGTCGTCGCCCGCGCGTCGGGGTGATGGGTGGCACGTTCGACCCCATTCACCACGGTCACCTCGTGGCGGCCAGCGAGGTCGCGCAAAGTTTTGACCTCGACGAAGTCATTTTCGTGCCCACCGGTGAACCGTGGCAAAAGTCAGGGGTAACCCCGAGTGAACACCGCTACTTGATGACGGTGATCGCCACGGCATCGAACCCCCGCTTTACCACCAGCCGCGTAGACATCACCCGCGAGGGACCCACCTACACGATCGACACCTTGCGCGATCTGCACACCGAACGCCCGGACGCCGAGCTGTTTTTCATCACGGGTGCCGACGCGATCAGCCAGATTCTGGGCTGGAAAGACGTGCGGGAGCTCTGGGAGCTCGCGCACTTCGTCGCTGTGAGTCGTCCGGGACATGAGTTGAGCGTTTCGGGATTGCCGAACCAAGACGTAAGCTTGCTGGAGGTCCCGGCTCTGGCCATTTCGTCTACTGACTGCCGGGCACGGGTAAAACGGGGCTTCCCGGTCTGGTATCTGGTCCCCGATGGGGTCGTCCAGTACATCTCAAAGCACCATCTGTATCGGAGCGTGGTATGACGTTGGGCAACAGCCAGCCGCCACTGACCCGACGGCAGGCGCGCGAAGCGGCCCAGGCGTTGGAGCAGGCGAATTCTGCTGAGACCGCGCCGACGGCTGAACCCTCCACTGCCGACGTTGCAGTGCCTCCGGCTGGCGAGAACGGTCCCGTAGAGCCCAAGTCCGACAAGTCCGCAGCCGAGCCGGTCCGCAAGCCCCGTCCGACGCAGAAGCTTCGGGGCAGTGCCGCGAAGTCGGCCGCCGCCGCCGAGTCTGCCCAGCAGACCGCAACAGCGGTCGCCACGCCTCCCGCCGCGGTAGCCCCCTCGCTGACGGCCTTCGCACCTCGTGCCAGTGACGCCGGTGCGGCGTCTGCTGTGGATCCGGCGACTGCGACACGTTCTCTCACCCGACGCGAGCTGCGCGCTCTCAACGCCGCAGAGGCAGCGGATGCGCTGGAGCTCGAGGCGGAAGCGTTCGAAGATCGCCCAGCCGACACGGCCCGTGCCACTTCGACTCCGGTGCCGGTTTCGACAGCAGTGCCGGCTTCAATTCCGGTATCAGTTGAGATTCCGGTTGCGCCGCCGACGCCCGAATCGACCAGCCTGCATCCTCCCGTCGGTCACTGGTCCATCGACCCGGGCGACAGCGCTGTGGTCGACGCCGCAGGGCCCACCCAGTCTCTCGACGACCTCGTGTCCCTGGGCGTGGGGGCCGGAGGAATCCCCACCACGACGAACGCGCTGATTCTGCCGTCGATTCCCAACCAGGGAAATACTTCTGGACCGCTGGCTAATACCGGGGAGATCCTGATCACGGGATCATTCGACCTTCCGAGAAGCCTCGGCGAAACTGGTCAGCATCCCAACCATTTCGACTCGGCAGATGTCGACCAGATGATGGACCAGCTCGATGAGTTCGGACCTGGCGAAAACGCTCCGGTCAGCGCCAGTCGGGCGGTCAGCACGCACGCGTCGACGCGCAACGTGATGACACCGCCCAAGAAACGTGGCGTCTCCCTTCCTGTCGTGCTGGTGGTCTCCACCGCCGCTCTCGCCGTGAGTGTGGGCGCCCTGCTGTTCGTCGGACACCTCCTCCAAATTTTCTAGCATCACCCGTTCTTTTCACCAGTACGATTACTTATTTCACGATGTCTCAACACCAAGGATTTATTCAATGACCGCAACTGCCCACTCTCGCGAACTGCTCAAGGTGGCCGTCGCCGCAGCCGAGTCCAAAGCCGGCGAGGACCTGATCGCACTCGACGTGTCCAACCCGCTGCCGCTTGCCGACATCTTCCTCATTGTCACCGGGCGCTCAGAGCGCAACGTGATCGCCATTGCGGGCGAGATTGAGGACAAGCTCATCGAGGCCGGACACAAGCCCCTGCGACGTGAGGGCCGTGCCGCCGGTCGCTGGGTGCTCGTTGACTTCGGCGACCTCGTCGTGCACGTCTTCCATGAAGAGGAGCGCGAGTACTATTCCCTCGAGCGCCTCTGGAAAGACTGCCCGGTAATACCGCTCGAACTCGCCTCTTCGGAGGCCCACGAGTAGTTCGGTTTCGCGTCTGCCGAATTATGCAGTAGTCTAAACAAGTTGTTTCGGGGCAATTCGAAACAACAATCCGGGTCCGTGGCGCAGCTGGTAGCGCACCTGCATGGCATGCAGGGGGTCAGGGGTTCGAATCCCCTCGGATCCACCCAAAGCATAGAAACCCCGACTTGGTCGGGGTTTTTTGCTTTAAGTCTTAGGGCCGTGTCCACTAATCTTCCGACATGAGTTTCCACATTGCCTCGACGGAACATTCCTGTGGGAAATGGAGCACAGCATCCGCTTCTCGTTCGCGAGATACTTGACTGATGGCCTCTTCGCTCCCGTCCCGGTGTCCCTGCCTCAGCGGCGACACCTATGCCGCCTGCTGCCAGCGGTACCATTCCGGCGACGCGATGGCCCCGACGGCCGAACTGCTCATGCGTTCGCGCTACTCGGCCTTCGCCGTGGGTGACTCCGCCCACCTGCTGGCCACATGGCATCCGCAGACTCGTCCAGGTTCCCTCGAATTGGACGCCGAGGCCGTGTGGACCCGACTGGACCAGGGCGGGCCGTTCGATAACGAGGGCGTAGTCGAGTTCACCGCCTACAGCCGCATTGCTGGCGAACGGGTGCGGCAGCACGAGACGAGCAGATTCATCCGCCTGGGCCGCGCCTGGCTGTACGTCGACGGAGTCGAGTAGCATCCGGGGGCGGCCCAGGCGTCCCGTCAGAGCGGCAGGAACAGAGCCGTGAGCAGCGCCAGGTAGACGACCACGAAGACGGTCGGGGTGAGGAACCGCACCACGTTGAGCCACGGCGCCGACGCCACGATGCGGTTGGCCAGGGCCGACGTGGTGCCCGCCGTGCGCAGGTCCGCGACGATAGCGAGGCCCTCGCTGGCAGTACCGATCTGCACGAGCGCGCCGAGTACGCCAGAGGCCAGCAGAATACCTGCGGCGGCCAGGCGCACGGTGAGGTCGGCGTCTCCCAGACCGAGCATCAACAGCGCGACCAGAGAGGTGAGCAGGAAGGTGGGCGCGAGCTGGGAGATGATGATGTGCCAGCGCGCTTTGCCCCACAGGGCAATGAGGTCGTGTTCGGTCATGAGGACTCCTGTCGACGGGGTGATGTCGTATCGTGTCCAGTCTGGCGGTCGCGGCGTGAGACCGTGTGATTTCCCAGACTGAGCCCCTAGATTGAACCCATGACTGACCAGCTCGAACGCTCCGTCGCCGAGGGGACACAATCCCGGCATCCGCTGCGGGTCTTCCTGCGTCGGTGCCGCGTCTGGGTGGACAAGTATCCGAGCCTGCGCTGGATCTATCGCCTGGCCGTCGCACTGCTCGGCACTGTGATCATCGTCGTCGGCGTGATCCTGATTCCGTTGCCCGGTCCGGGGTGGCTGATCGTCTTCCTCGGTGTGGCCTGCCTGGGCACGGAGTTTCCCGCCGCTCACAGGGTCGCCGCGTTCATGAAGCGAATCCTCGTCCGGGCGCTGGCCTGGTGGCGTTCCCGCCGCGCCGCCACCCCCGCCAGATAGCGACACGGTCGGGAATGTGTCCCGAAGGAGGTAGCGTACTGGAAGGGCACCAGGGGTGTCCCACGTCCGATCTCCATTTCGAGGAGTCTCATGGAAACCTGGCCAGGAACCGCCTATCCGCTCGGCGCGACGTTTGACGGGAGCGGAACAAACTTCGCTCTGTTCAGCGAAGCAGCGACCCGCGTCGAGCTGTGTCTCATCGACGACCTGGGGGTGGAGACCCGCGTCGAGATCCGCGAGTCGTCAGCCTATATCTGGCATTGCTACCTGCCCCTTGCCCAGCCGGGCCAGCGCTACGGTTACCGAGTCTATGGCGACGGGGACTCCACAGCGGGCAACCGAGCCAACCCGAACAAATTACTGCTGGATCCCTACGCCAAAGCAACCTGCGGCGCAATCGATTGGGACCCTTCGCTGTACTCCTACAACTTCGGCGACCCGGATTCCCGAAATGACGATGACTCCGGCTCTCATATGATGCTCGGCGTGGTCGTGAACCCCTTCTTCGACTGGGCCGGTGACCGCCCGTTGCGCACGCCGTACAACCAGACTCTCATCTACGAGGCGCATGTGAAGGGCCTGACCCAGCTGCAGCAGGCCGTGCCAGAGTCACAGCGCGGAACCTACGCCGGCGTGGCGCACCCCTCCGTTATCGACCACCTGCAAAAACTCGGCGTCACGGCGGTCGAGCTGATGCCCGTGCACCAGTTCGTCAACGACAGCACGCTCGTGGACCAAGGCCTGAACAACTATTGGGGTTACAACACGATCGGGTTTTTCGCCCCGCACAACACGTATTCGTCCACGGGCGACCTGGGCCAGCAGGTGCAGGAATTCAAGGGCATGGTGCGCAGCCTGCACGCCGCCGGCATTGAAGTGATCCTGGACGTCGTGTACAACCACACCGCGGAGGGCAACCACCTCGGTCCGACCCTGTCGTTCAAGGGCATCGACAACGAGGCCTACTACCGTCTGATGGACGATGACAAGCAGTACTACATGGACTACACGGGGACCGGCAACACCCTCAACGTGCGGCATCCGCACGTGCTCCAGCTCATCATGGACTCCCTGCGTTACTGGGCCACGGAGATGCACGTCGACGGCTTCCGATTCGACCTGGCCTCGGCTTTGGCACGGGACCTCTACGACGTCGACAAGTTGTCCACCTTCTTTGAGCTCGTGCAGCAGGACCCCATCGTGTCGCAGGTGAAATTGATCGCCGAGCCTTGGGACGTGGGCCCCGGTGGATATCAGGTCGGGAATTTCCCGTCCCAGTGGTCGGAATGGAACGGCAAGTACCGGGATACCGTTCGCGACTTCTGGCGCGGCGAGCCGTCGACGCTCGGCGAATTCGCGAGCCGTATCGCCGGGTCTGCCGACCTCTACGAACATTCCGGCCGCCGGCCGGTGGCATCGATCAACTTCGTCACCGCCCACGACGGGTTCACCCTGGCCGACCTGGTGTCCTACAACGACAAGCACAACGAGGCCAACGGCGAGGACAACCAGGACGGCGAATCCCACAACCGCTCTTGGAATTCCGGTGTCGAGGGTCCCACGACGGATCCGGAAGTCCGCGCCCTCCGTGCGCGTCAGCACCGCAACTTCCTGGCCACCCTCCTCCTGTCCCAGGGTGTGCCCATGCTGCTGCATGGCGACGAGCTCGGCCGCACGCAGACGGGCAATAACAACACGTACGCGCAGGATTCGCCGATCAGCTGGATTCACTGGGATGAGGCCGATCAGCCCCTGATCGAGTTCACGGCGGCCATCTCGCGCCTCCGACGTGACCACCCCACTTTTCGCCGCAGCAGGTTCTTCGACGGGCGTCCGGGCAGGCGTGTGGCGGGGGAGTCGCTCCCCGACATCGTGTGGCTCAACGCCGACGGTGAAGAGATGCAGCCGGAGGACTGGGACGAAAACCGCGCCCGCATGGTGGTCAAGTTTCTCAACGGACAGGGCATCCGTGAGCGCGACGCTCGTGGGCACGAGATCACCGACGTTAATTTCCTGCTCTGCTTCAACGCCGATGCCGACGACGTGGAATTCACCCTGCCGCCCGAAGAATACGCGGCGGAATGGGAAATCGTGGTTGACACCGCCGGGGAGGGAGCCGATGAGATTCCACGGCCGGCGGGCGCCATCCAAACGATCGCATCCCGGTCCCTCGTCGTGCTCCGGGCCTATACGCCGCCCGTTTCGGCACCCGACCACTCGGTGGCCGCCTCGCTCGCGAGTCTCACGGGCACGATCACGTTGCCCACGCTGCAGACCCGCCACGGGTTCGTGCAGTGAGAGTTCCGGTCTCGACCTACCGGCTGCAGATACGCGAGTCATTCGACCTGGTGGCGGCGGCGGGCGTCGTCGAATACGCCACGAGCCTCGGCGCGGACTGGATCTATCTCTCGCCGCTGCTTCAGGCGGAGACCGGCTCCGACCACGGCTACGACGTGGTCGACCACTCTCGCATCGACCCTCTTCGTGGGGGGACGGCAGGCCTCGCCCGGCTGGCGAGGGCAGCGGCGGATGCGGGGCGGGGCGTGCTCGTCGACATCGTGCCGAACCACATGGGAGTGGCCACCCCGGCGCAGAACTCCTGGTGGTGGGACCTGCTGCGCCACGGGGAAGGCTCGCGCTACGCGGAGGCCTTCGACGTTGACTGGTCCTTCGGCGGCGGCAGACTGCGCATTCCGGTGCTCGGGGACGCACCCGACGAGCTCGACCGGCTCGTGCTCGTGGGCGACGAGCTGCACTACTACGACAATCGGTACCCCATAGCGCCGGGCACCGCGGCGGACGGGGCAACCGCTGCCACCATCCACGCGCGGCAGCACTACGAGCTCGTGAACTGGCGCCGAGCCGACGCCGAACTGAACTATCGTCGATTCTTCGCCGTGAACAGCCTCGCCGGACTTCGCGCCGAGATTCCCTGGGTGTTCGACGAATCGCACGCCGAGATCGTGCGTTGGGTGCGGGAGGGCCTCGTGGACGGCCTGCGGGTCGACCACCCCGACGGGCTCGCCGATCCGAGCCGTTACCTCGACCGGCTGCGCGAGGCCACGGGCGGCGCGTACGTGCTCGTGGAGAAGATCCTCGAGGGCGACGAACAACTGCCCACGAGCTGGTCCGTCGCCGGAACCACGGGCTACGACGCCCTCGCCGAATTCGACCGCGTTCTCGTGGACCCGGCCGGGCGGGAAACCCTCGACGCCCTGGAAGCCCGGTTGCACGGTGTGCCGCCGGTGTGGGCCGACCTGGTGCACGACAACAAGCGCGTGATCGCCGACGGTATCTTGCGCTCGGAGGTGCTGCGGCTCGCCCGGCTCGTGGAGGAGCCGTCGGATGACACTGCGGACGCTCTGGCAGAGCTGCTCGCCTGCTTTCCGGTCTATCGGTCGTACCTTCCACTCGGCGCACACGAGCTGCACGAATCCGCCCGGCTTGCCGTGAGCCACCGGCCCGAACTCGGCAGAGAGATCGGCCGGCTGCTACCCGCGCTGCTCGATCCGCGGCATCCGATTGCCGTGCGTTTCCAGCAGACTTCGGGCATGGTGATGGCCAAGGGCGTCGAAGACACCGCCTACTACCGCTTCAGCCGGCTGACCTCGCTCAACGAGGTGGGCGCCGACCCCGACGAATTCGCCATCGACGCAACGGAGTTTCACCGTCGACAGCAGCACAGGCTGGCGGCCTTCCCCGCGTCGATGACCACCCTGTCGACCCACGACACCAAGCGCGGCGAAGACGTGCGGGCCCGCCTCGACGTGCTCGCGGAGATTCCGGCAGAGTGGGAACAAACCCTCGACGTGCTTCGCGCCGCGGCACCGCTCGATGACCCGCCGTTCGAGAACCTGTTCTGGCAGGCCGTCGTGGGGGCCTGGCCGATCTCGCCGGAACGCCTCGGCGCATACGCCGAGAAGGCCGCGCGTGAGGCCGGCACATCGACCACGTGGACTGCCCCGAACGCAGCCTTCGAGACGGCCCTGCGACGCCTCGTCACGGCGACCCATGACGACGACGACCTGCGCGGCCTGATCGCAGCGTTCGTCGGGCGCGTGCGGCAGGCGGGCTGGAGCAACTCCCTCGCAGCCAAGCTCCTGCAGCTCACGGCGCCCGGCGTGCCCGACGTGTACCAGGGCAGCGAACTCTGGGAGCTGTCGCTCGTAGACCCCGACAATCGACGTGCGGTCGACTTCGATGTGCGGCGCGACTTCCTGGCGCGCGTCGACAGCGGATGGCTGCCGCCCGTGGACGAGACCGGCGCCGCCAAGCTGCTTGTCACCACAAGGGCGCTGCGCCTGCGCCGGGACCGGCCCGGTCTCTTCACCCGGTACGCGCCCGTGGCGGCATTCGGCGCAGCGGCGCACCACGTGGTTGCCTTCGACCGCGGCGGGGCCGTCACGGTGGCGACCCGGCTGCCGGTCGGCCTCGAATCCGCCGGAGGCTGGCGCGACACGAGGATTGTGCTCGCCGAGCGCCCGTACGTGAACGTTCTCACCGGCGAACGATTCCCGGGCGGCGTGTTGCCCGTGTCCGATCTGCTCGGACGCTACCCAGTCGCCCTCTTGGCGCACGAAGGGACCAGATCATGATCGACGAGCGCTTCGCGGTGTGGGCACCGACAGCGCGAGAGGTGCACCTCGTGCTGCGCGTGAATGGGCAGGAGACCGCGCACGAGATGCGACGGGGCGATGACGATTGGTGGCGACCGGGGGCATCCGTCGTGACGAGCCTCGACGTGGACTACGGTTTTCGCGTCGACGACGGCGGAACGTTTCCCGACCCGCGCTCTCGCCGCCAGCCGTCGGGCGTCCACGAACTCTCCCGCACCTTCGAACCGGCCGACCATGTCTGGGCCGACACGGGCTGGACCGGGCGACAGCTCGCCGGCAGCACCATCTACGAAATGCACGTGGGCACCTTCACACCGGAGGGAACGCTCGACGCGGCCGTCACCCGGTTGCCGCACCTCGCATCGATCGGCGTCGACTTCATCGAAGTTCTGCCGGTGAACGCCTTCAACGGCGCGCACAACTGGGGCTACGACGGTGTGCTCTGGTACGCCGTGCACGAGGGGTACGGCGGGCCGGCGGCCTACCAGCGGTTCGTCGACGCCTGCCACGCCGCCAACATCGGCGTGATCCAGGACGTCGTGTACAACCACCTCGGCCCGAGTGGCAACTATCTGCCGCAGTTCGGTCCCTACCTCAGCATGGAGGCCGGTACCACCTGGGGATCCTCACTCAACCTCGACGGCGCCGACTCCGGGCCGGTTCGCCGGTACATCATCGACAATGCGCTGATGTGGCTGGGCGAGTACCACGTGGACGGGCTGCGCCTCGACGCCGTGCACGCCCTCCGCGACCACCGCGCCATCCACTTGCTCGAGGAACTCGCCGTGGAGGTGGCCGCCCTCAGCGCGGCGACCGGGCGACCCCTCAGCCTCGTGGCCGAATCCGACCTCAACGACCCGCGTCTCATCACTCCGCGGGAGGCCAACGGCTACGGGCTCGACGGGCAGTGGAGCGACGACTTCCACCACGCCGTTCACGTGGCTCTCACGGGAGAGACCACGGGGTATTACGCGGACTTTGAACCTCTTGGCGCCCTCGCAAAAGTGCTCAGGGCCGGGTTCTTACACGACGGAACCTATTCAAGCTTTCGAGGACGGGTGCACGGGCGACCGATTGACACCGAGCGGATGCCGACCTGGCGCCTCGTCGTCTCCTCCCAAAACCACGATCAGATCGGCAACCGTGCCGTCGGCGACCGACTCGCCGCCCAACTGGATGCCGGGCAGCTCGCCATCGCCGCCACGCTCACGCTGCTGGGACCGTACACTCCAATGCTCTTCATGGGGGAGGAATGGGGCGCGAGCACGCCCTGGCAGTTCTTCACCTCGCACCCCGAGCCCGAGCTCGGCGAGGCGACGGCCCGGGGGCGCATCGCGGAGTTCGCGCGCATGGGCTGGGACCCGTCCGTGGTGCCCGATCCACAGGATCCCGCCACGTTCGAACGTTCCAAGCTCGACTGGCACGAGGTCACGCATCCGCTGCACGCACGCATTCTCGAGTTTTATCGCGCCCTCGCCGCCGTCCGCCGGTCGAATCCAGATGTGACCGATCCCCGTTTCACCCGCACCACCGTTGAATTCAGCGAAGCGGATGCCTGGTTGCGGCTACGGCGCGGCCAGACTCGAATTCTGGTCAACTTTGGGGCCTCGCCGCAGTCCCTGCCAGCGAGTGTTGGACCCGTGCTGATCGCCTTCGCAACGGACGGCACCGCGGTTTTGCGGCGTGACTCGGAATCGATTGTGCTCGCCGGCCACGCTGTTGTTGTACTCGGGCCGTCCTGACCGATTCGCGCGCGTTAGGACTCTGGGCGCGTGACGTCACGTGCTCAGTAGGCTGGAACTGTGTCTACCGCTGCTCAGAACGTTCCCACCCCGTCGCTCGTCATCGATGAGGAGCGCCTCGACGACAACATCGCCGGTATGGCCGCTTTCGCGGCGCGCGCCGGGCTCGCCCTGCGCCCGCACGTGAAGACGCACAAATCCGTGGAGATCGCGCGGCGGCAGGTGGCTGCGGGGGCGATCGGCATTACCGTCGCGACGATCTCCGAGGCGGAGGTCTTTGCCACGGCCGGCATGACTGACATCTTCATCGCCTACCCGCTCTGGCTGGACGACGATAAGGCCCGGCGCCTGCGAGAGATTCTTCAGATCACACCCCTCCTGATTGGAATCGATTCCGTGGAGGGTGCCGCCAGACTCGCCAGCGGCACGGAGGGACTCACGAATCGCCTCTCGGTGCTCGTCGAGATCGATTCCGGTCATCATCGCAGCGGGGTGTCCGCGGCTGAAGCCGGGCACGTGGCGTCGGCCGCGGCCGGGCTGGGGCTCGACGTGGTGGGGGTCTTCACCTTTCCCGGCCACAGCTATTCCCCGGAGAAACGTCAGGCGGCCGCAGCGGATGAGATGCATGCGCTGGCAGCGGCCGTGGCAGCCCTGGCAGGCGAGGGAATCACGGCGCGTATCGTCAGCGGCGGTTCAACGCCGTCGGTCGAGTTCGCGGACGCCTCGGTTCTCACGGACCTGCGGCCCGGCGTCTATGTCTTCGGTGACGCCCAGCAGTGGGAACTGGGCACGTGTTCGCCAGAGTCCATTGCGCTCACGGTGCTGGCGACAGTGGTGTCGCGCACTCCCGAGCGCGTGGTGGCCGACGCCGGAAGCAAGGCGCTCGCCGCCGACCGCGGAGCCTTCTCCACCGGCTTCGGCCGGCTGCTCGACCACCCCGAGGCTCGGCTGTCGGCGATCTCCGAACACCACGTCACGATCACCGGTCTCGAGTGCGCTCCCGGTACCCGACTGCGTGTCGTGCCCAACCACGTCTGCAACGCCGTGAACCTCGCCGACGCATATGTGGTGATGCGGGAGGGCCAGATCGTCGCCACGTGGCCTGTAGACGCGCGTGGCCGCAACATCTGATTCGCGGTTCGAACTAGTCGAAATAAATTACGATTCTATAAATGCTACTCGTGAGTTTTTCTCGCTTTTGTGTTCGATTAATGGGAGAATGGGGGCATGTTAACGATGCAGAAGTCAGGTTCCGAGGTGGTCGCCCTACTGGAGAGGGCAGACGCCTCGGTAGCTGCTGCGTTGGCGGAGGTGAATTTCCAGCAGTTCACCGGGGATGAGGCTCTGGCCGTGATGGCGGCGGTGGAGAAGCTGGGGCGCCGGGCGGATGGGGCGAGGGTGGCGTCGGCGACAGATGTGGCGGCGCGGGCGGATTCGGCGTTGGGTCATGAGTCGCTGGCGTATAAGAACGGGTGCCGCGGTAAGTACGAGTTGATCACCGCCGTGACACGCATCTCGGGTTCGGAAGCGAAGCGGCGGATGCGGCTCGGCGGCCTGGTCAGCGGCGCGGCCCACTCCGCCAGCGGGCTGCTCGGGCAGGAGATCCCGGTGCAACATCCGGCGGTCGCCGAGGGGCTCGCGTCGGGTGAGTTGGGGGTGGATGCGGCGGAGGTGATTGTGACGGCCCTCGAGCCGCTGTCGCGGCGGGTTGCTCCGGAGGTTTTGGATCGCGCGGAGCGGGCGCTGGTGGCGTCGGCGACGGGAGCGATCACGCCCGAGACCGAGGGACTGCCGGGGGCGGGGATCGCGTTCTCCGCCGACCTGATCCGGGCGCAGGCCCACGAATGGGAAGCCCGCCTCGACCCCGACGGCGCCGCCCCCAGTGACGATGCGACGGCGGCGAAGAGCACCGTCGGGTTTGGCCGGTTCAAGGCCGGCCTGTATCCGCTGCGGGGCGGGGTGACGCCGGAACTCAAGGGCATCATGGACGGTATCTTCAACACGTTCCTTTCGGCCCACGCCGCTCCCGCGTTTCCGAGTGAAGAGCAGCAGGCCCTGATCGAGGCCGGGGAGCTGATTCCCGGGGCGGAAGAATTCGACGACCCGCGCACCGGCGGTGAGAAACGAGCGGACATCCTCCGGGGCGTGTTTGAGTCGAAGGCGCGCGACGCGAAGACGCCCACTATGGGAGGGGCGGCACCCGTGGTGATGGTGCACGTAAACGCCAAAGATTTGAAGAGCGGGACCGGTGTCGGGTGGGTCGACGGGGTCGAGGCGCCGATCTCACTCCGCACCGTGAGGCAGAAGATGTGCGCCGGCGGCTACCAGAACGTGTTCCTCGGCGAAGACGGCGAGGTACTGCGGCTGGGTGAAAAGAAGCGGTTCTTCACCACCGCCCAGCGCCGGGCCATCGCCGCGAGGGACGGCGGATGTGTCATACCGGGGTGCACGGTAGCGGCCGCGTGGTGCGAAGTTCACCACGTGATCCCGTGGCAGCACCACGGAAAGACCGACATAGACAACGGAACTTTGCTCTGCTGGTACCACCACGCCACCATCGACACCTCCGGATGGGAAATCCGCATGGTGCGAGGCCGACCCGAGGTGCGAGGCCCGGTACTCTTCGACCCCACCCGCACCTGGCGTCCCGCCGCCACCCACCGCGCCAATACGGCCAGCTCCGCATCGGGCTAGAACTCTGTGCTGGCTAGGGCTTTGTGCTGGCTAGGGCTCTGTGCTGGCTAGGGCTTTGTGCTCGAGAGAACTCTTCCCTGTGCAGGGTTGCGAGATTGCAGGAAACCGCACGGCGCCCGCGGTCTGACAAGATGAATGCACCCGTTGTGAAAGGTGGCACGCCAGATGGTCCGTTCCGTTGTGAACGATTTTCTCGCCCCAGAGACCCGTGCCGCACTCGCCTCGGTCAACGCACTCGCTGGCCTGCTGGCCGTGGCTGACAGTGCTCGTGCTCCCGCATCGACCCCTCTCGATCGGTTGCGCGCCGTTCGTCGGCTGCTGCACCAGCTCGAGGCCGACCAGGTGACGCTCACCAGCGTGCGCGAGGCTCTGGCTGAGGGCGTGGGCTGGGACGAGATCGCCGACGCCTCCGGGCTCAAGCCCGCCGCTGCGCGCTGGCGTTGGTCGGGCACCGACGAGGAGATTGCCGCAAGGTTGCTGGCTGGGCGCAAGCGATCGGCACGGCCGAGCAGCGTGCCGACAGACTTGCCCGGGCTGTCCGTGGCCGAGGCCGCCGCGCGACTGGGCGTCAGCGCGCAGGCCGTATACCTGCAGGTGTCTCGCGGCAAGCTGTCGAGCCAGACTGTGCAACTGCCGGACGGCCGCACGTACAAGCGTGTCTTTCTGAGCGAATCCGACCCGCCCCTTTCTTGACCCACTGCGCACCGCGCACCACAATGGGGCGACGGACACCACACGGATGACGGAGTACTACATGACTGACCTGCCCACAGCGAAGCCCACCCGCACACCGTCTGAGGCCGAGACGAAGGTGCTCAACCTCGGCCAGCCCGCAGGGCCACCCACCGGCGCGGTGCCGACTCTCACGCCCTCGGTAACTACGGTGCCGACCGCGCCTCGCGATGGGGCGGCGGCATCCGTGGTGAGGGGCGTCAGGCCGCAGAACATGGCCCTCGTGGTTCTCGTGGGTATGGGGGCCCTCGCCCTCGCCTTCATCGTGATGATCATTGTCGGCGTCTCGAGTGAGAGCATCAACGCTCTCGCTGTGATCGCCACGCCCATCGCCTCCATGGTGGCCGCGTACTACGGCATCACGCTGAGTATCCAGCAGGTCAAAAACGAGCGTGCCGAAAAGGAAAAGGCCCTGGCACGGGCGGATGCGGCGGATGTGGCTCGTCGCGAGATCGAAGTGTGGTCCGCCCAGATGGAGTCCGGCCTCCGGGTCGCCATGGCAAAACTGAACGCCGCCCGCGTAGGCACCGACGAGGTCACCAAAGCGGCCGGCACCCCCGATGACTTCTTCTAAGCCCGTGGCTGGCGCGCCAACGACTCTGCTCATCGAACGCGGTGTCGATCGCCTGCATGTGCAGCTGAATCGCCCTGACGTGCGCAATGCCATCGACCAGACCATGATCGATGAGCTGCACGCCGTGTGCGATGAGCTTGAGCGGCATCCGCTCATGCTCATCCTCTCCGGCAGCAACGGAGTCTTCGCCTCTGGCGCCGACATCGCGCAGCTGAGGGAGCGTCGAAGTGCCGACGCCCTGAAGGGGATCAACTCGGGCCTCTTTTCGCGCATTGCGCGCCTGCCCATGCCCGTCATCGCTGCACTCGATGGCTGGGCGCTTGGTGGGGGAGCCGAATTGGCCTACGCCGCGGACTTCCGAATAGCATCGACGACGGTGCGCCTCGGCAACCCCGAGACCGCGCTGGGAATTCTCCCGGCTGCCGGCGCCCTGTGGCGGCTGCAACAGCTCGTCGGCGAACCCGTTGCAAAGCAAATCATCCTCGCCGGGCGCGTCCTCGGAGCCGAGGAGGCGCTCGCGGTGCACCTCGTCACGGAAATTCACGAACCGGCGGATCTGCTCGCGGCCGCACACGCCCTCGCCGATCGCATTGGAGCGCAGGATCCCCTGGCCACCCGGCTGGCGAAAGAGGTCTTCCACGCCCCGGCGGAGGCACATCCTATTGTCGACAACGCGGCGCAGGCGATCCTGTTCGAGTCGCCCGCGAAGTTCGCCAGGATGGACGCCTTCCTCGCACGCAAAAAGCGGCCGCGAGTGGCCGCTCCGTCCTAGCGGAGGCCCTCTTGGTGGCCTGAGAAAAACCGGCTGCAGGTATGTTTGGCGAGGGGGCAACACGAGGTGACTTTAGGCCCTGTCCCGCTCGCCGTTGGCCCGCAATTCTAGAGTCATGACCCAGACACGAGATCGACTCAGCTCCTGTGCGGATGTCGACACGCGAGGCCGTGAGATCGGCGTCACCGAGCTGTCCCGCACGCAGTGGCGGGTCTGTGATCGCACCATTGCCGCGGGCGACCCGCGAGCCATCTTCGGTTTCATTGAGCGGTTTGACGATTCCTTCGAGGTCTCGAACTTCCGCCTCAGCGAACGGTCAGTGTTCTCCACGTTTGAGCGTGCCGTGGCGAGCCTCGCCACGCCGATGATCAGAAAGGCGCTTTCATGACTTTCACCTGCCCGTACTGCCGTTCACAGGCTCGACTGACTCCCAATCCGGCGCACTCCCAGCGAACCTCGCTGCCGGTCTACCTGATCAGGTGCACGGGGTGTGAGCGCACGCAGGTGAGCCTGGTTCCCGTTCGAGTGGAGTGACCTCTGCCTGACCGGCGCTTCACCGTTGCGGGAAACGTCGCTGGGGGTACAACTTCCATGCCAAGGTAGTGGCAGGAAGTGTCAGCCCCATCGCAGCGCGACGATCGTGCCGCGGTTCGACGAAGGTACGGAAGCTTGCCATGGTAGATCAGCCGGTCGAATCGCCCTTTTCGACGGCGCTGCACCCCAGCGGCACGCGCATTGAAGACCTGTTGCGCGAGTTCGTGGCACGAGCGGATGAGCTGCTGCTCACCCAGGAGCGCATTCGCGGCCTCGTGAGCGCGGTTGTCTCCATCGCTGAAGACTTGAGCCTCGAGGCCGTTCTGAAGCGCGTTGTCGAGTCGGCGTGCACGCTACTGCGGGCGCAGTACGGTGCCCTCGGCGTGATCGGGGCGGACCAGAGCCTGAGCCACTTTGTCACGGTGGGCTTCGACGAGCAGACGATCGAAAAGGTCGGAGCGCTGCCGGTGGGCAAGGGGGTCCTGGGCCTGCTGATTCGCGAACCGCATCCGATTCGCCTCCACGATCTCGGGCAACACCCATCCGCTGCGGGCTTTCCCGCGAACCACCCGCCAATGGTGTCGTTCCTGGGCGTTCCGGTTCGAGTGCGCGACGTGGTCTTCGGCAATCTCTACCTCACCGAGAAAGAAGGCGGGGGTGATTTCACCCCTGAAGACCAGGAGCTGGCAGTTGCCCTGGCGGCGGCGGCGGGCGTAGCCATCGAAAACGCGCGGCTGTTCGAGGAAGCTCGTGGCCGGGGCGCCTGGCTTGAGGCCTGCGCCGATATGGCGCGCGACCTGCTCCGGTCCTTCGACGACGACGGCGAAAGCGGTCTCGACACCGTGGCGCAACGCGCCATGATCGAATCGGGGGCTTCCCTCGCCCTCATCGGATTGCCGACCGACGAAGCCGAAAAGGTATTCTGCGCCGCGGGTGTCGGAGACGGCGCATCCGCTCTCGTCGGTCGCAGCATTGTCATGAGTTCGTGTGCCCTCGCCGAGGTGCGCAGCACCGGGGAATCAACGGTTCTGCCCCTGCTCAGTGAAGTCATCGACCCGGAAGTTGCGGCAGAGAACGGCGCGTGGCCTGAGCTCGGTCCAACGCTGCTTGTGGCCCTCGGCCCGCCAGGGGTCGGTCAGGGCGTGCTCCTGCTGGCCCGGCCCCTCGGTTCGGGCGCGTTCAGTCCGACGGATGTCGAGATGAGCGCTGTGTTCGGATCGTACGTGGCGCTTGGGCTCGAGCTGGCCAACGTGCACCGGATGCGAGAGCAGCAGGCCGTCTTCGGGGACCGTGACCGAATCGCCCGTGACCTGCATGACCTGGTCATTCAACGGCTCTTCGCCGCAGGCCTCAGCATGCAGAGCCTGCGACGCTTCACCGATGACCCCGTGGCCCTCGACCGGATCGCCGCGGTCACCGTTGAGCTTGACAGCACCATTCACGAGTTGAGAGACACGATCTACTCGCTGCGCGGAGCCTCGCAAACGTCCGCCACGATGAGCAGCCGCATCCTTGAAGTGATCGCCGAGGGCACCCGTTCCCTCACATTCGCGCCCAACATTCGCTTGTCGGGGCCGATCGACGCCGACCTCGGTGAGGCGCTGAGCGAAAATCTGCTCGCGGTGATCACTGAGGGCCTCAGCAACGTCACCCGGCATTCGGGAGCAACGACGATCAAGATCTCCGTGAACGCTGAACATGGCCGGGTGAGGTTGCTCATCGTCGACGACGGCCGCGGATTCAGCGACCCGGTGCGCAGCAGCGGGCTTGAGAATCTTCGTCAGCGGGCGCGCGTGTGCGGTGGCCGGTTCGAGGTCAAGAGCGCGCTCGGCGAGGGAGCGCGTTTGTCGTGGTCGGCGCCGGTGCCCATCGTCACGAACGGTGGCCGGCCGGGCCCATCGCCACGGCGGCAGCAGGGCGGCTTCGACGCTGAAAACCAAGTTTTTCCAGCAGGGACGCCACGTAGCCTGTGACCGTGGCTTCGGCCAGAAACATGCTGTTCCCCACCTCGCGGTTGGTCATACCGCTGCTCATCAGGCTGAGTACGCGGCGCTCCTGTGCCGTCAGCCGGGCCTGGGGAGAATCATGGGCGCTCGTGGTCGTCAGGTCGGTGATGATCCTGCCGGCGACAAGAGGGTCGAACAGGGTCTCGCCTGCGGCAGCCCGATGGATTCGGTCGATGAGCACGGTGCCGAAGATCTCCTTGAGCACGTAACCGGCGGCGCCGGCTAGCGCCGCGCCGAGTCGGGCCTGCTCGGCACCGTCGCTGGTGAGGATCAGGCACGTGAACGACGGATCACCCGACCTGAGAGTGCGGCAGACCTCGATGCCCGTGCCGTCGGCCAGGCGGGCATCGAGGATGGCCACGTCGGGGCGGGCGAGCGGGATGAGACGGAGGGCATCGTGGGCCAGACCGGCCTCTCCGACGACGTCGAAGCCCTCACCCTCGAGCAATTCGCGCAGGCCGCGACGCACGAGTTCATGGTCATCCAGGATGAAAACTCGAACCGGGGAGTTCGTCATGGCCGACCTTTCATTCTCACGCTCGCACGGTGCGGGGGTCTTCACTCATCCTCGCGTGGCCGTTGTTCCAGCAGTAGGGCCGAAAGTCCATGCGTACGACCGATACTTCTGCACGGGCGCCGTGCGGATCCCTCTCTAGCTGCGGCCCGCCTAGGGTGAGGGTATGACTGTGCTGCAGGAGATTTGGGAACGAATGATCGAAACCCACCCTCCGCTTCCGATTGGTACGGCGTGGATCACGATCGTGGCGGCGGCTGTCATCGTCTTCGTGCCAGGCAGCTGGCGGATTGCACGGCACGGCGTCACCATCGTGCACGAGGGCGGGCACGGTGCAGCCGCCACACTGAGCGGTCGGCGGCTCAGCGGCATCCGCTTGCACTCCGATACCTCAGGCCTCACGGTGAGCCGCGGGCGACCGCGAGGCCCCGGCATGGTTTTCACGCTGATCGCCGGCTACCCGGCACCGGCGCTGCTCGGGCTGGGCTCGGCCGTGCTGCTGGGGCGTGGCTACGACGTCGGGCTGCTCTGGGCGCTGCTCGCGGCGCTCGTGTTGGTGCTTGTGCAGATTCGTAATTGGTTCGGCCTCTGGTCCGTCGCGGTGACTGGAACTGTGATTTTCACGGTGTCATGGTTCGGGTCGCCCAGTGTGCAGAGCATTTTCGCACTGCTCCTGACCGCGTTCCTCCTGCTCGGGGCCGTACGCACCGTGATCGAGCTGCAGCAGTCGCGTCACCGCCGGTCGGCAGGCGCCTCGGACGCCGACCAGCTGGCGCGGCTCACACATCTGCCCGGAATCATCTGGGTGGGGGTGTTCTTCACCGTCAACCTGGCGTGCCTAATTCTCGCCGTCCAGTTCCTCGGCCTCCTTCCGGCGGGCGGGGCCTAGCGGTCCGGGGCCGGAATTAGCGCGTCTGGGTGGATCTGCGGGTCAGGCGACGAAGGGGGCTGCGGCTGCGCTGTGACGTGATGGCCCACGCCGTGGACAGCACGATGGATCTCGTTGAACCGGGCTGTTGATTGAGGGCTGCGGCGTGGCTCCAGATATAGGTCCAGACAGCGGCCATGCCCCGGTCCGCGGCCGCCCGATTGGCCAGGTTGCGCAGGCAGATGGCATACGTCTCGGCGACGAAGGCGTCATAGAGGGAGCCGAAGGCGAGTGCGTCACCGGCCGCCACTTTTTCGAGAAGAAGGTGACCGCCGACCTGGTCGTCGGGGGAACTCGGCTCCTTCTCGGTGGCGGTCACGGCGTGATCCCGGTCGGGTCTCTGACGAGACTGGGGGCGCTGATGGTACTGGACATGGCACTCCCTGGCTGTGGTGAGTGGACGCGCTACCAGGGTCCGGGGTAACACATTGAATATATGTCACCTTAACGAGGGGTGTCAATACTGTTGATCAGTCACGAATCCATGGGCCGGGGTGCGTCGGAATCGCAGGTTAACCTGCGATTCCGACGCCGACTCCGGCGGGTCAGACTTCTGCCAGGAGTGCCACGGGATTCTCGATGCATTGGGCCACAAAGGTGAGGAACCCTGCCGCGGTCCCGCCGTCGCAGACTCGATGGTCGAAGACCATCGACAGTTCCACGACCGTGCGCACGGCAAGCTCGTGATTCACGACCCACGGGCGCTCGATCATGCGCCCGATGCCGAGAATTGCGGCCTCGGGGTGGTTGATGATGGCAGCGGACCCGTCGACGCCGAGGGCACCGAAATTGTTCAGCGTGAACGTGCCGCCGGCAAGCGACGCCGGGGCGAATGTGCCGTCTGCGGCATGAACGACGAGGTCGGCAATAGAATCCCGCAACTGCCGCGTGGTCATCGCGTGAGCGCCGTGCACAACGGGGACCATGAGCCCGCGCGAGGTCTGTGCGGCAATTCCCAGGTTTATCGCTCCGTGCTGCAGAATCTCCTGGCTCGCCGTGTCGACCGAGGAGTTTAACAGGGGATAACGTCGCAGGCCCGCCAGCACGAACCGTGCGATGAGGGCGGTGACGCTGAAACGCTCACCAGTCGCGGTCAGCAGTCGGTCGCGAGCGACAAACAGCTCTGTCGCGTCGACATCGAGCCAGATAGTTGCTTCGGGAATCTCTCGGCGGGAGGTGGCCAACCGGTGAGCCACGACCTTGCGCAGCCCGGTGATGGGAATTCGCACGTTCTCCACCGCAGCGCCAGCGGATATCGCCACGGGGACGGAACCGAGAGTGGCCGTGGTGGGTGGGGGCACCGGGATGGTCTGTGGGCTCAGCTCGCGCACGCGGGTTTCCACGTCGGCCCGTACGACGAGCCCGTCACGTCCGCTCCCACGAAGCTGGCTCGCGTCAAAACCGTTTTCCCGCGCGAGCCTGCGCACCAGCGGTGACACGACAGGGGAGCGCCTGATCGGTGACGGTGCATCGGAGGGCGCTGCAATAGGTACCGCCGCCGGTACCGCCGCCGGTACCGCCGTCACGGTCATCGCCGGCGCCGGGGGCGCCGTCACTGGACTCTCGGCCTGTGACCCGAAACGGCCCACCTGCGGCCTGCGGGCGGGCCGGGTGCTCACAGTGGTGCCGTAGCCGATCAGCACGGCCCCTGATGTTTCCGTGGATTCGGTGGTATCCGTGTTCTCTCCGGGGTCGACCGGCACCGCGGCATCCGCTTCGGGTCTGCGCGCAGCGGTCGAGGTGCTCTCGGCAGAATCCGATACTGTCAGCAGCACCTGCCCGGCATGAATGGTCTGGCCGGGCTCTCCGAAGACCTTCTCGACGATGCCACCGAACGGCGATGGCAACTCCACGACGGACTTGGCCGATTCCACCTCGACGACGGGCTGGTCGATGCGGATCGTGTCGCCGGGGGCCACGAGCCAGGAGACGATTTCGGCCTCGGTGAGCCCTTCGCCGAGGTCGGGCAGCAGAAAGTCGTTGTGCATCAGTTCCACTCCCAGCGAGAGATCGCAGCCAGAATTCGGTCGGGCGTCGGCAGGAAATACTCCTCGAGCTTGGGCGAGGGATAGGGGATGTCGAATCCCGTAATGCGCAGGATCGGCGCCGCCAGATAAAAGAAATTGCGTTCGGTGAGTCTCGCGGCCACTTCGGCGCCGTAACCGCCGAACTGGGCGGCCTCGTGAACGACGGCAACGCGACCGGTCTTGCGGAGCGACGCGCTCACGGTGGCATCGTCGAAAGGGGAGAGGCTGCGCAGGTCGATGACCTCGATCGACAGCCCCTCGGCGGCACCGAGGACGGCAGTGGCGAGAGCCGTTTTCACTGTAGGGCCGTAGGCGAGCAGGGTCACATCGGTGCCGTCCCGCGCCACGACGGCGCTCGTCATCGGAGCGGTCTGCACCGGCAGACTGAGCTCGGCCTTGCTCCAGTACCGGCTCTTGGGCTCCATGAAGATCACAGGGTCATCGCTCGCGATGGCCTCGCGAAGCATGGAGTACGCGTCGGCGGGGTTCGAAGGGGAGACGACAGTGAGGCCCGGAGTCGAGGTCCAATAGGCCTCTGACGAGTCGGAGTGGTGCTCGACGCCGCCAATATCTCCCGCATAAGGGATGCGGATCACGATCGGGAGCTGTATCTTGCCTCGCGTGCGGTTACGCATCTTCGCCACATGCGAAACGATCTGCTGAAAGGCCGGATAGCTGAAGGCGTCGAATTGCATTTCGACGACGGGCCGCATGCCGTACATGGCCATGCCGATGGCGGTGCCCACGATTCCGGACTCGGCGAGCGGCGAATCGCTCACTCGGGTTTCGCCGAACTCGGCGTAGAGTCCGTCGGTCACGCGAAAGACTCCGCCGAGGGGACCCACGTCTTCGCCGAAGAGCACCACGGTGGGGTCCTCCACCATGGCGTCACGAATGGCGGCGTTGAGGGCGGATGCCATGGTGAGAGTTTCCGGCGTACGGGTGGCCATTCCGGGTATCAGTGTGGTCATCGTTCAGCGCTCATCTCGTCGTCTGCTAATTCCTCGGCGAGGGCAGCCCGCTGTTCGGCCAGGGCCGGGCGGGGGTTCGCATACACATGGTCGAAGAGTTCGAGGGGGTCGACCACGGCCTTGACGGTCATGCACGCGCGAGTGGCCGCGGCCACGTCTTCGGCCTCCTCGGTGATGGAGGCACGGTCGGCCTCCGAGAGTGCTCCCTCCGAGACGAGGAATTTCTCGAGGCGTTCGATCGGGTCGCGGCCGCGCCACACGTCGACGTCGGCGGCGTTCCGGTACCGGCTCGGGTCGTCCGAGTTGGTGTGCGCCTCGATGCGGTAGGTGAGGCCCTCGATCAACGTGGGCCCCTTGCCAGAGCGGGCATGGTCGACCGCCGCGGAGGTCACCGCGAACATCGCGGCCACGTCGTTGCCGTCTACGAAGTAGCCAGGCATACCGTAGCCGATCGCCTTGTCGGCGATGGTGCGGCACGCCATCTGCTTGTCGAGGGGAACGCTGATCGCGAACTGGTTGTTCTGCACCAGGAAAACGACGGGTGCCTGCCAGACAGCGGCGAAGTTGAACGCCTCGTGCGCGTCGCCCTCGCTCGTGGCGCCGTCGCCGAGAAGGGTGAGCGCCACTGTGCTGTCACGCTTGAGCTTCGCAGCAGTGGCTAACCCCACGGCATGCAGAGCCTGCGTGGCGAGCGGGGTGGCTTGGGGCGCGATGCGGTGCTCGTGGTAGTCATAGCCGCTGTGCCAATCGCCACGGAAGGAAGCGAGGATGTTTTCCGGCTTCACACCCCGCGTCAGTAGGGCAATGCTGTCCCGGTAGGTGGGGAACAGCCAATCGCCGCCGTCGAGGCACGCCACTGCCGCGATCTCGCAGGCCTCCTGGCCCAGCGCGGAGGGGTACGTGGCGAGACGTCCTTGACGGGTGAGCGCGGTGACCTGCACGTCGAATCGGCGGGCGATGACCATCTGCCGGTAGAGGCTCAGCAGCGTTTCGTGGGAGGGCAGTTCGAAGCCGCCGGTCTGGCTGTCATCGACTGCATGGCCGGCGTCATCGATCAACCGGAGGGGTGGGGGTGCCAGCACGGTGGGGATCCGCGTGCTCTCGACATTGAGGCTCATGACGCAATGGTGCGCCCTGTTCCCTCCGAGGGAAGCATCGTCAGAACAGAAGTGAACGATTGGCAAAAAGCACGTCGAAGCACTGCCATACGGAAAGTAATTACGACTGTTTTATCGCCAAACGTCCGGGACGGTTCCGGGCATATGGCCGGATATTTCTTCGAGGATCAGGTGCGACCTGGTTGAAACCACACCGGGCATGCTGTGGATATCCCGCAGGATGGCCTGGCTGAGCAGCTCGTGCGACGGCGCGTTGACAGTGAGGATGATATCGATGTCTCCACTCACGGCCTGTGCCTTCTCCACGTAGGGGAGCGCCGCGAGTCGAGCTGCGATATCGCCCCAGGACACATCGCCGATCTTCACCACCACGAGTGCTGACACGTGCAGGCCGAGGGACTTGCGATCGGTTTGGGCACCGAAACCCGTGATCACGCCCCGGGTCACGAGCCTGTGCACCCGCGTGTGGGCAGCGGTCCGTGAGATGTGCACCTGCACGGCGAGAGCACGCATCGAGAGCCGCGCGTCGCGGCTGAGCTCGGCAATGATTTGCCGGTCGATGCTGTCGAGATCGGAGGGGGCGTCGGAAGCCGAATGTTGCGTCATTGAAAACCTCGGTGTTGAGAGAGCGCCAGTCTAGCGAGCGCGCCCGAGTGCAGGGACGCCCGCGGTGCGCATGGACTCTCGCAGGGTACGCAGGTAGTGATTTTTGGGCCAGTGACGGATGCCTCGGGGGAGGGCGGGATACAGCGCGCGCGTCAGGCGCAGCACCCGATCGAAGCGAACCTGCCGTGTCGGCGACCACGGCAGGTCGAACAGCTCGCGCACACTCTCGGGCAGGAGCCCGGCCGTCATGAGGCGACCGAGGGGAAGCCCGGCGCGCATCCAGAGCGGGGCCTTCCGCGTGTGCAGCAGCTCGTGGGCGACGGCCCGGGTGGCGGCATCCGTTGTCAGGGCAGCCAGGCTGTCGTTCCAATACACGCGGAATGCAGCCCGGGTCGGGGGCCACAGAGCGACCGGCACCTGCAGGGCGGCCCCCAGCTTGCGGTACTCGTCATAAAACTCATCTGCCAGCTCATCGCTCAGCGGACCGTAAACCAGCTCGTGCATCAGCACGGCGGAGTCGTACAGGGTGGCTGCGACCCAGAGCTGGAGTTGCGGGGTGAACGCGTTGTAAGCGGGAGTTGTGTCGGTGCCGAGAGAATGCACGGGCACATGGGCGTGATTCACCCGACGCGTCGCCACAGCCGCCTCCTCCGGGGTGCCGAAAACTATCGCGTAGACGAAACTGAGCGTGTTGTTGAGACGGTCCTGGGGCCGAGTGGCGAAATCACTGTGATTGGCGACGCCGTGGCCGATGGCGGGATTAGCGAGCTGCAGCAGGATACTCCGACCTCCGGCCGCGATCAGGACCGCGTTCCCGGCAATGTCGTTGATGCTCACGAGCCACACCCCTCTCGCTGCCGAGTGTATTGCCAGTCGGGTGTGAGATCGTAGGGAACGGTTTGATGAATTCTTGGACTTTTCGGAATAATGGCACCATCCATGCGCTTGCATGTATCCGAGGGCGACAAATCATGCGCCCACAACCTCGAGGAGAACGCATGAGCGACACCATCACCATCCCCGGCTACAAGGCCGGCACCTGGACCATCGACAAGGCGCACAGCGCAGTCACATTCAGCATTCGCCACATCATGATCAGCAAGGTCAAGGGAACCTTCGACGACTTCGACGCGACATTCGTCACCGGAGAGAACCCGCTCGAGAGCACCGTCACGGCGTCCGCCAAGGTCGTTTCCATCAACACCAACGAAGCAAACCGCGACGGCCACCTGCGCACCGGCGACTTCTTCGACGCCGAGACCTACCCGACCATCGACTTCGCGTCGACGGGCCTGCGCGAGGTCAAGGGCGAGTTCCTCGTCGACGGAAACCTGACCATCAAGGGCGTCACGAAGCCGGCCACTTTCGAGCTCGAATTCGGTGGCTTCGGCGGAGACCCCTACGGCAACTACAAGTTCGGCGCGACGGCCAAGACCGAGGTGAACCGCGAAGACTTCGGCCTCACCTACAACGCGGCCCTCGAGACCGGCGGCATGCTGCTCGGCGACAAGGTCACCATCACGCTCGAGCTGCAGGCCGCGCTCAACGCGTAACTTCAGTTTCCTCAAGGGGCTCCGCTTCGGCGGGGCCCCTTTTGTGCGCCCGCCACACCGCGGGGTACGATTTTTGAGCGGGGAGGGGGCGTCTACTCCCTTTTCCTTCTGCCCGGCCGCAATTCTGCGGGCCGGTGCCGCATCAAAAGAATCGATTCGACTGTGCACACGTTCCACACTTTCTCGGTGAGGAAGCTTGCCGTTGGACTGACGGCCCTGTTGGCCGTCCTGGCAATGTTTGTCGGAGTCGGAGGTGCGGCGGCAGCCGTTGCGCCGCGAGCGGATGTGGCGGGTCAGACCTTCGTCATCGCCACGGATACGACCTTCGCGCCGTTCGAATACCGTGAAGACGGCGAACTCACCGGCATCGACATGGATCTGATTCGCGACATCGCCGCTCAGCAGGGTTTCAGCGTTGAGATCCAGTCTCTGGGGTTCGATGCCGCACTGCAGGCGCTGCAGTCCAACCAGGTGGACGGCGTCATTGCCGGAATGTCGATCACCGACGAGCGCCAGGCGATTTTCGATTTCTCTGACCCGTATTTCGACTCCGGCGTGCAGATGGCTGTGGCCGAGGGTGACACCACGATTACCGGGTACGACGACCTCCGCGGCGAGACCGTCGTCGCGAAGCGTGGCAGCGAAGGTGAGACCTTCGCGAACTCGATCAAGGACCAGTACGGCTTCGCAGTGAAGGCGCTGGCAGATTCTGCCACCATGTACGACGACGTCAAGGCGGGAAACTCCGTGGCCGTCTTTGACGACTACCCAGTGCTCGCCTATGGCATCAACCAGAACAACGGCCTGATGTCGGTGACGGAGAAGGAACAGGGCAGCTCGTACGGATTCGCCGTCAACAAGGGGCAGAATGCTGAGCTGCTGGCCGCGTTCAATGCGGGGCTGGCCGAACTCAAGTCCACCGGTGATTACCAGCGAATTCTGGACACCTACTTGGAACAGCCGGCGTCGGCCTCCACCACAGGTTTCTTCGGTCTGTTGAGCGACAGCATGCCGGCCCTGATGAAAGGGCTCGGACTTACCCTGCTCGCCACCGGGCTCTCGATCCTGATTGCTCTTGTCCTCGGTGTTGTCTTCGGATTCTTCAAGGTGTCGCCCTTCAGAGTGTTGCGGGCCATCGCCACGACGTACGTGAGCATCTTTCGCGGCACGCCCCTGCTCGTGCAAGCGTTCTTCTTCTACTTCGGGCTGCCACAGCTCACGGGCCAGTCGATCGATGTGTTGACGGCGGGCGTGCTCACCCTGAGCCTCAATGCCGGTGCCTACATGACCGAAATCGTGCGCGGCGGCATCCAATCGGTCGATCCCGGCCAGACCGAAGCCGGGCGCAGCCTCGGCCTCGGCTACATCACGACGATGCGTCGCATTGTGCTGCCGCAAGCCGTGAAAATCATGACTCCCTCCTTCATCAATCAGTTCGTGATGACCCTCAAAGACACCTCGCTTTTGGCGGTGATCGGCTTTGCCGAACTCACGTACCAGGGCCAGCAGATCTACGCGGCAAACTTCCGCACCGGTGAAACGCTGCTGATCGTGGCGGCGCTGTACTTCGTGGTCATCACCCTTCTCACCACGCTCTCCAACAAGCTCGACAAGAGGTTCAACAAATGAGCACCAGTGCCACCACTCCCGCGAGTGTCAGTAGCAAAATCAGAGTGAGCGGCCTGCGCAAGTCGTTTGGCTCCAACGAGGTACTCAAGGGACTCGACGTGGAGATCGCGGAGGGCGAGGTGGTCTGTGTCATCGGCCCCTCGGGTTCAGGTAAGTCAACCTTCCTACGTTGTCTCAACAAACTTGACGAGATCACGGCGGGCACCGTGGTCGTCGATGGCTACGACCTGACGGACAAGAACGTGAACCTGAACGAGGTGCGCCAACACATCGGGATGGTCTTCCAGCACTTCAATCTGTTTCCGCACATGACCGCATTGCAGAACATCATGCTCGCCCCCGTCGAGCTCCGAAAGGGCACTCGGCAGGAGGTTCGTGCGACCGCGGAACGGCTGTTGGAGCGAGTCGGACTCAGCGACAAGGCCCAGGCGCGCCCCGCGCAGCTCTCGGGTGGGCAGAAACAACGAGTGGCCATCGCCAGGTCGCTCGCCGTGAACCCTGACATCATGCTGTTTGATGAGGCCACGAGTGCCCTCGATCCCGAGATGGTGGGAGAGGTGCTGCAGGTGATTCGGGATCTTGCCAGTGAAGGCATGACCATGGTTGTCGTGACCCATGAGATGGGCTTCGCGCGGGAGGTCGCCGACCGTGTGATCTTCATGGCCGACGGCGTGATCGTGGAGGAAGGAACCCCCGAGCAGCTATTCGGCAACCCGCAGCAGGTTCGCACCCAGGACTTTCTTTCCAAGGTGCTGTAGGTCCCGGCTAATCGCCTACGATCTCCTCGCGCACACGGCGAAGGTCTTCCATGAGGGAGCCGATCAGGATCCAGTGGTCGGGGTGCGGGGTCACGATGCGCAGGGGCGCAGTCAGGGCGAGCACCTCAGGTGCCGGTGCCTCCGGCACTGCCGTGGTGTCGCCCTCCACGCGCGCCAACAGCCGCAGGTCGTGCGCGGCACGGGCCAGCTCCTCTGAGAAAGCCTGTACGCTCGGCTCGTACTGTAGCGACACATCGTAGTGATCGTGCAGGGCTCGCGTCATGCCGATGGCGCGGGTCACGAGAGTAGGCAGCCGTTCGGTCATTTCGTGGTCGGCGTCGAGGGCCTTGCGAAGCTTCGCCTTGCGAGGGTTGAGCATGAGGCTCTCCTCAGCCTGCAGGATTGCCTTGTGGGCGGATTCCAACATGGGTCGAAGCAGGCGCGCTTTGATCATGAGCTCCATCAGGTCCGCCGGGCGCTGGGGTGTGCGCAGTGCGTGGGCTATTCGGTCGAAAGTCTCCGCGACCTCGCGCGCGAGCAGACCGACCGCTTCGCTCGCCGGCCTGATCAGAACGGGCGGCACGATGACCGCGTTGATGATGAGGGCGATGCCCGCGCCGATGAACGTTTCATAGATGCGATCCAGGGCGTAGCCCGGTGTCGTGGCGCCGAGTGCGAGCACGAGCATCGCACTGATCGGGATCTGGCTCGCCGACACCGGAGACAACCGCAGGGCCCACGCGACCGTGATGCTCACGATGACGGTCGCGAGTACAACCCAGCTCGACTGGCCGAGGAAGAAGCCGATGGTCGACGCGATGATCACCCCGCCGATGACCCCCGACGTGCGCTCGATTGCCCGGCCCAGAGTCTGGTTCACGCTCGGCTGCACGACGAGGAGGGCCGCGATGGCCGCGAATATCGGCAAGTCGCTCGGCAGGAGCAACTGGGACGCGAGCCATGCGAGGGCCACGGCCACCGACGTCTTGATGGTCTGCAGAAAGGGTAGCCGCCGGGAGATCCGCAGGTTTGTCGTAATTCGCACTCTCTAGGCTAACCTGCCGCCGCGGCGTTCGCCGGGACAGTTCCTGTCAGGACGGTGCCGCGGGAGCGGGTACAAGAATCGGCTCGACGCCCAGAAAGCGACCGTAGTCGAGAACGCATCGCCTCAGGCCCGCCTGCTGCCGGCCGGTGAAAGAACGGAACAGCTCGGCTGTCACTCGGATCGCGCCAGCGGATGCTCGCTTACGCCACGTGCCGATGATGCGTCCCTCGAAAACGACGAGTGGGCGGAAGATCCCGTTCTTTCCCGGGGTCACCCGCTGTTCGTCGGCGGGTCCGATCACGGCGCTTCGGTCGCGATAACCCAGGAAGTACTCATCGAAGCCGGGCAGGAGCATGATTGCGCTGCGCTGGCGCGGCCGCGTGCCCGTGTCATAACGGGCGAGGAGAAAATGGCTGACCCCGTCGACGCTGAACTCGACCAGATCCTGTCGAGCAACGGCAAGACCGATTCGTGCGTCGGTCAGGGTGAGCTGGGACCAGCCGGCGAAATCCGCCAGGGTCGCCGGACCATGCCCGGTGAAGTAGCGCAAAGCGAACTCACCCAGGGCCTCGTCTCCCTCGAGTGTCCGGGCATCGGGCACCCATTCGTCGAGCAACACCAGCACCTGCTGCGTTCCCACCTGGCGACCCCAGCACAGCGTCCCGGTCTGGGCGAGAAACCAGATCAGGTGGTAGCCGCGTTGTTCCCCGGTGTCAATTCCCCTGGACTCGAGGAGCGCCAGAAAATCGGCCCGGCTCAGTTCGCGGCCACCGGTCAGCGCATCGACTGCGAGGGCTCGTGCGGCTTCCAGAATCTGCTCTGTCAGGCCGAGTTGTGCTTGGCGGGTCTTCGCGCCGATGACGAGCCGTCGGGTGCTGAGTCGCAACATCCAGTGCAGGTCATGTGCCGGAACGAGGTGAAGGGTACCCCGCATGGGCCAGGAACGCACGATGAGCCCGGTGTTGAGTGCCTCCTCCACGTGGGCGGCCGTCGTGCCGGGGGAGCGCGCCCCCAATGCCCACTTGCTGGCGGGATAGTCCTGGGCCTGCACTGCCAGCAGCCGTTGGGTGGCAGCCACGGCACCGGCAACTCCGCCGGCAACCACGTCGGCTGTTCCGGAAGCGAGGCTTTGGCTGTTCAGGCGCCACCGCCGCAGGTCCGCCACGGATATGGTGGCGGCCGCTGGCGTGGATTTGGGCGTGGATGCGTGTGGGGATGCGGGTGTGAGCATGGCCGGGATTCCTTCTAGTCGAAGATACGCACCAGCCGCCACAGGCGGCCGGCGCTGCGCGATTCGGGGTCACGGCCGCCATCGGCGTTGCCGCCCCGATTCTCTCCGCCGTCTGTGCCCATGCCGTCTGTGCCCATGCTGCTCTCTGTGCCCATGCTGTCGTCTTGGCTCACATCGAAGACATGGGTTTCCCCATCATCTGCCGTCGCTTGAAATCGCCAGCCGGCAATATCAAGCGGCGGGTGGCCTATCCCGTAGCTGTACGGCTCGAACGGCTTCCACCAATCCGATGTGCCGACGAGTGCGGTCGGCGTGTCGGAGACTCGAAAGCGTCGTGAGCGCCACATTACGCGCACCGGTGACCCTGCCTCGCTCGTCCAGACCGTGACAGGTTCATTCATCGGGGGCACCAGCCATCACCTCGATCAGCATATTAGAACAAGTGTCCCCCTTACGATTTCAGTGAGATGCCCATATCTAAGTGGCGCATGACCGTCTGCAATGGAGCAATCGCTATCTCACTGAAATCGTAAAGGGGACAAGTGTTCTATAGATGACTCTACATCGGGGTGACCAGCCGGTCTAGGGCGATTCCGGTTACAGCGCTCCGGTTACAGCGCCGAGGGACGTGCAGCTACGCCAGATCGTCGTCCGTCCGTGCTCCGAAGACTATTTCATCCCAGCTCGGCATGGATGCGCGACCGCGTTTGCCGTGATTGCCAGTGGTGCGAGCCTGCGCCTTTGCTGCCGCCTGATTCGCTGACTGGCTTGCCCAGATGTTCTGGGTGGTCTCGCCCCGACGGGGAGGCGTCGCATCGTCGTTCGCCGACCCAGCGCCGGTCCCAGCGCTGGATGCGGAACGTGAGTCAGATGCGGTCGGTTCTCCGGGGGGCTCGATGCGGCGGCGACCACTGGAGCCTGCCGACCGTGCCGATCCGTCGTCGTCAGAGGCGGCAGCTTCGCGTTCACCCCGTCGACGGCGAAGGGACTCAAGCAGATCAGCCGTTTCACTCATGCTCACGGACGGTTCAGCCGCCCTCTTGATGGCGGCCTTGGACACAGCTTCGGACGAGCTCAGGTTGCGTGAATCCAGGGTGCGTGAATCTAGCGTGCGCGAATCTAGATTGCGAGCGTACGGGATGGGGTCGATGGGCGCTGTGTCGTTGAGGATCTCGTCCGCGAGGGACTCCTTGAACGTGAATGCCCCGCTGTCGAACCTGGAGACATCGGAGTTGCTTGTTTCCGACCCCACGGCGCGCAGTCGCGGGATGAGTGAACCCTTGAGTTCCCCCTGCTGGGACAGAGCGATCGCCTCGTTGCCCACGGGGGACAGGGCGTTCTTTTTGGGTTCGAAGCCCCAACGGGCGTCGTGGTCGATTTCGTCGGCGGTGAACGACAATTTGATGATCCAGCCTGCGCCTGGCTCTTTCCAGCTGGCCCAGCGTTCGTTGGAGGCGCCGAGGGACGCAAGACGGTCACGGATGACACCGCCGAAGTTGGCGTCTTCACCTACAGGGTCGGGGTCTATTGCCGTGTGCACCGGAACGCTGAGGGCACAGGACACCATGTATTCGCGTTCAGCCACAACGGGCCCCTCGAATCGGCGAACGTAGTCCAGTGACGCTCCGGTGACCGCGGCCACGTCTTCCGCTGACATTCCCGACCGGATATGCGCCTGCACCTCGCGGGGTGAGAGCTTGGGCGCGGTGGACGCCTCCGTCTGGGTTTGACGAAGCTTGGACTGGAGAACCTCGTCGATGGCGATCCGAAAACGGTCGCCGTCTTCTGACGCTGCAAGCAGCGCACCGTTCTCAACCCCAATGACCTTCAATTCCTGCATGGCGCAAGCCCTCTCGCGATTACCGTTAGCTGCAAGAATCGCATGTCTTGGTGCTTTTTACGGGGAATACGCCGGGCGTGCCGCAAGTTGATGACAGTGCCGACCGAAAAGTGAGGCGTGCGAGTTGCTATTTCCCCCGGATTGTTGCAAACTGTGCCCGCTGATTTCGTTTATCGGCGTTACTGAAATGGATGGGCATGGCAACCGACTACGACGCACCGCGGAAGACCGAAGACGACTCTGAGTCGATTGAGGCCCTCAAAGAACGCGTGCCCGACAAGATGTCGGGAAGCGTCGACAACGACGATTCCGACAACCCGGGCGGGTTCGACCTCCCAGGTGCAGATTTGTCCGACCTGGACCTCGATGTCGTCGTCCTGCCTCCGCAGGCCGACGAATTCACCTGTGTTGAGTGCTTCCTCGTGAAGCACCGTTCGCAGGCGGGACACGAGACCAAGCTCGGCACCGTCTGCCTGGAGTGCGACTCCTAAGAACCTGCAGCAGGTCGTCGCGATTCATTGATCGCGGCGGCCAGCTTCTGTGGGTGCCGGCTGGAAACCAGCCAGTACGGTGCGGGGTCAGTTTCATCCACGATCGGAATCTTCACGAGTGGGTCCACCCAGCCGCGAATCAGCATCCACGCGCGCACGTCGAGGCGCGGGCCACGTTCCTGGCTGGCCTCCGGCCCGCTGAAAGGCTCGACCTGGCCGACGAGATCCACGGAAATGGTCGCCGGCCCTGCGGTGATGACACCGTCCTCCACCTTGACCACCGGCGACGCGATGATGAGCAGCGTCACACAGCCGCCGTAGAGCACCGCCGCCGTGACGAACCCGGCAAACATGGAGATCGGGGCCAGCACCAGGATGCTGGCCGGCATCACAAGTGCGGTGACGATGAAGGACCACGGAGAGGCCCAGAGTTTTTCTCGGTATTGAGGCATGTCTCTATTCGATCAGAGTTCTGGACTACCCTCGACACGTGGCACAAAGCACCGAAGTACTGATCACTGCATCCGTCCTCCCCAAATATGCGCATCCCGGTGATGCCGGAGCTGACCTTCACTCAGCAGAAGCCCTGATAGTGGCACCGGGGGCTCGGGCGCTCGTAGGAACCGGAGTGAGCATCGCCCTCCCGGACGGCTTTGCGGCCTTCGTCGTACCTCGCAGCGGACTCGCAGCCAGACACGGGATTACGATCGTGAATTCGCCGGGAACGGTGGATGCCGGCTATCGCGGTGAAATCAAGGTCACTCTGCTCAACACTGATCTCATCGCACCCTTCAGCGTGGCCGTGGGCGACAGGATTGCCCAGCTGATCATCATGCCCGTTGTGCGTGCCACGTTCATCCCCGTTGACAGGTTGCCCGGCAGCCTGCGCGGCGAGGGAGGATTCGGTTCGACCGGCCTGTCGGCCGCCGAGGACTCGGCCTCCTCACAATCCAAACAGACAGGAGTCACTCGATGAGCGACATCGTGAACCCGGACGAGTTTCCGGAACCCCAGGACAAGTCAGCGCCGGAAGACCGCGAAACCGAGGGGCCGTTTGACGAGGCCGAAGCCAACCCTGTGCGACCGTACGTCGACCTCGGCGGCATCAAGATTCTCCCGCGGGAAGGCCTTCATCTGCGGCTGGAAATCGAAGAGGGCAGCAAGCGTGTCGTCGCCATTGGGCTTGATTTCGCGGGCTCGACCCTTCAGGTGCAGCCGTTCGCCGCACCGCGCTCGAGCGGCCTGTGGCACGAAATTCGTGACCAGATCGCCGATCAGATCGGCAAACAGGGGGGCACGACGACGCCACGTGAAGGACCTTTCGGTCCGGAGCTTGTCGCGGAGATTCCAGTCGCGGCCGGACAGGACGCCGCCGGAAGCAGCCGACTCGCACGTTTCATCGGCGTCGACGGCCCTCGATGGTTCCTGCGCGGCGTAATTGCCGGCGAGGGTGCCATCGATCCGGAAGCCGCGGCGCAGGTCGAGGACCTGTTCCGCAGTATTGTCGTGGTTCGTGGCTCCACTCCGATGCCCCCGCGCGACCTGATTCCCCTTCGTATGCCGTCGACACCCTCCGGGGCGACCGCTCCGGTCGACGTCTAGCCGACCCCCAGAACAGGGCTATTCCCATGACGCAGAAACCCGATCCGGCCACGCCCGATTCCGACGTTCCCGGTTCTGCCGCTGCGGTTCCTGACCAGCCGGGGCATGTTGACGGGCAGGGCGCGCAGCCCTCGGTATCGGGTGTTCTCGCCGACGGCATGGCGGCGGCCGCGCGGCGAGCCGGCTTCAGTTCGGCGGCAGAGGGGGAGCCGATCAGCGGTCGAGCCCTGATGGTCGCGATGGGCGGCGTCCGGGGTCTCTTTGAGGCGGTGCTGCCCGGACTGGTCTTTCTGGTTACCTATACGCTCACGATCGATCCGTCGGCCGACGCGTCACCTGATCCGATTCGCACCTTGCTTCCCGCCCTGATCGCACCCCTCGTGCTCGGGCTCATTTTCGTGGCCCTGCGGGCCGTCACTAAGCAGACCATGACGCCGGCCATCGGCGGACTCGTCGGCACAGGCATCAGCGTGGCGCTCGCCCTATTCTCTGGCCGCGCGTCCGACTTCTTCCTGGTGGGGCTTTATACCAACGCCGGGTACGGGGCTGCGCTGCTCATTTCAGTGCTCGTGGGGTGGCCTCTTGTGGGGCTTGCGGTCGGTTTTCTGATGGGTGACGGCATCGCCTGGCGTGCGAACCCTTCCAAACGTCGGGTGCTGACAATCCTCACCCTGTGCTGGACGGGCCTGTTTCTGGCTCGTCTGGCCGTGCAGCTTCCGCTCTATCTTGCCGACAACGTTGAGTTGCTGGCCACCACGAAACTTCTCATGGGCCTGCCGCTGTATGCGCCCCTGTTGGTCGTTTCCTGGCTCATGGTGCGATCGGTGTATCGCAAAGCTGACACGGCCGTCTAACGGGTCTCTGTCCTGCTAGAGTTATCTCGACATCAAGATACTTTCTTGATGGAACGGGTTGGCCCCGGCACGCGCTGGTTAGGCTTACCTTGCTGGCACGATGGTGTGTCCGGCCACAAGGATTGAGGATTGCCGTCGGTACCCCGTCGGCTCCCACGAAGGAGAGGGCATCGTGACTGCGGTAAACAGTTTTGGAGCAAAAGACACCCTGCGCGTCGGTTCGACGGACTATGAAGTCTTTCGCGTTGACAAGGTCGCTGGCTACGAGAAGCTGCCATACAGCCTGAAGGTGCTTTTGGAGAATCTTCTCCGCACCGAAGACGGCGCCAACATCACCGAGGCGCACATCCGCGCACTCGGCGAATGGGAGCCCACGAGCGAGCCGAACACGGAGATTCAGTTCACCCCCGGCCGCGTCATCATGCAGGACTTCACCGGCGTGCCCTGCATCGTCGACCTCGCCACCATGCGCGAGGCAGTCGCGGAACTCGGCGGCGACCCGAACAAGATCAACCCGCTCGCGCCCGCTGAACTCGTCATCGACCACTCCGTCATCGCGGACCTCTTCGGCAGCGACAACGCCCTCGAGCGCAACGTCGAGATCGAGTACGAGCGCAACAGCGAGCGCTACCAGTTCCTCCGCTGGGGCCAGACCGCATTCGACGACTTCAAGGTTGTTCCGCCGGGAACCGGAATCGTGCACCAGGTCAACATCGAGTACCTCGCGCGAGTCACGATGACCCGCGAGGTGAACGGTGTGCTTCAGGCCTACCCAGACACCTGCGTCGGCACCGACTCCCACACCACCATGGTCAACGGCCTGGGCGTGCTCGGCTGGGGCGTCGGCGGAATCGAAGCCGAGGCTGCCATGCTCGGCCAGCCCGTCTCCATGCTCATCCCCAAGGTTGTCGGATTCAAGCTCAAGGGCTCGATCCCGAGCGGCGTCACGGCTACCGACGTGGTGCTCACCATCACGCAGATGCTGCGCAAGCACGGCGTCGTCGGCAAGTTCGTCGAGTTCTACGGGGAGGGCGTCGCCCAGGTACCGCTCGCGAACCGCGCCACCATCGGCAACATGAGCCCCGAGTTCGGCTCGACAGCAGCCATGTTCCCGATCGACGATGTGACTCTGGGCTACCTGCGCCTCACCGGCCGCAGCGAGGAGCAGGTCGCGCTCGTCGAGGCGTACGCCAAGCTCCAGGGCCTCTGGCACGACGCGGACACGGAGCCCGTCTTCAGCGAGTACCTCGAGATCGACCTCGGCACCGTCGTTCCCTCGATCGCCGGACCGAAGCGCCCCCAGGATCGCGTCGAGCTCAGCCTCGCGAAGTCGCAGTTCGAGCTGGACCTGCAGAACTACGCGACGCAGGACCTGACCCGCGTGGATGCCGCAATAGAGGGTACTTTTCCGGCGTCCGACCCCATCGGGTTCACCGCCGAGGACGAGATCAGCGCCCACCAGGTGTCGCACCAGCACGTGAGCCACGCGCCGGCATCCGTTTCACGCCCCATCCCGATCACCACCAAGGATGGTGCGAGCTACACGCTGGACCACGGAGCGGTGGCCGTCGCGGCAATCACGTCGTGCACCAACACGTCCAACCCGAGCGTCATGCTCGCCGCGGGCCTCCTCGCCCGCAACGCCGTCGCGAAGGGCCTGAAGTCCAAGCCGTGGGTCAAGACCACACTGGCTCCGGGTTCCAAGGTCGTCACGGACTACTACGAGAAGGCCGGCCTCACGGGCGACCTCGAAGCCCTTGGCTTCTACACGGTCGGCTACGGCTGCACGGTCTGCATCGGTAACACCGGTCCGCTGATCGACGAGGTGTCAGCCGCGATCAACGACAACGATCTCGCCGTCACCGCTGTGCTCTCGGGAAACCGTAACTTCGAGGGTCGCATCAGCCCCGACGTCAAGATGAACTACCTCGCGAGCCCGCCGCTCGTGATCGCCTACGCCCTCGCCGGATCGATGAACTTCGACTTCGAAAAGGACGCCTTGGGCACAGGAACCGACGGCAAGGACGTGTTCCTCAAGGACATCTGGCCCGACACCGCCGAGGTTCAGGCGACGATCGACAGCTCGATCGACACCGCCATGTTCACCAAGGAATACGGAGAGGTCTTCGCCGGCGACGAGCGCTGGCGCGCGCTACCGACACCGGACAGTGAGGTGTTCGAATGGGATACCGAGTCGACCTATGTGCGGAAGCCCCCGTACTTCGACGGCATGACGCTCGAGACGACCCCGGTCACCAACATCGTGGGAGCTCGCGTTCTCGCCAAGCTCGGCGACTCCGTCACGACCGACCACATCAGCCCTGCCGGTAACATCAAGGCCGACAGCCCGGCCGGTGCCTACCTGGTCGAGCACGGTGTGGCACGTGGTGACTTCAACTCCTACGGCTCGCGTCGTGGAAACCACGAGATCATGATCCGCGGAACCTTCGCGAACATCCGCCTGCGTAACCAGCTGCTCGACAACGTGGAGGGCGGCTACACCCGCGACTTCACGCAGGCCGACGGCCCGCAGGCGTTCATCTACGACGCCGCGCAGAACTACCACGCGGCCGGAACGCCGTTGGTGATCTTCGGTGGCAAGGAGTACGGTTCCGGATCGTCCCGTGACTGGGCGGCCAAGGGCACGAGCCTCCTCGGCGTCAAGGCTGTCATCACCGAGAGCTTTGAGCGTATCCACCGCTCGAACCTCATCGGTATGGGCGTCGTCCCGCTGCAGTTCCCGGCTGGCGAGAGCTGGGCGTCGCTGGGCCTCGACGGCACAGAGGTTGTGTCCATTGCGGGGATTGACGAGCTCAACAACGGCACGACACCGAAGACGGTTCGTGTGACGGCGACTCCGAGTGAGAACTCGGCCGCAGGCAAGGCAACCATCGAGTTCGATGCCATCGTGCGCATTGACACGCCGGGCGAGGCCGACTATTACCGCAACGGTGGAATTCTGCAGTACGTGCTCCGCTCGTTGGTTGCATAGCACCAAATCATCACCCCTCGGGCGGCGCGTAGACTCAATTCATTCGAGTCTGCGCGCCGCCTGTCTTTGTGTGGCCCCAGGCACATCGCGAGCATGTCGCGACGACGAAAGGTGTAGTGGATGACTCTGCTGGAGACGATTTCCGGTCCTCGCGACCTTGATGGACTCTCTCGAAGCCAGCTCGTGCAGCTGGCCGGTGAGATCCGTGACTTCCTCGTGCGTGAGGTGTCGAAGACGGGCGGCCACCTCGGTCCGAACCTCGGAGTTGTCGAGCTGACTATCGCCATCCACCGAGTCTTCAATTCCCCAGCGGATGCCATCGTCTTCGACACCGGACACCAGTCGTACGTTCACAAGCTCCTGACGGGCCGCCAGGACTTCAGTAAGCTCCGACTGTCAGCAGGGATCGCCGGGTATCCCCAGCGCTCCGAATCGGTGCACGACATCGTGGAGAGCTCGCACGCATCGAGCTCGCTGTCCTGGGCGGACGGCATTTCCCGCGCCTTCGAGATGACGGGCCAGACCGACCGCCACGTCGTCGCCGTGGTGGGTGACGGCGCGTTGACGGGTGGTATGACCTGGGAAGCGCTCAACAACATCAGCGATGACAATACGCGGCGACTCATCATCGTCGTCAACGACAACGGTCGTTCCTACGCCCCGACGATCGGCGGCATGGCCCGCTTCCTCAACACCGTGCGCACGAGGGCCAGCTACCGTGACGCCTACAACGCCAGCCGCCAGGTGTTTGACAAGCTCGGTGCCCCTGGACGCGCGGTTTACCGTGGCGTGCGCGGCGGTCTGCATGGCTTCCTGAGCAAGGTCACGAACAACGAGGCGCTCTACTCCAACCTCGACATCAAGTACATCGGACCGGTGGACGGACACGATGTGGAGGCCATGCGGGAGGCACTGACGCAGGCCAAGAATTACGGCGCGCCCGTCATCGTTCATGCCATCACGCAGAAGGGCAAGGGCTACGACCCCGCCGTGCAGGACGTCGCCGACCAGTTTCACGCCGTCGGCCAGATCGACCCGGAGACCGGGGAGTCCCTCGCCGAGCCGGGCGCGGCGTCCTGGACCTCGGTCTTTGCCGACGAGCTCCTTGAACTCGCTACGCACAACGAGCGTTTGGTGGGCATCACGGCCGCGATGCTGCGGCCAACCGGGCTGCACAAGATGGCAGAGCGTTTTCCCGACCGGGTGCATGACGTGGGGATCGCTGAGCAGCACGCCGTGACATCCGCTGCCGGCCTGGCCTTTGGCGGCCTGCACCCCGTGGTCGCCCTCTATGCCACGTTCATCAACCGCGCCTTCGACCAGGTGCTGATGGACGTGGCCCTTCACAAGGCGGGCGTCACCTTCGTTCTCGACCGCGCGGGCGTGACTGGACCGGACGGGCCGAGCCACCACGGCATGTGGGATCTCGCGATTCTGCAGGTCGTTCCTAATATCCGCCTCGCCGCACCCCGCGACTCGATCCGACTGCGCGAGGAGCTGGGGGAGGCCGTGCTCGTTGAGGATGGCCCCACGGTGCTGCGGTATCCGAAGGGCAGCGTCGGCGTGGAATTCGAGCCGATTCGCCGGCTCGCGGACGGCGTAGACATTCTGCAGGAGGCCACCCAGCAGGACGTGCTCATCGTGACGGTGGGGCCGATGGCCGCGACGGGGCTCGACGTGGCCGATCGGCTCGCCGCCCAGGGTATTGGGGCGACCGTTGTCGACCCCCGCTGGGTCGTGCCCGTGCCCACGAGCATCATCGAGTTGGCGCGCGGCCATCGACTCGTTGTCACCATCGAAGACGGTATTCGGGTCGGTGGAATCGGCACGAGGATTCGGCAGGACCTGCGTGCGGCCGGTGTCGACACGGCGGTGACCGAACTGGGCCTTCCGGACGAGTTCATCGATCATGCCTCGCGTGGTGAGATTCTCGAGGCCGCTGGGCTCACTCCCCAGCACATCGCCCGAGACGTGGTGGCCATGGTTCTCGGTAGCAAGATACCGCACGCCCGTCCGCTGCCGGCCGATCACACCGACACCGGGTCGATTTCGGTGACCCGCCGCGAGTAGCGCTCCGGGCCGGGTTGGTAGCCTGAGTCATGGAGAACAGCAAGGATGATGGACGGCCGACGCCGACTGCAACCGACCCGATAGGCCCGGCGCCACAGGACCCGCCGTCACCGGCGCTTTTTCCCAATCTCGAACGGGTGTCCCGAGCAGGATTTCGCAAGGGGACGGTGAGCCGCCGACGAATCAACCGCTCTCTGGCCCTCGCCGCGGTATTCGCGGCCGTGGCGGGAGTCCTGATCATCGGCACGCTCGTGCTCTGAGGCACGCTCGTTTGGTATCCCTGCTGACTCGTGTTCAGTCACAGAAAAGGGCCGCTCCGGACCCCTGCCCCTGGGCAGCGGTCCGGAACGGCCCCATTCCGTTGCGGCGCTAGCCGACGACGTTCGAAGCGGCCACGCTAGACCCGACGCCGCGGATCTCGGGAGTGTGGAACGTTGCCCCGAAGACGCGTTCGCTCGCGCCGACCCGGTCGAGGTACGGCGTCGCTCCACCCATCTGGAAGGGCCAGCCTGCGCCGAGGATCATACAGAGGTCGATGTCTTCGGCGGCATGAACCACGTCGTCATCGAGCATCCGCTTGATTTCATCGGCGAGGCCGTCCTCGACGCGGCGGAGAATCTGCTCCGCGGTCATCGGAGTGGTTCCTCCGGCAACGATCTTGACGGCGCCCTTGTCGAACCCGGTGACATTCCCCTTTGAGTCACGTTCGAGGATCTTGCCGTGCTCCGCCAGGCGGTGCAGGTTCTGGCTCTCGAAGAAGCGGTCCGGGAACGCGGCGTGGTGCGTGTCGAGCACGTGTGCGCCCACCTTGAGCCCCACGAGCTCAAGGAGCTCGAACGGGCTCATCGGCAGGCCGAACGGGGCCAGAGCCCCGTTCACGACCGCGAAAGGAGTTCCGGTATCTACAGCGTGCATGGTCTCGCCGAGCAGTTTCGCCAGTACCCGGTTCACCACGAACCCGGGGGTGTCGCGGGTGATTACGGCGTTCTTGCGCAGCTTTCCGGCAACGACCATGGCAGTGGAGAGGGTGCTCGCATTGGTCGACGGCGTGTTCACAACTTCGATCAACGGCATCACGGCCACCGGATTGAAGAAGTGGAAGCCCACAAGCCGCTCGGGGTGAGCGAGCTTCGATCCGATCTGTTCCACGGACAGCGAGGACGTGTTCGTGGCCAGCACGGCCTCGGAAGACACGTACTTCTCGATCTCGGCGAAGACATCCTGCTTGACCCCGAGCTCCTCGAAAACAGCTTCGATCACCCAGTCAGCGTCCGCAAAGTCGGCCTTGTCGGTCGTGCCGGTCACGAGGTGGCGCAAGCGGTTGGCCTCGTCGGGCGAGATGCGCTTCTTGCCTTCCAACTGCGCGATCTCGCCGTGGATGTACGCGACGCCCTTGTCGACCCGGGCCTGGTCGAGGTCGGTGATGACAACGGGCACGCGGAGTCGCCGCACGAACAACAGGGCGAACTGGCTGGCCATCAGGCCGGCGCCGATCACACCGACCTTGGTGATGGGACGGGCGAGCCCCTTGTCGGGAGCGCCGGCGGGTCGTTTGGCGCGCTTCTGCACGAGGTTGAAGGCATAAATGCTCGCCTGCAGCTGGTCACCCGAGATGAGTTCGGCCAGTGCCTCGTCCTCCCGTTCGAAGCCCTCGTCGCGTGTTCCGGATTTCGCCGCCCGGAGCAAGTCGAGCGCGACGTAGGGGGAACGGGCGACCGTGCCAATTCGGCCCTCGAGCATCTTGCGGGCGATGCCGACTGCAACGTCCCACTTGACGATGCGTTCGATTTTGCCGGGCTCGTTGGGACGGGAGACCTTGACCCTGCCGGCGATGACGTCGTCGGCCCAGGCGATGGACTTCTCGAGGAAGCGCGCGGACGGGAACATGACGTCCGCGATGCCCAGCTTGAGGGCATCCGCTCCGGTGAGGGTGCGATTGTTCTTCAGCGGGTTCTCGATGACGACCTTGAGGGCATTCTCGATGCCGATCAGGTTCGGCAGCAGATACGATCCGCCCCATCCTGGGATCAGGCCGAGGAAGACCTCGGGCAGAGCGATAGCGGGGACCGTCGCGTCAACCGTGCGATAGGTCGCGTTCAGTCCGACTTCGAGTCCGCCGCCGAGCGCCAGGCCGTTGATGAAAACAAACGATGGAACACCGAGGTCGGCCTGTTTGCCGAAGGCATGGTGTCCCAGCTGGGTGAGGAGTTTGCCTACGGCGAGGGAGGGGATCTCCGCCACCTTGCTGAGGTCGGCGCCGGCGGCCAGGATGAACGGCTTCCCGGTCACGGCGACGCCGTGAATCTCACCGCGCTCGGCTCGGGCCTTCAGCGCGTCCATCGTCGTCGCGAATTCCAGCAGTGAGATCGCGCCGAGTGTGTTCGGACGGGTATGGTCGCGCCCATTGTCGAGGGTGACGAGTGCGAGAACCCGACCACCGCTGAGCGGCACGTCGCGCACGAGAGAGTGCGTCACGACCTCGTCGGCGGAGATGTCGAGCAGGGGTGAGAAATCGAGGGTGTTGTAGTTGGTCATCGCGACGCTCCCTTCGTGTTGAAGTGCGGGTTCTCCCAGATGACGGTTCCGCCCTGTCCCAGGCCGATGCACATGGACGTGAGGCCGTACCGAACTTCAGGGTGGGATTCGAACTGACGCGCGAGTTGGTTCATCAGACGCACGCCGGACGAGGCGAGCGGATGCCCGATGGCGATCGCGCCACCGTACTCGTTCACCCGGGTGTCGTCATCGTCGATGCCGAAGTGGTCGAGGAATGAGATCACCTGAACGGCAAAGGCCTCGTTGAGTTCGAAGAGGCCGATGTCGGTGATGCTGAGTCCCGCCTTGCGTAGAGCCTTTTCGGTGGATGGAACCGGGCCGAGGCCCATCACCTCCGGCTCGACCCCGGCGAACGCGAAGCTCACCATGGTCATCTTGACGCCGAGCCCGAGTTCCTTGGCCGTCTGGCCGCTGGCGAGGATGCAGGCGGACGCGCCATCGTTGAGCCCTGACGCGTTGCCGGCCGTGATGCGTCCGTGGGCGCGAAACGGGGTGCGCAGGGCCGCGAGGCCTTCCAGGGTCGTTTCGGGTCGCGGAGCCTCGTCCTGGGTGGCCAGGCCCCAGCCGGAATCACTGCGGGTGGCCACCGGGATGAGGTCGGCCTGGATGTTGCCAGCCGCATAGGCCGCTGCCACCTTCTGCTGACTGCGCAGGGCGTAGCGGTCTGACCGTTCCTTCGTGTACGCGGGAAAGCGGTCGTGGATACGCTCCGCGGTGGCGCCCATAATGAGGGCGTCCTCTCCCACGAGCCGCTCTGACATGAAGCGGGGGTTCGGGTCAACGCCGGAGCCCATGGGGTGACGCCCCATGTGTTCGACTCCGCCGGCGATGGCGAGGTCGTACGCACCGAAGCCGATGGACGCGCCCATCATGGTCACCGCCGTCATGGCGCCGGCACACATTCGGTCGATCGCGAAGCCGGGGACAGACTTCGGCAGGCCCGCGAGGAGCGCTGCCGTGCGCCCGAGCGTCAGGCCTTGGTCACCCGTCTGGGTAGTCGCGGCTATGGCCACATCGTCCACTCGCTCGCCTGGGACTCCCGGATTGCGTTCCATCAAACCGATTATCGCTTTCACCACCAGGTCATCGGCCCGGGTGTTCCAGTACATTCCTTTTTCGCCAGCGCGTCCGAACGGGGTGCGAACCCCATCCACAAAGACGACTTCTGCTCTCTCGGCCACAATGCCTCCATCATTCAGATCAGGTCTCCACCGATCCTAGAGGGGCAGTATTTAAGAGCGGAATCGTTTGATTGTTCCTACGACTCGGATTCCTCTGCCTCGTCCTCGACTTGTAGCACTTCTACAAAAGCATCTGCAATTAATTGTGCAGTCGCGTCAATCTGCCACGGACGTGCCCCGAGGGACTCGAGGGCCTCACCAACGGAGGCCGCGTCGGCGGGAATCGGCGGCGCCCAGCACACACGCCGGAGGTAGTCCGGGGTGAGCAGATTCTCGAGGGGAATGGACCGTTCTTCGGTCAACGCGGTGAGGGCGGCGCGGGCTGCACGGAAACGTGTGTCCGCTTCGGGGTTGCGTTCGGCCCAGGCCCGGGGTGGGGGCAATGTGTCGGTGTGCGGTTTGGATTGCGGCATATCGGTGCTGGTCTGTGCGGCCTGGATGGCCGCCCACCAGCGGTCCAGCTCGTTGCGGCTCGCGCGGCCCGTGAACTCCCGGAGGGCAGACAGCGCCTGCCGGGTCGTCGGCAGCACACGGGCCGCTGCGATGATGGAGGCGTCGGGCACGAGCCGGCCGGGTGAGACATCGGACTCTCGGGCGAGGTCGTCGCGGGCGATCCAAAGTTCGCGCGCCGCCGTCAGGTTGCGCTGGCCACGAAGGGAATGGATGCCCGACAGGCGGCGCCAGGGATCGACGCGTGCCGCGGCGGCCGGTTTCTCAAGAACGGCCAGGAATTCCTGAGCTGCGAGGTCCGTCTTATCGGATTCCACCAGCAAGTCGACCATCTGGTCGCGCAGGTCGGGGAGTAGTTCCACGTCCAGCGCCGCGTAGACGAGCCAGGATTCGGGGAGCGGACGGGTCGACCAGTTCGCGGCCGAGTGTTCCTTTGCGAGATGGATACCCAGAAGCTCCTCGACGACGGTGCCGAGGCCTACCCGCGGTAGGCCCAGCAGCCGGGCGGCGAGTTCGGTGTCGAAAATGCGGCCGGGATTGAGGCCGACCTCCCGGAGGCAGGCCAGGTCCTGGCTGGCCGCATGCAGGATCCACTCCTCGTCGGCGAGGGCTGCGTTGAGTTCGCTGAAGTCGCCGATCATGGGCGGGTCGAAGAGAAAGGTTCCAGCCCCGCGCCGAAAGATCTGAATCAAATAGGCACGTTGTGAGTAGGTGAAACCGGACGCTCGTTCCGCATCCACCCCCAAGGGGCCGTTCCCGGCTGCCAAGTCAGCAGTGGCGGCCAGGTAGGCCTCTCGAGTGTCGATAACGCTGTGTGTCGAGTTCATACCCTGCTTCTCGCTGTGCTCAACCCTTGAGCGTGCTGTATTCATTGTCTCGCGAGAATCATTGTCTCGCGTGATTCATGATCTGGTGTGATTCCTGGTCTGCTGCTGGAATGATCAGCCTCCATCACGGGCGGCTCGCCGGGCTGCGGCGCGGCGAGTGGAGAGCGTGCTCACTCCTTCTCCCATGGGCGGGAGGCCCGCAATCATGCAGAGCAATTCGCCCCACCCTTCCACATGCGCGGTCAGGTTGTGATCCAGTGGCGTCCACGAGGCACGGAGCTCGATCTGCGCGCCGTCACCCTGGTGGGCGAGTTCTCCGAAACCCGACGAGATGATTTTGGTGGCCGTGCCGGATGCTGCCGTATACCGGGCGCCCCGCGTGCTCAGGGCGTCCACGAGCCAGGCCCAGGTGACCTCGGCGAGAAACGGATCGAGGCCGATCTCGGTCTCGAGCGGCGCCTGCGCGAAACACACCACCCGGAAGCGACCGTTCCACCCCTCCGGCTCGTCGGGGTCGTAGAGCAGAATGAAGCGGCCGGTGCCTTGATCCGAGTCGCTGCCGTGGCGCACCGGTTTGATATCAGCGGACAGCGCAATGGAATACGGCGCCAGTCGTCCGGGAGCCGGTATCTCGGTGACGAGGAGTTCGGCTCGGCTCGTGGCGCGACGGATCGCCTGCAGGGCAGCTGCGAACTCGGGCGGGAGCGATTCCTCAGTTTCGGGCACGTCTGCAGACTAGAGTTTTTTCTGGGTGTTGTCTGCGAGGCACGCCGAACGAGCCGGAGGTGTGCGTGAGCGACAAAAGTGGGTCCGGAAGCGGTGTTCTCCGCGGTGTGGCGATGGCGGGCATCGCTGCCAGTGCTGTGGGCATTGCCACCGCAACGGCCGGGGCTGTCATAGCCGGCGTGATGGCTCGGACCGTGGTGACGCCGCCGAGAAAACGTGAGGACGACACGACAGTGCTGGCGGTCGATGAGACGGCTGGCACGATCACGCTTGAGGCGAATGCCGATTCGGTACTGCCCGGTGAATACAGTTTCTTCTTCACCGGAGATACGGGGCATGCCCGTCTCGGCCAGCTTCTGGCACGAGACGGCGCTGGAGTTACGAGGCGCATCCTCAGTGTTGATTACGGGGCGCTGGCACCCCGGGTGAAGGGGCGATTGAGCGGATGGCTGTACCTCAGCCCCCAGGATCTCGGCTTCCCGTTCGAAAACGTCACGATTCCCCTGGACCTTCCTTCTCGTGCGGTCGTCTCGGCCCTGGCCCCGGCGTGGTTGATCCCGGCCGAGGAGCACAGCGATCGCTGGGTCATCCAGGTGCACGGCAGAGCCGTGACCCGGCCGGAGGCGCTGCGGGCTGTTCCGGTCTTTCGCGAAGCTGGGTACAACTCTCTCCTCATCTCCTATCGGAACGACACAGAGGCACCCCAGAGTGGGGACGGACGGTATTCGCTCGGTGACACTGAGTGGTTCGACGTGGACGCGGCGATAGATTTTGCCGCGGGTCGCGGTGCGCGCCAGGTGGTTCTGATGGGGTGGTCGATGGGCGGAGCGATTGCACTGCAAGCCGCCACCCGCAGCCGTCACCGTGGCCTGTTGCGCGGGGTCGTGCTCGAATCACCGGTGATCGACTGGGCCGATGTCGTGGCATTCCAGGGCGTGGCGATGGGGCTTCCTGCCGTGATCGCCCGGTTGTCGATGCGTGTGATGGGCGGACGCTGGGGCGGACTCATTACGGGTCAGGCGTTCCCCATCGACTTTCGCCGGCTCGACTTCGTGGCCCGGGCGGATGAGCTCGAACTTCCCATGTTGCTCCTGCACAGCAACGACGACGGCTTCGTGCCGGTGACCGGATCGCGCGCCCTCGCCACGAGCCGCACCGACATCGTGACGTTCGTACCATTCGGCGTGGCGAGGCACACGAAACTGTGGAATTATGACCGCGATCGGTGGAACGCGGCGATCGCCACCTGGCTGGCCAAGCTCTCGCTGCGGAGTCCGGCCAGCCCAGGGGCAGCCGACTAGGAGCGTGAGTCAGTAACGCCTATTTACGGTTGGTGCCGCGAAATACGGGTCCAAGCCTCGGGATGGGTTGGGCGGTGCTGGCCTGGCAATCAAGGCCTGTGGCGCAGGGATTGTGGTTGTGCCGATTGAAAAGAGGGCCACGGTCGCGTTGGTGGTTCAGGCGAGGTTGTTGCCGCGGCCCGTCAGGGCGGTTCCGCCCTGCTCTTTAGGTTGCCGGGCTAGCTATCAGCGCGGCCGGCGTGGCCAGAAGCGCCTTGGTTTGCATGGTGTGCAGCTTCATCAGGTTGTGGCAGGCCGCGATCAGATACCACTCGTGCGCTGCTTGCTCCAACCCGCGCAGCAACACAAACTTGCCCTGCCGAGTGTGGATCTGACCGAACACGGGCTCCACGATCGCTTTGCGCCGCGCATAAACCGCGCGGCCCTTCTTCGTCTTGAGCTTCCGCGCCATGCGTTCCCGCAGCGTCGCATTGGCCGGGATCCGGCCCCGAGGAACTTCAGGAACACGCTCGCCGTGCTTGACCCGGCCGGTCGCGATGAAAAACTCGGTCCGGCCGTCGCTGCCATCTTCAACAGTCTTCGCGTAGTCCAGATTTGTTGCGGAACAATACCCGGCATCCGCCAGGACCTGCCGGGGCAGGACGCCGGTCGTGGCGTGGAGTTTCTCGACCAGCGGCACGACCTGTTCAACATCCACGCCAATATTCGTCAGCGTCGTCGCGACGATGATCTGATGGTCGGCATCAACGATGGCCTGTGCGTTGTAGGCGTAGTGGAACGACCCGTCGGCGGTCTTCATGATCCGTGAATCCGGGTCGGTGAAGTTGCGTTGAGCCTTCGGCCTCACGACCGCGTTCTTCGCCGCATCATCACCCTTCTGCGCAGCAATGTCGTCATCGTCGCCCTTGTCCCGGGCCTTCTTCTCGGCCTCTTTCCGCGCCCGGACGGCCGCGTCGGCCTCCAAGCCAGCGCGCGCTTCGGCCAGTTTCACCAAGCGTGACTCCCGCCGCGCGAGCTCCGGCGGCAACTCATCACCGCGTTTGTCCTTTCCGAAACGAGCATCCTCCGCGTCATCGATCGCGTCCGCGTCAGCCAGCAGTGCAGACACCTCGTCGGCGAGGACCTTCTGCTTCTCCGTCAACCGGGCGTAACTCATCGCCTTGCGCCGGGACGCATTCGCGCGCACCTTCGTGCCGTCCAACGCGACCTGCCCGAGTGAGACCATTCCGGCCGCGCGGCAGAGTTCCAATGCCTGCAAGAACACGTTTCCCAGACTGGAGAGATGACGCTTGCGGAACCGGGCGATGGAACGAAAATCAGGTGCCTGCTGCGCCGCCAACCAGCGAAACGCGACCACGTCCACGCACACCCGCTCCAACTCGCGTGACGAACGAACCCCGACGCAATACCCGTAAAGGAGCACCCGGACCATCAACCGAGGGTCATACGGCGGCTGCCCCTTCGACTTCGCGTAAGAGGCATAGAACTTCTTCAGATCCAGCTGAGTTTCGACGATGTCCGCGATGAAACGGGAAAGGTGATTCTGCGGCAACCACTCACCCAAATCCGGCGGCACCAACATCACAGCATTCGGCTCGAAAGCCCGAAACCGCTTGTTCACGCCACCGCCAGCCTCAACGCCGTCATCCACGACCACGTCAACGTGCTCAAGTTCCGTCGCGGGGAACAGGCCATCAGAATCGCTCATAAGCAATTTTCCCAGACCACCACCCCAAGCCCGGGAAATCGACCGGCGTTTTAAAGTTTGGTACTACTGACCCACGCTCCTAGGGTGCTGTTCGTTCCCGTAGCTGGCGTTTGGAACGCGCCAGCAGGGCAGACATGCCACGGATACGCAGGGGCGAAACGGCCTCGGTGAGGCCAATCGACTGCGGGTAGTCATCCGGAACGGCAAGCACCTGCTCGGGAGTCAGCCCGTCGAGGCCCTGAACCAGAATCGACGCGAAACCCCGGGTTGTCGGCGACTCCCGCGGGGCCGTGGCATAGAGATGGAACTTCTTTTCCTCATCGACCTCCACGAATATGAACACGGGCGACTGGCACTCGATCACCCGCTCAAAAAGGTCGGGGTGGTCCTTGTAGTGCTCGGGCAGCTCGGGCAGATCATTGGAGAACTCCAGCAGCAAGAGGAGTCGATCACGCTGTTCGAGAGCGAGAAAATCCTCCCGGATATCGGCCAGCTGTGTCGGAAGGGCGCTTTCAGTCATCGGCGGGCCGGGGGAGTCTCGCCCGGATCGGTCCCGAGTGCAATGGGCACGCCCACGGCATTTCCCCACTCAGTCCATGAACCGTCGTAGTTGCGCACACCTTCGAAACCGAGCAGGTGGGTCAGTACAAACCAGGTGTGGCTCGATCGCTCACCGATGCGGCAGTAGGCGATCACGTTGTCGCCCTCCGTGAGTCCGGCTTCACCCTTGTAGATGGCGTCAAGTTCGGCGCGCGTCTTGAATGTGGAGTCGGCCGCCGCCGCGCGAGCCCACGGCACAGACGCCGCAGACGGGATATGTCCGCCGCGGAGGGCGCCCTCCTCGGGGTATGCGGGCATGGTGGTGCGGCTTCCGCTGTATTCCTCGGGGGACCGCACGTCGATGAGGGGGTTGCCGAAATGTGCGAGCACATCGTCGCGGAAGGCCCTGATGGGAGCATCATTGCGCTCAACGACCGGGTAGGCAGCGGGCGTGATGGTGGCGGCATCCGTTGTCAGCTCGCGGCCGCCTGCCACCCAGTTGTCGCGTCCGCCATCGAGCAGGCGCACGTCTTCATGACCGAAGAGCGTGAACACCCAGAGGGCGTAGGCGGCCCACCAGTTGCTCTTGTCGCCGTAGATGACGATTGTCGTATCGCGGGAAATGCCCTTGTCGCCGAGTACGGTTGCGAATGTCGGGGCATCGATGAAGTCACGAGTGACCCGGTCATTCAGATCTGTGTGCCAGTCGATTTTGACGGCGCCGGAGATGTGTCCGGTTTCGTAGAGGAGCACATCTTCGTCGGACTCGACGACAACGAGTCCGGGTGTGCGGAGGTTGGCCTGGAGCCAGTCGGCGGAGACCAATCGTTCGGGGTGGGCGTAATCGGCGAATTTCGGTGTCGGATCGAGCGCGATGGACATAAAACCTCCAGAAGGGGGACTGCGTAGACGTCTGACCGGCAGTGGACGCGGTTTAGGCTTATCATCTGCCCCCCCGCTAAATCTACGCGGTGTGGGCGCCGTTCACATTCGGAGTGTATTTCGCCATGACGCCACAGAACCACTTTCAGCCTGCACAGCACACGCACACCCAGGTGCCTCGGCTCGGCGAGCGGTCTCCGGAGATCACCGGAGCCGAGATCGTCGCTGAATTGGTTCCACCGCCACAGTTCGAACACGCGTCCTTCGAGTCCTACCGCCCGGACCACGACTACCCCTCGCAGCTCGGTGCTGTCGATAAGCTGCACACCTTCAGTGCCTTGTGGAGCGTTCAGCGCCCCGGTGGTTTCTTCTCGCGCAGCCGCAAGGTGAAGGCCGAACTGCCGGGCATTTACCTCGACGGTGGCTTCGGCGTGGGCAAAACCCATCTGCTCGCGGCGCTCTGGCACGAGGCTCCCGGGCCCAAGTACTTTGGCACCTTCATTGAGTACACGGCGCTGGTGGGGGCCCTGGGTTACCAGGAGACCATCACACAGCTTCGGAGCGCCAAACTGATCTGCATCGACGAGTTTGAGCTCGACGACCCGGGGGACACCATGGTGATGACGCGCCTGCTCGGTGAGCTGGTGTCCACCGGAACTCGAGTCGCCGCCACCTCCAACACGCCGCCGAACTCCCTCGGCGAGGGGCGGTTCGCGGCGGCGGACTTCCTGCGCGAGATCCAGGCCATGTCGTCGAACTTTGAAACTGTGCGAATCGACGGACTCGACTACCGTCGTCGCAATGCCTCCGGCCAGGCGACATCGGTCGAGAAGGAAGATCTCGAGCACATGGTCACGGTGTTGCAGAAACGGCACTCGAATTTCACCGAAGACAACTTCGGAGCCCTCATGCGGCATCTCGGCACGGTGCACCCGTCCAAGTACGTGAAGATGATTCGCGACGTGGAGATCATCGCCCTCACCGACGTCTTCCTCCTCACCGACCAAACGGATGCCCTGCGGCTCGTGGCATTCATTGATCGCGTGTACGACGCCGAGATTCCCATCATCGCGAGCGGCCTCCCGCTCAACGAGGTCTTTGACGCCGAGATGATGTCCGGAGGCTACCGCAAGAAGTACCAGCGGTCACAGTCCCGGATGGTAGCCCTGACCACGGGCGAATTACCGCCCCACGCCGACTAGAAGAGCCTGCGGCCCGAAACACGGTCTTAACATGCTGGCCGATCGCGTAACATTCTCGAAACACATAGGAACGTTTGTTGAAACGTCCTCGCCGGATACTAAAAAAGTACCCGATGCGGCACATCGAGCAGTGAGTCCTCGGGGTACACCCTGCAAATCGAGAGTGTGAGGACAATCTATGGATACGGGAAGCATTGCATGGGGGATCATGGCTACCGCCTTGGTCCTGTTTATGACTCCGGGCGTCGCGTTCTTCTACGGCGGACTGGTAAAGGCCAAGAGCGTCGTCAGCATGATGATGATGAGCTTTGGCGCATTGGGCCTGATCAGCGTGCTCTGGATCCTCTACGGGTTCAACATGAGCGTCGTTGACGGGCCGATGCAATTCGCCGGCAACCCGTTCTCTGACTTCGGGCTGAGCGCCCTCGCCACGGGCGAAACGGCCAATACCGACCTTCTGGGCGCAACCTACGGCGCGACATTCGCGATCATCACGGTTGCACTGATCTCCGGTGCGGTCGCCGACCGGGCAAAATTCGGCTCCTGGATGATCTTCGCCGGTGTCTGGGCGACGCTCGTGTACTTCCCGGTTGCGGCCTGGGTCTGGGGCGGTGGCTGGATCATGGAGCTCGGCAACACGCTCGGCCTCCCCGGCGTCATCGACTACGCCGGCGGTACCGCAGTGCACATCAACGCCGGTGCGGCAGCACTCGCACTCGCCCTGGTCCTCGGCAAGCGCGTGGGCTTCCAGAAAGGCATCACGAAGCCGCACAACGTTCCGCTGGTGCTCATCGGTGCCGCCGTTCTCTGGTTCGGCTGGTTCGGCTTCAACGCCGGTGCCGAGTGGCTCAACGGCCTGGCCAACGTGGGCATCATCGTCGTCAACACCTTCGGTGCCACCGCAGCTGCCATTCTCGGCTGGATGATCGTCGAGAAGATCAAGGACGGCAAGGCCACGTCCGTCGGAGCTGCATCCGGTGCCGTCGCCGGCCTCGTCGCCATCACCCCGGCGTGCGCCAACCTCGAGCCCGGCTGGGCGCTACTGCTCGGTCTCATTGCCGGTGCCGTTTGCGCGATGGCCATCGAGATGAAGTTCAAGTTCGGCTTCGACGACTCCCTCGACGTTGTGGGCATCCACCTCGTCGGAGGTGTCATCGGTACTCTGTACCTGGGCTTCTTCGCGATCGACACCGGCCTCTTCACAGGGGGCGGAAACCTCGGACAGCTCGCGACGCAGGTCATTGCGGCCTTCACAGTTCTGATCTACTCCTTCGTGATCGCCTACGTGCTGGGCCTCGTGATCGAGAAGACGATCGGATTCCGCATCAAGAACGAAGACGAGCTGGCCGGCATCGACACCATCGTGCACGGCGAAGAAGGATACGCACTGGACCGCGTCTAGTTCCGCTCAGCGCACTGACAAGGGCCTGCGGGATCTTCCGGGAAACAACCGAAAGATCCCGCAGGCCCTTTCTGTGTGCGGACGTCAGCGTGTGCGGACGACAGCGTGTGCGGACGTCAGCGTGTGCGGACGACAGCGTGTGCGGACGTCAGCCGCGGATGCAGGTGCCCGAAGAAACGGATGCGGTGAGCCCGGGAGCCTCGGCGACGACCGGTGCGAATTCCTCCAGGGCAAGGGCGTATCCAACGTTGTCGGTGTCTGCGGACTTCGCGAAGATCACGCCGGTCACCTCACCGGATTCGCTGAGAAGGGGACCGCCAGACTCGCCCTGCTGCACGTCAGACGCGAGTGTGTAGACCTGGCGCGGAGTCGGATCCTGGCCGTAGATATCAGCGACGCTGAGGGTGCCCAGCGACAGCACGCGCGCAGGGTCAGCTACGAAAGGACCACCGAAAGGATATCCGTGGGCCACCGCACTGCTGCCGACGGAGAGGTCGTCACCCAGCGGCAGCGCGGGTTCCTCTAGGCCGTCCACGGCGATGACAGCGAGGTCGTTGACGGAATCGAAGTACACGACGGTCCCGGGCAGCGCCTCGCCGGCCGGAGATTCGATCACGGGCTCTGTTACTCCGGCGACGACGTGGGCGTTTGTGATGACGCGATTCGGCGCGACGACGAACCCCGTTCCCGACTGGCTCTGGCCGCAGGCGTAGGCGGTGCCGGTGATGCGCATGACTGACTGCGCGGCGACGGCCAACGCGGGACTGCTGGTGTCGGCATCCGCTGTCGCGGGAGCGGGCCCGGAGAAGGCATCGACGATGCGTGGGAGACCCTCTTGAACCGCGGCGGAGCGGAGCTGTGCCAGCAGGCTCTTGACGGGATCGGGTGTGAGGTTGTCGATTCCACTGATCACGCTGGAGGACGCGATCGCCGGCGACAGGTAAGGCACACCGAGTGCGCCGACACTGAAGGCAACCATTGACGCGATGAGGGCGGAGGCGACCGCGCTGAAGCCGGCGCCCAGCAGACGGTCGATGATGCCGAGTTTGGAACGGTGGGCGACTCGTCCGATGGAATTGCCCACGGAAGCGCCCAGCGAGAAGCCGACCGCCACGAGAATGACGGCGGCGCCGAGCGCGGCCGGTGTGCGCCATTCCGGGGCGGGAATCCAGGTGCCCACGAGAGGCACCACGAAGAATGCGGCGATTCCGCCAGCGATCGCGCCGATGATGCCGCTGAGGCTGCGCACCAGCCCGCTGCGGTAGCCGTTCACGAGCGAACCGAGAAGCAGAACGATGAGGAACAGGTCAAGTACCGTCGAACCGGTCATGCGCCCCCCTCGTGTCAGTCGTTGCCGCGTGAGCGGGTCTGTGCCGCCGGAGCGGTTTGTTTGCCTGCTCATGTTTACACAGGCCGCCTGCGGGAACGCTGGATGACGGCTGTATCCTCGGCGCAGCCTCCGGCCTCGGCGTAGCCTCGCGCATCGGCACCGAGTATCGTTACGGTGAGGTCACGTCGAGCTGGGGAGCCCCACGAATGAATGCTGCGGTTGAGCCGATCACTGCCATCGCTCCGCCCCTGGCCGGTCGTGCGTCGGCGAGCCAGCGCTGGTCCCAGATCGTCTTCTTGCACTGGCGGGTCAACGCCGCGCAGGTGGCCCCGCTCCTGCCGGCCGGTCTCGTGCCCGATGAGTTCGAGGGAACAAGCTGGGTTGGGCTCATCCCCTTCGTGCTCGACCGCGCGACGCTCCTCGGTAGCCCGCCTGTGCCCTATTTCGGCAACTTCGTCGAGGTCAACGTGCGTCTGTACGCCGTGGACGAATACGGCCGGCGTGGCGTCGTGTTCGTGTCCCTCGAGGCGAGTCGGCTGGCCGCGGTGCTGGCGGCCCGCGCCCTGTTCTCCATTCCGTATAAGTGGTCTGCCACAAGGTTGCAGGTCACGGCCGGGGAATATCACTATTCGTCGCGGCGGCATTTGGCCGCCGCGGCACATTCCGAGATCGTGGTGCGGCCGCGCACCGACGCGCTGGTGGGGGATCCCCTGGCCGAGTTCCTGACGGCGCGGTGGGCCCTCTTCACGCGGGTGCGCGGCCGCACGGTGCGGCTGCGCAACCATCACGAGATGTGGGCGCTCTACCGGGCGGATCTCGTGCGCCTGGACGACACCCTGCTTGCCGTGGCGGGATTTCCCGGTCTCAGCGACCGCCCCCCGGACTCGGTGCTCTATTCGCCCGGGGTCACGACCTGGTTCGGCACCTCAGATTGACGACCGCATCCGAGGATTCAGCCGATCTTGGTGAGAGCGGTGAATGACATCGTGGCACCTTGGCCGTTCTGGCACGTCTGGTACAGCAGGTCGTGTCCCCGGGGCAGGTCTCCCACGCCGTTCCTCGAGCTGTTGAGCATTGCAACGATGCCGTCCACGCGATAGATACCGGAATGCACCCCCGTCAACGCGATAACGGTCCCCGCATCGTCGGGAAAATTCTTGCCGCCGCACGACCAGTGTTCCGCGATGGCGGCAACGCCCGCATAGTGGGCGGTGATATCCACGGAGCCCAGGCATTGGTCCAACTCCGGGATCCACCCGACCGCCTGCACGTGGTTTGTGTACAGGGTGCTCCGCCACGCCGCCATGGAGTCGAGCACGGCCTGTTCCGGCGCGACAAGTGTTTCGGCGATGGTGGGAGAATCCGCTTTGACCGACAGGCGTGACAGCGTGGTGGCTGCCTGAGTAAGTCCGTCACCGGGTGCAAAGAGGGAACTGTCGGACTCGGGAGCGGATGCTGCCGTGCGCTCTGCCAGGGACAGTCTGTCGGCCTCAGCAACCAATCGGGCTTCAGCTTCCGTCAATGCGGTCGCCAGTGCCGTTCGGGGTTCTTCGCTGGCTACGTGCCCGGCGCTGGTCTGAAGTGTCTCCCGGGCGGACGCGATGGCCGCCTGGCTCGATTTCAGGTCGGCGGACGCCTCATCCTGAGCGGAGTGGTAGGCGCTGAGTGCCACGTTGTAGCCGTGTTGCGCGGCGACGATCGAATCGTTCCGGTGCACGGCGGCCAGGGAGCCGACGCCCATCAGAACAACCGTCGTCACGGCGACGGTGAGGATGACTAGGTTCTTGCGCCTCATGTCACCTCTCCATCGGTCGCGTCGCGAATCAGAGCCTAACCGGCTGCGTTCCATCGTATGACCGGGCGCAAAGCGCGGTCAACGGTGACGGGTCAGCCGGCCATGATGGCCGTGGCAATGGGCGTGTCACCGTCGTTGAACTCGATGAAGCGTCCCGACGTGGCCGGGTTCTCCAGCACGGCGGCCGCAACGAGGGCCACGTTCTCCCTCGACGTCTCTCCCGCCGGCAGGTGTGAGCCAACGGAAATAAGTCCCGTCGCCGCGTCGAGGTTCAAACTGCTCGGACCCAGGATCGTCCAGGACAGGTCCGTCGCGCGCAGGTAGTCGTCGGCCGCTGCCTTGGCCTCGTAGTACGCAAACATGCTGTCGTCAGGGGACGCTCCGTGGTCCGCCCGGGATCCCTTGAATGACACCATGATGTAGCGTTTGACCCCGGCTTGACGGGCCGCGTCCATGGACCTGATCGCGGCGTCGCGATCCACGGCATAGGTGCGCTCCTCGCTGCCGCCGCCGGCGCCGGCCGACCAGACAAGGGCATCGAATCCGGCGAGTTTGTCGGCGAGTTCCTCCGCCGCGAGGGTTTCCACGTCCGCCAATAGGGGAGTCGCACCGGTGGCGCTGACGGCGGCGGCGTGGTCCGGGTTGCGAATGAAACTGGTGACGGCGTGGGCGGCGCCGGTGCTACTGCCGGTAGCGGTGCCGGTAAGAATTCTGGCCAGGTGGAGGGCTACTTTTCCGTGCCCGCCGATAATCGCGATCTGTGACATGTGCGTCTCCTTCGGTTGCTTCCTCTCTGGCAACCGTATGGGGGATCGCTGAATTCCCACCGCATGCTGCGGGGACAGTCGGCCACGGCGGACAAGCCATGGCCCCAGAGTGCCCGACGACCTATCCAGGGAGCCAGGACCGCGCTACCGTAACCACGTCCACGAGCGTGTGTTTTTTTTGGGGGCACCTGTAATCGGGGTATGCACGCGGGGCACCGTGCTAGACAATGTCTCCATGGACCCACATACCGAACGGCAGAACATCCTCAAGGTGATTGAACGTCTGGAAGCACAGTTTCCCTTGGTGTCCCGTGATCGAATCGAAAACCTTGTCGAATTTGAGTATGCACAGTTCGTTGGCAGGCCCGTTCGTCAATACATTTCAATCCTGGTCGAGCACGTGGCGAAAAGCCGTCTCCTGAAAGATGCCGCGGTCCTGGTGGCTGCCTAGCCGGCCTGAGCGGCCACACCCGAATCACAGTTCGACGTCCACCCATTCGTGGCCTTGAGTCTCCAGGTCCGCCCTTCCGGCCGTTATCTGGGCGACCACCGCGGTGAGTCGCGCGGCGTCGTCATCAGCGATATGCAGCACAGCGTCAGCCCCGTAGTCTGTCCGCAGAATAACGACTCCGCGTTGGCGCAAGTCGGCTTCGATGCGCCCGGCCTCCGCGTGGGCGAGGGCGAGCGTGAATAGTTCACGGCGCTCGCGCTTCACGACCAGGCCCCGCGACTGGGCCGCGTCGACTGCGGTCAGAACGGCCTCGGAGTAGGCGCGCACAAGGCCGCCGGCTCCGAGAAGGGTGCCACCGAAATAGCGGGTGACCACGGCCACGCAGTCCACGAAGCCGCGCCCGGACAGCGCCTCGAGCATGGGCCGACCGGCCGTTCCCGACGGTTCACCGTCGTCATTCCCACGACGCACCTGGTTGGGTGCTTCATGTGGTCCGAGTACGAAAGCCGAGCAGTGGTGACGCGCACTCCAGTGCTCCTTGCGTGCGTCGTCGATAGCAGCACGCGCAGCATCCTCGGTTTCGATTCTCACGAGGCGGCACAAAAACCTGGATCGCTTGATGTCGATCTCGGCGTCAACGCGGCCGACGCCGCCGCGCACAGTGAAATCGGCCATGCACCCAGTCTTGCGCATCCGCTGTCGGCGATTCATTCGGGCGGGTCAGCGGGCACAAAAACCCCCGGGATGACCGGGGGTTTCTCTCTGTGGGCGATGCGGGACTTGAACCCACGACCTCTTCCGTGTGAAGGAAGCGCGCTACCAGCTGCGCCAATCGCCCAGAAGCCATATGATCATCTCAAAACCGAACATGATCTACTGCGACATCTGATACTAACCCAGACCGAGCGTCCCGCGCACATCGAGGCGTCTGACGACGCTCGATTCGTCATGCGCAACACGCCGATGGAGTCTCAGTTTGAATTCTGTCGCAACGAGCCGCTATAGTCATCGAGTAGGCAAAAACGCTTACAGCAGTGCGGATGTGGCGCAGTGGTAGCGCATCACCTTGCCAAGGTGAGGGTCGCGAGTTCGAATCTCGTCATCCGCTCGAGTGATATGGAATCGGCCGAAAGGCCGGTTCCACTTCATTTGGAGTGAACCCAACACGGTGGATTGGCCGAGAGGCGAGGCAGCGGCCTGCAAAGCCGTATACACGGGTTCGAATCCCGTATCCACCTCCATTCTTGTTCTGTCAAGATATGGGCGATTGGCGCAGCGGTAGCGCGCTTCCCTGACACGGAAGAGGTCACTGGTTCGATCCCAGTATCGCCCACAACAAAACCCCCGGTCAGCCGGGGTTTTTTTGTACCCACAACCATTCCGCTGGTCGAGGAGCGAGGCAGCGGGATGGGGAATGCGCCGCGTTGCCCTAGTAGATCGCGCGAGCCGCTCTCCGGACGCTCGCGTCTCATGCCGCTGCGGTGCCGTTATGCCTGGAGCCGGAGTGGCGACCCCAACTTCAGTGGTGATTTACTCACCAGTTGGATCGGGGTTTGGGCGGGATCGGCGGCCGGCGGCGGGATCAGCCAGAAGTCCGCTCCGATGCGGATGATCCTCCACCCATCGTTATGCAGCCTCAGATGATGGGGGCTGCAGAGCAGGATGCCTTCGTCGAGGTTGGTGAGTCCGCCTTCTGCCTTCCAGAGGTGCAGGTGGTGGGCTTCGGAGAAGCTGGGTGGTTTCAGGCAGTCCTTCCACATGCACCCGCCGTCCCGAAGCGCCAGCGCCACGCGTTGCGCAGTTGTGAAGAGCCGTTGCTCCCGTCCGACATCGAGCAGCGATCCGTCGCGGCCGAACAACACCGGGGTGAAGCCCGTGTTGCACACCGTCCTGTCGATCGTGGCCGTGGTCACCGCGACGGATGTTCCTTCGATGAACCCGTCTCCAACGAGCACCAGCCCCGAGGAAGGTGTTGCGGGCGCCGGCGCTTCCGTCACCACGAGTTTCACCGAGGGCCGAATGCGGCCGAAGATCGTGCCGGGGTCGGCACCCGCGGCGACCTTGATCACCTCGATCAAGGATTCGGCGGCGATCTGGTCGGTGGACCTCGGGTCGTCGATGATGCGCTGCGCCCGCTCCCTCTCACCCTTCTCCACAAACCGCGGGCCGCCGGTGCGGGGCCCGATGACCTGCTGCAGGAAGTCTTTGAAGTACGCCCCGTTCTCCGGGTCGAGCTCAAAGCTCCCGTGAAGCATGCCGTCGGGCTTGTCGAACACTCGGAGGTATTGCCGGGCTCGCATGGCGTCGGCGCGGGAGGCGATCCCGGCGGCGTCGATCGAGTCCCGGCAGTGCCTCGCGGCCTTCGCGGCCTGGTCGGCGTTGAGGATGCGGCACTGGGCGATCAGGGCGACGACCGCGTCAGCGAGCATCTCCTCGGTGACACCAATCGCGACCTCGCCCAAGCCCCGGCGAATGGCCGTGGCGGCTTCGGCGCTGAGCGTGCCGTCGGTGACGGCGTCGCCCAGTGGAGCGAACCACGGCCGGTGCACCTCCACCGGCGGGGCCTCCGGGTGCTCGAGAGCCAGCACATCGGCTTGCTCTTGCCTGTCCCTGGCGGCTTCGGCTTCGGTGGCCATGGTGCCGGCCTCGATGAGGCGGCGGGTATCCGCCTTGGTGCCTCCGCCTCCGCCGCCGAGGGCTTGTACGTAGTCTTCGGGGCTGTTGTAGCCCTTCTTTCGTGACAGTCCTTCCCTGCCGAGTGTCCAGTCGGATCGGTTGGCCATGTTCGCCGCCGAGAGGGCGTAGGCCGCGGTGACCTCACGCAGGTGGCGGGCGATGGCCCGGTGGGTGCTCTCCGACCCGTCGTCGGACAGCTCCGCGAACGCTCTCGCGGACGTATCTGACCGGGCTAACGCCCCGGCCAGATCAACGAAAACAACTTCAATAGGGGTTGTCATGAGAGAAGTGTGACAGGCACCACCGACACTCGACCCGGCCGCGAGACGGGGAGAGGCGCCGTATTTCCCTAGGAGCGTGAGTCAGTAACGCCTATTTACGGTTGGTGCCGCGAAATACGGGTCCAAGCCTCGGGATGGGTTGGGCGGTGCTGGCCTGGCAATCAAGGCCTGTGGCGCAGGGATTGTGGTTGTGCCGATTGAAAAGAGGGCCACGGTCGCGTTGGTGGTTCAGGCGAGGTTGTTGCCGCGGCCCGTCAGGGCGGTTCCGCCCTGCTCTTTAGGTTGCCGGGCTAGCTATCAGCGCGGCCGGCGTGGCCAGAAGCGCCTTGGTTTGCATGGTGTGCAGCTTCATCAGGTTGTGGCAGGCCGCGATCAGATACCACTCGTGCGCTGCTTGCTCCAACCCGCGCAGCAACACAAACTTGCCCTGCCGAGTGTGGATCTGACCGAACACGGGCTCCACGATCGCTTTGCGCCGCGCATAAACCGCGCGGCCCTTCTTCGTCTTGAGCTTCCGCGCCATGCGTTCCCGCAGCGTCGCATTGGCCGGGATCCGGCCCCGAGGAACTTCAGGAACACGCTCGCCGTGCTTGACCCGGCCGGTCGCGATGAAAAACTCGGTCCGGCCGTCGCTGCCATCTTCAACAGTCTTCGCGTAGTCCAGATTTGTTGCGGAACAATACCCGGCATCCGCCAGGACCTGCCGGGGCAGGACGCCGGTCGTGGCGTGGAGTTTCTCGACCAGCGGCACGACCTGTTCAACATCCACGCCAATATTCGTCAGCGTCGTCGCGACGATGATCTGATGGTCGGCATCAACGATGGCCTGTGCGTTGTAGGCGTAGTGGAACGACCCGTCGGCGGTCTTCATGATCCGTGAATCCGGGTCGGTGAAGTTGCGTTGAGCCTTCGGCCTCACGACCGCGTTCTTCGCCGCATCATCACCCTTCTGCGCAGCAATGTCGTCATCGTCGCCCTTGTCCCGGGCCTTCTTCTCGGCCTCTTTCCGCGCCCGGACGGCCGCGTCGGCCTCCAAGGCCGCGCGCGCTTCGGCCAGTTTCACCAAGCGTGACTCCCGCCGGGCAAGCTCCGGCGGCAACTCATCACCGCGTTTGTCCTTTCCGAAACGAGCATCCTCCGCGTCATCGATCGCGTCCGCGTCAGCCAGCAGTGCAGACACCTCGTCGGCGAGGACCTTCTGCTTCTCCGTCAACCGGGCGTAACTCATCGCCTTGCGCCGGGACGCATTCGCGCGCACCTTCGTGCCGTCCAACGCGACCTGCCCGAGTGAGACCATTCCGGCCGCGCGGCAGAGTTCCAATGCCTGCAAGAACACGTTTCCCAGACTGGAGAGATGGCGCTTGCGGAACCGGGCGATGGAACGAAAATCAGGTGCCTGCTGCGCCGCCAACCAGCGAAACGCGACCACGTCCACGCACACCCGCTCCAACTCGCGTGACGAACGAACCCCGACGCAATACCCGTAAAGGAGCACCCGGACCATCAACCGAGGGTCATACGGCGGCTGCCCCTTCGACTTCGCGTAAGAGGCATAGAACTTCTTCAGATCCAGCTGAGTTTCGACGATGTCCGCGATGAAACGGGAAAGGTGATTCTGCGGCAACCACTCACCCAAATCCGGCGGCACCAACATCACAGCATTCGGCTCGAAAGCCCGAAACCGCTTGTTCACGCCACCGCCAGCCTCAACGCCGTCATCCACGACCACGTCAACGTGCTCAAGTTCCGTCGCGGGGAACAGGCCATCAGAATCGCTCATAAGCAATTTTCCCAGACCACCACCCCAAGCCCGGGAAATCGACCGGCGTTTTAAAGTTTGGTACTACTGACCCACGCTCCTAGTAGACCCCGCGAGCCAATCTCCGGACTTCGGAGAGCGAAAAGGTGTCTTCCTCGGCTTGGACGGCTGGCACACAAAGTCGCGCGTGTGCCAGTGTTGACCTGTGCAACGAACACGTGGTGTCGCCCTGTCGACCTGGCTCGTGGTTGCGGCAGCGGTGTGCTTCGGTACCACGGGCACGGCGCAGGCGCTGGGCGCAGCGGATGCCTCGGCCGTGTCCCTCGGCGCTGCCAGAATCGTTCTCGGGGGAGCGATCCTCGCGATGCTCGCTATCTGGCGCCCACGCTCTAAACTTTCCTCCCACGCACGGGTGGTGCGGTGGCCGAGGCGGGGCTCCGTAGCGCTGGTCTGCGCGGGCGCCCTGGGCGTGGCTGCCTATCAGCCGGCCTTCTTCCTGGGCACGGGCGAAAACGGTGTCGCGGTGGGCACCCTCGTTGCCCTCGGGTCGGCACCCGCACTCACCGGGCTGTTGGAATGGCTCGTGTTGCGCCGACGTCCGACCGGGCGGTGGGCGGTCGCCACGGCCGTCGCGGCCGCGGGAGTCCTCGTGCTCTCAGGGGTCCTCTCCGGTCTCGATGGGTCGCTGACGGCTCTGGGGCTGGCCGGATCGATTGCCGCCGGTGCCTCCTACGCCGTGTACACGCTGAGCAGTAAGGCTCTGCTCGACCGGGGGTGGGATCCGGCGAGCACGATGGGCGCGACCTTCGGCATTGCCGCCCTCGGCCTGCTGCCCGTCCTGGTCGTGAGCGATGTCACCTGGCTGACCGAGCCGGCCGGGCTCGCCACGGCGCTGTGGCTCGCCGTGATCACAACGGCGGTTGCGTACACATTCTTCGCGCAGGGACTGCAGTCCCTTCCTGCCGCCCGGGTGGCCACTATCACGCTCCTCGAACCCGTGACCGCAACCATCCTCGGAATCGTCGTGCTGCACGAAAACTTCAGCGTGGCGACCGTGATCGGGGTCAGCCTGCTTCTCGCCGGTCTCGCCATCCTGACTGCGGGACGCAGAAAACTAAGGGCGGTTGCCTAGTCTGGATCGTGAACACCACATCGAGGCGAGGACAACGTCAATGAACGCAGCAGATCCCGTGGCTCAGGCCGTCATCTACACCCGCACGGGAGGCCCGAGCGTGCTTCACGTGGTCGAACGGCCGATCCCGACACCCGGTGCCGGCGAAGTTAGGGTGAGCGTGAGGGTCTCCGGCGTGAACCCGACGGATTGGAAGTCGCGCCAGGGAGCAGCCCCCGGCCTACCACTCGCTTTCCCCGAGATCGTTCCGAACCAGGACGGCGCCGGAATCATCGACGCGATCGGCTCCGGCGTCGAGGGACTTGCCGTTGGCCAGCGCGTGTGGATCTGGGAAGCAGCGTGGCAGCGCGCCAACGGCACCGCCCAGCAGTTCGTGGTGCTCCCGGCAAGCCACACTGTGCCGCTACCGGACGAGGCTTCCTTCGATCTGGGGGCGAGCCTCGGAATCCCGGCCCTGACTGCCCACCGTTGCCTCACAATCTCTGCGCTCGGCTCGAACCGGCTGGCGCCCGGCGCGCTCGGTGGAGTCACGGTGCTCGTGGCAGGCGGAGCCGGAGCTGTCGGGCACGCAGCCATCCAGCTCGCCCGTTGGGCCGGCGCGACGGTCATCACGACGGTCAGCAGCGCTGCCAAAGAGGCGCTCGTGCGGGCGGCGGGAGCGCATCACGTGGTCCACTATCGTACGCAAGATGCTGCCGCAAGCGTGCGCGCCCTCGCTCCCAACGGAGTCGACATTGTGGTGGAAGTCGCCGCGGCGGAGAATTCCGAGTGGACGGCCAACGTGATGGCACCGAACGGGGTCGTCGCCATCTACTCCGACAACGGGGGATCGCAGGTGACGCTGCCCATCAGGGCACACATGGTCACCAACACGCGCATCCAATTCGTGCTCGTCTACACGGTGGATCCCGTCTCAAAGGCGCGCGCAGTGGCGGACGTGAGTGCCGCCGTCACCGACGGCGCGCTCTCCGTCGGTGAATCGGGAGGGCTGCCCCTGCACAGGTTCGCACTCGACCGAACGGATGCCGCGCACGCGGCCGTGCAGGCCGCCGTCATTGGCAAGGTACTCATCGACATCCCGGGCTGATGGACGCCTGTGCTGATCGAAGGAACGGGCGAGTAGCCGCGGTGCTCTAGCCTGTGGGCATGGATACTTTGATCAACACCCTGCACATCGTCGCCGCGGTTTTTATCGTCGGGCCGATGGCGATCCTGCCGATGACCGCCATGCGGCTCGTTCGAGCAGGCCAGTCCGGCCCGGTGGCAGTTCTGGCCAAGTCGGTATCGATCTTTAGCCTCCTCTCCCTCCTCGTCGCCGTGCTCGGATTTGGGGCGCTCAGCATGGGCGGGTACGTTTTTGCCGCTACCTGGGTCTGGCTGTCCATCGTGCTGTACGCCATCGCCCTCGCAATCAACCTATTCCTCGTTGTCCCCGCCCTGCAGTCCGCCGCCGAGGAACTCACCGCTCGTGAGGGTGCCGGGGTCGCCACGAAGGTGGCCGCATACTCGCGGATCGCGATGGGCTCGGGAATCGCCGCGCTTCTGTTGGTCGCAGTGGTCGTTCTCATGGTCTGGCGCCCCTAAACCCAGGGCCTGGCGACTCGGCACCGGGTCGGTTTGCACCTTGTGCACCGCTCACCTCGGGCGTACCTTGGCCGCCAGGAGGTGATGCCATGCGCGCTTCACAGGGAGATCGAATAATCATCCGCGGTAAAACCGTGGAAACACCCGACCGGCACGGTGAGGTGAGGGAGATTCGCGGCACCGATGGTGGGCCGCCGTATCTGGTGCGGTTTGATGATGGCCACGAGACGATCGTGTTCCCGGGCCCCGACTTTGTCGTGGATCATTCGCGCGTCGTCTGACCCCGTCGATTCGTACCCGGCGCCCGCTTCGGCGGGGGCCGCTGCTGTACCCGCTGCTGTACCCGCTGCTGTACCCGCTGGCCCGCCGCGCTCTCATGCGCCGCTAAAGTTAAGGGGTCCGCAATAAACAGGGAGTTACACACGTGGTTGACGGCTTCGCGCTATTCACCGACCGATCCGTTGTCGCCATGCGCGTCAACGGCGAGCTGAAGGATCTGGCCACCACGGTGGAGACGACGGATGTCGTCGAACCGGTGACGATCGGGTCGCCCGACGGACTCAGCATTCTGCGCCACTCGGCCGCCCACGTGCTGGCGCAGGCCGTTCAGACGGTCAACCCCGCCGCACGCCTGGGCATCGGCCCGCCCGTCACAAACGGTTTCTACTACGACTTCGATGTTGCGGTGCCGTTCACGCCGGAAGACGTGAAATCTCTGGAAAAGGCGATGGACCGCATCATCCGCCAGGGACAGCGCTTCGTGCGGCGCGTCGTCACGGACGACGAGGCCCGCTCCGAGCTCGCCGGCGAGCCCTACAAGCTCGAACTCATCGGCCTCAAGGGCGGCGTCTCCACAGGCTCGACCAGCGATTCCGGTGACAATGAGGCGGTTGAGGTCGGCGGTGCCGAACTCACGATCTACGACAACGTCGACCCGAAAACTGGGGAGACGGTGTGGAAAGACCTCTGCCGGGGTCCCCACCTGCCCAACACCCGCATGATCGGCAACGGCTACTCCCTCACCCGCCTGGCCGCCGCGTACTGGCGTGGCTCCGAGAAGAACCCGCAGCTGCAGCGCATCTACGGCACCGCCTGGCCCACGAAGGATGAGCTGCGTGCCTTCCAAACCCGCCAGGAGGAGGCCGCAAAGCGCGACCATCGCAAGCTCGGTGCCGAACTCGATCTTTTCAGCTTTCCCGAAGAAATCGGATCCGGGCTGGCCGTCTTCCATCCCAAGGGCGGCATCATCCGCCAGGAGATGGAAAACTACTCTCGTCAGCGGCACACCGAAGCGGGCTATGACTTCGTCTACTCTCCGCACATCACCAAGTCGACCCTCTTCGAGGCGTCCGGCCACCTCGACTGGTACCGCGAGGGCATGTTCCCTCCCATGCACCTCGACGAGGAACGGGATGAGACCGGCCATGTGACCCGTCAGGGCGTCGACTACTACCTCAAGCCGATGAACTGCCCGTTCCACAACCTGATCTTCAAGTCCAGCGGTCGCAGCTACCGCGAGCTGCCGATGCGCCTGTTCGAATTCGGTTCCGTCTATCGCTATGAGAAGTCTGGCGTGCTCAACGGCCTCACCAGGGTGCGCGGCATGACCCAGGACGACGCCCACATTTACACGACCAAAGAAGGGATGAAGGAGGAGCTGACCAGCACTCTCAATTTCGTGCTGCAGCTGCTCGCCGACTACGGCCTTGAGGACTACTACCTCGAGCTGTCTACCAAAGACCCGAAGAAGTTCGTCGGCAGCGACGATGCCTGGGACGAAGCGACGGAGACGCTGCGACAGGTCGCCGAAGCATCCGGACTCGACCTTGTCGCCGACCCCGGTGGAGCCGCCTTCTACGGACCGAAGATCTCGGTTCAGGCCAAGGATGCCATCGGTCGCACCTGGCAGATGTCCACCATCCAGCTCGACTTCAACCTTCCCGAGCGTTTCGACCTCGAGTACACGGCAAACGACGGCACACGCCAGCGCCCCGTGATGATTCACCGGGCCCTGTTCGGTTCGATCGAGCGCTTCTTCGCGGTGCTCACGGAGCACTATGCCGGTGCCTTCCCGGTCTGGCTCTCGCCCGTGCAGGTTGTCGGCATTCCGGTCTCCGAGCAGTACGGGGCGTACCTCGACGAGGTCATCGGCACGCTGAAGGCCGCCGGCGTTCGCGCAGAGGTCGATCATTCCGACGATCGCATGCAGAAGAAGATCCGCACGCACACCAAGGCCAAGGTGCCGTTCCAACTCATCGTGGGGGAGGAAGACCAGGCGAACAACGCCGTCAGCTTTCGCTTCCGCGACGGCACTCAGCTGAACGGAGTTCCGGTCGAGGATGCCATTCGACGCATCCTGGAGGCGATCGAAACCCGTGCGCAGGTGACGACATCCCCCGAGTCTGCCCTCGAGTCGCATCAGGCCGCGGAGAAGGCTTAAGATGACGAATGCAGACGGCACCGCCGGACAGGCGAGCCATGAGGACAGCCTCGAGCTCGACAACCCGTTAATCGAGAACTCGTCAGACTTCGCCGCCGTTCCGGATGCCTTCCAGCGGCTCTGGACACCGCACCGCATGGTCTACATCCAGGACGGTCAGCAGCCGCATCCCGACGATTGCCCGTTCTGCCTCGCACCGGACATGGACGACGAGAAGGCCCTGATCGTGGCCCGCGGCACGCACGCGTACGTGTTGTTGAACCTGTTTCCGTACAACAGCGGGCACCTACTCGTCTGTCCGTATCGCCACATCGCGACGTACGACGAAGCGAGCCCTGAAGAAATCGCTGAAATCGGCACGCTGACACAGATCGCGATGCGGGTACTCACAGCTGTCTCAAAGTGTGATGGCTTCAATATCGGTATGAACCAGGGCCGCATCGCGGGTGCCGGAATTGCCGAACACCTGCACCAGCACATCGTGCCGCGGTGGGCGCTCGACTCCAACTTCTTTCCGATCATCGCCGGAACAAAAGCCATCCCGAAGCTCCTCGGTGAAACTCGCCGCGAAGTGGCCGAGGCCTGGCCTCCCGGCACTGAATAACTCCATTCCGGGAGAGGCGCCCGTTCGGCGCTCCCGGCCCGGCTTTAAGCACTCAGCTCAAGGAATAGGATCAATATCATGACTGAAAACACCTCCGCCGAAAAGTTCGGCTCGAGCCGCGTCAAGCGCGGACTCGCCGAAATGCTCAAGGGCGGCGTCATTATGGACGTCGTCACCGCTGCCCAGGCTCGCATCGCGGAAGACGCCGGCGCCGTCGCCGTCATGGCCCTCGAGCGCGTACCCGCCGACATCCGCTCGCAGGGAGGCGTCGCCCGAATGAGCGACCCTGACCTGATCGACAGCATCATCGCCGAGGTCAACATCCCGGTGATGGCAAAGGCACGCATCGGACACTTCGTCGAAGCCCAGATTCTCGAGGCCCTCGACGTGGACTACATCGACGAGTCAGAGGTACTGAGTCCGGCCGACTACAAGAACCACATTGACAAGTGGAACTTCACCACGCCGTTCGTGTGTGGCGCGACCAACCTCGGGGAGGCGCTTCGACGGATCACCGAGGGTGCCGCGATGATTCGCTCCAAGGGCGAGGCCGGTACCGGTGACGTATCAGAGGCGACCAAGCACATCCGCACGATCAAGGGGGAAATCGCACGGCTGTCGTCCATGGGCAAGGACGAGCTGTACGTCGCCGCCAAGGAACTGCAGGCGCCCTACGAGCTCGTTGCCGAGATCGCGGCCACCGGCAAGCTCCCCGTCGTGCTGTTCACGGCCGGTGGAGTCGCGACTCCTGCCGATGCCGCAATGATGATGCAGCTCGGCGCCGACGGCGTGTTCGTGGGCTCCGGAATCTTCAAGTCCGGTAACCCTGAGCAGCGTGCCGCAGCGATCGTGAAGGCCGTCGCGTTCTATGACGATGCCAAGGTCATCGCCCAGGTATCGCGCGGACTCGGCGAAGCGATGGTGGGAATCAACGTGTCTGACCTCGCCGCGCCGCACCGTCTCTCCGAGCGTGGCTGGTAGCTCGCTCCTTCGTGAGGCGTCGGTCTTCGGCATCGCTCGGGAAGACACGGTCATGAACCAGGATTCACCGGTCGGCGTGCTCGCCCTGCAAGGCGATTTTCGCGAGCACGCCGACGTGTTGCGCACGCTCGGTGCCAGAGTCGAGCTCGTTCGTCGCCCCGAAGAGCTGGCCCGCGTGAGTGGGCTCGTCATTCCGGGCGGCGAGTCGAGCGTGATGGACAAACTTGCCCGAATGTTCGATCTCTTCGACCCGCTGCAAGCCGCTGTTCGCGCCGGCCTGCCGGTGTACGGCACGTGCGCCGGCCTCATCATGCTCGCGGACACTGTCCTCGACGGCATCGTGGGTCAGAAGAGCATCGGCGGACTGGACATCAGCGTGCGGCGGAACGCCTTCGGGTCACAGAACGCGTCATTCGAGACCGATCTGCAGGTTCCGGAACTCGGTTTCGCACCCGTGCACGCCGTCTTCATTCGCGCCCCCGTCGTCGAAACGGTCGGCCCGAACGCGCGACCCCTGGCCACACTCTCGGATGGTCGGTGTGTCGCCGTCGAACAGGGAAACCTTCTCGGCACCTCGTTCCACCCCGAGATCACCGGAGAATACCGCTTCCACGAATACTTTCTCCGAAAGGTTCGCGCCACAGCTTTTCGTCATTAGGCTGCTGTGTCGGTAGGGTTTGGCAACGATGCTTTTGGAAATGAGTCAACGATGACGAAGTATGTAGCGCTCCTACGGGGTATCAATGTCAATGGCATCACGATTGCCATGACAGATCTGGCGGACCTTTTTCGCGAGCTGGGGTTCTCCGAGGTGAAGACGATTCTCGCAAGCGGCAACGTGCTGTTTCGAACCGGAACCGAACCCGTGGACCCGAAGGACCTCGCCGCAGATATCGCCGAGCGCAAGGCTCTGATCGAGGCTGCGCTGCACGAACGATTCGACTACGACGCGTACATCGTTCTCGTCGAGGCTGAAAGTCTCGACCGCATCATTCGCGCCTACCCGTTCGACGCTGAACGCGACGGCTGGCACCCCTACGTGATGTTCGCGTCCGAGCCCGCGGCGCTCACCGAACTCGCCGGCCACGCCCGTGAACTCGACGCCGCAGACGAACGAATCGAACTGGGGCACGGCGTGCTCTATTGGGAGGTTCGCAAGGCCGTGGGCGTGAAGAGTCACTTCAGCAAGAAGAGCGGAAAACCGAAGTACCGCGATACCACCACGACTCGCAACCTGCACACCCTCAGCAAACTCATTCACGCCGACAGCAACGCCTGAGCGCGACGCGACCGCTACGGGCGACCGCTTCCGGGAGGAAGCGATGACCCCGGGCTAGAATAAGGGTTGCACTGCGGTGCCAGAGTCAGCAGTCCAGCCTCACGTCACAACGAGCGAGCAACACAACGGGAGATTCATGTCCGGGCATTCCAAATGGGCCACAACGAAGCACCAAAAGGCCGTCACCGACTCTCGCCGGGCCAAAGCCTTCGCGAAACTCATCAAGAACATCGAAGTGGCCGCGCGCATGGGTGGCGCAGACCTTTCTGGTAACCCCACCCTGGTCGACGCGATTCAGAAGGCGAAGAAGACTTCAGTTCCCAACGACAACATCGACCGCGCAGTCAAGCGCGGTGCCGGTCTGTCGGGCGAGCAGGTCGACTACACGACCATCATGTACGAGGGCTATGCGGCCCACGGTGTCGCTATCATGATCGAATGCCTCACCGACAACAAGAACCGCGCGGCCGCCGAAGTGCGCACGACCATGGCCCGCAACGGTGGTGCCATGGCCGATCCGGGCAGTGTGGCCTATAACTTCCACCGCAAGGGAGTTGTCGTGGTCAAGAAGGCCGGCGGAATTACCGAGGACGACATCCTCCTGGCCGTGCTCGATGCCGGGGCCGAGGAAGTCATCGACGACGGCGAATCCTTCGAGGTTCTCTCCGAGGCACACGACCTCGTCGCCACGCGCACGGCGCTGCAGACGGCGGGCATCGATTACGAGTCGGCGGACATCGCGTTCATCCCGTCGCTCAAGGTCGAAGTCGACGCCGAGACCGCCCGGAAGGTGTTTCGCCTCATCGACGCGATGGAGGACCTCGACGACGTGCAGAACATTTACAGCAACTACGATCTGCCCGCCAACGTTCAGGCCGAACTTCACGCCGACTCGGAGTAGCGCCGATGGCCGTTCGGGTGCTCGGGATCGACCCGGGCCTCACCCGGTGCGGCGTTGGTGTCGTTGACGTTGCCGGAAATCGCTCGGCGACGCTCGTCGACGTCACCGTGGTGCGCAGTCCGATCGACATGCCGCTCGAAAAGCGCCTGTTGCTGCTCAGCGAGGGCATCGAGGACATGCTCGATCGGCACAGGCCCGAGTTCGTCGCGATCGAGCGCGTTTTCGCGCAGAATAACGTGGGCACCGTCATGGGCACCGCCCAGATCAGTGGGGTAGCCCTGCTGCTGGCGGCTCGTCGTGGGCTCCCCGTCACCCTGCATACTCCCAGTGAGGTGAAGGCCGCGATCACCGGCTACGGATCGGCCGACAAGAAGCAGGTCGGCACGATGGTCGCCCGCATCCTCGGGCTCACCGAAATTCCCCAGCCAGCGGATGCCGCGGACGCCCTCGCCCTGGCAATTTGCCATGCCTGGCGCACCGGCATCGCCGGTGCCGTGGGCGCCGTCTCGAGCGCTCCCGCGAAGATCCCCGCGGCCGCGTCGCCCGCGGGGCCCCTCACTCCGGCACAAAAGGCATGGCGCGCCGCGGAGCGGGGCACGCCCGTGTCTGTCGTGCCCCGTAGTCTTAAGCGGTGATCTCTTCTGTACGTGGCCTCGTCCTGTCCGCCGTCGGCTCGACGGTCGTGATCGAAGTCGGGGGAGTGGGCCTCGGCGTTCAGGTCACCCCGGCCACGGCACTGTCGCTGCGGTTGAACGACGAGGCGCGGCTGCTCACAGTGCTCATCGTGCGGGAAGACTCGCTAACCCTGTACGGTTTTCCCACGCCGGAAGAGCTTTCCGTCTTCGAACTCCTCGTCGGCGTCACCGGAGTCGGCCCGAAGTCAGCCCTCGGCGTGCTCGGCGTGCTCACCCCCAACCAGATCGCGCAAGCGGTGGCCGACGATGCCGATGGAGTGTTTCGCAAGGTCAGTGGTATCGGACCCAAGACGGCCAAGCTCATCGTTCTGAGTCTGGCGGGCAAGCTTGCCGTCACGGCCACGGCATCCGCTTCTTCGCGCCCGACGGGATCGGCATCCGTTGCCGCGAGCGTGCAGGCAGCACTCATTGGACTCGGATGGTCCGAACGCGTGGCGGCCGAGGCTGTGGAGGAAACACTCACGGAGTTGGCCGTTCCGGCTGACTCGGCTTCGCACACGGCAGAAGCGGCTCCCCTCACGGTGGCTGTCGTGCTTCGACTTGCCCTCGGTCGGCTCGGTCCGGCCCAGAATCCGGGACATCGCTCATGACGACAGATCCGGGCGTTGAGCTCACCAAACCCACACTGGAAAGTGAGACTGAACTCGCCTTCGAGGGCGCCCTCCGCCCGGCGAGCCTCGGCGAGTTCGTTGGCCAGCACAAGGTGCGCGGGCAACTTCAGCTCATGCTGACCGCCGCCACCATGCAGAACCGCACGCCAGACCACATTCTGCTTGCTGGACCTCCCGGACTGGGCAAGACCACGCTTGCCATGATCATCGCCTACGAGGGCAATCGTCCGCTGCGAATGTCCAGCGGGCCGGCCATCCAGCACGCCGGGGATCTAGCCGCCGTACTATCCTCCCTCATCCCGGGCGAGGTGCTTTTTATCGACGAGATCCATCGCATGGCTCGCTCTGCCGAGGAGATGCTGTACCTGGCGATGGAAGACTTCCGAATCGACATCATGGTGGGCAAGGGAGCTGGGGCCACATCCGTGCCGCTCGAGCTGGCGCCGTTCACGCTTGTGGGCGCGACCACTCGTTCCGGTTTGCTGCCAAACCCGCTGCGTGACCGTTTCGGATTCACCGCCCACCTAGAGTTTTATGCCGATAGCGAACTTGAGCAGGTACTCGCGAGAGCCGCGAAGCTGATCAACCTCGACATCGGACCCCGCGCTCTAGCCGAGATCGCCGGACGGTGCCGGGGTACCCCGCGCGTCGCCAATCGCCTGCTGCGACGTGTGAGGGACTACGCCCTCGTGCACGGCGGCGGGGCCGATCTAGCAGCCGTGCATGCGGCTCTCGAGCTGTATGACGTCGATGAAATCGGGCTCGATCGCCTCGACCGTGAGGTCATGAAGATTATTCTCACGCGGTTTGGGGGAGGCCCGGTGGGCCTGAATACACTGTCGGTCTCGGTGGGTGAAGAATCCGAGACCATCGAAGCTGTCGTCGAGCCCTTCCTCGTGCGGATAGGCTTCCTCACGCGCACTCCGAGAGGGAGAGTGGCCACTGCCGAGGCGTGGCGTCACTTCGGCTTGAGGAATCCTCAGGTTGACCTCACGCTGGATGACCTATAATTCAAGTTGGCTCTTAAGGAGCCACCCACACAAGCTTCGGCCCTCGGGCCGCAATCGGAAGGTCTCACAGTTTTATGGATCCGTTGACTCTTGTCATGCTCGCGGTTTTGGCGATGCTCGTATTTTTCATGTTCCGTAACGGTCGCAAGCGCAAGCGTGATCAGGAAGCCCTGCAGGCCACCATGGTTGCCGGCGCAGACGTGATGACCAACTTCGGCATGTACGGCACCATTGTGTCGATAGACGAGGAAGAGAACAAGGTTGCGCTGCTGATCGCGCCCGGAACTATCGTCAACATCCACCGCCAGACAATCGCGCGTGTGGTTGAGCCGGTTGTGCCAGAGACGGCCGAGGACATCCTCCAGGACAGCCCCTCGATCGAGTCGATGGGCGAGCCCGAATTCGGGCAGCGCGTCGATGGCGACGACACTGACAACCAGCCCAAAAAGGGCGACGCGTAACACACCCCTCACCGTGCCCACGCCTTTCGGCGTGGGCACGAGCATAGAAAGCTGAGTTCCTAGGTGGCTAAGTCGTCCCCGTCCAAGAAGGCCTGGCGTTCCCTCACCTGGCTTGGCGTGCTGATTGTCGGCCTCATTGCCTTCAACGCCGTCGGTGTTTTCAACGGCAGCGGCTCTTGGGCCCCGAAGCTTGCCCTCGACCTCGAGGGCGGCACGCAGATCATCCTCGAGCCCCAGGTCGCAGAGGGGGAGACTGTCACCCAAGAACAGCTCGACCAGGCGGTGTCCATCATCCGCCAGCGCATCGACTCGGCCGGCGTCTCCGAATCTGAGATCAACACACAGGGTGGCCAGAACATCGTCGTGTCGATCCCGGGCACGCCCGACGACGCGACGATCAACCGCATTGAGTCATCCGCGAAACTCGAATTCCGGCCCGTCATAGTTGCCGGGGCACCGACGACAGCAGCCATCGGCGCGGACGGCACGGCCACGCCAGTGCCCGAAGCCACGATCGATCCCAATCTCTCCACCACGCCTGAGGTCGCACCGACGGACGGCAGTGACCTCAACAACGTCACACCGGCGCTCCAGGCCCAGTACGAGGCCTTCGACTGCGCCAAGATCGACACGAACAACGTGGCACCCACAGACCAGCCCCTCATCACCTGCGAGGCCGACGGCTCTGCCAAATACATCCTCGGTCCCGTCGAAGTCGACGGCGCCAACATCTCCGACGCGACGAACGGCCAGGAAGTCGGTCAGAGCGGAACTCCAACGGGCCAATGGGTCGTGAACATTGAGTTCAATGGACGCGGAGCCGACGAATTCCTCGGCGTCTCCAGCCGACTGATCGCTCTCCAGCCCCCGCAAAATCAGTTCGCTGCTGTTCTGGACGGTCAGGTCATCACGGCTCCACGCGTGCAGGGTGTGACCGACAAGCCCCAGATCACCGGAAACTTCGACCAGGAATCGTCCAAGGCACTCGCCGACCAGCTGAAGTTCGGCGCACTGCCGATCAGCTTCACCGTGCAGAGCCAGGACACGATCAGTGCGACTCTGGGTTCCACCCAGCTCGTCAACGGTCTGATCGCGGGTCTGATCGGCCTGATCCTCGTGGTGATGTACTCGCTTGCCCAATACCGTCTGCTCGGGCTGGTCACCGTCGCGTCGCTTGTCGTGGCCGGCGTGATCACCTATCTGCTCATCACGATCCTGTCGTGGCGTGAAGGCTACCGGCTGTCCCTTGCCGGTGTCGCCGGTTTGATCGTGGCCATCGGCATCACGGCGGACTCCTTCATCGTGTACTTCGAGCGCGTCAGGGATGAGCTGCGAGACGGCCGAGGACTCGAGTCATCCGTCGAGGCAGGCTGGAAGCGTGCCTTCCGAACTATCGTCGCCTCCGACGTCGTGAACTTCCTCGCCGCCGCAGTGCTGTTCGTGCTCGCCGTCGGCAACGTGCGAGGATTCGCGCTGACACTCGGTCTGACCACCATCGTGGACCTGCTCGTCGTGAGCCTGTTCACCCACCCGATGCTGCAGCTCATCGCCAAAACGCGCTTCTTCAACGAGGGACACACACTCAGCGGGCTCGACCCGCGGGCTCTGGGTGCCGTGTACCGCGGACGCGCCCGATTTGTGCCCTCCGTCGCCGTGCCGGGCACCAAATCCTCGGCCTCAAGTAAGGAAGCGGCCAAGAGACAGACCATTGCTGAGCGCAAGGCATCCGAGCTCGTGGGATCCTCGACTGAATCGTCGAACGATGGGAAGGACTCCTGATGGCTAGCTTCGCGAAATTCGGAAATGACCTCTACACGGGCGAACGCTCGTTCAACATCGTGGGGCGCCGCAAACTCTGGTACACGATTGCCGCCGTGATGATCCTCATTTCGGTCGTCGGGCCGTTCGTCCGGGGCGGTTTCGTCTTCGGTATCGAATTCACCGGTGGCAGCGAATTTGTGATCTCGGAGGTGAGCAACCAGGATCAGACCGTCGCAACGGATGCCATCGCGAGCATTGTTCCGGAGGCCGTGCCCAAGGTGTCCACAGTGGGAGCGAGCGAGGTTCGGGTGCAGACCGACCAGCTGACCAGCGATGATACCCGCGCCGTGCGAGCCGCCCTCGCCACTGCCTACGAGGTACCGGAGACAGAAGTCGCCGCATCCTTCATCGGCCCGTCCTGGGGCGCGGACATCACCGGGCAAGCCCTGCGTGCCCTCGTTGTCTTCCTCGTACTCGCCGGTACCGTGATGGCGATCTACTTCCGCACCTGGAAGATGTCCGCTGCGGCCATGGTGGCCCTGCTGCACGACCTGGTCATCACCGCCGGGATCTACGGACTCATTGGGTTCGAGATCACCCCGGCTGCCGTCATCGGTTTCCTGACCATCCTCGGCTACTCGCTGTACGACACCGTGGTGGTCTTTGACAAGATTCGCGAGAATACCAGCGAGGACGGTCCTGGCTCCCGGCGAACGTTCGCGGACTCCGTCAATCTGGCCGTGAACCAGACACTTGTCAGGTCGATCAACACCTCTGTCGTCGCGGCCTTGCCGGTGGCGTCGATCCTGTTCATTGGTGCGTTTGTGCTCGGAGCCGGAACCCTGCGGGACATTTCGCTCGCCCTGCTGATCGGTATCCTGGTGGGCACCTACTCGACCATCTTCATCGCGGCTCCGTTGTACTCCCAGTTGCGCACCCGGGAACCGGCAACGCACAAGCGCGACAAGAAGGCGTTGGCGGCCAAGGCGAGCGCTCAGTCAACTAGTTCCCAATCGGCCAGTGCCGGTTCGGAGTCGGTGACGGCGTAGCGGGTGCTCCGATGGCCGGACGGCGCGTTTCTCGAAACGTCGTCGTTCGGCCATAATTGATGTACCCAGCCCTGGATTGAGGTGTGACGATGACCGAGACGACGACCCCGTCCCCAGCGTCACTGCGCCGCCTTGTGCCCCGCATCTTCTCCCGTGCGCAGCCGGTCGGCGCCGTGGACACCCTGATCAAGACCGTGCGTCTCCACCATCCCAAGGTCGACCTGTCGATCATCGAACGGGCCTACACCACGGCGGAACGTGCACACGAGGGCCAGACACGCCGCAGCGGTGAGCCGTACATCACACATCCGGTCGCCGTGGCCCAAATTCTGGCGGACCTCGGGATCGGCACGAAGACGATTGCCGCCGCTCTGCTCCACGACACCGTCGAGGACACGTCGTACACGCTCGAGGAACTTCGAGGTGACTTCGGCGACGAGATCGCCATGCTCGTCGACGGTGTCACCAAGCTCGACAAGGTCAAGTACGGTGACTCGACCCAGGCGGAGACCGTTCGCAAGATGATCGTGGCAATGTCAAAAGACATCCGCGTTCTGATCATCAAGCTTGCAGACCGTCTGCACAACGCCCGCACGTGGGGGTTCGTTCCCGCTGAGTCTGCGGTCCGCAAGGCCACGGAAACACTGGAGATCTACGCTCCCCTCGCGCACCGTCTCGGCATACAGACCATCAAGTGGGAGTTGGAAGACCTCTCGTTCGCCGTGCTCTATCCCAAGCTCTACGCCGAGATTGAATCCTTGGTGCGTCAGCGCACCCCCCAGCGTGAAGAATTCGTTCAAAACGTCATAGACACCATCAATGACGATCTTAAATCCGCTCGAATCCGCGGCAAGGTTGCCGGCCGGCCGAAGCAGTACTACTCCATTTACCAAAAAATGGTGGTTCGCGGACGAGATTTCGACGAGATCTACGACCTGGTCGGCATTCGCGTCCTCGTTAACTCGGTGCGTGACTGCTACGCCGTGCTCGGGTCCATCCACGCGCGTTGGACACCCCTGCCGGGCCGTTTCAAGGACTACATCGCGACCCCCAAGTTCAACCTGTACCAGTCACTGCACACCACAGTCATGGGTCCCAGCGGACGACCCGTCGAGATCCAGATCCGTACCCAGGAAATGCACCAACGCGCCGAGTTCGGGGTGGCCGCGCACTGGAAATACAAGGAGCAGGTCAACGGCAAGAGCTCCGGCGTCGGGCCCAAGAGCGACACCGACATGGCATGGCTCGCCCACATTTCGGACTGGCAGGCCGAAACCGCCGACCCCGGGGAATTTCTGGATTCCTTGCGCTACGAAATCGGGGCCAAAGAGGTCTACGTCTTCACGCCCAAAGGGCGCGTCATCGGACTGCCCGCCGGGGCGACACCGGTTGACTTCGCCTACGCCGTGCACACCGAAGTCGGTCACCGAACCATGGGGTCGAAGGTGAACGGTCGGCTCGTGCCCCTCGAGAGCACGCTGAACACTGGAGACGTCGTCGAGGTCTTCACGTCCAAGAACCCGGACTCGGGACCCAGCAAGGACTGGCTCAACTTCGTCAAGAGCCCGCGCGCGCGCAACAAAATACGGCAGTGGTTCACGAAGGAGCGCCGAGACGAGGCGATCGAGCAGGGTCGCGATGCGATCGCACGTGCCATGCGCAAGCAGAATCTGCCACTGCAAAAGCTGATGAACCAGGATTCCTTCGCGGAAGTCGCCGCGGTCATGAAGTACGAAGACGTGTCTGCCCTGTACGCGGCGGTTGGCGAAGGGCACGTGTCGACACAGTCCGTGCTCGAAAAGGTCGTCTCAAGTGTTCAGACGATCGAGGAAAGCGACGTCAGCGACTTTCCTGTCGCCCCACGCGGTCACACGCAGGCCCCACGCACCAGCGACTCCGGTGTGCTGGTTCGTGGCGCTCCCGACATCCTTGTCAAGCTCGCTCGGTGCTGCACTCCGGTGCCCGGAGATAAGATCGTGGGTTTTGTGACGCGCGGAGCCGGCGTGTCAGTGCATCAGGCGGATTGCCACAACGTGCAGTCCCTGCTGAAAGAACCTGAACGCATGATCGACGTGGAGTGGGCCCCCACATCGAAGAGCCTCTTTCTCGTTCACATTCAAATCGAGGCTCTGGACCGTTCGGGACTGCTGTCAGACGTGACGCGCGTGTTGTCCGAACACCACGTCAACATTCTGTCTGCGACGGTGAACACGTCGAGTGACCGTTTGGCTTTGAGTCGGTTCGTGTTTGAAATGGGTGACACGACGCACCTCGACCGCGTTCTGAACGCCGTTCGCCGCATCGACGCCGTCTACGACGTGTATCGGGTGAGCGACGGCTAGTCGCTTCGAAGCAGGGTTTCGACGGCGGCCAGCCGACGGAGCGCAATGCCTCGATGAGGTATCGACCTCGCCTCACACCGGGCTCTGGCTTGAGTCGTGTCGGTGAAGCCGCCGTAGCGCAGCAGGGCGAACAGCAGCGGCAGGAGATGGTCGTCGGCATTCGGGGCCGCCCATCTGGCCAAGTCGATGGCGGTGCGAATCGGTGTTGTCACGCGTACGCCGCCCAGCTCCGCGGTGTCATCGGTGGGGCACACCACCTCCCGAAGGTGCCTGCGCGGCGACGGCTGGGCGTGTGTCCGAGCTCCGAGGTCCACGCAGAATTCGTGCTGTGCGGGTTCTGGGCAGAGATCGTAAACCCACGCGGCGCTGTGTCGTTCGATGATCGCCCGGCGGGGGAGCAGGGGAGCGAGGGAGGCGGCTCGAAGGTTGGGCGAGTCGATTTCGTCGATCGGGCACCAGCACTCGCCCAGCGGGTAAACCTCGCCGTCGAGCCGGGCGCACATGAGCTCGGCGAGCGGCAGGTCGGCGGTGGAGAGCGTTGCCGGCATGCGGGAGCACGCGGGGTTTGCCGTGCTGAGCGACCCTAAGTTCGTGAACCCGGAAATTTTCATAACCAAAGAATGCCGCCGCTCCAGGATTCTCGGTGTAAAACCTCAGAATCTGTGGAGAGACGGCATTGCGACCGGCCTGTGGAAAAGTGGCTGGTTGCCGAGTGGCTTCTGCGAGGCCGCCGTTATTGGCCGATGGCCTTCAACCAGGCCTTGCGGGCTTCCAGCGCCTCGGTCGCCTCGGTTATCGCGGCGGTATCCTTGCCGGCATGGGCGGCTTCCAATTCGGCTTCGAGCTTGGCGATGGCATCGTTCAGCTGGCCGGCGAGGCCCTCGGTACGAGCCTTCGTCTCGGGGTTGTTGCGCTTCCAGTGATCCTCGTCGAGCTTTCGCACCACGGCTTCCACCTTGCGCAGGCGGTCTTCGATGGGCTTGACCTGGTCGCGGGGGACCTTGCCGATGGCGTCCCATTTGCGCTGGATGGTGCTGAGGGCGTCGCGAGCCTTGACGCGGTCCGTCACCGTGAGCAGGGCTTCAGCCTCGGAGACGAGTTCGAGCTTGACAACGAGGTTGGCGTCGTACTCCTCGTTGTCGATAGCCTCGACCTCTGACTTCGCTGAGTACAGCACGTCTCCAGCGGCCTTGAATTTCGCCCACATGGCGTCGTCCTGTTTCTTGCCGGAGCGTCCCGCCTTCTTCCACTCCTCGAGCAGGTTGCGGTACGCAGATACCCCATCGGCACCCTTGTCGGCCAGCGCTTCGGCCTGCTCGATCAGGTTCTGCTTACGGGTGCGCACATCTTTGTGTGCGCTGTCGAGCTCGGCGAAGAAGGCCTTGCGGTTCTGCTCGATGGTTGTCCGTGCCGCGCGGAAACGCTTCCAGAGGTCATTGGCCTCGCCCTTCGGAATGCGCGGGGCATCGTGCTGGTGCGCCTGCCACTTGGCGAACAGGGCGTCGAGGGCGGCGCTGGTCTGCTTCCACTGGGTCTTAGCCGGATCCTCCGCGGCCAGGCGCTCGGCCTCGTCGACAATAGCGGCGCGTTCGGCCACGGCCGCTGCTGCTGCAGCCTTCGTCTCGACCCCCTGCTGCTCGGTGAGTTCGGTCACGGCGCCGCCGAGGGCGGACAGGCGTTCGGCGAGTGCGGCGAGGTTTCCGACGGCATTGGCTGTGGCCACCGCGGTCGTCAGGTTGGCAACGGACTTGGCGACATCCGCAGCGGGGGCACCGCCCTTGGCGCGCTGCTCGAGCAGCGTCACCTGTCCATTGAGTTCCACGTACTTACGCTCGAAGTACGCGAGTGCTTCCTCGGGAGTCGCGTCGGGATACTGGCCGACCGCACGCTCGCCAGACGCTTCACGCACGTAAACCGTGCCGGTTTCGTCTACGCGACCCCATGGTTGCTGATCTGTCGTAGTCAAGAGGCTCACCTTGCTGCTTTCGTCGTGGGTCCCGGAGGGGACCAATGCATACTGCTCTAAGCCTATTGCAAGCTCGAGCCGAGTTTGCGTGATCCTACTGAACTGTTATGCCGGTAATCGTCGTGGGAACCACGGGGGCGCCGTCGGTGGCTCCATCGGCCACGCCGGCATCCGTAATCTCGGCCTTCAGCTGGTCGAGGCCGCTGGTGACCGTGCCGATGACCGAATACCCGCCGGCGGTGTCGGCACCGATGGTGGTGTCTTCGTACACGATGAAGAATTGGCTGCCCATGCTGAAGGCGCTGTCTCCCTGACGTGCCATGGCGAGGGTGCCGGCCGGGTAGAGATTGTCGGTCGGGGCGTTCTCGACTGGGCCGTAGGTATAGCCGGGCCCGCCGGTGCCGTCGCCGGACGGATCTCCGCACTGCAGCACGAAAAATCCGCCGTTCGTGAGGCGATGGCAGGACGTGCCCGAATAGAAGCCGCTTTGGGCCAGGGAGATCGTGGAAGCTACGGCCTGTGGTGCAGCGGCACCGTCGAGTTCGATCCCGAGGGTGACGTCATTCACCGTCAGGTCGCCGACCCACGACCGTCCTTCGGCGATCGCGCTCGGGGGCACATCGCCGCTGTTCGCGACAGTCGGCGGCGTGGCCGTTGGTGTAGCGGATGCCGCCGAGTCTGTGGGCTCCGGTGTGCCGGGGCCGCCGCTGAAGTAGAGCACCTGGGCCACGACGAGCAACGTGAGCACAACTACGAGGCTCCCACCGGCGATGACGTTGTCCGTGCGGCGTCGTTTCTGCTGCTGGGAGTTGACTTCGCGGCGAGCCTGGTAGGCCCGCGTGCGTGCCCGAGCTTCACGTGCTTCGCGCTCGTGCTTGTAATTCTGTGCCACAGGGATCCTCCGGGAGACAGGTAAACAGGTGCGCACGTCTGCGCGGACCTCGTAGAACTCTACGCACAAACTACGCTGGAGGAATGTCGGATGCTCAACCGGGTCTGCGCAGTGGCGCAACGCCACTCGCCGTAAGAATGCGCCCCAAAACCCTCGACGAGGTGGCCGGGCAGCGCCATCTGCTGACGCCGGGTTCTCCCCTGGTCAGCCTCGCAAGCGACAAGACGGGGGAACGCGGAAGCGTGTCCGTCATACTCTGGGGACCGCCCGGCACCGGCAAGACCACGCTCGCCCAGGCCATCGCGCACAGCTCCGGACGCCGTTTCGTCGAACTCTCGGCCGTGACAGCGGGCGTGCGCGACGTGCGCCAGGTCATGGAGGAGGCGCGCACCAGCCGGGACCTCTACGGGTTGTCCACCGTGCTCTTCCTTGACGAGATCCACCGCTTCTCCAAGGCCCAGCAGGATGCCTTGCTCCCCGGCGTCGAGAACGGCGTGATCATCCTCGTGGCAGCAACCACCGAGAACCCGTCCTTCTCGATCATCTCCCCGCTGCTCTCTCGCTCGCTCCTGCTCACCCTCGAAGTCCTCAGCGATGACGACCTCGGAATCGTCGTCGACCGTGCCGTGACCGACCCACGCGGCCTCGCCGACCGCTTCGAACTCGACCCAGAAGCCCGCGGCGCGATCATCCGGCTCGCCTCCGGTGACGCCCGGCGCGCCCTGACAGCGCTCGAGGCGGCATCCGTTTCGGCCGAATCAACCCTCGAGCCCGGCGCCAGCGGCAAGCCCGTGATTACCACCGACATCGTCTCGCTCGCCGTCGACCGCGCCCTCCTGCGCTATGACCGCAACGGAGACGAGCACTACGACGTGATCAGCGCCTTCATCAAGTCTGTGCGCGGCAGTGACGTAGACGCGGCCCTGCACTACCTCGCTCGCATGATCGAAGCCGGTGAGGACCCGCGCTATATCTGCCGTCGCGTCATCATCCTTGCGTCGGAGGACATCGGCATGGCCGACCCGCAGTCCCTCCTGATCGCCGTCGCGGCAGCCGACGCAGTCCAGCTCATCGGAATGCCCGAAGGCCGTATCCCTCTGGCCCAGGCCGTCGTGCACCTCGCGACCGCCCCGAAGTCCAACGCCGCGTACATGGCTCTCGACGCCGCCATCGCCGACGTGCGCGCCGGCAAGATGGGCCGCGTCCCTAAGGGCATGCGCGACGCGCACTACCCTGGCGCCAAACGCCTCGGTCACGGCCAGGGCTACCGCTACCCACACGACGATGCCCTCGGCGTGGTCGCCCAGCAGTACCCCCCGACCGAGCTGAAATCAACTCGGTACTACACGCCGACGGAACACGGCCACGAGCGAGAAATCACCGCCCGCCTCCACAAAATCCGAAAAATAGTCAGAGGCGAATAACTGGACACTCCCGCACTGAACCTGCGGCGGAGGGGGGTTGTTCGCGGGGTTGTTCGCGGGGTTGTGAGTTTTGAGGCTTTCCGGGGCCTCGCGCATGTCCTTCGCGCGAGGCCCCGGAAAGTCTCAATGTCTGAGCGAGGAGCAGATAACCCGCCTCCGCCGCCCCATCCCAAGACTGTGCTAATCTGAACACTGCCTACAATCTGGTTTCGGCATGCGGCTGCGTCCGTTTCCAGGTTTGGATGGGTTTTCCTCTGTAGCCGAGGTCCCCGTGGCACACAATCCTCTGATCTCCCATGACGCCTGCCACCTCTGTGTGCGCAGCCGCCCTGGTATTCCCTTGTTGAGTCCGATTGAAAGGAAACCGTGTCTACAAAGTCACGTACCCGCAGTAAGACCCGCCTGTCGCGCGCGCTGGGCATTGCCCTCACGCCGAAGGCAGCCCGCTTCCTCGAGAAGCGCCCCTATGCACCGGGTGAGCACGGCCGCACCAAGCGCAAGACAGACTCGGACTACGCCGTCCGCCTGCGCGAGAAGCAGCGCTTACGTGCCCAGTATGGCATCCGCGAGGCCCAGCTCAAGATTGCATTCGAGCAGGCTCGTCGTCGTCAGGGACTGACCGGTGAGAACCTCGTCGAGATCCTCGAGACCCGTCTCGATGCCCTCCTCGTTCGCTCCGCGATCGCCCGCACCACGGCTCAGGCTCGCCAGATGATCGTGCACCGTCACATCCTCGTTGACGGAGAGCTCGTTGACCGGCCCTCCTTCCGAGTGAAGCCGGGCCAGCTCATGCACGTCAAGGCTCGCAGCGAGGGCATGGAGCCCTTCCAGGTTGCCGCCGCCGGCGGACACGTGGACCTGTTGCCCAAGCTTCCCCCGTACCTCGAGGTTGAGCTCGACAAGCTGCAGGCCCGCCTCGTGCGCAGCCCGAAGCGCATCGAGATCCCCGTGACGTGTGAAGTTCAGCTCGTTGTTGAGTACTACGCAGCTCGATAGCACAGTGCAGCTCGATAGAACCTGAGCTCGCTCAGTAGTTCTCTACGCGAAAAGGGCGGACCACCTCCGGGTGATCCGCCCTTTTGTATTCTCATGATCAGGAAACGGTTGGTACGGGTATGTCAGGTGGAGATATTGCCGGGCTCATCGCCGCTGGGGTATTCGCGATTCTCGTGGCGGTCATCGCCATTCCGCTCGTGAAGCTCGGCCGCGTTTTCGATGAGACCACCAGCGCCATCCACGAGTTGAGCCAGAGCGTTACTCCGCTCCTCTCGGAAACCACCGAGACTATCGCGCAGACGAGCAAGCAGCTGGCACGAGTCGACACGATCACGAGCAATGTGGCCGATGCCACAGGCAACATTTCCGCCCTCGTCGCCCTGTTTGCGGCGACAGTCGGCGGCCCGCTCATCAAACTCGCCGGTTTTTCGGCCGGGGTGCGCGCCGCCTTTCGTGTCGGCAGGCCGTCCAGGTCCCGACGCAACGCAACGTAGACCGATACGCTGAAGGTTGTTCATCCAAGTTGAGGGAGCATGACAGTGAAGAATTTCGTCTGGTTGGTCGTGGGTGTCGCCGCCGGTTTCGTTGTCGCCCATGAGGTGAACAAATCGCAGCAGGGCAAGCAGTTCTTCACCGACCTCGATGCCAAGGCGCGCGAGTTCGGCGAGGCAATCTCAGACGGGTACCGCCAGCGGGAAGCCGAGCTTCACGCCGCCCTGGGCGATGCCGACGAGGTCGAGCGCCCATAACAACCGGGAGCATCCGCTCCACGACTTTTCGATATTCACGAACCACCAAGGCTACGGACACCATGCAGACTGCCGACATTCGCGGGCGCTGGCTCGACTTCTTCGCCGATCGCGGACACACAGTTGTGCCGTCCGCCTCCCTGGTCAGTGACGACCCCACTCTTCTGTTCACTGTTGCGGGCATGGTGCCGTTCGTTCCCTACCTCACCGGGCTGGTGCCGGCGCCGTACACTCGTGCCACGAGTGTGCAGAAGTGCATCCGCACGAACGACATCGAAGAGGTCGGCAAGACGCCGAGGCACGGCACGTTCTTCCAGATGAACGGTAACTTTTCGTTTGGGGACTACTTTAAAGAGGAAGCCATCGGCTTCGCCTGGGAGCTGCTGACCACCCCGGAGAACCAGGGTGGGTACGGCTTCCGGGAATCGGACTTGTGGGTCACCATCTACCTCGACGACGACGAGGCATTTCGTTACTGGCGCGCGATTGGCGTGCCGGAGAACCGGATCCAGCGACTCGGCATGGAATCCAACTACTGGTCGACCGGTCAGCCCGGCCCTGCGGGCCCCTGCTCCGAGATCTTCTTCGACCGCGGTCCCGCTTACGGCGCCGACGGCGGCCCGGCGACAGACGACGATCGTTATGTCGAAATTTGGAACCTCGTGTTCATGCAGTACCTGCGTGGGGAAAGCACTGGAAAGAGCGATTTCCAGATTCTCGGTGACCTTCCGAAAAAGAACATCGACACCGGTATGGGACTCGAGCGCGTCGCCTTCCTCAAGCAGGGCGTCGAGAACATGTACGAGATCGATCAGGTTCGCCCGGTGCTCGATCGAGCAGCAGCGCTCTCCGGGCGCCGTTACGGCGCCAACCATGACGACGACGTGCGCATGCGCATCGTCGCCGACCACGTGCGCTCCTCTCTCATGCTCATGAGTGACGGCGTCATGCCGTCCAACGAAGGACGTGGATACATCCTGCGTCGATTGCTGCGCCGCAGTGTGCGGGCCATGCGCCTGCTCGGCGTGGACTCGACGAGCCTGCCGGAGTTGCTGCCGGCGTCCCGCGACGCCATGAGCTCCTCTTACCCCGAAGTGCAGACGGATTTCGGCCGCATCAGCCAGGCCGCCTACTCCGAGGAGGAGACCTTCCTGCGTACCCTCGCGAGCGGCAGCGCGGTGCTCGACCTCGCCGTGGCAAAGACCAAGACCGCGAACAAGACGGAGCTCGCCGGGCCGACCGCGTTCCTACTTCACGACACGTATGGCTTCCCGATCGAGATCACCCTCGAGATCGCGGAAGAGGCTGGCCTCAGCGTCAATCGTGAGGCCTTCGATGCTCTGATGACGAAGCAGCGCACCATGGCCAAGGCTGACGCGAAATCCAAAAAAACGCACCTCGCCGATCTTGGGGTGTACAGCCCGTTTCGTGCGGAGGGAGAGACTCTCTTCACCGGCTATGACGCCCTGCAGCACGAGTCGAGCGTTCTCGGCCTCATCGTGGACGGCGTGTCCGTCACGAGCGCCGTCGCGGGTGAAACGGCTGAGGTCATCCTCGCTGAGACCGCGCTGTGGGCGGAGTCTGGTGGCCAGGACGCCGACAGGGGCCTCATCGTGGGCGCGGGTTTCGAACTCGAGGTGCTCGATGTGCAGAAGCCCGTCAAGGGGCTCATCAGCCACACCGTCATGGTGCGATCCGGCGAGGTCGGTGTGGACGACCACGCCACGAGCATCGTCGACCCGGACTGGCGCCGCGGTGCCCGGCAGGCGCATTCCGGCACGCACGTGCTGCACGCGGCCCTGCGACAGGTGCTCGGCCCTAACGCGCACCAGTCCGGTTCGTACAACAAAGCGGGATTTTTCCGACTCGACTTCTCGTGGAACCAGGCGCTTTCGCTCGCGACACGCAGCGAGATCGAGGAAATCTCCAACAACGCCATCCGGGACAATCTTCCCGTCACCACCCGGGAGCTGCCCCTCGCTGAGGCGAAGGCGCTGGGCGCCATGGCGCTCTTCGGCGAGAAATATGGCGACCGCGTGCGCGTCGTTGATATCGGCGGACCGTGGTCTCGTGAGCTCTGCGCGGGCACCCACGTCACGAGCAGCGCCGAGATCGGCATGATCAACCTCACCAGCGAGGCGTCCGTGGGTTCCACGAACCGTCGCGTCGAGGCCCTCGTAGGCCTCGAAGCTTTCAGGGACCTCGCGACGGAACGTGCCCTCGTGTCGCAGTTGACCGCGAGCCTGAAGACGCCGCGGGAGCAGTTGCCGGAGCGCATCAGCGATCTCGTGCAGAACCTGAAGGCTGCAGAGAAGAAGATTGCGGCATTTGAATCCCGCGCTCTCACCGAGAGGGTGCCGGCCCTCGTCGCCAGCCAGTCTCGGGCTGGGGCCGTGACGGTGGTCGCCCAGAACCTGGGCGTGTTGAATTCCGCCGATGACGTGCGCCTGCTGGTGACGTCCACGAGGGAGCGGCTGGGGGCCGCTCCCGCAGTCGTGGCTCTCGCCGCCATCGTGGCAGACAAGCCGGTTGTGATCGTGGCGACCAACCAGGCCGCGCGCGATGCCGGGCAGAAGGCCGGCGCGCTGGCCAAGCAGGTGGCCGGAATCCTCGGTGGAGGTGGCGGCGGAAAAGATGACCTTGCCCAGGGCGGCGGCACCAACGTCGAGGCCATCGCGGCGGCTTTGGCTGCGGTCATCGCGACCGTCTCGCACTAGGTCATGCGGTCGGGAGTGCGCGTCGGAGTTGACGTCGGCAAGGTTCGGATCGGGGTCGCGCGCAGCGACAACCACGGAATGCTCGCCATGCCCGTGGAGACAGTGAGTCGGGACCACGCGGGTGTGACCGACGTGGCACGCCTGGTCGCGATCGTGAGCGAATACGACGCCGTCGAAGTGATTGTCGGACTGCCTCTGGCTCTGTCGGGAAACCGCACGGCTTCCACCGACGATGCCACCGACTTCGCCGAGATCCTTGCGCGCGCTGTTGCCGTTCCGGTCAGGCTCGTGGACGAGAGGCTCTCGACGGTTTCTGCGCAGTCCGCCTTGCGGGCATCGGGCCGGCCGGCCAAAACTCAACGTCCGGTCGTCGATCAGGTGGCCGCGACTATAATTTTGCAGCATGCGCTCGACAGCGAGCGTTCATCGGGCAGGCCGGCCGGCTCGCCCGTTGACCTGACCGGAAGGCCCTAACCAGTGCCGATCATTCCCGGAGACCAGCCATTGCCCTCCCGCAGATCCCTGAGAGCGGCTCAGCAGGCGCAGGAAGAGGCCGAACAGATCGCCCTCAGCGGCGAAGCGCCGCAGTCACCCTCAGCGCAGTCGGAACCTCAGTCGGAATCCCAGCCTGCAGCCCAGCCCGATGCTTCCGCGGTCGAGCCGATTCGTGAGCCTGAGGCAGACTCGGCGAGCGACGCGAACCTGTTCGCACCCTCACACAGTGAATCTGACGAGGCGCACACGGGCGACCGGGCCCATCAGCGCGCGGCCGGGCGCACGCGACGCCGTGCCGAACTCGCGGCCGAGCCGCAGCGCGAAAAGCGGAAAAGCCGCAAGGGTACCTGGGGATGTCTGATCGCGCTCCTGGTGATCGTCGCACTCCTCGCCGCCGGAGCATTTGCGCTGCAGGGCCCGATAACCCAGCTCATCAACGCGGTACAGGGTCCGGCCGACTACGCGGGCGCTGGGGAAGAGGACGTCATCGTGATGATTCACGATGGTGACACGGGCAGCGATGTCGCGCAGACCCTCGTGAGCCAGGACGTCGTGCAGAGCTTCGATGCGTTCTACGCCACACTGTTGACGGAGTCTCCCGAGCCTGTATTCCAACCGGGTGCCTACCAGTTGAAGACCCAGATGAGCTCACGCTCAGCACTCGACGCCCTGCTGGATTCAGCCAACAAGCTGGAGCAGACGGTGCAGATCCCCGAAGGGACGGCTGCTGCCGATATCTTGCAGCTCATGACCGAGGGCACGGATATCCCGCTGGCCGACCTGCAAGCCGCCGCCGCTGACATCGGTTCCTTCGGGCTGCCGGCCGAAGCCACCAATCTGGAAGGCTTCCTGTTTCCGGCGACGTACACCTTTGTGCCGGGAATCTCCGCGGATGATGCCCTTCAGACCCTCGTCGACCGTCAGTTTCAGGCGCTCGATGCCGCGGGCGTTGCCGTGGAGAACCGGTGGTCCACTATCGTCCTGGCCTCCCTTATCCAGCGTGAGGCGGGTCTTCGCGACGATTATTACAAGGTTTCTCGTGTCTTCCTCAACCGAAACGATCCCGCACAGTGGTCGAGTGGGCTGATGCAATCGGACGCCACAGTGGCGTACGGCACCGGCAACACTCACCTCGTCACGACAACGGATGCCGAACGCGCCGATGCGTCGAACCTGTACAACACGTACGTTCACCCGGGGTTGCCGGTCGGTCCGATTTCAAACCCCGGTGATCTGGCCATCGATGCCGCAATCCACCCCGCTGACGGGCCCTGGCTGTTCTTCGTGACGGTGAACCTGGACAGCGGTGAAACTGTGTTCTCCACCACCCTCGCCGAACACGAGGCAGCCGTCGTCACGTGGCAGGACTGGATGCGGGCGAACCGTGGGTAGCCGACTCGCCGTGAGCCGACTCGCGGTTCTGGGTTCCCCCATCCTGCATTCGCGGTCACCCGCGCTGCATCGGGCCGCCTATCGGGAATTGGGGTTGAACTGGCGTTACGAGGCGCATGAGGTGCGGGCGGGTGAGCTGTCGAGTTTCATTGACGTTCTCGGACCTGAATGGTTGGGGTTGTCCCTGACCATGCCGCTCAAGCACGAGGTCTTGCCGCTCATCGACGATCTGGATCGCGTGGCCACACTGACCGGTGCGGTCAACACTGTGCTGATCAAGCCGGCAGCCGGCGGTCGCACCCTGGCGGGGTTCAACACTGATGTCGCGGGTCTGGTTCGCGCACTGGCCGAGCACGGCCTCACGCGGGCGGTGCACGTGACCCTGCTCGGCGCCGGCGCCACGGCTAGTTCCGCGCTCTTGGCCGCGGCCGATCTGGGGGCAGAGGGAGTCGACGTCATCGTGAGAGACACCGCCAAGGCGTTGCCACTCACCGAGCTGGGTCGCACCCTCGGACTCACTGTCACGGTGTCCGCCTTCGATGACTTGGCGCGTGCACGCCCGACGAGCGACCTCGTGATCAGCACGCTTCCCGGCGGAAGTGCCCTTTCGGGAGAATTTCCGCCGCAGCTGCGCCGCAACGTGCCGCTCTTCGACGTGGCCTATTCGCCGTGGCCCAGCGCCTTGGCGACCTCATGGCAGGAGAGCGGAGGCACCGTGATCTCCGGCCTCGGAATGCTGCTGCACCAGGCCCTCATCCAGGACAGGATCTTTGTCTCTGGCGACCCGCTTATTCCACTGGCCGGCGAAGACGACGTGTTGGCTGCCATGCGCGGCGTGCTCAGCCGTGACCCTGTGGAAGGATAGGAACCATGCTTCGTTGGCTCACCGCCGGAGAATCCCACGGCCCCGAACTCATCGCTATTGTCGAGGGTTTGCCCGCTGGAATCCCGGTCACACTAGATGCGATCCGACTCGATCTTGCGCGCCGCAAACTGGGCTACGGCCGGGGTGCACGCATGAAATTCGAACAGGACGAACTCACTCTCTCCGGTGGCGTGCGCCATGGTCTCACTCTCGGTGGACCGGTCGCCCTGCGAATCGGTAATTCGGAATGGCCCAAGTGGGTCGACGTGATGAGCGCCGATGTGCCCGCGGAGGGGCCGGCCGGGTCGACGACGCGCGGTCGCGGGGCTCCGCTCACCCGCCCTCGTCCTGGCCACGCAGACCTGGTCGGGATGCAGAAGTATGGCTTCGATGAGGCACGTCCGGTGCTGGAGCGGGCGAGCGCCCGCGAGACAGCCGCGCGGGTGGCGCTCGGCGCGATCGCGCGATCCTTCCTAGCCGAACTGGGCATCACGCTGGTCAGCCACACGCTGTCCATCGGCCCTGTTCGCGTACCCGACGGCGCTGCGCTTCCGCGGGCGAGTGACGTGGACGCCTTAGACGCCGACCTGCTGCGCTGCTTCGACGCCGAGACATCCGCTCGAATGGTTGCCGAGGTCGATTCGGCTCATCGCGACGGTGACACCCTGGGCGGAGTCGTCGAGGTGCTCGCCTACAATCTGCCGCCCGGCCTCGGTTCCTTCGTGCACTGGGACAGACGACTCGACTCCCAGCTCGCTGCCGCTCTCATGGGAATTCAGGCGATTAAGGGGGTGGAGGTCGGCGATGGCTTCCTCACCACCACTCGCCGCGGCTCGGAAGCGCACGACGAACTTGTTCAGTCCGACGGCGCCATCCAGCGCGCGAGCGACAAGGCCGGCGGCACCGAAGGCGGCATGAGCACAGGAACTGTCCTGCGGGTGCGGGCGGGCATGAAGCCCATCGCGACCATTCCCCGTGCGCTGCGCACGGTGGATGTCGCCACGAGCGAGGCGGCGCCCGCGCACCACCAGCGGTCCGACGTGTGCGCTGTTCCGGCCGCTGGAGTCGTTGCCGAGGCGATGGTCGCCCTCGTGCTCGCCAACTCAGTGCTGGAGAAGTTCGGGGGAGACTCCATCGACGAGACGCGTCGAAATCTGGAGTCCTACCTCGCGCATATTCCGGTGAACCTGAAGACCGGTGCGTCGAGCGACGCGTCCCTCTAGCCATGTCCGCAGACATCCCCGCGGGCGACGAGCGTTCGCCCTATCCGCTCGTCTTCATCGGCCCGATGGCAGCGGGGAAGAGCAAGATCGGCCGCCGGGCTGCACGTGGACTCGGCGTGCCCTTTGTGGACACGGACAAGCTCATCGTGGCGCGCTACGGACCGATCAGCGAAATTTTCGCGCGCGAGGGCGAGGACTACTTTCGGGTGATCGAGCGCGGAATCGTCGCTGATGCCCTCAGCCAGACGGGTGTCGTGTCGCTGGGTGGCGGGGCCGTGCTCGACTCCGCCACCCAGGCGGATCTGGCCGAGCACACTGTGGTCTACCTCAGCGTGAACGCGCGCGCCGCGAGCAGGCGTATCGGCGGCAAGAAGCGACCACTCCTCAGCGGTGGAATCGCCGACTGGGAACGAATCTTCACGCAGCGGCGCCCGATCTACGAGGCCCTTTCCACAATTCACTTCGACACGTCACACCGTCCCATCAGCACCATCGCCGATGAGATAGTGACCTGGGTTAGAAAGAGATCATGACCGAATCAGCCACATCAGCAGTGACCACGCACGTACCTGGGGCCGCCGCGCCGCTGGCCACCGTGCCCGGAACGATTGTCATCACGGTTTCCGGTGACGACAGCTACCCGGTGTACGTTGGGTGCGGCCTGGTGAATTCCGTGGCCGAACAGCTGGGCACCGAGGTTCGCAAGGTTCTCATCGTGCACACGTCCACACTCGGCGCCCGCGCCGTGGCCCTGCGTGAGAGCCTGCTCGGCAGCTACGAGGTGATGATCGCCGAGGTGCCCGACGCCGAGCCGGCCAAACGTGTGGAAGTAGCCGCCTTCTGCTGGCAGGTCATGGGTCAGGCCGACTTCAGTCGCACCGACGCCGTGATCGGCCTCGGCGGCGGGGCTGTGACAGACCTCGCCGGTTTCGTGGCCGCCACCTGGCTGCGCGGCGTCAAGCTCGTGCAGATTCCCACCAGTGTGCTCGGCATGGTCGACGCGGCCGTGGGTGGCAAGAACGGAATCAATACCGCCGAGGGCAAGAACCTTGTGGGAACTTTCTGGGCACCCAACGCCGTGATCTGCGACCTTGACCTTCTTGAGCAGTTGCCCCGCAACGAGATTCTGGCCGGCTTCGCCGAGATCGTCAAGGCGGGTTTCATTCAGGTTCCGGAAATCCTCGACATCATCGAGGCCGACGTTGACGTGGCCACGGATCCGACCACGCCCGAATTTCGCCGGCTGATCGAACTGTCCATCGAGATGAAAGCCCGCATCGTGGGGCAGGACTTCAAGGAGTCCGGCCTGCGGGAGATTCTCAACTACGGCCATACCCTCGGCCATGCCGTGGAGCACGCCGAGCGGTACGGGTGGCGCCACGGAGCCGCCGTCGGCGTTGGAATGATGTTCGCCGCCGAACTCGCCGGGCTGAGCGGCCGGCTCTCGGTCGAGGCCGTCGACCGGCACCGACGTATTCTGGAGTCCCTCACCCTGCCGACGACCTACCCGGTCGGTCGCTGGCCCACCCTGCTCGCCACGATGCAGCGCGACAAGAAGACCCGCAGTGGGATGCTGCGCTTCGTCGTGCTCGATGACATCGGCAAGCCCACCATCATGGAGGGCCCGGACGCGTCGCTGCTCTTCTCGGCGTACCAGGCGATCGGGAGCTAGGCGAAAGGTACTTCGGTCTCCATCAGGCGGGACCGGATGAGAAAGCGCACACCACGCGGAGCTTCGGCGGAGAAGCCGCTGCCTCGTCCTGGCACCACGTCCACGGTGAGAAAGGTGTGGCTCCAATAGGCGAATTGCTCGGCGGACATCCAGAAGTCGATGACCTGGCCGGGCCCGCCGGCCGGGCCGATGTCGAGGCGGCCGAGCAGCACGTCCTGGTCTGATGTGATGAACTCGCCGGCCATGAAGCACATGGGGGAGCTGCCGTCGCAGCAGCCGCCGGACTGGTGGAACATGAGTGGGCCGTGCTCATCCCACAGACTACGGAGTAGGTCGACGGCGACCGGTGCGAGCTCAACTCGGGGGAGGCTCTCCCCGGCGATCGTGACGAGAGCCATGACGGATTCCGTGGCAAGTGTTACTGACATTGCAGGCCCTTCTCGGGTGAAAAATGGGGCTGTCAACGACAGTCGTCGTTGACAGCCCCCACGGTAGCCCGGGCTGCTGTGAGGCAGCCCGGGCAGGAAAAGCAGGTTCGGCCTCAATGAAGCCAGGCTTTAGAAGAAGCCCAGTGCGTCTTCGGAGTAGGACACGAGCAGGTTCTTGGTCTGCTGGTAGTGATCGAGCGCGAGCTTGTTGTTCTCGCGTCCGATTCCCGAGCTCTTATAGCCACCGAACGCGGCACCGGCGGGATAGGCGTGGTAGTTGTTGACCCACACGCGCCCGGCCTGAATGTCGCGACCGGCACGGTAGGCGACGTTTCCGTTGCGGGACCAGACGCCGGCACCGAGTCCGTAGATGGTGTCGTTGGCAATGGAGATGGCGTCGTCGTAGTCCTCGAAACTCGTGACAGCGAGAACCGGTCCGAAGATTTCCTCCTGGAAAATACGCATCTTATTGTTTCCCTCGAAAACCGTCGGCTGCACGTAGTAGCCGCCGCTGAGGTCACCGCCCAGATCGGCACGCTCGCCGCCGAGCGCGAGTTTGGCGCCTTCCTTCTTTCCGATGTCGATGTAGGACAGGATCTTCTCAAGCTGATCGTTGCTGGCCTGCGCTCCGACCTGGGTCTCGGTGTCGAGCGGGTTGCCTTGGATCGCGAGGCTCGTGCGCTTGACGGCGTCGCTGAGGAAGCTGTCGTAGATCGGCTTGTGCAGCAGGGCACGGCTCGGAGCCGTGCACACCTCGCCCTGGTTGAAGGCGAAGAGCGCGAAGCCTTCCTGAGCCTTGTTGTAGAAGGCGTCGTTTTCCTGGGCGACATCCTTGAAGAAGATGTTCGCACTCTTGCCGCCGAGCTCGACGGTGGACGGAATGATGTTAGCGCTGGCGTACTGCAGGATAAGACGACCCGTGGTCGTCTCTCCCGTGAAGGCGATCTTGCGGATGCGCTTGGATGACGCGAGTGGCTTGCCGGCCTCGAGGCCGAAACCGTTGACGATGTTCACGACTCCCGGGGGGAGGATGTCGCCGATGAGTTCGATCAGCACGAGGATGGATGCCGGCGTCTGCTCTGCCGGCTTGAGCACAACGGTATTGCCGGCGGCGAGGGCGGGAGCGAGCTTCCAGACTGCCATCAGGATGGGGAAGTTCCACGGGATGATCTGGCCGACCACGCCGAGCGGCTCATGGAACTGGTAGGAGACTGTGTCGCCGTCGAGCTGGGCGTGGTCGCCGTCCTGACTGCGAATTGCCGACGCGAAATAGCGGAAGTGGTCGGCGGCGAGGGGAATGTCCGCGTTGAGGGTCTCGCGGATGGGCTTGCCGTTGTCCCAGGACTCGGCAACTGCGAGCAGCTCGAGGTTGGCGTCGATCTTGTCGGCGATGCGGTTCAGGATGGCCGCGCGCTCGGTGGCGCTGGTCTTGCCCCAGGCCGGAGCGGCCTTGTGAGCCGCATCGAGGGCAAGCTCGATGTCTTCTGCCGTACCACGGGCGACCTCGGTGAACGGGCGGCCGTTGACGGGGGTGACGTCTTCGAAATACTCGCCCTTGACGGGTGCCACCCACTCTCCGCCGATCCAGTTCTCATAGCGGGGCTTGAAGCTAACCTTTGCGCCCGGTGTTCCGGGGGCTGCGTATACGGTCATGACACTCCTAGTTCGACGACGATGTCGGGAGGACCGCATTCCGCGGCCCTGGTTGTCAGTCTAGGAAGACAAACGTTGCGATAAGTTGCGAGTCGTGTGGACAGGCGAATCAGGGGCGGCGGCGCGCGGGAACCGAGGGACTGAGTTCGTCGTCGATGCGCTGAAGGCGGGCCACCACCGCGGCGCGCTTCGGGGACCGCGCGGGGAGAAGCTCCAGACACGCGCGCCAGACTTCGGTGTCCCAGGTGGCCTCTTCGGAGCGCGCGTAGTCGAGCAAGACGTCAACGGCGGCATCCGTCAGCATGGCCTCCCGCAGGCGGGCACTGACCTCGGAGCGGATTTCGATGATGCCGGGGGCGACAGAATTGGGCAAGACGGGGCCACGGTACGCGCCCATAGCCACGCGGTGAGCGCCGCGTTCCAGGAAGGCCAGCACGCGCTGCGCGTCGAGTTCCAGGGGCGTCTCGAGCCGGTACGGGCGTGAGCTGATGACGACTCTGGGGGAGAAGAGTTCGAGCACCTTTCGCACTCGAACCATTTCCGCCCTGAGAGTGTCGACCGCATTTCCCTGGTCGCTCAGCATAAGGGCGAGGCGATCGGCGGAAAGCCCCTCGCGGTGCCAGGCGAGGAGGGCCAGAATCTCGGCATGCCGCGGGCTGAGGTCGGTGGAGAGGCTGCCCACCTCGAGATGTCCGTTGTCGCTGCCGAGAATGTTCAGACTCACCGAGGCACTGATGCGTTGCGGAGCGGCCACAATCACCGGGGTGGGCCGTATCGTCGTTGACCCGCGCGGGGCGAGCCCGAGGCGTTGGATGCGCAGTTCGGCTTCCATCGCCGCAACCGCGGCCTCCACGAGCGGAAGAGTCTGGGGAGCGACTGCCTCGTCCCCTCCGGTGATGTCGATGACCCCCAAGATCTTGCCCGTATCCGGGTCATGGATGGGCACGGCCGTGCAGCTCCAGGGATGCGCCAGCAGGTTGAAGTGTTCGGCCCGCCGTATCTGGATGCCCCGGTTGAGAGCGAGGGCGGTTCCGGGGGCGCTCGTTCCGACTCGCCGTTCCGACCAATCCGCTCCCTCGACGAACAGCATCTCCTCCACCTTGACGCGCAGTACGCGGTCGCCGTCGATCCAGAGCAGGCGGCCGGATTCATCGCCGATCGCAACAATGAGCTTCGAATCAAAGGCGTGTCTGATCAGCAGGTTGTGTACGACAGGGAGAACGGCGGAAAGCGGATGCTGGTTGCGCAGGTCACGCAGCTCCACGTCGCTGAGTGAAGGCTCGGGCGCGACGCTGGTGGGATCCAGACTGAGGGAGAGAGACCGCTGCCAGGAGTCCTGCACAAGTTTGCGAACGCCGGCACCTATGATCCTGTCCGACACGGCGGATGCGTGGGCCTTCTCGACCACCCGCTCCTCGGCACTCGCTTTGGACGCGGACGTAATCCATGGGCCGGTCATCGAGTCCTTCGATCTGCGCTGGTCGTCGGCGGCGACCGTACGAGGTCACCAGACCGCCAGTCTATGGGCACCCGTGTGTCGCGCGGGAGGGCCCCGGATCTTTCACAGTAAATCAGGACAAGAAGACCTGTGGATAACTCTTACGCCCAGCGAGACCGCGCCACTCTGGTGGCATGACGACACGACTGAACTTCCACGATGCGTTACCGATCCACACCGTCGAGCAGGCACGAGAGCGGGTCTTCGAACTCGTCGGCAGGGCAATTCGATACCAGCTCTGGCTCATGCTCCTCGATGCTGACGGTCATCAGCTTCCCATCCTGATTCCGATCGAGGGCATCCCACTTCGACCGGAGCCGGGCGGCATGACTCCCCTCGCGACCGGAATTGGGGCCATGCTGAACGAGAGAGGGCCTGGAGGCAGCGTGATACTCGCTCTGGAGCGCCCAGGGTCCGCTGGCCTGACCGCACCGGACCAGGCCTGGGCCAGGGAGCTCAGCACTGCTTTCGGCAAGGTCATGGCCATCACCGGCATGTTCGTGGCCCACGATGACGGCGTGTGCGTGCTCTCCGATGGCGTCGACGGATAACGGCCACGTCGCCCCTAGGCTGGGAGCATGAGCACAGTTCTGGTTTTGAATGGCCCCAATCTCGGTCGACTCGGTAGCCGGGAACCGGATGTCTACGGGTCAGCCAATCTTGAGGACCTCCGCTTGCTGCTCAGTGCTTCGGCGCCCGAGGGCGTGACCGTGGATGTGCGCCAGACCGACGATGAGGCCGAACTCATCCACTGGCTCTACGAAGCCGTGGACACCGGCGTGGCCGTCATCATCAATCCGGCTGCGTTTACGCACTACAGCTACGCCCTCCGGGATGCCGCGGCCCTGGTGACCAAGGCCGGACTGCTGCTCATCGAGGTACATATTTCAAACCCGCACGCGCGGGAGACCTTTCGGCACACGAGCGTCGTGAGCGCCATCGCCACCGGCGTGATTGCGGGCCTCGGGTTTGACTCGTACCGGCTCGCGCTGGATTACGTCACTCGAGAGCGCTGATTACTTCACTCTCTTTGGTGCCTGAGGCTCGGTCGCGTAGACTCTCCTGAGGCCGAATCGGCCGCGCACTTTAACAATTGAACGATTTTATAATTGAACGGATTGAACCTCCCATGGCATCTACCGCTGATATCAAGAACGGCGTCGTCCTCAACATCGACGGCCAGCTCTGGGCCGTCATCGAGTTCCAGCACGTCAAGCCGGGCAAGGGTGGTGCGTTCGTTCGCACCAAGCTCAAGAACGTCGTGTCGGGCAAGACCGTCGATCGCACGTTCAACGCCGGCGCCAAGATCGAGACCGAGAACGTGGACCGTCGCGACTTCACATATCTGTACGCCGACGGCGACTCTTATGTCTTCATGGACGTGGCAGACTACGACCAGCTGCACGTGTCCTCGGCCGTCGTTGGAGACGCGAGCAACTTCATGCTCGAGAGTCAGGCCGTAACAGTCGCCTTGCACAATGGCAACCCGCTCTACGTCGAGCTGCCGGCATCCGTTGTGCTCGAGATCACCTATACCGAGCCCGGCCTGCAGGGCGACCGCTCCACCGGCGGCACTAAGCCTGCCACCGTCGAGACGGGTTTCCAGATTCAGGTTCCGCTGTTCCTCGACATGGGTACCAAAGTCAAGGTCGACACCCGCACCGGCGACTACCTCGGTCGCGTCAACTAGTGAGCGCCCGTACCAAGGCTCGTAAGCGCGCCATCGACATTCTCTACGCCGCTGATGTGCGCCAAATCACCATTCCCGAGTCGCTCGCCACCGAGGCGCAGCGCGCGGCGAGCGAGCCGGCCCGAGTGGCGTCCTGGCTTTACGCCCGTGAACTTGTGGACGGTGTCGTCGACCACCGCGAGGAGATCGATGAACTGATCGAAACCTACTCGCAGGGCTGGTCGCTCGCGCGCATGCCGAATATCGACCGCGCGATCCTGCGCATCGGTATTTGGGAGATTCTCTACAACGACGCAGTGCCGCACGCCGTCGCGATCGACGAGGCCGTAGAAGCGGCCAAGATCTTGTCAACGGATGACTCGGCGGGCTTTGTCAACGGACTGCTCGGCAAGATCGCCCAGACGGCTCCATCCGCCTAACCTCTCCATGCAGGGACGCTCATGACCAGCACCGCACCAGACCAGCAGGAACCGGCCTTCGCACAAGCGCCGAAGACGAACAGCCTGGCAATCGTTGCCCTCGCGTCGTCATTCTTCATCGGCGTTGTCGGTATCGTCACCGGCTACATCGCCCTCGGTCAGATCAAGGCTCGCGGTGAGTCCGGTCGAGGCATCGCCTTGGCCGGAGTCATCATCGGCTGGGTACAGACGGCCATTGTCGCACTGGTCATCGTGCTGATTATCACGTTCGCGGCGACGATCGGCGGTCTGTTCGCCGCGAACAACTCCGCCTCCCAGCCGGGTTCGGTCGGAGATTCCCAGACTGCCGCGCCGCTCCCGACCGGACAGGTCGGGACGGCCGACTTCGATGCCGGATTTCTGACAGTCGGCACTGGGCCGGTGACGGTTGACGTGTACTTCGACCCGATGTGCCCGTACTGCCAGCAGTTTGAGGAAGCGAACGGTCCGAGCCTGGCACTGGCCGCCACCAATGGCGCGATCACCCTGCGGCTGCACTCGCTCACGTTCCTGGATCGATTGTCGGCCGGCACGGATTACTCGACGCGTGCGTCATCCGCGCTGACCTGTGAGGCGACTCTGAACCCCACGTCCACCCTGGACTATCTGGCGGCGCTGTTCGCCAACCAGCCGGCCGAAAACTCTGCGGGTCTCAGCGACGACGAACTGGTGTCGCTGTCAACCGGCAGCGAGAGCATCGCCGAGTGTGTGGCCGACGGCGAGTACGCCACCTGGTCGCAGGCGAATACCGAGCAGGCCACGACCGGTCCCATTCCCGGCTCGGACCTGCCGGCGATCTCCGGAACCCCGACCGTGCTCGTGGACGGGGTGCCATACGAGGGCAGCCTCACGGATTCGGTCGAGTTCGCGCAGTTCGTCGCCGCAGCCTTCGACCGGTAACGGCGGGGCCGGCGGGTTCCGCTACGCTGGACCTACTTAGACATCCTTTAACAGCCGTCCTGTGAGACGGGGAAGGAGGTCGGCTGTTGGAACACATTGTGCTCACTCAGGCTGACATCACCCGCGCGTTGACTCGAATCTCCCACGAGATCCTGGAGTCCAATCGGGGCCCTGACAATCTCGTCATCCTCGGTATCCCCACGAGGGGCGTCGTGCTCGCGCGCCGCATCGCGGAAACGATAGCGCGCATCGAACCTGCCGCACCGCACGTGCGCGTCGGCTCCCTCGACGTGACGCTCTACCGCGATGACCTGTCCCACACCCGCACCAGAACCCCGTCGCGCACGCAGGTTCCAGGGAGCATCGATGGTGCCACGGTCGTGCTGGTGGACGACGTGCTCTACTCGGGGCGCACCATCCGCTCCGCGCTCGACGCGCTCGGCGACCACGGTCGTCCAAAGATCGTACGGCTGGCCGTCCTGGTGGATCGCGGCCACCGCGAGCTCCCGATCAGGGCCGACTTCGTGGGGCGCAACCTGCCGAGTTCCACTGAGGAGCGCATCAATGTGCACCTCGAGGAGACCGACGGTGACGAATTCGTCTCCATCGAAGGAGGGCGCGACCAGTGAGACATCTGCTGTCCACCCGTGATCTCGGCCGGGACCGTATCATCGAGCTGCTTGACATCGCCGAGGACATGGCGGATGTCTCCCAGCGCGAAGTGAAGAAGCTCCCGACCCTGCGCGGCAAGACGGTCGTGAATCTCTTCTTCGAAGACTCCACGAGAACGCGCATTTCCTTTGAGGCCGCCGCCAAGCGGCTCAGTGCCGACGTGATCAACTTCAGCGCCAAGGGCTCGAGCGTGTCCAAGGGGGAGAGCCTGAAAGACACCGCGCAGACTCTCGCCGCGATCGGCGCCGACGGCGTCGTCATCCGGCACCCGGCGTCGGGAGCGCCCCAGGTGCTCGCGGCGAGCGGATGGATCGACGCCGGAATCATCAACGCCGGGGACGGTACCCACGAGCACCCCACGCAGGCCCTGCTCGACGCCTTCACCATTCGGCGCCGGATCCACGGCGCGGCGTCGCGGGGGAAGGGGTTGGACGGCGTGCGGGTCACGATCGTCGGTGACGTGCTGCACTCACGAGTCGCACGCAGCAACCTGTGGCTGCTGCCGACCCTGGGCGCCGAGGTCACATTCGTGGCGCCGCCCACACTGCTACCGGCCGATACCACCGGCTGGCCGGCCACGTTCGGGTTCGACCTCGATGAGGCAATCGACAGCGGTCCGGATGTGGTGATGATGCTCAGGATTCAGGCCGAACGCATGAGTGCCGCGTTTTTCCCGAACAGCCGGGAGTATTCCCGCGCTTGGGGGCTTGACGACGCGCGATTTAGTCGGCTTCGCCCGGATAGCATTGTGATGCACCCCGGACCGATGAACCGTGGGCTGGAAATATCGTCAGCGGCTGCCGACTCGGTCAACTCGACCGTGCTGGAGCAGGTCGCCAATGGTGTTTCCGTTCGCATGGCCGCGCTCTACCTGCTGTTGTCCGGTGACCGAGAGGATTCATGATGCCCGCTGAGTCGAGCAAGACCCAGACATACCTGATTCGGGGTGCTTCGCTGCCCGAGGGTTCGCGCGCCGACATCGTGCTCGCCAACGGCCGTATGAAGCAGCTCGGAACCGGCCTGTCGAGTGCCGGGGCGACCGTGATCGACGCCGAGGGCCTAGTGGCCCTACCCGGATTGGTCGACCTACACGCCCATCTTCGTGAGCCCGGCTACGAGCACAGCGAAACCGTGCTCACCGGAAGCCAGGCCGCAGCCCGCGGCGGATTCACCAGCGTTTTCGCTATGGCCAACACCTCGCCGGCCCAGGACACGGCCGGGGTTGTCGAGCAGGTGCTCGCCCTCGGTGAGCGTGCCGGCTACGTCGATGTGCAGCCGATCGGCGCTGTCACGGTGGGCCTCGCTGGACAGCAGCTCGCCGAGATCGGTGCCATGGCCACGAGTCGAGCGCGCGTGCGCGTTTTCTCCGACGACGGCTTCTGCGTGTCAGACCCGCTGCTCATGCGGCGCGCGCTCGAATACGTCAAGGCCTTCGACGGGGTGATCGCCCAGCATTCCCAGGAGCCGCGCCTCACCGAGAAGGCGCAGATGAACGAGGGGGCACTGTCCGGCCAGCTCGGGCTCGTGGGATGGCCGGCCGTCGCCGAGGAATCCATCATCGCCCGCGACGTTCTGCTCGCCGAGCACGTGGGTTCGCGCCTGCACGTGTGCCACGTTTCGACGGCCGGCTCTGTCGACGTCATCCGCTGGGCCAAGGCCCGCGGCATCAACGTGACGGCGGAGGTCACGCCGCACCACCTGCTGCTCACCGAAGACCTTGTCGTGGGCTACGACGCACGTTTCAAGGTCAACCCGCCGCTGCGCCGCCGCGAAGATGTGGAAGCGCTGCGCGCCGGACTCGCGGACGGCACGATCGACATCGTGGCCACGGACCACGCCCCGCACCCGATCGAGTCGAAGGACTGCGAGTGGGATGCGGCCGCGAACGGCATGGTCGGGCTTGAGTCCGCGCTGTCGGTCGTGCACGCATCCGTTGTGTCGAACGGGCTGCTGGGCTGGGCGGACGTCGCCCGTGTGCTGTCCCATACGCCCGCACGCATCGGACGGGTGACCAATCAGGGGCAGGGCCTCGTCGAGGGTGCCCCCGCTGAACTCACGCTGTACGACCCCGCAGCGACCCGAGTCTTCGGCCGCGCCGACCTGTCGGGCACGAGCGTTAACTCCCCGTACCTGTCGATGACCCTCCCCGGGCTCGTTCGGGCCACCTTCCACCGCGGATACGCGACCCTGCTCGACGGGGTGCTTCTGGACGCCGCCGAAGTCGCGCAGAACGCCCGCGCAGAGAGCCTGGAGCACAACCATGGATAGGCTTCTTCCCACCGTGATCGTGGTCGTTGTGCTGTTGAGCGTGTTCACGCTCATGTACCGCAGCTGGCGCAAGCGAAGCAAGCGCGATTCCGCCATTGTGGCGGGCTACCCGTTTCCGAGCGCCCCGGGCAAGGTGCTGGCAGTCGCTCGCGGATACTACGTCGCAACGACGCCTCGGGACACCCCGCTCGAGCGACTGTTCATCCCCGGCCTCGGCTTTCGGGCGCGCGCCGAAATTACGGCGACGGACGCAGGGGTCACTCTCGATCTGACCGGTTCCAGGTCGGTCTTCGTGCCCGTCGGTGCCATCGACATCCTGACGCCGGCCACCTGGGCCATCGACCGCGTCGTCGAGAAAGACGGCCTCATGCTCCTCGGCTGGCAGCTGCCGCCAGTCTCTCCTGGACTCAATGCGCCGGCCGAGGCCGGCCGGTCCGTGGACAGCTACTTCAGAATCATTGACCCGAGTGAACGCGTCCGCCTGGTCGACGCGATCCGATCCATTGCAGCAGGGGCCACCGGCCCCGCTGACCGCGACGAAAGTGAGGTGTAGCGTGGTGTTTTCAGTCGCCGACTACAAGGCAATCAAACGGACGGCTCCGGCCGTTCTCGTACTCGAAGACGGCAAGCGGTTCGAGGGTCGCGCCTACGGCAGCGAGGGCCAGACCCTCGGTGAGATCGTCTTCGCCACCGGCATGACCGGCTACCAGGAGACCCTGACGGACCCGTCCTACGCCGGTCAAATCGTGCTCATGACTGCCCCGCACATCGGCAATACGGGGGCAAACGACGAGGACATGGAGTCCCGGCGCATTTGGGTCGCCGGCTTCGTCGTGCGGGACCCCGCCCGCATCGCCTCGAACTACCGCGCAATGCGCACCCTGGACTCCGACCTGGAGGGCGGCGGGATCGTGGGTATCTCCGGCGTCGACACTCGCGCCATCACCCGGCACATCCGCTCGGCCGGCGCCATGCGTTCAGGCATCTTCTCGGGCGACACACTGGAGCTGTCCGACGGCGAGCAGCTCGACCGCGTGCGCTCGGGAGCCCAGATGAAGGGTCAAAACCTCTCCGACGAGGTCTCGACCGTCGAACCGTTCTCGATTCCCGCAGTCGGGGAACGCATCGGCTCAGTCGCCGTGCTCGACCTGGGCGTGAAGAAGTCCACTCTCGACCACCTGGCCCGGCGCGGCCTCGAGGTACTGGTGCTGCCGCAGTCCGTCACCGCGGAACACGTGCTCTCCCTGAAGCCATCCGCAGTGTTCTTCTCGAACGGCCCGGGGGACCCGGCCGCTTCCGACGCGCACGTCACCCTGCTGCAGGAGGTGCTTCGGGCCGGAGTGCCGTACTTCGGAATCTGCTTCGGCAACCAGCTTCTCGGTCGCGCCCTCGGCTTCCGCACCTACAAGCTGCCGTTCGGCCACCGTGGCATCAACCAGCCGGTTCTCGACAAGGCCACCGGCCGCGTGGAGATTACCTCGCAGAACCACGGTTTTGCCGTGGACATGCCCATCGAGGGCGTGAGCGAGTCGCGCACCGGGTTCGGCCGGGTCGAAGTGAGCCACTACAGCCTGAACGACCAGGTGGTCGAAGGCATCCGTTGCCTCGACATTGCCGCGTTCTCGGTGCAGTACCACCCGGAGGCCGCCGCCGGCCCGCACGACGCGAATTATCTTTTTGATCGGTTCAGGGACGTGGTGGTCGAACGAAACGCGGCCGCCGGAGCAGGAGACGGCAAGTAATGCCCAAGCGCGACGATATCAACAGTGTCCTTGTCATCGGATCAGGCCCGATCGTGATCGGCCAGGCATGCGAGTTCGACTACTCCGGAACCCAGGCCTGCCGCGTTCTGCGCGCCGAGGGCGTGCGGGTCATTCTTGTGAACTCGAACCCGGCCACGATCATGACCGACCCGGACTTTGCCGATGCCACCTACATCGAGCCGATCACCCCGGAGATCCTCGAAACCATCATTGCCAAGGAGCGTCCCGACGCTATCCTGCCCACCCTCGGCGGCCAGACCGCACTCAACGCGGCGATCCAGCTGCACGAGCGTGGCATCCTCGAGAAGTACAACGTGGAGCTCATCGGCGCGAGCTTTGAGGCCATCCAGAAGGGCGAAGACCGCCAGATCTTCAAGCAGCTCGTTCTCGACGCCGGCGCGGACGTCGCCCGCTCGCATATCGCCCGAACCGTAGACGAGGCCGTCGGGTTCGCCGACGACCTCGGCTACCCGCTCGTCGTGCGCCCCTCGTTCACCATGGGCGGGCTCGGCAGCGGTTTCGCGTACACCGAGGTGGAGTTGCGCCGGATCGTCGGCGATGGCCTGCACCACAGCCCCACGAGCGAGGTGCTTCTCGAAGAGTCCATTCTGGGCTGGAAGGAATACGAGCTCGAAATGATGCGCGACACGGCCGACAACACCGTCGTTGTCTGCTCCATCGAGAACGTGGACCCGGTCGGCGTGCACACCGGCGACTCGATCACGGTCGCCCCGGCACTCACCCTGACCGATCGCGAGTACCAGAACCTGCGCGACATCAGCATCGACATCATCCGCGCCGTCGGCGTCGACACCGGTGGCTGCAACATCCAGTTCGCCATCAACCCGGCCGACGGCCGCATCATCGTCATCGAGATGAACCCCCGCGTCTCGCGCTCCTCGGCACTCGCGAGCAAGGCGACCGGATTCCCGATTGCCAAGATCGCCGCGAAGCTGGCCCTCGGCTACCGCCTCGACGAGATCCCGAACGACATCACCGGCGTCACTCCGGCGAGCTTCGAGCCAACGCTGGACTACGTGGTCGTCAAGGTTCCGCGCTTTGCGTTCGAGAAGTTCCCGGCCGCCGACCCGCGACTGACCACGACCATGAAATCGGTCGGTGAGGCGATGGCGATCGGTCGCAACTTCTCCTCCGCCCTGCAGAAGGCGCTGCGCTCCCTTGAAAAGCGCGGCTCGTCCTTTCACTGGGGAGTCGAGACGCGCACCGTTGACGAACTGCTGATCGAGGCGGAAATCCCCACGGACGGCCGCATTGTCACAGTGCAGCAGGCGCTTCGGAAGGGCGCCACGATCGTGCAGGTCTTCGAGGCCACCAAGATCGACCCGTGGTTCCTCGATCAGATCGTGCTCATCAACGAGGTGGCCGACGCGGTTTCCCGCGCAGAGCGCCTCGACCGTGACGTGCTGTTGCATGCCAAGGACCACGGATTCTCGGACGCCCAGATCGGCGAGCTCCGTGGTTTCGGGGAAGCGGATGTGCGCACAGTGCGTCACATCCTCGGCCTGCGTCCGGTGTTCAAGACTGTCGACACGTGCGCGGGAGAGTTCCCCGCCCTCACTCCGTACCACTACTCCAGTTACGACCAGGAGACAGAGGTCGTTCCGAGCGACCGCAAGAAGGTCGTCATCCTCGGTTCCGGTCCGAACCGTATCGGGCAGGGCGTCGAGTTCGACTACTCGTGCGTGCATGCTTCGTTCGCTCTCTCCGACGCCGGGTACGAGACGATCATGATCAACTGCAACCCTGAGACTGTCTCGACCGACTACGACACCTCTGACCGCCTGTATTTCGAGCCCCTGACCCTGGAGGACGTGCTTGAGGTGATCCACGCCGAGAGCCAGAGTGGCGAACTCGTGGGCGTCGTCGTGCAGCTCGGCGGTCAGACCGCCCTGGGTCTCGCCAAGGGCCTCGAGGCAGAGGGTATTCCCATCCTCGGCACGACGCCGGATGCCATCGACCTCGCCGAGGAACGCGGACTGTTCTCGGGAATCCTCGATGCGGCCGGCCTCCTCGCTCCCCGCAACGGTGTGGCGGTCGACTATGCCGGCGCAGTGAAGGCCGCCGAAGAAATCGGTTATCCTGTGCTGGTGCGCCCGAGCTATGTGCTGGGCGGACGAGGTATGGAAATCGTCTACGATTCCCTGTCCCTCGCCGACTACTTCGCCCGGATGGAAGGGCAGGGCATCATCGGCCCGTCGCATCCGCTTCTCGTCGACCGGTTCCTCGACGACGCGATCGAAATCGACGTCGACGCGATCTATGACGGTCACGAGCTCTACATCGGCGGTGTCATGGAGCACATCGAGGAAGCCGGAATCCACTCCGGTGACTCGAGCTGCACCCTGCCCCCGGTGACCCTCGGGCGCGCCGAGATCGACAGGGTTCGCGAGGCGACCCTCGGAATCGCGAAGGGGATCGGCGTTCGCGGGCTGCTCAACGTGCAGTACGCGATCGGCGCCGGGGTGCTTTACGTGCTCGAAGCCAACCCTCGTGCATCTCGCACGGTGCCGTTTGTGGCCAAAGCCCTCGGCATCACCCTCGCGAAGGCCGCCGCGCTCATCATGGTGGGCACGACCATCGCCGAGCTCAAGGCCTCCGGCCAGCTGCCAGAAATCGACGGCTCCCGAGTGCCGATGGAAGCCCCGGTCGCCGTGAAGGAGGCCGTACTGCCGTTCAACAGGTTCCGCACCCCCGAGGGGAACGTCGTGGACTCCATCCTCGGCCCGGAGATGCGCTCCACCGGCGAGGTGATGGGGATCGACCGCGACTTCCCCCGTGCCTTCGCCAAGAGCCAGCTCGCGGCCTACGGCGGCATCCCGTTGAGCGGAACCGTTTTCGTGTCGGTCTCCGACCGGGACAAGCGTGCGATCATCCTTCCGATGCTGCGCTTGCAGCAGCTGGGCTACGAGATCGCTGCGACCGAAGGCACTGCCGAGGTGTTGCAGCGCAACGGAATCCGTGCCCGCGTCGTCACCAAGTTCAGTGAGAAGTCCGGCGAGGACGACGTGTCGATCGTCGAGCTGATCCGTGGCGAGGAGGTGCAGATCGTCATCAACACCCCGGGCGGTCGTACCGCCCGGGCAGATGGCTATGAGATCCGCGCCGCGGCCGTGGCCGGCGACCTGCCGCTGTTCACGACCATCGCTGAGCTCAGCGCGGCGGTGGCCTCGATCGACGCCATCCGCGGCGGCTTTGAGGTGACCTCGCTGCAGGAGTACGCCGATCAGCGTTCGGCGCTGCTGTGACGCCGGGGCCTGTCGCGGCCGATTCCGAGCCGACCTTGAGGTTCGGTGATCGCCTCGCGCGGGCGTTCACCGATTGGGGCCAGTTGTGTGTGGGCATCGACCCGCACACCTGGCTGTTGTCCGACTGGGGCTTGCCCGACTCCGCGGAGGGTGCCGAGTCCTTCGGGCGCACGGTCGTCGCCGCGGCTGCCGGCCAGGCCGGTATCGTCAAACCGCAGATCGCGTTCTTTGAGAGATTCGGCTCGGCCGGGTACGTCGCCCTCGAACGCGTGCTGGCCGATGCCCGCGCTGCAGGCCTGCTCGTGATCGCCGATGTGAAGCGCGGCGACCTCGGCACGAGCGTCGAGGCCTATGCGGATGCCTGGCTCACCCCGGGCTCGAGCCTCGAGGTCGATGCCATCACAGTGAATCCGTTCATGGGCGTCGGATCTCTCGACCTGTCCTTCGAGGTGGCCACCCGGCATGGAAAGGGACTCTTTCTGCTCGCGGCGACCTCAAACCCGGAGGCCGCTGTGATCCAGCAGGCCGTTGTCGCCCACGGAGAGTACGCCGGGCGCAGCGTCGCCCGCGCCGTGCTCGATGACGTCGCCGAGAGGAATGCGCGGTCGACGACCGACGCACTGGGGTCCTTCGGGGTCGTTCTCGGAGCAACCCTCGATTTGGCCCTGTTTGGCATCGATACGTCGGCTGCGCCCGCCCAGGGGCTGCCCCCCGTGCTTGCACCCGGTTTTGGACACCAGGGTGGGGATATTATGGATCTGATCTCGATATATGGCGAATACGCCGGAGGCGTTATCGTGAGTGAATCCCGTAGTGTACTTTCGGCCGGTCCCGTCCGGCTCGCGGAGGCAATTGAGCGCCGCGTCACTGAAGTAGGAGCCGTCCGTGGCTGAAAACCGTCCCACCCCGCCCGAAGTCGACAGGGTCGCGGCATCGCGCGCCGCCGTTGCCGCGCGCCGAGCGCGCGCCAAGGTGAAGGCGCAGGTCGCCTCGGGGGAGCGCACCGCGCTCGAAGTCCTCGGCGCGGCGCTTAAAGATCCCATCGGGGTCGAAGGTCGCCTCCGCGTGACGGAACTGCTCGTGAGCATCCCGGCGATCGGCGTCACCAAGATGCAGCGCATCATTCACCGCCTCGAGATATCGCCGTCCAAGCGCCTCGGTGGCCTCGGTCGTCACCAGCGCGACAGGCTGCGTGACTTCCTGTCCGACCGCCCCACGACCAGGCACGGTCAGCCCGACTCCAAATTGATCGTGCTCGCCGGGCCGACAGCCGTGGGCAAGGGGACTGTCGCCGGTTACATCCGAGACAACTATCCCGACGTTCACCTGTCGGTTTCTGCCACGACTCGGGCACCCCGCCCCGGCGAGGTCGAGGGCGTGAGCTACTTTTTCGTGTCAGACGAGGAATTCGACCGGATGATCGAGACCGAACAACTTCTCGAATGGGCCACTGTGCACAACGCCTATCGCTACGGCACCCCGCGTGGACCCGTCGAGGAAGCCATCGCCGCGGGAAACAGCGTGCTGCTCGAGATCGACATTCAGGGGGCACGGGCGGTGCGTCGGGCCATGCCGGACGCGAGACTGGTCTTTCTGCTGCCGCCAACGTGGGAAGAATTGGTGCGCAGGCTCATCGGTCGCGGCACCGAGGATCCCGCCGAACAGGCCCGCCGATTGGAAACCGCCAAGCTTGAATTGGCGGCCCAGGGGGAGTTCGATTACCGCATCGTGAACGCTGACGCATCCGAAGCGGCCCGCGAGGTCGTAGACTTGATGCAGGTTCGCCCTGCGACTCCAATCTCGTAGCGCCCGTTTTCTTATTTCCCAGCTGAAATTGCTCTAAAAGGAGTGTGACATCAATGGCCAACAAGCCCACTGGCATCATTGACCCGCCCATCGACGACCTGCTGTCCAAGGTCGATTCCAAGTACGCCCTCGTGATCTTCGCGTCCAAGCGCGCTCGTCAGATCAACGACTACTACGCCGACCTGCATGAAGGAAGCCTGTTCGACAACGTCGGACCGCTCGTTGACTCCACCGTCGACGACAAGCCCCTCTCGGTCGCCCTGCGCGAAATCAACGAGGACAAGCTCACCTCTCGTCCCATCGTCGAGTAGCAGCGTGCCCGCGGAAGCGCGCACGATGAAGACAGCCCGCACCGTTGTCGTCGGTATCACCGGCGGCATCGCTGCATACAAGGCCGTCAACATCGTGCGCGCTTTTGTGTTGAACGGGGACTCCGTGCACGTCGTGGCCACCACGGCCGCGCTGCGCTTCATCGGCAAGCCGACCCTCGAGGCCATCTCCCGGCATCCCGTCTACTCGGAACTCTACGAGGGAGTCGCAGAGGTGCGGCACGTGGCCATCGGCCAATCTGCCGACCTCATCGTGGTAGCGCCAGCCACCGCCAATACCATCGCGAAGCTCGCGGCCGGCCTTGCCGACGACCTGCTGGGAAATACCATTCTGGCCAGCACCGCCCCGCTCGTGATCGCCCCGGCCATGCACACAGAGATGTGGAGTAACCCCGCTACTGTCGCCAATGTGCAGATCCTGCGCGAGCGCGGCATCGTCGTGGTGGGACCGGGCGTGGGGCGCCTCACCGGAAAAGACATCGGGGCCGGACGCATGGAGGAACCCGACACCATCGTGGCCGTGGCCCTCTCCGTGCTCGATGGAACGTACGTGGAGAAACCCGCCCAGGATCTTGCGGGGCGTCGCGTGCTGATCAGTGCCGGCGGTACCCGCGAACCACTCGACCCTGTGCGCTTTCTCGGCAACCGTTCCAGTGGCAAGCAGGGCGTTGCCCTCGCGGAAGCAGCCCGTGACCGAGGTGCCAGCGTGACCCTCGTTGCGGCGAACCTCGAAGTGGCGGAACCCACCGGTGTGAGCCTAACCAGGGTGGGCAGCGCCCTGGAACTCAACCAGGCCATGCGTGAGGCCGCGGGCGAGGCCGATGTCATCATCATGGCGGCCGCCGTCGCCGACTATCGGCCGCACTCCGTTCGCGAGGGCAAGATCAAGAAGCAGGACGTCGGTGACACGCTGAGCCTCGAGCTCGTGAAAAACCCGGACATTCTCGCCGGCCTGGCGCAACACCGCACGCCCGGCCAAGTGATCGTGGGGTTCGCCGCGGAAACCGAAGCGGATGCCGACCGCCTGCTCGCTCTCGGACGCGACAAGATTGAGCGCAAGGGCTGCGACTTCCTCGTGGTCAACCGCGTGGGCTGGACCCAGGGGTTCGCAACAGACGGCAACACGATACTGATGCTGGACCACCTCGGAGTTATAGTACAAGAGGCCTCCGGAAGTAAAATCTCGGTGGCCAATTGCATTCTTGACGTGATCGCCTAGATCACCTCCCACACTTTCTTTCGTTTACTTCTATCTACAGAGACAGGCCAGATGAGCGATCTTCGCCTCTTCACTTCCGAGTCAGTCACCGAGGGTCACCCCGACAAGATCTGTGACCAGATCTCGGACAGCATCCTGGATGCTCTCCTCACGGAAGATCCGCACAGCCGCGTGGCCGTAGAAACTCTCGTCACCACGGGATTGGTGCACGTTGCCGGCGAGGTGACGACGGAGGCCTATGTGGAGATACCGTCGATCGTTCGAAAGTGCATCACCGATATCGGCTACGACTCCTCCGACGTCTGGTTCGACGGTCGCTCCTGCGGCGTTGAGATCTCAATCGGCGGCCAGTCGCCCGACATCGCTCAGGGCGTGGACAACGCCTTCGAATCTCGTGAGCAGTCCAGCCTCGACGATTACGACCGTCAGGGCGCCGGTGATCAGGGCATCATGTTCGGCTACGCCACCCGCGAGACGCCGGAGCTGATGCCGATTCCCATCTGGATCGCACACCGGCTCGCCGAGCGGCTCGCGCTCGTGCGCAAGTCCGGTGAACTTGACTACCTGCGCCCCGACGGCAAGACCCAGGTCACCATCGGCTACGACGGAATCATTCCGCGCACCGTCGAAACCGTCGTGGTGTCCACTCAGCATGCACCGTCGGTGTCCACCGAGCAGTTGCGCGTCGAGGTTGACGAACTCGTCATTCGCCCGGTCCTCGACCTGATCGACCTGGATTCGTCGGCGCTCACCACTCTGATCAACCCGACTGGCCGCTTCGAAATCGGCGGACCCCAGGGCGATGCCGGGCTCACCGGCCGAAAGATCATCATTGACACCTATGGGGGATCCAGCCGTCACGGCGGCGGCGCCTTCAGCGGCAAGGACCCCTCCAAGGTTGACCGCTCCGCCGCGTACGCCATGCGCTGGGTGGCCAAGAACGCCGTGGCAGCCGGACTTGCCGAACGGCTCGAGGTGCAGGTCGCGTACGCGATCGGTAAGGCCTCTCCGGTTGGCCTGTACGTGGAAACGTTCGGAACTGGGGTGCTGCCCGACAACGAGATCACCGCGGCCATTCGCGAGGTGTTCGACCTTCGGCCGGCTGCGATCATCAACTCCCTCGACCTGCTCCGACCGATCTACCAGCAGACGGCCACCTATGGGCACTTCGGTCGCGAACTTCCCAACTTCACCTGGGAGCGCCTCGACCGCGTGGACGACCTGCGGAGCGCTGCCGGCCTGTAGTCTCCCGTTGGTCGAGGCGCGACGAAGGAGCGATCGAGACCTCGCGAGGCGATCCTGGGGCGCGGCAACCGAAAGAGTGAGGCAGGCATTATGACGCGTTCCGGCCTCGTAGCCCGTGTACTGATCGACTCACCCCTCCCGCAGCTCGATCACCTCTTTGACTACCGCATCCCGGAGGAACTCGCCGAAACCGCGCTACCCGGCGTGCGGGTGCGGGTTCCATTCCGCTCGGGCGGGCGCATCATCGACGGTTACCTGATCGAGGTCGTGGACTCCGCGACCGCGCCGAGTGACCAGTTCAGCGGCACGTTGAGCCCGTTGGACGCCGTGGTCTCCTCGGCCCAGGTGCTGATGCCCGAGGTCTGGGCGCTCGCGCGTCGAGCGGCTGACAGGGCCGCGGGCAACGCGAGCGATATCATCCGCTTGGCCGTACCGCCCCGCCAAGTACGCGTCGAGAAGGCCTGGCTGGCAGCGCAGACTTCGCTGGTCGTTTCTGGACCGGTTGTCGAGCCTGTCGAGCCACGGCAACCGGCACCGACCGGCGCGTCCCTCGCCACCCCCGCCTTCGTCGGCTACCCCACGGGACGGCTCGACACAGTCATTGTGGAACGCCAGCGGGTGGCCGTGGCCGCCATCCCCGAGCTCGTGGAGCTAGCTGACAGCAGTACCAGCGGGCACGGCACCATCGGGCACTGGGCGCTGACGCTCGCCGAACTCGGCGTGGCCACGCTCGCCACCGGCAAGACCGCGATTCTCTGCGTGCCGGACTTCCGTGACCAGGATCAGGTGCAGGCGGCCCTCGACCGGCTGGCTCCGGCGGGGTCCGTCAGCCGGGTCGATGCCCGGCAAAGCAACCCCGACCGGTACCGGGCGTTCCTCGCCTGCCTCGGCACCGCTCCTCGCATCATTCTCGGCAACCGGTCGGCTGTGTACGCTCCGGCGGCAAACCTGGGGCTCATAGCCCTCTTTGATGACGGTGACCCCCTCTACGCCGAGCCACTCAGCCCCTACGTGCACGCACGCGACGCCGCCCTCGTTCGCAGGGAGGCCGCCGACTGCGGTCTCGTGCTGCTGAGTCACTCCCGCAGCGTGGAGACTCAACGGCTCGTCGAGCTCGGCTGGCTGGGAGAGGTTCACCCCGCGACCAGCCGTCACCCGCGCATCATCCCCTCCGATTTCCAGTCCGAATCCGACCAGCAGGCGCGCGCAGCGCGTATTCCGACCGCGGCCTGGAACGCCGCCAGGGAGGCGCTGACGCACGGCCCAGTGCTCGTGCAGGTCGCCAGTCCCGGCTACGCGCCTATGCTCGCCTGCCAGACCTGCAAGAAGGCCGCACGTTGCACGACCTGCCAGGGGCCGCTGGGTCTCACGTCGGCCCGAGCAGTGCCGGCCTGCCGCTGGTGTGGGGCACTCGCCGCGGCCTGGACCTGTGTGCACTGCGAGGGCCACAAACTACGAGTCGTCACGATGGGTACGGGCCGCACGGCGGAAGAGCTCGGGCGCGCCTTTCCCGGCGCCCGAATCATCATCGCGGACGGTGAACACTCGGTGCAGACCCTCGGTGCACAGCCCGCGCTCGTGATCGCCACGCGTGGTGCGGAACCGATTCCCACCGGGGGATACCGCGCCATCCTCATTCTCGATGGCGAGCGGATGCTCGCCCGCGAGTCCCTGCGGGTGGGGGAGGACTGCCTGCGCTGGTGGTCCAATGCGGCCGCCCTGGCGGCGCCCGGCGCTCCCGTGGTCCTGGTGGGGGTAGGCGGGGCTCTCGCCCGCGCCCTCAACGCCTGGCAACCTGAGTCGTTCGCGAGCTCGGAACTCGCCGACAGGCGCCAACTGCGTTTCCCACCGGCGGTGCGTGTGGCGTCGGTGACTGGAACTGCCGCCGACGTCGACGCAGCCCTCACGGACCTGGGGACGAACCCCGGCGTGGACGTGCTGGGTCCAGTCGACGCGGAAGCGCCCCTGGTTCGAGCCATTGTAAGATTCGCGTACGCCAAGGGTGACGACGTCTCCCACGCGCTCAAGGCATCCGTGGTACGAAATGCGGCCAAGCGTCGCCGCCCCACTAAATCCGGCTCGTTCCAGCAGACGCCTACACTGAGAGTTCGATTCGATGACCCGGAGCTCCTGTAAATGAAACTTGTTTTTGCGGGTACGCCCGACGTCGCGATCCCGAGCCTGACGGCCCTGGCCGCGACCGAGCACACAATCGAGGCCGTGATCACTCGAGCGGATGCCCCGCTCGGCCGCAAGCGCGTGCTCACGCCCTCTCCGGTGGCCCGGACCGCCGAGGAACTCGGTTACTCCGTGATCAAGACCAACCGACTGGGGGATGAGGCGACCGCCGAGATCGCGGCACTGCGGCCCGACCTCGGGGTAATCGTGGCCTACGGCGGCATCGTGCGCGAGCCGCTGTTGTCGCTCCCACGGCTCGGCTGGATCAACCTGCATTTCTCCCTGCTGCCCCGCTGGCGTGGAGCGTCTCCGGTGCAGCGCGCGGTGATGTCTGGCGACGTCGACACCGGCGCGGCAGTTTTTCAGCTCGTGAGGGAACTCGACGCCGGAGCGGTCTTCGGGAGTTTCTCGCAGCCCGTCGGAGCGCATTCCACTTCGGGAATGCTTCTCGAGTCCCTCAGTCACAGCGGTGCGGACCTGCTCGTTCGGGTGGTTGACGAGCTCGCTGCCGGCACCGCGCGTTCAGTTGAGCAGAGCGGCGAGGTGACGCTCGCACCCAAACTCACGATGGACGACGCCCGCGTGGACTGGAACCGGCCCGCTGTGGAGATATACAACCAGATTCGCGGGGTCACGCCGGAACCCGGCGCATTTACCCTCGTTGACGATGCGAGGCTTAAACTTCTTGAGGTGGCACCGGCGTACGGTGCACAGATTCCCGCAGGCGCGATCCTGCAGCGCGACAAGCATGTGCTGATTGGCACGCAGACGGATGCCCTTGAGCTCGTCTCCGTGCAACCGGCTGGAAAGAAAGCAATGAATGCACTCGACTGGTGGCGTGGCCTGGCAGCGACGGAGGTGGTCGCCTCATGAGTGATACGCAGAGTCGTCAGCCGCAGAGCCGCGAGCCGCGAGCACCCCGGGGCGCGCCGACCGACTTCGTGCAGCCGGCCAGGCGCGTGGCCTACGAGGTCATCGCCGCAGTTCGTGAATCCGATGCCTACGCGAACCTGCTGCTGCCCACGCGCATCCAGCGGGCGGCGCTCAACACGGCGGATGCGGGCCTCGCCACCGAGCTGACCTACGGCACACTTCGTATGCAGGGTCTCTACGACAGGGTGATCGCCCTCGCGGCCGGACGCGCCGTAACCGCGATCGACCCGGCGATTCTCGATGTACTGCGCCTCGGCACCCACCAGTTGCTCGCCACCCGGGTGGCCACGCACGCGGCCGTCAACGAATCCGTCTCCCTCGCGAAGCAGGTCGGCTCACGTTCCGCCACCGGCTTCACCAACGGTGTGCTCCGCACGATCTCGCGATCGAGCGCCGAGGAATGGCTCGAACGGGTGCTGGCCGATGCCGGGAACGACGACGATCGCCTCGCTGCCGAGCACTCGCATCCGTCATGGGTCGTGAGGGCCTTTCGGCAGTCGCTGCGCAATGAGGGCCGCGAGAACGAACTCGTCGAGCTGCTCGTGGCCGACAACGTGCCGGCCAAGGTCAACATGGTGGCGCTGCCCGGCCTCACGTCGAAGGACGATACCGACAAACTCGGCGAGCCCGACGCTTTCTCGCCCACCGGCTTCGTTCTTGCCGGGGGAGACCCGTACCACCTGATGAGTGCGGCAGGCGGGCGCGTGCGGGTGCAGGACGAAGGTTCGCAGCTCGCGGCCCTGAGCCTCAGCCGCGCCCGCGCCGTGAAGCCGGGAGAGCGATGGCTTGACCTGTGCGCCGGCCCCGGCGGCAAGGCAGCCCTGCTCGCCGCGGAGGCGCGAAGTCATGGCGCTGAGTTGGTCGCCAACGAACTCGTGCCCGCCCGTGCCACGCTCGTTCGGAACGCACTTGCTGCCATCCCCGAGAAAATACCGGTGTGGGAGCTCGACGGCACCCGCATCGCCGAGAAGCACCCTGAAGAATTCGACCGCATCCTGCTGGACGCGCCCTGCACCGGCCTCGGTGCCCTGCGTCGCCGCCCGGAGGCACGTTGGCGCAAGCAGCCGAAGGATGTCGCCGAGCTCGCCGGTCTGCAGTCCGGCCTCATCGACGCCGCGCTCGGCGCCCTCAAGCCCGGCGGAATCCTCGCCTACGTCACGTGCTCGCCGCACACAGCGGAGACGCGTAGCATCGTGGCGACAGCCCTGAAGAAGTGGGCCGGAAAGGTGAGCGCCCTCGACACTGCGGCCGTCGTGCAGTCGCTGAGCAGCTCCGAGCTCGACCTCGCGGGGGACCCGTCGAGCGTGCAGCTCTGGCCGCACCGTCACGGCACAGACGCCATGTTCATCACCCTGCTTGAGCGTCATACTGAGTAGCTGCATAGTGGGTTGATGGAGACCACGATTTTCATCAGCCACGACGGGCGCCCCGCCATTCGCATCGAGCGGGCGCTGCCGCATTCTGTCGTGCGAATGTGGGACGCCCTGACCAAGCCCGAGCAGTCCCGGACGTGGTTTCCGAGCGAACTGACTGTGGAGCCCCGGGTGGGTGGGGTCGTCGGATTTGCCGGGGACCCGCATATGCCGAACAGTGTGGGAACCGTTCTGGCCATCGAGCCACCCCGCCTTCTCTCGTTCACGTGGGGCGGTAATGAACTTCGGTTCGAACTGCGTGCCGTCTCAGACCAGCAGGTGGACCGCGTGCTCACGAATGTGCTGGAGGCCGAAAACGAGGCTGCGCGCAATGCCGCGGGCTGGGACGTGTGCCTCACTGAACTCGAGCGCTATGTGAACGGTGTCGAGTCCGGGGGGCCGCACGGCACGTCTGCGCTGAGCTGGCAGGAGCGCTACGAACACTTTGTGGCTCTCGGCATTCCCGCCGGTGCTGAGGTTCCCGGCGCTGCCAGAGTTGAGCCATGATCACTGAGCACGCGCTCCCGCCTGTCCGTGCCGGACAGGAGGAGGGTTTCGAAGCCGCCTTCACCCAGGCCAAACTCATTATTTCAGCGATGCAGGGGTTTGAGGGGCTGACGCTCTCGCGCTGCCTTGAGCGGCCTCATACCTATCTGCTGATCGTGCAGTGGGCGCGCCTCGAGGACCACACCGTCGGCTTCCGGGAGTCGCCGCAGTACCAGGAATGGCGAACCCTCCTGCACCCCCTCTACGACCCGTTTGTTGTGCGTCTCGTGGGGTGACGACGTAGGCGTCGGGGTCGGTGACGATGGGTTTAGTGCGCCTGGATTTGGTTTCTGGTTGTCGGCGGCGTCAGGCTGACGATGTCCGGATAGACGAATGGCCCGGCGTGCAATCTTGAAGGATCACGCCGGGCCGTTCTAACGCGTAAGGCCGCGCTGATGCTCACGGTAAGTCATGATTCTGTTGTTGTCGAGTTGGACCTTCGGGTCGGGCGGGTTGCCTGCCCCGATTGTGGTGGCCGTTTGCGCCCGTGGGGGTGGGCTCGGGCGCGTGTGATCCGTGAGGGCCTCGGCACAGATTGGGTGCCGCGGGGCCTTCGCCCGCGTCGGTCTCGGTGCACGGCCTGCCAGGGCACGCATGTGCTCCTGGAGGTGCGGTTGGCCGCGCGGCGAGCAGATACCGCCGAGGTGATTGCGGCGGCGATCGAGGCGAAGACTGCTTTGGGTTGGGGTCATCGGAGGATCGCTGCGGACTGCGGAAGACCGGTTTCGACGGTTCGTGGTTGGTTGCGTGCTTTCGCCGCTTCGGCCGCGGCGATGGGTGAACGGTTCACGGGGTTGTTGGTGCGGGATGCTCCCGATGCGGTGGTCGTCTGGCCAAGGCCTGCTGGGACTTTTTCGGGTGAGGCGTTGTCGGCGTTGATGGCGTATGCACGGGGGCTGGCTCGCCGGTTCGTCGCGACCGTCACGGTGGCGTGGGTTCAGGTGGCGATCGCTCAGACCAACGGGCTGTTTTTTTGCCGGAGCTGGTGGGCGGCGGTCCCCAACACCAACTGGCCCTTATGCCGTCCGTGGTGGGCGGCAACAGTGGCAGGAGCGCCTGCCATATCCCTGTGATGGGTGTGTTCACTGTTTGAGAGGACTCTTCATGCCCGCACTTTCCCCGGCATTGCTCCCCGTTTCGCCGCGGGCTTCCCCAGCGGAGCCAGCCGATGCTTTGCTCGTCCCGCCGCCGCCGGCGGGACCGCCGTCTGCTTCGGCGGTGCGCCGCGGACGGACGGAGAAGATCGCGCTGTTTCGTTACCACCTGATCCGGGACGCCGCCGATGACAGTGTGACGACGCGGCAGCGCGGCCCGATGGTTCGAGCGCTGGCAGGGCTGGTGCATCCGGGTCCATTCGGCGGGACGGTGACGGTCAGCAAGGACACTCTTGATCGGTGGATCAGGCAGTGGCGGCGCGGAGGGTTCGACGCGTTGAGACCCCGAGGCCGGGCGCAGGGCGCGGTGACGCCGGCGCAGATCTTGTCGTTGGCGGCGACGTTGAAGAGGGAGCGGCCCGCCCGCACCTCGGCGCAGGTGCGGCGCATCATGATCGACACGCTCGGTGATGCTCCGTCGGAGTCGACGCTGCTGCGGCACTTCCGCACGCTGGAACTTTCGACCGGGGTGCGGGAGGTTTTCGGCCGGTTTGAAGCGGACTACCCGAATGAAATATGGGTCGGTGACGGGTTGCACGGGCCGCGGATCAATGGGCGGAAGACGTATCTGTTCGCGTTCCTCGACGACCACTCCAGGATGGTGACGGCGGGCCGGTGGGCTTACGCCGAAGACTCCGTCCGCCTCACCGCGGCCCTCCGCCCGGCGTTGGAAGCGCGCGGAATTCCCGGGACGATTTACGTCGATAACGGAAGCGCTTTTGTTGATGAGTCGCTCTCGCGGACCTGCGCGCGCCTCGGAATCCGGTTGACGCATTCGAAGCCGTATCGGCCGCAGGGCCGCGGAAAGATCGAGCGGTTCTTCAACACCGTCAACTCGCAGTTCCTCACCGAGATCACCACCGTCGATACCACGACCGGCGTAGTAGATGCCGGGGTGGGCAGCATGGTCACCACGCTGGAAGAGATGAATGCTCTGTTCACGTCGTGGGTGGAGATGGTCTATCACCAGGCCACGCATTCGACGACAGGGCAAACACCGGTGCAGCGCTGGGATGCCGGCTGGGCGGGACGACGCCCGGTGCGGAAGGAGAAAACCGTCATTGCGGAGGCGTTCCAGTGGTCGGCGATCCGCACGGTGACGAAGTCCGCGACGGTGTCGTTGCAGTCCAACACGTATCAAGTGGATCAGCTCCTCGTCGGCAAACGAGTGGAGCTGGTTTATGACCCCTTCGACCTCGCCGGGCTGATCACCGTCTCGGCCGGGAACGGCGTCCCGGCCGGCATCGCCGTACTGAGTGAAATTCGCCGGCACGTTCACAAGAAGGCCGCGACCGCGGCGGCTGACGAGGCCGACACCGGTGCCCGGAATGCGGCCTCCGGCATTGACTACCTGCGCCTGGTGGAGACCCGGCACAAGGGCACGATGGCTGGGGAACCGATTAGTTTCGTGAAAGCATCCACCCCGGCGGCGAGGAAGGTCGTCTTCGTGCCGACAGTTTCGGAGGCCGCCCGATGAGTATCGACACCCTGCAATCGCACTACGGCTTCACGCGTATGCCCTTCGCCCGCGATATTCCGCCGCAGGCCTTGCACCCGCACCCCTCGCACCGGGAAGCGATCGCCCGCATCGATTGGTGCGTCAGCCAACGCCAGCTCGGCGTGATCAGCGGTGAAGTCGGCGCCGGGAAAACCGTCGCCGTCCGCGCGGCCCTGGCCCAGTTGGAACCCTCCCGGCACCAGATCATCTACATCCCCGACCCGACGATCACGATGCGTGGAATCCACACTCAGATCGTCACGGCGCTTGGCGGGACCCCGGCGTTTTTCTCCGGAGTGCTGTCCTCGCAAACCGCGGCGCTACTCGCCGGGGAACTCGACGAACGAGCCCGCCTGCCCGTCGTCGTCATCGACGAAGCGCACCTGCTCACCAACACCGACCTGGAATCGTTACGCATGTTGACGAACGTGGCAATGGATACCGGGTCGCACTTCGCGATGCTCCTCATCGGCCAACCCACCCTGCGGCGCCGCCTGAAACTTGCCGTGCTCGCGGCATTGGATCAACGCATTTCCACATGCTACACAATCACCGGGATGAATGCCGCCGACACAACCGATTACATCCGGCAACACCTCAAATTCGCTGGCCGGTCAGACCCGCTGTTCTCCGACGACGCCATCCAAGCGATCCACCTCGCCTCGAGGGGGTATCCACGGGCGGTCAACAACCTCGCCGTCGCCGCGCTGATCGCGACCTACGCCGCCGACAAAGCAATCGTCGACCTGGCCGCCGCACAATCGGCGATCACCGAGAACAGCGAATGAGGTCGCGTCACCCCTGACGACCACCACGTCACCATCACGATGAAAGCCCCGCCGAAATCCACCGGCGGGGCCTTTTCACACCCGGCCATCGTCACTCACGATGACGCCGCCATCGTCAAACAACGCGACGGGCGACACCCGTTTCCCGTCGTCGAGCACTTCACCCTGGTGGCCGAGGCCTGACAACCGCTCACCGCTCCCGCTCCCGTTCCCCCGTTCCCCCGTTCTCCCCCTCCCGCCTCGCCTTCCGCTCTCGACTCTCGCCTTCCGCTCACCGCTCCCGCTCACTGCTCCCGCCTCCCTCGCCGCGCTCCGCCGCGCTCCGCCGCGCTCCGCCGCGCTCCGCCGCGCTCCGCCGCGCTCCGCCGCGCTCCGCCGCGTTCCGCCGCGTTCCGCCGCGCTCCGCCGCGTTCCGCCGCGTTCCGCCGCGCTCCGCCGCGTTCCGCCGCGTTCCGCCGCGCTCCGCCGCGTTCCGCCGCGTTCCGCCGCGTTCCGCCGCGTTCCGCCGCGTTCCGCCGCGTTCCGCCGCGTTCCGCCGCGTTCCGCCGCGCTCCGCCGCGCTCCGCCGCGCTCCGCCGCGCTCCGCCGCGCTCCGCGCCTCGCCGCGCCTCGCCGCGCCTCGCCGCGCCTCGCCGCGCTCCGCCCTTTCGGCTGCCACACCCCCCTCGCTGGTCGAGCAGCGGGCCCGCTTTTGGCCCGCGCCCGTCGAGACCCCGCGAGCCATTCCCCGGACTGCGGAAGGAAGAATCAACTTCGGATGAGTTATCCACAATGCTCAGGTTTTCTCGAATCTGTCTGTGGTTCGTGGGATAATTATCTTATGGAGAAAAACGATGAAGTTCCTCCTTTGGAGGAGGCCGCGGGGAATACCCCGCCCGAACCAGTCGATCAGGCCCTCGCCGTCTTGGCGGAGGAGAAGGCCGTCGCCGACGACACTCAAACCCTGCTCCTCGACGCGATCCTGAGCTTCGATCGGATGGTCTGTTTCGCCCAGGCCGCTCGAGCGGAAGTGATCGACAAGCTCCGGCAGTGGACCGACGCCACGGCCGAGGCTGGACTCCCCCTCACCGCGCGGGGACGACGAGACACCGAGTGGTCGCCGCAGAAAGCCGCCCACGAAGGCCTCGTCGCTGAGCTGGCCGCCCTGCTGAAACTGCCCAGCGGTGTCGCCCGCAATCTGATGTTCGAAAGCGACCTGCTGCAACACCGGCTCCCCGCCACCCGAGATGCCCTCCGACGCGGTGACATCAGCTACCGCCACGCCGAGGTAGTAATGGAGAACGCCGTCTCCCTGCCACCGGAGGCTTGGAAGGCCTTCGAAGACGAGGCCCTGACCAACAGTGAAACCCTCACCGTCCCGCAACTGCGGAGGAAGGCCGTGAAGGTGCGGGAGTTCACTCACCCGGAGTCCATCGCTATCCGGCACCAGAAGGCCCTTGCCGATCGGAACTTCTGGGTCGGCCCAGGTCGTGACGGTATGGGGTACCTCGAGATGACGCTGAGCAACGAAGATGCGGCCGCCATCGCCGACCGGGTCGAATCTTTGGCGAAGAACCTGAAGGTGCACGACGAAGCTCGCACCCTCGCGCAGCTTCGCACCGACGCCGCCACGGACCTGCTCCTGAAAGGAGTGACAGAGACCGGGCTCGGTGCCGGCGTCCGCGCGAGCGTGTTCGTCACCGTCCCCGTTCTCACCCTGCTGGGTCAGAGCGAGGAACCCGGCACCCTGGAAGGGTTCGGGCCGATCGACGCGGAGACCGCCCGGCGCCTCGCCGGAACGGCCACCAGCTTCACTCGTATCCTCGTTCACCCGGAGACCGGCGCTGTCCTCTCCTTCGGACGCACGAAGTACAAGGTCCCGGAAGACCTGAAAAACTGGCTGCGACTACGCGACGGCACGTGCCGTGCCGTCGGCTGCAACCGACGAGCCGCCGCCTGCGACATTGATCACACCATCGCCTGGGAACACGGCGGAGAGACCGTCTTCTCGAACCTCTCCTCCCTGTGCCGCCCCAGCCACCGGGTCAAACACGAAACAGGTTGGTCAGTGGTCCAAGGCGAGGACGGAACCCTCAACTGGACCAGCCCGGCGGGCAGGCACTATGCCACTCACCCCGAAACCCGCATTCGACCGACCATCCCCCTGACGGAACCCACGCTGACCACGAAGCCACTCACCTACGCAGACCCGTGGAACATCCCATTCTCCGAGGTCAGTGAGTGCCCGTTCTGAAGAAGTGCACACGGCAGCTGTTGCCCGAATGTAGGCCTAACGCGTGAGTAGGGAGTACATGAACAATTCGCGGTACCCGTGAATCCGCGTGGCGCGAGCTAGTTGTTGTTCCCGCTGGGCGTCGGGCGGGCGCGCAGATGGATCCGCTTGCCCTCCTTGCTGAAGATGGTCAGCAGGTCCACGGGACCAATGCCAGAGGCAGCGAGCCAGTGGGGCGTGCGAGTGTCGAATTCCGCGGCCTCGCCGGGCCCAAGAACGACGTCGTGCTCACCCAACACGAGCCTCAGCCTGCCATCGAGCACGTACAGCCACTCGTAGCCGTCGTGGACGCGAAGCTCCGGCACGACGAGCGTTCCGGGAGGTGTGGCCGGAAGAGTCACCTTGTAGGTCTGAACCGGCGAGGAATCGGGCGACAGGGAGACATACGTGACCTCGCCTACTCGTTTCGTAATCCGTGGCACGCGGGGGTCCGGCACCGACCGGGGAACCAGGTCATCGAGTTCAAGTCGCAGGGCGCGGGCGATGGGCACCACGAGCTCGAGGTTCGGCGCACGCTTGCCCGACTCGAGCCGGGAGATGGTGCTTGCGGAGATGTCGGTCGCGGCCGACAGCTCGTCGAGGGTCATGCCACGCTTCTGTCGCCAGCTTTTCAGGCGTGATCCAATGAGGTCGAGCGATGCGTCGGCCAAGACCAGTCCCTTCTTGCTAATTCGGCATGTATTCTTGCTCTTATTCTAGTTCGGGATCAATCTGTATGCATGACGACAAAACCTCAGGATGACCAGCCCAGCACACTCTGGGACGTTGCAATTATCGGCGGCGGCACCGCCGGTCTCAGCGCCGCGCTCATCGTCGCGCGCGCCCAGCGACGCGTGCTCGTGCTCGACGCGGGGGAGCCGCGCAACCGGGAGGCGCCGCACATGCACGGGGTACTCAGTCGCGACGGCTACTCCCCGCTCAGCCTTGTCGACGACGGTCGCCGCGAGGTGTGGGCCGCTGGCGGAGTGATCGAGGCCGCGCGCGTGGTCGAAACGCGCAGGACAGCGGACGGCTTCGAACTCGTCACCGAGACCGGCGCTCGCATTCGTGCCGGTCGCCTCCTCGTGGCGACCGGCATCCACGACGAGCTGCCGCCCATCCCCGGTCTGGCCGCACACTGGGGACGCGGCGTCGTGGCCTGCCCGTTCTGTGACGGCTACGAGGCGCGCGGTTCGAGAATCGGCGTGCTCACGACATCCGTGCGGGGGTTGCACAAGGCACATATGCTCCGGGCGTATTCGCCGACAGTGACGGTGTTCTCAGGCCTGGCCGGCCCCATCCCTGACCCCGATCGGCTCACCCTCGACGCGCGCGGCATCGTCGTGGACGACCGCGTCGTCATCGGTGTCACGACGGCGAACGGAGCCTTCGCGGGCCTCGAACTCGCCGACGGCACCCGCATCGAGCTCGACGTGCTCTTCGCCGAGCCGCGAATGGTCGCCCTCGACGAGCCGCTGCGCCAGCTCGGTGCCGAACAGGGTGACACCCCCGCCGGCCTCTGGACGACAACGGATGCCTCCGGAAAGACGAGCGTCGACGGCGTCTGGGCCGCAGGCAACACGTCCAACCCCGCCGCGCTCGTTCCGGTGGCGGCCGGCTCCGGCGTCACGGCAGCCGTCGCGATCAACGCCGAACTCGTGGCGGACGACATCCGCGTGGCTCTGGAAGAATGGACCAACATGACCCCCGAACGACACAGCCACGGCGAACCGCACGGCCACGCCCAGCCGCATGAGCGCAAGCAGGGGAACGAGCAGCACGTCGACCCGTCCGAAGACCCGACGTCATTCTGGGAGCGACGCTACATCGAACGCGGCGCCGAAACGGGCCAGATGTGGAGCGGGCACGCCAACGCAGCCCTCGAACGCGAGGCCGGCGGGCTCGAGCCGGGCACCGCCCTCGACCTCGGCAGTGGGGAAGGCGGCGACGCGCTCTGGCTGGCTCACGGCGGCTGGCAGGTCACGGCCGTCGACATCTCCGCCACGGCGCTGGCCCGCGGCGAGGCCAGGGCCGCAGCCTCGGGGCTGGCCGACCGCATCCGCTTCGTGCAGGCGGATCTCGCCGCGTGGAACCCCGACGCGACCTTCGACCTCGTGGCGGCGCAGTTCCTGCAGTCTCCGGTTGAGCTGCCGCGCGAACAGATTTTGCGCCGGGCAGCCGCCGCCGTCGCTCCCGGTGGCCAGCTACTCATCGTCGGGCATGCGGCATTCCCGTCGGGGTCGTCGCACGGCGCCGACGCCGAGCCGCTCCCGACCCCTGACGATGTGCTCGCGTTCCTTGAGCTCCCCGAGGGCCAGTGGACCGTTGTCACGAAAGAGCTCGTCGACCGCGAGGCCACCGGCGCCGACGGAACGCCGTTCACCCACACCGACGGAGTGCTGCGCCTGCGCCGTAACCTTCCCGCCTAGGGCGCCACGAAGGATGCCCCGCGCGGCATACTTACAAACCGGCCGGCTCAAGTTCCTCCGGCGAGTCGAGCTCGCTCGGGGCGAAATTGACCGTACCCAGGAAGCGCGACCCCTGAGGATCCATCCGTGATATTCCTAGGCTCCGTGTCGCAGACCCGCCGTGCCTCGCCCCTGTCCTATGGGATGCAACGGTTGTACAGTCACGCGAGCGGAACGATTGCTCACCATCCGCGCAGTGAAGGGATGCAATCGTCATGTCGACACCCGGCCGCAGGCCGCAAACGAAGACCCGGACTCCGTGGCTGCCACCCCGATGGTTCATCGTGCTCGCCTGGAAAGTTCACCGTGCGATCTACAGGGTGTCGGGCGGGCGTCGTGGCTTGTGGCCCGCCAGCGCCGAGCGCTGGGGCACCATGCGGGTGACAACGATCGGACGCCACAGCGGTCAGGAGCGGTCCGTGATCCTCGGCTACTTCGAGGACGGCCCGAAACTTGTGACAATGGCGATGAACGGCTGGGGCGAGGGCGAACCCGCCTGGTGGTTGAACCTTCAGGCACATCCCCACGCAGAGGTTCAACTCGCTGACGACTCCCGACTTGTCGTGGCCCGCGCCGCGTCGGGCGATGAACGGGCCTCGCTCTGGGACCGGTGGAGGTCGCTCGACAAGAATCTCGACGAGAATGCCCGCCGCCGCCCGACGGAGACGGCCATCGTGGTCTTCGAACCAGCGACCAACGCCGAGTGATCATGAAGATCAGCCAGCTCGTGGAGACAGTCCAAGCGTTCGACGGCGTGCTGGACCTCGCACCCACTGCGGGGAGCGAGTACCCCGAAGTCGCCTGGGGCGATCACTTCTTCTACTATGCGCCCGACGGGAAGGTGCCCCAGAACGCGCAGCCGTACGCGACGATCGTCACGAAGGATTACCCCGGCGACGAGCAGTCCAACCTCGATGACCCCTACCGATGGCGAGTGAACGTACACGTCGGGCGGGCGAAGTTCACCGAACTCACCGGCGAAACGCCACATGATTTCGCACCGGGGGACTACAGCGCGACCGACGCCATCATGCCGCACCCGGTCTACGGCGCGCTCGGCTGGATCGCCGTCGTGAATCCCGGCCACCGCACATCCGCCACCGTCCTCGATTTGCTCCGCGGGGCCCACGACGACGAGCGGCGACGCGTGGAGCGTCGCTCACACGAGCGAGTCACGGAGTAGCGGCCATGCTCGATGCTTTTGGGGCGGCGCTTCCCGTCGCCGTGGCGGTCGCACTGAGCCCCCTGCCGCTCATCGCGGTACTGCTGGTGCTGTTGTCCCCGGCCGGCTCGTCCGCCGGCCTGACATTCCTCGCTGGCCGGCTTCTGGGCGTGGGCGTCGTCGTGGGCCTTTTCGCGGTGATGAGTGATCTCGTGGAACGCAGCGACGACGGCTCACCGTTCGTGGGCGTGCTGCGCCTTGTCGTGGGGGCTGCGCTCATGGTGCTCGCCGTTGCGAAATGGCGGGGGAGACCCCGGTCAGCGGACGAGGTGGACCTCCCCGGCTGGATGGGCGCGATCGAGGGCAGCTCGCCCACACGGGCCGCATTTCTGGCGCTAACCCTGTCGGTGGCGAATCCGAAGGAGCTTCTTCTCGGTGTCGGGGCAGGCATCACGATCGGCAGCGCGGGTTTGCCGCTTGGCGCAACTCTCGCCGTGGGGGCCGCGTACACGGCGATCGCGTGTCTGAGCGTTGCCACACCCGTGGTCGCCTTTCTTGCAGCCCCCGACCGGATACGGGGCCGAATGGAGAAACTGCGGGTCACGTTGGTTCGCCACAACGACGCGATCATGAGCGTGGTGCTGCTGGTGATCGGCGCGGCTCTCATCGGCGGGGGCCTGTCCGCCCTGTGAGGTCGCGCCGCAAGACCCGCGGCATCCGTTCGTCTAGGCTTAAACCATGCCCATACGCATCAATCCGAGCATCCTGGCCGCCGATTTCGCCAATTTCGAACGAGAGCTCGGGCGCATTCGCACCGCCGATCTCGTGCACGTCGACATCATGGACAACCACTTCGTGCCCAACCTCACCTTCGGCCTCGCCATGGTCGACCGGCTGCAGCAGGTCTCGCCGTTGCCGCTCGACATCCACCTCATGATCGACGACCCCGACAAATGGGCGCCTGGCTACGCGGAGGTCGGTGCGTACTCGGTTACCTTCCACGCCGAAGCGGCAGCGGATGCCGCGGGGCTCGCCCGCAGGCTGCGCGCGATCGGCGCCCGCGCGGGCCTGGCCCTGAAGCCCGGCACCCCCGTGGAGCAGTACCTCGAGCTGCTGCCGGAATTCGACCAGGTTCTGGTGATGACCGTCGAACCCGGCTTCGGCGGCCAGAGCTTCATGGCGTCGACGATGCCGAAGCTCGAAACCCTGTCGGCGGCGGTGAAATCCAGTGGTCTAGACGTGTGGTTGCAGGTGGACGGAGGCATCACCGAGCAGACCATTGAGATCGCCGCGGCCGCCGGAGCCGACACGTTCGTGGCCGGCTCGAGTGTCTTCGGCGCCGACGATCCGGCCGCCCAGATCGCCCTGCTGCGCTCCAGCGCGGCCCGGCACCACCACGGGCACGAGTAACCTAGAGCAGTGAAGACTTTTGATGACCTTTTTGCTGAGCTGAGCGACAAGGCCCTGACCCGCCCCGAGGGGTCCGGTACCGTGCGTGAGCTCGATGCCGGCGTGCACGCCATCGGCAAGAAAATTGTCGAAGAGGCCGCCGAGGTATGGATGGCCGCGGAATTCCAGAGCGACGAAGAAACGGCGGCCGAGATCTCCCAGCTGCTGTACCACCTTCAGGTTCTCCTGATCGCGAAGGGCCTCACCCCGGCCGACGTCTACCGACATCTCTGATCCGCGAACTGAGGTGAGCCATTCGCTCCCCGTGCAGAACCCGAATCCGAAACCGTCTTTAGATCACCACGTCATTAGTTGACCAGAGAGTGTTGCCATGCTGAGAATTGCCGTGCCTAATAAGGGCTCATTGGCCGAAACCGCCGCCCAAATGCTGTCGGAGGCCGGCTACCGCGGTCGCCGCGACCCGCGTGACCTTGTCGCCGCCGACCCCAACAACGGGGTGGAGTTCTTCTACCTGCGTCCCCGCGACATCGCTACCTACGTGGGCTCCGGCGCCCTCGACGTGGGAATCACCGGGCGTGACCTGCTGCTCGACTCCGGCTCGACCGCCCTCGAGATTGCGAGCCTCGACTTCGGCGACTCCACATTCCGCTTCGCCGGGCCGGCCGGCCGCTTCCGTGAGCTGTCCGATCTCACGGGCCTGCGTGTCGCCACGAGCTACCCGGGCCTCGTGGAGAAGTTCCTCGCTGGCTTCGACGTGAAGGTGACTCTCGTTCCCCTCGACGGCGCCGTCGAATCCGCCGTTCAGCTCGGTGTAGCGGATGCCGTGGCCGACGTCGTGTCCACCGGCACGACCCTGAAGAAGGCCGGCCTCGAAATCTTCGGGCCGGTCATTCTGCAGTCCACGGCCGTTCTGATCAGCTCGGAGAACGACAAGCCTGGCATCGCGACCCTCCTGCGCCGCCTGCAGGGCGTTCTCGTGGCCCGCCAGTACGTGCTGCTCGACTACGACATCCCCTCCAGCCTGCTCGATGCGGCGTGCGAGATGGCCCCCGGCATCGAATCGCCCACCGTCTCGTCGTTGCACGACCCGGAATGGGTCGCCGTGCGGGTGATGATTGCCCGCCTCGACATGAACAACGTGATGGATTCCCTTTATGCTCTCGGTGCCCGCGCCATCCTCGTCACGACCATCCACAACGCCCGTTTGTAATCAGCTGGAGTCAGCATGAGTCTCTCCGTTCGCGTCATCCCCTGCCTCGACGTGGCTAACGGCCGCGTCGTGAAGGGTGTCAACTTCAAAAACTTGCGTGACGCTGGCGACCCGGTCGAGCTTGCGCGGCTCTACTTCGAGCAGGGTGCCGACGAACTGACGTTCCTTGACGTCACGGCAACAGTAGACAACCGCTCCACGACCTACGACGTGGTGCGCGCCACCGCCGAGCAGGTCTTTATCCCGCTCACGGTGGGCGGCGGCATCCGCAGCGTCGAAGACGTGTCGCGTTTGCAAGCGAGCGGTGCCGACAAGGTGGGGATCAACAGCGCCGCCATCGCGCGCCCCGTGCTTATCGCCGAGATCGCCGACCGCTTCGGCGCGCAGGTCATCGTGCTCTCGCTCGACGTGAAGCGCAGCGAACGCACAGAGTCCGGCTTCATCGTGACCACGCACGGTGGGCGAACCGAGACCGACATCGACGCTGTGGCCTGGGCGCGGGAGGCCATCGAGCTCGGCGCGGGGGAGCTGCTCATCAACTCCATAGACGCCGACGGCACGAAGCAGGGCTTCGACACCGAGCTGATTTCCCTGATGCGGGCGAACAGCCGGGTACCCGTCATCGCCTCCGGCGGCGCCGGCCGGGTCGAAGACTTTCCGCCTGCGGTGCGCTCGGGCGCAGACGCGGTGCTCGCGGCATCCGTTTTCCACGACGAGATACTCACGATAGGCGACGTCAAGCGAGAGCTGGCGAGTGCCGGAATGCTGGTGCGATCATGACCGACGAACCCCGATTCGACGCCGCGGTGTACAACTCCGTGGGACTGCTGCCCGCCGTGATCCAACAGTGGGACACCGGCGAGGTGCTTATGCTCGGCTGGATGAACCGCGAGGCGCTGCGACGCACTGTGACAGAGGGGCGCGTGACCTTCTGGTCCCGCAGCCGTCAGGAGTACTGGCGCAAGGGCGACACATCCGGTCACGCGCAGTACGTGCGTTCAGCTGCCCTCGACTGCGACAACGACACGCTTCTCGTGAAGGTCGACCAGGTGGGAGTGGCCTGCCACACGGGCACCCGCACGTGCTTCGACGGTCGCGAACTCGACGTTGTCACGATGGAGAGGCCCACCGAATGAGCGGCGATCGCCCCACGGCCGGCTCAACGACTCATGAGCAATTCGGCGCCCTGATCGGGGCCCACCGGGTGATTCCGGTCATCCGCGAGCTGTTCGCCGACGGAGAGACTCCGGTGGGCATTTACCGCAAGCTCGCAGCAGGCCAGCCTGGTAGCTTTTTGCTGGAATCCGCGGAACAGGGCGGCATCTGGTCTCGGTTCTCCTTCGTGGGGGTGTCGTCCTTCGGCGTGCTCACCCAGGAGGGAGACGAGACCCGCTGGATCGACTATGGCGTGGCCGCCGAACGCGCCCTCGGCTCCGCGCTGACGCTCGCGCCCCTCGCCGCCCTCGATTATCTCTTCGAGCGCTGGCAGACACCGCGGTTGCCCGAACACCCTCCGCTTACCGGGGGCCTGGTGGGATTCATCGGCTGGGAAGCCATCCGCCAGATCGAAAACCTGCCGCACCAGCCGCCGGCCGACTATGACGTGCCCGGGCAATCCTTCAGTTTCGTGGCCGACCTCGTCGTGCTCGATCACAAGTACGGCACTGTGCAGCTCATCGCGAACGTGCTCAACGACGGCACCAATACGCCCGACGAGCTCTGGGACGCCGCTCACGTGCGACTCGATGCACTGCAGACACGGCTGGCGGCGCCTAGCGAGGCCTGGCTTGCCGAGGTTGACCTCGCAACACCGGCCTACCCGACGAACCGCACGACCCGCGAGGACTTCCTCGCCTCGGTGGGCACGGCCAAGGAACACATCGTGGCCGGCGACGTCTTCCAGGTCGTTATCTCCCAGCGTTTCGACCAGGAATGCACGGCGCACCCCATCGACGTGTACAGGGTGCTGCGCAGCCTGAACCCGAGCCCCTACATGTACTTGCTCAGCCTCGAGTCGTCGACGGGCGAACCGTACTCGATCGTCGGTTCCTCGCCGGAGGCGCTGGTCAAGGTGCAGAACGGTCGTGTTTTCACCCACCCGATCGCGGGATCGAAGCCGCGCGGCACAACTCCCGAGGCCGACGCCGATTTCGCCGCAGAGCTGGCAGCGGATGCCAAGGAGGGTGCCGAGCATCTGATGCTGGTGGACCTGGCCCGAAACGACCTGTTGAAGGTGTGTCGGGCCGGCTCAGTTGAGGTGACCGAGTTCAAGCGCATCGAACGCTTCAGCCACATCATGCACCTGGTGTCCTCGGTCGAGGGGGATCTGCTCCCCGACAAGACCGCCATCGATGTCTTCAAGGCCGCCTTTCCGGCCGGAACGCTCTCCGGCGCGCCCAAGCCGCGAGCCCTCGAAATCATCGATGCCCTCGAACCCGCCCAGCGTGGCGTGTACGGCGGAGTCGTCGGGTACTTCGGTTTCGCCGGTGATGCCGACCTCGCCATCGCCATCCGCACCGCAACCATCAAGGACGGCGTCGCGCGAGTGCAGGCGGGGGGAGGGCTCGTGCTCGATTCCGACCCCGCATCGGAGTACCAGGAATCCCAGAACAAGGCGGCCGCGCCCCTGCGTGCCGTGGCCGTGGCCAATGCCATGAAGCGGGTGTTCTAACTCGTGCCCTCCGCAACGTCACGGCGCCCACCTTCCCCGCGCCGGATCAAGCTCACGTTCATCCTCGTGGTCCTGGTGGCCAGCACGCTCGCCCTCCTGGCGTGGACCCAGGTGTGGGTGAATGCCGTCGTGAGTGCCTCCGGCGCCGACTCGCTCAGGCTCGCTGTCGACGGTTCGGAGGCCTCCCCGGCGATCACGGCTCTGGCCCTGGCCGGATTCGCCCTCGCAGGGGCCCTCGCCATCGCCGGTCGCATTGTGCGTGTGGTGCTCGGTGCCCTTGAGGTGCTCATCGGTGTGTCGGTGTTCCTGTCCACGATCCAGGTCATCGCGAACCCCGCCCTGGCCAGCTCGCCCGTCGTCACCGCAGCAACAGGCGTTGCGGGCACTGACTCCATTCTCGCGGCAGTCGAGGCGGCCACAACCACGCCGTGGCCGTATCTGGCGCTCGGCGCGTCGTTTGTGATGCTGCTGGCCGGCGTGGGAATCATCGTCACGTCGGGCCGCTGGCCCGGCCCCACCAGCCGCTATCAGACCACGAGGATGGCACCGGCGGGCGGAAACCCCGCGGCCGAAAGCCAGACCCCTGACCCCGTCGTCGACTGGGACGAACTCAGCCGTGGCGAAGACCCCACCGCAGAGAACAACCGGGACCGCCCGCTAGAATAGAAGTGTTCGTCACCGCACAAAGGAGATTCATGAGCATCGACGTGTCAGACCCCGGCCACGGCCACTCACCGGCGGCGTGGACCGCAGTCACCATCATGTTGCTTGCCTTCACCATCGGCACAACAGCCTTCTTCTTCGAGCTCGTGTGGCTCGTGTGGGCATCCTTCGCGCTGCTCATCGTCGGAGCCATTGTGGGCTGGGTCATGGCCAAGGCCGGCTACGGCGTGGGAGAACTGACCGCAGCGCCCCACGGTCACTAGCCGAGTGCTCTCCGAGCTTCTGGCAGGCGCGGTCTCCGACGCCGAACAACGCCGCCTCAGTCGACCACTCGCGACGGTCGAGGCCGATGCGCTGGCCCGTCCTGCTGCCCTCGACGCGCTCGCGGCCCTCGCGCCGGCTGATCGCGTCAAGATCATCGCCGAGATCAAGCGCGCCAGTCCGTCCCGTGGGGCGTTGGCCGACATTCTCGACCCCGCAGCTCTGGCGGTGTCCTACGAGACCGGCGGAGCGAGTGCCATTAGTGTGCTCACCGAGGGGCGCCGTTTTCTCGGCACTCTCGCCGACCTCGAAGAGGTTCGTGCCGCGGCGACCATCCCCGTGCTCCGCAAGGACTTCATCGGCACCGCCTACCAGGTATTCGAGGCCCGGGCGGCCGGAGCCGACATGGTCTTGCTCATCGTGGCCGCATTGGAGCAGAAGACGTTGTTGTCGTTGCAGGAACTCATCCGCGAACTGGGGATGACCGCACTCGTCGAGACGCACAGCGCCGACGAGGTCGGTCGTGCCCTCGACATCGGTGCGAGCCTGGTCGGCGTCAATGCTCGCAACCTCTCCGATTTCACGCTCGACCAGGACCTCTTCGGGGCGCTGGCCGACCGCATCCCCTCCGGTGTCGTTCGGGTCGCAGAATCTGCGGTTAAGACGGCCGCAGACGTGGCGCACTATCGCGCCGCTGGCGCCGACGTCGTGCTCGTCGGCGAAGCGCTCGTCACGAGCGATCCCATCCGCACCCTCTCTGAGTTTTTGGCGGTATAGATGTCTCTCAGTTCACAGTCCGGCCCCTACTTCGGCGAATTCGGGGGACGCTTCGTTCCCGAATCCCTCGTGGCAGCTCTCGACGAGCTCACCGCGGAATATGACGTTGCCAAGCACGACCCCGAATTCGCGGCCCAGCTCATGGAGCTGCACCGCAATTACACCGGGCGGCCGTCCATCATCACGGAGGTGCCTCGATTCGCCGAGCACGCCGGCGGTGCACGCATCATCCTCAAGAGGGAAGACCTCAACCACACGGGTTCACACAAGCTCAATAACGCGCTCGGCCAAGCACTGCTCACCAAGCGCATCGGCAAGACACGTGTGATCGCCGAAACCGGCGCCGGTCAGCATGGGGTGGCCACGGCAACCGTTGCGGCCCTGTTCGGGCTCGAATGTGTCGTCTACATGGGTGAGGTCGACACCGAACGCCAGGCCTTGAACGTGGCGCGCATGCGCCTGCTCGGCGCCGAGGTCGTTCCGGTCAAGACCGGCTCACGCACCCTCAAGGATGCGATCAACGACGCCATGCGCGACTGGGTGACGAACGTCGAAACCACGAACTACATCTTTGGAACTGTCGCCGGACCGCATCCGTTCCCCACGATGGTTCGCGACTTCCAGAAGATCATCGGTGAAGAGGCCCGCCAACAGGTCCTCGACCTCACCGGCGCCCTTCCGGATGCCGTCACGGCGTGTGTCGGCGGCGGGTCGAACGCGATGGGCATTTTCCACGCCTTCCTCGATGACGCAGACGTGGCCCTCTACGGCTATGAGGCGGCCGGAGACGGCGTCGAGACACCACGCCACGCGGCCACCATCACGAAGGGTCGCCCCGGAGTGTTGCATGGCGCCCGCAGTTTCCTGCTGCAGGACGAAGATGGCCAGACCGTTGAGTCCCACTCCATCTCGGCGGGCCTCGATTACCCGGGCGTCGGCCCTGAACACTCCTGGCTTTCGAGTATCGGGCGGGCAACCTACTTCCCCGTCACAGACGATGCGGCCATGTCGGCCTTACGCCTGCTGAGCCGCACGGAGGGGATCATCCCCGCCATCGAGTCCGCGCACGCCCTCGCCGGTACCCTCGAGCTCGGCCGTACGCTCGGTCCCGACGCCACCATTCTGGTGAATCTCAGCGGACGTGGCGACAAGGACATGGAAACAGCAGCTCGGTACTTCGAGCTGCTCGACGAAGGGGCGACGCAGTCATGACCAACACTTCGAGCCCGGCAGCGAATGGCGTGGCGAGCGCTGTCGAGACGACGATCGCCCTGCGCCGCGAGGCCGGGAGCGGCGCCCTGATCGGATATCTTCCCGTTGGGTTCCCGACTCTGAGCGACAGCATCGACGCGGCCGTGGCCCTCGCGGCCAACGGGGTCGATGTGATCGAGCTCGGCTTGCCCTACTCCGATCCCGTCATGGACGGCCCCGTCATCCAAACGGCGACCCAGCGCGCCCTTGCCGGCGGATTCCGCCTGCACCACGGCTTTGAAGCCGTGGCGGCCATCACCGCACAGGTGAAGGCACCCGTGCTCGTCATGACGTACTGGAATCCCGTTGTTCAGTACGGCGTCGATCGCTTCGCGGACGACCTGCTGGCAGCCGGCGGCGCCGGACTGATTACGCCCGATCTCATTCCCGATGAGGCTGGCGACTGGATGACCGCGAGTGAACGGACCGGGCTGGATCGCGTCTTCCTGGCGGCACCCTCCTCGTCGGACGCCAGGCTCGTTCAGGCCATTGAGGCGAGCCGTGGATTCGTCTACGCGGTGTCGACGATGGGCACGACTGGCGCTCGCGCCGGCGTGGACTCGGCGGCGCAGATTCTTGTCGAACGTCTGCGTGCCGCGGGATGCACGAGCGCCTGCGTGGGCCTCGGGATCTCCACGCCAGAGCAGGTGCGCGAGATCCTCGCCTACGCCGACGGGGCCATCGTGGGTTCCGCCCTCGTCAAGGCCCTCGCCGACGGGGGAGTCGCTGCCGTGGGCGCACTCGCCCATGCCCTGTCACAGGGCGCACAAAACATCCGCTCGATCTAAGATAAATTGACGGTCGGGCAGCTTCTGCTCGTCGCGTGATCCACACTTTCTGGAAGGTAATACTGAGTTGTCTATGCCTCTGAGCATCCCGAGTCCCGAGTGGAGTTTCACCGATCTGGGACCGTTCCGCATCCACGCATATGCCCTCTGCATCCTGGCCGGAATCGTTCTCGCCACGGCCATGACCTCCTATCGCCTCACTAGGCGCGGAGGTGAGCCGGGGGTCGTCCTCGACATCATCCTCTGGGCGGTACCGCTCGGCATCGTGGGAGCACGCATCTACCACGTGCTAACCCACCCGAATGATTATTTCTTCGAGGGTGCAAACCCCTGGGAGGTCTTCGCGATCTGGAACGGCGGGAACGCCATCTTCGGGGCTCTGATCGGTGGCGCCGTTGGCGCGTGGATCGGCTGCCGGCTGTCTGGTATCCGCTTCTGGTCGTTCGTGGACGCCGTTGCGCCCGCCATGCTCATCGCCCAGGCCACGGGCCGCCTCGGAAACTGGTTCAACCACGAGCTCTTCGGTCTGCCGACGACTCTGCCGTGGGGGCTCGAGATCGAGTCGACCAACCCGGCATACCCCGTCGGACTGCCGGTTGACACCCTGTTCCACCCCACGTTCCTGTACGAGATGATCTGGAATGTGCTCGGCGTGATCGTCATTCTCATGCTTGAGCGTCGGATCAACCTCCGCTGGGGCAAGGCGTTCGCCGTCTACCTCATCTGGTACGGCGTCGGCCGCAGCTTCTTCGAGTCCATCCGCGTCGACCCGAGCGAGTACTTCTTCGGTATTCGCACGAATATCTGGGCCGCCTTCGCAGCCATTGCACTCGGAATCATCATCTTCCTCGTGCAGCGGCGCGCGCATCCCGGGCTGGAACTGAACGTCTACGTACCCGGCCGGGAATGGAAAGCACCTGACCCTGAGGTAGAATCACAAGACACTGATTCGGACCTCGAGGATCACGGCGATGACGCCGACGGGTCCGATGCACATAACGCGCCCACAGCCACAAGCACTCGCGGGTAGCGCCTCTTCACCACGTAACCCAGCCAGGCAACCGCCTCACCCGGTCCGCGGTACGTTTCCCGGACCGGGTTACCGTGTCTTTTTCCCTCCAGCGGGCCAGCGTCGTCCCTCCCTGCCAGTCATTTCGTGAGGACGGTCTCAATGACGCAGAAAGCTCTCTCTTCCAAGTTCAGTATGGTGCCCGAAAAGCAGGGTCTGTACGACCCGGCCGCGGAACACGATGCCTGCGGTTTGGCCATGGTGGCAACCCTTCGCGGCACCGCCGGCCACGACATCATCGCGCTCGCTCTCGACGCGCTGCGTAACCTCGAACACCGCGGCGCCGTCGGCTCCGACGCCGGTACGGGCGATGGCGCCGGCATCATCACTCAGATTCCCGACGCGTTCCTTCGCGCCGTCACTGACTTCGATCTACCCCCGGTCGGGCAATATGCCGTCGGAAACGTGTTTCTGCCCACGGATCCGACCGCGCGCACGAGCATCAAGCGTGCGATCAACCGCAAGGCCGGCGAGGAGAACCTCGACGTCATCGGCTGGCGTGAAGTACCGGTGCGTCCCGATGAGCTCGGCAACCTTGCCCGCGCCGCTATGCCCGCCATCCAGCAGCTCTTTGTCAAGAGCGCCCTCACCACTGAGCTGGGCGAGAACCTGAGTGGGATCGCCCTGGACCGGCAGACCTTCCGTCTGCGCAAGCGCGCCGAGCGGGAACTCGAGCTGTATTTCCCCTCGCTCTCCTGCCGCACCCTGGTGTACAAGGGCATGGTCACGTCTCTCCAACTTGAGCCCTTTTACCCCGACCTGTCCGACGAACGTTTCGCGTCGACCCTCGCGCTTGTGCACTCCCGCTATTCCACCAACACGTTCCCGTCGTGGCCGCTCGCGCAGCCGTTCCGCATGATCGCGCACAACGGCGAGATCAACACAGTTCAGGGCAACCGCAACTGGATGAGCGCGCGACAGTCCCAGCTCGAGTCTCTGGAACTCGGCGACCTCGCACCCCTGTTGCCAATTGTCACCCCCGGCGCGAGCGACTCCGCCTCCTTCGACGAGGTCGTGGAGCTTCTCAGCCTCTCCGGACGCTCCCTGCCGCACGCCGTGATGATGATGATGCCGGAAGCCTGGGAAAACCAGCCGGAACTCGATGCGCAGCGCCGCGACTTCTACGAGTACCACTCCATGCTCATGGAGCCGTGGGACGGCCCCGCTGCGATCGTCTTCACCGACGGATCCCTGGTGGGTGCAACGCTTGACCGCAACGGCCTGCGCCCCGGCCGCTACCTCATTACCGATGACGGCCTCGTCGTACTCGCGAGCGAGATCGGTGTGCTCGACATCGACCCAGCCCGCGTCGTGCGTAAGGGGCGTCTGCGCCCCGGCAAGATGTTCCTCGTCGACACCGTCGCCGGACGCATCATCGAAGACGGCGAAATCAAGGACGAGTTGTCCGCGAGCAAGCGGTGGGGTGAATGGCTCGACGCCGGACGCATCAATCTCAAGGACCTGCCCGAACGGGAGCACATTGTGCACCCGCCGGCATCCGTGGTGCGTCGCCAGCGCACGTTTGGCTACACCGAAGAAGAAGTGCGCATCCTGCTCGCGCCGATGGCGCGCACCGGTGCGGAGCCCCTCGGAGCGATGGGATCCGATGCCCCGATCGCAGTGTTGAGCGAGCGGCCGCGACTCATGTTCGATTACTTCGCGCAGCAGTTCGCGCAGGTGACAAACCCCCCGCTCGACTCGATCCGGGAAGAGGTCGTCACCTCGCTCAAACTCGGGCTCGGGCCGGAACGCAACCTGCTCATCGCCGGACCCGAACACGCCCGCCAGGTGGTTCTCGATTTTCCGGTTATCGACAACGACGAACTCGCCAAGATCCAGCACATCGATCCCGCCGTCGGCAGCCGAACGACCACGACCATCCGTGGCCTCTACCGCTTCGAGGAAGGTCCCGACGCCCTCGCGAACAGGCTGGAAGCGCTGTGCCGCGAGGTCGATGAAGCCATTGATGACGGTGCACTTTTCATCGTGCTGTCCGATCGCGATTCCAATAAGGACCTCGCGCCCATCCCCTCCCTGCTGATGATCGCGGCGGTTCATCACCACCTCATCCGCACCGAAAACCGCATGAAGGTCGGCATCGTCGTGGAGGCCGGTGACGTTCGCGAAGTGCACCACGTGGCCACGCTCATCGGCTACGGCGCATCCGCTGTCAATCCCTACCTCGCGATGGAAACGTGCGAGAACCTCGTTCGCAGCGGCATGATCACCAACGTCACGCCCGAGAAGGCCGTCAGCAACGTGATCAAGGCGCTCGGCAAGGGCGTTCTGAAGATCATGTCCAAGATGGGCATCTCCACGGTGTCGTCGTACGCCGGCGCCCAGGCGTTCGAAGCCGTCGGCCTGGGCCAAGACTTCGTCGACCAGTACTTCACCGGGACCACGAGCAAGCTCGGCGGCGTCGGCATCGAGGTGATTGCAGCGGAGAACCTGCAGCGCCACGCCATCGCCTACCCGATGGACGCAGCTGTCACGGCCCACGAACGACTGCTCACGGGCGGTGAGTACCAGTGGCGGCGCGACGGTGCCCCGCACCTCTTCAACCCGGAGACGATCTTCCGGCTGCAGCATTCCACGCGCACGCGGCGTTACGACATCTTCCGCGAGTACACCAAGCTCGTCGACGACCAGTCCGAATCGCTCATGACGCTGCGTGGCATGTTCACGTTCAACACGGGGTCGCGCCGTCCGGTTCCCCTCGACGAGGTCGAATCCGTCGCCTCCATCGTGAAGCGCTTCTCCACAGGTGCAATGAGTTACGGGTCGATCTCACAAGAGGCGCACGAAACCCTGGCCATCGCCATGAACAAACTCGGCGGCCGCTCCAACACCGGCGAGGGCGGTGAAGACCTCGATCGCCTGCTCGACCCGGCACGCCGCAGCGCCGTCAAGCAGGTTGCCTCCGGGCGGTTCGGCGTGACGAGCATGTACCTCACACACGCCGACGACATCCAGATCAAGCTCGCACAGGGTGCCAAACCCGGCGAGGGAGGTCAGTTGCCGCCGACGAAGGTGTACCCCTGGATCGCGCGCACGCGCAACGCGACGGCGGGCGTGGGACTCATCTCGCCGCCGCCCCACCACGACATCTACTCGATCGAAGACCTGAAACAGCTCATTTTCGACCTCAAGCGCGCCAACCCCAAGGCCCGCATCCACACCAAGCTCGTGAGCCAGTCCGGTATCGGCGCCGTCGCGGCCGGCGTGGCCAAGGCGCTCTCCGACGTGATCCTCATCAGCGGTCACGACGGAGGCACCGGCGCGAGCCCGCTCAACTCGCTCAAGCACGCGGGCACGCCGTGGGAACTCGGCCTAGCCGAGACGCAGCAGACGCTCATGCTCAACGGCATGCGCAGTCGCGTCGTCGTGCAGGTCGACGGTCAACTTAAGACGGGTCGCGATGTCATTATCGGGGCACTGCTCGGCGCAGAGGAGTTCGGATTCGCATCCGCTCCCCTCGTCGTAGAGGGCTGCATCATGATGCGTGTCTGCCACCTCGACACCTGCCCGGTGGGCGTGGCCACGCAGAACCCCGAGCTGCGCAAGCGCTTCACGGGCAAAGCCGAACACGTGATCAACTTCTTCGAGTTCATCGCGCAGGAGGTCCGCGAATACCTCGCCGAGTTCGGCTATCGGAGTCTCGACGAGGTCATCGGCCACCGCGACTTGCTCGACGTGAACCGGGCGCTGAAACACTGGAAGGCCTCCGGACTCGACCTGTCGCCCATCCTGGTGGGTCCGGACTTCTCCGAATCCGAGCCCCGCCAGCACCAGCGGGGCCAGGAACACGAGCTTGAACTGCACTTCGACAACGAGCTCATCCGTCGTAGCCAAAGCGTGCTGGACCACGGTGGAAACGTCACCATTGACCTGCCGATTCGCAACACGGAGCGCGCAGTGGGCACGATGCTCGGCCATGAGGTGACGCTGCGCCATGGCCAGCACGGCCTTCCGAACGGGTCGATCGAGGTGACCCTGCGCGGTTCGGCGGGGCAGTCCTTCGGGGCGTTCCTGCCCAGCGGCATCACCCTGCGTCTCGAGGGCGACTCGAACGACTACGTGGGCAAGGGATTGTCGGGTGGCCAAATCGTGGTGCTTCCCGACCGCAACAGTGTGTTCCCCGCCGAAGAGAACGTCATCGCCGGAAACGTCATCGGCTACGGCGCGACCCAGGGGAGCATGTTCATTCGCGGGATGGTCGGCGAACGTTTCCTGGTCCGCAACTCCGGAGCGACCGCGGTTGTCGAGGGAGTGGGCGACCACGCCCTCGAGTACATGACAGGTGGCCTTGCCGTGATCCTCGGCAGCACCGGCCGGAACCTCGGCGCCGGCATGTCTGGTGGTACGGCGTACATCTACGACCTCAACTCCGACCGTGTGAACCTGTCGGCTCTCGAATCGGGAGAACTCACCCTGTCGCCACTGGGCAGCGCTGACCGCGAGATCGTTCGCGACCTGCTTGCCCAGCACTACGCACAGACCCAGTCGACCCTGGCCGAGCGGATGCTGGCCAACTTTGAAGAAACCATGAACACATTTGTCAAGGTGCTGCCGCGCGACTACGCGGCCGTACTGGCAACCCGGCAGTCGGCCGTCGACGAGGGTCTCGACCCCGATGGCGATGTTGTCTGGAACCGAATTTTGGAGGTAACCAATGGCTGATCCGAAGGGATTCCTTAAGGCCACTGAGCGTGAGCTTCCGGCGCGTCGCCCGGTCTCGATCCGTCTGATGGACTGGAAAGAGGTGTACGAGCAGGGTGACTCTGCAGTGCTCAAGCGCCAAGCCGGGCGCTGCATGGACTGCGGCGTTCCGTTCTGCCATCAGGGCTGCCCACTCGGCAACCTCATTCCGGAGTGGAACGACCTCGTCTGGCGGGACGAGGGCCGACAGGCCATCGAGCGCCTGCACGCCACGAACAACTTCCCCGAGTTCACCGGGCGGTTGTGCCCCGCGCCCTGCGAATCGTCCTGTGTGCTGTCGATCAATCAGCCCGCCGTCACGATCAAGCAGGTCGAGGTGTCCATCATCGACCAGGCCTTCGCGAAGGGCTGGGTACAGCCGCAGCCTCCCGGACGACTCACCGGCAAGACCGTCGCCGTCGTCGGATCCGGCCCGGCCGGCCTCGCCGCCGCCCAGCAGCTCACCCGCGCCGGCCACACCGTGGCCGTCTTCGAGCGTGACGACCGGATCGGCGGCCTGCTGCGCTACGGCATTCCGGACTTCAAGATGGAGAAGAAGCACCTGGAGCTTCGCCTGGCGCAGATGACAGCGGAGGGCACACGCTTCCGGGCGGGCGTCAACATCGGTGTGGACATCACCTGGGACGACCTGCGCGCCCGCTACGACGCCGTCGTGGTCGCCACGGGAGCCATGGTTCCGCGTGACCTGCCCATTCCCGGGCGTGACCTGCCGGGTGTGCACTTCGCTATGGAGTACCTCGTGCAGCAGAACAAGATCGGGGCCGGTGGAGCAATCGCCGACCAGATCACGGCAGAGGGCAAGCACGTCGTCGTTCTCGGCGGCGGCGACACCGGCGCTGACTGCATCGGAACCGCCCACCGCCAGCTCGCGGCATCCGTTACCAACCTCGCGATCGGAAAGCAGCCCGGCACCAGCCGTCCGGACACTCAGCCGTGGCCCCTCACTCCCACGCTCTTCGAGGTCTCGAGCGCGCACGAAGAGGGCGGCACGCGTGAGTACCTCGCGTCGACGGTCGAATTTCTGGCCAACGACGTGGGCGAGGTGCGAGCCATTCGGATCGCCGAGACCGAGTACCTCGACGGCCGACGGGTGCCCAAGGCGGGCACAGAGCGCGAGATCCCGGCCGACCTCGTTCTTCTGGCCCTCGGGTTCACCGGTCCGGAGTCAGACGATCTTCGCCACCAGCTGCAGCTTCCGTTCAGTGAGCGGGGTACTGTCGAACGTGGCGGCGACTACCAGACCAGCCGGGAGGGTGTATTCGTGGCCGGTGACGCCGGTCGCGGACAGTCCCTCATCGTGTGGGCGATCGCCGAGGGCCGCGCCGCGGCTGCCGCCGTCGACACCTTCCTCGAAGGGGAAACCCACCTTCCGGCGCCGGTTAAACCCACCGACCACTCCTTCTCCTTCTAGTTCCTCGTCCTCCCGCACGTCACTACAGATTCACAATGCGCCCCCGGGCGCGGAAACCGGAGATCCACCAGCATGAGACGCGCCAAAATCGTCGCAACCCTCGGGCCGGCAGCAGCCAGCTACGAGCAGATCAGGGCGCTCATCGACGCGGGCGTTGACGTCTGTCGTATGAACCTGAGCCACGGAAACTATCAGGTGCACGAGAGCGTGTACGCCAACGTGCGCAAGGCAGCCAACGACTCTGGTCGCGCCATCGCCGTGATGGTTGACCTCCAGGGTCCCAAGATCCGCCTCGGCAAGTTCGAGGGCGGCCCCTACGACCTCGCCGTCGGGGACATCTTCAAGATCACCACCGAAGACGTTCTCGGCACGAGGGAACTCTCCGGAACAACGTTCAAGGGCCTGCCGAACGATGTCAGCCCCGGCGATTTCCTGCTCATCGACGATGGCAAGGTCAAGGTGCAGGTCGTCGAAACGGATGGCGTCGTCGTCACCACCAAGGTGATCGTCGCCGGTCCGGTGTCGAACAACAAGGGCATCAACCTGCCCGGCGTCGCCGTCAACGTGCCTGCCCTGTCCGAGAAGGACGAAGCGGACCTGCGCTGGGGCCTTCGCCTCGGCACAGACCTCATCGCCCTCTCCTTCGTGCGCAGCGCCGAGGACATCCTGCGCGTGCACGAGATCATGGCGGAGGAAGGCCGCCGGGTTCCCGTCATTGCCAAGATCGAGAAGCCGCAGGCCGTCGAGAACCTCGAAGAGATCATCGACGCCTTCGACGCCATCATGGTCGCCCGCGGTGACCTCGGCGTGGAGCTGCCCCTCGAGGCCGTCCCGATCGTGCAGAAGCAGGCCGTGGAGATCGCTCGCCGCATGGCCAAGCCGGTCATCGTGGCCACACAGATGCTCGAATCCATGATTCTGAGCCCGGTTCCGACCCGCGCGGAGACTTCCGACGTCGCCAACGCCGTTCTCGATGGCGCGGACGCCGTGATGCTCAGTGGCGAGACCAGCGTGGGGGAGTACCCCGTTGTCACGGTGCAGACCATGGCGCGCATTGTCGAATCCACCGAGATTCACGGACTCGAGCGCATCGGAAAGCTCACCAACCGTCCCCGCACGCAGGGTGGCGCCATCACGCTCGCCGCGATCGAGGTCGCCGAGTTCGTCGACGCGAAATTCCTCTGCATCTTCACGGAGTCCGGAGATTCGGCCAGGCGTATGTCGCGGCTGCGCTCGAAGATCCCCATGCTTGCCTTCACTCCCGACCCCGGCATCCGTCGTCGCCTGGCCCTGACCTGGGGCGTGCAGACGTTCCTCGTCGATCCGGTGACTCACACGGATGCCATGTTCGGTCAGGTCGACGATATCCTGCTCGGTCAGGGCCTCGCCGAAATCGGTGACAAGGTCGTTGTTATCTCCGGTTCCCCTCCCGGAATCGTCGGTTCCACCAACGACATTCGCGTGCACCGTGTCGGCGACGCCCACAACGAGGTCGCACCGGCCTACGTGAAGAGCTAACCGACGCCTCGTTCTCCGAATGCTGAAGGCCGCGGTCCGTGTCGATTCGACACGGACCGCGGCCTTTCTCGTGCGCCATCCCCGGCGCCCCCTCCGCTGATCGAGGAACGCCGTCTACGGCATTCCCCCCTTCCGCTGGTCGAGCAGCCCCGTCTGCGGCGCATAGTCGAGACCCCGCGAGCCAATCTCCGGACTTCGGGAGGGCGCAGGGAAAGTCACAGGAGCTCTTCTGCCTGACCTCCCTTCTACCCCGGGCCGTCCGGCACGCTAGCCGATGAGGCTCGGCCGTAAGTCGCGCAGCGTGCGGAAATGGGTCATGCGCGTCACTCCGATCACCGTCAGCACCAGCGCGCCCGCGAGCCAGAGCAGCAGCACACCCGCGTCGGCCCAGGCCGTTGTCGGGTTTCCTCCGTACATGAGTTGGCGGATGCCGTCCACGGCATAACTCATCGGAACGACATGGTGCAGCCAATCCAACGGAGCGGGCAGGGTTTGCCAGGGGAAGGTGCCCCCGGCCGTGACGAGTTGCACCACCATCAGTACGAGCCCGATGAACTGCCCGACGCTGCCGAGCCACACGTTGAGTGCAAGGATAATCGCCGCGAACGTCAGGGCGGCCAGCCCCATCATGGCGTAGGTGCCCACCGGATTGTGCACCGTGAAGTGCAGCACCCCGGCCACGATCGCGAAGAGAGCCGCCATTTGCACCATGCCGAGCAGCCCTGGGGTGAGCCAGCCGGCGAGGGTGATCTTGATGGGCGAGTGCAGGGCGGTGATCGCGCGGCGTGAGACAGGCTTGACGATCAGGAAGAGGGCGTAGATGCCGATCCAACCCGCCAGGCTGACAAAGAAGGGTGCGAGGCCGGCCCCGTACGTGCCGGCCGACGTGACGGCCGCGGTGTTGAGGTCCACGGGGTCTGCGATCGTCGCGCCTTGCAGGCCGCGCAAGCCGGAGTCGGACTCCGGTATCTGGTCGACGCCGGTCTGCAGCCCGTCGCGAAGGTCTGCGGCACCGGACTTGAGCTCGCCGAGGCCCTCACGCAGGGTCTGCGCGCCCGCTTCGAGACTGACGGCGCCGGACTCGGCGTCGCCGGCCCCTTCAGCCGCCTGCACGGCGCCCGTGTGGGCGGCCGCCGAGCCGACTCTGAGCGCCTGCGCGCCCTCCGACGTTTGGGATGCGCCAGCGGCTGTCTGCGTCGCACCGTTGCGCAGCGTGACGGCGCCGGCCTGCGTCAGGGCCGCGCCCGACGCCGCCTGGGTTGCGCCCGCCGAGAGAGACGCTCCGGCCTTCTGAAGGCGATCTGACTGGACTCCCAGGCCCTGCAGGAGTGTGCCGGTGGCGGCAAGGGAGGCCGTGGGCTCGTCTAGACGCGCCACGACCGAGTCAATCTCCGAGGTCATAAGGCCATCCTGTTCGAGCTGGGAACGGATGTCGGCGCGCGCGGTGGAGAGGGAATCTGACGTGGCCGACCCGGCCTGCTCTGCCGCGTACTGCGCCGCCGTGAGGCGGGTGAGTCCCGACGAGATGGTGCCAGCACCCTGGGACACCTCTTCGGTTCCGCTCGCGACTCGTTCGGTGCCTTCCGCGAGCGTTATCGCGCCGTCGGACACCTTGGCGGTCCCTGCGGCAACGGCCTCGGTCGCGCCGGCGAGGTCGTCGGCGCCAGTGGAGACTCTCCCCGTGCCGTCGGCGAGCTCGTCGAGCCCGGCCGTGAAGCTGTGCGCCCCGGCGGCGAGCTGTGCGGCCCCATCCGCGAGCTGGGCCGCTCCGCGTCCCGCGGAGTCAGCCCCGTCCGTCATCTGGGCAGCCCCGTCAGTCGCCGTGACGAGGTTCGACCGCACGTCAGAGAGACCGATGAGGAAGCCCGACGCGGCCTGCTCGTTGACCTTCTGCACAATCGCCTCACGGAGGGTCTTGGCGGCCTGGTTGCCGATCGTTGAGGCCAGGTAGCTCGTCGTGTCGTTGGTCGAGAGCGTGATCGTTGCTTGGCGCGGTGCGTCGCCGGCGGTCGAGACAATGGCGGTGGAGAAATCTGCCGGAATCGTGACGCTGAAGTCGTACGTCGAGTCGGCAACGCCGGCCTTCGCGGTGGAAGCGGAAACCCGGTGCCACTGAAAGCTGCCGTCGTCGACGAGCTGCGTAGCGACCTCGTCGCCGTAGTTGTGTGGTGCGCCTTCGACGTCTGCGCCGGCATCGGTCATCACGAGAGCGACCGGCACCCGGTCGAGTCCCGCATAGGGGTCTTGGTTGGCCCACAGATAGAGCCCTCCGTAGAGCACGGGAACCAGGAGAAGTGCGACGAGAGCAATTCTGGACATCAGCGTGGAGGTCAGTCGCGCGACCTCGGCGCGAACCATTGCGAGAATTTTCATCGGGCATCCGCTCCTTCGCGCAGAAGGCCGCCGATGGCGTGTGCGGAGGCGTCTCCTGCGATCGCGAGGACGGCGTAGCCCCGCGTGGCCAGGCCCTCGAGCAGTGTCCACCACTCCAACGGGTCGCCCCCGTGCCGATCGGGGGAACAGACCACGAGCGCTTCGACGCCCTCGCGCACGACCGCGAGCTCAGTGAGCAAGCGGATGCGGCGGCTCGGGGCCAGGTCAGCAAGGGCAGAGCGGCTGACGTCTCGCAGTTCCAGGCTGTCCAGGACACTGAGAACGCTCGCCCGACTGCTAGAACGCCCGGCGAACATGAGTTCCTCGGCAACGACCCGGGCCACGGTGACATCGTCGGCGGGCTCGCAGACTCCGGGTGCGTCGACGAGGGCGATGCGGTTGCGCATTTCCGAGTAGTCCGAGACTCCGTCGATCGTGACCGCGCCCCGATCCGCACGCATGCGCCCACTCGCAATCAGGCCCAGCACTGTAGGGCGGCGCTCGGTCTCCGCTCGAGCGAGTGTGACGGTGCCGCTGGCGAATTCAAGGCTTGTGGGCGGCAGCGAGGAATCGTGGGAACCCTTGGTGACCGAAGTGAGGATGACGCGCATGGGCCTGAGACCTGTTTCTGAATTGCGGATGGTGCGCCCGTTGCGGAAATATCAGACGTGCGTCGGTGCACCAAGGCGTCAGCCCAATATACTGACTAGTCAGTACAGAATCAAGGAGACGGCGACATGCCCCGCGAAACCGGCACGAAACGAACCATATTGGACGCGGCACTCGCCTTGGCGGCCGAGCGCGGCATCACAGGTACGACCATGGATGATGTGGCCGAGCGGGCGGGCGTGGCTAAGGGCACGCTGTATTACAACTTCGCGTCGAAGGACAAGATCTTCGAAGGCCTGCTTCTCGAGGGCATGTCCGGTCTGACCGACGCCCTGCGTTCGGCCCGCGTGGGCCGACGCGGGTGGGAGGCCATCGAGGCGCTCGTGGGCACTCTGCTCGAGCGCATCGCCGCCAACACAGCTCTGGCCAAGGTCATCGCCGGTGAACTGTTCCGCACGGACCGGTCCTGGCAGGAATCATCATTTGCCTTCCGGCACCAGGCCCTGGCCGAATTCGCCGTCGCCATCGCTGAGGCACTGCCCGACGAATCCGACACGCAAACGACCAATCTCATGGCCAGCGGAGTCTTCGGCGCCACACTGCTGGTGGGGCTCGAATGGCTCGTTTTCGATCCGACCCGGGCGCAATCCGACGTGGTGGCCGCGGTCCTGGCTACATTCTCTGGCACGTTAAATAGGTGAAACCCCCGTCTTATCGGGGGTTTCACGTATTTTGCACGGTACCGGTGGTGGGACTCGAACCCACACGTCCTCTCGAACAAAGCATTTTGAGTGCTCCGCGTCTGCCATTCCGCCACACCGGCTCACATCTACAGCTCCAGAATACCGTAGGCTTTTGGTCGTGACCGACCAAGACAGCACCCCCACCCCTCCCCGTCGCGTTGTCGTCGCGGAGGATGAGTCCCTTATCCGCCTCGACATCGTCGAAATTCTCCGTGACAACGGCTTTGAAGTTGTCGGCGAAGCCGGTGACGGAGAGACTGCGGTGGCCCTTGCACGGGAACTTCGCCCCGACCTCGTCATCATGGACGTGAAGATGCCTCAACTCGACGGCATCAGCGCTGCCGAGCGCCTGTCGAAGGAGCACATCGCCCCCGTCGTGCTGCTCACGGCCTTCAGTCAGAAGGAGCTCGTCGAACGGGCGACCGAGGCAGGAGCCCTCGCGTACGTGGTCAAGCCCTTCACCCCGAACGACCTGTTGCCGGCGATCGAGATCGCCCTGTCGCGCTACAGCCAGATCATCACCCTCGAGGCAGAGGTCGCCGACCTCGTGGAGCGTTTTGAGACCCGCAAGCTCGTCGACCGGGCCAAGGGCCTGCTCAACGAGAAGATGGGGCTCACCGAACCAGAGGCATTCCGTTGGATCCAGAAGGCGTCGATGGATCGTCGCCTCACCATGCACGATGTGTCACAGGCCATCATCGAGCAGCTCAGCGCCAAGAAGTAGCGCTCCGCTCGAGGTCTGAAAGGGCGGTCGGCCCCACCGAATCGGTGGGGCCAACCGCCCTTTCAGCCGTGCGGGGCTAGGTTGTGGCGGGCATTTCCTTGATCAGGTTCGTGATGCGGATCGTGGAACAGCGTCGGCCCTGATCATCGCTCACAACGATTTCATGCGTCGTCAGGGTACGACCGAGGTGGATCGGCGTGCAGACCCCGGTGACCCAGCCTGCCGTAGCCGAACGATTGTGCGTGGCGTTGATCTCGATTCCCACGGCGAGCTTGCCGACGCCGGCGTGCAGGTTTGCGGCCATCGATCCGAGAGACTCCCCGAGTACGACATAGGCGCCGCCGTGCAGCAGCATGGCCGGCTGCGTGTTGCCGTGCACGGGCATCCGTGCGACAGCCCGATCAACGCTGAACTCGGTGAATTCAAGCCCCATCTTGTCGGCGAGGGCGCCGCAGCCGCGCTCCATCACCCAGGCGAGTGCGTCTTCGGTCCGATTTGTCATGATCACCTTTGGTCGTAGTGCCAGGCTCCGGGCCGATGACGCTTGTAGGCTGGGAGCGTGTTGGATTCAGAAAAGCCTACCCTCATGATCATCGATGGCCATTCCCTGGCGTTTCGGGCGTTCTTCGCCCTGCCCGTGGACAGCTTCCAGACCCGGGACGGGCAGCACACGAATGCCATTCATGGCTTCCTGTCCATGCTGTTGAGCCTGCTGCGCAACGAAAAGCCCACGCACATCGCCGTGGCCTTCGACATCTCACGCGCGTCCTTCCGAACCCGCGAGTACCCTGAGTACAAGGGCACGCGCAATGCCACTCCGGTGGAATTCCTCGGCCAGATCCCCCTGCTGCAGGAAGCCCTTGCGGCCATGAACATCACGACCATCACCAAGGAGGATTTCGAGGCCGACGATATCCTCGCGACCCTGTCGGTGCGGGGTGCCGAAGCGGGATTTGACGTGCTGGTGGTGTCCGGTGACCGCGACACAATCCAGCTGGTCAATGACAAGGTGACCTTGCTGTACCCGGCCAGCCAGGGTGTATCTGCCCTCACGCGCTACGACCCGGCACGAGTTCGTGAGCGCTATGGCGTGGACCCCGGCCAGTATCCGGATGTCGCGGCCCTCGTGGGAGAGACGAGCGACAACCTGATCGGCGTCTCCAAGGTCGGCGAGAAGACGGCGGTTAAATGGCTTGGCCTGTATGGCAGCCTCGACGGAATCCTCGAGCACGCAGACGAAATCAAGGGTGTCGTCGGTAACAACCTGCGAGAGCAGAAGGAGAACGCGATCCGCAATCGCCGCCTGAATCACCTCATCACGACCTTGGAGTTGCCTGTCGGTCCGAACGACCTCACGCGCGTGCCGATGAATGCGGATGCCGTACGTGATGTCTTCACCCGCCTCGAGTTCAAGACCCTTCTTGACAGGGTTCTGAAGATCGAGGGCGCAGAGGCGCCTTCAGCATCCGCTGGACCTGAATCGAGCCCGGCTGCGGAAGAGATTCCCGCAGCGCCCGTCGCGCCCCCCGCGCAGGACCTGCTAGACGAGGAACTCGCGGCCTGGATCGCGCGATCTACGGCTGCCGCCCCTGCGGGGCTGGGCTTCACCGTCGAGACCTACGAGGGCAAGGCGATCGGCTTCGGTCTGTCCAGCCTCACGGAGACCATCAACCTGCCGTGGCAGGCTGGCCGCGCCGACTACGCGCCGGTGGAAGCCTGGCTCGCCAGCGACGCTCCCAAGATCATGCACGACGCGAAGAACCAGATCAAGGCCCTGCGTCGAAGCGGCGTCGCCTTCGCCGGGCTTGTCATCGATACTCTCGTGGCGGGCTGGCTCATGCGGCCGGGCGCACCGGACAAGACCCTGGCCGACCTTGTCAGCCGCTACCTCCAGGAAGAACTTCCTGTCACAGACCCCAACCAGCTGGTACCGGATGAGTCGGCCGGGGGTGGCGTGCCGATGCAGGCCTGGTACACCCTGCGCGTTGCGGCCGCCGTGATCGAGACACTCGATTCGGGATCCCTCCGCGTACTCTCCGACATCGAGATGCCCACGTTGATGGCCCTGGTCGACATGGAGCTCACCGGCGTTGCCGTCTCCCACGACCAGCTATCAACGCTGTCCCACGAGTTGGGCGAGAAGACCGCACTGCTCGCCACGAGCGCCTATGCGGAGATCGGCCGCGAGGTCAATCTCGGTTCCCCCAAGCAGCTGCAGGATGTTCTCTTCACTCAGCTGGAGATGCCGAAAACCCGCTCGAACAAGACGGGCTTCTCAACGGATGCCGGTGCCCTCGCCGATCTGCAGGCGAGCAACCCGCATCCGTTCCTCGACCTGCTCCTGAAACACCGCGACGCCACGAAGCTGCGCCAGATCGTGGAAACCCTGGACAAGGCAATCGATCCGACCGGTCGCATCCACACCACCTACGTGCAGATCGGATCCTCCACAGGTCGCATCTCATCGACCGACCCCAACCTGCAGAACATCCCCGTGCGCACGGAGGAGGGTCGCCGCATCCGTGCCGCCTTCCAGGCCGGCGCCGGCAGCGAATGTCTACTCACGGCCGACTACTCGCAGATCGAGATGCGCATCATGGCGCACCTGTCGGAAGATGCCGGACTCATCGAAGCGTTCAACGCGGGGGAGGACCTGCACCGTTTCGTTGGCTCGCGGATCTTCGGCGTCGCTCCGGAAGACGTGTCCTCCGAAATGCGCAGCAAGGTCAAGGCGATGTCCTACGGGCTTGCCTACGGGCTGAGCGCCTTCGGCCTGTCGAAGCAGCTGCGCATCGAATCGAAGGAGGCGAAGCAGCTGATGACCGACTACTTCGCCCGATTCGGGGCGGTGCGTGACTACCTGCGCCACGTGGTCGAACAGGCCAAGGTCGATGGGTACACCGAAACGATCTTCGGTCGACGTCGCCCGTTCCCTGAGTTGCACAGCCCCAACCGCGCGCTTCGGGAAAACGCCGAACGCGCCGCGCTCAACGCTCCGATTCAGGGATCCGCCGCCGACATCATGAAGATCGCCATGAACGGAATTGCCAGTGATCTCGGGCAGCACAACATGGAATCAAGCATGTTGCTCCAGGTCCATGACGAGTTGATTTTCGACGTGGCCCCTGGGGAGTGGGACGCGCTCCGGGATGTGGTGACCCACCGAATGAGCACTGCAGTCGAACTGCTGGTGCCGCTCGACGTGCAGGTCGGCCGGGGTGCCAACTGGGACGACGCTGCGCACTGATTCAGAAAAAATACCGGTAGACCGCCTGCTCGTGTAACGTGATTTTCAGCGCGTTTGACGCCGGCAGACCACGCGGTTTGCCGGTCAGTCACCGCCGGGGAATACAAGGACCAAGGCCGTGTCGCCAGGGAATTCAGAAGAGGGTACTGCCCACGTGACACCGCCCGATCCCTCCGGCGCGCCGATCCGCAGCGTGTCCGCACAGGACATCCCCCTTCTGGTCGAGTCTGCCCCTGACGCCATGGTCGTCACGAACTCACACGGCGAAATCGTCCTCGTGAATGCGCAGGCCGAGCGCCTGTTCGGGTATCCGCGGGAAGAACTCCTCGGTGAGAATATCGAAATGCTCATTCCGGCTCGCCTGAGGCGGCACCATCAAAGACATGTCGACGCGTATGCGCAATCTCCGCATTTTCGGCCGATGGCATCCACCCTGTCTATTCACGCCGAGCACAAGAACGGATCGGAATTCCCGGTCGAGGTGAGCCTCAGCCCCCTCAGTACGGCCGGAGGCGTTCTCGTCTCCAGCGCGATTCGGGATATTTCAGATCGCCAGCGAGTCGAAACGGCCTCTCGGATGCTGGCAGCCCTCGTGGAATCGTCGAGTGATGCGGGCAGTTTCGAGGTTGAGGTGGCGACGGGCGAGCGACAGTGGTCGGCGGGATTTCGACGGATTTTCGGCTTCTCCGACGACCAGAAACCGTCCACGGACCTTGTACTCGCCGCGGTGCATCCAGAGGACCGGCAGCGGGTCGAGGCCACCATCGACGAGGTGAATGTGGGCGGAACTGCCACGGACATCGCGTTCAGAATCGTGCGGCCCTCTGGCGAAATTCGCTGGGTGCGGTCGCGCACCAACGTGGGCTACGTGCTCGACGGGTCCCCGTGGCGCGTGCTCGGCACCATGCTCGATGTCACGGACATGCACGTCGCGGTGGCCAAGTTGAACCTTGCCGAGGCTAATTGTGAACTGGGGTTCGATCGATCGCTAATCGGCATGGCGATCGTCGACGTGGCCGGACGATTCCTGCGAGTGAATCCCGCGACCTGCGAGCTACTGGGCCGCGACCAGGACGGAATCCTCGGTCATTCCTTGTCGGATTTCCTAGACCAGGACCCCCTCGGGCCAGCGCAGCGCCTGCTCGTCGGGGCGGAAGGATCCCAGACTGAGGTCCGCTGCGTTCGCCCGGGCGGGGAGATTCTGTGGGTGGAAGAAACCATCTTCTCTGTTCCGCACGCGGATCCGGCCTCCCCGACCTCGTTCGTCCAGCTGCGCAACATCACCGGTCGACGCCAGGCGGAGCAACTTCTGGAGTTTCAATCCCTGCATGATCCGCTCACTGGTCTCGCCAACCGGCGTCTGCTCGCGTCGACCTTGGAGGATTCCCTCGCCCGGGCCCGAGTGTCCGGCTGCCCGGTCGGCGTCCTGTTCTTCGACCTGGATAAGCTCAAGCAGATCAACGATGCGTACGGTCGCACCGTGGGCGACCGCATCGTGCTGGAGCTCGTCAGACGCATGCACTCCATCGTGCGCGCCACCGACATTCTGGCCCGTTTCGGCGGCGGAGAATTCGTGATCGTCTGTGAAAATCTCACGTGGCCAAACACCCAACGGCTGGTCGATCGGATCGTGCGACTCGACACGGAACCGTTCGTCATCCAGGGGCGGGACATCTTCATGACCGTCAGCGTGGGAATCGTCGTGGCCGAGGGACACGAGAATGTCGCTGACGTGCTGAGCAATTCTGAAAGTGCCATGTACCAGGCGATGACCTCGGGGCGCGGCCAATCCAGTCTCTACGCCGCAGAGACCCATCAGGCATCGTCCGACCGATTCAAACTCGAACTCGAGCTCGCCCGTGCCCTCGATAATGGGGAGCTCCGCGTTTTTTACCAGCCCATTATCGAACTCTCCACACGAGACGTCTCCGGTTTTGAAGCACTTATTCGGTGGCATCATCCCACCCGGGGATTGATACCTCCCATGGATTTCATCCCCATCGCGGAGGAGAGCGGTTTGATCGTTCCGATCGGGCAGTGGGTTCTGCGCGAGGCTGCCGCGCAAGCCATGCGCTGGCTGGAAATGGAGGAACACGGGCGCGGGCTGACGATGGCCGTGAACCTGTCGATTGTGCAGCTCAGGGATCCCGGTTTGCTGGGGAATGTGCTCGAGGTGCTGACAAAGACGGGGCTGGATCCGCACTCGTTACACCTCGAGATCACCGAATCCATGGTGATTCACGATTTTGAGACTGCGCTGGACACGCTGCACGCCTTGCATGCCCTGGGGGTTCAGCTCTCTGTCGATGATTTCGGTACCGGGTATGCCGCCCTCGGCTATCTCCGCACGATGCCCGTGCAGACCCTGAAGATCGACAAATCGTTTATCGACCCGCTGGTCGGACATGACCCACGCTCGCTGTCGATCGTCGAGGCCATTGTGAGCCTCGCGCGCGCCCTCGATCTCGATGTGATTGCCGAAGGGGTCGAATCCGTCGAGCAGATGGTCGAGCTCCAACGGATCGGCACCCACCTCTGCCAGGGCTACCTCTTCTCACGACCCTTGCCGGCCGAGGAGATTCCCTCGTGGCTCCGCGAATTCCGCCTGCGCGCGGCTCCCTGACCTGCGAGAGAGACCGCGAACGTGGGGATTCCTCCGCAGGTGCCCTCGTCGCGTGTCCTAGGCTCTAGCCATGACACACGACACTGCGCGAACTGCCACGGCAATCGACCAGATCGCCGAGGCGTGGGTTGATACCCTCGTCGATCTCGACCCCACGGTGGGCACCTACATCGGCCGCACGGAGGGAGACGGACGCTTCGGCGATTTCTCTCCGGCCGGCCACGAGCGCTTCATCGCTGAGGCACAACAGGTCATCACCCTGCTGGATGCGGCCACCGCCGTAGACGACGTGGACACGGTGACCAAGACCGACCTTCGGAGTACCCTTGCTCTCGACGTGGAGAGCTCCGATGCTGAGTTGCAGCTGCGGGACCTGAACGTCATCGCATCCCCGGCCCAGGGCATCCGTGACATCTTCGACCTCATGCCCACTGACACGGTCGAAGACTGGTCGAACATTTCCTCTCGCCTCGGCGCGGTGCCGGCCGCGATCGACGGCTACATCGAGACTCTTCGCCTGGGAATTGAGAAGGGGGTCACGCCAGCCCGGCGCCAGGTTCGCGAGGTACTCGCGCAGGTGCGACGGCACCAGGCCAACGATGGCTTCTTTGCACACTTCGCGGCCGATGCCAGCCTGAAGAGCGGCAACCTGCCCGCTTCGCTCGCGAACGACCTGAATGCCGGCGCGCGCGTGTCCGCGGCCGCCTACCGCAAGCTCGGTGACTTCCTGGGGGGCGAACTCGACGCCGCAGCCACCGAGGAGGACGCCATCGGCCGTGACCTGTATGCGTTGCAATCGCGCCAGTTTCTCGGCGCGACGATCGACCTCGACGAAACCTACGACTGGGGCATCGAAGAACTCGGCCGCATGGTGGCCGAGCAGGAGAGCATCGCCGACCAGATCAAGCCCGGGGCGAGCGTCCTCGAGGCCATCGCTTTTCTCGACACCGACCCGAGCCGCAAGCTGCACGGCACGGCCGCCCTGCAGAAGTGGATGCAGGAGACGAGCGACCACGCCGTCGCAGAGCTCTCGAAGACCCAATTCGACATCCCCGACGAGATCAAGACCATCGAGTGCATGATCGCCCCCACCCAGGAGGGTGGAATCTACTACACGGGTCCCACCGACGACTTCTCGCGCCCGGGCCGCATGTGGTGGTCTGTGCCCGTCGGCATCACCGAATTCGACACCTGGCGTGAGCTCACCACCGTGTACCACGAGGGTGTTCCGGGTCACCACCTGCAGATCGGTCAGGCCGTCTACAACCGCGCGACACTCAACACGTGGCGTCGCCAGCTCGCCGGAACGTCGGGCCACGCCGAGGGCTGGGCGCTCTACGCTGAGCGCCTGATGGAGCAGCTCGGCTTTCTCGACGACCCGGCCGACCGTCTCGGCATGCTCGATGGACAGCGGATGCGCGCTGCTCGCGTGGTCCTGGACATCGGAGTGCATCTGGGCAAGAAGCGCCCCGATGGCAAGGGCGTGTGGACCGCTGATTACGCGTTCGACTTCCTGCGCCAGAACGTGAACATGAACGACAGCTTCGTGAAGTTCGAGGTCAACCGGTACCTCGGCTGGCCCGGCCAGGCCCCGTCATACAAGGTGGGACAGCGCATCTGGGAGCAGCTTCGCGACGAGGCGGCAGCCCGGGAAGGCGCCGCCTTCTCGATCAAGGACTTCCACCGCCGGGCGCTCAATCTCGGCGGGGTCGGACTCGACACCCTCCGCTCCGCCCTGCTGAACTAGCCCAGTGGTCGGTCGCTCGCCGTACGAGGTTGCCCTCTGCGGCGACCTCACCGGTCTGCATCCGCGTTTGGTCGCCTACTTCTCGGCTATCCCCGTTGGCCACCACGGTCTCGGTTGGGGCTCGTTCGACACTGTAGGGACCCCTCGGCGGTGGCTCTGGCCGTTGCTGGCTCTGCTGGCCCGCGAGGGGGTGCTGTTCCCGGTCTGGGAACACGACGTCGCTTTCCGCGTGGTCAACCGGCCGGGAGCTGGCCTGGTCGCGGCCGTTCGGCGCTTCGATTTCGCGGCCGGCCCTCGGCACATGGTCGATTCCATCTCAACGGATGCCGAGGGTCTCCGCGACACCCTCGGGCGCAGCGGGCGCATGGAAACGCGTCTTCGTGCCCGTATCGTCGACGAGGCCCTGCATCTGGATTCCACGCAGGTCGCCGTGCGCTTCTTCGGGCGGAGCCTGCCGGTGCCGCGCTTCTGCGCGCCCACGGTCCACCTCCGGGAGAGCTTCGACGATCTCGCCGACCGCCAGCGTGTGCGGCTCACGGTCGACCTTCCGCTCGTCGGTAGGGTGTACGAATACGTCGGATCTTTCCGGTATTCGATTCAACCCGGGGAGGCACCCTCATGAGCAGGCGCATTGTCATCGCCGGTGGCTCCGGCTTCATCGGGCGATACCTCGCCGAAACGTTCCGCGCGAACGGCGACGTGGTCGACATTGTCGGGCGTCAGGGGCAGGACGCGGCGTGGGGAGAGACCGCCGCCATCACCACCCTCCTCGACGGTGCCGACCTGCTCATCAACCTGGCCGGCAAGAGCGTGAACTGCCGGTACACGTCTGCCAACAGAGCGGAGATCCTGCGTTCGCGTGTGGAGACCACCCGGGAATTGGCAACCGCGGTGCAGGCCTGCGCCGTACCGCCCCCCGTCTGGCTGAATTCCTCGACGGCAACGATCTACCGGCATGCTGATGACCGCGCGATGACCGAGGCGTCCGGAAATATCGGAGCGGGGTTCTCAGTGTCTATTGCCACCGCCTGGGAGGCGGAATTCTTCCGAGCCGACCTGCCCGGCACACGACGTGTGGCCCTGCGGATGGCGATCGTCCTCGACGACGGAAGCGCCCTGCGCCCCCTCATGCGCCTGGTGAAGGCTGGCCTCGGCGGGCCGCACCTGGACGGTCGCTGGTTCGCCTCCGCCGCGCGGCGGACGGCGGGAACCTTTCATGAGGTAGGTACCCGACACGGCAGGCAACGATTCAGCTGGATCCACATCGAGGACGTGCGCGGCGCCATCCGCTTTCTTACCGAACATCCCGAGATCGACGGCGTCGTTAATCTCTCTGCCCCTGAGGTCTCTGATAACCGCACGGTGATGCGCACGCTCCGACGGCTGCTGCGGGTGCCCGTAGGCCTGCCGGCACCGCGCTGGCTGCTCGAGTTCGGAACGGCCATGATTCGAACCGAGACCGAACTCGTCCTGAAGAGTCGCTGGGTGATTCCGGAGCGACTGCTCGAGAGTGGTTATCGCTTCTCCTATTCGCACCTCGAACCCGCGCTTCGCGCCATTATTCACGGTTCGGCGCGGTCGGCTCGGCTTGCCCCGGACCACGTCTGATAGCTAGGATGAAATGTCACGTTTGTGACGAACTATCCGCTGCCACGCGCGGAACACCCATTTTGCATCACATCAGTTTTCTTGCCGCGTGTGGCCTAATTAATGCCCATCCTGGAGCAACTACTACATGACAATCGCAACGACCGAACGGGCACCCAAGCAGGTCGCCATCAACGACATTGGATCTGCTGAAGACTTTCTTGCCGCGGTCGAAAAGACTCTGAAATTCTTCAACGACGGCGACCTCATCGAAGGCACCGTAGTGAAGATCGACCGCGACGAGGTTCTCCTCGACGTGGGCTACAAGACCGAGGGTGTCATCCCCTCCCGCGAACTCTCCATCAAGCACGACGTTGACCCTTCCGAGGTTGTCAAGGTCGGCGACCTGGTCGAGGCCCTCGTTCTTCAGAAGGAAGACAAAGAAGGCCGCCTCATCCTCTCGAAGAAGCGCGCTCAGTACGAGCGTGCATGGGGCGATGTTGAGAAGATCAAGGAGGCCGACGGTGTTGTCACCGGTTCGGTCATCGAGGTCGTCAAGGGTGGACTCATCGTTGACATCGGACTTCGTGGCTTCCTGCCGGCTTCGCTCATCGAGCTTCGCCGCGTTCGCGACCTGACCCCGTACCTGGGCCAGGAGATCGAGGCCAAGATCCTCGAACTCGACAAGAACCGCAACAACGTTGTGCTGTCGCGTCGTGCGCTGCTCGAGCAGACTCAGTCCGAGAGCCGCACCACGTTCCTCAACAACCTCCAGAAGGGACAGGTCCGCAAGGGCGTCGTCTCGTCGATCGTCAACTTCGGTGCGTTCGTCGACCTGGGTGGCGTTGACGGTCTGGTTCACGTCTCCGAGCTCAGCTGGAAGCACATTGAGCACGCCAGCGAGGTCGTCGAGGTCGGTCAGGAAGTCACCGTCGAGATCCTCGAGGTTGACCTTGACCGCGAGCGTGTCTCGCTGTCCCTCAAGGCAACGCAGGAAGACCCGTGGCAGGTATTCGCCCGCACCCACGCCATCGGCCAGGTTGCACCGGGTAAGGTCACCAAGCTCGTTCCCTTCGGCGCGTTCGTTCGCGTTGCAGAGGGCATCGAGGGTCTCGTGCACATCAGCGAGCTGTCCGGCAAGCACGTCGAGCTCGCCGAGCAGGTTGTTTCTGTCGGCGACGAGGTCTTTGTCAAGGTCATCGACATCGACCTCGAGCGTCGCCGCATCTCGTTGAGCCTCAAGCAGGCCAACGATGGTGTCGACCCCGAGGGCACCGAGTTCGACCCGGCGCTCTACGGAATGCTCACCGAGTACGACGACAAGGGTCAGTACAAGTACCCCGAAGGCTTCGACTCCGAGACCAACGAGTGGCGCGAAGGCTTCGACGAGCAGCGCGAAAAGTGGGAGCAGGACTACGCTGCAGCCCAGGCTCGCTGGGAAGCCCACAAGAAGCAGGTTGCTTCCGCGAACGACGAGATCGCTGCCCCCAGCGACGTCGCTCCGGCCGGCTCTGCCTTCTCGAGCGAGTCGGCTGGCGCCGGCACGCTCGCCGACGACGAAGCACTCGCGGCCCTCCGCGAGAAGCTGTCCGGCGGCAACTAGCACCGAAGCACTACCAGCACCACGCACGACGAAAACAGGCCGTACCCCTTGGGGTGCGGCCTGTTTTTTTCCTCATCCGTACGCACAACCGGTGATTCTGCGACACGCGGTGTCGAACCGGCTGGGGTAACCCCACGGCGTCCTGCGCGGCGTGTCGCGAAAATTACCGGTTTTGCCCGCGGTCAGTGACCGATAGCATTGCTCGGATGTATCTCATTGCACTCACCGGCGGGATCGCGTCGGGCAAGAGCACCGTCGCGGCACGCCTCGCTGAACGCGGAGCGGTGCATATCGACGCCGACCTGCTCGCCCGTGAGGTTGTAGCGCCCGGCACACCCGGACTAGCCGCCATCGCCGCTGAGTTCGGCAACGCGGTGCTGACATCCGACGGGAGTCTGGACCGGGCCGCCCTGGGCGCGATCATCTTCACCGACGCGGAGAGTCGGGAACGTCTCAACGTCATCACGCACCCCCAGGTGTGGAGCCGCACGCAGCAGCTCATCGAGGAGGCGGGAGCGAAAGACCCGCACGCCATCGTGGTGTATGACGTGCCCCTGCTGGCTGAAGCGGCGGCGGACCGCCGGCTGGCCTTCGACCTCATCGTCGTCGTGCACGCCGAGGCAGACACCCGGATCGAACGGATGGTCAGCCAACGCGCTCTCAGCCACGCCGAAGCATCCGCTCGCATCCGCTCCCAGGCCAGCGATGAGGAACGCCTGGCTATTGCCGACGTCGTGATCGACAACACGGGAACGATCGAGCAGACCCTGATTCAAGCCGACGAAGTCTGGGAGCGCGCACGGCGTGCTGTCGGTGGCGTTTTGTAGAATATCCCTATGGAACCCACGCGCTCAGTCAACCCGTTCGAGGTCGTCAGCGAGTACACCCCGAGCGGCGATCAGCCCTCCGCGATCGCCGACCTCACCGCCCGCATCAACGCGGGTGAAACCGACATCGTTCTGCTCGGTGCCACGGGTACGGGTAAGTCGGCGACCACGGCCTGGCTCATCGAGCAGGTGCAGCGGCCCACGCTCGTGCTCGCGCACAACAAGACCCTCGCGGCCCAGCTCGTGAATGAGTTTCGCGAGCTGATGCCCAACAACGCGGTCGAGTACTTCGTGTCGTACTACGACTACTACCAGCCGGAGGCCTACGTACCGCAGACCGACACCTTCATCGAGAAGGACTCCTCGATCAACGAGGAGGTGGAGCGGCTGCGCCACTCCACCACGAACTCCCTGCTCAGCCGCCGTGATGTCATTGTGGTGTCCACGGTGTCGTGCATCTACGGCCTCGGCACGCCGGAAGGCTACATGGAGGCCATGGTTGCCCTCCAGGTGGGCCAGAAGGTCAGCCGGGACTGGCTCGTGCGCAAGTTCGTCGCCATGCAGTACCAGCGCAACGACGTGGACTTCTCCCGCGGAAACTTCCGCGTGCGCGGCGACACGATCGAGATCATCCCGATGTACGAAGAGCTCGCCATTCGCATCGAGATGTTCGGCGACGAAATCGAGGCCCTGCACAGCCTGCACCCGCTGACCGGGGACATCGTGCGCAAACTCGACTCCGTGGCCGTTTTTCCTGGCTCCCACTACGTGGCGAGCAACGACGTGATGCAGCGCGCGATCGGCACCATCCAGACAGAACTCGCCGAACGTCTCGAACAGCTCGAACGCGAGGGCAAACTGCTCGAGGCCCAGCGGCTGCGCATGCGCACGACGTTCGACCTCGAGATGATGGAGCAGATCGGCTTCTGCTCCGGCATTGAGAATTACTCGCGGCACATTGATGCCCGGCAGGCGGGGGAGGCCCCGCACTGCCTGCTCGACTACTTCCCAGATGACTTCCTGATGGTGATCGATGAGTCGCACGTGACGGTGCCACAGATCGGCGCCATGTACGAGGGGGATTCCTCGCGCAAGCGCACTCTGGTTGAACACGGTTTCCGGCTGCCCAGTGCGCTCGACAACCGCCCGCTCAAATTCAACGAGTTCAAGAATCGGGTCGGCCAGACCGTGTACCTGTCCGCGACGCCGGGCAAGTATGAAATGGGAATCGCCGACGGCATCGTGGAGCAGATCATTCGCCCGACCGGCCTGATCGACCCGCAAATCGTGGTCAAGCCGAGCGCAGGCCAGATCGACGATCTGCTCGAACAGATCAAGATCCGCACCGAGCGCAACGAACGTGTGCTGGTGACGACCCTCACCAAGAAGATGGCCGAGAACCTCACCGACTTCCTCACCGAGGCCGGGGTTCGGGTGCGCTACCTGCACTCCGACGTCGACACACTCCGGCGTGTGGAGTTGCTCACGGAGCTGCGGGCGGGCATCTACGACGTGCTTGTGGGCATCAACCTGCTGCGTGAGGGGCTCGACCTGCCGGAGGTGTCGCTCGTGGCCATCCTCGACGCCGACAAGGAGGGCTTCCTCCGCTCTGCCACTTCGCTCATCCAGACCATCGGGCGCGCCGCCCGAAACGTGTCGGGCGAGGTGCACATGTACGCCGACCGGCTCACCGCGTCGATGGAGAAGGCTATCGACGAGACCGACCGCCGGCGCGAGAAGCAGGTCGCGTACAACACGCTGCATGGCATCGACCCCACCCCGCTGCGCAAGCGCATAGCCGACATCACCGACGTGCTCGCCCGTGAGGAGGCCGACACCGCCGAGCTGCTGGCGGGGCGTGACGCCCGGCGCAAGGGCTCGTCGACCACTCGCCGGGTGGGGCTGGCCGCCAACGGCGCGAACGATCTCGAGTCGATCATTGCCGACCTCAACTCCCAGATGCTCGAGGCCGCCGGTGAACTGAAGTTCGAGCTGGCCGCGCGCCTCCGTGACGAACTCTCCGAGCTCAAACGTGAACTCCGCCAGATGGAGAAGGCCGGCCACCTGCAGTAGGCCCGCACCCTCGCGGCACTCGTTTGCGCGCCCGGCACCCGTTCAGACGAGTGCCGGGCGGCGGGATGAGTGCCACGACCGCGGATGCTGCCGGGGGGTCAATCGAACGCGGACCGATTGCTGAACCGGGTGCGGTTGCCGCTCGCGGTGAGGGCCGCGCCGATCGCCACGACCACCGGCAGTGCCACGACGATCAGCGCCAGTTGCAGCCACGGCGGGGCGAACGGCAGCAGTGACTGTCCCGACGTGTCGCGGGTCAGCGAGAGAGCCAGTGACGGCACCAGGCCGAGCAGCACTCCGATGACGCTGCCGAGGCCCACGATCACCACCGCCTGCCAGAAGCCGAACGCCCGCCGTACTCGGGGTGAGGCCCCGAGCGACGTGAGCACCGCGTTGTCTCGGTGCCCGTCCGCTCGGGCGAGCCCGATGGTGATCGTCGCTGTGACCAGGGCGATGATGGTTGTGAGGGTGAGCAGCGCCCAGCTCCAGGCCGCCCCATACAATTCCGGACCCTCCTCCACCTCCACCTCAAGGTACGAAGACACCGCAGCGACTGCCCCCGTCACAGAGTCGGTCTGTGCCACGGTGGGCGCGGCGCCGAGGGTGCTCATGACCAGCGATGGCCGATGGTCCATGTTCAACGCGTCCGCCGTGGACTCGAGCATGAAGATCGCGTAGGGCAGTGGATGCTGGGGTTTCTGCACGCTTCCAGCCAGCGTGGTGCTGCGTTGGGGAGCCTGCGCCGAGTCGAGAGTGGGCCTCCAGTCGAGGGTGATCGTTCCGTCAACGAGGTACTGGTCATAGGTGCTGACCGCGCCGCCCGCAGCCAGGGTTGCCGAAGATTCCGTGGAGACCGGCTCGCCGAGTATGGCGGCGAGGTCGGCGCTGTCGCCGACCCAGATGTGATCATCTCGGACCGACATCATGGTGGCGAGGTAGGAGGGAGTGGGGCAGCGGATGTCGGTGGGCGTCTCCGCCGGACTCGCACCGTAACGGCCGGCGTCGCTGGGGCACACCGTCTCTGGGTCGATTCGGGGGTAAGGAAAAACGGGCGCGTCGGCGGGCGGGGCGATAGCGCTGCCGTCCGGATTCGACTCACCCTCGGAGTAGAAATAGGCCGAGGGTGGTTCTGCTGCGCTGCTCAGGAGCCGCGCCCCCTGCGCCGGAAAACTACTGTTCAAGGCGGCAACGACCTCGGGCCCCGTCTGCTGCAGTTCATAGCCGTAGGGTGGCGTGTCGACGTACGCGTTGAGGTTCACCACAGCGGTGTGGAGGGGGGCCGAGAAGCTGTACCCCTTCGTAGAATTCACCTCGAAGGTGGCCACGAGGCTCATCGCGAACGAGGCTACGAAGACACAGCTCATGATGGCCGCAAGGGCGGGAACGCTGCGACCGGGGTTGCGAGCGACATCGCGGGTTGCCAGCCTCGCACCCGGGCCGAATCGTGACGCCGACCGAGTGGCCCATCGCAGAATAAGCGGAGCGATGAACACGGCACCGATCTGCATGAGCACCGGGCCGGCGATGATGAGCCCGATGCCCACATTGGACGATACCTGCCGGTAAACGGGAGCATATGCGTTGACCTGCACAAGGCCTCCGACGACAGTGACCACCGCTCCCAGAACGAAAAGGGCGATCCCGGCGATCGGGCGGCGTCGCGTGGGTTTGGGCGGTCGCTGGGCACCCCGGAGCGCCGCCAGAACATCGATCTTGCCGGCAGCGCGAGCCGGAACCGCAGCCGCGCACCAGCCGGCCAGAACAGCGGCGGCTGCGATGACCAGCAGGGAGATCACATCGAGGTGGAAGCCGGGATACCGGCTAGCGCTGCCATTCGCCGAGAACCACATGAACAGCCACGCGGCACCGAGGCCGAGCGCTGTTCCCACGGCTGCACCGAGAGTGCCGAGAATGACGCCGCCATAGGAGACGACGCGAAAGAACAGGCGACGGTCGCCGCCTGTGCTGGCGAGAGTAGCAAGCGTGCGTTGTTGGGTTCGGGCGCCTACCGTGAAGGCGGCACCAGCGAGGAGAGCCACCTCGAACAGGGCAAACCCGCCCAGCAGTGTGATGAAGACGCTGATCGTGCCTGAAGCAGACCCATACCGGTCGAAGCCCTCGTCATAGGTTCCTCTGGGTGGCGGGTCGAGGAGCACGTCGCGCGAGAGCACGGTGGCTCCTTGTTTGTTGAGTTCGCCGATCTCTGTCCATGTCAGGGCGGTGTCGGGCAGGTACCACTCAGTCATCAGGTCGGAATCGTCGGGCAGGGCGCCGTCGAAGACGCCGGGCAGTCCGTAGAACGCGATAGCCGCGTCGTCAAGGCTGGCGCTGCGGAGTGTGCCCACGATGGTGAACGCCCCGGCGGTGGGCGCGGTGAACGTTGCGGTCGATCCGATCGCCGTTCCGAGGCGGTCGAGCGTGGCGGGAGTCACCATGATCTCGTCGTCATGAGTGGGCACGGCACCCGCCGTGACGTTCCATTTTCCCGCGAACGCGGGGTCCCATGGTTGTCCCTGTACGGCCGGAAAGGAGCCGAGACCGTTTTTCGTCTCGGCAACGACGGCCGTCGACCTGATCGACAGCAGTCGCGTGCTCGCAGGAAACAACGATGCCGCGGTCATCGGGGCGGATTCCGGGGACGGACCGTCCGTGATAACACCGTCGTTGCTGTGGTTCCAATACGCGTCGTTCAGCGGGCTCTGTGTCAGAGTCGTTTGGGGAGCGGACACGATTCGTACCCGGGCCTCGGTTGACCCGAGCTCGAGAACGGCGTGCTCGGCGGGGGTGGCCTCGTTGCTCGCCACGACGGTGGTGATTCCCACCATGCCGAGCACGGGGATCGCGACGAGGAGGACAACCAGGGCGCTGCGGCCGGGGGACTGGCCGGCCATGCGACGGGCGATCCGGAACGCGATCCTTGTCCCACCGAAACGCCCACCAGAACGTCCGCCCGAGAGGGAGCCCCGTTCGCGGCTCATGCCGAGGGCCCGGGCAGCAGGCTCGACACCGCGGAGGCGCGCGACTCATCCACGATTCGTCCGTCGCGCAGGAAGACGACTCGGTCGGCCCAGGCCACGTGCCGGGCATCGTGGGTCACCAGGATGCCGCCGGCGCCGGCATCCACCCGGGAACGCAGCATCCGCAGCACGAGTTCGCCGGTGGTGCTGTCGAGGGCTCCGGTGGGCTCGTCGGCGAGGATCAACGACCGGCCGCCCACGACGGCCCGGGCGATCGCCACCCGCTGCTGCTGGCCGCCCGACAGGTCGGACGGATAATGGTGGGCTCGGTCACCCAGTTCGACTAGGTTGAGGGCATCCCGAGCGGGGTGCCGCGCCTTCTTCGAGGTCCATCCGTCGAGTTCGAGCGGCAGGCTCACGTTTTCAAGGGCGGTGAGCGAGGGAATCAGGTTGAAGTCCTGAAAAACGAAACCGAGGCTTCGCCGACGCAGCGTGGCGAGTTCCTTGGCGGAGAGCTGGCTCAGCCAATGACCCTCCACGATCACTTCACCGGCTGTCGGCGGGGTGAGCCCGCCGGCAACGGTGAGCAGGGTCGATTTGCCCGAACCGGATGCCCCCATCACCGCCACGAGTTCACCGCGCCGTACCGTGAGGTCAACCCCCGAGAGCGCCGTGATCGCGGTCTCGCCGCGCCCGTACTGCATCGACACGCCGTCGAGCTGCAGCAGCGTGTCACCTTCTGTTGCGCGGCCGGTCATGCGTTGTGCTGCGCCGTCTTCGCGGGGCGACCGCGCTTGGGCACGTCGGTGTTGAGTGGAAGCGGGGCAGCGAAGCCGGCGGCCCGCGCCCGAGTGAGCCGGCTCTCCGAATGGTCGAGCCAGCGCGCTTCGGCCTCTGCCGCGAAGATCAGGGAGTCGATCACGAGTAACCACGCCAGTTCCTCAGAAGACTCAGGGTCGGCAGTCGTATTCTTCGTCCGGGTCAGCTCCTGCAGGGTACGCATCGTTGCGGTGCGCTGCACCTGGATGACCCGAGAGATGTCGACGCCCGGCAGTGTGACGGCGATCGCGAGCTTGATGGCGAGTTCGTCACGGGTGGCCATGGTGCGCACGACGGGGGAGCCGAGCCACTCGGCCACCTCCGCGCGTCCGGCAGCCGTGATCTCCACGTAGTTCTGACCGTCGGCGTCGATATCTGCCTTCTGCACCAGCCCGTCCCGCTCGAGCCGGTCGAGGGTGTTGTAGATCTGGCCCACGTTGAGCGGCCAGGTCGACCCGGTGCGCCGGTCGAATTCGGCGCGCAACTGGTAGCCGTAGCACGGTCCCTGATCGAGGATGGCGAGCAGACTCTGGCGAACGGACATACGGCCTCCGACAATTCGAACTAATAATAATTACTGAGTATATACATACTCGGCAGGTCGCCGGAGGATCCATACCTGTACGGGACTGTCAGCAGCGCTGCGTAGACTCAGTGAGTGTCGATTACGAAGGTAAATAACGGTTCCAAGCTCAGTGTTCGCGGCGCCCGCGTGCACAATCTCCACAACGTCGATCTCGAGATTCCTCGAGACTCGCTCGTCGTGTTCACCGGTCTCTCCGGTTCCGGAAAATCGTCGCTCGCCTTCGACACGATCTTCGCCGAGGGCCAGCGTCGGTACGTGGAATCTCTCTCGGCCTACGCCCGCCAGTTCCTCGGGCAGGTCGACCGCCCCGACGTCGACTTCATCGAGGGCCTGAGCCCGGCTGTCTCGATCGACCAGAAGTCCACCAACCGCAACCCGCGCTCCACGGTGGGCACCATCACCGAAATCTACGACTACATGCGCTTGCTCTGGGCACGCATCGGTGTTCCCCACTGCGCCGTCTGCGGTGAAGTCATCCAGTCGCAGACCGTGCAGCAGATCGCGGACCAGCTCATGGAGCTGGACGCTGGCGTTCGGTACCAGGTGGTCAGCCCCGTGGTGTCCCAGAAGAAGGGCGAATTCGTCGATCTCTTCCAGGAACTCGCCGGCGGGGGGTACTCCCGGGCTATCGTCGACGGCTCGCAAATCCAATTGAGCGAACCACCCGCCCTGAAGAAGCAACAGAAGCATGACATCTCAGTTGTCGTGGACCGCCTCGTCGCCGGCCCGGAACTGCTCAGCCGCCTGACGGATTCCCTCGAAACAGCTCTCAAGCTCACCGACGGCATCGTGCAGATCAACTTCATCGACCGTGAGGGCGATGCCGCGTGGCAGAGCTATTCCGAGAAGCTGTCGTGCCCGAACAACCACCCCGTGCAGCTCACCGAGATAGAGCCCCGCACGTTCTCGTTCAACGCTCCGTTCGGCGCCTGCCCGGAGTGCTCCGGCCTCGGCACCCGCATGTCTGTCGACGAAGACCTGTTGCTGGGCGACCCCGACCTCAGCATCGCCGAGGGCGTCGTGCTGCCCTGGACAACACAGGGCAAGGGACTGTTCCAGTACTACGAGAAGCTCCTCGACGGGCTCGCTCGCGACCTCGACTTCTCTCTCGACACCCCGTGGTCAGGTCTCACTCCCGAGGTTCAGAACGCCGTCATGCGCGGTGACAACTTCGAGGTGCGGGTGAAGTGGAAGAACCGCTACGGCCGCGAGATGAGCTACACCTCTGGTTTCGAAGGTGTCGTGCCCTACATCGAGCGCCAGTACCTTCAGGCTGAGAGCGATACCCAGCGCCAGCGTTGGGCGGAATACCTGCGGGAGGTCGACTGTCACGTCTGTGGCGGAACACGCCTCAAGCCGGAGGTGCTCGCCGTCACGGTGTACGGGTCGAGCATCGCCGACGTCTGTGCGCTCAGCCTGAGCGACGCGCGCGTCTTCATGGACGAGCTCGTCCTGACCGACCGGGAGGCGGCCATCGCCGCGCAGGTGCTCCGCGAGATTCGCGCGCGTCTCGACTTCCTCATCCGGGTAGGACTCAACTACCTCAACCTCGCCCGCGCAGCCGCCACACTCTCGGGCGGCGAGGCGCAGCGCATCCGCTTGGCGACCCAGATCGGCTCTGGACTCACCGGCGTGCTCTACGTGCTCGACGAGCCCAGTATCGGCCTGCATCAGCGAGACAACCGCCGTCTGATCGAAACGTTGATCACCCTGCGCGATCTCGGCAACACCCTCATTGTGGTCGAGCACGACGAAGACACCATCAAGACCGCCGACTGGATCGTGGACATTGGACCGGGCGCCGGCGTCAACGGCGGCCACGTCGTGCACTCCGGGTCGTACGAGAACCTGCTCGCCAACAAGAATTCCCTCACCGGCGATTACCTCGCGGGCCGCAAATCCATCGCGACGCCCACGACACGTCGGCCGATCGATCCCGAACGAGTGATCACCGTAACCGGGGCCTCGGCCAACAACCTGCAAAAGGTCTCGGCGACATTCCCGCTCGGCACCTTCACCGCCGTGACCGGCGTGAGCGGTTCGGGCAAATCATCCCTCGTCAACGACATCCTGTACCGGGTGCTCGCCAACCGGCTCAACGGAGCACGAAAACTGCCCGGCAAGCACACCCGGGTCACCGGCCTTGACCACCTCGACAAGGTCATCCATGTGGACCAGGCCCCGATCGGGCGCACCCCGCGTTCCAACCCCGCCACGTACACGGGCGTCTTCGACAAGATCCGTACCCTGTTTTCCGAGACGATCGAATCGAAGGCCCGGGGATACCTTCCCGGCCGGTTCAGCTTCAACGTCAAGGGGGGCCGCTGCGAGGCTTGTTCCGGAGACGGCACGATCAAGATCGAGATGAACTTCCTGCCCGACGTCTATGTCGCCTGCGAAGTGTGTGGGGGAGACCGCTACAACCGGGACACCCTCACCGTGCACTACAAGGGCAAGAACATCGCCGAAGTACTCGACATGCCCATCAGCGAGGCCGCCGACTTTTTCGAGCCCATTTCGTCGATCCACCGATTCCTGAAGACGCTGGTCGAGGTGGGCCTGGGCTATGTTCGCCTCGGGCAGAGTGCCACGACGCTCTCCGGTGGAGAGGCGCAGCGAGTGAAACTCGCCACCGAGCTGCAGCGCCGCTCCAACGGCCGGAGCGTCTACGTTCTCGACGAACCCACCACCGGACTGCACTTCGAAGACGTGCGCAAGTTGCTTCTCGTGCTGAATAGCCTCGTCGACAAGGGAAACACCGTCATCGTGATCGAGCACAACCTCGACGTCATCAAGTCCTCGGACTGGGTCATCGACCTGGGGCCAGAGGGAGGCTCCGGCGGCGGTAGGATCCTCGCGACCGGCACACCGGAGCACCTGGCGACGGTCAAGAAGAGCCACACCGGCATGTTCCTGAAGGAGGTTCTGGCCGCGGGTTGACCCGTCGTCCAGCATCATGGCTGATGTATTGAGCTACCGCCCGAGGACCGGCGAGATCCCCACGACCCCCGGCGTCTATCGTTTCAGCGACGATTCCGGGCGCGTGCTCTATGTCGGCAAGGCGAAGAATCTGCGCGCCCGGCTGGCGAACTATTTCGCGCCCCTCCACAGTCTCCACGAGCGCACCCGCCGCATGGTCACAACCGCATCAGCTCTCGAATGGACGGTCGTGGGCACGGAGGTCGAGGCCCTGCAACTGGAGTGGACCTGGATCAACGAGTTCGATCCGCCGTTCAACGTGAAATTCAAGGACGACAAGTCTTACCCCTATCTCGCGGTGACTCTCGCAGACGAAGCTCCGCGGGCGCTGATGACCCGCACGGCCGGCATCCGTGGTGCACGGTACTTCGGCCCGTACCCCCAGGTTTGGGCGGTGCAGCAGACCATCGAGCTCATGCTCAAGGCCTTCCCGATCAGAACGTGCAACAACGCCAATTACAAACGGGCGATGCAGAGTGGAAAACCCTGTTTTGCGAGCCAAATCGGCCGCTGTTTCGGCCCGTGTTCGCAGAATGTGTCGGTAGAGGAACACCGGGCGCGGGTAGACCAGTTCGTCAGCTTCATGGGATCGCAGGACCGAAAGCTCATCAACAAGCTCACCGCCGAGATGAAGGAAGCCGCCGCGGAGCAACACTATGAGGTCGCGGCCAAGCGCCGCGACCAAGTGACGGCGCTCACGGCCATCCTTGAGAAGAGCGCCGTTGTACTCCGCGACACCGTCGATATCGACCTGTTCGCGATCGAGCAGGATGAGCTGGCGGCAGCGGTGCAGATGTTCATCGTGAGGGGCGGTCGAGTGAGGGGCGTGCGCGGTTGGATGCTCGACAAGGAACTCGATGTCTCCACCGGAGACCTCATCGACTCGGTCATGCAGACCGCCTACACCGGCGCCGCGGTCCCGCCGCGCGAGATCATCGTGCCGGAACTGCCCGATGACGCAGAGGCGATGGAAACCTGGCTCGCCGGCATCTCGCAGCGCAAGGTGCGCATCGTGGCCGCGCAACGCGGGGAGAAGGCCGCCCTGCTCGCGACCGCGGCGCAGAATGCCAAGCAAGCCCTCATGCTCTACAAGACTCGGCGAAGCTCCGACTTTGTGGCGCGATCCAAGGCTCTGGAAGACATCCAGGAGGCTCTGGGCATGCCCGCTGCTCCCCTGCGGATGGAGTGTTACGACGTCTCCCACCTGAGCGGCACCAATATTGTGGCGTCGATGGTGGTCTTCGAAGACGGACTCCCGCGAAAAGACGACTACCGCCGCTTCAGCATTCCGGAATCCACCGACGACACCGATTCCATCTACCGAACGCTGATGCGCCGCCTGGCCTACCTCGCACCGAGCGCGGAGTCCGATGAGCAGCAACCGGACCCGGCTTCACCGACCGGACTGGAGCAGATCGAACAGAAGCGCAAGAAATTCCGCTATCAGCCCAATCTGCTCATCGTGGACGGCGGGCAGCCCCAGGTAGCGGCCGCGGCGCGCGCGCTGGCCGATTCGGGCGTCACGGGCATCCAGCTCTGCGGGATTGCCAAGCGGTTGGAAGAAATTTGGCTCCCCGACTCCGACTACCCGGTCATTCTCCCGCGTAACAGCGATGCCCTCTTTCTGATCCAACGTATTCGTGACGAGGCGCACCGGTTTGCCATCACCCACCAGCGTGCCCGCCGCAAGAAGGATATTTCGAGTGTGCTGAGTGAGATACCTGGACTCGGACCCGCGCGGGTCAAGGTGCTGCTTCAGCATTTCGGATCCGTTGCACGGCTGAAAGAGGCCACCGAGGAGTCGATTTCGGAGGTTCGGGGCGTCGGTCCGCAGCTCGCTGCCACGATCCATCACCACCTGCGGGCATAAATGCCCCGCCTGATCGGTAGGCTTGAGAGTCTGATCAACTTCGACCGAAGGCGCATTTGAGAATGACAACGGATCCCGACAAGCAGGAACTGCTGATCGTCACGGGAATGTCCGGGGCGGGACGCTCGACCGTGGCGAACGCGCTCGAGGATCTCGGCTGGTACGTCGTCGACAATCTTCCCCCGCAAATGCTTCGGCCGCTCGTGGAACTGGTTGAGCGCGCCGGCACGAACCTGCCGAAAATCGCAGCCGTCGTTGATATTCGTGGCCGGGACCTGTTCGGAGATTTTCGTGAGACCGTGCAGTCCCTGCGCAGTGGCATTCAGGTTCGCGTTGTCTTCCTCGAGGCTCGGGACGATGTGCTCGTGCGTCGATTCGAGTCCGTGCGACGTCCGCATCCGCTGCAGGGCGAGGGAACGTTGCTTGATGGGATTTCGGCGGAGCGCGCCCGGCTCCTCGTGGTTCGTGAGTCCAGTGATATCGTCATTGACACGTCGGACCTCAACGTTCACCAGCTTGCCACGGCGACAACTGAGCTGTTCGCGGCCGAAGGCACGGCTGGTGTGCAGGTCACGATCATGAGTTTCGGCTTCAAGTATGGCCTTCCAACGGACGTCGATATGGTCGCCGATGCTCGATTCCTGCCGAACCCCTTCTGGATCCCCGAACTGAGAGGGCACACGGGGCAGGACGCCGAGGTGCGTGACTTCGTGCTGGCCCAGGAAGGAGCAGGCGAATTCATCGATCGCTATGCCGCCGCGTTGGAACCCGTGCTCGCCGGTTACCAGCGGGAGAACAAACGGCATGCGACCATTGGTATCGGGTGCACGGGCGGTAAACACCGTTCCGTCGCCATGGCCAGGGAGCTCGGATCCCGGCTCGAAAAACTTCCCGGCGTTGTGGTGAACATCAAACACCGCGACCTCGGACGCGAATAAGCAAGGGCGCCACTGCCTCGCACGGCCGTTGGTCACCCAGCGGCCGCCCCAGCACCGCCCGAACAACAGAATGGAAATACGATTGGCACTCACCGCCGACGTTAAAGACGAACTCTCCCGCGTTGAGGTATCCAAAACCACCGTACGCGCGGCCGAGCTCGCAACAATCCTCCGGTTCTCCGGCGGACTTCACCTGATCAGCAGCCGCATCGCTATCGAGTCGGAACTTGATACGGCGATCCTCGCCCGTCGCGTACGGAAAGACCTCGCCGAGCTCTACGGGGTTCGAAGCGATGTTCAGGTCATCGCGGCGTCGGGACTTCGACGCACGAATCACTACCTCGTTCGTGTCATCGAGGGCGGCGAAACCCTTGCTCGACAGACCGGGCTCCTCGACGCCCGCCGACGGCCGATCCGAGGCCTGCCGAATCGACTGACAACGGGTTCGAAGGAAGAAATCGCTGCCGTTTGGCGTGGTGCGTTTCTGGCCAATGGCACCCTGACCGACCCTGGACGTTCTGCGGCCCTCGAGATCGTCTGCCCCGGCAACGAGTCGGCAATGGCGCTCGTCGGCGCAGCAGGTCGACTCGGCATCGCGGCCAAGGCACGGGAAGTTCGTGGCGTGCATCGTGTCGTCATCCGCGACGGCGACGCCATCGGCGCGATGCTCGTGCACATGGGTGCACAGAACACAGTGCTCAGCTGGGAGGAACTGCGTCAGCGTCGGGAGGTTCGCGCGACCGCGAACCGCCTGGTCAACTTCGACGATGCCAACCTCCGCCGGTCGGCCGAGGCCGCAGTTGCCGCCTGCGCACGGGTTCAGCGCGCCATGGACATTCTTGGCGAGGACATTCCCGAGCACTTGCGGTACGCCGGCGAGTTGCGCCTGAGCTTCCGCGACTCGAGCCTGGACGAGCTCGGCCACCACGCCGATCCGCCCATGACGAAGGACGCCGTGGCCGGCCGCATTCGGCGGCTGCTCGCGATGGCGGACAAGAAAGCTGTCGACAGGGGAATTCCCGGAACTGACGTTCCTTTTCCCGTGCACCCCGACGACGTGCACCCGGATGACGCGTCCCCCAAATGACGTCTGAAGACGCATTCAGAGTCTGAACAAACCACCTGACTAGACTGAAAAAGTCGCTTACAACGCCTGCGGCGGAATCGTCCGCAGGCATCACTCAAGAGGAGACAAGCAATGGCTGAATATACCCTTCCCCAGCTCGACTATGACTACTCGGCGCTTGAGCCCAGCATCAGCGGCGCCATTATGGAGCTGCACCACAGCAAGCACCATCAGGCCTACGTGACGGGAGCGAACACCGCACTCGCGCAGCTCAAGGAAGCCCGCGACTCCGGAAGCCTCGCCAACGTCAACAAGCTGCAGAAGGACCTCGCCTTCAACCTCGGCGGCCACGTCAACCACTCGATCTTCTGGACCAACCTGTCCCCGAATGGCGGAGACAAGCCCACCGGCGAGCTCGCGGCGGCGATCGATGATTTCTTCGGTTCCTTCGACAAGTTCCAGGCACACTTCACTGCGGCGGCGCTGGGCGTGCAGGGCTCCGGTTGGGCTGTCCTCGCCTGGGACTCCATCGGCCAGCAGCTGATCGTGCAGCAGTTCTTCGACCAGCAGTCCAACTTCGCCGCCGGCATCGTGCCCGTGCTGATGTTGGATGTCTGGGAGCACGCCTACTACCTCGACTACCGCAATGTGCGTGCAGACTACGTCAAGGCGTTCTGGAACATCACCAATTGGGCGAACGTGCAGGAGCGCTTCACCGTCGCTCGTGAGAAGACGAACGGCCTCCTGCTACTCTCGTAGCGTGCTGGCCTCTTAACGAGTCGGCGTCCCCGCACCGTGGGGGCGCCATCGCTCGTTAGCTCATAATTACACCCCCATAACCACCCGACGACGGCACCGCGTGTGCCATCAGTATCCCCAGGAGTTTTTTGTGACCGTCAAAATCGGCATCAACGGATTCGGCCGCATCGGCCGTAACTATTTCCGTGCAGCTTTGGCCAAGGGCAGCGACATCGAAATTGTCGCCGTCAACGACCTGTCTGACCCTGCCTCCCTCGCGCACCTGCTCAAGTACGACTCCGTCGGGGGACGCTTGAACGCCACCGTTGAGGTGGACGGCGACCTCATCATCGTCAACGGCAAGCCGATCAAGGTGCTGGCCGAGCGCGACCCGGCCAACTTGCCCTGGGGCGCACTCGGCGTCGACATCGTAATCGAATCCACCGGTCGCTTCACCAAGGCCGTCGATGCGCAGAAGCACATCGAAGCCGGTGCCCAGAAGGTTCTCGTTTCTGCGCCCGCAACCGGAGCAGACGTTGCCACTCTCGTGCTCGGTGTGAACGAGGGCACCTACGACCCGGCCCTGCACAACATCATCTCCAACGCCTCGTGCACCACGAACTGCCTCGCGCCCCTGTCAAAGGTGCTGCTGGACAACTTCGGCATCGAGCGTGGCCTGATGACCACGGTTCACGCGTACACCGCAGACCAGAACCTGCAGGACGGCCCCCACAGCGACCTGCGCCGCGCCCGCGCCGCCGCCGCGAACATCATTCCCACGTCCACCGGTGCCGCCAAGGCCCTCGGCCTCGTCATCCCCGAGCTCGTCGGCAAGCTTGACGGTTACGCTCTGCGCGTTCCGGTCCCGACCGGTTCGATCACCGACCTCACCGTCACGGTCTCCCGTCCCGTCACGGTCGCCGAGGTCAACGCCGCGTACAAGGCCGCGGCCGAGGGCCCCCTGAAGGGCATCCTCAGCTATACCGAGGATCCCATCGTGTCGAGTGACATCGTCGGAGACCCGCACTCGTCGATCTTCGACGCCGGGCTCACCAAGGTCATCGGCGATCAGGTCAAGGTCGCCTCCTGGTACGACAACGAGTGGGGCTACTCGAACCGCCTCGTCGACCTCACCGAGTTCGTCGCCGAGCGCCTCTAGCCGGCCGCGCAGTGACACTTCGCACGATCGACTCCCTGGGCGCGCTCCAGGGCAAGCGGGTCATCGTCCGCTTCGATCTGAACGTTCCGTTGAAAGACGCCCAGATCACAGACGACGGCCGCGTGCGGGCGTCGCTGCCAACCCTCACGGCGCTGCTTGCCCAGGGCGCCCGCGTGGTGATCATCTCTCACCTCGGGCGCCCTGACGGAGCTTTCGACGCCAAGTACAGCCTGGCCCCGGTTGCGGCACGGCTGAGTGAGCTCGTCGGACGCCCCGTGGCTTTCGCCGCGGATACCGTGGGTTCGGCCGCAGCGGATGCTGTCTCCCGGCTCGCGGACGGTGACATCGTCGTGTTGGAGAACCTCCGGTTCAACCCCGGAGAGACCAGCAAGGTTGACTCGGAACGCGAAGCGTTCGCGGCTCAGCTCGCGGCTTTCGGCGACGCGTTCGTCTCCGACGGTTTCGGTGTCGTGCACCGCAAACAGGCGAGCGTCTACGACCTTGCGGCGATTCTGCCGAGCGCTGCGGGTCTGCTCATCGCGGCAGAACTCGACGTGCTCGACCGTCTCACCGAAAAGCCGGAGGCGCCCTACACGGTGGTCCTCGGAGGCTCGAAGGTCTCCGACAAGCTCGGAGTCATCGGTCACCTGCTCCCGCGCGTCGACTCGCTCCTGATCGGCGGTGGAATGCTCTTCACCTTCCTCGCGGCCCAGGGCCACTCCGTCGGTGCCAGCCTGCTGGAAACAGACCAGTTGGACACCGTGCGCGGTTACCTCGCCGAGGCGGACCGTCTGGGTGTCAAGATTGTTCTGCCGACCGATGTCGTTGTGGCATCGAAATTTGGTGCGGACGCGGAGCACGTCATTACAGCCGCCGATGCGATCGAACACACTCCGTTCGGCGCAGCCGGGCTGGGCCTCGACATTGGGCCGGACACGGCCGCAGCGTTTGCGGAGATCATCCGCACGTCGAAGACCGTCTTCTGGAACGGCCCGATGGGCGTGTTCGAGATCCCGGCATTCGCCGAAGGCACCCGCACGATTGCCGCGGCTCTCACCGAGGTGTCCGGCCTCAGCGTGGTCGGTGGCGGAGATTCCGCCGCGGCCGTGCGCATCCTCGGATACACAGATGACCAGTTCGGTCACATTTCAACCGGCGGCGGCGCGAGCCTCGAGTTTCTCGAGGGCAAGCGCCTGCCAGGACTGGAGGTCCTCGGATGGTAGTTAACGGTTTGGCTCGACGCACGCCCCTCATCGCCGGCAACTGGAAGATGAATCTGGACCACCTCCAGGCCATTGCCTTCGTGCAGAAACTGGCCTGGAACCTCAAGGACGCCGGGCACGACTTCACGGCCGTCGAGGTTGCAGTCTTCCCGCCGTTCACCGATCTTCGATCCGTGCAGACGCTTATTTCAGCCGACAAGCTCGACCTCGCTTTCGGCGCCCAGGATGTGTCGGCTCAGGAATCCGGCGCGTTCACCGGGGAGATTTCGGGCGCGTTCCTGGCGAAGCTCGAGTGCCAGTACGTCATCATCGGCCACTCGGAGCGTCGCACTCTTCACAACGAGACCGACGAGCAGGTGTCGGCCAAGATCGCGGCCGCACTGAAGCACAACCTCGTGCCGATCATCTGCGTGGGGGAGACCGCGGCGGATCTCGAACTGCACGGCCCGAGCGCAGTTCCCGTTGCCCAGTTGCGCGCCGCACTGGCGAACGTGTCCAATGCCGCGGACATCGTTGTGGCGTATGAGCCGGTCTGGGCAATCGGATCCGGTCAGGCGGCAACGCCTGAGCAGGCCGAGCAGGTTGCTGCCCAGCTGCGCGCCGTGCTGCAGGAGACCCTCGGCCAGGACGTTGCAGACAAAACCCGAATCCTCTACGGCGGGTCGGTCAAGTCGGGCAACATCGCGGCGTACATGCGCGAACCCAATGTGGACGGCGCTCTCGTGGGAGGCGCAAGCCTCGATATCGCCGAATTCTCCAGCATCGTGCGGTTCCAGAAGCACGTCGGCCGTTAGTCCCGCGGGTGGCTCCTCCCTTGGGGGAGCCACCCGCAGTGTTCTTGTCGCGCTATAATTACCAGAGTCTTGGTGGGACTTACTGCGCCCATCGCATTTGTGAAAGGTTTCGTGTGGAGATTCTCCAGGTTGTGTTGCAGGTCCTCGTAGGAATTACGAGTCTCCTGCTCACCATGCTCATTCTGTTGCACAAGGGTCGGGGCGGTGGGCTGTCCGACATGTTCGGCGGCGGGGTCACGTCGAACCTCGGGGCGTCCGGTGTTGCGGAGCGCAACCTTAACCGCATTACGGTCATCCTGGGGTTGCTCTGGATCACGTGCATCGTGGTTCTCGGCCTGATCACCAAGTTCGACACCGGCGCTTAAGTTCGTTTAGGCCCGGCAGGTTTTTGGCTCGGCTCCGGTCGGGCACGTACAACATCGTTCAATGGGAGGAACAAAATGGCATCTGGCGGAAGTGCAATTCGTGGTTCACGGGTGGGAGCTGGCCCCATGGGGGAGCAGGACCGTGGTTTCCACGCCGATCGCATCAAGGTGTCCTACTGGGATGCCCTCGGCAACGAAACCGTTCGGTACTTCGCGGCCACGTTGCCTGACGAAGAAATCCCGGTCACCATCGATTGCCCGTCGTCAGGGCTGCCGGCCGGTCGTGACAAAGAAAACCCGCCTTCGGTTGTCAAGCTTGAGCCCTACAAGACTCACCTGGCCTACGTGAAGGAACGCCGAACTGAAGACGAGGCGGAGTCGCTCCTCGAAGAGGCTCTCAACCAGTTGCGGGTTCGCCGCGGCAAGCTGAGCCCCACGAACTAAAGAAAAGGCCCGACCACACCTCGTGGTCGGGCCTTTTTCTGTCTGGGACGATCAGTACGATGGAGCGATGAGGCTCTCAGGAACCTCGGCAGCGGCTTCGTTGTCAACAAAGAAAACCGTGCGCTTTCGCCCCTTGATCCCGGCAGCGGGCACTTCGTCCCGGCTTGCACCTGCCAGGGCGAGCCCGAGGGCGGAGGCCTTGTCTGAACCGGCCAGGACCATCCAGACCCGATCCGAGGAGTTCAGAACGGGGCGGGTCAGGGAGAGCCGTTTGGACGGGGGCTTGGGCGAATTGAGCACGGAGATGACGCTCGCCTCGTTCTCCCGGATGCCTGCGCCGTGTGGGAAGAGTGAGGCCACATGGCCGTCTGGCCCCACCCCGAGGAACGCGATGTCGAATCGCGGCAACAGGGCTCCTAATGGAGCGAGTTCGGCGAGGTCAGCCGCGTAGCGCTCGGCGCCCTCGGAGAGGGAGAGTCCCTCATCCGAGGCGGAGAAGGGGTGAATGTTCGCGGCTGGAATGGCGAGATGATCCAACAGCGCCGTACGCGCCTGGCCCTCATTGCGGTCGGGGTGAGCGCGTGGAACCCAGCGCTCATCACCCCACCAGAAACTCACTCGAGCCCAGTCAATGGTGTCGCGGGCCGCAGACTCGTTGATGGCAGCCAGCACCGCGATACCCACGGAGCCGCCCGTGAGAATCACATTAGCCTCACCCTCCTCGTGCAGGATGTCCACCATCTTGGTGATGAATCGAGCCGCGACAGAGCTGGCCAGAGCCTGTTTGTTCTGGTGAACCAGAACTCGTCGTTCGTTGGTCACGCTGGCACTCCGGTCTCTGAGTTCACCACGTCTTCCAGAAGTGGAAGGCCGCGCGTAATGACCTCACCATACAGGTCATCGGGATCGAGCCTGCGGAGCTCGTCCGCCAGACAGTCCCGCAGACTGCGGCGACGCAGTGAGAGGTCCTGCACGGGCTGTCCAGGTTGAATCAGAGTGGCGATGCCGGGTATCTCCCGTTCGAGGGAGATGACCCCGCCGGCGCGTGTCAGGTTCACTCCGTACAGGCCATTGGCGTGCGGGCCCGATGTGAGCTCACAGCCGACGGGTGCCTTCAACTGCATGTGCAGCCACGCGGCCAGCAGAGTCGTGGAGGGTGAGTCTGCGGCGCCCGTGACGTGGATCGACGTGACGGGCTCGTAGGGCGGCTGGTCGAGTACTGCGGCGAGTTGGGTGCGCCAGAGCGTGAGACGTGTCCACGCGAAGTCGGTGTCGCCGGGGCGGTAGCTCGTCCGCAGACGCTGCAAAGCGTCCTGCGGGTCGGGCTGCGCCGACGCGTCCGTAATCCGTCGGTAGGCGATCCGTCCCAGAGGGGAGTCGGCCGGAACCTCGGGTGCCAGCCCGGGCCACCAAGCCACCACGGGGGCATCGGGGAGCAAGAGGCCCGTCACGAGACTCTCGGGGTCGCTGGCGGCAGCTCCGTACACACGAAGCACGATGACCTCACTGGCCCCGGCGTCGCCTCCGACGCGAATTTCAGCGTCCACGCGGGGCGTGGTCTGGATCTGGGGTGTGTCGGGTCCCTCAGTCGAGACGACGATCACGCGCATGGGGTGCTCGCGTGAGGCGTCGTTGGCGGCGGTGATGGCCTCCTCCTCGTGTCCCATGGTCGACGAGATGATAAGGGTCAGCACGCGTCCGAGGGCGACAGCGCCGCCCTCCTCGCGTATCCGTACGAGCGCCTTGGAGATCTTGGCGGTCGTGGTATCGGGCAGATCGACGATCATGGGCGTCTCCATTTACGGCCGTCGCGGCCCAGCAGCTCATCGGCGGACGGGGGCCCCCAGGTGCCGGGCCGGTATTGTTCGGGCTGGCCCTGGGTTGCCCAGTATTCCTCGATGGGGTCAAGAATCTTCCACGAGAGTTCAACCTCTTCGTGGCGGGGGAAGAGCGGCGGATCACCCAGCAGAACGTCCAGGATCAGGCGTTCGTAGGCCTCGGGGCTCGCCTCGGTGAAGGCGTGGCCGTAACCGAAGTCCATTGTGACGTCCCGCACCTGCATGCCGACGCCGGGCACCTTCGAACCGAAGCGGATGGTGACACCCTCGTCCGGCTGCACGCGGATCACCAGTGCATTGTGCCCGAGCTCGGCAGTCTGGCTCTCGGCAAAGAGGTACTGCGGGGCGCGCTTGAACACCACGGCAATTTCGGTGACACGACGTCCGAGGCGCTTTCCAGCGCGCAGGTAGAAGGGAACACCCGACCAGCGACGGTTGTCGATGGTCAAGCGGAGGGCGGCGTAGGTCTCGGTGATTGACTCCGGGTTCATGCCGTCTTCGTCGAGAAAACCGACAACCTTCTCACCGCCCTGCCAACCGCCCGTGTACTGCCCGCGCGCGGTACCGAGACCGAGGTCTTCTGGTAGATGCACGGAGGCCAGCACCTTTTCCTTCTCGGCGCGCAGGTCTGCGGCCTCGAAAGAGATGGGTTCCTCCATCGCGGTGAGCGCGAGAAGCTGCAGGAGGTGATTCTGAATCACATCGCGTGCCGCGCCGATGCCGTCGTAGTACCCGGCCCGGCCGCCCACTCCGATGTCCTCGGCCATGGTGATCTGCACGTGCTCCACGTGGTTGGCATTCCACAGCGGCTCGAACATCTGGTTCGCAAAGCGCAGCGCGAGGATGTTCTGAACCGTCTCTTTGCCGAGGTAGTGGTCAATCCGGAACACGGAGTCCGGAGGAAACACAGATTCGACGACGTCGTTGAGCTCACGCGCTGTCTTCAGGTCACTGCCGAACGGCTTCTCGATGACGACGCGACGCCACTGGCCATCCTTCTGCTCGGCAAGGCCAGAGCGGCGTAGCTGCTCGGTGACGAGCGGGAAAGCTTTCGGGGGAATCGCGAGGTAGAAGGCGTGGTTTCCCATTGTTCCGCGTTCGCGGTCCAGCTGGGCGATCGTGTCCTTAAGCACCTCGAAGGCGTCGTCATCGTCGAACGTGCCGGGCACGAAACGGATGCCTTCGGCAAGTTGAGCCCACACATCCTCGTGGAATTCGGTGCGGGCATACTGCTTCACTGAATCGTGCACGACCTGCATGAAGTCCTGATGGTCCCAGTCGCGGCGTGCAAACCCGACCAGCGCAAAGCCGGGCGGGAGCAGGCCACGATTGGCCAGGTCGTAGACGGCGGGCATGAGCTTCTTCCGCGACAGGTCTCCGGTCACGCCGAAGATCACGAGGCTTGAAGGCCCGGCAATGCGATTCAGACGGTAATCGGAGGGTGAACGCAACGGATTAAACTCCGGGGTGATTTCCACCGGGGACATGCAGCTCCTAAGGGACGAATGCGTGGGGGAGGGAGGTTCCGGACTAGTCGAGCGCTCGGAAGAGCGTCGCGAGGTTGGCGTCCGGTGCGGTCAGCGTGAGAGTGAGCACCGGGCGACCGTGCTCGGCCAACACGCTCGCGTCACCGCTGGCCTGGGCTTGGATGAGCTCACCGAACGTGAAGGGGCGATCGGGAATGTCCAGGTCTTCCGGCGGTGTGGCCAGAATCTGCAAAAAGACACCCGTCGCCGTGCCGCCCTTGTGGAACTGGCCCGTGGAGTGCAGGAAACGCGGGCCCCAGCCGAAGGTGATCGGTCGTTTGGCGAGCGTGGCGAGTTTCGAGCGGATCTCGACGAGTTGGGGGAGAGCGAGTCGGTTGACGTAGGCCTGCACGGCCACGTATCCGTCCGGTCCAAGCTCTTCCAGAAGGGCGTCGATGGCCGAGGCGAGGTCGCTCGCGGCCCCGATCACGTGAGGGGTGCCACGTACCTCGATGCCGTCGGAGATGAAAGCTGCGGGCTCGGGCGCCGGTCGTTCGTCCAGCAGACCGCGGGTGGCGATCTTGGCGGATTCCACATCGGGCTGGTCGAACGGATTGATACCCAGAAGGCGACCCGCCACAACCGTCGCATATTCCCAGACCAGGAACTGCGCGCCGAGGGTTCCGCTGACGCGAATCTCGTCTGCGCCGTCGTGGTCGACAAAGATCTCCTGGCCGGCGTCGGCAACAACGCGAACCAATTGCACGTCAGGCAGGTTGGCCGCCAGCTCCGGGGCATCGAGGTCGAGAACGACCGGCAGGATTCCGGTTCCGAGCTTTCCTGTCGACTCGGCGATGAGCTGTTCAACCCAGTCGGCGAAGCCCACAATGTGGGTTCCGTCGGCCACGATGGCGAGCTTGTCCCGGCGCGGGCTGGCGGAAGCGATGGCGGCGCCGAGCACGAGTCCTGGGTTGTCGAGCGTGTCGACTGCGAGCGCGAGGGAGATCGCGTCGGCTTCATCGAGCAGTTTTCCGATGTCGACACCGGCGAGTCCGGACGGAACGAGTCCGAACGCCGTCAGCGCGGAGTAGCGGCCGCCAACGTTGGGGTCGGCAGTGAAGACCCTGTACCCGGCCTCCCGAGCGGATGCCTCGAGCGGCGATCCGGGGTCTGTCACCACAATGATGCGTTCGGCCGGGTCGATGCCGGCGGCCAGGAAGGCCCGCTCGAACACGCGACGCTGGCTGTCGGTTTCAACGGTGGATCCCGACTTCGACGAAACCACGAGTGCCGTCGACGCGAGGTTGTCCGCCAGCGCGGCGAGCACTTGGCCGGGGTCGGTCGCGTCGAGCACGGTCAGTGAGGCACCGGCAGTGTTCGTGATGACCTCGGGGGCGAGCGAGGACCCTCCCATGCCGGCGAGGGCGATGTGCGTCACTCCGGCGGCGCGCAGGGTGTCCCTGAGTGCAGAGATCTCGTCGACGAGCGGCCGGGAAATCGAGACGGACTCTGTCCAGCCGAGACGTTTGGCGGCCTCTGCTTCGGCTTCGGGACCCCATAGGGCGGGGTCGAGCGCTGTGATGCCGGAGGCAACAAGGTCGTCGACGAGGGTAGGCACGACTCTGCGAACGGCGTCGGCGGCGGAGCCGCTGACGGAAATGCGGAAGCTCAACGGACGACCGAGGTCTCGGCTGCGGCGAGTGCGCCCGCGACCGTCTCGAGCAGTTCGTTCCAGGAGACGACGAACTTCGAGACGCCTTCCTCTTCGAGAACGCGCGTCACGTCGGTGTAGGACACTCCGACGGCCGCGAGGGCATCGAGCACGGCGTTGGCGGCAGCATAGGAGCCGGTCACCGAGTCGGCGGGAACGACAGCGTGGTCTGCTGCGGCGAGCATAGTCTTCTCGGGCATCGTGTTGACGACCTCCGGAGCGACGAGCTCTGTGACATACAGCGTGTCGGGCAGGGTGGGATCCTTGACCCCGGTGGAGGCCCACAACGGGCGCTGCTTGTTGGCGCCGGCCTTGATCAGCCCGAGTGCGCGTTCGCTGCTGAATGCCTGCTCGAAGACCTCGTAGGCGAGCTGGGCGTTGGCGACGCCGGCCTTGCTCTTGAGCGCGAGGGCCGTATCCGTTCCGATGTCGTCGAGGCGATTGTTGATCTCGGTGTCGACGCGTGAGACGAAGAACGAGGCGACGGAGTGGATCGTGGAAATATCCAGTCCGGCGGCTTTGGCCTGCTCGAGCCCGGTGAGGTAGGCGTTGATGACCTGACGGTGACGCTCGAGGCTGAAGATGAGTGTCACGTTGACGCTGATGCCCCTGGCGATCGTCGCGGTGATGGCTTCGAGGCCCTCGACGGTGGCCGGAATCTTGATCATCGCGTTCGGCCGGTTGACCTTGGCCCACAGTTGGGCGGCCTGAATGATGGTTCCAGCGGCGTCGCGGGCGAGGCCCGGCTCGACCTCGATGGACACACGGCCGTCAACCCCGCCGGTGCTGTGATAGAGGGGGCGAAAGATGTCGCTCGCGGCGGTGACGTCGTCGGTGGTGATCTCGAAGACTGCGTCGGGAACGCTCGTGCCGGCGGCGGCGAGGGCGGCGACCTGGGTGGCGTAGGCGTCACCGTTGGCGAGGGCGCCGGCGAAGATCGTGGGGTTGGTCGTGACGCCGACCACGTTGCTGTTGTCGATGAGCTGCTGCAGCCCGCCTGAGACGATTCGTTCGCGGGACAGGTCGTCGAGCCAAATGCTCACGCCGGCGGCGGAAAGCTGGGCGAGGGGGGTGGTGATTTCAGTCATGTGTCGTAAATCTCCTCTGTCGTGCGTCCTGGGCGAGGGATTCCTCGCCCAGGAGGTGCTGTTCTGTTCTTGCGTCTTGCGTCTTGCGTCTTGCGTTTTGTGTCTTGCGTGTGAGTCTGGGAATCACACTGGCGTCTAGTGCGCGATGGATTCCTTGGCCGCGGCCACGACGGCCTCGGTGGTGATTCCGAATTCGCGGAAGAGGGTCTGGTAGTCGGCCGACGCACCGAAGTGCTCGATCGAGATGCTGCGACCGCGATCACCCACGTACCTACTCCAAGTCAACGCGATTCCGGCTTCAATCGATACCCGCGCGGTGACATTCTTCGGCAGAACGGATTCGCGGTACTCCGCGGGCTGCTCCTCGAACCACTCAAGGCAGGGCGCGGACACTACGCGGGCGTTGATGCCGTCGGCTGCGAGTGTGGTGCGGGCTTCGACAGCCAATTGCACCTCGGAGCCGGTGGCGATCAGAATAACGTCAGGCGTCCCGCCCGGTGCTTCAGCGAGCACGTAGGCGCCCTGGGCGACGTGTGAGGCCGAGGCGAAGGTCTCGCCGGACGCCGCGCCCTCTCCACGCTCAAACACCGGAATGTTCTGACGGGTCAGGGCGATTCCGGCCGGACCCTGGCGACGCTCGAGGATCGTCTTCCAGGCCCAGGCGGTTTCGGTCGCGTCTCCGGGGCGAACCACGTCGAGGCCCGGAATGGCGCGCAGGGTGGCGAGCTGTTCGATCGGCTGGTGGGTGGGACCGTCCTCGCCGAGAGCCACCGAGTCGTGGGTCCAGACGAAGATCGACGGAACCTTCATGAGCGCTGCGAGTCGCACCGCCGGGCGCATATAGTCGCTGAAGATCAGGAACGTTCCGCCGAAGGCCCGCGTGTTGCCGTGCAACACGATGCCGTTGAGGATCGCCGCCATCGCGTGTTCGCGAATGCCGAAGTGGAGGACGCGACCGTACTTGTTGCCGGTCCAGGCCGCCGTCGAGTGCTCACTGGGGACGAACGACGCGGCACCGGCGATCGTGGTGTTGTTCGACTCGGCGAGGTCGGCCGAGCCTCCCCACAATTCCGGAATGACCGGGCCGAGGGCGCCCAGCACCTTGCCGGACGCTGCACGCGTCGACACGGCCGTTCCGGCCGGGAAGACGGGGAGTGCCTCTTCGACGCCATCGGGAAGGTCACCGGTGAGGATACGGTCCAGCAGGACCTTGCGTTCCGGGTTCTCCGCGGCCCACACGTCGAACTGAACGGTCCAGTCAGCGTGCTGCTGAGCTCCACGCTCGAGAGCAAGGCGGGTGTGTGCGATGACGTCGGGGGACACATCGAAGGTCTTCTCCGGGTCGAAGCCGAGCACCGTCTTCACGCCGGCGAGCTCTTCGGCCCCGAGCGCTGAACCATGGATTTTGCCGGAGTTCTGCTTATTGGGACTCGGCCAGCCGATGATCGTCTTGAGGATGATCAGGGACGGCTTGTCGGTGACACCCTGCGCGGCCGTAATGGCATCGTTGAGGGCAGCGACGTCTTCAACGTATTCGCCGGTCTTCTTCCAGTCGACCGTCTGCACGTGCCAGTTGTAGGAGCCGTAGCGTGCGGCGACGTCCTCGGTGAAGGCGATGTTGGTGTCGTCTTCGATTGAGATCTGGTTGCTGTCGTAGATGGCAATCAGGTTGCCGAGCTGCTGGTGTCCGGCGAGGGAAGATGCCTCCGAGGTGATGCCCTCCTGCAGGTCCCCGTCGCCGGCAATCACGTACACGAAGTGATCAAAGGGGCTCGTGCCGACGGCTGCGTCAGGGTCGAACAATCCGCGCTCGAAGCGTGACGCGTAGGCGAAGCCCACGGCGGAGGCGAGCCCCTGGCCGAGCGGTCCCGTGGTGATTTCAACGCCGGCGGTGTGACCGAACTCCGGGTGGCCAGGAGTCCTGGATCCCCAGGTGCGCAAGGCCTTGAGATCATCCAGTTCGAGGCCGTAGCCGCCGAGGTACAGCTGGATGTACTGGGTCAAAGAGCTGTGGCCCACCGAGAGAACAAAGCGGTCCCGGCCAAGCCAATCGTTGTCGGCCGGATCGCGACGCATCACCTTCTGGAAGAGCAGGTAGGCGGCGGGCGCGAGGCTCATGGCCGTACCGGGGTGCCCGTTCCCAACCTTCTCCACGGCATCCGCCGCAAGAATTCGCGCGGTATTAACCGCCTGATCGTCAACGGAATCCCATTGGAAAGCTGCCACGTCACGTAACCCTTCATTGAAGCGAAGGCGGGTTGAGCTCAACCCATCCTTTAATAGTTGTGCAATTGTCGGCAAACCGTCTCGCACCGCGGCGTTGCGTATGTCTGTCGCGGAACCGAATGCGAAATGTCACCCCCAGCGAGTTGGCCTGCTACACGCGGCCATCTCCCACCCGGGGGCTCACCGAACTACTGTTTCACTGTGGGGAGCACTATCAGTATACGGACGAATGCCTCGGCACGTTCGAAATGACGTGACATGTCATTTGCAGGCAAGGATCGTCCGGTGACCTAAGATTGGTGGTACTGCCTAGCATTCGAGGATTAATGGACGTCGCCCTTCAGACCATGGAAACAACTCCGCGTACGCTGAAGCGCACGCTCAAGGCCTATCTCTCGCTGACTAAACCGCGGGTCGTTGAGTTGCTTCTGGTCGTGACGGCACCGACCATGCTGTTGGCGGAGCGGGGCATCCCGAACCTGTGGCTGGTCCTGGCGACGTTGATCGGTGGCGCGCTGAGCGCGGGATCCGCCGGGGCATTCAACTGTTACCTCGATCGCGACATTGATCGGGTCATGCACCGCACGCAGAACCGCCCTCTCGTCACCGGGGAACTAAGCGACCGCGAGGCGCTCGTCTTTGCTTACGCCCTCGGGGTCGCATCGATCGCGTGGCTTGCTATCTTCACGAACGTGCTCGCCGCGGCGCTGTCTTTCGGGGCCATCCTGCTTTACGTAGTGTTCTACACGATGATCCTCAAGCGGCGCACGCCGCAGAACATCGTGTGGGGCGGCATCGCCGGCTGCATGCCCGTTCTGATCGGCTGGGCCGCCGTCACCGGCGACCTGTCGTGGCCCCCTGTAATCCTGTTCATGATCATCTTCCTGTGGACGCCGCCGCACTACTGGCCGCTGTCAATGAAGTACCGCGCCGACTACCAGGCCGCCGGCGTGCCGATGCTCGCCGTCGTGCGCGGTCGCGCGCAGGTGGGGCTGCAGGTCATTCTGTACGCGTGGGCAACCGTGGCGTGTTCCCTGCTGCTGATTCCGATTGCGGGCATGGGGCTCACGTACACCTTTGTGGCCCTCGTGACCGGTGGCTGGTTCATCTACGAGACCCACCGCCTCTACAACCTCGCGATCCGTCACGAGCACGTGTCGCCGATGCGGGTCTTCCACGGATCCATCGCCTATCTCACCCTTCTGTTCGTGGCAGTCGGCATCGATCCGCTGCTGCCTTTTTAGGAACTGTTGCCCGTTCAGGATCCTCTGCCTTTCTTGAGGAAGGCCTCGTACCAAACCTGAGGGAATTGTCAAGCCCCAGATCTGGGGGAGCGTATAGAGTGAGATTGAGCCCTCGCTGCAGCTGACGTGACGGTGGCGTATCTGTCATCGAAGCGAAATGGGTGTGAACGTGTTGGATTACATCGGGGACAGGTTCGATCAGATCCTGTTCTCCAGCTGGCAGCACTTCAGTCTGGTGGTGCAGTGCCTGATTCTGGCGACTGTGATCGCCGTTCTCGTGGCAGCTCTCGTGTATCGGAGCACCGCATTCACGTCGGTAGCCAACTCGGTGTCGGCCATCGGGCTCACGATTCCGTCTTTCGCGTTCATCGGGCTGCTGATTGCGCCGATCGGGTTCGGGGTTGCGCCGGCGGTCATCGTCGTGACGTTCTTCGCGAGCCTGCCGATCCTGCGAAACGCCGTGGTCGGCCTGTCCGGGGTTGCGCCGTCGATCGTGGAGTCGGCGCGCGGCATCGGGATGAGCCGTTTCCGTACCCTGGTGCAGGTTGAACTTCCCATTGCGTGGCCCGTCATCCTGAACGGTATCCGGGTCTCGGCCCAGATGGTGATGGGAATCGCTGCGGTGGCCGCGTACTCCCTCGGCCCCGGGCTCGGGGGCTTCATCTTCTCGGGGCTGTCCCGTCTCGGGGGTGCCAATTCCCTCGAGTCCGTCTGGACGGGCGTTATCGGCGTCGTCGTGCTCGCTCTTCTTCTTGACCTTCTCATTGTCGGCCTCGGTCGACTCACTACTCCGCGAGGTATCCGTGTTTGAACCAGTGAACGAAACCGTGCTCCCCGTGGAAGTCACCGGCGCGAGCATTCTGCTCGACCACGTCACCAAGCGTTTCCCCGGACAGCTCAAGCCGGCGGTCGATGGCCTCACGATGGAGATCCCTGCGGGAAAGATCGTGATGCTCGTCGGACCCTCCGGATGCGGGAAGACCACGACGCTCAAGATGATCAATCGGTTGATCGAACCGTCAGAGGGCCGAATCGTCGTCGACGGAGACGACGTGACAGACATGAACGGTGACGAACTCCGCCGAGGCATCGGCTATGTCATCCAGGCGGGCGGTCTGTTTCCCCACATGACCGTGGCGACCAATATCGGAATCGTTCCCAAGATGCTCGGTTGGGACAGGGCGCGCATCGCGGCGCGTGTCGACGAACTCCTGGAACTTGTTTCTCTGGATCCCGCGCTCTACCGCAATCGATACCCCAAGGAACTTTCCGGCGGCCAGCAGCAGCGCGTGGGCGTCGCCAGGGCGCTTGCCGCCGACCCGCCGGTTCTTCTCATGGACGAACCCTTCGGCGCAGTGGACCCGATCACGCGGTTGCGTCTGCAGGACGAGCTGCTCAGCATCCAGGAGGAGCTCCAGAAGACCATCGTGTGTGTGACTCACGACTTTGACGAGGCCGTCAAGCTCGGCGACTGGATCGCCATTTTCAACGAGGGTGCCCAGCTCGTGCAGTACGACACCCCCGAGCGGATTTTGGGCGACCCGGCCAACGAATTCGTGGAGAATTTTATAGGCTCGGGTGCCGGTCTGAAGCAACTCACTCTGACCAGGGTGGCGGAGGTCGGACTGGCGGAAGCTGTGGTCGGCAAACCGGGCGAGAAGGCCGCGGCAGTGTTGTCCCGCGTCACGACGGCCGGGCACGGTCACGCCGTCATCGTCGACGATCGCCAGCGGCCCATTCAGTGGCTCTCCCGCCGTCAGCTGGCTCGACTCGACACCATCGACAGCTCTCCGGACCCGAAACTCCCCGTTGTCGGCCACCGCGCGACGCTCAACGACGCTCTCGACACCATGCTTGTTTCAAGTGCGGGAGCAGCCCTGGTCACCGGTAGGCGGGACATGTTCAAGGGCGTGATCGACGTCAACACCATCATGGAGGCGATCACCAAAGCGCAGGGCGCCGCCGCCGAGGTGTCGGCGGATGCTCCGGTCGGACTCAACACCGGCGTCTTCCCGTCGCCGATTGTGGCCGAGGAACCGGGTCAGCCGTGAGTGCGGCTCCCGCGCTGACGGACGAGTCCGATCCCGGCGTGGTTTCTCCGGCACAACTGGTGTGGTTGTCCTGGCGGGGACTCGTCTACCAGCTCGTCGGAATTGTTGTCGGTCTGGCTGCCCTGGTCGCGTGGTTGCTCACGGCCGACCTCTCGGCAGTCGAGCTCAATACCCTCGCCCCCGCAGCACTGTGGGGATACACCGTGGAGCACCTGCAGCTCACGCTGCTGGCTGCCCTGATCGTGCTCGTGGTGGCGATACCCGTGGGAATTCTCCTGACCCGCCGGCCCCTGCGATTTCTCACCGGCCCCGTGCTTGTGGTCGCAAATTTCGGTCAGGCCGCTCCGGCGCTGGGCGTTGTCGTCCTTCTGGCGTTCTGGCTGGGCTTTGGCTTCTGGGCCGCGACGGTCTCGCTCGTTCTGTACGCCGTACTGCCGGTGCTGCGCAACACTATGGTGGGACTGCAGCAGGTGGACGCTCGCCTGGTCGAGGCGGGTCGCGGCATGGGCATGAGCGCCTCGGCGGTACTTCTCAAGGTCGAGTTGCCCCTCGCCGTGCCGGTCATGCTCGCGGGCATTCGAACGGCTCTGGTGCTGCTGGTGGGAACCGCGGCTTTGGCCACCTTCATCAACGGCGGCGGCCTCGGCATTCTCATCACCACGGGAGTGAACCTCAAGCTCACCTCGGTGCTCGTCACTGGTTCCGTGCTCGTGGCCCTGCTGGCGCTGCTGATCGACTGGGTCGGTCGCGTTGTTGAGCATGTCGCACGTCCGAAAGGAATTTAGATGTTCGCCGACCTTCTGCGACCGGGCGCGCGTGTCCGTCGCCTCTCCCTCGCCGCTGCCGCGCTGACGGCCACCGGCCTGGCGCTGTCCGGATGCGGCCTGCAGCCGGCCACGTCGTACGTGCCCGACGTCGGTCCGGGCTCGATCACGCCTATCGACGGGCTCGACGGCGCCGATCTCACCGTGACAAGCAAGAACTACACGGAGCAGCTCATTCTGGGCAAGATTGCCGTGATCGCCGCCTCGGCTGCCGGTTTCGCCGTCACCGACCTCAGCAACGTGCCCGGGAGTCAGCCGGCGCGCGAGCTGATTCTGTCCGGCCAGGCAGACATTCTCTGGGAATACACCGGTACGGCCTGGCTCACGTACCTCGGCCAGACGGAGACGATTTCGAACCAGCAAGAGCAGTGGCAGGCCGTGTACGACATCGACATCGAGAACGGCGTCACGTGGGGTGCTCCGGCGCCGATGAACAACACGTACGCCATGGCCGTTCGCTCAGAAGCTGTGACCGAGCTCGGCGGCATCACCTCCATGTCTCAGCTCGCCACGCTGCCCGTTGAGGAGCGCACGTTTTGTGTTGAGGCCGAGTTCAACTCCCGCCCCGACGGGTTGAATCCCATGCTCGAGCACTATGGGCTCGCCAGGGGAACTGCCGACGGTGTTCCCGACGGCAATGTGGGTATCTACGACACGGGGGCAATCTACAGTGCGACGGACACCGGCGCCTGCAACTTCGGCGAGGTTTTCACGACCGATGGCCGCATCGATGCCCTGGACCTGGCCGTGCTCGAAGACGACCTTGGCTTTTTTCCGGCCTATAACGTCGCCCCGGTGTTCTTCACGGAATCGTTGAAGGAATACCCTCAGCTTGAGGACATCTTCGCCCAAATTTCTCCCAGCCTCACCGATGCGGTTCTGCGCGACCTGAACCGCAAGGTGGACGTCGACGGGCAGGAGCCGGCCGAGGTGGCCTTCGAATGGATGAAGAGTGAGGGCTTCATCTCCGATCCTGAGTAGCCAGCCGACCCTGAGTAGCCAGCCGACCCTGAGTAGCGGGCGCCGCTCGCCAGGCGAGGGCGGTCACAGGCGCCTGGTCAGCACCGGCTCGATCTTGTCGTTGTCGGACTCGTGGATGACGACTGTCACGACGCGGCCACTGATTGCGGCTGTCGTGGCCCGGAACTCCGCAACGGTCACGGCGATGGCCGGGTAGAGTTTGTGGTCAACGGGCAGGTCTGCCTTCTGGGCCAGGGACTGTTCCACCTGATGCTGTTGACGCGTGTGCAGATCGGCCCATTCCTTGGATCCGAATTCGTGCGGGTTTTTCGTATAGTTCATCACCACGTACTGCAGGTGCTGATTAAGGGCGTCGCGAATCGGATCACCGCCCCGATTCGTTGACCCTGGGCGATCGGTGAAGACGAAGCCGCGCAGTTCGGCGATGCCTACGGGGCCACCCGGGGAATCCTCGAACCAGAAATTACCGGTTCGATCGGCCAGCCAATAGTGCGCCTCGGCTTCGAGGGTGACGCCGTGTGACGTGCACCAACTCCACCCACGCTCCTGCAAACGAGGTTGCGGCACGAACCCAAATATGGGCGGTCCGAATTCCACCAGACGAGCTTCATCGTCTGGCGGTTCCCAAACGGCCCTCTCGACGAGATGCATGCATGGAGAATACACCGGGACAGCGGATGCCGTTCGGCTTTTCGCGGAGAATTTCAGCCAAACTTTTTCGGCAGGTTAGCCGGGGATCGACGTTGAATTTCGCGACGGAGAAACCTCGACGGGCCGGGAGGCGACGACCTGCTTCATGTCCAATAGGACGGCGGTCATGGCAGCGGCGAGAACACAGGCGAGAACCATATGGATGCCCACCAGGAGGGCGGGAAGGCCGAGGTGGGACTGCACGAGGCCGACAATGACCTGAATGATCTCGACGCCGAGGAGCACGGCAACCCAGCGCGCGACGTGGAGTCGGCGGCGCACCGCGACAACGACCAGCGCGAGTGTCAGGATCACAGTCAGGTAGGCAGGCCAGCTGTGCACATGCTGCAGGAACTCGGAGTCGAGACCGTTTCGTGGCGCGTCGGCGTCACCGGCGTGCGGTCCCGACCCTGTCGTCAGGATTCCCACCAGGATCGTCACAAGCACCACAAAACTGGTCACGTGCGCCAGCGCGGCGAAACCGCGGGGCACGACGAGCACGCGGGCGCCGTTCCCCGTGTAGACCCTGTAGAGGAAGGCCGTGCACAGGCCCACCAGGGCCACCGAGATCACGAAGTGTATGCCGACAACGTACGGGTTAAGCTGCGTGAGCACGCTGACACCGCCGATCACGGCCTGGGCCGGAATCCCGAGACCAGCGAGCAGGGTCAGCCGGAAGAGGTCAGGTCGATCCCGACGAAGACGCACAACCGCGACAAATGCGACGATGGCCACGACGCCCAGGGCGATGCCCAATAAACGGTTACCGAACTCGATAACTCCGTGGATCCCCATCTCGGGAGTGTTCACCAGGGAATCGGCCGTGCACTTGGGCCACGTCGGGCAGCCTAGGCCTGAACTCGTCAGGCGCACAAGCCCGCCAGTTCCCACGAGCAGGATCTGGGCCCACAGATAGATCCACGCAATGACGCGGATACGCCCGTCGACGACCGAGGGCAACCATGAAGATATCCGACTCACCGGTTCAGCTTTCTGTTGTGCGTTTCGCGAGATGTGCGCATGTGAATACCCCGGCAAGCACGACAATCCACACGCGCAGCCTGTAGAATCGGGGTCTCCACGGTTTTGTCGTGCATGCCAATTGGCCGCTCACGAAAAAAACGTGGTCCGTGAATATTCTAGGTTCGCAATGTAGCTGTCCACGCATCCATTCCGCCTAGCGGGGGAATGACCGGACTGATATCCGGGTTGTGGTGGGTAGGAAAGAGGTAAGTATGTCGGATGTTCTGCTAGACCGCCCCGATCTCGAGGGGTTGGGTACCTACGAATTTGGATGGGCCGACTCGGATAAGGCCGGGGCATCCGCCCGACGAGGGGTTTCCCCCGAGGTCGTCACGGATATCTCCAATTTGAAGTCCGAACCGGACTGGATGCTGCAGCGACGCCTGAAGGCCCTGCAGCTGTTCGAGCGCAAGCCCATGCCCACCTGGGGAGCGGATCTGTCGGGCATCGACTTCGACAACATCAAGTACTTCGTGCGTTCCACGGAGAAGCAGGCGCAAACGTGGGAAGACCTGCCCGACGACATCAAGAACACCTATGAGAAGCTGGGAATCCCCGAGGCGGAGCGTCAGCGCCTCGTGTCGGGTGTGGCTGCCCAGTACGAATCCGAAGTCGTTTACCACCAGATCAACGAGGAGCTCGAAGCTCAGGGCGTTATCTTCATGGACACCGACACGGCGCTCAAGGAACACCCGGAGTTCTTCGAAGAGTATTTCGGCACGATCATCCCGTCCGGTGACAACAAATTCGCGGCGCTGAACACTGCGGTCTGGTCCGGCGGATCCTTCGTCTATGTGCCACCAGGGGTGCACGTCGAAATCCCGCTACAGGCCTACTTCCGCATCAACACTGAGAATATGGGCCAGTTTGAGCGCACGCTGATCATCGCCGACGAGGGCAGCTACGTGCACTACATCGAGGGCTGCACCGCCCCGATCTATTCCTCAGACTCCCTGCACTCCGCCGTGGTCGAGATCGTCGTGAAGAAGAACGCGCGCGTTCGCTACACGACCATTCAGAACTGGTCCAACAACGTCTACAACCTCGTCACCAAGCGGGCAACCGCCGGTGAAGGCGCGACGATGGAGTGGATCGATGGCAACATCGGCTCCAAGGTCACCATGAAGTACCCGTCCATCTACCTGATGGGCGAGCACGCCAAGGGTGAAACACTGTCGGTGGCCTTCGCAGGCCCCGGCCAGCACCAGGACGCCGGCGCCAAGATGATCCACATGGCCCCGTACACCCAGTCGTCGATCGTCTCCAAGTCCATCGCTCGCGGCGGCGGACGCAGCGGATACCGCGGCGAGGTTCGAATGGACGCTACCGCGCACCACTCGGCCAACACGGTTCGGTGCGACGCGCTCCTCGTCGACACGAAGTCACGTTCCGACACGTACCCCTCCATCGACATCCGTGTCGACGACGTCCAGCTGGGCCACGAGGCGACAGTGTCGCGAGTCAGCGAAGAGCAGCTGTTCTACCTGATGAGCCGCGGTATGCCCGAAGACGAGGCCATGGCCATGATCGTGCGCGGCTTCATCGAACCCATTGCCCGGGAGCTCCCAATGGAGTACGCCCTCGAACTCAACAAGCTCATTGAAATGGGCATGGAAGGATCTGTCGGCTAAATGTCCGCAGCTATCGCGCCAACCCAAGGCGCTTCAACAGCCATGCCCACAGCAGCCACACCGGAACCGGCCGTCAAGAACCCGGATGGACGCTTCGGCTACGTTCCGGTTCAGACCCGTTCCGCCCGATTCAAGAGCACAGACGTGGCAGACTTCGAGGCCGTCACCGGTCGCGAAGCGGTCTGGAAGTACATTCCGATCACGAAGTTCGCCGACCTCCTTGCCGAGGGGCTAGACGGTTCGTCGTACGCCGTCGAGTCCACGGAACACGCCGACGTCACCGTCGACTGGGTCGATCGCGACGACAGCCGAATCGGTTCGGCCGGTTCGCCGGAGGAACGCGCCTCGGCGAACGCCTGGACGAGTTTCGAGAAGGCCCTCGCCGTAACCGTCACCGGTGAGGAGCCCAAGGAGATCACGGTCACCCGCTCCGCACTCGGAAACGGCCCGCGCGGCGCGCACGTCATCATCGAGGCCAAGCCCTTCAGCCAAGCCACGGTGATCCTGCAGAACTCCGGAGAGGCTCGTCTCACCGAGAACGTCGAAATCATCCTCGGTGAATCGGCGAACCTCACTGTCGTCACCGTTCAGGAATGGGATGACGAGGCTGTGCACCTCAGCAACCACTTCGCCTCCGTCGGCCGCGACGCCCGCCTCAAGCACGTCGTCGTCTCGCTGGGAGGGCGAATCGTGCGGGTGAACCCGTCGATCCACCTCGCCGGCAGCGGATCAGACATCGACGCGCTCGGCCTGTACTTCGCAGACGCCGGGCAACACCTTGAGCAGCAGGTGTACGTCTTTCACGACGCGCCACGCAGCCGCAGCCGCGTCAACTACAAGGGAGCGCTGCAGGGTACCGGTGCGCACACAGTCTGGATCGGCGATGTGCTGATCGGCAGCAAGGGCGCCGGAACCGACAGCTACGAGCAGAACCGCAACCTGGTTCTCACCGAGGGCACCCGCGCCGATTCGGTTCCTAACCTCGAGATCGAAACCGGTGACATCGTCGGGGCCGGTCACGCGAGTGCGACCGGTCGGTTCGATGACGAGCAGTTGTTCTACCTGCAGTCACGCGGCATCACGGAGGAAGAGGCTCGTCGACTCGTCGTGCGTGGATTTCTCACGGACATCGTTGCGCGCATCGGCGCCCCGGAACTTGAGCAGCGGCTGCTGCTGGCCATCGAGGCCGAACTCCTCAGCACGGACGGAAAGTAATCATGGCTGCCACGAAGATTTGTGCGTTTGACGAGCTGGAGCCCAACCAGGCCGTGAAGGTCGACATCGACGGTGTCGCCATCGCACTCGTTCGCGACGCGAACGGCGGGGTGTTCGCCATCGGCGACACCTGCACACACGGAGATATTTCCTTGTCGGAGGGTTTCGTTGAGGGCGAGACCCTGGAGTGCTGGGCCCACGGGTCCATGTTCTCGCTCCGAACCGGTAAGCCGCTCACGCTTCCCGCCTACGAGCCGGTTCCCGTTTATCAGGTTGACCTGATCGACGGCGACATCTACATCGACCCCTCCGTCATCGTGGCCGTCTAGACCTCACAATCGGGCCCCGTGCCCTTTTCCTTTTCAGCTTCACACCAGAAAGCGAACCTTACACACATGTCAGTTCTTGAGATCAAAGACCTGCACGTCAGCGTCCAGACCGACCAGGGCGTTACGCAGATTCTGCGCGGAGTCGACCTCGTGATCAACGAGGGCGAGATTCACGCCATCATGGGTCCGAACGGATCCGGCAAGTCCACCCTCGCGTACACAATCGCCGGGCACCCCAAGTACAAGGTCGAGAGCGGTTCCATCCTCCTTGACGGTGCCGATGTGCTCACGATGACCGTCGACGAGCGCGCTCGTGCCGGCCTGTTCCTCGCCATGCAGTACCCCGTGGAGATTCCCGGCGTCACGGTCACCAACTTCCTCCGCACGGCCAAGACGGCCATCGAGGGCGAGGCACCGCCCATCCGCAAGTGGATCAAGGACGTTCGCGAATCCATGGCCGCTCTTCGCATGGACAAGTCCTTCGCGGAGCGCAACGTCAACGAGGGCTTCTCCGGTGGCGAGAAGAAGCGCAACGAGATTCTGCAGCTTGAACTCCTGAAGCCCAAGTTCGCCGTCCTCGACGAGACCGACTCAGGCCTCGACGTGGACGCGCTGAAAATCGTTTCCGAAGGTGTCAACCGCGCCAAGGAGAACACGGGCCTTGGCCTGCTGCTCATCACGCACTACACCCGGATCCTGCGTTACATAAAGCCCGACTTCGTGCACGTGTTCGTCAACGGCCGTATCGCCGAACAGGGCGGCCCGGAGCTCGCCGACCGTCTCGAGGACGAAGGCTACGATCGCTTTCTCACGCCTTCGAACGTAGGCTAGACGCATGGTTTCGACACTCAGCCCGGCACGCTTCGATGAAATCGAAGAGGCGCTCAAAGACGTCATGGACCCGGAACTCGGCATCAACGTCGTGGATCTTGGACTGATCTACGACCTGGGCTGGGACGACGAAAATGACGCCCTCATCATCCACATGACCCTGACGTCGGCGGGTTGCCCCTTGACCGATGTGCTCGAGGAGCAGACGGCGGAGGCGCTCGACGGTGTTGTGGACCAGTTCCGCATCAACTGGGTCTGGATGCCGCCGTGGGGCCCGGACAAGATCACCGATGACGGACGCGACATGATGCGCGCCCTCGGCTTCTCGATGTAGTCAGAGTTCCTGATGGACGACCCCGTTTGCCTGGCAAACGGGGTTTTGTCTCTTAAGGACGCTCGGACCCGGGCTGGGACTGTACTATAAGTTCATTCTAACGACTGGAATGCTACTCTAGCGACATGAATGATAATCAGGTTCCCACCCGTCGGGCCCTGCAAGCGGATGCCACGCGAACAGAGATCGTCTCGGCCGCCGGTCGCTTGATGGTGCACAACGGATATGTCGCCACCTCGATTGCAGACATCGCGGCCGAGGCCGGCGTCGCCGTGCAGACGATCTACAACTCAGTCGGGTCCAAGGCAGAGATTCTGGCCGCCATTCTGGAACGTGTCGCCGCGCAGTCCGATGCTCCTGACCTGGTTTCCGCGTCCATGCGCGACAAGATTGACGGCGCCCGGAACGCGTCTGAAATCATCCGAATTCTGGCCGCGTGGTGCTCGGTCGTCAACGAGCGCACCGCGGGAGTTCTGCGTGTTGTGAACGAGGCCGCCGTCGTCGACCCTGACGTAGCGAAGTTCGCCCGCCGGCAGGACGTCACGCGGCTGCTCGGCTATAGCGAGGTCGCGGCGGCGTTGCGCGTTCGTCGGGGATTGCGGGCGGGGCTGAGCGACCACGAGAGCGCTGCGGCCATCTGGGCCATTGGGCATCCGCAGGCGTTTCGGACCCTCGTTTTGGAGGTGGGCTGGTCCGTCTCCGCCTACCGGGAATGGCTGGAAAAGACGTTGCACGGGGCCCTCCTGTAGAGGAGTGGACGCGCGGCGGCGTGGAAGGCAAATATACTGGTTAGTTGGACCACTTGATCCACACACTCCCACCACCCCCCTGAACGGACTATTGCTGTGCTCAACGTGCAAGATCTCGAAATTCGCGTTGGAGCTCGCGTGCTCATGGAGGGCGTGAACTTCCGTGTCGCCCACGGCGACAAGATCGGTCTCGTCGGGCGCAACGGCGCCGGAAAGACCACGCTGACGAAGACCCTGGCCGGCGAAACCAATCCCACCAAGGGGTCGATCAGCCATTCCGGCGAGATCGGCTATCTGCCTCAGGACCCCCGGGCCGGCGATCCCAGCATGCTGGCGCGCACTCGAATTCTCGACGCACGCGGTCTCGGAACTATCGCCCTCGGCATGCAGGAGTCCAGCCTTGCCATGGCCAGCGCCGACCCCAAGGTGAGCGCCGCGGCCATGAAGAAGTACGGTCGGCTGACCGACGAATTCAACGGCCTCGGCGGCTACTCGGCAGAGGCTGAGGCTGCATCCATTGCGAGCAACCTGAAACTTCCCGACCACATTCTCGACCAGCCGCTGAGCACCCTCTCGGGTGGCCAGCGGCGCCGCATCGAGCTGGCCCGGATTCTCTTTTCCGCCGCTGAAATGATGATTCTCGACGAGCCCACCAACCACCTCGACGCGGATTCAGTGGCGTGGCTGCGGGAATTCGTGAAGAACTACAAGGGCGGCTGCATCATCATCAGCCACGACATCGAGTTGGTCGGCGAGACCGTCAACCGGGTTTTCTACCTCGACGCCAACCGCATGATGATCGACATCTACAACATGAACTGGAAGAACTACCTGCTGCAGCGCACGGCCGACGCCGATCGCCGCAAGAAGGAACGCTCCAACGCCGAGAAGAAGGCATCGACGCTTCAGCTGCAGGCCGCCAAGTTCGGCGCCAAGGCGAGTAAGGCAGCTGCTGCACACCAGATGGTCGCACGGGCAGAGAAGCTCCTCTCGGGGCTGGACGCCGTGCGTGCCGTGGAACGCGTCGCCAAATTGCGTTTCCCCGAGCCCTCGCCGTGTGGGCGTACCCCGCTCATGGCCCGCGACCTGTCGAAGAGTTACGGTTCACTCGAAATCTTCACCGCCGTCGACCTCGCGATCGACCGCGGGTCCAAGGTTGTCATCCTCGGCCTCAACGGTGCCGGCAAGACCACCCTGCTGCGCATGCTCGCGGGTGTGGATATTCCGGACACCGGGACCATCGAACCAGGGCATGGGCTGCGCATCGGGTATTACGCGCAGGAGCACGAAACCATCGACGTGAAACGCTCCGTGCTCGAGAACATGGTGTCGTCGTCGCCTAGTATCACCGAAATGGAAGCACGTCGAGTTCTCGGCTCGTTCCTGTTCACCGGTGACGACTCAAACAAGCCGGCCGGAGTGTTGTCGGGCGGCGAGAAGACCCGTCTGGCGCTGGCCATGATCGTGGTCTCCGGCGCCAACGTGCTGCTTCTCGATGAGCCCACTAACAACCTCGACCCCGCGAGCCGTGAGGAGATCCTCGACGCCCTGGCACACTACGCCGGCGCCGTCGTGCTGGTCAGCCACGATGAAGGCGCCGTGCAGGCGCTCAACCCCGAGCGCGTGCTCATCATGCCCGAGGGCACCGAAGACCACTGGAACAAGGACTACCTCGATCTGATCGAGCTCTCCTAGCGGCCGGAGCGCGCCCTGGCGAGACTCATCTCGCTGCCGCGCACTCTCAACGAGGCGAGCATCCCCAGTGACCCCGACGAGCTCGATCCAAGCGCTGGTCAAGCAGTGAGCGCCAGCTGCTCGACCAGCGGAAGGGCGAGCATCCCCAGTGATCTCGACACGCTCGATCCAAGCGCTGGTCGAGCAGGGAGCGCCAGCGAGCGTGTCGAGACCCCGCGAGACGATCTCTTGACGCGGTTGCGCGCGGGCTACGTCTGGCGGTCGAGGAGCTCGTCTTCGATCTCGGCGTCGTTGCGCGGCTTGGCAGCCCGGCGACGTGCCCGCTCGTCGGCACGTTCGCGTTCGGCGGGGTCTTCGGCGTTCACCGAGCGGTATTCTTCCCGCAGGGCCCAGCCCAGCCCGACGAAGGCCAGCAGCCCGAAGACGAACCACTGGAACGCGTACGACAGGTGGGGACCTTCGTCCCTGACCGGTTTGACGACAGCGGTGGGGCGATCCTCCAGGGGAGCAGGGTTTTCCGAGTCCAAGAGGCCGTAGGCACCGGTGTAGGTGGGAGTGTCCAGGCGACCGGCAACATCCGTCAGGTTGATCGTGGCAATCTGGTTGCCGCTCGCAGTTCGGTTGTTGAGGGTGGGCTCACCGGCCTTCAGTCGCACGACGACGGTGACCTGACCCGTCGGCGGGGCGGGCACGACATCCGGTGCATCTTGCCGGTCCCCGGTCGGGAGCCAGCCACGATCCACAACGAAGACGGTGCCATCGGCCAGGCGCAGGGGAGTGAGCACCTCAAACCCGGGGCGGATGTTGAGCGGGCGGTTGCGCACGAGGAGTTCGTCCTCCACGAGGTACGTGCCCGTCATAGTGACCGGGAGCCACTTCTGGGACTCGGCGAAGGCGTCGAGGCTGGGTAGGGCCTCGGCGATAGGGATCGGGGACGAATCAAAGTTCGCGTCGATCTTCGACAACTCGGAGAGCGCTTCGTCGCGTCGCGCCAGCTGCCAGACGCCGAGTCCGGCGCACACGGCGGCGAACAGCATCGTCAGGGCCAGATAGCCTGCCCAGCGCCGGGTGAACGCGAATTTCCAGCCGTTCATGCGGGATCATCCGTTTCGGTGAGGGGGCGTACAGCGAGCGGGAAGTCCCGTGTGGTCAAGAACTCACGCAGATACTCCACATGATCGTCACAGGCGAGCCACGTCTTAACTCTGTCCTCGCTGTGGATGCGCGGGTTGCGCCAGTCGAGGCGCCACAGCGCAGCGGAGCGACACCCGGCACGCGAACACGTCGCGGACTCGAGCGGGGCACCCAGTCCGATCACTGAGCGTCCGGGGTGCGCTCATGCGCTGATGGGTCGCCGCGGTAGATTTCGAGCCCACCGGGCCGCAGAACCGGGGCTCCGTTCGGCGACGAGTGCACGTTCGCGACGATCACGGCAAAGTAGGGAAGAGCAATGGCCCCGATGGCACACAAAAGCAACCACCAACCATGCACGAACAGCATGAGCACGATACAGATCACCCGGATTCCCATGGCCACCGAGTATTTGATCATTCGGCTGCGACGTTCCGCCTCGGGGGAGACGGGAAGTGAGGTGATCGACTGCTGCTTCATGTCGGGATGCGCTCCGCTACAGCGGGTGACTGTCCGCTACGTCTAGTTTACGTCTCACTACGTGACTACGGGGACGCCTTAAGCTGTGAATCAACGGGTGAAACTATTGCCTCGCCAGCAGAGAAGGAAATTGCATGACTATGACACGAACTGTTCTCGTCACCGGGGGCAACCGCGGCATTGGTTTCGCCATCGCGGAGGAATTTCTCGCGCAGGGCCACCGAGTCGCGGTGACCTCGCGTTCGGGGCAGGGGCCAGAAGGCAGCCTGACGGTTCGTGCAGATGTGACGGATGCGGCCTCCATCGACGCCGCCTTCTCGGAGATCGAGGCTGCCCTCGGCGCGGTCGAGGTTGTCGTGGCCAATGCCGGCATCACCAGGGACATGCTGCTCATGCGAATGTCCGACGATGATTTCACGTCGGTGATCGATACCAATCTCAGCGGTGCCTTCCGTGTAGTCAAGCGCGCATCCAAGGGCATGTTGAAGTCGAAATTCGGTCGCATCGTGCTGATTTCCAGTGTCGTGGGACTGTACGGATCCGCCGGACAGGTGAACTACTCGGCCTCAAAGAGCGGCCTGGTGGGTCTCGCCCGTTCGGTCACACGGGAGCTGGGTTCGCGGGGCATCACGGCGAACGTCGTAGCTCCGGGGTTCATCGAGACAGATATGACGGCAGAACTCCCGGCGGCGACCCAGGCCGACTACAAGAAGTCGATTCCGGCGGGTCGGTTCGCCACCCCGACCGAGGTCGCTCGAGTCGTGACGTGGCTGGCAGGAGACGACGCGGGGTACATCTCGGGTGCCGTGATTCCCGTTGATGGCGGCCTGGGCATGGGGCACTAGCCCCCAGTAGTTCTCAGCCAGCGAGGCCTCAGCCGCGCAGGCCCAATACGGGCAGCACCTGGCTGAGGTCGCAGCTGTCGATGGCGAGGTCGGCGGCGGCCCGCACGCGGGGCTTGGCGTTGAAGGCGATGGAGAGGCCGGCGACGGCCATCATACGGAGGTCGTTCGCTCCATCGCCGATAGCGACGGTGCGGGTGAGGGGCACGCCCTCGAGGGTGGCCCACTCCCGCAGAGCGGAGGCCTTCGCCTCGGCGTCGATGACGGCGCCGGTCACGCGGCCGGTGAGCAGCCCGCCTACGACTTCGAGTCGATTCGCGCGCCAATGATCGAGGTGAAGGCGCGCCGCGAGGGGATCGAGCAGCTCGTGGAACCCGCCGGACACCGCGGCCACCCGGCATCCGTGGGAATGCAGGCCGGCGATGAGCTCAGTCACGCCGTCCGTCGGCCGGATGAGGCGGCCGACGTCGGCGAAGACACTCTCGGGGAGACCCTGTAGGGTCTCCACCCGCGCCCGCAAGCTCTCCGAAAAATCCAGTTCACCGAGCATGGCGCGCTCGGTGACGTCGGCAACGAGTTCGCGAGAACCTGCCGCGTCGGCGAGCAGCTCGATGACCTCATCTTGGATCAGCGTGGAGTCCACGTCAAGAACGACGAGAAAGCGTGTTGCGGTTGTCACGGTTGTACGCGTACGCCCTTGCCCACCACGGTGATTCCCGATTCGGTGACGCTGAAGCCGCGCGCGAGGTCGCGAGCCCTGTCGACGCCGATCGTGGCGCCTGCCTCGACGACGACCTCTTTGTCGAGCACAGCGCGGTGCACGACGGCACCCGCCAGAATTTGCACTCTGTCGAAGACGATGGAGTCCACGACTTCGGAACCGGAGCCGATCACCGTCCAAGGTCCGAGGACGCTGCGCTCAATGTGCGCACCCGAAATGACGCAGCCGAGGGACACTATGGAGTCGATCATGGTACCGAGGGCACCGCGTGCGTCGCGCACGAACTTCGCGGGTGGGGAGTTGAGCTGCTGGCTGAAGATCGGCCATTCCTGGTTGTACAGGTTGAAAACGGGCAGGGCGGAGATCAGGTCCTGATGCGCCTCGAAGAACGAGTCAATGGTTCCCACGTCCCGCCAGTAGTAGCGGTCCCGATCGGTAGACCCTGGCACGTCGTTGCGCTGGAGATCGTAGACGCCGGCCTCGCCGCGGGCCACGAAATCGGGAATGATGTCCCCTCCCATGTCGTGGCTCGAGTCCGTGCGCTCTCCGTCGCGGAGTACCGCTTCGATGAGCGCATCGGTGTTGAAGACGTAATTGCCCATGGACGCGAACACCTCGTGGGGAGCGTCGGCAAGTCCCACGGCATTCTTGGGCTTTTCCCGGAACTCGGAGATGCGGTCGGGTGTGGCAGCGTCGACCTCGATCACGCCGAACTGGTCCGCCAGGCCGATGGGCTGGCGAATTGCAGCGACGGTGGCCTGCGCTCCTGACGCAATGTGAGCGTCGATCATCTGACTGAAGTCCATGCGGTACACGTGGTCCGCACCTACGACGACAACGATGTCGGGCTTCTCATCGTGAATCAGGTTGAGGCTCTGCAGGATGGCATCGGCCGAACCGCTGAACCAGCGCTTACCGAGGCGCTGCTGGGCAGGCACCGACGCGATGTACGAATTCGAGAGCCCGCCCGATACGTGCCAGGTCTGGGACACGTGCCGGTCAAGACTGTGGGACTTGTACTGGGTGAGAACAACCACCTGGGTCAGCCCGGAATTGATCAGGTTCGACAGCGCAAAATCAATGAGACGGTAGTGGCCGCCAAAAGGCACGGCGGGCTTGGCGCGGTCCTCGGTCAGCGGCATCAGCCGCTTTCCCTCACCACCAGCGAGAACTATTCCAAAGATCTTCTTGGCCTTCATGTGTACAGAGTAGGGCACCACGCCCTGTGTCCGTGCGCCACATGTGCAAGTGTGACGCCCCGGGCTGCGCTAGCTTTGCTGCATGCGAGTGGATCTATTGACCAAGGAATACCCGCCCGAGATCTATGGCGGGGCAGGCGTGCATGTCACGGAGCTCGTGCGAGCGCTCCGAGAGGACATCGACGTGACGGTGCGGTGCTTCGGTGGACCGCGAACGGATGTCGATACGCATGCATACGCCGTGCCGTCCACCCTGACGGAGGCAAACCCCACGCTGGCCACCCTGGGAGTGGACCTGCAGATGGCTCAGGACGTCTCAGGCGCCGATCTGGTGCACTCCCACACCTGGTATGCCAATGGCGCGGGACACTTCGCCAAGCTACTTCACGGAGTCCCTCACGTGGTCACCGCCCATAGCCTCGAGCCGCTCCGCCCCTGGAAGGCCGAACAACTGGGCGGCGGTTATCGCGTGTCGAGCTGGATCGAAAAAACCGCCTTTGAGGCAGCAGATGCTGTGATCGCGGTGAGCGGGGGAATGCGCCGCGACATTCTGCGCAGCTACCCTGCCCTCGATGAGGCTCGCGTGCACGTGGTCTACAACGGGATCGACCTGGAGCGCTGGAAGCCCACAGCAGATCTCGACTTCGTGCGATCCCTGGGGATCGATCCCGATGGTCCGTCCGTGGTATTCGTGGGTCGCATCACCCGTCAGAAGGGGCTCCCGTACCTGCTGCGGGCGGCCGCCGGCTTGCCTGCGGATGTTCAGCTCGTGCTGTGCGCCGGGGCGCCGGATACTCCGGGCATCCTGGCCGAGGTGACCGCGGGCGTTGAAGCGCTGCAGAAGGAGCGCTCGGGAGTGGTGTGGATCAACCGCCTGCTCTCGCAGCACGAGCTCTCGGCCGTACTCACCCAGGGAACCGTCTTCGTGTGCCCGTCGATTTACGAACCCCTCGGCATCGTCAACCTTGAGGCGATGGCCTGCGGCCTGGCTGTCGTGGGCACGGCAACGGGGGGTATCCCCGAGGTCGTCGCTGACGGTGAGACGGGTCGCCTCGTTCCCATCGAACAGATGACGGACGGCACAGGCACGCCCCTCGACCCTGACGCCTTTGTGGCGGATCTCGCGCGCACTCTGACCGAGGTGGTCAGTGACCCGGTTCGGGCGGCAGAGATGGGCCGCCAAGGGCGGCTCCGGGCCGAGCGTGAGTTCGGCTGGGCACAGATCGCCACCCGTACCCGGGAGATATACGCCTCACTGCTGTAACCGAGGGTCGCCGAGCCGCGGACGTGCTCGGCGACCGGGCGGCGCCCGATAACATGGCCTAATGGTCAACGTTCTTCAATTCACCGACGTATCCGTCGTCCGGGCTGGCACAACCATCCTCGACTCAGTGAAGTGGAGTGTCGATGACGATCAGCGCTGGGTGATTCTCGGACCCAATGGTGCGGGAAAGACCACCCTCCTGCAGATCGCCGCCGCAATCATCCACCCGTCCAGCGGCACAGCCGAAGTGCTCGAGGAGCCGCTCGGCGGCACGGACCTGTTTGAGTTGCGTCCCCGGATCGGATTCGCCTCCACGGCGATGGCGCGCCGTGTGCCGGCTGGCGAAAAGGTGCTCGATGTCGTCATGACGGCCGCATACTCGGTCACCGGCCGCTGGAACGAAGAGTACGAAGACATCGACGAACGCCGCGCGCAGCGCGTTCTCGTTGAGTGGAAGCTCGATCATCTGGCTCAGCGCAAGTTCGGCACTCTGAGCGACGGAGAGCAGAAGCGGGTGCAGATCGCGCGAGCGGTGATGACCGATCCGGAAATTCTGCTTCTCGACGAGCCTGCTGCGAGCCTCGATCTGGGCGCACGGGAGGCACTGCTCCAGCTGCTGAGCGGCTACGCCAAGGAGCCGCACTCCCCGGCCATCATCATGGTCACGCACCACGTGGAAGAGATTCCGCTCGGGTTCACCCACGTTCTGCTCATCAAGAACGGAACTGTCGTGGCTGCCGGCCCGATCGCAGAGGCTCTGACCGCCGAGGCGCTCAGCACCACATTCGACCTCACGATCGACCTTCAGGAGGCAGAGGGCCGCTACACGGCCCGGGCGATTTAGCATCTTGAGCGCTATTCAGCCGGCACGATCGCCCGCTCTTGCGTGGCATCTGCTAAAGTTTTCAAGGGCCATCTGGCCTGCCAGTTTTGTACACATCACCAACTAGATAGCACTGTGACCAGTTACAAGTCTGTTCACCTGACGTGCGATAAGGAAATCATGAAGTCTGACATCCACCCCGTTTACGAAGCAGTCGTGTTCCGCGACCTCGCATCCGGCGCCAAGTTCCTCACCCGCTCAACGGTCTCCAGCAAGAAGACCATCGAGTGGGAAGACGGCACGACCTACCCGGTCATCGACGTGGAAATCTCCTCCGAGTCGCACCCGTTCTACACGGGCAAGCAGCGCATCATGGACTCCGCCGGACGCGTGGAGAAGTTCAACTCCCGCTACAAGGGCTTCGGCAAATAACACCTGCCCCCAGCACGACAAAAAGCGACCAGCACAGTGCTGGTCGCTTTTGTGTTGGTCGCCTTTTGTGTCGTCGTTCGGTCTAGCGTTCCGGCCAGAGCACGTCGGCCACGAACTCGGGGTCCCTGCCGCGGCGCATGTAGTCCTGAAAGCTTTCGGCCTGCTGGCGGTACCAGGTCACCTGCGCGGCGTGCAGGTCCTCGAGCGTGGTGGGGAGAGCGCTTGAGTGCGCCCGGTGGATCGCCTGGGCTACCCGGCCGGCAGCTATGGCATCCGCTCCCGCGTCGTGAGCGTCGTCGAGGGTCACGCCGTAGAAGGCAGACGTGATCGCGAGAGTGCGCTTGCCCTTGCGGTACTTGTCGACGCCCTTGTCGATCACGAGCGGATCGATCACGGGCCGGGGAGAAATCAGCGGGGCGATTCCGTAGCGCCGGGCCTCGCGATTGAGCAGCGTTAGGTCGTAGGGGGCGTTGTACGCCACGACGGGAAGTCCCTCGGCGAGGTGGGCGCGCAGGGCCGTGACGATCTCAGCCACGCCCTCCGCCGCGCTCTGTCCGTTGAGGGCTGCGTGCTCTGTGGTGATGCCGTGCACGTGCGTGGCACCCTCCGGAATCTCGATTCCAGGGTCGAGGAGCCAATCGATTCTCTGCTCGACCTCACCCTCCGCATTGAGCACCGCGACGGTAGCCGACACGATGCGGCAGGTCTCCACCTCGATGCCGGTGGTTTCCAAATCAAAAACGGCGAGTCGATCGCTCCAATTGCTCATACCCCCACCCTACGGCCGACCCCCGACACCGCCCGTGCATGACGCCCGGCACGGCGGTGCTGCTAACCTCCCCGTGGGGGTAACTATGACATTACGCGCACGATCACAGGCAATTCTCGTCGGGGCGTTCACCGCTGGGCTGGTAGTTCTGGCGTCTGGGTGCGCTTCCGTGCCGGCGCACGATAGCGCCGGGTCTGCAGCCACGAGCACAACAACGGCGTTCCCGATGCCCGACCTTGGCCCGTCGCCGCCGCCGGAGCCGCTGACGCCTGAGCGCATCGAGGAAATGCGTGTCGCAGACCTCGAGGCGAGCTGGGCGCTTGTCGTCGGTACGTACCCGGATGCGGTGCGCCCCGAGGCGACCTTCGTCGGGTTCATCGACAAGGACACCACGGTTTCGGTGCTTCGAGAGTGCTTCGAAGCCAACGGGGTGCCCATCGACGAAGGCCGCAGCAGTCCGGATCTGAACGGTCCGGTGACCTCCATCGGGTCGAGCGTCGCCACCGAGGCGCAGGCCGTGGGCAACTTTATCTGCCACGCCCAGCATCCGGTGAAACCCATGTCTGCCATGTCCGCGGCGCAGCTAGGGTATGTCTACGACTACCTGACGAAGTTTCTCGTGCCGTGCTACGCGTCGTTCGGTATCGTGAACGAGCCGGCGCCGTCGAGGGAGTTTTTCGTTGAGAATTGGCCCAGACAAAATTGGTTCCCTAGCGCATTCGCCAACGAGATGAGCTTGGAAGTAGATCCCGCGATCGAAGAACACTGCCCGCCCGATGAGTGACCCGGCCGTGGTCGGACCCTGGGCGGTCACCATCACTAGTCGGCTGTTTGTGGGCGTCGCAGCGTTCGTCATAGTCGCCGCGGGAGCCGTCACCCTGATCCCCATATGGGACGAACCCATCCGCACCGGCAGCTCAGCCGTTGCGATCGTGTCGACCGTAGTTATCCTCACTGCCGTGCTGGTCTTCGTTCTGGCCTTCGTGCGGATTCACGTCACCGTCGACGAACGTGGGCTGCGCGTGGTGTCGTGGCTGGGCATCCGCATCAAAGCGATTCCTCTAAAGGCCATCGAGTCGGTATTCGCTGACGATCTGGTACCGATGCAGTGGGGAGGTTGGGGCTATCGCATCATGCCTGGACGATCGGCGCTTATTTTGGGCACGGGACCCGGACTCGTCGTGCAGTTGACCAGCGGTAACCAGTTCGCCATTTCCTTACCCGACCCCGAGACCCCCGCGGACCTCCTCGTCGCCCGCTTGAATCTCAGCGACGGACCCCGAGCCGGCTAGTCGCTTGCGTTGCTTTCTGCAGGGTGTAATAATATAGTTACACCTGTCAGGAGAAATGTTGTGAATGTTGAACAGCTGAGTGCGACTCTCGCTGCGATCGCGAGCCCGCAACGTATGACGATCCTGTCGGAGCTGACGAGCGGCCGAGTGCACGTCAGCGAACTGGCGCGTAGGGTCGGCATGTCCCGGGCGCTGCTCTACATGCATCTGGCCAAGCTTGAGGCGAGCGGGTTTGTCACCACATCCTTGGAGCTTTCCTCCGAGGGCACGGCCCTCAAGCACGTCTCGCTCGTGCCGTTCCACCTCACGCTGAACATCGAAACCATAACCCAGGCTGTCGGCGCTGCCGGTGCCGGACACGATTAAGGATCACTCATGGAACTATCGGTGTACTGGATTCCCATCGTCGCGATCATCGGCGGTATCACCTACTCCATCTTCGACCAGTACTTCAAACTTCGACGCCGGCAAGCGGATGCTTCGGGTGGCGTCGAGCTTCGGGACGCCCTGGCCGCGAGCGCCGCTCTCAACGCACAATTGCTCTCGCGTCTTGACGCCATGGACACGCGTCTGGCAAGCATCGAGCGCACGCTCATAGAAGTCGGCTGAACCTCGGAGTGGACGCCGACCTTCGCTCGTTCCCCAGGGAGAAGGCCGGCGAGTCTGTGTTCTAACGGCTCAGTACAGCTAACGGCTCAGTACAGCTAACGGCTCAGTACAGCTAACGGCTCAGTACAGCTAACGGCTCAGTACAGCTAACCGCTCAGTACAGCTAACGGCTCAGTACAGCTAACCGCTCAGTACAGCTAACCGCTCAGTACAGCTAACCGCTCAGTACAGCTAACGGCTCAGTACAGCTAACGGCTCAGTACAGCTAACGGCTCAGTACAGCTAACGGCTCAGTACAGCTAACGGCTCAGTACAGCTAACGGCTCAGTACAGCTAACGGCTCAGTACAGCTAACGGCTCAGTACAGCTAACGGCTCAGTACAGCTAACGGCTCAGTACAGCTAACGGCTCAGTACAGCTAACGGCTCAGTACAGCTAACGGCTCAGTACAGCTAACGGCTCAGTACAGCTAACGGCTCAGTACAGCTAACGGCTCAGTACAGCTAACCGCTCAGTACAGCTAACCGCTCAGTACAGCTAACCGCTCAGTACAGCTAACGGCTCAGTACAGCTAACGGCTCAGTACAGCTAACCGCTCAGTACAGCTAACCGCTCAGTACAGCTAACCGCTCAGTACAGCTAACCGCTCAGTACAGCTAACCGCTCAGTACAGCTAACCGCTCAGTACAGCTAACGGCTCAGTACAGCTAACCGCTCAGTACAGCTAACCGCAGTGCAGCCAGTAGAAGCTTTGCGCGCCGAGTGTTAGGGTGAGGCCGCCGTCCTCATCGAAGGTCGGAAAGACGGCTCCGCCGAACAGGTCGTACAGGCGCGTGCCCTTCATTTCAGGCTCGGTGATCTGGAATGCCACGGGGTTGTGCGAGAAACTGAAGACGCAGAGTACTGTCTCTGGCTGGTCGCCGAACATTTTGCCCGACCCGGTATAGGTTCGCGTGAAGGCGAGGACCGATTCGTGGTTCGTCGTGAGTACGTTGATGGCGCCGAGGCCGAAAGTCGGGTGGCTCTTGCGCACGTGAATCACGTTGCGAATCCAGTGCAGGAGGGAACCGGATTGCGCGAGGTGCGTCTCGACATTGGTCTGTGTGTAGTTGTAGACGAGTGACTGCACGACCGGCAGGTAGAGCTTGCCAGGGTCGGCATCGGAGAAGCCGGCGTTGCGGTCGGGCGTCCACTGCATGGGCGTGCGGGAGCTGTCGCGGTCGGGCAGCCAGATGTTGTCGCCCATACCGATCTCGTCGCCGTAATAGAGAAACGGGCTGCCGGGCAGGGCGAACAGCAGGGCGTGGGCCAGTTCGAGTTCGGAGCGGGAGTTATCGAGCAGGGGAGCGAGACGACGACGGATGCCGATGTTCGCGCGCATCCTAGGGTCGTACGCGTACCAGCCGTACATGGCCTGGCGGTATTCCTCGCTCACCATTTCGAGGGTGAGCTCGTCGTGGTTTCGCAGGAAGACGCCCCAGCCGGAGCCTTCAGGAATGTCCGTGGTCTCCGAGAGCACGCGCACGAGTTCGTTGGCCTGCTGCGACCGCAGGGAGTAAAAGATCCGAGGCATCACGGGAAAATCGAAGGCCATATGGCATTCCGGTTCTTCCTCGGTGCCGAAGAACGCGGCGACCTCACGCGGCCACTGGTTGGCTTCTGCGATCATGACGCGGCCGGGGTAGTCCCTGTCGACCATGGCGCGCAGGCGCCGAATGAATTCGTGCGTGGGCGGTTCGCCCTCGCCGTTTCCTTCGTCGGACTCATAGAGATACGGAATGGCGTCCAGCCGAAAACCGTCGACCCCGAGGTCGAGCCAGAATCTGACGACCTCAAAGATGGCCTCGTGCACGGCTGGATTCTCGAAATTGAGGTCGGGCTGGTGCGAGAAGAACCTGTGGAAGAAGAATTGGCGCCGCACCGGGTCGAAAGCCCAGTTCGACTCCTCAGTGTCGGTGAAGATGATGCGAATGTTGGCGTACCTGTCGTCGGTGTCGCTCCACACGTAGAAGTCGCCGAAGGGGCCCTCGGGATCCTCCCTCGACTGCTGGAACCAATCGTGCTGGTCAGAGGTGTGATTCAGGGGAAGATCGATCACGACACGCATGTTGCGCTCGTGAGCCTTCGTCACGAGGTCCTTGAATTCCTCGAGCGTGCCGAACTCGGGCAGGATCGTTCGGTAGTCGGCCACGTCGTAGCCGCCGTCACGTAAGGGCGACGTGAAGAATGGCGGGATCCAGATCGCGTCGATTCCGAGCCACTGCAGGTAGTCCAGCTTGGAAACCAGCCCAGCCAGGTCTCCTGAGCCGTCCCCGTTGCTGTCAACGAATGACCGCACCATCACCTCGTAGAAAACTGAGCGGCGGTACCAGAGCGGATTCAGAGTCAGCCCCGGCAGCTGGATCGGTGCGGTAAAGCTCACGGAGTTCCTCCCGGCCCACGGCGGGCGCCGTGAAAGCGGTTAATAGTCCGAGTCTAGAACCAGGTACTCGGTGTCTGTCCAGACGAACCGCAAGTGGCCGGATAAACTTTCACGGATGATCGTTCCTTCGCCCTACGCCGACCTGCTCGACCGGATCCCCGTGACGGCTCGTACGCTCAGCGTGTGCGGGAGCACGACGGCTCTGTGGGATTACGGCGATCTAGATTCGGCCACGACCATCGTGATGGTGCATGGCTTTCGCGGGGACCACCACGGCCTCGAACCGGTCGTGGCGCACCTGTCCGGGGCTCGAATCGTGTCGCCGGATTTGCCCGGGTTTGGGGCGTCCCAGCCGCTCGTCGGCATCCGTCACGACCTCGACGGATATGCTCTGTGGCTGCGTGAATTCGTTCGCGTTCTCGCGCCCACGGGCCGGTTGGTCATTCTGGGGCACTCCTTTGGGTCCATCGTGGCGTCGGCCGCTCTGGCCGGCGGGCTGCGCGCCGACGACGTTGTACTCGTCAACCCCATCGCAGCGCCGGCGCTGTCGGGGCCGCGCGGGGTCCTGACACGGCTCGCGGTGTTCTACTACTGGGCGGCGGCGACGCTGCCGGAACGGCTGGGGTTCGCCCTGCTGCGCAACAGGGTCATCGTGCGCATCATGAGTGTGACGATGACCAAGACCCACGAGCCACAACTCCGGCGCTGGATCCACAACCAGCACGACCGGTACTTCTCGGCGTTCGCCGACCGTACCGTGGTTCTGGACGCCTTCACGGCATCCGTCGGGCATGACGTCAGCGAATTCGCCGCGAACATTCCTGAGCGCACCCTGCTCATCGCAGCGGACAAAGACGACATCACCCCTCTGCCGGCCCAGCACCGCTTGCAGACGCTCTTTCCGCGGGCAACGCTCGCGGTCGTCCACGACGTGGGGCACCTGATCCACTACGAAATGCCCGCACCGGCTGCGGCGGAGCTGCGTCGCTTTCTCTCGCTCCCGGAGTCCGCATGAAGATCGTGTTCGACTGCCGGTACACCCGCACCGACCGGCACGACGGTATCAGCCGCTACACGGCCGGGCTCGTGACCGAGCTGGCCAAGCTGCATCCGCTCACCATGTTGATCAGCGACCACCGCCAACTCGACCTGCTGCCCACCCTGCCGTGGCAGCTCGTGAGCGCGCCAACGAGCATCCGTGAACCATTTGTCGCCATGCAGGTGAACAGACTCAACCCCGACGTCGTCTTCAGCCCCATGCAGACCATGGGCTCGTGGGGCCGCAACTATCGCTTGTTGCTCACAGTGCACGACCTGATCTACTACCGCAATCGCACGCCCCCGCGCGAGTTTCCTGGGGCGATCCGACTGCTGTGGCGCCTCTATCACCTGTCGTGGTGGCCGCAACGGATGCTGCTGAACCGCGCCGATGCCGTGGTGACGGTTTCCGAGACCACGGGGGCGCTCATGGCCGCGCATCACCTCACGACGCGACCCGTCATCGTTGTTCCCAATGCGCCGGATGCTGCGGGCGATCCGCCCGTGCGCCGTCGGACTCCCGAAACCGGGCGCCTGGTGTACATGGGGTCCTTTATGCCGTACAAGAATGTCGACACTCTCGTGCGGGCGGTGGCCGAGCTTCCTGAACACGAACTGCACCTGATGAGTCGAGTGTCGGAGTCTGAACAGGCCCGGCTGCGCACCCTCGCGCCCCAGGCGCGGCTGATCTTTCATAATGGCGTGACCGACGAGGAGTACGGTGCCGTGCTGCGATCGGCGACTGCCCTGGTGACGGCCTCGCTCGACGAGGGATTCGGCATTCCGCTCGTGGAGGCGATGAGCGTGGGTATCCCGATCGTCGTCAGCGATATTCCGATCTTTCGCGAGATCGGCGGCGACGCGGCCGTGTACGTCGAGCCGACGGCCCCCGGCGCATTCGTCGAGGCGGTGCGACGGCTGGCAGAGCCGGGGGAGTGGGCCGCTCGTTCCGCTCGTTCCGTTGCGGCGGCTGGCCGCTTCACCTGGCACTTGTCAGCGGAGAGGCTTCTCGCCGCCCTGACCGAACAGGCCAGTGCTACCGGAGAACGTCAAAAGACTCGTTGACCGCACGCAGGGTCGCCTCGAAGTAGGTCAGTTCGAGGCGCCCGTTGCGAAAGGCGAAGTCGTGCACCGAACCATTGGCGATGATTTCGTTGTGCCTCGGGCGCTCACCTGACGTGAAATGCCTCAGCAGCGTTCCGATGATTCCGCCGTGGCTGATCACCAGGATGGACTGTCCCTCGGAGCCCTCCGCGAGCCGGGCCAACGCCGGAAGCACTCGATCGAGCACCTGTTGGCGCGTCTCAAGCCCGGGAACAGACACTCCGTCGGGAAAGCGTTTCTGTCGCTCGGCGAAGGTGAGTCCTTCCATGTCTCCGTGGTGGCGTTCGGTGAAGCCGTCGTCAACCCGTGGCCGCGGCAGGCCGAGCTCACCAGCGATGATGCGAGCCGTCTCCTCGGCACGCACGAGCGGGCTGCTGACGACGAGATCCCACTCGCGCTCGCGCAACCTCACCCCGGTCTCGGCGGCCTGGGCGCGCCCGATCGAGTTCAGGGGGATGTCAGTGCTGCCCTGAATGCGCTGCTGCCGGTTCCACTCGGTCTGCCCGTGTCGCACGATCGACAGGGTGGTCGCCGGATGCCGCGCGGACGGTGACATCATGGGCACAGCCTGTCGGCGAGCCCGGCCAGGGTCTCCGAGGTTCCCGCGTCGAGCTTGAGCACCGCGCGGCCGTCGCCCTTGGTCGCTCCGCGGTTGATCACGATGATGGGAAGTTTGCGGCGGCGCGCCTGCTCGAGCAAGCGGATGCCGGAGTTCACCGCGAGCGACGAGCCGGCGATGATGAGGGCGTCGGCGCCCTGCACGAGCGACTGGGCGGCCGCGAACCGTTCGGCGGGCACGAATTCACCGAAGAACACCACATTCGGTTTCAGCATCCCGCCGCAGACTGTGCACGCCGGAATGCTGAAGCCGTCGATGTCGTCGACGTCGGCATCCCCGTCCGGGGCAAGGCGCACGGCCTCGGGCGTGTTGAGAAGCGGGTTGGCTTCCTCGAGCCGGGCCGCCACGCTGTCGCGTCCGAAGGCCTGCCCGCAGACAAGGCAGATGACCCGGTCCATCGAGCCGTGCAACTCGACGACATGGCGGGAGCCGGCCCTGGTATGGAGCCCGTCGACGTTTTGGGTGATGATGCCGGAGACGATGCCCGACTGTTCCAGAAGCACGAGCGAGTCATGGCCGAGATTAGGCTGAGCGGCGCGAAAATGGCGCCAGCCCAGGTGGCTGCCTGCCCAGTAGCGCTTGCGGGCGCGTTCGTTGCTCGCGAAGGTCTGAAATGTCATGGGGTTGCGTACCGGTGCGCCTTCGCCCCGGTAATCGGGGATTCCGGAATCGGTGCTGAGACCGGCTCCCGTGAGCACCACGGTCTGCTTATTTCGCAGTATCGCGGCCACGGCGTCGAGTTGGTCGTTGGCCACGACGGCATCCGCGAGATCGCCGACGGACAGCAGAACGTCGTCGCTCACGTCGCGGGTCTCGCCGGCCAGGGTCGTGGCGGGCGGGAGCAGATCGGCCGACATGATTGCTCCATCCTTGCGGGCACTGTGCAGGGCCCTCATGTCGATTCTAAACTCGTCTGTTTTCGGTATTTGAATCCTGACCTGTCAGGCTGGACTCAACCACCCCTCGAAAGGCGTTCCACTCGTGCAGATCATCCCCATCACCGACCTCGATCTGCCCGACCTCAGTGACTATTCACGTCTGACGGATGTCGCCCTTCGGCGGGTCTCCGAGCCAGCGGGCGGTCTCTACATCGCCGAGTCACCCAAGGTGATCGGGCGGGCGATCGCGGCCGGCCATCGTCCAAGATCCTTGCTGGTGCAGGAACAGTGGCTTCCCGACGCGGAGCGGCTGTTGGAGGCCTGGCCGGACGTGCCGGTTTACGTGGGGGCCGCCAAAGTTCTGGAAAAACTCACCGGGTACAACCTGCACCGGGGCGCCCTTGCAGCGATGCACCGCCCGGCGCTGGCGTCGGTCGCCGACATCATCACAAATGCGCGCCGCATCGTGATCCTCGAGGACATCGTCGACCACACGAACGTCGGGGCAATCTTTCGCTCGGTGGCCGGGCTCGGCGCCGACGCCGTGCTCATCACCCCCAGGTGCGCCGACCCTCTTTATCGCCGCAGCGTGCGGGTGAGCATGGGGACAGTCCTGCAGGTGCCGTGGACGCGCCTGCCCGAGTGGCACGAGGCCGCGCCGCTCCTGCACGCCGCGGGCTTCCATCTTGCTGCCCTCGCCCTCAGCGACGAGGCGGTGTCACTCGATCGTTTCGCCGTCGACCCGCCGGAGCGCGTCGCACTCGTGCTCGGCGCCGAGGGGGACGGACTCAGCACCCACGCCCTCGCGGCGGCGGACACCGTGGTGACCATCCCCATGCTGCACGGGGTCGATTCCCTCAATGTCGCCTCGGCGAGTGCTGTAGCCCTGTACGCTCTGCGCCCGTAACGCTCGTCGGCGCCCCGTGGGCCGCCCGCGTCTATAGGATTGACGAATGCCGACCCGCCGTGTGATCTACCGCCGGAGGCGCCTCGCCGTCTTTGGAATCGTGCTCGTAGCCCTGATGGGGTTCGGCTACCTCGCCGCCACCGGACTGGCTCCAGTGCCGGCTTCCGCGGCCGAAGTCACCGAACCAGCGGCGCTCACCCAGCCGGCGGCAGCCCCCCAGTGGCCGGGCTTCGGTGCCGGTGCGATCGGGGCAGTGGGCTTCCCGGGCGTCCTCGCGAGCAACGGCGATCAGGCGTCCGTTCCCATCGCGAGCATCGCCAAGATGGTGACGGCCCTCGTGGTTCTTGACGCCAAGCCGCTCGGCGCCGACGAGGACGGTCCCGATATCACCTTCACCGACGCCGACATCGCGTTGTACTACGAATCCCTCGCCGAGAACGGATCGGTCGCGCCCGTCGTCTCAGGCATGGTGCTGACCCAGCGGGAGGCCTTTGAAGCCATGCTGCTGCCGTCGGCCAATAACTACGCCGCCTCGCTCGCGGTCTGGGCCTACGGCTCCGAAAGCGAGTACCTTGACGCCGCGAATGCGTGGCTGACGGCCCAGGGCCTCACCGACACTGTGGTGGCAGACACGAGCGGAATCTCGTCGCAGAGCGTGAGCAGCCCCGCGAACCTCGTTGAGCTGGCCAAACTCGTGGTGGGAAACCCCGCCCTTGCCGAGATCGTGTCTCTTCCCACGGCCGTGCTGCCCACGATCGGCCGGATCACGAACACCAACAAGCTTCTCGGCACCGGCGGTGTCGACGGCATCAAGACCGGCACGACGGATGTTGCCGGTGCGTGCCTGCTCTTCTCCACCGATCTGAAGGTGGGTGATGAAACCGTCACCGTGGTGGGCGTTCTCCTCGGCGGTGACACGCACTCCGAACTGAACGAGTCCATCGCGGCCCTGATCGAGAGCGTCACGCCGGGTTTCCAGAACGTCACCCTTGCCGAGAAGGGCGCCGTCTACGGCAGCTACACGACCCCCTGGGGTCAGACGACTAACGCCGTGGCACTGGAGCAGGCTTCCGCTCTCGTCTGGTCGGACACTCCGATTGCCGGCACGATCACGGCCAAGAGTATCCAGATTGGCGCAGCGGGAGACTCAGTGGGCGACGTGGACTTCTCCGTGGGCGACAAGGACGTCACCGTGCCGCTCGTGCTCGATGGGCCCGTGACCGACCCCGGTGCCGGCTGGCGCTTCACGCACCCCGGCGAGCTCGCCGCCGGCTAATACTTCCCGCCGTGCAGGCGAATGAGGCAGGCTTGGAGGGCGCCGTCAGGCGCACTCGACGAAAGGCACATCGTGTCGATGAGAGCATGGTCGCAGGGAACTCACGTTGGCGATGTGATCGGTGCGTCCTTCGGCGTGGTCTTCATCGTCATCAATGTCAGCCCGTTGGCCCTAGTTTGGCGCCTGGGGCAATCGTGGCGGCAGCCGCGATGGCGCTGGTCATCGCAGCCGGGTTCTATCTCACCCAGCGTGCCCTCCGGAGCGGTTCCCTGACTCCCGACCCGACGAGATTTAACACGCTCTTTCTGATTGTTGTGGCGCTTGAGGCGCTCGCCCTCTTCGGAGGACTCGCGATCATCCGCCTGCTGGAACCCGCCGCAGTGCTCGGCTGGATCGCCCTCGTTGTCGGGGTTCACTTTGTCGCCCTCGCGCAGTGGTGGATGCGTGACAACGCGGCCGTCCTGCTGATCGGCGTCGCCATGACAGCGTTGGGCCTCGCGGGACTGGGGGTCGGCTTTGCCACTCATCAAGCGGATGCCGTGGCTCTCATCTCCGGCGTGGGCTCGGGCCTCGTGCTCCTCGGGGTTACATTCGTCAGCGCCGTGCGCACCCTCGTCGACCTGCGGCCCCGCGAGGCCTAGCAGCCCAGGTACGAATGATCGGCTGTTCTGGCGCGTCGCGCTCCACGCTGGTCGAGTCCCTCCCGCTGGTCGAGTCCGTCCCGCTGGTCGAGGCGCGACGAAGGAGCGATCGAGACCTCGTGAGGTGACTTGCGAGACCAGTTCACGAGGTCTCGGCGGGCGCGGGCCAAAAGCGGGCCCGCTGCTCGACCAACGGAAAGGGAGAGCTAGCGCAGGTGTCTCTTTGCTACCAGACCCTGCCTCGCCGCTGGTCGGGCCCTCACCGCTTGTAGTGGGGTCCGTCGTGTCCTTTCGGTGTCGGGACCGGTGGTCGGCCGCCTCGTCGCGGAGTTCTCCTCGGATCGACACTGGCCGGTGGGATGAAGTACACCACGTTGTCTCTGACCACCACGTCCCAGCCTTCGCGGTGGATCCGATGATGGCACGCACTACAGAGCATCACGCAGTTGGCTTGGTTCGTGGGTCCGTCATGCGCTTTGTACCAACGAATGTGATGACCCTCCGCATAGCTCGGAGGCCTGTTACAGCCCGCCGTGGCGCACCCGCCGTCCCTCTCGATGGCCGCGAGCTTCTGCGCCGTCGTAAAGAGCCGTTTTCGGAGGCCGAAGTCGAGCACCTCGCTCTTGCCACCGAGGACCATCGGGATCAAACACGCCTCCGCCGCCATCCTTCGGGCCGTTCCGGCGGAGATTGGCTGCTCGATCCCGTCGAGTTGGGCTTCACCGAGCCCTGATTGCAGGGATTCGAGACTCATCCTCACGATGATCGTCGTGTGATCGAGAGCCCCGAGTCCCGCTTTGCAGGAGAGGGCGTGACGCACGATGTCGATGAAGGCATCGAAGTTCAGTTGCGGCATCGTGCGGCCGTCGCCGATGATGTCGTGGTTGTCACCACACCCGTCAGGATCTTCCTTGGCTTCAAACCGGGGTTTGCGCAGTTCCGCGCTGGTCATCCCGTCGATCGCGGTGTCCAGGTACGCCGCTGACACCGGGTCGGCGTCGAGCACGTAGCGTTTCATGCCGTTGGGCAGCACCATCCGCTTCAACCCCCGCCGCGACACGAGTACCTCTTCACGGGGTTCCACCCCGTCCACGTCGAGGGCGTCCCGGTAGCGAATCGACAGCTTCCGCACCGAGTCGACCGGGTTGGTTACCGCGAACTCCACCAGCTCTTTCTCCGCCGCGTCGAGGTCTTCGGTCGTGGCCCGAGGGGCGGCCTGCTCGAGGTTCGCCGTGATGTACAGCGCCGAATCCACGGTGAGCTCCCCGGCATTGACTGCCCGGGCGACCTCCGCGTACTCCGGTGGCAGGTGCTCACCGATCAGGCTCATCCGGGGCTTCGTCGCCTTCCCCACCCTCACCAACCGCCCGGCCTCAGCCATCGAGATGTGACCGATATCGGTGAGGGCGGCGGCGGCGTTTCGGTTCCCGGTTCTGGCGGCGATGCCCGAGTCGTGGTCGAAGCGGTCGTCCAGCTCACCCGCTGCTCGAACCAAAAGGGCCTGCGCCTGTCTCACCACCTCGAAATTCGAGTTCAACACGGCCAACAAACCCCCGTCGGTCATCCGCTGCAGGTCCAACCCTGCGTTGGGTTCCTCCTCCGAACAGACTCCACCGCCCAAGGAGTGAGAGTACGTATCGGCGAGTGCCGCCGTACTCTCCACGAGAAGGTCCGTTGAAGTGGTCATGGCTTAACTTTCCCAGCGACCACCGACATTCACGGGCCCTAAACAGCCCTGATCGGGGCATTCTGTGAAAAACTCCCAAAGATTCTCACCTGTGGAGGAGAACCTTTTCCGCTGGTCGAGGCGCGACGAAGGAGCGATCGAGACCCCGCGACCCGACCCTCGGACCGCACTAGGGTCTGAGGAGCGTCTCGCGTGGCCTCGATCGCTCGTACCTCGCGCCTCGACCGGCGGAGGGTCGAGGCGCGAGGGTGGGCCGGCGGGAGGGCCCGGTGTTGGTCGTCGCGAGCCGGGATGGGGTTGATTACTTATGCGAAGCGTGCTTCATCGAATTCCTGGGTGCCGTTTTCAATCGTCCACGTGGCAGCGAAGGGCATGAGCGCCTCAATGGTCGCCGCGCGCAGGCCCGCCGCCGTGGGGAGCAGCACCCGGATTCCGGGATGGTAGTCGAAGAGTACTTGCCTGTCGCGCCCGCACGGCCCGACCACACCGCGGCCGTGATTGCCCACCGCGACAATGGTTGTGATGTTCCGTGCACCGTTCGACCGTGCGGTGCCCAGCGCAACCAGCTCGGCGCAGGGACCGCCCGTGAAGTGGTAGAGATTGACGCCGGCGAACATGCGGCCGTCGGCGTCGCGCACCGCGGCGCCCATGGTGTGCGCACCATCTTCGTCGGGACCTGCGTCCGTGTTCGCATCAATAACCTGTCGCGCGTACTCAATGAGTTCACGGTCGTTGGCGGTCAGCATTTTGAGTTCGACGGATGGCACCATGACAGGTAATCCTACTGAGCTCGTGCACAGGTGCACGCGATCGCAGCGCGGGGATGCCGCGGCGGTCGGAGCTTCTTCTGGCTCTGGCGGCGGTGAGCGTGACCGCTCAATTTGACGCCCACTCGGGGAGATAAGTAAGGTAAGCCTGTCCTAACTTATTAGCGGGATGGTGCGTTTCGTCGCCCATCCACACGAAGGAGAACTCTGTGTCCGTTGCGCACGAAATCGACCCGTCCAGGGCCGCCACGATCACGAAACACCTCTTCAACGCTCGAAACAGGGACAGGTATGAGCGTGAGGTTCTCGCCGGAGTCGCGGCCGTGCGCGCCCAGCTCGGTCGCACAGTTCGGCCCTTCACAGGGATCACCCCGCAGGCGCTGCAGGCGAGCGTGGGCGCGGTCGACCTCGATGCGCCCTTGGCCGACCCGGCCGCGGCCCTCGAGGAGGTCGAGCGCCTGTACCTGCGCGACGCCGTGTACTTTCACGACGTGAAGTACGCGGCCCATCTCAACTGCCCTGTCGTCATTCCCGCCCTGGTGGGCGAGGCCATCCTCTCGGCCGTCAACTCCTCCATGGATACCTGGGACCAGAGCGTCGGCGCCACGCTCATGGAGCGCCACCTCATCCAGTGGACCGCCGACCGCATCGGTCTCGGCCCGGCGGCCGACGGCATCTTCACGAGCGGTGGCAGCCAGTCCAACCTGCAGGCCCTGCTCATCGCCCGCAACCGCGTGCACGAAAGACTGCAGATCGAGGGAGCGGATGCCGACGTGCGCCTCCCCGACACGCTCTCCCGACTGCGCATCTTCAGTTCCGCCGTGAGCCACTTCAGCATTCGAACCTCCGCGGCGACGCTCGGGCTGGGCTACGAGGCCGTCGTCTCAGTGCCCGTCGACGCGGACAGGCGCATGAACGTTCACGCGTTGCGCGCCGCCATTGCCGATTGCCTGGCGAGCGGCAACATCCCGATGGCCGTCGTGGCCACGGCCGGCACGACAGACTTCGGCAGCGTCGACCCCCTCGAACGCATCGCCCTCACCTGCCGCGAGAACGACGTGTGGCTGCACGTGGACGCGGCCTACGGCGGGGGACTCCTCACCTCGCACCGACACCGCGGCCTGCTCGACGGGATCGACAAAGCCGACTCCGTGACCGTGGACTACCACAAGACGTTCTTCCAGCCGGTGAGCTCGAGCGCCCTGCTGCTGCGCGACGGCGCAATGTTCTCCCACGTGACGCACCACTCCGACTACCTCAACCCCCGCAGCGCCTCCCTGAGGGTGCCCAACCAGGTGGACAAGAGCATCCAGACCACGCGCCGCTTCGATGCCCTCAAGCTCTGGCTCACCCTGCGCACGATGGGCGCCGACGGCATCGGCGACCTTCTCGACACTGTCATCGACCTCACCCGGGCGACCTGGCAGGAGCTGAGCGCCGCCGACGACTTCGAGGTGGTCGTCGAGCCCGTGCTGAGCACCCTCGTGTTCCGCTACGTGCCCGCCGGCCTGCCGGAACAGCCGGAGGCGCGAAACGACCTGATCGACCGCATGAACCTCGCGGTGCGACGGGCGATCTTCGATTCGGGCGAGGCCGTGATCGCCGGCACCACGGTGAACGGGGAGCACTACCTCAAGGTCACGCTGCTGAACGCGGACACGACGCCGGGCGACCTTCGAGTGATCTTCGATCTCATCCGTTGGCAGGGCAGCCGGTTTATGCAGTCCGAGCTGGAGCAGGCTCATGTCTGAGCGCCGGGGTGACGACCACGTGACCTACGACTTCGTCGCCATCGGCATCGGCCCATTCAACCTCGGCCTGGCGGCTCTCACCGAACCCCTCGCCGAGCTCAACGGCCTCTTCCTCGAGCGGTCTGCCCGGTTCGACTGGCACCCCGGCATGATGCTCGAGAGCAGCACCCTGCAGGTGCCTTTCATGGCCGACCTCGTGACCATGGCCGACCCCACCTCGCCGTTCTCGTTCCTGAACTACCTCAAGCAGGTAGGCCGCATCTACTCCTTCTACATCCGGGAGAACTTTAATCCGATTCGCTCGGAGTACAACCGGTACTGCCAGTGGGTGGCCGACCGTCTGTCGAGCCTCCGGTTCGGCGCCACCGTCGAGACCGTCGAGGTCGACACCGACGGCATGTACCGGGTGCGCCTCGCCGGGGGAGAGACCTTCCGCGCCCGCCGCCTGGTGCTCGGCACGGGTACGGCTCCCACCATCCCCACGAGCTGCGCAGGGCTGGCCGGCCCCGTGTTTCACAACGCCGAGTACCTGGCCCGCAAGGCTGACCTGCAGCGGATGCCGAGCATCACCATCGTCGGCAGCGGCCAGAGTGCCGCCGAGATCTACTTCGACCTGCTGCAGAACATCGACGCGCACGGGTACTCGCTTAACTGGGTGACCCGCTCGGGCAGGTTCTTCCCGCTGGAGTACGCCAAGCTCACGCTCGAGATGACCTCGCCCGAGTACAGCGCCTATTTCCAGGCCCTGCCGACCGAGACGCGCGACGAGCTGATCGCCCAGCAGAAGAACCTGTACAAGGGCATCAACGAAGACCTGATCAACGAGATCTACGACCTGCTGTACGTGAAGAGCCTCGAGGGGCCTGTCGCCACACAGCTGTTGACGAACTCGGCCCTGGAATCGGCGGAGTGGAAGGGCTCAGCCTACGCGTTGCGGTTCCGCCAGCAGGAACAGGACCGAGAGTTCACGCTCGAGACGAGCGGGCTCGTGCTCGCGACAGGGTATTCAGCGTCGGAGCCGGAGTTCCTCGCCGGGCTGCACGTGCGGCGGGATGCCCGCGGCCGGTTCGACACGGGCGCCGACTACCGCATCGACGCGGGGAACGGGGGCGATGCCGGGGCGATCTACGTGCAGAACGCCGAGCTGCACACCCACGGCCTCGTGGCTCCCGATCTCGGCATGGGGGCGTACCGCAACTCCTGCATCATCCGCGACATGCTCGGCAGAGAACCGTATCCGGTGGAGACCCGCATCGCCTTCCAACAGTTCGGCGCCCCCGAAGCGGATGCCGCAGCGCCTGTCACCGCACACCCCGACCTCCTGGGAGCTCACGCATGACCTTCACCTTCCGTCCCGTTGACCCCGACACCGACACCGAGCTGCTGCACGGCTGGCTGGTGGAGCCCCGCGCACGATACTGGGGCATGCTCACGGCGAGCCTCGCCGACGTGCGCACCATGCTCACCGAGATTTCTCAGAGCGCTCATAGAGAGGCCTTCCTCGGCTGCCAGGACGGCAACCCCGCCTTCCTGATGGAACGGTACGACCCCGTGCACGAACCCGTGGGGGAGCACTATGTGCGCTCAGTGGGCGACGCGGGCATGCACCTGCTCGTCGCCCCGAGCGACACGCCAGTGCACGGCTTCACGCTCGCCGTGATGCGGGCCGTGATGGTGTTCCTGTTCACAGATCCGGCGGTGGGCCGGGTCGTGGTCGAACCCGATGCGCGCAACGAGAAGATTCTGGCGCTCAATGCGGCCGTCGGCTTCAGGCCGCAGGCCGATGTGCCCCTGCCGGGCAAAACCGCCCGGCTGAGCCTGTGCACGAGGGAGAGCTTCCTCGCCGGCGGTTCTCCCACGACGACGGGTGTCCCGACGCACCTCAGCCCGGAGCATTGGCGGCTCGCCTCCCGGCAGCTGCTGCGTAAGGCACTCGCCGAGTTCGCCCACGAGCGCCTCCTCCAGCCGCAGGAGACCGGCTCCGGCGTGTATCGGCTCCTCAGCGACGACGGAGCGACGGAGTATCTCTTTCACGCCACCCGGCGGCACCTGGACCACTGGAGCATCTCGGCCCCCAGCATCCGTCGTCGACGTGAGGGCGAAGACCTGCCGCTCGACGTTCTCGAGTTCATGCTGGAGTTCCGCCACACGCTCGCCATCGCGCACGACGTGCTGCCGCTCTACCTCGAGGAGATCAGCAGTACCCTCGCCGCGAGCGCCTACAAGCTCGAGAACTCCCGGGAGAGCTCGCGACAGCTCGCCGCTGGAGACGCGCACGCCGACGCCGCGGCGTGGGGGCAGAGGATCGAACGCTCCATGACCGAGGGGCACCCGTGCTTCGTTGCGAACAATGGGCGCCTGGGTTTCGGGCTCGACGACTATCGGCGCTACGCCCCGGAGACCGGCGCACGCGTGCACCTGGTCTGGATCGCGGTGCTGCGCAGGAAGGCCGTGTTCTCGTCGATCGATTCCCTCGACTACGACACGCACCTGCGCGGCGAACTCGGCGAGCGCACGCTCGACCTCTTCAGGGAGCGGCTGGCAACCCTGGGGCTTGACGACGCGGATTACCTCCTCATGCCGCTTCACCCGTGGCAGTGGGACAACAAGGTCGCCATCACCTACGCGGCGGACGTTGCGCGGCAGCACATCGTGTATCTCGGTGTCGGAGAGGACACGTACCAGGCGCAGCAGTCCATCCGCACCTTCTTCAACCTCGATGCCCCGGAGCGCTGCTACGTGAAGACCGCGCTGTCGGTGCTCAACATGGGGTTCATGCGCGGGCTGTCACCGCAGTACATGCGGAACACGCCGGCGATCAACGACTGGCTGCAGGGGCTCGTCGCCGACGACCCGCAGTTGCAGGCGGCGCGGTTCGACATCCTGCGCGAAGTAGCGGCTATCGGCTATCACAACGGCTACTACGAAGCGGCGGGCCCGCCCGGGTCGCCCTACGGCAAGATGCTCTCCGCTCTCTGGCGGGAAAGTCCGCTTCCGCAGCTCGAGGCGGGTGAGCGCGTCGCCACGATGGCTTCTCTCCTGCACCGTGACGCCAACGGTCTTTCGTTCGTCGCTGCCCTCATCGCCACATCCGGGATCGCGCCCGCCGACTGGCTGCGGGCCTACCTGCGCGCTTACCTCGTGCCCCTCGTGCACTGCCTGTACGCCTACGAGCTCGCGTTCATGCCGCACGGGGAGAACGTGATCCTCGTGCTCCATAACGGCGTACCCGTGCGCATGCTGATGAAGGACATCGCCGAGGAGATCGTCGTGATGGGGGAGCGGATGCCGCTTCCCCCGGATGTGGACCGCATCCGTGCCGCGGTTCCCGCCGAAGAGCAGGTGTTGGCGATCTTCACCGACGTCTTCGACTGCTTCTTCAGGTTCCTCGCCGACGCGCTCGCCGAAGACGGCCTGTTTCCCGAAGAGGAGTTTTGGTCACTCGTGGCCGACACCGTCACGCGGTACCAGCACGCGGCGCCCCACCTCGCGGAGGCTTTCGCCCGGCACGACCTGTTTGCCGACGAGTTTCCGCGCTCGTGCCTCAACCGGCTCCAGCTGCGCAACAACCGCCAGATGCTTGACCTCGCCGATCCGTCGGCAAGTCTGCAAATGGCGGGAAACCTGGACAACCCGATCGCGCGATACCGGCGGGGCTGACCGCGCGGCTATTCCGTGAAGAAGGGCCCCGCGACCGGACGCTTGGCGGAGATGTGGTCGCCCGAGGACTGGTGGCGGATTCGCCGCAGCACCCACGGCACGAGGTAGGTGCGCGCCCACGCGAGGTCTTCGGTGCGCGCCTGGCGCCACGTGCTGCCGGGCATCGGCTCCGGCTGCTGCGGCTCGAGGTTGTTGGCCACGTTGAGCGAAGCGAGCACCATCCGTGCCACGGTGTGGTGTCCGAGCGAGTTGAGGTGCAAACGGTCGGGAGCCCACAGCCGGGGGTCCTGGATCTCGGTCAATGACCACATGTCGGACACGATGCAGTCGTACTTCGCCGCCACTGCCCGCAGGTTCTCGTTGTAGATGGCGACCTTGCCCCGGATACCGCGGAACACCGGGGAGAAGCCAACGTCTGCCCCGGTGAACAGCACGATGGTCGCGCCATCCCGGCTGAGCCGACCGATCGCTTCCTCGCAGCGGGCGGCGATCTCGTCGGGGTCCGTGCCGGGGCGCAGCACGTCGTTGCCGCCCGCCGAGAACGTGATCAGGTCCGGACGCAGCCCGAGGGCGGGTTCGATCTGTTCGTGGGAAATTTGTCGAATCAATTTTCCGCGCACGGCCAGGTTCGCGTAGGCGAAATCCTCAGTGCCTTCGCTGAGCACTTCGGCCACTCGATCGGACCAACCCCGGCTGCCACCGGGACTTGTGGGCTCGGGATCGCCGATGCCTTCCGTAAAGGAATCTCCGAGGGCCACGTAGCGGGACCACGGATGCTGTTGCTTCGTCATGATTTCATTCTGTCGGTACACACGGGGCGCGGCACAACTTGGTATCTTGAGGAGAAGTGAATACTCCATCTGTTTTCGGTCCCGCGCAGGGAACGAGTGCAGCCGAACACTTGTCCCCCTCCTTTCCGGAGCGAGCCGCGTGGGGCACCGCGAGCAAGCTGCGGGCCTGGCAGGCCGAGGCCCTCGAGGCCTACTTTCAGCACGAGCCCCGGGATTTCCTCGCGGCCGCGACACCGGGAGCCGGCAAGACCACGTTCGCGCTGCGACTCGCCGCTGAGTTGCGCTCCCGGCGCACCATCGACCGCATCACGGTCGTGGCACCGACCGAGCATCTCAAGAACCAGTGGGCGGATGCCGCGGCGCGCGCGGGCATCCGCCTGGACCCCATGTTCAAGAACGCCGACGGCATTTACGGCAGCCATTACCACGGCGTCGTCGTGACGTATGCCCAGGTGGCGGCCAGGGCGGCCCTGCACAAGCGCCTCACCGAATCCAGCCGCACCCTCGTGATCCTCGACGAGATCCACCATGGCGGCGACGCGCTCAGCTGGGGGGACGCCATCCGCGAGGCGTTCGGTCCGGCCACGCGCCGGCTGTCGCTGACCGGAACGCCGTTTCGCTCCGACACCTCGCCGATCCCCTTTGTGAGCTACCTGCCCGATAAGCACGGTATCCGCATGTCTCAGAGCGACTACGCCTACGGGTACGGCCGGGCTCTCGCCGACGGGGTGGTGCGCCCGGTCATGTTCATGGTCTACGCCGGCCACATGAAGTGGCGTACCCGCACGGGCGACGAGATGGAAGCCAAGCTCGGCGAAGGAAACACAAAAGACATCACGAGCCAGGCGTGGCGCACGGCGCTCGAACCGACCGGACAGTGGATCCCCGACGTACTGCGCGCCGCCAACCAGCGCCTCACCGAGGTGCGCCACGGAATCCCGGATGCCGGTGGCCTCGTCATCGCGACCGACCAGAGCACCGCACGCGCCTATGCCGTCATTCTCGAGGAGATCGCCGGTGAACCCGTCACCATCGTGCTGTCCGACGAGAAGGAGGCCAGCGACCGTATCGACGAGTTTTCGAAAAACGACCGGCGCTGGATGGTGGCAGTGCGCATGGTGTCCGAGGGTGTCGACGTGCCGCGGCTCGCGGTGGGCGTGTACGCCACGAGCGCGTCTACCCCGCTGTACTTCGCGCAGGCGATCGGCCGTTTCGTGCGTGCCCGCCGACGCGGTGAGACGGCGTCGATCTTCCTACCCAATGTGCCCGGGCTGCTCAGTCTCGCCAACGCCATGGAGCTTGAACGCGACCACGCGCTCGACCGCAGCAACCGTGACGACGGCGACGACGGCATGTACAACCCCGAAGACGCCATGGTCGCGGCAGCGAACAAAGACGAGAAGGCCTCCGATAGCCTCGGTGAAGAAGAATTCACCTGGCAGGCACTCGATTCGCAGGCCACGTTCGACATGGTCATGTTCGACGGCGACGAGTTCGGCGAGCTGGCCGAGCCGGGCACCGACGAGGAATTCGACTTCATCGGTATCCCCGGCCTGCTCGAACCCGAGCAGGTGTCCGAGTTGCTGCGGCAGCGCCAGTCCCGTCAGGCAAAACGTTCCACGGACAAGCGTAAGGATCCGGTGACGGGGGAGATCGCCCCGCAGGACCCGCCGCCCCTGTACCGCACGCTCAAGGAGCAGCGCACGCTGCTCTCGAGCCTCGTGGGCATGTGGTCCAAGCTGGCCGAGGAGCCCCACGGCATGATCCACTCCGAGCTGCGGCGCCTCTGCGGCGGCCCGGCCGTGGCGCAGGCGAGCGTCACCCAGCTGCAGGCGCGCATCGACCTGCTCCGCCGCCGCCTCGGCCGCAGCTAGCTGCGCCAGTCCCGCCAACGCCCGCGATCCTCCAACTCGCACCCGCTGGTCGAGGCGCGACGAAGGAGCGATCGAGACCTCCGAGCGTGGCGGCGGTCCCGCTGGTCGAGGCGCGACGAAGGAGCGATCGAGACCTCGCGAGCCGGTCTCGCCAACGCGGACTCCACGGACTACGCCGAGAGCACCACGGCTTCCGCCGCAGTGGGCGCTCCCAGCGCGGCATCGAGGGCCGTCAGGATGTCCTCTATCAGGTCCTCGACGTGCTCCAGCCCGATCGACAGCCGCACGATTCCAGCCGCCGGGCGCGCGCTGGCCTCCACTGGACGGTGGGTGAGCGACGCCGGGTGCTGCACGAGCGAGTCGACTCCGCCGAGCGATACCGCGTGTGTGATCAGTCTGCACGCTTCCGTGAACCGCACCCCGGCGTCGAACCCGCCGGCGAAGTTGAGCGCGATGAGCGAGCCGGCGCCTTCGGTCTGACGCCCGATCAGCCGCTGCGGGTCCTGACCGGGCAGCCCAGGGTAGAGCACGCGTGTCAGCGCGGGGTGCCCCACGAGCCGAGCCGCGATGTCGCCTGCCGTGGTCTGCTGGGCGCGCACCCGCACGGGCAGCGTGCGCAGCCCCCTGTGCAGCAGGTACGCAGACAGCGGATGCAGCAGGCCGCCGGTGAGCGCCCGCATCTGACGCAGCCGCACCATCCACTCCATCGGCCCGGAGACGGTTCCGCCCATCGCGTCGCCGTGCCCGCCGAGGTATTTCGTGGCGCTGTGCAGCACCAGGGTCGCGCCGAGTTCGAGAGGTCGCTGCAGGACCGGAGTGGCGAAGGTATTGTCCACGAGCACCGGCACCGTGCCGGCCGCTTCGATCACCGAGCGGATGTCGGTGAGTTCGAGCGTGGGATTGGCCGGGCTCTCCAAGATCACCAGTCCGGTGTCGGGGCGGATCGCGGCGGCGATGCCGTCGACGTCGGTCCACGTCACAGTGGTGCCGAGCAGACCGGTCGCGAGAACGTGGTCGGTGCCGCCGTAGAGGGGGCGAAGAGCCACCACGTGCGGGGTTCCCGCTGTCACCGCTGCCAGCAGAACGGCGGACAACGCCGCCATTCCCGTGGCGAACGCCACAGTGCCCTCACTGCCTTCGAGTGAGGAGAGGGCATTCTCGAACCGGGCGACTCCGGGCTGCCAGAGACGTTGGTACACGGCAGAGTCGCCCGACTGCAGAGCGCCTCCCGTGGCCAGATTCTCGTACGAATCCCCGCCGGATTCAACTCCGGTCAGGGGATTTGTCGTAGACAGGTCGATCACGGGTACGTGGGATCCGCTTTCCGTGACGCTGTCCATTCCGGAGTGGACAGCGCGGGTTTCTATGCGTGGCATCGTTGGCAACATCCTCTGACAGAAACAGATTCTGCTCATGTGCACAAGGGGGCATGCAGACCCTGCCACTGGGTGGCAGAAAAATCGCATAAGCTGCTTGGCAACGAGGGAGCACGCCGATGGAATCGAAGAAGCCAGAACTTGACCGTGTCGACCGTGCGCTCCTGCGCGCACTATCCGTGAACGCACGCGCGTCGGGCGCCGCGCTGGCTGCGGAGATCGGAGTGGCGGAGTCCACCGTCTCGCTGCGCCTGCGGAGGCTGCAGCAGCTCGGTCACATTCGCGGCTACCGGGCCAATATCGACCTTGCTGCCCTGGGTGCGTCTTTGCAGGCGCTCATCTCGGTGCGGCTCGCTAAACACGCGCGGGTTCAGATCGATGACTTTCGCGACGCGGCGCCGCACTGGCCTGGCGTGATCGGCCTCTTCCACACCGCAGGCGCTGATGACTATCTCTTGCACGTGGCCGCAGCGGATGCGTCTGACCTGCGTGACTTCGTACTGGAGCATCTCGCGGAGCACCCGGCCGTGGCTCACACCGAGACGAACCTGATATTTGAATACGTAGACGGTGACGGCTGGCAGGACCTCGTCAAGTAGCAGCCAGTCACGCAGAAGAAGGGCCCGATCGCCGTGATCGGGCCCTTCTCTCTGTGCCGCTTGCACATGTTAACGAAGTAACGCCCCCGCCAGAGGCGAGGGCGTTACTGAGCTCTATTTAGAGGGCGCGAATGTTCTCGGCCTGGGGACCCTTGGGGCCCTGGGTGACCTCGAACTCGACCTTCTGGTTCTCATCGAGGGACTTGTAGCCGTTCGACGCGATCGCGGAGTAGTGCGCGAAAACATCGGCGCTTCCGTCGTCGGGTGCGATAAAGCCGAAGCCCTTTTCAGCGTTGAACCATTTCACGGTACCTGTTGCCATTTGTAAAACTCCTCCAGGAGTGTTAGACCGACCCCGACTGTCGGGGCCGTTCGTCGCGGTATTCGTCGTCCGCTTCCGAAAGGAATGTGGCGCATCAACCGAGATCAATGCGTTTAAGACGTGCAAGCACTACAACTTCAGAACCAACACTAGCTCACAAGTTCGTATGGTTACTAAATCGGGCGGCGTTTTGAAACAAAACCGTCATACTTTTTCGAGGGAATACCCCTAAGTAGGGCCATTCGGGGTCATTCCACTGTGACGAAGTCGATGAGCTGTTCGACGCGTCCGAGGAGCTGTGGTTCCAGGTCTGCATAGGTGCGTACCTGCCCGAGGATGCGCTGCCACGCGCGAGCGATGTCGGCTTGCTCCTCGTGGGGCCAACCGAGCGCGTCGCAGATGCCGTGCTTCCACTCGATGCTGCGCGGAATCTGCGGCCACGATTTCAGTCCCACCCGGGCTGGCTTCACGGCCTGCCACACATCGACATAGGGATGGCCCACCACGAGAACAGTGCGCCCGTGCGGCCCGTGCGCCACGGCCTCTGCAATGCGGCTCTCCTTGGAGCCTGGCACCAGGTGATCCACGAGAACGCCCACCTTGCGCGCGGCTGTTGGCTTGAACTCCCGAAGGATCTCCTCGAGGTGGTCGATACCCTCGAGATACTCCACAACAACGCCCTCGATGCGCAGGTCTGCGCCCCAGACCTTCTCCACGAGTTCGGCGTCGTGCCGGCCCTCGACGAAAATCCGGCTAGCCCTGGCGACGCGGGCCGGGGCATCCGCTACGGCCATCGATCCCGAGGCGGTTCGAGCACGTCCGAGGGCCGCCGCCATGGTCGGGGCGATCAGGGTGACGGGCTTGCCGTCCAGCAGAAACCCGCTGCCGAGCGGAAAGAGCCGGAGTTTGCCGTGGCGGTCTTCGAGAGTGACGATGTTCTTCTCGACGCGCATCACGGCACCGCAGAACCCGGTGGCGACCTCTTCTACGACGAGGTCCCTGCTGGCTTCCTGCGTCGGGATGACGATGCGCCCCACCTTCTGCCAGCCGGGGGAGAGTACATCTGCGCTGTAGCGGTCGTCGCTGAATCGGTCATCCATTGAATCGACGCTAGCCGAAGTCGCCTTGGGCGCACGCTCACGCGGCTGGAGTAATCTGACCTCTATGTGTGGTCGATACATCATTACCGATACGGCGTCCGATCTCGCCGCCATGTTCGAAGTAGAGCACGAGGGGAGCAACCTGCCCGAGCCCTCCTGGAACATCAAACCGACCGAGCAGATTCCCATTGTGCTTGAGTCAGCCAAGCAGGAGCCCGCCGTGCGTCGGCTTGAGTCGGCGCGGTGGTCGCTTATTCCCTCCTTCGCCACCGAGATGGCGTCGTCATTCCCTACGTTCAACGCGCGTTCGGAGTCGGCCGCGGAGAAACCCACCTTCAAGAAGTCGGTCGCGTCGCGTCGGGCGCTCGTACCGGCCACGGGCTACTACGAGTGGCACACCGTGGGCGCGAAGAAGACTCCCTACTTCGTGCACTCCGACGATGGCATGCCGCTCGCCTTCGCGGGCCTCTACTCCTGGTGGCGCAATCCGGCCCTGGCCGAGGATGACCCCGCCCGCTGGGTACTCTCGGCGACCATCCTGACAGCGGATGCCCAGGGGCCGCTCGCCGCCATCCACGACCGTATTCCCGTGGCACTTCCCGAGGAGACCTGGGACCAATGGCTTGACCCGCACACCGTCGGCGACCAGGCCTTCGTCGATGCGGCCGTTGCAGCTTCGCGTTCCCAGGCCGAGACCCTGCGCTTTTACGAGGTCGCGCCGATCGTTGGCAATGGGCCGGAGCTCATCGAGCCGGTTGCCGGCGATTCCGCCCGCAGCGACACGATGTAGAGCACGATCATGGTTTACCCGGATCATCCGGCACCCGGAGAGCAGAATAATGCCCGGCATGAAACGACGACTGAGCGCCTGGATCGCAATTGGAACTCGATCCTGCAGGAGCTGCGGGTCACCCAGACCGGTACTCAGATCATCACGGGTTTTCTGCTGGCCGCCGCGTTTCAAACTCGGTTCCAATCTCTGGACTCCTACCAACTCACCGTCTATCTCGCGTTGATCTTCACGGCGGTGGCCACGACCGCGCTCGGCCTCGGTCCGGTCAGCCTTCACCGGCACCTGTTCCACCGTCACGCCATGGCCCAGATCGTGGCGATCGGCAGCATTATGTTGCGTGCGACGCTGATCGGGCTCTCCGTGGTTCTTACCGGAGCGGTCCTGCTCATCTTCGATGTCGTCGTCGGTCGAGCGGCCGGAATTGTGGCGGGCGCATTGATTTTGCTCACCACGGTACTGATATGGCTCGTCTTGCCCCGTTTGGTTAAGCTCGATCGGCCCTGACCGGTACGCTCGAATGAGGTGGCCCGAGAATTTCGGCGGTCACCACATCGAGAGGATCACCACATGAATGTCGTCGCCTTTATTATCGCGCTGGCGGTTTTCATCCTGGGCTTCTGGCTCTTCGGGCTCGCCTTCACGGTAACGGCCCTGCAGGGTCCGATCTTCATCGCCGGGATCGTCGCCATCTGTGTGTCGCTCGCAATCCCGTTCCACTGGCTGCGCAACTAACCGGTTCCGCGAGTCCCGTGGCTCAGGGCGACAGCCCTGCCACGAGGTTGATCAGCGCCGCCAGTATTCCCGCGCCGAACGGAAACGACAGCAGCGCATGGCGCAGCGTCGTCATGCGTATCGAGTGCGTCAGAATGGACGTGTCCGAGACCTGGTAGGTCATTCCGATCGTGAAGGCGAGATAGGCAAAGTCTCCGTAGCTCGGCGCATCCGCTTGATTGAAATCGATGCCGCCGTCGGCGTCTCGATAGTAGAGCGAGGCGTATCTCAACGTATAGAGCGTATGGATAAGCGCCCAGGACAGGGCGACGCTCGCCACGGCGATGGCGGCCAAACCGCCCCGTTCAGACAGGGTGGATGTAGAAGCCGCCGTAAGCAGGAATCCGATGGCGCCTAGGCTCGCGAGACTGGCGAGCAAAACCAGCAGCTCGGACGCGCGGCGGGAGGGATCTTCGCGCGTTGCGTGACTGGCGGTTTGCGTGGCATCCATTTGGCTGACGGCCAGCCAGACCCACGCGATGTAGGTCACGCAGGCGGCAGCCCAGCCGATGATGAGCGAGAATAGCCAGGCGTCAAGCAATCCGGTCACGAGGGCCGCGCTGACTCCCACGACGAGCATTGCGATCAGGCGTGTGCTGTATCGATGCATGTGGCGCAACTGTTCAGGTTTCTTCACGAGCTGATCGTCGCACAGAGGGCGCCGTCTCCGTTGATCGAGCTTGTCGAGATCCCGACAACGGGGCGAGACCCCGCCCTCGGCGAGATTTCAGCCACGCCCGGTATGTTCATATACTGACTCACAGTTTTTCAGACAGCACGAAAGGTACCTCCCCGGATGCACGAGAGCCCTGCCGCGTCCACACCGTATGAGGTGCTGGGGGTGTCCGCCCAAGCGAGCGACGAGGATCTCCGGCGTGCGTACCGGCTGAAATTGCGCAAGACGCACCCCGACGTGGGCGGCAGCGCAGCTCAATTCCACGCCGTGCAGATTGCCTGGGAACGGGTGGGCACTCCGGAAGGCCGGGCGGCCTACGATCGCACGCGCTTCGGCGACCCCGAGCCCACGACGGATGCCTTCCGTGCGTCGTCGACGCCCGGGTCGTCATCCCGTTCGTCACCGACCGGCCTCAAGACCCGCATGCACGGTCACCCTGGCGGCCAGGTGCGGCAGCGCTACCTCACCCTGATTCGGGAATGGGCTGGCAGAGGGACCGTCGTCGACGACCCGTATCTGCCGTCACTCGTGCGGTCGGCACCCCGCGGCATCCGTCACACCCTCGCGAAGGCGCTGGCCGAGGAGGCGACGGCCCACCTCGTGTCCGGTCTCGGCATCGGCTTCACCGCGTGGCATGACGTGGATTCCGGAAATGGCAGCGACAAGCTCGACCACGTCGTGCTCGGCCCGGCCGGACTATTTGCCATCCTGTCCGAGGACTGGGGTGGCACCGTGCAGCTGCGCCGTGGGGAGCTCGTTGGAGACGAGGTACCAGAGGACGACGACCCGGTTCACAGCTTCCAGGTGAGCGCGAAGGCATTCACCCGCCTCGTTCGCGTTCGATTCACGGGCCTCATCGTCGTGGTCCCCGACGGTGCTGTCGACGGCACGCCCACGGTGCCCAAACGCGGGCGACACCCCATGGTCATCGTCGTGCCGAGGTCACGCCTCAACGGGCTCCTGCGTGACGGTTTCCCGGGAATGGACCGCGGTAGCTTTGAGAAGGTCTTCGAACTGCGCAGTACCCTGCAAAACGGCATCCGCTTCGTGGCCAGCTAGCCACTCCCGATCTCGATGCTCCTATAGATGTCAAGCTGAGATTGCGGCTTGTTGGTGGCGTTCTCTGATGGTGATGAGGATTTGGAATATCTCTCGGGCGACGTAGCGTTTGAGGAGGCGCATGGCCTCTCGTTTGGTCTTTCCTCGGGCGAGGGCCTTGACGACGTAGTCGCGGGTTTTCTCGTGGGATTTCATCCTGACCATGACGATTCGGTAGGCCGCTGAGTTGCCTTGGCGATGGCCGCCACGGTTCAATCGGTGTCGGTTGGTCTTCCCGGATGAGGCTTGGATCGGGGCAGTACCGATCAGGTGTGCGAAGGCGGATTCGCTGTTGAGGCGGTCGACGTTTTCGCCGGCGACGATCAGCATTGTCGCGGCGACGTCCGGCCCAACGCCGTGCACGGCGAGCAGTTCCGGGGCGTGCTCTTTTACGATGGCGCCGAGGCGTTTCATCAGCCGGTCGGCTTCTGTGAGCAACTCCAAATAGCGTTTGCCGAGGGAGCGGAGGACATTCTTTGTTTCGGTCATGACGAGGTCGTCCGCCTTGCGCACGGGGATCTTTGAGCAGCGCAGAGCCAGGTTCTTCGCCTTGAGCTTCGCGAGGCTCACGCGCAGGTCTGCGGGCGCGCTGACGATCAGGCATTGCAACTGATTCATGCTCTCGGTGCGCTGTTTGACTAGCAAGCGACGGGAGGTGCGCAGCACTCGCAGGGCCTCCACGAAGCCGTCCTGGGTCTTCGGGACGGCCGTGGCGAGCTCGTTGAGGACGGCGCGGGCCGCGTTGTAAGCGTCGATCTGGTCGGTCTTGCCGCGCAGCCGTCGCAGCTGCTTATCCGGCGCGATTACGTCGATGACGGGGATGCCACGGCGGGTGAGTTCGCGGGTGAGGCCGGCGCCGTAGGACCCGGTCCCTTCAATGCCGGCGCGGCCGATCCGGCCGACGCCGGTCGCCCAGGCGATGAGGTCGGAGTACCCGGCGGAGGTGGCGTCGAACTTCCGGTCGGCGATCGATTTTCCGACGTGGTTGATCACCGCCGCGTGATGAAAATCTTTGTGCGTATCGACGCCGAGGATCAGATCCTTGCGGGAATAGGTCATGCTGAATACAGCCCTTCTGTTTGAGGGTCAGTGTTCAGGGGCACCGTCAGACAAGTCAGTGAAGAGGCTGGAGTCAAGCTCCTATTAAGTCATGGTGGTGCTCCCGAACACGACAATGCGTGCGGGGGCTGGACACCGGTCGACGCATCGAGACAAAGACAACCGAAGCGTCAGACAAGCTCCGAGTCAGACCGGGCCAACCCCCTGCAACCATCATCACTGACAAGCTCGATCCAAGCGCTGATGGAGGCGCGACGAAGGAGCGATCGCCACACTCCTCGCACCAGTCGAATCTCTGAGATTCCCTATTCTTTTCTGCTCATTGCAGGGCCCAGCGGTCTCGGGCGCACCTGCTCCTACCTCAGACCCAGCTTCTCCACCCAATGGTCAAGAAAGCTCGCGCCGGCTTCGTCGTGGATCTGCTCGCCCATCACGATCACCGGGTAGGGGCGATCGAGGATTCCGTCGAGCGGCCGAACATCCACGTGGGACACGTCGTAGCCCGCCTCGTGCAGGTGGTCCGCCATGCGGTAGTCGCTGCGGGAGTCGCCGACGGAGCGCCACAGGTGGGGGAGCGGACCGCCTTCCGCGAAGAAGGCAAGGGCGCGTTCGGCCGCGTGGTTCTTATCGAGGGTGACCGATTCGATGTCGGTTGAGATGATGGTGGCGTCGAGGCGAAACGGCACCTCACCGGCCGCGTTCGGCGCAACCTGGTCTTCGAACCGCACGCCGAGGCCGTGCCGCTCCAGGATGGCAAAAGCAGCCTGGTTGAACGCCGGCTGGCAGGCCTTATACGCCTCGCTGTCGACATCCGTTCGCTGTTCCACCGACACCATGGCCTGCTTGGTCTCGTCGAAGAACATCGTGTCGGCGAAATCCTCGTGCACGAGGAGACGCAGCGCGTCGACGACAGTTTGCGGGAGCGCGACGCTCTCGTCCACCGCGATCTCGCCCATTCCCTGTGCGCCGATGGCAAACCACACGGCGCCTTTCTCGCACACCCCGTACATGCGGAAGCTTTCTGGCAGGCCCTCTGCGAGGAGCGGTGCGACAACCTGTTCCCTGATGAATGCTGCCGACCCGGAATTTGTCAAGGTGGATGAGGCCAGTGGGAGTTTAGGCGGCTAGTTCGAGCCCTTCATTCTCGATAGGTTTGGGGGCTGGTTTATTGATCCATGCCGTCTTGGGAATGGACAGGATCTGCGGCGCCTTGTTGGTGCTGAATCGCTCTGGGAAGCGTGCGCGTGCCGCGTCCAGCGTCGCTGCCCGTTCGATGGCCTTCGCCTCGGCGAGGCCGTAATGAACGTCTGCTGGCGTGTTGAGGCCGATCCCGGAATGGCGATGCTCGTGGTTGTAGCCGTCGACGAACGAGGCCATGAACGTCTTCGCGTCGGCAAGGGAGCCGAAGCGTTCGGGGAACGTCGGAGCGAACTTCAGGGTCTTGAACCAGGCCTCGCTGTAGGGATTATCGTTACTCACCCGAGGCCTCGAGTGCGATTTGGTGACCTCCAAGTCAGACAACAGCGCCGCGACGGTCTTGGACGTCATCGACGTGCCGCGGTCGGCGTGAACGACCTGAGGGACGCCGTGAATGCCGAAGATCTCCTTCATCATCTCCACCGCCAGCTCGCCGGATTCCGACGCGTGAACATAGGCGCCGACGATGTAGCGGGAGTAAATATCGATCATCACGTAAGCATCGAAGTACTTGCCCTTGATCGGGCCGGCGAGTTTCGTAATATCCCAGCTGAGTACCTGGCCGGGTCCCGTCGCCGTCAGTTCCGGGATCGCCCGGGCCGGGTGGCGTGCCTGTCGGCGGCGGTCCTTGACCTGCTGGTTCTCGTTCAACACCCGATACATCGTTGATATGGAGCACAAGTACGTGTCCGCGTCGAGCAGTTGGGCGTAGATCTGGATCGGCGGCAGGTCCACGAACGGCTGTGAATTGACGACGTCGAGGATCTCGCGGCGGCCTTCGTCGCCGATCTTGTTCGCCGGAACCGGGGCCGGGCCACGGACGGGAATGCGTCGTTTCCTTGTGGCTGTCGCTCGAGGGATCCCGACCAGGTCGGCCGCGACGCGAGTGTTGATTCCTCGGCTGGCCAGTTCGCGGTACGCGGTCATTACGGCAACGCGCACGGTGTTTCGTCCCGCGAGCTCTTCGAAAGACTTTCGAGTAGCTCGTGCATTTTTGACATGATCTCCAACGCCACCCCCGTCGTTTCCAACCGCTGCTCGGTCTTGCTCAACTGGCGACGTAGCCGGGCGATTTCGGCTTGCTCCGGAGTTAACCGGCCAATCTTCTCACCGGGCTTCTTCCCCGCGAGGACACCCGCGTCACGCAGTTTTCGCCATTCGGTGATCTGCGAGGAGTAGAGCCCTTCGGTGCGCAGATAAGTGCCGCCCTCGTTGTTCTTGATGGCCGTGTCATACGCGGCGAGGTACGCAAGCTTCTGCGCTGGGGTGAACGACCTTCTCGAGGTCGGACCACCAGCTCGGGGTCCGGGACTACTCATATGACTATCGTCGCGCACTGCGCTCAAAGACGGACTGGACATGGTGATGATTCCTGATTCTCGCCCTACGTCAAACGGCGAACTTGCTCTGAGGTACTGGCCTCACCCAACCCTGACACGTAGGGACCGGCCCGTGATGAATGCGATGGGTACGTTGGCGCCCGCCAGCGTCACGAGGTCGGTCAGGATGCTCGGAGTCGCGATCGTGCGGGTGATCGGGCTGGCGATCGGGCCGTCAACGTCGAGCAGGAGTCCAAGCGGGGATGCGGTAGTAGGCATGGCTCATTATTTCACGCGCCCCGCGCGCGCGTGATTCGCATGTACGTCCCCTTTACGATTTCAGTGAGATAGCGATTGCTCCATTGCAGACGGTCATGCGCCACTTAGATATGGGCATCTCACTGAAATCGTAAGGGGGATATATCTTCTATTAGAGGTAAAATGGTGGTATGAAACATTCGGAGGTGCCAGAGGCCTGCTCCGCTCGGTAGGGGTAGTCAGGGGCTCGCTGAGGTGGGTGTGAGGGAGGCGAATGCGGTGGATGAGCCTGATGAGGTGTTCTTTTCGGGGTCGGACCAACGTGATCTGACGAAGGGGGATTCCTGGAGGCGGTGCCTCCTGGGGCGCTGTTCGACGAACAGGAGCACACGCCGGTTCTGGATATTGACCGGGTGCTGTATTTCGAGAGGCTGATCTGCTTCGCTCAGGCGGGCAGGGCGGATGCCATCGATGACGCGTATACGCGGGCCCTGGCCGTGGCGGAGACCGGGAAGGCCAGCAAGGACGGCTGGGACGGCGAGTATGCGGCCGAGCGGGGGTTCGTCCTGGAGTTGGCGTGTGCGTTGCGAATCCCGCAGGGCACCGCGCAGGGACTTATTCGGGATAGCCAGTGCCTCGCGCAGGCTCTGCCCCTCACCCGCACGGCTCTGCTCAACGGCGAGATCAGTCAGCGGCACGCGCAGCGCATGATCGACCACGTCGCGTCGATCCCGGTACTGTCGCAGCCGGACTTCGAGGCGGCGCTGCTGCCGTTCGCGAAGACCCTCACGGTGGCGCAGTTCGACATCATGGCCCGCAAGGTGCGGGAACGCCTGCACCCGGAGTCCATCGCGATCCGGCGCACCAAGTGCCTCACCGACCGGCGCGTGCAGCTGTTCCCCGGCATCGACGGCATGTCTACGCTGTGGATCTCCGCCGCCTCCGATGACCTGCAGGCGGTGTTCAACCGAGTCAGCGACGCGGCCACGAACCTGCAAGACATCGACGAGACCCGCACGCTGGCCCAGCTGCGAACCGATGTCGCGACGGACCTGCTCCTGACCGGGGTCACAGAGACCGGCCTCGGTGCCGGTCTGCGTGCCACGGTGAACATCACCGTCCCGGTGCTGACGCTGATGGGCAAGAGCGAGGAGCCCGGCGAACTCGAAGGGTACGGGCCGATCGACCCGGAGACCGCGCGGCGCCTCGCCGGAACCGCGACGAGTTTCACCCGCATCCTCGTACACCCCATACCGGAATCGCGCTGTCCGTCAGCGCCGAGCAGTTCAAGGTTCCACGAGCGCTGACAAAGTACCTGCAAATCCGAGACGCCACGTGCCGGGTTCCCGGGTGCAACAAAGCGGCGAGGTTCTGCGACATCGACCACACCATCGACCGGCAGTTCGGCGGCCCCACGGGCAACGTCAACCTCGCGCACCTCTGCCGAGCAGACCACGCCCTCAAACGCAACACCGCCCGGACCGTCAAGCAGACTCCCGACGGGGTGATGCACTGGACATCACCGGCCGGCAAGCACTACGCCACTGACCCCGCCACCCGCCTCGTCACACCCCTGCCACGACCCACCACCGACGCACCGGATCAACCCGGCGCACCGACCCCGTTCAACTGGTTTAACACACCCAAGCCCAACCCCGGCGAACCCGGCCCGTTCTAGACCAGGGCAGAACCGGTGGTTTACTGGGCCGCGATGGTCACGCTGCCGTTGGTGGTCTCGGCCGTGATCGTGCGGGTGGCGGTGCGGTCGCTGGGTACCGTCGCCGTCTCGACCTTGCCGTTCGTGGTTCGGGGATCCACGCAGTGGGCGACTCCCGTGTTGGGTACGCGCACAGGGACGGCACCATTGGTGCTCAGAGCCTCGACCGTTGTGGGTGCCGACGTGAAGTCGAGCTGCACGGCTACGTTCGTTGTGCTGGCGGTCACGCGGTTGGAATGGGACTCCATCACTCTCACGGCGCCGTTGGTGCTCGAGAGACGCAGGGGGCCTCGGGTCTCCGTGACCTCGATGGCACCGTTCGTGGTGTGCAGGCGATGATTCCCGATCAAGCTGGTCGCAGTGATGCTTCCATTGCGCCCGTCGACGTCCACACTGACGGAGGCGGGAACCGCTACGTTGAGCCGGAGGGAGCAGCGCACGAAAAAACCGTCGGGGCAGCCGCCGGAAATCGTCGTCGCGCCTGATTCAGTCGACAAAGTGGCAGTGGGCTCGGAGCCGAAGTGCGACCCTCGCCCGGCCACGTGAACGCGGCTGTCAGAGCTGGGCACGAGGGTGACTGCGGCGTTCGGAATCGTCATGACGACGCTGGTTCCGGCCGGAGCGTCCTTGTCGATGGCAATCGGGCTTCCCGTCAGGAGTCCTGTCTGCACGAGTGCCCCAGCAATGAGCACAAGGCCCACCAGCACGAGCCCGATGATGAGCGTGATCGTGAGTCCGCGTGACATGCGTGCGCTTCCCCGGGGCGGGGGCGGTGTGCTCGTCATGCGGACTCCTTCAAACACAAGCGGAGGCCAGCGTGGCGCACGGTGCACGGTGCAGGGCGCGTCAAGCCGGCGGCGCAGCGTGGCTCGTCACCGCCTATTCTTGATGAAGATGATTACGAGAAGAGAAGTCGCCCTGCGCCTGGATATCCCGCTCGAGATGGCGGCACGTCACGGCATTCCGTCGCGCATGGGCGAGGCGCAGCTCGCCAAGCTGGAGGAAGACCCCCCGGCCTGGCTCATACAGTCGCGGGCCAACCGCACGGGCAAGAAGCCTGTCTGGGTCCAGCTCACCTGCGACGTGTGTGGTTACACCGAGGCCGTGCGCCCCAAGAAGTGGTGGCCGGTGTTCACCTACATCAGCTGTTCGAACCACGGGTTCGACGAGGTGCCCGAGCCAGCCGCCGGTTTCGGACGAACCGAGTGCGACGGAATCGGCAGCCAGTTCATCGGCATCACGGACGAGGCTCCGAGCGGCTCCTAACGTCTGCTGTCGCGTCATGCACCAGACTGGTCGAATGCTTCAAGATTTAGCGTTGCCCGTGTCACTCGGGGTCGCCACCGGCCTTGTCACGCTTCGTGACGCCGTTGAGGGTGATCTCGACGCCCTCATGCAGTTGCTGGCCGACGATTCGATCAGCGCAACGCGGGGTGATCTTGGCGCCGCTGAGGACCGGCCTGCCTATCTCACCGCGTTCCGTGCCGTTACCGCGGATGCAGGAAATGCACTCCTTGTTGTCGTCGATGATTCCAACTCCCTGGTTGGCACGATGCAGCTCACGCGCATCCCGGGAATGGCGCGGCGTGGGTCGACACGTCTCCAGATCGAAGCGGTGCGGGTGCGAAGCGATCAGCGCTCGAACGGCATCGGAGGAGCCATGCTGCGCTGGGTGAGAGATAACGCGTCCGCCGACCTCGATACGCACCTGATTCAGCTCAGCTCCGACGCGGCACGACATGACGCGCACCGGTTCTACACGCGTCTGGGTTTCATCGGGTCGCACATCGGCTACAAGTACCGGGTCGCCTGAAGGTCGGCGGAACACCCGCGACGCCGCCTGCACTCCGGGACGCGGATGCGTGTGCCAGCATGGCTCTATGACTGTCTACGACACTGCCCGTGCCTTCGTGAACACGATGCATCCGGAAGCCACGGCGTCCATTCTCGGCGGAAGCGCGGCGTCGGGTCGATTAACGTCGACATCGGATCTGGACATCGCCGTGTTGTATGCGGATGGCCATGCCAACTATGCAGAGACCACGACATTTCGTGGGTGGCTGGTGGAAGCTTTCGTTCACACTCCGTCCAGCCTGCGCTATTGGTACAAGAGGGAGGGCGATGCCCGCCATCCGGTCATAGCGGATCTCTGCGCTCACGGAGCTTTGCTGACCGACGTCGATGGACGCGGCCTGGAATGGCAACGAGACGCTCGGGACCGCATGCGGCGGGGGCCGCTGCCCCTCTCCGCAAACGAGCGCGAACTCCGCCGGTACGGCCTGAGCGCTCTCGTGGATGACCTGTCCGGAAGCGAGGACAGTGCGGAGATCTTCATGCTCAGTGCCGATGTGTTTCGGGAGGCCGCAGATTTGCTGATGCTCACCCGTGACCATTGGCTTGGCGGCGGCAAATGGATCGTTCGACGTTTACGCCTGTGCGAAGACGACCTCGCGGACAGGCTGGCCGTATGGGCTTCGAATACTGGTCGAACGAGAGACGACCTGACGCTGCTTGCTCGGGAGGTCTTGGATGAGGCCGGCGGATACCTCCAGGACGGCTTCGTCCGCGGAACACGGGCATAGCGCCGTGACGGATCTGCCGGAGCGCCGCATGCTCCTCGACACCGCTGGCCTGTATTTCCGCGCGTTTTACGGGGTGCCCGACACCATGAGGGCCCCCAACGGCATGCCGGTGAACGCCGTTCGAGGCCTGCTCGACATGATCGCGAGGCTCGCGAGCGAGTTCAAACCGACCGAGATCGTGGCCTGTTGGGACGACGACTGGCGCCCGCAGTGGCGCGTGGACCTCATTCCCACCTACAAGAGCCACCGCGTCGCCCAGGCGGCGCCGACCGACGCTGACCCCTCAATCGAAGACGTGCCCGACCTACTCACACCGCAGGTAGCAGTCATCCGCGAGGTGCTCGGCGCCCTCGGAATACCCGTGATCGGCGCGGCGCACCATGAAGCAGACGACGTGCTGGGATCGCTGGCCTCGAACGCCGTGATGCCTGTGGATGTCGTCACGGGCGACCGCGATCTCTTCCAGCTCATCGACGACTCGCGCGAGGTGCGCGTGATCTATACCGGTCGCGGCATGTCACGCCTCGAAATTCTGACGGATGCCGCCCTCGAGACCAAGTACGGAGTCGCCCCCACCCAATACGCAGACTTCGCGGCGATGCGCGGAGACGCTTCTGACGGCCTGCCCGGAGTGGCGGGCGTGGGGGAGAAGACCGCCGTGGCCTTGCTTTCCCGGTATGGCAACCTCGATTCAATCGTGGCAGCCGCCGCAGATCCGGCCTCCGACATGGCGGCGTCCGCGCGCGCCAAAGTCCGGGCCGCCGCCGACTACCTGACCGTCGCTCCGGCGGTCGTGAATGTCGTGCGTACCCTCGCAATGCCCGAATTCGACGCACGCATCCGCGCCAGTACCCCCGCACAGGCGGCCGAACTCGATCGGCTCTGCGCCACCTGGGGTCTTGAATCCTCGATGCACCGCGCTCGCACGGCCCTCGCAACCCGCGCCGGCTGAGCGTGGCGCGCAGGACGCCGGAGAGGCAATTCTCAGCCACTCGGCGTAGAGTCACGGGCATGAATCCTCGCGAAATGGATCGTTGATCGTGCCGCGCACCTCGGTGAAGTGGCTTCCTGCCATTGTTGTTCCCGCAGTCATCGCGGTCGGCGTTATCGCCGTGCCTCTGCAGGCTGGAGCGGCCATTGACCTGCCAGACAAGACCGCCGAGCAGATCCTGCTGATGGTCAACGACAGCACGGTCACGGCGTTCTCGGGCGCGTTGGAGCAGTCCTCAGACATCGGGCTTCCCGATGTTGATCTCGGCGCCGGAATGTCCGGATCACTGCCCGAAGCAGCAGGCGCGGGGGCCGTCACCTCCGCGCTGGAGTTTCTTACCGGCTCACATGAAGCACGCGTGTACGTGGACGGTGCAGACAGAACGCGCGTGCAAATTCTCGACAAGATGGACGAACGCGACCTCATCGTGAACGGCACGGATGCCTGGACCTACGATTCGCAGACCAACGAGGTCTCCCATCTGGCCATTCCAGCCGAGCTGAAGTCATCGTGGAAAGACAAGGCTGCGGCGCGTGAGGCCCAAGCCCCGACCGGTCTCGCGACACCCGCACAGATCGCCGAGCACTTCCTGACCGAGATCAACCCGACAACGGCCGTGTCGGTCGGTAACGACGGCACCGTCGCCGGACGAACGGTGTATGAACTCGTACTCAACCCCAATACCTCCGACACGCTGGTCGAGTCTGTGACCATCGCGGTGGACTCTGAAACCGGCCTGCCCCTGCGCGTCACCGTCGCGGCCGTTGGTCAGAAGGCCCCGGCATTCCAGCTGGGCTTCACGAGCCTCGATCTGTCCGTGCCATCCGCCGATCGGTTCGATTTCACCCCTCCGGCCGGCGCCACGGTGACCGAGGTCCCCGTTCCCACCGCAGCCGACATGGAGAAGATGAAGTCTGAGGCCCCCCAGTCAGATGCTGCTCCGGTCGAGCCGACAAGTGACCTGCCCGTGATCGCCGGCTCCGGCTGGGATGCCGTGGCAGAAATCGCGGCGTCCTCGGTTCCTGCCGAGCTGTCCGCCAACCCGCTCCTGGCCCAACTGACCACCGAGGTCACCGGCGGGCGCGCTCTCTCCACGTCACTCGTCAATGTCTTCCTCGCCACCGACGGGCGTGTGTTCGTCGGCTCCGTGCCGCTCGAGCGCTTGCAAGCCGCCGCCGCGGTTCAGTGACGGTCGCCGACGCGACATCGGGCGAGTCAGTGGTGCCAGGCTCTAGTCTCGATCTGGCGATCGAGACCAGAGGGCTCACGAAGCGTTTCGCTCGACAGACAGCCGTCAACGGCATAGACCTGGCCGTTCCGCGCGGCGCCGTCTTTGGTTTTCTCGGACCGAACGGCTCCGGCAAGACCACCAGCATCCGCATGCTCCTCGGCCTGACCGCTGCTACCAGCGGTCAGATCAGCGTATTGGGAGAAAGCATGCCCGCACGCCTGCACGACGTGCTGCCGCGAGTTGGCGCACTCGTGGAGGGACCGGCGTTCTACCCGTTCCTGTCCGGCGCCGCAAACCTCAGTCGCCTGGACACCGCCGACCGCTTCGCGCCGTCCCACACACGCAGCGCCCGCGTCGATCAGGCCCTCGAGCGAGTGGGCCTCAGCCACGCCGCGAAGAAGAAGGCGCACGCATATTCTCTCGGCATGAAGCAGCGGCTGGGCATCGCCAATGCCCTGCTGGTGCACCGTGACCTGCTGGTGCTCGACGAGCCGACCAATGGGCTTGACCCGCAGGGAACCCGCGAGGTGCGCAGCCTCATCCGTTCCCTCGCCGCCGAGGGCACGACGGTTTTCGTATCGAGTCACCTGCTGGCCGAGGTGGAGCAGATGTGTACCCACGCCGCCGTCATGAGCGCCGGCACCCTGGTGGCCCAGGGCACGCTCGCCGACCTTGGCAGGGGGAGCGAACCCCGGTTGCGCCTGCGTACACCCGACCCCGATGCGGCCAGCAGAGTGCTCGTGCACCTGGGGCTGGCACCCACGCAAACGGATGTCCCGGGCCAGGACCCCTGGATCGAAGCGCCGTTCCCCGGAGAGCACCGTACACCCGACGCCGTTGTGACGGCCCTCGTGTCCGCAGGGGTACGAATCCGTGGACTCGCTGTCGAAGAGCCGAGCCTCGAGGAACGTTTCGTTGCGCTGACCGGAGAAGGTTTTGATGTCGTCCAGTGACGTGATGGAACCGGCTGGGGTGCGCGCCGGACGGCGATCGGCAGGCTGGGCACTGCTCGGCTCCGAGCTCTCGGTGCTGTTTCGCCGCCGCCGCACCTGGGCGATGCTCGTGGCCGTTGCGCTGATCCCCATCCTGCTTGCCGTCGCGGTCAAACTGTCCTCGGACCCCCTCTCGCCGGGGGAAGGCCCGCCCTTTCTCGACCGGGTGACGCAGAACGGGCTTTTCGTCGGATTCACAGCCATGGTCGTGGCTATCCCGTTGTTCCTGCCGCTTACGATCGGAGTCGTGGCCGGCGACACCATCGCCGGTGAAGCGGGCCTCGGAACGCTCCGCTACCTGCTCGTGGCACCCGCCGGTCGCGTGCGGCTGCTCTTGGTGAAATACGTCGGCGCGGCCGTCTTCTGCCTCGTGGCCACCCTCACCCTCACCCTCGCCGGCGCACTGATCGGCGCGGCGCTGTTCCCGATCGGCCCGGTCACCCTGCTGTCCGGTGACACCATCACCGTCATGGAGTCCGTGCTGAGATCGCTCCTGATCGCGGGCTACGTGACGTTGTCCCTACTGGGACTGGCGGCCATCGGACTCTTCATCTCAACCCTCACCGACGTGCCGGTCGGTGCCATGGCCGCCACTGTCGTGGTGTCGGTCGTCGCGCAGATCCTGGACGTGCTGCCACAACTCTCCTGGCTGCACCCGTATCTGTTCAGCCACTACTGGCTCGGCTTCGCCGACCTGTTGCGCCAACCCCTCGACCTGTCGTCGTTCGCGTCGAACGCGCTCCTGCAGGGTGCGTATATTCTGGTCTTCGGAGCACTGGCCTACGGCCGCTTCAGCACGAAGGACATCCTCTCCTGACGGCCGTCCCCTGCCCCTAGCCGAGCAGCTCCGGCCGTTTCCATTCTGCGCCGTGCACGTGCTGGTCGAGGAACGCAAACACCGTCTCGTACCAGACCACGGCGTGCTGGGGTCCCAACACCCAGTGGTTCTCATCGGGAAAATAGAGGAACTTGTGCTGCGTGGTCCCGTCAGGCTGGGCGTGGTGCTCGGCCAGCTCCGACCACAGGCGCAGGCTCTCCCCGATTGGCACCCTGTAGTCGTGGTCGCCGTGGATCACGAGCATCGGTGTCACGATGTCCCGCACGCTGTGGTGCGGGGAGCTGTCGATCATTCCCTGCGCCGAGAAGATGCTCTGCCAATACTGCGAGTTATCGGTCGTGCCGTTGAACTGGTCGAGGGCCCACAGGCTCGCGTGGCTGATGATCGCCTGAAACCTGTCGGTGTGGCCGGCTACCCAGTTGGCCATGTATCCACCGAAGGAGCCGCCCATCGCGGCAGTCTTGCTCTCGTCGATGTCGGCCCGGGCCTCCGCGGCATCCGTTATGGCCAGCAGGTCGGTGTAGGGCTTGGCCCCCCAGGAGTCCCAGCCCCGCGCAATGAAGTCGAGCCCGTAGCCGGTGGACAGCGCCGGGTCGGGCAGCAGCACGGCGTAGCCGCGCGCCACAGCAAGCAGCGGGCTCCAGCGCCAGCTCCAGGCGTTCCAGCTGTTCAGCGGCCCGCCGTGAATCCACAGCAGCAGCGGCGCCGGCTGCTCGGCCGACGCCCCCTCCGGCAGCAGCAGCCAGGCGCGCACTCGTGTGCCGTCCTCGGCGACAGTCTCGACCTCGGTGATCGTGCCCGGTGCCACCGGAAGGGTCGCCGGGGTCTGCAGTGCGACGACGGCTCCGGAGCGAAAAATACGCACCGGATGCGCCGGGGCCATCCATGAGGAACGTAACGCTACAAGGTCGCCCGTTGCCACGTCCACTGCCACGTTCGAGTAGCTGAACTCGTCGGTCGTGATCTGCTCAACAACGGATCCGTCCACGGGCACGCGGAAAACCGGTCCACGACCGTCGTTGTCCGCTGTGACGATGAGCGCGGCGTCGTCAGCGTCAAAGGCCATGCTCGAGGGCCAGCGGTCCCACGCCGCCGCAAGCCGACGCCGGTTCGACCCGTCGATGCCAGCGATCCAGATTTCCTGGTCGGTGGGACCGGCGGGCGTGGAGAAGACGCTGCGAACATAAGCCACGTGCCTTCCGTCACGGCTGACCACGGGGGATTCGAAGTCGACCCTGTCCTCGGCCAGCAGCACGGTGTGCGTTCCGGTCGCAACGTCGATGGAGACGAGAACGTGCCGACCGGAGCGCTGTTCCTGCACCCGCAGGGAAGCAATCACCGTGCGTCCGTCCGGAGTGAGCGACTGGCCGCCGGTCTCGGCCGAGCGTCCCGGCATCGGAGTGAGGTCCGCGGGCCGCGGAAGATCCGTGGCGTACGGGGACGCGGTGTTCGGGGACGTGGCATCCGTTGCAACAGTGTCGTGTATCGGCACAGCATCGTGGAGCGCCGACAGCTCGAGCGCAAAGAGGTGCGGCTGCGCGGGCCCCAGGTCATGGTCCCAGAACCGCACAGGGTAGCTCTCATGCAGAATGGCGGCGACTTTCTTGTCTGTGCGCTCCCTGCGCAGCACGGCATCCGCTTCGAGATCGCCGGCGCTCACGAGAATGTCCGCCGCGATCACGACGGTGTCGGAGGCCGCGGCTGTGGCGGCGATATTCGACACGCCGCCCGCGAGCCGCGTCACGGCGCGAGCCTCACCGCCGGAGGCGGGCAGCAGCCAGAGCTGTGCGACCTCCGCGTCCTTCGGGGTGGTCGAGCTCTGTGCGGACGCGTCGGGCCTGGCCGACACGAACAGAACGTCCCCCGATCCGGTGAAAGCCACCCCCGACTCGCCCTTGGCGGATCGGGTCAGTCGAACCGGGCTCCCGGTGCCGTCCGCGGCCACCGACCACAGCGCCCGCTCGTACGTCGTGTGATCGCGAGCGAGGGTCGCAACCGTGAGGATGACCTGCCGTCCATCCGGTGACAGGGCGAGACCTTCCACGCGGGGCAGCGCTATGTAGGCGTCAAGACGGAAGAAAGGCGAGACCAGAGACTCTATTGTCATGCATTCAAAGGTAGCCCGTGCAGCTGCGTGCCCGCGAACCGAAGACTTCCTCAGCTACAGCTACAGCTACAGCTACAGCTACAGCTACAGCTACAGCTACAGCTACAGCTACAGCAGCCGGAGTCCGTTGCCGAGAATGACCACGCCGATCACAACGACGATGAGGTTGGTCACGGTGCGGCTATTCCGATTGATCCAGCTCTCACTGGCGACCAGCCAGGTCTCGGCCCGCTCCGGTGAGGCGATTGCCGCCACAATCGGCACCGACACCGTCGCGGACGCCAGGACGGCGAAGATGCCGAGCACGATCAGCGTCGATTCCGGCGAGAGCGAACCGACCCGAAGAGACAATCCGGCCGCGGCGCTGAGCAGCAGGGCCTTCGGGCGCACGTTGAGCCCCATCGCGAGCCCGAACGACGACCACGGGCCGAAGGAACCCACCCGGCGCAACCATCGGGGAATCCCTTCCGTGGGGTGGGCACGCCCGCGCCGCCAGCTGATCACTGCCAGGGCCACGAGAGCGAGCCCGATGAAGATCTGCACAAGGCCCAGAAGTGCTGAGCCGTGAGGTCCGCGCGTGCCCGGTGCGGGAAACGCTTGGGCTCCGAGCGTGAACACTCCGGCCATGGCGGCGATTCCCACCACCCAACCGATGAGGAACGGCACCGAAGAACGATCCCGGTTGGGAGACATCAGGATCAGGACCGTGGCCATGATGGGCACGGTGCTCAGGGCGATCGCGACTGCGATCGGGAGCAGTTGTCCGAGCGCCTGGAGCATGGCTCGAACCTAGTGCACCTGAGGCTCGCGGAATAGGGGCGTTAACGAGAGAAGGCCGGATCCTAGGATCCGGCCCTCTGAACTGTCTCAACCAGTCCTCGTTGATTACCGCTTACGTAATCTCCGTGTCCGAGATGGGAATTGAACCCACACGCCCTTAACGGGCACTGGCACCTCAAGCCAGCGCGTCTACCAATTCCGCCACCCGGACTGGGTGAAACGGCCTCCGTGTAAAACCGGCTGCCGAGGTAATAATCTAGCACGGATTCTGAGCTCGTTTGACCCACGCCACCGAGTGCACGTTGCAGGTAGCGTGAACACCATGGTTTCCCTCACGTCCAGCTCCCCGTCAGACTCCGACCTCGACCTAACGGCCGTTCTGGCTCGCGACCTGATCCGCCTCGACACCACCAACTACGGAGAGGGTCGATCCAACGGCGAAACGGATGCGGCGGAGTACGTGGCCGCGCATCTGCGCGGCCTGGGGCTGGCCCCTGAACTCATTGATTCCGAGCCGGGCCGCACGAGTGTGGTGGCCCGCGTGACAGGGCGCGACAGCAGCTGCAGTGCCCTCGTGGTGCACGGGCACCTCGACGTGGTGCCGGCCGATCCGGCCAACTGGAGCGTGGACCCGTTCGGTGGCGTCATCAAAGACGGCCTGCTCTGGGGCCGCGGCGCTGTGGACATGAAGAACATGGATGCCATGATTCTCGCGTCCCTCACCGACATCATCGGCAGCGGCGGCGCACCGGAACGCGACCTCGTGATCGCCTTCTTCGCCGACGAGGAGGCGGGGGGAGTGCTCGGCTCCGGTTACCTCGCTCGGGAGCGACCGGAGCTCTTCACGGGGGCCACGGAAGCCATCAGCGAGGTCGGCGGTTACTCAATCACCCTGGCCGGTAAGCGTGCCTACCTGCTGCAGACCGGGGAGAAGGCGCTCATCTGGGTGAAGCTCGTGGCGCGGGGGAGCGCCGGCCACGGTTCCCGCATCCACCACGACAATGCCATCACACGGCTGGCCGAGGCCGTGGCGAAGGTCGGACGTCGTGAGTGGCCCATCCGGCTCACCAACACGACCACCCAATTGCTCGCCGAGCTTGCCCGCATCCTAGACGTTGACCCGCAACGCGTCGGCCCCGACGAACTCGCCCTTGCCACGGGCACCGCCGCCGGTTTCATTCAGGCCAGCCTGCGCACGACGACGAACCCTACGGGCCTCGCCGCCGGGTACAAGCACAACGTGATCCCAGACACGGCCGAGGCGCTCATTGACATCCGTTCGCTCCCCGGTGAGGAAGACAGTGTTCTCGCCGAAATCGCCGACCTGGTGGGACCGGATATCGAGATCGTCATCATGCACCGCGACATCGGACTAGAGATCGAATTCGGCGGTCCGCTCGTCGATGCCGTCGTGGAGACCCTTGGCCGACATGACCCTGGCGCCCCTGTACTGCCCTATCTGCTCTCCGCCGGAACCGACAACAAGGCACTGAGCACACTGGGCATCAAGGGCTATGGCTTCGCGCCGCTCCGGCTCCCCTCCGATTTGGATTTTCCGGCGATGTTCCACGGCGTGGATGAAAGAGTGCCCCTGGACGCATTAGTGTTTGGCAGGCAGGTTTTGACGGATCTGCTCTCACGGTATTGATCGGCCCTCGGGCAACTCATCGGCCTTCGGGCACTCGACAGCGGAAGCGGCACGCGTGGACTTCATCAATGCGATCATCCTCGGCCTCGTCCAGGGACTGACCGAGTTTCTTCCGGTGTCATCTAGCGCACATATCTCGATCGTCGGCCAACTGCTGGGCACCGGCGAGGACCCTGGCGCACAATTCACGGCGATTACCCAGATCGGCACCGAACTCGCCGTCGTCATCTTCTTCTGGCACGACATCGTGCGCATCATCGGCCAGTGGTCGCGGTCACTCGTGGGCCGCGTACCCCGCACCGACCCTGACGCGCGCATGGGCTGGCTCATCATCCTCGGCTCTCTGCCGATCGTCGTGCTCGGCCTGCTCTTCCAGGACCAGATCGAGACCGTGCTGCGTTCGATGTGGATCACCGCAGCCATGCTCATCGGCTTCGGAATACTGCTCGGCATCGCGGACCACGTGGGTGCCAAGCGTCGCCGGTTGAATGACCTGACGGTCGGCGACGGCGTCATCTACGGATTCGCGCAGTCCCTCGCGTTGATTCCGGGCGTCTCACGCTCCGGCGGCACCATCACCTTCGGCCTGTTCATGGGGTACGAGCGCTCCGCCGCCGCCCGGTACGCGTTCCTCCTGGCCATCCCCGCTGTGTTCGGCAGCGGTTTCTATCAGGTGTACAAGTCGATCGCGGAACCCTGCCTCGCCGGTGCCACGAACTGCAAGCCCGAGATCTTCGGGCCGCTCGAGACGCTCGTCGCCACGGTTGTCGCCTTCGTGGTCGCCCTGTTCGTCATCAAGTTCTTCATGGGCTACATTTCGAAGCACAGCTTCCTCCCGTTCGTGATCTATCGCATCCTGCTCGGCACCGTGCTTCTCGTGCTGTTGGCAACGAACGTCATCTCCGCGTAGTTAGGCTGGTGGCATGCGTGCTTGGAAGCGACCAGTAATTCCGTCTGTCCCGGGTCGCGCAGGCGCACCCTGGCTGCATGACACCGCGACGGACGGTTTGGTCGAGGCCAGGCCGCGGGACGTCGCGCGGCTCTATGTCTGCGGAATCACACCGTACGACGCCACGCACCTCGGCCACGCTGCCACCTATCTGGCCTTCGACACCCTGCAGCGGGTCTGGCTGGATGCGGGGTTCCGCGTGCACTACGCCCAGAACGTCACGGATGTCGACGACCCGCTCCTCGAACGCGCCACCGCCACGGGAGTGGACTGGCGGGAGCTCGCCGAATCACAGGTGGAGCTCTTCCGAACCGACATGGAGGCTCTCGGCATCATTCCGCCGAACGACTACGTGGCAGTGACCGAGGTCATCGGCGAGGTCGCCGCCGCCGTCTCCCAGCTGCGGGACGCCGGCCTGGCCTACCCCGTGGAGACCCCTGACGCCGTCCCCGGAGCGGATGGCGTCATTGGCTCCGATCTGTACTTCGACATCGAAGCGGCCGAGTCTCAGACCGATTGGCGTCTCGGCGACGAAAGCAATCTCGATCGAAACACGATGCTCGCGCTGTTCGCCGAGCGTGGGGGAGACCCCGATCGTGCGGGCAAGCGTGATCCGCTCGATCCTCTGCTGTGGCGTGCCGCTCGCGCGGGGGAGCCACAGTGGGCCTCCAGAGTCGGTGCCGGACGCCCGGGCTGGCACATCGAGTGCTCGGTCATTGCGCTGAAGGAACTCGGCACTGACTTCACAGTTCAGGGCGGCGGCTCAGACCTCGTCTTCCCGCACCACGACATGAGTGCCGGCCACGCGGCCGCCCTATCGGGGCACCCGCTGGCCGGCGTCTACAGCCACACCGGAATGGTGGCCTACCAGGGCGAAAAAATGAGCAAGTCCCTCGGCAACCTCGTGCTCGTCTCGGGCCTGCGCAGCCAGGGAACCGACCCGCGTGCCATCCGCCTCGCCCTCCTGGCGCAGCACTACCGCACCAACTGGGCCTGGACGGAGCCGCTGCTGCACGCGGCAGAGCACCGCTTGGCCCGATACCGGGCTGCGTTCTCCGCGGCGACAGCGGAGGGCGCGGCGCCCACAGGGGTCGCCTCGGCTGCCTCGGTCGTCGAGCGAGTCAGGGAATGCCTGAACGACGACCTCGACACTCCAGCGACGCTCTCTGTGCTCGATTCCGCGGCCGACTCCGGCGTCGACGACCCGGCACTTGTGGCCCTGGCCATCAACGCCCTGCTGGGTGTGGACGTGCTCGCGACCTGATTCGGCCGTCGCCCGGCAGCCGGGCGGCTACTGTCGGGGGCCGTCAGGCCCCGTGCGGCCATCGGCGCGCCCGTCACGTCCGTCCCCGCGCTTGCGCAGGTACTTCTCAAACTCCTGGGCAATCGCCTCGCCGCTGGCCTCCGGCGAGTCCACGGTGTCGCGGGCCTGCTCGAGCTGGGCGATGTATGCGGCCATTTCCTCGTCTTCGGCCGCGAGAGTGTCGATGCCCGACTCCCACTCGGCGGCCTCTGTCACCAGGTTGCCACGGGGGATCACCACATCGATGACCTCTTCGAGCTTGTCGATCAGCGCCAGCATCGCCTTCGGCGACGGCGCGTTGTGCACGTAGTGGGGAACGGACGCCCAAATCGACAGCGTGGGAATCCCCGCGGTCTCTGACGCGTCGGAGAGAATGCTGAGAATCCCCACGGGGCCCTCATAGCTGCTGCGTTCGATTTGCAGCTCGCTGCGCACGAGGGCGTTGTCGCTCGAGACGAATATGGAAATCGGCCGGGTGTGCGGCACATCAGCGAGCATGGCGCCGAGAAAGACCACTCCGGTCACGTCAGCGGCAAGGGCGGCATCAAAAACCTCCGCCGCGAAACTCTTCCAGCTGCGTGACGGTTCTGTGCCGAGCAGCAGATAGATGTTCCCCGCATTCGTTCCGCTCACCCGAAGCTCCGCGTCTTCGGCGAGAGGAACGCTGGCCGCTCCCGGCGCTCTCGGTCCGAACATCGTCGCGCTCGGCCATTCGATCACGCGAAGTCCATCCTCGTTGGTGGAAATCGTCGGTCGGTTGAATTGGTAGTCAAAATACAGTTCAGGGTCGACGGTCATGATCTCGCGCATGTCGAGCAGGTCTTTGAGCGTGCGAACGGCCCCGGTGGCCGCTTCTCCAGCGTCGTTCCAGCCCTCGAACGCCACGACCAAGAGCCGTCCGCCTAGAAACCCATTACCGTCTGTCACCGTGCATAACCTCGATCTCGGGGTGCGCCGTTCGGTTCACCTTCAGTCAAGGATAGGCCGTGCCCTCTACACTTGGACTCCGTGAATGTGTTCCAGAAAGATTCCCCCCTGCCCGCCGCCGTACTCTGGGACATGGACGGCACTCTCGTCGACACCGAGCCCTACTGGATGCGTGCCGAAACCGAGCTCGTCGCGTCGTATGGCGGCGTGTGGACGCACGACGATTGCATGCTCCTGGTGGGTTCCGGCCTGTGGAATTCGGCGAGCATCCTGCAAGGCAGAGGCGTCGACATGGAAGCCGACGCCATCGTGCAGTGGCTGACGGATCGCGTGCAGGAACAGCTGGCCGAGCACGGAATTCCCTGGCGGCCCGGTTCCCGCGAACTGCTGGCCGAGCTCAAAGACGCCGGCATTCCCACCGCTCTGGTGACAATGTCCGTGAAGCGCATGGCGCGCCAAATCGTCGAACTGATCGACTTCCCTGCCTTCGACCTCATCATCGCCGGAGACATGGTCACCAACAGCAAACCGCACCCCGAGCCGTATCTCACCGCGGCAGCCACACTCGGCGTAGACCCGGCGCACTGCGTCGCGATCGAGGACTCAACCCCCGGAGTCACGAGTGCCGTGGCAGCGGGAACCATTACCGTTGCCGTTCCCCACCAGATCGACCTGCCCGAGAGCGCCGCCTACACGCGTTGGTCGACTCTCGACGGGCGCACCCTTGAGCACGTCTCCGAGCTGTATCGGGAGCGCTTGTCCCGGATCGACCTGGATCTCCTGTCCGAATTTTCCATCACCACGAGAACGCAGTAGCCACATGAGTAATATCGGCACCAGCACCGCAAACAACAGCCAGGTCCCACAGAACAGCGGCCCGTTCCGCGCGGGCGACCGCGTGCAACTAACCGGTCCCAAGGGACGGATGAACACCATTGCCCTGATTCCAGGCCAAGGCTTCCACACACACCGCGGCATCTTGGCGCATGACGACATCATCGGGCAGCCCGATGGCTCCGTCGTCACGAACAACGTCGGCGTCGAGCACCTCGCCCTCCGCCCGCTGCTGAGCGACTTCGTCATGTCGATGCCCCGCGGCGCCGCGATCATCTACCCGAAAGACGCCGCGCAGATCCTCGCACAGGCCGATATCTTTCCGGGAGCGACCGTCGTCGAGGCCGGCGTCGGGTCCGGCGCTCTATCCCTCTGGCTGTTGCGTGCTATCGGATCGGCCGGGCGCCTGGCCTCGTTCGAGCGCCGCGAAGAGTTTGCCGACGTCGCCCGCGACAACGTGGCGACATTCCTGGGTTCCGACCCCGAGAACTGGACGATCACTCTCGGGGACCTCGCGGAAACCCTCCCGGACGTGATGCCCGCGCACAGCGTCGATCGAGTCGTGCTCGACATGCTCGCGCCCTGGGAATGCCTCGGCGTCGTGTCCGATGCCCTCAAGCCCGGGGGAGTGGTGCTCTGCTACGTTGCGACAGTCACGCAGCTCTCCCGCGTGGCCGAGGCCATCCGCGGAACGGGCCTCTACACGAACCCGGATTCCAACGAGACGATGATCCGAGGCTGGCACGTGGAGGGACTCGCCGTGCGCCCCGACCACCGCATGATCGGGCACACCGGTTTTCTGATCACGGCACGTCGTCTGGCCCCCGACACCATCCTCCCCGAGCTGAAACGCCGCCCATCGAAGACGGACTTCGACGACGCGGACGTGGAAGCCTGGACTCCTGGCGCGCTCGGAGAACGCAACGTCAGTTCGAAGAGCATGCGCAAGCGCGCCAGGGCCGCCAGCACGAGCGCGGGCCTGTCCAAAGCCCGCGACCTCGAGCCCCCGGTAGAATAGTCTTCTGCCCGCCCACCCGGCATTTTCCCGCCGCCCGAACCGTGGCACCCCCAAACTGAAAGAGGACTTGTGCGCAAAGCATCCGCGCTGATTCTGACCGCCGGACTACTCGTTGCATCCTTGACGGGCTGCAGCGCTCCGGGAACCGAGGCGGCGAACTGTGAGCCGACTCTGCAGCCAGGTACGGCCTCGGACCTGGTCTCAGTGACCGGAGATTTCGGCGCCGTCCCTGTCGTTGATTTTCCTAACCCGCTGAAGGCCGCAACATCGCAGCTCGCCGAAGTCATCCCGGGCACGGGCGCACCCGTCGTCAGTGGACAAAAGGTCAAGATTGATCTCAGCGTGTACAACGGCACGACCGGAGAGGTCGTGACCGAGTCGGCCTACAACGAGACCTCGGCGTCGGGTGCCGTCGTCAATGGCCCGGGAATCAAGGGCCTCACCGAAGCTCTCTCCTGTGCGCAGGTCGGATCCCGCCTCGCCGTGGTGGTGCCTCCTGCGGACGCCTTCGGTGCTGAGGGCAACGCCGACGCCGGTATCGCCGCGACCGACACGATCGTCCTCGTGATCGACGTCGTCAAGTCCTACCTGACCCGCGCTGACGGCGCGGACCAGCCTGCCGAGAACGGGCTTCCCGCCGTCGTGTTGGCGGAAGACGGTACGCCCGGCATCACGATTCCGTCGGGCACACCGCCCGCAGAGCTGCAGGTCGGCGTGCTGAAGAAGGGCACCGGCGCAGAAGTTCAGGAGGGCGATCCTGTCACGATTGCATACTCCGGACTGGTGTGGGGCGAAAAGACGACCTTCGAGTCCACCTGGGAATCCGGGATCCCGACCGAAGTGGTCGCGATCGACGGCTCCCAGACCCAGGGCGGTCTGATCCCCGGCTTCGCGAAGGCCCTGATCGGCCAGACCGTCGGGTCACAGCTCGTTGCCGTGATTCCCCCCGACCTGGCCTATGGGGAGCAGGGCGCCACCACGATCCCGCCCGGGTCCACTCTGGTATACGTCGTTGACATCCTTGGAGTGAACTAGGCGCGAGCTGACGTATGTTCACTCACGCCGGGAGGGGCGGCACGTGCGCGATAGAATCGCACATGTGCCGCCCCTTTCCGATGAGCCCTCCGCAGCTGATGAACCCTCCGCAGCACCCGTCGAGATTCCAAGAGCAGACGCCACGGCCGCGCGGCGTTCCGTCACCGTTGAGGAACGTCTCTTCAGCCTCGTTCTTGCGCTCGTCGCCACGGAGATAGGCCTGACCAAGGGAGAGATCCTCGCCACCGTGCAGGGCTACCGGCAGCGCTACTCCAGGGACGCAACTAACGCGAGCCTGGAGCGTCAGTTCGAGCGGGACAAAGACGACATTCGGGAACTCGGCATCCCGCTCGACGTGATCGAGCCGCCGGACGATCCCGGCAGTAACCACAACCTCCGTTACCGCATCCCGAAGGGACTGTATGACCTGCCCGCAGACGTGGTCTTTTCCTCCGACGAGATCATGCTGTTGAAGTTGGCGGCCACGGTCTGGCGCGAGGGCTCACTCTCCGCCGATTCCCGGCGGGCTCTCACGAAACTCGATTCGCTCGGTGTCGACTCGAGCGATCCGGTTCTGGGCTATGCCCCACTGCTCCGATCCCGGGAAGCGTCCTTTGATCCGCTCAACAAGGCAATGGACCGCGGTGTCGTCGTGTCGTTCGCGTACCTGAAACCGGGGGAGACACAGTCGCGCCGCCGCCGTGTTGCGCCGCGTGCCATTGTGCTTCACGAGGGGCGGTGGCACCTGTTCGCCACGGATCTGGTCGCCGATGCGCCTCGAACCTTCCTGCTGTCCCGCATCGTCGGCCCGGTCGTTCCGGTTCCGGGTGCAACGTTTGAACGCGACACCGTAGACCCAGCCCAGGAAGCGCTGAACGGGCTGGATGCGCTTTTGCATAGCCAGGTTGCCGTGCTCGCGGTCGTGGCGGGCAGCGACGCAGAGGTCAGACTCGGCAAGCGGGGCAGGAAGGATGCGGGTCAGGAGTCCCAGGATGCTCAGGCGTCCCAGGATGCTCAGGCGTCCCAGGATGCTCATGGGGCCACTGTGGCCCTGCATTACACCGATCTCACCATTCTTGCCGACGAACTGGCCGGTTTCGGCCCTGAGGTCATCGTGCTCTCACCTCCCGAGCTGCGCGCCGCCGTCCTCGTACGGCTCCGTACGGTTCACGACGCACACCACGACAACCCGTGAGCGCCCGCGAACCGCGATTGGCCGCGGACAAGCTGACGTTTCTGCTCGCACTCGTGCCCTACCTGATCGACCACGACAATGTCGCCGTTGATGACGTGGCGGGCAGATTCGGGGTGTCGGCCGAGCACGTGCGATCGGCCGTTCGGCTGATCGCCGTATCGGGTATCCCCGGCGAGACGAGCCAATACCTGCACGGCGACCTATTCGACATCCACTGGGATGAATTCGAAGACAACGACCGCATCGTGCTTACGCACCAGGTGGCCATCGACGACTCGCCGAGGTTTTCGGCGCGTGAGGCGGCCGCGCTGATCGCGGGGTTGCAATATCTGTCCGCGCTGCCGGAGAACGCCGATCGCGACGCCATAGCCTCCCTGATGGCGAAGCTCACCAGGGGAGCATCCGCGACCCCGAGCCAGCTGCGAGTGTCGAGCCGGGAGTCCCCGACAACGATCGGGGTCATCCAGGCCGCCGTGCAGGCGAACGTGCAGCTTGAATTCGCCTATCTGAACTCCCGCGGCGACCAGGTGAGTCGCCGTGTCGACCCCCTGCGCGTCGAGTCCGTGGATCGGGACTGGTATCTGCGTGGCTGGTGCCACCTGCGTGGGGCTGTTCGCACCTTCCGGCTGGACCGCATCAGCGACCTCACGGTGACGGCCGAACCTGCCGGGTCCCGAGACAGCGACACACAGCTCGCTGAGGCGCTTTTCGTGCCGTCCCTCGACGACCTGGAGATCGTGCTCGAACTCCCCGAAGCTGCCCTCGCCCTGATTACCGACTACCGCCCGGAGAACATTCACAGCGCGCACATTCACAGCGCGCAGCACCCGCAGAGCACGGCATCCCTCGGCCGCGTTCGGGCGACCCTGCGCGTGGCCCACCACCACGCGCTCAAGCGATTGGTCACCGGGCTCGCCGGCGTCGTGACCGTGGTGGAGCCGCCAGAGGCGCGACGCATCGTGGCGGAGTGGGCGGCCGCCGGTGCCGCACCGTACGAGGAGGACTGAACCGTGCCGTGGTGGTCATGGATTGTCGTGTGGGGGCTGCTGGCGACCCTGCTCGTGGCAACGCTCGCCGGCCTGGGCTTCATGCTCTTTCGCAAGGCCATGCGCACGGCGCACGCGCTCGACGCGCTCGGTCGTCAGCTCGCCGCTGTAGACATCGACGGCGACGATAGGGGCGGTGACGGCAGGGGCGGTGCTGCTCTGCCCGCCTTCAGGTCGGCTGTGCTGCAGGATCCGACACCGCTGCGGTTTGCGGCGGAGATGCACACGAGCAATCGTCGACACCGCAGACAGGTACGTCGCGACGAATTGATCGCCCAAGGTAAACTATTTACACACGCACAAATGATCCAGAGGACACTACCTCATGCTCGGTAATGCATTCAGCGGATGGCACCTGGTGATCATCCTTTTCATCGTTCTGTTACTTTTTGGCGCACCGAAACTCCCCGGTCTCGCCCGCAGCCTCGGCCAGTCGATGAAGATCTTCAAGACCGAAATCAAGGGCGACAAGGGTGACGACACCGCCGACGGGAACCCCAAGACTGACGGTCCCGTCGATCCAGCGGCCAAGCCCTAGAGCAATGGCGGTTCGGGGCCGTCGGGGCGGCGCGAAAGAGGGAAAGATGTCGCTCGGTCAGCACCTGATCGAGCTGCGCAAGCGACTCTTCCTTGCCGCCGCCGGCATCCTCGTCGGTGCGGTCATCGGGTGGTTCCAGGCGGATTTCGTTCTGGACCAGCTCCGGGCACCGATCACCCAGATCATGCTGGCCCAAGACCGAAACGCGCAGATCAATTACCCCGACATGACCTCGGCGTTCGATCTGCAGCTCAAGATCGCCTTCTATGTCGGTCTCGTGATTTCGAGTCCCGTGTGGCTGTACCAGATTTTCGCCTTCCTCGTGCCCGGCCTGACCCGCAAGGAAAAGGCGTACACGTTTGGCTTCTTCTTTTCGGCCATCCCCCTGTTCCTTGCGGGATGCGCGGCGGGATGGTTCGTGCTCCCCAACGTGGTCGAACTGCTCACGAGTTTCGCACCGGCCGAAGACGCGGCGCTGATCAACGCGATCAGCTACTTCGACTTCGTGCTCAAACTGGTCCTGGCTATCGGCATCGCTTTCGTGCTGCCAGTGTTCATCGTTCTGCTGAATTTTGCTGGCGTGATCAGTGCGTCCTCCATCATCAAGTCATGGCGAATAGCCATTCTCGTCATCGTGCTGTTCACGGCCATCGCCACCCCGGCCGCCGACGTCGTATCGATGTTCATGCTCGCCATCCCCATGGTGGTCCTCTACTTCGCAGCCTGGGGAATCACCTGGCTGCATGATCGCCGTGCCGCCAAACGAGCTCGTTCCCTCGAACAGGAACTGGCGCTTTAGGATCCCCGTGACCCACACCAAATCTCCTGCCGAGCGCTACTCGGAGTCCCGCAAACGCGTTTCCCAGCCGGTCCTGCAGGCATTTCGCACGGCGCAGCGTTTCGACCTCGATCCATTCCAGATCGAGGCGTGCGCGTCGATTGAGGCCGGAAACAGTGTGCTGGTGGCGGCCCCCACCGGAGCAGGCAAGACCATCGTCGCCGAATTCGCGATCTTCCTCGCGATGCAGGACCCCACCAAGAAGGTCTTCTACACGGCGCCGATGAAGGCGCTCAGTAATCAGAAATTCCAGGAGTTTGTCGCCGAGTATGGTGCGGAGCAGGTGGGCCTTCTCACCGGTGACACGAACGTGAACGCCCAGGCTCGCATCGTGGTGATGACCACTGAGGTCCTGCGGAACATGCTCTACGCCGACTCGGGTCTGCTCAAGAACCTCGCTTTTGTCGTGATGGACGAGGTGCACTACCTGGCCGATCGCTTCCGCGGTGCTGTGTGGGAAGAGGTCATCATCCACCTGCCCCAGTCCGTTCGCATGGTGTCCCTGAGTGCCACCGTGTCGAACGCCGAGGAATTCGGGGATTGGCTGCAGGCCGTCCGTGGAGAGACCGATGTCATCGTCTCGGAGGAGCGCCCCGTCCCCCTCGAGCAGCATGTGCTGGTCAAGAACAACATGCTTGACCTTTTCGATGCCGCCGGTCTCGTGGGAACGCACAAGGTCAACCCTGAGCTCGTGCGCCTCTCGCACGCCGGGACACGAGCTGCCGGGCGTGGCAACACCCGAAGCGGCGATGATCGGCGGTCGGACTACCGCGGTCGCACCCAGCAACGGCCGGCATTCGTGCCGATGCGGACCGACGCGGGGCGCATGGACCGCGCTGAAATCGTGCGGATGCTTGAGGGCAAGCATCTGCTACCGGCGATCTTCTTCATTTTCAGCCGAGTCGGCTGCGATCAGGCGGTGCGCCAGGTCCTCCGCGCCGGAGTGCGCCTCACCACGGAACAGGAACGTGACGAGATCCGCGGTATCGTGGACGACCGCTGCCGCACCCTGCTGGACGAAGACCTCGGCGTGCTGGGGTATTTCGACTGGCTCGACGGACTCGAGCGCGGCGTCGCCGCGCATCACGCCGGCCTCCTTCCCGCCTTTAAAGAGGTCGTCGAGGAGCTCTTCCAGAGGAAGCTCGTCAAAGCCGTCTTCGCCACCGAGACGCTCGCGCTCGGCATCAACATGCCCGCCCGCACCGTTGTGCTCGACAAACTAGAGAAATTCAACGGCGAGGCGCGAGTTCCGATCACCCCGGGGGAGTACACCCAGCTCACCGGGCGCGCCGGGCGCCGCGGCATCGACACCCTCGGTCACTCCGTCATCCAGTGGCAGCAGGGCCTCGACCCGCAGGCGGTGGCCTCGCTCGCCTCCAAGCGCACCTACCCACTCAACTCGAGCTTCAAACCCACCTACAACATGGCCGTCAACCTCATCGATCAGTTCGGTCGGGATCGCACGCGCGCGGTGCTCGAGTCGTCTTTCGCCCAGTTTCAGGCGGATCGGTCTGTCGTCGACCTGGCGCGGACAGTGCGTCAGCAGGAGCTGTCCCTGGCCGGCTTCCAGCAATCCATGACCTGCCATCTCGGAGACTTTGCCGATTACACCACCATTCGCCGTCGGCTATCGGAACGAGAACGCGAGGCGTCCAAGAGCGATACGTCGCTTCGAGGAGAACGCGACAGGCGTCAGCGCGAGATCGCGAACCTGCGCAAGGTGATGCGCGCCCACGCCTGCCACCACTGTCCCGAGCGGGAACAGCACGCCCGGTGGGCAGAGCGCTGGTGGCATCTCTCACAGCAAACGGATGCCATCAGTCGCCAGATCAGCGCCCGCACCGGAGCCATCGCCCGAGTCTTTGACCGCGTGACAGACGTGCTGCTCGGCTACGGGTACCTCTCCCAGAACGAGAACGGACGCGTGGAGCTGAGCGAGAGCGGGCGGATCCTGCGCCGCATCTACGCCGAGCGGGACCTGCTCGTTGCCGAGTCCCTGCGTCGCGGACTCTGGAACGATCTCGACCCCGCGAGCCTCGCGGCCATGGCCTGCGCTCTCGTCTTCGAGCCGCGCCGCGAAGAGGGACTGCTTGACGCGCGATACCTTCCCCGCGGGGCCTTCCGACCGGCATTCGATGAGACGACAGACCTCTGGAGCCGCATCGACGACCTAGAGCGCGACAACAAGCTGCCCGGCAGTAAGCCGCTATCAGTGGGGCTGAGCCTCGCGATGTGGAAGTGGGCGCGCGGGGCCAGCCTCGGCGACGTGCTGCTCGAGGCCGAGATGGCCGCCGGCGACTTCGTGCGTTGGACCAAGCAAACCATCGACCTGCTCGACCAGCTCTCTGTCGTGGCCGACGGCCCGGTGGGCCGCAGCGCTCGCCAGGCCATGGACGCGGTTCGTCGCGGCATCGTGGCCTACTCCTCGGTGTCCTGAGTGCGCGCCCCGACGGCCCCGCGCGAGCGCGCCCTCGCCCTCCCCCTCTGGGCGGCCCTCGTGATCGCGGGTTTCGCCGGAGCTATTCTCGACGCCAGCTTCCCCGACCGGGACTGGTGGGTCCTGGCTCCGGTCGGTGTCGGGCTCATGTTTGTGGCGTTGCTCGGTCGAGGGCCCTGGACGGGCCTGCTCGTGGGGTTCGTGGCCGGGTTGTCATTCTGGTTGATTCACATCTCTTGGATCACGCTGTACCTTGGCCCGGTGCCGTGGATCGCGTTGGGTGGGCTGCAGAGCATCTTCTTCGCCGTTGGCCTGTCCCTCACGGCCGTTGTTCTACGGACAGGTCCGCTGCTCTGGCGCTCACGCCTCGGGCGGCTGGGCCTCGTTCCCGTCGTCGTGGCGGGCCTGTGGACGGCGCGGGAAGCCATCTCCGCAGTCTGGCCCTACGGTGGGTTCGCGTGGGGCCGCGTGGCGCTGTCCCAATCGGAGGGACCTTTCGGATCGCTCGCGGCATGGGTGGGTTTCTCGGGCCTCAGCTTCCTCATCGTCTGGGTGAGCGCCCTCGTCGTGCAGTTGCTTCGGGAGACCGACCTCGGCGGCCTGGCACGCGCCACCGTCGCAGTCGCAGCCGTTGTCGGGTTGCTTGTCGTTCCAGCGTTCACCATCGTGCAGAGCGGCACGACGCGACTCGCCGCCGTTCAGGGCGCGTCCGACGCCGGGCTGAACGCGGTCTATAGGCCCGGACAGATCTTGAGTGACCACACCTCGGCCACCCTGCCGCTGATCGGGCAGGAGCCCGTGGACTTCGTGGTGTGGCCGGAGAACGCGAGCGACATCGACCCCCTACGAAATCCCGAGGCGGCGAAGGTCCTCGACTACATCAGCCGTGAGATGAACGCCCCGGTGCTGGCCGGCACCATCACCTATCAGGATGAAACGTATTACAACAGTTCGCTGCTGTGGGAAGAGGGGGAGGGCGCTGTCGACATCTACGACAAGGTGCATCCCGTGCCCTTCGCTGAGTACATGCCGAACCGGGCGTTCTGGCGTCCGTTCGCACCGGACCTGATCGACATGATCGGCCGGGACTACGGCATTGGAACCCGCGACAACATCTTCGACATCAACGGTGTGCTCGCCGGCATCGCCATCTGCTTCGACATCGCCGACGACCAGCTCATTCACGACATGATCAACGACGACGCCGAGATCATTCTGGGCCAGACGAACAACGCAGACTTCGGCTACACCGACGAGAGCGTGCAGCAACTCGCCATCGCACGCCTCCGGGCCGTTGAAGCCGGGCGCACTGTCGTCAACATCTCCACCGTCGGCACGAGTGCCATCATCACCCCCGATGGCGAGACGCTCGACAGCCTGCCCACGTGGACGCCGGGAGCCATGGTGCAGACCGTGCCGCTGAGCGCCACGATCACCCCGGCCATGGCGCTCGGTCGCGGAATCGAATGGCTCGTCGCCGGGCTAGGCCTCGCCGGGTTCGTGCTGTGTGCCGCCGCCGGCCGAAAAAAATTGCACAAAACAAGGCGGTTCCGGAGCTAAGCTCCTGAACCGCCTTGTTGGCCTGAATAGCCTCGTCGGGGGGAAACGAGACCGCTAGGTCAGGCTCCGATCTTCTGCTGTCCACGGCGCTCGCGCAGAACAGTGAGACGCTCCTGCAGGAGTTCCTCCAGTTCCGCACGGGTGCGACGCTCCAGCAACATGTCCCAGTGGCTCCTGGCGACCTTCTCGCCGGAGTGATCCACGATCACCGGCGTCGAATCGACGAGGCGGGTAGCCACGCGGGAGCAGTACTTGCACTCCCACTCATCGGGGGCTTCCGCGTCGGCGGAAAAAATCATGACCGTTTCCTTGGAGCAGGTCGCACACCGATAGGTGTGGCTTACTCGTGCGGAAAAGGTGACGCCCTCTTCACTCTGAAGGCTCTGTGCGCCCAATCTCATGCCACGCAAACTGCGGTCAGCCATTGTGTGGTCTCCTCTCGCGATGCAATCACATTTATCGCGATGCATACCCAGTTGTAAACCATTAAGCTGAGCGTTACCTTTCCGCAACCCCCGTTTTGGGGGGCAACTCTCAGGTTCGACGGGAAATCAGTGCCGTCGCGAGATCCGTGCGGTCTGTGATCAGGCCGTCCACTCCCCAGGCGAGCAGGCGTTCCATCGCCGCCAGCTCATTCACCGTCCACACGTGAACCTCCACGCCTGCCGAATGCATGGCGCGAACAAAACGCGGGGTGACAATGCGCAGCGCACCCGACTTCTCCGGCACCTGAACGACCGCGAGACCGGCGAGGGCATGGCGCAGAACCCCGCGGGGAGCGAGAGTCGCCGCCAGAACGGCCTTCAACACGCCCGCGGACGAAGCGGATGACGCGACTCCAGGCAGAAGCTCGACCGCGCGCCGGCGCCGACTTTCCGAAAAAGACGTGATCAGTACCCGCGGAGTGGCACGGGCCGCCACAATGGCCTGGACGGTGGGCGTGACAGCGGCGTCAGCCTTGATGTCGATGTTGAACAGCGCCTCCGGAAAAGCATCGAGGGCCTCCGCGAGTGAGGGCACGAATTGGCCGCTGCCCAGCCGCACGTGCTTGAGCTCCGTGACGGTGAGCTGGTCGATACGCACGTCTCGTCCGAGTCGGGCCAGGTCGGGGCCGTGGCTGATTACAGCGACCCCGTCGAGGCTCGCGTGCACATCCGTTTCCAGGTGCGTTGCCCCGGCGGATAGCGCCGTCAGGAACGCGAGCAGGGTATTCTCCGGCGCGTTGGTTGCCAGCCCCCTATGCGCGAGAACCCTGATACCCGGCTTCGCCAGAAAAACAGAATGGGGCACGTCGAACATCGGTTAGCCCTGCGGGGGAGCGGGGCTCGCCGGGGTGGATCCGTCGGCCCCCTTGCTGCCGAAGGCCCTGCCGATACCCTTCATGGCCTCGGTGAGTTCGCTGGGCACGATCCAGAGCTTGTTCGCGCTTCCCTCGGCGAGTTTGGGAAGCGTGAGCAGGTACTGATACGCCAGCAACTTCGGGTCGGGGTCACCCTCGTGGATGGCCTTGAAGACCGTCGTGATGGCCTCGGCCTCACCCTGCGCACGGAGCACCGCGGCCTTGGCATATCCCTCGGCCTCCAGGATGGAGGCCTGTCGGGCACCCTCGGCCGTCAGGATCGCGGATTGCTTGGTTCCCTCAGCGGTCAGGATGAGCGCGCGGCGGTCACGCTCGGCGCGCATCTGCTTCTCCATCGAGTCCTGAATGGAAATGGGCGGGTCGATCGCCTTGAGTTCCACGCGCCCCACGCGGATACCCCACTTGCCGGTGGCCTCGTCGAGCACGATGCGCAGCTGGCCGTTGATGTTGTCCCGGCTGGTGAGCGCTTCTTCCAGATTCAGCCCGCCGACCACATTTCGGAGGGTCGTGGTCGTGAGCTGCTCGACGGCGCCGAGGTAGTTGTTGATCTCGTAGGTTGCGGCTCGCGCGTCCGTCACCTGGAAGTACACGACGGTGTCGATGGAAACCACCAGATTGTCCTCGGTGATGACCGGCTGCGGGGGAAAGGACACCACCTGTTCACGCATGTCGATGAGCGGGCGTAGGCGATCGATGAACGGTATCAGCAGGTTCAGGCCCGGCATGAGGGTCTTGTGGTAGCGGCCGAGCCGCTCCACGACACCGGCGCTCGCCTGCGGAATGATGCGAATGGATTTGGCCAGGGTCACGATGACGGTGACGATGAGCGCCACGATCACGATGATCACGATCACCTGGGTGATGATCGATGCCGAGTCGGTCATGAAGCATTCCTTTCAGCGGGGGTGACCACGGCGGTCGCCCCGTCTATTGCGATGACGACAACCCGTTCCCCGGGCTCGATCACGTGTTGCGGCACGGTGGGGGACAGCCGGGCCGTCCAGGTCTCGCCGTTGGCGAGCCTGACGAGCCCGCCCGCCCCTTCGACGGACTTCACGACGCTGCCGCCGAGGCCGACCAGGGCGTCCACATTGGACTTCGTCGGGTCGCCGCCGCGTTTGAGAGCGCGCAGCAGCGGAGGCTTAATCCCGAGCAGCAGCACGAGTGCGAGCAGGGCAGCAATCACAAGCTGCAGCCACCAAGGCGCACCGAGCAATCCTGCCACCAGCCCGCCGAGACTGCCGAGGGCGATCATCAGGAACGTGAGCTCGAGCGTCATCATTTCTATGGTGACGAAGAGCAGAATTAGCACCAGCCAAACGATCCACGCATAATCTGCGATGAACGTGTCCATTGGGCCCCTTCCGACAGGTTCTACCCTTCAAACTAGCAGGTAGGAGGCAGGTTTTGGCTGTGCAGTTGCTAGTCTGAAAGACGAGCGGGTTGCCAAAGCGCCCCGCCCCGCCACCATCTGAGGAGCATGCGTGTCCAATCCACTTGCAGCAGGATCACTTGACGGCAAGCGTGTACTTGTCACTGGATCGTCCAGAGGTATCGGTGCCGACACGGTCGGCTACTTCGCCGAAGCGGGCGCCCGCGTTGTCATCAACTTCCGCAACAAGGAGGCGAGGGCGAACAAGCTGGCCGCCTCCATCGGCGCTGCCGGCGGACAAGCGATCACGGCCGGCGCTGACCTCACGGATCCCGACTCGGTCGCCGCGATGTTCGAAACCATCCGTTCCGAGTACGGGGGACTCGACATCCTCGTGATGAATGCCTCCGGCGGCATGGAGAGCGGCATGGCCGCGGACTACGCCACGCTGCTCAACCGCGATGCCCAGGTCAACCTGCTCGCCTCGGCTCTTCCCCTGCTGGGAGAAGGCTCGCGGGTTGTGTACGTCACGAGCCACCAGGCGCACTTCATCGCAACCACCCCCACGATGCCGGAGTATGAGCCGGTAGCCCGCAGCAAGCGTGCCGGGGAAGACGCCCTCCGGGCCATGATTCCGCAGCTCGATAAGGCTGGAGTCGGTTTCGTCGTCGTGTCCGGCGACATGATTGAAGGAACGATCACAGCCACCCTGCTCGAACGATCGAACCCGGGTGCACTCGGCCTCCGGAAAGAAGCCGCGGGGCGCCTGTACAACGTGAGCGAGTTCGCCGCGGAGATCGTTCAGGCCGCCGTCGAGCCCGTACCCGAGAACAACACGCGTTACGTCGGCGACGTCACCGGTTTCGTCGCCCTGTAATCGTGAAAGCCCAGGATATTGCGCTGCTGCGATCCGTTTCCCGCCCGACGATCCACCCGGACGCCTCACGTGCCGTCGTGTCGGTGCAGCGGGCCGACCTCGATGCCGACGACTATATCGGCCAGCTCTGGTCCGTCGCCCTGGAAGGGGAGCCGCAGCCTCGACGTGTGACCCGTGGCCACAGCGACTCCCAGCCGAGGTTCTCGCCCGATGGCGCACTCCTCGGTTTTCTGCGCAGAAGTCCGGGCGGTCGAGGCCAGCTGTACGTGGTCGATGCCGCGGGCGGCGAACCCGTGCAGGTGACGACAGCGGCACTCGGGGTAAGCGACTTCCGGTGGCGCCCCGGCACACACGACCTGGTGTTCCTCGCGAGGGTGCCCGAACCGGGGCGGTACGGCACGGTCGCTGGCCTCACCTTCGAAGCGGAACCGGCCCGTCGCATCCTGACGCGGCGCTACCGAGCAAACGGGGTCGGCTACACCGTCGACCGGCGTGCACATGTGTTCCTTGTGGCTGCTCCGGATGTGTGGGCAGAGCCGCACGCGGCGGCCGCACCGAGCATCGATGCTGCCTCGTCTGGTGCGTCGGCAGCTGACCATACATCGGTCCCCGACGCTCGCCGGATCAGCTCGGGCGATTACGACCATGCGGGGCTTGCCCTGTCAGCGGACGGTCTCAGCGTTCTGACGGTGTCAGCTCGCCACGCACGCCGCGATAGGGACCTGTGCGCGGAGATCTGGCGACTGTCGTTGGATTCGGCGGGGGACTGCGCGCTCGTGCTCAGTGCCGAAGCGCAGTTGGCCGTCTCCGCCCTGGAATGGGCGACCGCGGACAGCGTGGTATTTTTGGCCTCCGATGTGGGGAAGAGCGGCCGAGATTTTGTTGCCAGGAACACCTCCGCCTACAGCGTCGGCACCTCAGCGGGATCCGAACCTCGGCGGCTCACCGACCCGGAAGCGATCGACCTCGACCCCAGCGGTGGCCTGAGCGTCACCCCGGCCGGGGTGGTCCTCGCACACAACACGGTACGTGGACGCGTGGAGATCGTGGGCATCGACCCCGACCGCGTCGGCGACGGCGCTGTGACCAACCTCCTCCACGGCTCCCACGTGGCGACTGCCCATGATGTGCTCGGTGAGACCGTGGTCGTCGCTGTTCAGCACGCCGGGTCGTGGGGAGAGCTGATGCTCGCGGGACCGCGGCCGAGACTCCTGACAGATTTTTCCGCTTCGATCAGGGAATCCGGTATTTGTCATCCGGTAGAGACTGTGGTCACTGCGGGGGACGGCTATCCAGTGCACGGCTGGATTCTCGCGCCGGAAGGTCCCGGCCCTCATCCGGTGCTGCTGAATATCCACGGGGGACCGTTCGCGCAGTACACCGTGGCCCTCCTCGACGAGGCGCAGATCTATGTGGAGGCCGGGTATGCCGTCGTGATGTGCAATCCTCGTGGGTCCGCTGGCTATGGTCAGGCACACGGCCGGGTGATTCGCCAAGCCATGGGCACGGTTGATATGACCGACGTGCTGGAGTTTCTTGACGGGGCGCTCGCGTCGTCGGATGCCTTGGATTCAGCTCGGGTGGGCATCATGGGTGGCTCCTACGGCGGCTACCTCACGGCCTGGATCATCGCTCACGACCATCGTTTTGCCGCGTCCATCGTGGAGCGTGGATTCCTTGACCCTGAAGCCTTCGTCGGCACCTCAGACATTGGCGATTTCTTCGGCGAAGAATATGTCGGTACCGACCGGGAACTGGTCGTGAGCCAGAGTCCGCAGGCAGTGGTCGATGAGGTAACCACGCCCACGCTCGTGCTGCACTCCGAGCAGGACTATCGCTGTCCGCTGTCCCAGGGCGAACGCTACTATGCGGCGCTCACCCAGGCCGGTGTCCCCGCCGAACTCGTGATCTTCCCGGGGGAGAACCATGAGCTGAGTCGTAGCGGGCGCCCGCGTCACCGCGTGCAGCGCAGTGAGATCATTCTCGACTGGTGGGCGCGACACCTGCCCACGACCCGGAACGCAGAAATCAACGCAGGGAAGGAACCACGATGAGCACGCGGCCCGGAGCCGACAGCCACGACGTGATTCGCGTGCAGGGCGCACGCGAGAACAACCTGAAGGACATCAGCGTCGAGATCCCGAAGCGACGTCTCACGGTGTTCACGGGTGTCTCAGGCTCCGGCAAGAGCTCGCTCGTCTTTGGCGCTATCGCCGCGGAGTCGCAGCGGATGATCAATGAGACGTACAGCACGTTCGTGCAGGGCTTTATGCCGACACTGTCACGCCCGGACGTCGACGTGCTGAGCGGCCTGACGACAGCGATCATCGTGGACCAGGAGCGGATGGGCGCCAATGCGCGCTCCACCGTCGGCACGGCCACCGACGCAAACGCGATGCTCCGCATCCTCTTCAGCCGGCTCGGCGAGCCTCACATCGGCTCGCCACAGGCGTATTCCTTCAACGTGGCGTCGATGAGCGGTGCCGGCGCTGTGTCCATCCAACGCGGGGGAGAGACCGTCAAGGAGCGGCGCAGCTTCAGCATCACCGGTGGGATGTGCCCCCGCTGCGAGGGTCGAGGGTCTGTCACGGACTTCGACCTGACGGCACTGTATGACGACTCCAAGTCCCTCAACGAGGGCGCGTTGAGCATCCCCGGCTATTCCACGGAGGGCTGGTATGCCCGCATTTTTCGGGGCTGCGGCTGGTTCGACCCGGACAAGCCCATTCGGGAATTCTCGAAGAACGAGCTGCACGATCTGCTGCACAAGGAATCGACCAAGATCAAGGTCGAGGGGATCAACCTGACGTATCTGGGCCTGATCCCGCAGATGCAGAAGTCCTTCCTGTCCAAAGACGTCGACGCGCTTCAGCCGCACATCCGTGCCTTCGTGGATCGGGCAGTTATCTTCACCACCTGTCCAGATTGTGACGGGACACGGCTGAACGAGGGAGCCCGATCTTCGAAGGTTGGGGGAATCAGCATCGCCGACGCCTGCGCGATGCAGATCAGCGACCTGGCCGGCTGGGTCACGGGACTGCACGACCCCTCCGTCGCGCCGCTTCTCGGAGCGCTGCGGGACACCCTCAACTCCTTCGTGGAGATCGGGTTGGGGTATCTCTCACTCGACAGGTCGTCAGGCACGCTCTCGGGCGGGGAATCGCAACGCACCAAGATGATCCGCCACCTTGGTTCGTCCCTGACCGACGTCACGTACGTTTTCGATGAGCCCTCCATCGGGTTGCATCCGCACGATATCCAACGCATGAACACCCTCTTGCTTCAGTTGCGGGACAAGGGCAACACAGTACTCGTCGTCGAGCATAAGCCGGAGATGATCGTGATCGCCGACCACGCCGTCGACCTCGGTCCTGGCGCCGGCTCCGACGGGGGCGAGGTCGTCTTCCAGGGCAGCGTGGACGGGCTGCGATCCAGCGGCACGCTCACCGGACGACACCTGGACGACAGGGCCGTGGTGAAACCGTCGGTACGATCGCACTCGGGCGTCCTCGAGGTGCGCGGTGCTGACGCGCACAATCTGCAGAACGTCGACGTGGACATCCCGCTCGGGGTGCTGACTGTGCTCACCGGTGTGGCCGGGTCAGGCAAGAGCTCCCTGATCACGGGATCCGTCTCCGGCAGGGAAGGAATCGTGACCGTGGACCAGGGCGCGATCAAGGGATCCCGACGCAGCAACCCCGCCACCTACACCGGCATGCTCGACCCGATTCGCAAGGCATTCGCCAAGGCGAACGGGGTGAAACCTGCGCTCTTCAGTTCCAACTCAGAGGGCGCGTGCCCCAACTGCAACGGTGCGGGAGTGATCTATACCGACCTGGGAATCATGGCCGGTGTGGCAACGGTGTGTGAGGTGTGCGAGGGGAAGCGCTTCGACGCATCCGTGCTCGAGTTTCATTTGGGCGGCCGTGACATCAGCGAGGTACTCGCAATGTCAGTGACGCAGGCCGAGGAGTTCTTCGGTACGGGGGAGGCACGTGTGCCTGCGGCTCACACCATACTTGGCCGGCTCGTCGACGTGGGGCTCGGTTACGTCAGCCTCGGTCAGCCGCTGCCGACGCTCTCCGGCGGCGAACGCCAGAGGCTGAAACTCGCCGTGAACATGGCGGAAAAGGGTGAAGTCTACGTGCTCGATGAGCCGACAGCCGGCCTACACCTCGCGGACGTGGAGAATCTGCTCGGCCTGCTCGACCGCCTCGTCGACTCCGGCAAGTCCGTGATAGTGATCGAACATCACCAGGCCGTCATGGCCCATGCCGACTGGATCATCGACCTGGGACCCGGCGCCGGCCACGACGGAGGCCGGATCGTCTTCGAAGGAACGCCCGCAGACCTCGTGCGCTCACAATCCACGCTCACCGGAGAGCACCTTGCCGCGTACGTGGGCGCCTGACGCACACGACAGACGTAGCCAACAGACGTAGCCAACCGACGCAGGCGAGTCCAGTCACACGGCTGCAATCGCCTGTGTCACCGCCCTCGATACATGACCGATAATGCACATTATGTCAACAGAAGGGCGCTGCATTCGAGAGGCGGTAGGTTTCGGCCCACGAACCTCCCGGCAGATCAGCTCACTGCGGTCGGCTGTTCCAAGGACGAGGCCAGCACTTCCACGAGGCGCTCGGCCGCGTCTTCGTCGCTGAGGTTCTGCGCCAGGGCGAGCTCCGAGGTGAGGATCTGGCGGGCCTTCTCCAGCATTCTCTTTTCGCCGGCGGACACGCCGCGGTCCTGGTCCCGACGCCAGAGGTCGCGCACGACCTCTGCGACGCGGTAAACGCTTCCACTTGCCATCTTCTCCTGGTTGGCCTTGTAACGGCGCGACCAGTTTCCGGGCTCTTCGACGAATTCCTCTACGACGACGGCATAGACGGCCTGCACGCCTTCGGCGTCGATCACGTCGCGCACGCCGACAAGGTCGATGTTCTCAACCGGCAGCTGGATGGTGAGTTCGCTCGTGTGCACCCTGAGGGTCATGAACTGCTTCTCGAGGCCCTTGATGGAGCGCTGCTCCAGGCCGGTGATGGTGACAGCACCGTGGTGCGGGTAGACGAGGGTTTCGCCGATTTGGATGTTCATAGTGGTGACCGTTTCTATTGAGTGAGACTGTGTGTCGGCGATGAATCAGGTGCCGGAGGTAATGAGCCAGGTGGGAAGCAAATTGACGAGTTCATCTACGATCTCGTCCGCGGAGGCCTCGAAGTCGCCGCCCATCCAAGACGTGATCAAACCCAGCGCCCCGGCGGCCGTGTACGTCGCAGCCATCTGAGCGTTGATACCATCGGGCACGAACCGCGGCATTGCTGCGGTCTCGACAACCCGCCGGGAATAGTCGCGAACGAGGCCGTCGTAGGTCGATCGGGTGAGCGGCAGTTCGCGCACCCTGGCGTAGAGCGGAGAGTGCGATGCGAGGTGTTCCACGAGACGGGTGTAGCCCGCTCGCGCGGCTCGTCGCCCAACCGGCCGGGTCTCCCCCGGGATCGGCGGCCCTGAGGAGGATATCCTCGCGAACTGCGTGCGCACTAGTTCGGAAGCCACGTCGTCCAGGCTCGAGAAGTGCGCATAAAACGAGCTGCGGCTTATGCCCGCTCCCCTGACGATATCCGTCACTGAGGCCGTCGCAGGCGCCGTCGCAGCAGGGGCGGACATCAGGTCTGCCACCGCTCCGAAAATCAGCTGACGGGTTCGCTCTGCTCGCGGATCCTTGAGCGAAAGCGTCGCGAGGGAGAGCGTTGCTTCGGTGCCTCCGGACGGCACGTTCGCGAGGGCCTTTTCCGGATGCATCAAATTAGTATAGCACTTCTCGGACAGGTGTCCGAGAAGTGTGAATCAGGGTGTGGATGGCGTGGAATTCGGCCTCGCGTGGATCACCATTCCGAGCTCGTTGACGGGCTCGAAGGCGTCCCTGTCCCAGGCCCCGGGGTGGGGAACGGGGCAATTCAGCACAGCGTTCCTGGTCGAGTGATCGATGAAGTGTTCACGCATCGGGCGGGCACACACGGGGCAGGCCTTGTCTCCCAATTCCTGGGCAAGGGTCCGGAGGCGTGCGTCGCCTCTGTCGGGTTCCATCTGTTCGACCATGCGTTTACCCTACGCCGAATTCGACAGGACCAACAGACTGTGCTATAGCGTATTTTCCCCAGCGTCGGATTCGCCGAATCCGGATTCCAGGAGTCCAGCGAGAGCCATCGCCGCCGCCTCAGCCTGGCTGCCCGAGCACGAGATCTCGGCCGTCATGCCCTGGCTCAGGCCCAGGGACATGATCCCCAGCAAGCTGGTCGCATCGGTACCGTTCACCGTCACGTGAGCCCGAAACGTGCTCGCGAGCGTCACGAACTCCGCGGCCGGCCGTGCGTGCAGTCCGTCTCGATTCACGAGCGTCACGCTGCGTGTCACCACGGGTGGCTCCCCCGGCACGCCCGGTGCGACTGATCGTGTTCCGGGCACCGTAGGGCCGAGGGCGGAACGTGCCGCGGCCACGACAGTGTCCAGATCTCCCCCGGACTGTGCGGCGACGGCCGCAGCGACCCCTCCCTCGATCAGCGGTGCGTCAACAATGCGAACGCGTGCCCGCACGGCTTCGTCCAGAAAATCCACGGCAGTTTCCGCAGTCAGGATGGCGGAACCGAGGTCGCACAGCACGACGACGCCGGAGCCCCCGTCGGCCGCGACGATCGCCTCACTCACGCGGCCAAAACTGGTGCCGATCCCCTCGTCATCTGTTCCCCCTGCGGGCATAAGCGGCACGGACCCGGCCATTTGTCGCGCCAGGTCAACGAGCCCTTCCGCGATTTTCGAGCTATGGGACACAAAAACGATGCCCACACCAGGTGTGCTTGTCGTCATGAGACGTCCGCAGCGTCGGCGGCGGCCCGCAGCAGCAGACGTGTCGACTCCGCCCCCGGATCGCGATGACCCCGTGCGCGCTCCCCCAGATAGCTGGCCCGCCCCTTGCGGGCCACGAGCGGCTCGGTTGCGACCGCGCCGCGGTCGGCGGCCTCGGCGGCCGCCCGCAGTAACGCAACAACATCCCCGCCGTCTTTCTGCACAGCGGCCGCGGCGATGACCGCCGGCGTCCACGCGTCCACCATGGTCTTGTCGCCGAGCTCGGCCTTGCCCCGAAGGACGATCCCGTCGCGTGCGGCCGTCAGTAGGGCCACGAGCGCCTGCGGATCGAGGCGATCCAGACCCCCGACCGCGATCGCTGCCTTCAGGAAGGCCGTCCCGTACAGCGGACCTGACGCGCCGCCGACGGTGCTGATGAGCGTTGTTGCCACGAGCTTGAGCACGTCGGCTGGACTCGCCTCCGCAGGCAGAGTGTCGAGCTTGCCTGCGACGGCTTCGAACCCGCGGTCCATGTTTTCACCGTGGTCACCATCACCGATGTCACGATCCAGGGTGTTCAGCTCAGCGCGGCGCGCAGAGACCACCTGCGCACTCAGTGTCATCCAGGCTGTCGCCCATGCCCCGGTCAGTGGCATGCGCTACCTTCCCCACCGCAGCGCAGAGGTCTGCACCGGCGCGTCCCAGAGCGTGATGAGCTCGTCATCGAGCTGAAGCACTGAGATCGAAGCGCCCTGCATGTCCAGGCTCGTGGTGTAGTTGCCCACGAGTGAACGGGCGACGACGACTCCCATTCCTGTGAGCACCTCTGCCGCGCGCCGGAACAAAATGTACAGCTCGATCTGGGGCGTCCCACCCATGCCGTTCACGAACAACAACACGCGGTCACCGGACGCAGGCGGAAGGTCCTCGAGTATCGGTTGGAGAAGTCGATCGACGACGGCGTCCGCAGGCTCCAGAGGGATGCGCGACCGGCCCGGCTCGCCATGGATTCCGATACCGATCTCAATCTCGTCTTCGGCGAGCACGAAACTCGGCTCCCCGGCGTGCGGCACCACACACGGTGTGAGGGCGACGCCCATCGACCGAACTCGAGCGTTGACCTTCTCGGCCACGGCGGTCACGGCCTGCAAGTCACCCCCGAGCTCAGCGGCCGCTCCAGCGATCTTTTCCACGAGCACCGTGCCAGCCACGCCTCGTCGTCCCGCGGTGTACAGCGAATCTTTGACCGCGACATCGTCGTTGGTGATGACGGTTCGCACCTCGATGTCGTCGAGCGACGCGAGATCCGCCGCCGTCTCAAAGTTGAGCACGTCGCCCGTGTAATTCTTGACGATGTGCAGCACGCCCGCGCCTCCGTCGACGGCCTTGGTCGCGGCAAGGATGGGGTCGGGGGTCGGCGATGTGAACACCGGTCCGGGGACGGCTGCGTCGAGCATTCCGATTCCCACGAAGCCCCCGTGCAGGGGCTCATGCCCGCTGCCGCCGCCGCTGACGATACCGACCTTCCCTCGCACCGGCGCGTCCTTGCGCACGATGAAAAGCGGCTCCTGTGACACGCGAATCAGGTCTGAGTGCGCGGCTTCAAAGCCCGCCACAGCCTCAGTCACAACATTCTTCGGATCGTTGATGAGTTTCTTCATGGTCATCCAATCTCTCAGGGGGAAGCGTGCAGACCTGACGGCCTAGAGCGGCGGCGCCATGCCCAACATACGCCGCCTGTTATGCCATGCGGGTGGCCGTGACCCATTCCTCGAGTTTCGCGGCGCCCGCCCCCGAGTCGATCGCGTCCGCCGCGACGAGCAGTTTGCTGCGGAAGCGGTCGAGGATCGCCACTTGAACCTGGGACGGATCGTTGGCGAGGTCGAATGCCACCAGACCGGCGGCGGCGTTGAGCAGAACTATGTCGCGAATGGGGCCGACGTCCCCGGCCAGCACGGAGTGCACCACACCCGCATTGTGCTCGGCATCCCCGCCTACGAGATCACTCATTTGGGAACGCTTGATCCCCAGGTCGCGTGGGTCGATGTCGTGCTCCGTCACGAGACCGCGAGAAACCTCCCACACGTGGCTGTGGCCGGTCGTGGTGAGTTCATCCAGGCCATCATCGCCGCGGAAGACCAGCGCCGTCGCCCCACGCGTCCGGAAGACGCCGACGAACAGCGGCACGCGGTCAAGGCTCGCCACGCCCACGGCGGATGCCTCCGGCCGGGCCGGGTTGCACAGCGGCCCCAGATAGTTGAAGACCGTCGGGATGCCGAGGTCTTTGCGCACGCCGGCCGCGTTTCCGAAACCCGGGTGGAATGCCGCGGCGTAGGCAAAGGTGATACCCGTTGATCGCAGAATCTCGGCGACCCGTCCCGCAGGGAGACCGAGGTCGATCCCGAGCGCCGCGAGAACGTCCGATGACCCGGATGCTGAGCTGGCGGCCCTGTTGCCGTGCTTGACGACGGGAACACCCACTGCGGCGCAGACGATGGACGCCATCGTCGAAATGTTCACGGTGCCGAACCTGTCGCCGCCGGTCCCCACGATGTCCAGTCCCATGGCATCGACATCGAGCGGAATCGCGTGGTCCAGGATCGCATCGCGGAATCCGACGATCTCATCCACCGTCTCCCCCTTGGCCCGGAGGGCAACCAGAAAGGCCGCCAGCTGCGCCGGTGTTGCCGCCCCCACCATGACCTGCTCCATGCACCAGGCGGCATCAGCAACGCTCAGGTCTTCGCCGTCAAGAAGGGCGGAAAGAATATTTGGCCAGGACTGCGATTCGAGCATGTCGCCAATCCTAGCGAAATGCCCGTTCTTCCCCGTATCCACGCGGGCAGGGGCCCCTGTTTAAGGGGAGCCTAACCCCGAGAAAATATCGACTCGCATGCCCGATTGAGAAAAAGCTGTGCGGATATCGGCCATAATGGAGGGGTGACCAGCACCTCAATTACTCAGACGGCCAATGCGCCCGTTGTGAACCGGCCTAACAGCGTGGCTGTGGGCACCATTGTGTGGCTGGGTAGCGAGGTGATGTTCTTCGCGGGACTCTTCGCCATCTATTTCACCCTTCGATCTACCTCCCCTGAGCTGTGGCTCTTCGAGGCTGATAAGCACAACTTCACCTTTGCGTTGATCAATACGCTCATCTTGGTGACCTCGTCCGTGACGTGCCAGTTCGGCGTGTTTGCGGCAGAACGACTGCAAGCACGCTCAACAGGCTGGAAGCTCAGCGAGTGGGGCATGGTGGAGTGGTTCTTCCTCACCTATGCGCTCGGCGCGATCTTCGTGACCGGTCAGATTTTCGAGTACGCGACTCTCGTATCCGAAGGCATCTCGCTCAGCTCGAACGCTTACGGCTCCGCCTTCTACATCACGACCGGATTCCACGGAATTCACGTGACGGCGGGATTGATCGCGTTCCTGCTCATCATTGGTCGCGGGTTCGCGGTCAAGAACTTCGGCCATAAGGAAGCGACCAGCGCCATCGTGGTCTCCTACTACTGGCACTTCGTCGACGTCGTCTGGATCGGGCTTTTCCTGGTCGTCTACGTTCTTAAATAAGAATCAGGAGCGGACACCTTCAGCATGAGCACGAATACCACCACCCCAGCTTCCCAGCCGCGCAAGGCCAAGAAGCAGCGCAAGACCGGTCGACGTCATCCCCTGGCCAGCGTCGCACTAATTGCCATCGGACTGCTCTTCACGGGCGCAGGCTATGCAGCACTCAGCACGAACTCGGCGACCGCACAATCTGACGCCACTTCGCAGCAGACCATCACCGAGGGTGAGAAGCTGTTTGCTGCCAACTGCGCAACCTGTCATGGCCTCGATCTCGAAGGTTCCAGCGAAGCTCCCAGCCTCATCGGCGTCGGCGCGGCCTCGGTCGACTTCCAGGTCGGGACCGGACGCATGCCCATGCAGATGCAGGGCCCGCAGGCGCAGAAGAAGCCCGTTCAGTTCACCGAGGAGCAGACGGCAGCCCTTGCGGCGTACGTTGCCTCCCTCGCACCAGGTCCGGCCATTCCCACCGGCGAAGTGCTTGACGGAGCCGGCGATGCCGCCAACGGAGCCGAGCTGTTCCGCATCAACTGTGCGATGTGCCACAACGTGGCCGGCGCGGGTGGAGCCTTGACGGAGGGCAAGTTTGCCCCCGCCATCAAGAATGTCTCCGCGGCACACATCTACGAGGCCATGGTCACCGGCCCGCAGAACATGCCCGTGTTCAACGACATGAACGTGTCGGCCGAGGGCAAGCGCGACATCATCACGTACCTCAAGTACGTCGAGAACAACCCGTCACCGGGCGGACTTGCCCTTGGATCTCTGGGTCCCGTTGCGGAAGGTCTGTTCATCTGGATCTTCGGACTGGGTACCATTGTGGCCCTGACCGTGTGGATCACAGCCAAGTCGAACTGATCGGTTTCTCGTGCGACACAGCATTACATTGACAGCTGGTAAGAAGGAGAACAATGGCCAAGGACGATAACGGCGCGGAGCACGAAACCGCCGCCGCCTCGTCGAGCGTCGTGCGTGCGGATACGTCTGCAGGTACCGGCGTCGTCGTGCGGAATGCGCTAGAGAACCCGGGGTTCCCGCCGCACCGCCCCCGCATCACGGATCTCAATCCCAAGGAAGAGCGCAAGGCCGAGCGAGCTGTCTACACGCTCTTCTACCTCTCGATCGTCGGCAGCGTGTTCGCCATCGCAGCGTACATGGCGTTCCCGATCTCTGCCGAGGACCCGGGCTCCGTTCGACTCAACAACCTCTTCATCGGTCTTGGACTCTCGCTAGCCCTGCTCGCGCTGGGCATCGGTGCCGTTCACTGGGGCAAGGCCCTGATGTCTGACCACGAGGGCGTCGACGAACGCCACCCGGTTCGTGGCACGGACGAGGTACGAGCTCGGGCCGTAGAGGTTTTCCAGCAGGCCAACGACGAGTCCGGCTTCGGCCGTCGCACGCTCATCCGCAATAGTCTCATCGGTGCCCTCATCGCTTTCCCGCTTCCCGCGGTTGTGCTTTTCCGCGGCCTCGGCCCGCAGGACCTGGATCCGGTGGCCCTGCTCAACGAGACCATGTGGAAAAAGGGAACGCGCCTGGCGCTGGACCCCAGCGGAACTCCGATCAAGGCCGCCGACCTCACCCTCGGCTCGTCTTTCCACGTGATCCCTGAAGGCCTGGCCGAGATGGGCCACGGTCGTCTGGAGGAAAAGGCCAAGGCGGCCGTGCTTCTGATGCGCCTCAATCCGGACCTCCTGATCGAGACCCCGGAGCGAGCAGGCTGGTCCTACCAGGGCATCGTCGCATACTCCAAGATCTGCACCCACGTCGGCTGCCCCGTTGCCCTGTATGAGCAGCAGACGCACCACCTGTTGTGCCCGTGCCATCAATCACAATTCGACGTCACGAACCACTGTGAGGTCATCTTCGGCCCGGCCAAGCGTGCCCTGCCGCAGTTGCCCATCACCGTCGACGCCGAAGGTTACCTCATCGCGCAGAGCGATTTCACTGAACCGGTCGGTCCGAGCTTCTGGGAGCGTAAATGACCTCGTTAGACACCCGCAAAAACGCCGAGGTCAAGAAGTCATCCGGCTTCACCGCTTCAGCAGCTAACTACATCGACGAACGCACGAGCATTTCCGGTGCGGTCAAGGAGCTCGGTCGGAAGATTTTTCCTGACCACTGGTCCTTCCTGCTCGGCGAGGTGGCGCTATACAGCTTTGTCATCATCCTGCTTTCCGGTTCGTTCCTCACCTTCTTCTTCCAGGCGTCCATGGTTCCCGTGGACTATGAAGGTTCGTACGCGCCACTGAAGGGCATTGAGATGTCGGCGGCCATGGCCTCTTCCCTCGACATATCCTTCGACATCCGTGGCGGGCTCCTGATGCGTCAGGTTCACCACTGGGCGGCATTGCTGTTCGTGGCGGCCATCGGCCTGCACATGTTGCGCATCTACTTCACGGGAGCATTCCGCAAGCCGCGCGAGCTGAACTGGGTGATCGGTTTCATCCTCTTCATCCTGGCGATGGCCGAGGGCTTCACGGGCTACTCCCTCCCCGATGACCTGCTGTCCGGCAACGGCCTCCGTATCATCGACGGCATCATCAAGGGCATACCCGTAGCAGGCACGTGGATCTCCTTCCTGCTCTTCGGCGGAGAGTTCCCCGGAGTCGACATTGTCGGGCGGCTGTATTCACTGCATATCCTGATCCTGCCGGCCATCATCGTGGCTTTGATCGCGATGCACCTCCTGTTTGTCGTCGTCCACAAGCACACCCAGTACCCGTCCGCTGGACACACCAACCAGAACGTTGTCGGTTATCCAGTGCTTCCGGTCTACGCGGCCAAGGCCGGTGGTTTCTTCTTCATCGTCTTCGGCGTCGTGATGCTGATCGCCTCGCTGTTCACGATCAACCCCATCTGGAACTACGGTCCGTATGACCCCTCACCGGTTTCGGCCGGTACCCAGCCGGACTGGTATATCGGTTTTGCCGATGGTGCTCTCCGCCTTATTCCGCCGGGGTGGGAGTTCGTCTGGCTCAACCACACGTACTCCCTGAACATCCTGGTGCCGCTGGTCGTTATCGGAATCTTCATCGTTTTGGTACTGATCTACCCGTTTATCGAAGCGTGGATCACCGGAGACAAGCGTGAGCACCACGTGCTCGACCGTCCGCGCAACGCCCCGACCCGTACCGCGATCGGCGCAGCCGGTGTCACGTTCTACGCCGGACTGTGGGCCGCAGCGTCGTCAGACATCATTGCGACGCACTTCCGCGTCACGATGGAGGGCGTCATTCACTCCCTCCAGGCGATCACCATCCTGGGTCCGGTTGTCGCGTACTTCATCACGAAGCGAGTGTGTCTCGCTCTCATGAAGAAGGATCGCGAGATCGTGCTTCACGGGTACGAGTCTGGCCGTATTGTTCGGCTTCCTGGTGGCGAGTTCATCGAAGTTCACCAGCCGGTGGACGAGTATGAGCGCTGGAAGCTGGTCAGCTACAACGACTTCAAGCCGCTCATGACCCGCCCGAACGCTCAGGGCAAGATCACCGTGGTCGAGAAGGTGCGTGCCGGCTTGTCCAGGTGGTTCTTCGAAGACCGGATCACGCCGGTGAGCCAGGCCGAACTTAGTCAGGCTCACGGAGATCACCAGACGGAGATCACCGAGAAGTAGGAAGTTCAACTCCAGCCAGATCGGGCATCGATGTCACTCCAGACGCTATCGGAGTGGCTTCGGTGCCCGAACTGTTCTCTCCCCCTCGGTGTCGGCGAAGGCCTGACATTCACGTGCCCGACTGGGCACTCCTTTGACGTCAACAAACGCGGGTACGCAACGATGCTTCCCGGTGCGCGTAAATTCATCGGTGACAGTGCCGTCATGCTCGACGCGCGCGACAACTTCCAGTCAGCCGGTTGGTACGAGGCCCTTGAGCGCACCGTCGCACTCACCGTCGCCGCCGAGCATCCAGAGCGGATCCTCGATGTCGGTTGCGGCACCGGCTACTACCTCCGCGGCGCTCTGGCTGCTGTGGGCGACAGCGCGCGTGCCCTGGGCATGGACCTCTCCCCCGCAGCCGTTTCACGCGCTGCGCGATCATCGGACCGCATAGATGGTCTCGTGGCTGATGTGTGGTCCCTGCTGCCCATCCGCGACGGCGCGGCAAACGTCATCCTCAATGTCTTCGCTCCCCGCAACGCTGCCGAGTTCCACCGGGTGCTTCGTCAGGGAGGGCTCCTGCTGGTCGTGGTTCCACAACAGGAACACCTTCAGGAACTCCGTAAGGCGGGCCTAGCCCTCGATATTCAGCCGGATAAGGCACAGCACCTCACCGGGGGGCTCGCAGCACACTTCACTCTGGAATCCCGTCAGGGGCTGTCTGAGCAGCTGAACCTTCCGGCCCCAGCCGTCGCCGCTCTGATCGGAATGGGGCCGTCAGCGCACCACTCAGGCGCCGTGGGCACTGCCCCGGCCACAGCGGGCACGCCCGCTCTTCGCGCGGTGACTGCGGCGTTCGATCTCTTCAGCTTCCGGCGGCGAGACAACACGCCGTGAACACAAAAAACTGCCGACCTTCGAAGTGAAGGTCGGCAGTATTTCTATGCGGTGTCTCTTAGCGGGCGAACAGGCCTCGGTAGTACTCGTAGACCCAGCCGACCAGGCCGATGAGTCCAAAGGCGAGGCCGATGTACGCGACCCAGAAGCCCACGGCGAGCCCCAGGAACACAAGCGCTGCGGCGGCGGCGAGCACGATGGGCCACCAGCTCCACGGGCTGAAGAATCCAGCCTCGGGGTCGCCATCATCGATGTTGCCGTCCAGCCGGTCCTCGGGGGCTTCCCCACCCTGTGCGGTGTAGACCTTGCCCAGGTAGAAACCGATGAAGGCTGCAAGAAGCGCGCTCAGGGCCAACATGAACGTGCCAGCCCACTCGATGGCCGCGTGCATGGGATCCAGCAGACTCCACGCGACGTAGATCACTGTCACCACGGCGAAGAACACGGCCAGGCCCCAGAAGAGGCGTGCATTGGTTCTCATTTACTTCACCTTGTTCGATGTGGCGTCATAGGTCGGGGAATCGGGCGCGTCCTTGATCGCACCGATGCCGACGGGAAGTCCGGCCTCCGGGTGATTCAGATCAAACGCCGGTCGCTCCGAGCGAATGCGCGGGATGGACGTGAAGTTGTGACGCGGCGGCGGGCAGGACGTGGCCCACTCGAGTGACGATCCATAACCCCAGGGGTCGTTGACCGTGACCTTGGGTGCCTTGCGGGCGGTGATGTAGACGTTCAGGAAGAACGGGATCATCGAGACGGCGAGGATCATGGCTCCGACCGTGGACACCTGGTTCATCCAGGTGAACCCATCGTCAGGAGAGTACGTCGCGTACCGGCGAGGCATGCCCACGACTCCGAGCCAATGCTGGATGAGGAAGGTCGTGTGGAAGCCGATGAACAGCAACCAGAAGTGCCACTTGCCCAAGCTTTCGTTGAGCATCTTTCCGGTGAATTTCGGCCACCAGAAGTAGAAGCCACTGAACATCGCGAATACGACGGTACCGAAGATCACGTAGTGGAAGTGTGCAACGACGAAGTACGTGTCGGAGACGTGAAAGTCGAGCGGAGGAGAGGCCAGAATAACGCCGGTCAGTCCACCGAAGGTGAAGGTCACCAGGAAGCCGAGGGCCCAGAGCATCGGGGTTTCGAACGTTACTGACCCTCGCCACATGGTGCCGATCCAGTTGAAGATCTTCACTCCAGTGGGAACTGCGATCAGCATAGTCATGAGCGAGAAGAACGGCAGAAGTACCGAGCCGGTCACGTACATGTGGTGAGCCCACACCGACACGGACAGGGCCGCGATGGAAATGGTGGCGTAGATGAGCGTCTTGTAACCGAACATGGGCTTGCGGCTGAAGACCGGGAAAACCTCGGAGACGATGCCGAAGAACGGCAAGGCAATGATGTAGACCTCGGGGTGGCCGAAGAACCAGAACAGGTGTTGCCAGAGGATCGCTCCACCGTTCGCAGGGTCGTAGATGTGCGAACCGAAGATACGGTCCGAAGCTGCGGCCAGCATAGCCGCGGCAAGGACAGGGAAGACCATGAGCGCGAGAAGGGCGGTGATGAGGGAGTTCCAGGTGAACACCGGCATACGCCACATCGTCATGCCCGGAGCACGCATCGTGATGATCGTGGTGATGAAGTTGACGGAACCGAGGATGGTTCCGAAACCGGATAGGCCGAGCCCGACCATCCAGAGGTTTCCACCGACGCCCGGCGAGAACGTCGTACTCGCCAGCGGTTGGTAGGCGAACCAGCCGAACGAGGCCGCGCCCTGCGGGGTCAGGAAGCCGGCTACGGCGATGAGGCTTCCGAAGTTGAAGAACCAGTAAGCCAGGGCGTTCAGGCGCGGGAAGGCAACGTCGGGAGCTCCGATTTGGAGGGGCACGAGGAAGTTGGCGAATCCGAAGAACAGCGGGGTCGCGAACATGAGCAGCATGATCGTGCCGTGCATGGTGAAGAGCTGGTTGTACTGCTCTTTGGTCTGCACAACTTCGAGGCCTGGCGCGAACAACTGCGCCCGGATGATGAGCGCCATGACGCCACCGATGCAGAAGTAGATGAACGAGGTAATCAGGTACATGTACCCGATCACCTTGTGGTCAGTGGACGTAATCCACTTGACGAGGACGTTGCCCTTGCGTTCCGCGGAATCGGAGACCGGGGTCTCCATTCGTGTGATGGTCGTGCTCATGGCCTACTTGCCCTCCTGAGCCGTGGGTGCGCCGGTGCCCGGCAGGTTTTGTTGGCGGTTGAAGTCGTTGTCGATCTGACCGGTGTTTCCGGCGGCACGGAGCGACTGGATGTACGCGTCATAGTCCGCCTGGGAGACAACCTTTGTGTTGAAGAGCATGAGCGAGTGGTACTCGCCGCACAGTTCCGCACACTTTCCGGCGTAGGTGCCGATGCGCTCCGGGATGACCGACATGTAGTTGGTCTTTCCGGGAATGATGTCCTTCTTGTACAGGAAGTCAATGATCCAGAAGGAGTGGATGACGTCGCGAGATTCGAGCTTGAACTCGACCTTCTGGTTCACCGGCAGCACGAGGGTCGGCAGTTCGTCCTCGAGTCGTGCGCCAGGTTCGCCGTCCGGGTCGGCCTGCGCCTGAACACCTGCGGAGTAGACGTCTTCGTTCACATAGTTGAAGTCCCAGGCCCACTGTTTGGCCTGCACCTCAATGGTGACGTCAGGGTTTTCAAACCGCGATTCAATGGCGATCTGGTCCCGAACGGTGAAGGCGAAGAATCCGACGACAAGAATGAGGGGCACGATCGTGTAGAAAATCTCGATCGGCATGTTGTAGCGGAGCTGCACAGGAAGTCCGGTCTGTCCCTTGCGTCGTCGGTAGACGATCACGGCCCACAGGATGAGCCCCCACGTGATGATGCCGACGATGAGGAGCACGATCCACGACGTGGTCCATAGACCGGCCACGCGTTCGGTCTGGTTAGTCACCGCCGGTTGACCTTCTTCAAAACCGGGGAGATAGCCATGTAGCTGGGCCTGCGTGCAGCCGGCGAGAACAATGACTAGCGTCGCTGCAAGCGGAAATGCAGCCCATCGGAGACGGTGGTTAATGCGCACCGGGGACCTTTCGGGAGATTCGAGGACACTTCTCAGGAAGTGCTTTGACCGATTCCTAGCCTACTCCGCGGGAGGCGGTCTTCCGTGCACGCCTCGGGGCAAGTCGACTTCCAATGTGCTCGGAGCCGGGTGAGAGCCTCGGGATAACGCGAAAGGAGATCATCCACACGTGGATGATCTCCCGAATGTCGCAGATATTCAGTTAGCTGAATGAATCCCCACAGGCGCAGCTGCCACCCGCATTGGGGTTGTCGATGGTGAAGCCCTGCTTCTCGATGGTGTCTTCGAAATTGATGTTGGCACCGTCAAGGTACGGAACACTCATTTTGTCGACAACGACACCCACTCCATCGAAATCCACGACGGCGTCACCCTCGAGGACTCGTTCGTCGAAGTAAAGCTGGTAGATCAAGCCGGAGCATCCGCCAGGCTGCACCGCTACACGCAGGCGCAGGTCCTCGCGGCCCTCCTGCGCGAGAAGGCTGCGAACCTTGGCGGCAGCGACATCGCTGAGGCCAACACCATGGGCTGCGGTGCTGGTCGTGTCGGTCATGGTGTCAGTCATGGTTCTCCTTGGTGCTCGCGTGGTGCGGCGGTCTAAAGGTGTCGTGCGCGAGTGACTCGCGCACTGAAGAATTCAGGGTCAATTCTACCTCGCTGAACGCTGGTGGGCCCGGGGACATTCCCAGCTCGGGGTTTTGTTTACCGCTAGTGCCCCGTGCGGCGATTGAGACGGGCCAAAAGCAGCGATTCAGAGAGGACGGCTCGCTTGAAGACTCCGAGATGCAGCGACTCGTTGGGACTGTGCGCCCTGGAATCCGGGTCCTCCACCCCAGTGACAAGGATCTGAGCCTCGGGAAAGACCCGCACCAGATCGGAGATGAAAGGAATTGAGCCTCCCACACCGATGTCGACGGGGGCGACTCCCCACGCGTCGTTCATCGCCTTCCGGGCTTCGGCGACTGCCCAGCCCGTCGTTTCAACCAGGAAAGGCTCACCGCAATCCACGTCCGAGATGTCGATGTGCGCCCCGAAGGGGGCGTGCGAACGAAGATGCGCTTCGAGCGCTGCCGCTGCCTCGTCGGCCTTCTGGCCCGGAGCGATCCGGCAGCTGAGGCGTACCGTGATGCAGGGCGACAGAGTGTTAGACGCGTTGTCCACCGACGGGGCGTCGATGCCGGTCACAGTGATGGCCGGTTGAGACCAAATTCGGCTCAGGATGGAGCCGTGTCCGATGGGCGACACGCCGTCGAGCAGCCCGGTTTCCGCGCGCAACTGCTCCTCGGAGTAGTCGGGCGTCTGGCCGGGGTGGCTGGTGAGACCGGCCACGGCGACGGAGCCGTCCGAATTGTAGAGGGTGGCCAGCAGCGTGATGGTGGCCATCATGGCATCAGGGACTGCTCCCCCGAACATTCCAGAGTGCGACGCATGATCAAGCGTGCGAACCTCGAGGCGAAGCGTCACGTTTCCGCGCAGCCCAGTTGTCAGCGCCGGCGTGGAAACGTCCCAGTTGTTTGAGTCGGCGACGACGATGACGTCGCCGCGGAGGGCATCTCTGTTCTCGTCCAGGAATGTGGCGAAGGAGCGACTGCCGAATTCCTCTTCTCCCTCAATGAACAGGGCCAGCCCGAGTTCGAAATCACTTCCGGCCGCTTCGACGAGGGCACGGATCGACGCTATGTGCGCCATGACACCGGCCTTGTCGTCGGCCGCGCCGCGGCCGTACAGGCGATCACCTCGAACCGTGGGTTCGAATGGCGGGGAGTCCCAGTCGCCGTCCAAACCGGGAGGCTGCACGTCGTGGTGGGCGTAGAGCAGCACGGTCGGCCGGCCGTTTCGGGCGGCACGTGTGGCGAGAACAGCGGGTTGGCCCAGTTCGTCGCCCCCGGGAATTCCCGCCTGCTTGATCTGGACCGAGTCGAAAACCTGGAGATCGCGTGCCAGCTGTGCGACGGCTTCAGCACTCTGCAGCACAGTTGCCCTGTCGAATGCCGACCAGGCCACGGAGGGAATCCGCACGAGGGCACACAGCTCCGCGATGGTCGAGGGAAGGCCGCGTTCGACCGCCACACGCACCGCAGAATCGTCGTTCTCTGTCGGGTCTACCTGTGTCTCCACAGCATTTGTCAGTGAGTTATCCGTCATACGGGTAATCTTAAGGCACCCAATTGCAAGGATTTGATGTGGCTAAGCAACCAGTAAACCCCGACGCACAGCCGTCGATCGAAAGCGCTGCGGAGACCGCAGCGCGCCTGAACGGCACTTCCGCCGGGAAAGGCCAGCCCACTCCAACGCGCCGGAGCCAGGAAGCTGCCAACAAGCGTCCGCTCGTTCCGGACGACCGGAAGCTTGCGGCGCAGCAGGCTCGCGCCAAGTCACGGGTGACTCGAGACCGCGCCCGCATCGGGATGGCCAACGGCGAAGACAAGTACCTTCCGCTGCGCGAGCGGGGCCCCCAGAAGCGCTACGTGCGCGACTACGTGGATGCTCGGTTCAACGTGGGCGAGCTCATGATTCCGGTGATGTTCCTCGTCATCCTGCTCTCGACCATTCCGTCGATCGCTACGTACGGCATCATCGCCCTCTGGGCCTTCTTCATCGTGGCCATCGTGGACTGCGTCATTTTGGGCTTCATCGTCACGAAGAAGATCGAAGCCAAATTCGGTGCCGACAAGGTCGAGAAGGTTCGCTGGTACTCGGCGATGCGTGCCCTGCAGCTTCGACCGATGCGCCTTCCGAAGCCTCAGGTTAAGCGCGGAAAATACCCGGCCTAGTAGGTCCCGCTCGACGAGCCGGACCACGCCCCGACGGGCTGGGGTCCGGCTTTTGTGCTGTTAGCGCGAGAACGCCCCCGACCGGATCAGCGGCACCCGAAGCTCGTCGTCGGTGAGCGAACCGTGCTGGCCGATCATCGAACGTGAACTCTGATTGGCCGGCCGGGAATCGTAGTACGCGACGCCCTTGCGAGCCGCCACGAGCACGTCCCCGATTCTGGAGAGAACGTCGTCCGCCACCCGTCCGTACAGGCCGGCGGCAACTGCCTCTTCTCGGGTGTAAACCCACGCCCGATCGCCCTCGACCGCACGCCAGGCGTCGGCGAGCGAGTCAGCCGTCATCTCCGTCTGGCGCGGGTCCAGGTACAGCTGGAGGCACCGCGGATCGCCGCCGATGTGGCGAACGCCGGTTACCAGAGCCGCCACTGTGTCGAAGAGCACATGCTTGGTCTGGGGAACATCGATTACTCCGTGGTCGGCCGTCAGCAGCAGTCCCTGGTCCGCTGTGAGGTCCGCTGCGAACCGAGCCACTTCGGAGTCCAGGGACTCCAGCTGGGCCAGCCAGCGGCCGGATTCCCAGCCATGGGCGTGCGCCGCCACATCGAGCTCCGCGACGTAGAGATAGATCAGGGCGGAAGGTTCGGCGGCGAGGATGCCGCGGGCGGCGACGAACCGATCGGCGATGCTCTCGGCAGCGACGTAGGTCGCCCCGCGCAGGACCGCACGCGTGAAGCCGGAGTCGACGAAACGCTTGGGGCCGATGGCGAAGCTGGGCACGCCGGCATCGGCCGCCTGCGTGAAAACCGTCGGTGCTCGCTGCCACGTCGCCGGCTGCATGCCGTCGTCCCATCCGGTCAGCTGATTGACGATGCGGTCGCCGGCGGCGTCAAGCACCTGGTATCCCACCAGACCGTGCTGACCGGGTTCGACCCCGGTCGTGAGCGTTGCGATGCCCGCAGCCGTCGTGGCGGGGAACACGCCGTCGATGATGTCTGGTTTGTTCAACCGGGCTGACAGGTACCTGGCGTGGCCGGCCCTGGCCCGGAGGGCGTTCACGCCCAGTCCGTCGGCGAGGACGACGACTGCCGCCGCGACGGCGGGCAGGCCGAGCGGGTTCGGCTCGCCGCGGATGGCGGCGAGGGAACTTGTCAGAACATCGGCAAGGCGCAGGTTGCTGAATTGACGGGCCGGTATCATGGTTGACATTGGGCCAAGTCTGACATAGGCACGACCCGAAATTTCCAGTGCACCCCTGCCGGTGCACCGTCACCAGCGCATCCCGGCGAGTTTCCGATCGCCTGAACCACGATTGAAGCAGAATTCACGAATGAGCCGCGCAGACAGCACCCCACCCGCCGCCACTTCCACCGCGGGCACCGAACGCATCGAAGACGTCGATGTCTCGATTGAGATGCAGGGTTCGTTCCTTGAGTATGCCTATTCAGTCATCTATTCTCGTGCCCTGCCAGATGCGCGCGACGGGCTCAAGCCTGTGCAGCGCCGCATCCTCTACCAGATGAACGACATGGGTTTGCGTCCCGATCGTGGACATGTGAAGTCCGCTCGCGTCGTGGGTGAGGTGATGGGAAAGCTGCATCCCCACGGCGACACGGCTATCTATGACGCCCTCGTGCGCATGGCGCAGTCGTTCTCGCTCCGCGTGCCGCTCATCGACGGACACGGCAACTTCGGGTCCCTCGACGACGGCCCCGCCGCGCCGCGGTATACCGAGGCCAGGCTCGCGGCGCCCGCGTTGGCGATGACCGAGAACCTCGACGAAGACGTCGTGGATTTCGTTCCCAACTACGACAACCAGCTCACCCAGCCAGACGTGTTGCCTGCCGCCTACCCGAATCTTCTCGTGAACGGCGCGAGCGGGATCGCCGTTGGCATGGCCACCAACATGGCTCCGCACAACCTGATCGAGGTGGTCGGCGCCGCCCGGCACCTGCTGAGCTATCCGGAGGCCTCCCTCGAGCACCTCATGGAGTTCATACCCGGACCGGATCTGCCGACCGGCGGGACGATTGTGGGACTCACGGGCATCAAAGACGCCTACCTGACCGGCCGCGGCAGTTTCAAGACCCGGGCGCGGGTGTCAGTCGAGTCAATCAGCGCGCGCAAGACCGGACTTGTCGTGACCGAGTTGCCCTACCTCGTGGGTCCGGAGAAAGTGATCGAGAAGATCAAGGACGGCGTCAACTCTAAGAAGTTGAGCGGTATCTCCGATGTCACCGATCTCACCGACCGCACCAAGGGGCTCCGGCTCGTCATCGGCATCAAGACAGGCTTCAGCCCCGAGGCAGTCCTGGAACAGCTTTACCGCTACACGCCGCTCGAGGACTCCTTCAACATCAACGCCGTTGCGCTCGTCAATGGTGCACCACAGACGCTGGGGTTGCGCGAGCTGCTCATGGTCTACGTGAACCACCGCATCGAGGTCGTGACGCGGCGATCCTCGTACCGGCTCGCCAGGCGGCTCGAGCGGCTCCACCTCGTGGAGGGCCTCCTCGTCGCCATTGTCGACATCGACGAGGTCATCCAGGTGATCCGGGCGAGCGACGACACCGAGATGGCCAGGGTTCGCCTCATCGACGTCTTCGACCTGAGCCAGGTACAGGCCGAGTACATCCTGGAGCTGCGCCTTCGCCGCCTGACCCGCTTTTCGAGAATTGAGCTGGAAGCCGAGCGCGACCAACTCCTCGCCGAAATTGCCATGCTGGAGAAGTTGCTGTCGAGCAAGGCCGCCATTCGCACGCTCGTGTCGGACGAGCTGGCCGCGGTTTCGGAAAGGTTCGGCACGCCGCGGCGTACAGTTTTGACCGAGGCCAAGCCGAGCATTGCCGGAATGTCCGCCGCTGCCGCGAAAAGGCAGGCCGCGGTGCTGGAGGTGCAGGACATCCCCACTCGGATCTTCCTCACATCCACGGGCCGCATCGCCCGAGTGGATCTCGTGGCGGTTGACGATTCCGTGCCACCGCGCATCACACCGCCGCAGCGCCGCAGCAAACACGATGCCATCCTCTCGTCCCTCGAAACCACGAGCAGGACCGAGGTCGGAGCCGTCACTAACCGGGGCCGCCTCATCCGCTTCTCCCCCGTCGACCTGCCGGTGATGCCGCCCACCTCGATCCTGCTGGCCGCGGGCGTGCGTGTCGTGGACTATCTCGCGTTGGGGAGGGACGAGCGGGTGCTTGCGCTCGTCTCCTTGGAGACGGCCAACGCCATCGCCCTCGGCACTCGGCAGGGTGTGGTCAAGCGTGTGACACCCGGCGACTGGGCCAACAAGCCCGATTTCGAGATCATCGCTCTCAAGCCGAAGGACGAAGTCGTGGGCGTTGCGCAGGGCACTGAGGCCGATGAGTTGATTTTCATCGCTTCCGACTCGCAGTTGCTTCGTTTCCCGGCCGCCGGAGTGCGACCGCAGGGGCGGGCCGCCAGCGGCATGGCCGGCGTCAAGCTCTCCCCCGGTTCCCAGGCGGTGTTCTTTACGAGTCTGGCTCCCGAGGACGCCGAAATAGCCGTCGTTGCCACCGTTGCCGTGGGAAGCCAAACCCTGCCCGGGACCGACCCCGGTAGTGCGAAACTCTCGGACTTCTCCGAGTACCCTGCGAAGGGGCGCGCGACCGGTGGAGTTCGGTCTCAGCGCTTCCTCAAGGGCGAGGACACCATTTCGGTGGCCTGGGTCGGGCCAGGCCCGGCACGCGCAGTGTCGCCTGACGGCGTTCCGCGTTCGCTCCCCGATTCCGGTGCGCGTCGTGACGCTTCCGGAATCATGCTGGACGCGATCATCGGCACCATCGGAACGGAGATCTAAGCGCCAGCCGCTGCGCTAGGGTAACCTGCATGACAGCTATCGCAGGATCGTCCATTCTCGTCATCGGCGCCACCGGCGGACTCGGCCGCGAACTCTCCAGACTCCTCGCGGAGCGTGGAGCGCTCCTGGTCCTCTCCGGCCGCTCTGAGGCAGGGCTCGCCTCCCTCGATGTGCCGGGTGCGCGAGTGGTGGCGGATGTGTCGGACCCCGTCGCCGTTGCGGCCCTGGTGCGTGAGGCCCTGGCGGTGAGTGGCCGGCTTGACGGAATCATCAACGCGGCGGGTGTCGTTGCCTTCGGCCCGGCTTCCGAGCTGACCGATGAGACCTTGACCGAGCTGTTCTTGGTCAACGCTCTCGCGCCGATGCGGGTCCTTCGCGAGGCGGTTCCCGCGCTTGCAGAATCGGCCGCGGCCGGACGTGAGCCCTTCGTGCTGACGCTCAGTGGAGTGGTCAGCGAGAGTCCCACCGCACACATGGCGGCCTACTCGGCGTCCAAGGCGGCCGTGGCGGCCTTCGTGCAGGCGACGGCCCGGGAGCTGCGCAGAACGGGGATCAGGGTCATCGACGCCAGACCCGGGCACACCGAAACTGCGCTGTCTACGCATCCCCTGGCCGGGACGGCACCGCGACTGCCCGCCGGCTACCCGCCGGCGTCGGTTGCCCTGCGAATCGTGCAGGCGATCGAAAGCGGCGAGAAAGATCTGCCCAGTACCGCTTTCGCCTCCCTCACGCCGGCGGCGTCCTGACCCCGCGCGCGGTCACACGTCGATGCGGTCCCTGCTGAGCTTGTCGGAGCTGTCGATGATGAACTCCTTACGGGGTGCCACATCATTGCCCATCAGCAGCTCGAAGACGCGCGCGGATGCGTCCGCATCCGTCACCCTTACGCGGCGCAACGTACGGTGCGCGCGCTCCATTGTGGTCGTCGCGAGCTGGTCGGCATCCATCTCCCCCAGGCCCTTGTAGCGCTGGATCGGGTCCTGGTAGCGGCGGCCCTTTTTCTCGAGGGCCGTCAGCACGCTATGAAGCTCAACCTCAGAATAGGTGTAGATCGTTTCGTTCGGTTTGCTACCCGGGTTCACTACGACGACCCTGTGGAGCGGCGGAACGGCAGCGAAGACGCGACCCTCCGTGATCATCGGACGCATGTAACGAAAGAACAGGGTGAGGAGGAGGGTTCGAATGTGTGCGCCATCGACATCAGCGTCGCTCATAATGATCACCTTGCCATAGCGGGCCGCCGAGAGGTCGAAGCTCCGGCCGGATCCCGCGCCGATCACCTGGATGATCGAGGCGCACTCCGTATTGGAGAGCATGTCCGAAACCGAGGCCTTCTGTACGTTGAGAATCTTGCCGCGGATGGGCAACAACGCCTGGTGCTCGCTGTCACGTGCGAGCTTCGCGGTGCCGAGCGCCGAATCACCCTCTACGATAAACAGCTCGCTTGTTGACACGTCATTGCTTCGGCAATCGACGAGCTTGGCGGGAAGGGACGAACTTTCCAGGGCGTTCTTGCGGCGCTGGGTTTCCTTGTGTGCACGCGCCGAAATGCGCGATTTCATCTCGGCCACGATCTTGTCCAGAACGACGGATGCCTGGGCCTTGTCATCGCGCTTCGGCGACACGAAACGCTCATTCATCGTCTTCGCGACGACCGCCGCGACGATAGCGCGAACCGCCGGGGTGCCGAGGACTTCCTTGGTCTGTCCCTCGAATTGCGGTTCGGGCAGGCGCACCGTCAGCACAGCCGTCAGGCCGGCCATCACGTCGTCCTTCTCGAGCTTGTCGGATCCGACCTTCAGACGGCGGGCGTTCTGCTCGACCTGGGCCCGAAGGAATTTCAGCAGGCCGGCATCGAATCCGGCCTGGTGCGTGCCGCCTTTCGGGGTGGCGATGATGTTCACGAAGCTCTGAATCACGGTGTCGTAGCCGGTTCCCCAGCGCAGGGCGATATCCACCTGACAGACCCGTTCGAGTTCTGTGGGCACCATAGCTCCCTTGTCGGAGAGAACAGGGACCGTCTCCTTGAACGTGCCGCTGCCGGTGAGGCGCCAGGTGTCGGTGATCGGAGTGTCGGTGGCGAGATGATCCACGAACTCCGAGATGCCGCCGTCGAACTGGAAGGAACTGATCACCGGTTCTGGTGTGCGCCGGTCGGCGACCTCGATCGCGAGGCCCGGAACGAGGAAGGCAGTCTGGCGCGCCCGTCCCAGCACCTCCTCCGTCTGGAAGCTGGCGCCCTTGGTGAAGATCTGGCGATCGGCCCAGTATCGTACGCGAGTTCCGGTCACGCCCCGACGCACCTTGCCGATGACTCGGAGTTCACTCTGGTTCTCGAAGGGGGTGAAGGGAGCGTCGGGGCTCTTCTCCCCCGAGTCGGCGAAAATACCGGGTTCGCCCCGGTGGAAGGACATGGCCCAGGTCTTGCCGTCACGGTCCACCTCGACGTCAAGTCGTTCCGACAGCGCGTTGACAACGGAAGCGCCCACGCCGTGCAGTCCTCCGGAGGCGGCGTAGGAGCCGCTTCCGAACTTGCCCCCCGCGTGTAGCTTCGTGAAGACGACCTCGACGCCCGTCAGCCCGGTCTTGGGTTCGATATCGACAGGGATACCGCGGGCCGTGTCGCGAACTTCGACGCTTTCGTCTGGATGCAGCTCGATCTTGATGCTGCTGCCGTGTCCTCCGAGCGCTTCGTCCACAGAGTTGTCGATGATTTCCCAGAGGCAGTGCATGAGGCCGCGGGAATCCGTTGAGCCGATGTACATGCCGGGGCGCTTGCGAACGGCCTCCAGCCCCTCAAGGACGGAAAGATGGCGCGCGGAATAGTCAGAACTCACAACTGTCGAGTTTACCGGGCCGCGCAGGCGCCGCTGTGATCGACACTCACGCGCGCCGGCGGTACGCCGCAAGCGAAATACCCCGTATTGTGCTCGATAACACAGGCACGGCGTGTTTACATTGGTGCATAGGCAACAAGGTTTTTTGTCTGGAGGAGGAAAAAATGTCCAAGATCGCCACCGAAAATGGTGCAGCAGACCCGCAGGGCGCCCCCCACCAGCTGACCGCAGCCGATCGCTGTGACGCCTGCGGCGCACAGGCTTACATTCGGGTAGTCGTCAACAACAGCGAATTGCTGTTCTGTGCTCACCACGGCCGCAAGCACCAGGAGAAGTTGTCGGCAATCGCCGAGAGCTGGCACGACGAGTCGAGCCGACTCCTCGAGGATCAGCGGTCCTAATTACTCTGTGAACACACACTCTGTGTAATTGTTCTCTCTGAGTACACGAAACCGGGCACCGCGTCAGAGACGCGGTGCCCGGTTTCGTGTACTGGCGCTCGTCAGTCGATCGCGAGGGACAGGCGGACCGCCACCTGATTCCGTGCCGCGCGCGCCAGCTCATCCACCGGCCGGGTGGGGGCGCCTGGCGTGTACTCGACGGCGTGGCGCGCGAACGCGGCACGGAGCAGATGATCCGCGAGCCCGGGGTTACGGGCGAGCACGGGCCCGTGCAGGTGAGTGGCTATCACGTCCCCCATCACGACGCCCTCCGTGCCGTGTCCGTTTCCGGTTCCCGCCACGACGCGTCCGAGGGGTGAACCCTCGGCACCAACGTAGTCGCGGGCGTGATTCTCGAAGCCCACCAGGCGACCGTACTTCGACGTGACGACAAGGTCATCAATTGCGCGGGACTCCCGCGGCACGGCACGTCCGGCGACGAGGCCAAGTCCCTCGACGACCACTCCCCCGGACAATTCGATGCCCCAGCTGAGCAACTCCCACCCCGTGCCCACCGCGAGGATCGGAACGCCCGCGGTCGTCCAGGCTCGGAGGTCCTCCGCCATCGTCAGCAGGACATCGCGGGCCGCGACCAGTTGCGAGTCGGACCCGGAACCGATCACGACCGAGTCGACGTCTGCCGGAAGATCCGCCCGGGTGCGTACCTCGACGACGTTCGCCTCCTGGCCGCTCCAGCGCGCTCGCTGGGCGAGCACCCTGGCGTTGGCCGCATCGCCATTGGTATTGAGGAGATCGGGAAGAATCGAGATGATTGTGAGCGGGCGCATGCCTACTCCTCGCTGTTCGTGGCCAGGCCGAGGTGCGCGCGTGTGCGGCGCATGCCGTCAGCCGAAAAAATGATGGTCTTGAGACCGTGCTGGGGAGCCGGCAAGGCCAGGAAATCGTCGAGAGCCAGGCCAACATCCGGCACGATCCGATCGACGACAACGTCGTCGTAGGCCAGCTGGAGCGCAATATCGTGGGCCTTTGACCCGGATGCGATGACAACCCTCTTCAGGCTCGACGTGTCCACGGGCCAGAAGTACGACGGATCACGCACATCGGAACCGATCACGACGAGAATCTGTTCCGTCTGCGGCTCGAGCGCGTCAACGTTCAGCTGAAAACTGGCCGGGTTCTGTACCAGCACGAACTCAATCTGCTGTCCGCGTACCGTCACAGTCTCCCCGCGCCCGAAGACAGCCGGGATCGTCGAAACCGCGGCGACGGCCACCGCCGGGTCGAATTCCTCACCGAGCGCCGCCCGAGCCGTGGCCAGCGCGGTGGCTGCGTCAACGGCGTAATGCGTTCCCCTCGCGGGGAGCGCCACGGTCATCGAAGGTGAAACCTGGTCGGACTTCGCGGAGGGTGGGAAGCAGACATCTGCTTGTCGGCCATCGACGCGCGTCACGAGCACCCCTTCGACGGCCTTCAGCCGTTCAGGGGCGGTGCGGGAGTATCCGAGGCCGCGCGGGTTGGCGGCGAGCACGGCGGCATTCACCCCGTACGGCGCCACTGCAGCCGTCAGAGCCCCGGCCAGCTCCATGAGGAACTGGTCGTCGGCGTTGATTACGACAGTCTCGGTGGCGCGGGCGGCAATCCTGGCCAGGAGTGCGGCCACCATTTCGGAATCATGAAAACGGTCGATCTGGTCGACCATCACGTTCGTCAGCGCGACGACGCGCGGTGACAGGTCGCCGGCAATGCGTGCACCGTGTCCCTCATCCATCTCCAAAACAGCGATGGAGTCCGACATCCGTCCGGTTATGCTCACGCGCTCCAGCAAGGCCGAGGTGAGGCCCTGGCTGATATTCGCCGTGGATGAGTTGGTGAAGACGGTCAATCCGTGCGCACGGAGAACAGCGACCAGCATTTTCGTCGTCGTTGACTTGCCGCTGGAACCTGTGACGATCACCAGGCCGCGCGGAAACCCGTTCAGCGTCGACGCCAGGAATCCGGGCGCGATCTTGTTCACCACGACACCCGGAATCGCCGAACCTCCACCCGGCTTGCGCCAGCGCGCCAGCACCCGGACAACCCTACCGATCAGGATTGCCGGGGCATACTGCACCCGGCGCTCCTACTCGAGGTAGTCGCGTAGGGACTGCGACCGGGACGGGTGACGCAGCTTGGCCATTGTCTTGGACTCGATCTGGCGGATCCGCTCACGGGTGACGCCGAAGGTGTCCCCGATCTGGTCGAGAGTCTTCGGCATGCCGTCTCCCAGGCCGAAGCGCATGCGAATGACGCCGGCTTCGCGTTCCGAGAGGGAATCGAGCAGGCTTTCGAGCTGCTTCTGCAACATGGTGAATCCCACGGCATCGGCGGGTACGACGGCCTCGGTGTCTTCGATGAGGTCGCCGAATTCGCTGTCGCCGTCTTCACCGAGCGGGGTGTGCAGCGAGATCGGTTCACGGCCGTACTTCTGGACTTCCACGACCTTCTCCGGCGTCATGTCCAGCTCCCGGCTCAACTCCTCAGGAGTGGGCTCGCGGCCGAGGTCCTGCAACATCTGGCGCTGAACGCGTGCCAACTTGTTGATGACCTCAACCATGTGCACGGGGATGCGAATCGTGCGAGCCTGGTCGGCCATGGCGCGGGTGATCGCCTGTCGAATCCACCAGGTGGCGTACGTCGAGAACTTGAAGCCCTTCGTGTAGTCGAACTTCTCGACGGCGCGGATGAGGCCCAGGTTTCCTTCCTGAATCAGGTCCAGGAACTGCATCCCGCGGCCGGTGTAACGCTTGGCGAGGGAAACCACCAGGCGAAGGTTGGCTCCGAGGAGGTGGCTCTTCGCACGGGCGCCATCCTTGGCTACCCACTGGAGTTCACGGCCGAGGGCCGTCTTCTTCTCGGCATCAGACATCTCCGACAGCTTGTCCTCGGCGAACAGGCCCGCCTCGATACGCATCGCAAGTTCGACTTCTTCGGCCGCGTTCAGCAGGGCGACCTTGCCAATTTGCTTCAGATAGTCCTTGACAGGGTCTGCGGTTGCGCCGGTGATCGCGCTGGAATAGACCGGAACTTCATCTTCGTCGTCGACGAGCGACAGCACGAGCGCACCCTTGGGCAACGGCTCCGTCGGAGCGCTGCGCTTCGAGTCATCATCGGCGTCGTCGTCCTCGAGTGGGGCCTCGTCGGACGTGTCTTCGTCTTTTGCCGCAGCCTTCTTGGTGGCGGCACGCTTACGCGGGGCGGGCTTGTCGGCGGCGGGACCAGAGGCGGCCAGCTTGGCGGCAGCAGCCTTAGCCGCGGCCGTTTTGGCAGCGGCTGTCGTCTTCGCCGCGGTGGCCCGTGCGGCTGTTGTCTTGGCGGCCGGGGCCTTAGCGGCCGGTGCTGCCGCGGCAGCTGCGGTCGCAGCCTCTTCGGGCACCTCAGTCTTTACGGGGGTTGCCATTCGAACACCTCTCATGCCGAGTTATGCGCACATGCCAGCCTCCCCACATTTCCGGGGATTTCGGGCAGTACTAGGACCCATGTCAAGTCCCGGGATAACCGTGCCAGCTGTGTGCCGGAACTCCCAAGACCAGAACGGGTCCTGTTGTTAATTATTGCACGTTTTGTCTGGACGGCAAGCCAGGTGGTCGACTACGCTCTCCCGTTACGTCTTTTCCATGCTCTAGAGAGTGCAACCCAGACGGGTGCTACTTCTATTCCTTCATCCCGGGAGAGCTGCGAGCGTGTTTTCGAGCGGGCGCGCAGGAGGAAGACAACACCGATTCCGATGATGACGTACTGCACGGCGAAGGCGAGCTTGAAGGAGTCTAGGGAGTACAGGTCACTCGCGGCGCCGCCGGCCACTCGCAGATTGTTCAGCATGTCGAGGACGAGACCCATCAGGAACATGATGGTGAAGCTCGCGGTGAACCCACCGACGTTTACCACTCCATTAGCCGATCCCAGGCTTCGTTGCGGGTTGAATGTGCGCGCGAAGTCGAACCCGATGAGAGATCCGGGCCCACCGATGCCCAGCACGATCAGCAACCCGACGATCACGGCGACCGGCGGGGTGCCGGGCCAGAGCAGCACGACCGACCATGCGATGCCGATGGCCGTCACGATGCCGAGCACGATGTTGCTGCGACGCAGGGGATGCCGTGCCGTGAGGATCCCCAGGACCGGCCCGAAAACCAGGCCGGCGCCGACCAGAATCGTCAGCATTCCCGCCGCTCGCGCGGGCTCGTATCCGAGTCCGTACACCATGAACGGGAATCCCCAGAGGAGAGTGAAAACGGTCCCCGAGGACTGCGTCACATAGTGCGACCAGAAGCCCAGTTGGGTGCCCGGCCGTCTGAAGCTGATGCGCAGCTGCGTGAGAGCGTCCCCCCAACTCTGCGATCGTGGCAGTTCATGGGCGTCGGGGGGACGATCGCGCACGAAGATCAGCAACACGATCAGGGCGATGACGGCGACGGATGCGGCCGCGACGAACGCCTGCGTCCATCCACCGATGTGCAGCAGCCAAGCGAGGGGAATGGCGGACAGAACCTGGCCCAGCTGGCCAATGTTCCCCATCCACTGTGAGAGCAGAGGGACGATGCGACCGGAGAACCAGGAACTGATCAACCTGATCATCGAGATGAAGATTGCGGCGTCCCCGGCACCGACGAGGATACGGCCGACGATGGCGACGGCGATGGTCGGAGAAAAGGCGAGGGTGAGCTGGCCTACAACCATGAGGGCAGTTCCGCCCAACATCAGGGTGCGGGGACCGAAGCGGTCCACCATGACACCGACTGGAATCTGAGCGGCCGCATAGACGATGAGCTGCACCACCGCCAAGCTCGAGAGCACCGCGGCGGAGCCGCCGAAGCGTTCCGTGGCGGAGACGCCGGCGATGCCCAGTGATGTGCGCTGCAATACCGCAGACAGGTACGCGAACGACCCGATGTAGAAGACTAACCACGAGCGACGGGAGTTCACTCCCCCAATGTACCCGCGGTCCTCTTCCCGACTAAAATCAGCGTGGACTGAGAGGACTCAACTCAGGGAGCCATCGTCCTTCGTGCGTCGGATCGCCAGGAAGTTCTCGAGTTCCGCCGCAATTTCATCGGCGGACGGCAGCTCGCCGTCTTCGTCCGTCAGTGGAGAACGCAGCGGGCTTCCCTCCATGTAGGCGTCATATCGCTGCTCAAGAGTGCCGACCAACTTCGCCAGTTCAGGATTGTCGCGTACCTGCTCGTCGATGCGGGCCACAAACTCGCGATTCGACTCGCGAAGCCGGTCGGTCGGAAATATCAGGCCAGTGGCGGCACTCGTACTTTCCAATGCGGCGAGGGCTGCCGACGGGAACTCAGTGTCAGAGAGGTAGTGCGGAATCAGCAAAACATAACCGACCGTAGATGCTCCCGTCTCCTGCAGGCGGTATTCAATGAGGTGAAGCACATTGGCGGCGACCTGAGTGTGCGGACGCCAGACCGACATACTCCCTATGAGGTCGGATCGATTGCCGCTCACCGTGACGCCGATTCGGCGTGTGTGCGGTACCGGCATGGGAATGGCGTGCACCCAGGTGGTCGACGCGATGGTAAAGCGGCGCACGAGTTGCAAGACCGCTGCGGTGAACTGCTCCCAGCGAAAATCGGGTTCAAAACCGGCCAACAGCAGAAACGGCTGACCGATTTCATCGCGGGCCAGATAGAGCCGCAGGCGCGGTGGCTGGTAGTCGGTGAGATGGTCTTTGTCAAAGTAGATGATCGGCCGACGGGCACGGTAGTCCAGCAGCGCGTCGGCATCGAATTCGGCGATCACAGTGTGCTCGAGAGTGCCCAGAAGATATTCGGTGAATTGAGAGACCGCTCCCCCGGCGTCCGCGAATCCGGTCAGGCCGGCAACCAAGTTCAACCCTTCGGGTACGCCGTCAGCGTCCGCGGTCAGCTCGTAAAGTTCTAGGGGATCCCGCATGCATTAACTCTAATCCGAGGCGCGCCTGCCGGGCTTGTATCCAGCGCAGAAGCGTGATGCCGAGAGCGAACACCCGGGCTGCGCGTACCATCGGCTTATGACAGTCCCCCAGCTTTTCTTGTCCAACCAGCCCGTCTTCGAGTCAGATGCGGACGTTATCGTCGTGGCCGCAGTGCAGTCGGCCGACGGCCCCACCCTGCTCGCCGACCCGGCCCTGCATTTCGTCGCGGGGCAGCTTTCGGCTCTCGGAATGACTGGAGCCAGGGACGAGCTTGTGCGCATCGCCGCCCCGCTGGGTTCCAACCCCACCGTTCGCAGCATCGCTGTGATTGGACTGGGACGGGAGACCTCGACCAACTCCCTCCGGTACGCGGCCGGATCTGCGGTTCGCCAACTGACGGGTCTTCGCACGGTTGCCTTCGCTGTGCCGGTGACGACGGAGGCAGAGGTGGAGGCCGTTCTAGAAGGAGCCGCCCTCGGCGGCTATTGCTACACGCAGTATCGTCACAGTTCACGGGAGGACACCAAGGTCCCCGCTCAGGCAGTGTCGGTTCACACTGCGGTGGCGGCTCCTGCCGCCGTGGCCCGTGCTGAAGCCAGCGCAGAGGCTGTCCGGCTCGTGAAGGATCTCGTGAACATGCCGCCGCTCGATCTCTACCCCGAGTCCCTCGCAGGCCACGCGGCGGAGGCTGCCGCCGACCTTCCCATCGACGTCACGGTCTGGGATGAAGCACAACTGGTCGCTGAGGGATTCGGTGGCATCGCGGGAGTTGGACAGGGCTCAACCCGCCCACCCCGTCTCGTGAAGCTGAGCTATTCGCCGGAGGGGGCCGCCAAGCACCTCGCCCTGGTCGGAAAGGGAATCACCTTTGATACCGGCGGGCTTTCCCTCAAACCGCCGGCTTCCATGGTCGGCATGAAATACGACATGACGGGTGCCGCCACCGTGCTGGCGGTCACGATCGCCGCCGCGCGCCTGGCCCTGCCGGTGCGAATCACTGCCTGGATGTGCATCGCGGAGAACATGCCATCAGGGTCGGCAATTCGGCCGAACGATGTGCTGCGCATGCGAGGCGGGCGCACGGTCGAGGTGTTGAATACTGACGCAGAGGGCCGCCTCGTTCTGGCAGATGGACTTGTTGCTGCGGGTGAAGAGAACCCCGACGCCATAATCGACGTCGCAACACTCACGGGAGCCTCTGTCGTGGCCCTCGGAAACCGCTATTTCGGCGCTATGGGTGACGACGCCTTGGTTCGAAGCGTCATCACGGCCAGCTCGACAGTGGCCGAAGATGCCTGGCAGATGCCCTTCCCCGACGAATTGCGCGCCACCTTGAACTCCGACGTGGCAGATATCGCAAATGCGAAAATCGGCAGCACGGCCGGCGGAATGCTCCTCGCCGGTGTGTTTCTGAGGGAATTCGTGGCACCGAACATTCCCTGGGCGCACCTGGACATCGCGGGCCCGGCTCAGAACTCCGGTGGCGCGTGGGGTTTCACGGGCGCCGGTCCGACCGGCGTCTCGGTTCGGGCCCTCATCCGACTGGCGGAGGACTTTTCGCGCTCGTAGTACAGTCGGAGGGGCAAGAAAAGCTTGCCGTTGTTGCCTGTCCGGAGCACACGCACCGGAAAGTAGCGGCAGTGCGTACTGCGCGAGGGAGTAGTTGAGTGTCGGAACAAAACTTTGACATTGTCATTCTCGGTGGCGGAAGCGGTGGATATGCAGCAGCGCTGCGTGCCTCGCAGCTGGGATTCACCGTAGGTCTCATCGAGAAGGACAAGCTCGGGGGAACCTGCCTGCACGTGGGATGCATCCCCACGAAGGCGCTCCTGCACTCGGCCGAGGTGGCCGACGTCAGTCGTGAAGGCGCCAAGTACGGCGTGAAGTCCACGTTTGACGGGATAGACATCCAGGCTGTAACGGCTTTCCGCGAGGGAATCGTCTCGAGCAAGTACAAGGGTCTGCAGGGCCTCATCAAGGCGCGTGGAATCACCGTTATTTCCGGCGAGGGACGCTTGATTTCCCCGACCACCGTCCAGGTGGGCGACGACACCGTCGTGGGCAAGAACATCATCCTGGCCACGGGCTCATACTCCCGTTCGCTGCCGGGCCTGGAAATCGGCGGCCGCGTGATAACGAGCGAGCAGGCCTTGGCGCTCGATTACGTTCCGAAGAAGGTCGCCGTGCTCGGCGGCGGTGTGATCGGCGTAGAATTCGCGAGCGTCTGGAAGTCCTTCGGGGCAGACGTCACCATCATCGAGGCGCTGCCCCACCTCGCGCCGATGGAGGAAGAATCCATCTCCAAGCAGCTGGAGAGGGCCTTCCGCAAGCGCGGCATCGAGTACTCGCTCGGCGTGCGCTTCCAGAGCGTCGCGCAGAACGAGAGCGGCGTCGTCGTGACATTGGAGAATGGCACCACGATTGAGGCTGACCTCCTTCTCGTCGCCGTCGGCCGCGGCGCGGCCACCGCCGGCCTCGGCTTTGAGGAAGTCGGCGTGACCGTCGATCGCGGGTTCGTCATCACCGATGAGCGGCTCGCCACGAATATTCCCGGCGTGTATGCCGTGGGAGACATCGTGCCCGGCCTCCAGCTCGCCCATCGCGGATTCCAGCATGGAATCTTCGTGGCGGAGGAGATCGCGGGACTGAACCCGATCATCGTCGAAGACATCAATATTCCCAAGGTCACGTACTGCGACCCGGAGATCGCTTCCGTGGGCTACTCGGAGGCCAAGGCTGCGGAGAAGTTCGGCAAGGACGAGATCGCGACCTACGAGTACAGCCTCGGCGGCAATGGAAAGAGCTCCATCCTCGGCACGAGCGGATCCGTCAAGCTCGTGCGCGTGAAGGACGGCCCCGTCGTCGGAGTGCACATGATCGGCGCACGCGTCGGCGAACTCATCGGCGAAGGCCAGCTCATCGTCAACTGGGAAGCGTACCCGGAGGACATCGCTCCGCTGATCCACGCCCACCCCACCCAGAACGAGGCGCTCGGTGAGGCCTTCCTGGCCCTCGCCGGCAAGCCCCTGCACGCCATGTAGCCGGTTCCCCCGGCTCCACAGTCAGATAGTAAGCAATCAATGAAAAAACAAATGGTTTTGAAGGAGACATGCGCATGAGCGAATCCGTCAGCCTCCCGGCACTCGGTGAGAGTGTTACAGAGGGAACGGTCACCCGCTGGCTCAAGAACGTGGGCGACCGCGTGGAGGTCGACGAGCCACTGCTCGAGGTGTCGACCGACAAAGTGGACACGGAGATCCCGTCGCCCATTGCCGGTGTAATTGAAGCGATCCTGGTTCAGGAAGACGAAACGGTTGAGGTCGGGACCCCCCTCGTCACCATCGGGGACGGCTCAGCTGCCGCTCCCGCAGCCGAGGTCGCGCCGGAGCCCGTGGCGGCTCCCGAGCCGGCTGCGGCTCCCGTTGCGGCACCCGTCGCCGATCCCGAGCCCGTCGCCGAACCCGAGCTCGTGGCGGCTCCCGTGGTTGCGGCGGTTGCCGCACCCGCGGCCGTTGCGCCTGCCGTGGTCGCTGCGGCCGCGCCGGCCGCAGTCCCTGCGGCCGCAGTCCCTGCGGCCGCAGTCCCTGCGGCCCGCGGATCGCACGCGGGTACGAGCGGCTACGTGACGCCGATCGTGCGCAAGCTCGCGAACGAGGCCGGTGTGGATCTCTCCACGATCAGTGGCACGGGAGTGGGCGGACGCATCCGCAAGCAGGACATTGAAGCGGCCTCGACCGCAGCCACGACGCCCAGCGCCTCCCCCGCCGTCGAGGTGTCGCCTCTGCGCGGAACCACTCAGCCGATGTCGCGCCTGCGCAAGGTCATTGCGGAACGTGCCGTCATCTCGATGCAGTCGTCCGCCCAACTCACGACAGTCATCGAGGTGGACGTCACACGCGTGGCGATGCTCCGAGACCGCGTCAAGGCTGCGTTCCACGCGAAGACCGGCAACAAGCTGTCGTTCCTGCCGTTCTTCGCCCTCGCCGCGGCCGAGGCTCTTCAGGCCGTTCCGATCGTCAACGCGACGATCGAGGGCGACACGATCGTCTACCCCGCCCAGGAAAACATGAGCATCGCTGTTGACACCGAACGTGGTCTGCTGACACCGGTCGTACGCAACGCCGGTGACCTCGACCTGGCCGGGTTCGCCGACCAGATCGCGGATCTCGCGGCACGCACGCGGGACAACAAGCTCAAGCCCGATGAGCTGTCCGGAGGAACGTTCACGCTGACCAACACGGGGTCGCGCGGCGCTCTTTTCGACACGCCCGTTGTCTTCCTGCCGCAGAGTGCCATTCTCGGTACCGGGATCGTGTACAAGAAACCCCTGGTTGTCACCAGCGACGGCCTCGACTCGATCGCCATTCGCTCGAGTGTGTACCTGGCCCTGTCGTATGACCACCGAATCATCGATGGTGCCAACGCGGCGCTCTTCCTGACGACCATGAAGTCCCGTCTCGAGGCCGGCGATTTCGAGGGTAACCTCGGAATCTGACCCAGCACGACAGAAACTTGCCCGTTCAATAGGTAAAGATTTCACGCACTCGCCAACCGGCCTCGCCCTTGACCACAAGGACCGAGGCCGGTTTGTGTTGGTCCATGGACTCTGGCGGTGTCAGCGAGACAAGAGCCATGTTTCCCGTTCGCTCCACCAGAGTCGCAACCCACGACTCGTACGACGGGATCGGGCCGACAGCGGCCCCCTGTTGCGCTTGACGCGCGTCGTAGCTGTCGGCCGTCATGGCCGCCGATCCAGACTGGTCGACTGTGTCCAGACAGACAACAGAAGCGGCCTCCAGGCACGCTGACCGCTGTGTAAGCAAGCCAGGGACGGCACGCACGGGATCGTCTGCGATCGCGAGCGGCGCGGCGGGGTCGGGCAGGTCCACGCCCTCCGGCAAGGGTGCTGCCGGGGCGGCGATCTGTCCGCGACTCGCTTGCCCACCGGGCGGGAGAAGGGTCAGTGCGCCCACCAGAGCGGACGCCGCAATCAGAGCGGCGATTGACAGGGGTCGTCGCCGCGCCCTCAGACTCTGCACGAGACGCGTGCTTAGAGCAACCAGGGCCTGTCTCTTAGCCAGTTCCAACACCCCCGCTCGTGCTCCTCTGCCGGTCGGCCGCACCGTACGCAGCAGACGTGCGATCAGACGCCGCGGCAGCCCCTGCGCGGCCTCGACGACGTTCGGCCCGGCCGACCGAGGTTCACCGCCCCGTCGAGTCCCCTCGAGGTCGTCCCAGGTCCAGCCGTTCACCGGTGAGACGTCGGGTGTTCGCATAGCCTGGGCTGTGGGCAGGCTGTGACGGCCTCGTCGGTCGACCGCAACGGGCTCTGCACCACGGGGAAGGGCGGCTGGCTGCACGTGTGTCACAGCCGGCCCGGTGAGGTTGATCTTGAGTGGCGCGGCGACGTTCCACTCGAAGAGGCTGCGTTCCAGTTCGCCCAGGGCTGGGCGGAACGGGCTGCACCGGGCGGCGGACCTGAAGTCAGCCATGAGCCGCGTGGCACCCTGAGTGGCGGCCGCGTCGCACGCGCTGTCTAGGTGGCCCAGCACGTCGTCTAGCAGCGCAGCGAGGCGGTCATAGTCCTCACGAAGAAGACTTATCTTCGCGGACGGGGAGGCCGGGAGCTCGTGCAGGGACCCGAGGCCCGCCACAACTGGACGCCCTGACGGGTGCAGCAAAACATTGCCGGAGTCGAGGGCCCCGTGCGCCAGGCCGTGTTCGTGCAGATACGACAACGTCGTCACGATCGGTGCCAGGATCGAGACAACTTCGCCCGGCGCAAGGGTCTTTCGATCTTGAAGAAGGCGACCCAGGGATTGCGGGTTTAGACGCTCCAGCACGAGACACACTCGGGCATCGGGAAGCGTGGCCACATCGATCAGGTGCACGAATCGCCCCGGGCGGGAATCGCACAGTGTTCTGACCTCTCGCTCGATCGATTCGGGGTCGGCGTCGGGCCGGAAGATCTTGAGCGCCACGGGGGCGTCGCCGGCATGCGACGAATGCCCCAGATAGACGTCGGCCCGCGACGTGGAGGCGAGGCGTCGAACCACCCTGTAGCCGGCCAGCAGGGTCTCCCCCGCGATTCGATCGCCCTGCCCGGACGGGAAGGTGGCCCAGACCGGATCGGATTCTTCCTGTGGCGCCGATGTGTCGACCGGCGCGTGCGCTCGCTTCATGGGCTTCCTCCTGGGCTGGGTGGCGACTGACACCAGAGTGGCGCATTCCTGGCCCAGGCTTGGGTGTTGAGGTGCGTCTGTGCACTTGCGTACCCCGAAGCAGCCGGTGGTGGAGTGTGCCCCGCGAGACGCGGGGGCTTCACGGCGTAGACTTCCCCCATGCTCGACTTTGTCGTCGCGGGGCTAAGCGCCAACTCCGTGCCGTATGTTGAGGGCCTTGAGCTCCAACGCGCAGTCCACCAATCCGTCGTCTTAGGGGAGAAAGCGGACACCGTTCTGCTCCTCGAGCACCCCGCTGTGTATACGGCGGGCAAACGAACCCTGCCCGAGGAACGTCCGCTGGATGACACTCCAGTGATTGACGTGGACCGTGGGGGCAAAATCACCTGGCACGGTCCCGGTCAGCTTGTCGGGTATCCCATCCTTCGACTCGCCGAGCCGATCGACGTCGTCGGCTATGTGCGTCAGCTTGAAGAGATCCTGATCGGTGTTCTGGCTGATTTCGAGATCGCCGGCGTGCGCGTGCCCGGGCGCTCCGGGGTGTGGGTCGGGCGGGCCGGGAACGAGGAGAAGATCGCCGCCATCGGCATCCGTGTCGCCAATGGTGTCACGATGCATGGGTTCGCTCTCAATTGCAGCAATTCCCTGGAACCCTACACACGCATCATCGCGTGCGGCATCAGGGACGCCGGGGTCACGACAATGTCGCGGGCGCTCGGGCGAACCGTCGAACCGATCGACGTCATCGCATCCGTGACCGCACACTTCCTCCAATCCGGCCTGCAATTTTCGGGGCTTCCCAATTCCGTTCCCTCCACAACAGCGAAGGTGTCAGCATGAGCGCCGTCCCCGAAGGCCGCAAGCTCCTGCGGCTCGAGATTCGAAACGCCGAAACCCCCATCGAGCGCAAGCCCGAGTGGATCAAGACAGTGGCCAAAATGGGCCCTGAGTACCGAAAACTCCAGAACCTCGTCAAGAGCGAAGGGCTGCACACGGTCTGCCAGGAAGCCGGCTGCCCGAACATCTTCGAATGCTGGGAGGACCGTGAAGCAACGTTCCTGATCGGAGGCTCGCAGTGCACCCGACGCTGTGATTTCTGCCAGATCGACACCGGTAAGCCCGCGGACTACGACACCGACGAGCCGCGTCGTGTCGGTGAGTCCGTCGTGTCCATGAACCTCCGTTACGCCACGGTGACGGGCGTGGCCAGGGATGATCTCCCCGACGAGGGGGCGTGGCTGTACGCAGAGACCATTCGCCAGATCCACCAGCAAAGCCCCGGAACGGGTGTCGAAATTCTGGTTCCCGACTTCTCGGGAAATCCGGACCATCTCGCCCAGGTATTCGGTGCCCAGCCGGAGGTCTTCGCGCACAACGTTGAAACTGTCCCCCGCATTTTCAAGCGCATTCGTCCGGCATTTCGCTACGACCGTTCCCTTGACGTTCTCACCCAGGGCCGGACCGCAGGCATGATCACGAAGTCCAACCTGATTCTGGGTATGGGCGAGGATCGCGCCGAAGTGAGCCAGGCCCTGCAGGATCTCCACGACGCCGGAACCGACATCATCACAATCACGCAGTACCTGCGGCCGAGCGCACGTCACCTGCCCGTCGCACGCTGGGTTCGTCCGGAGGAGTTCGTCGAACTCAAGGAAGAGGCAGAGGCCATCGGCTTCATCGGGGTGCTGTCCGGACCGCTCGTGCGTTCGTCCTACCGGGCGGGGCGACTGTGGGCTCAATCGATGCAGGCGACGGGCCGAGAGGTGCCCGAAGAATTGCGTAGCCTCGCGGATGCCTCGCTCGGGTTCGCGCAGGCGGTTTCGTAACCAAATTCGGTCACGAAGCATTCAGGCGACTGGGTAGTCTTAGGTTCATGGCACGCAGCAAGGACAAGTCCCCCAAAAAACCGAAGAAGCCCGGTCGCATGAAGCAAATGTGGCAGGTCTTCCAGATGACGAGGCGTTACGACTCCAACATCGTCTGGATCCTGATTCTCGGTTTTCTGGTCCCGGTTCTCATCAGTGTGGCCCTCGGGCTGCTCCTCTCTCCGGGAAGTGTGCTCACAATCATCTTGTGGGCCGTGTCCGGGGTGCTGGCGGGAATCCTCGTCATGCTCATCGTGCTGGGTCGACGGGCCGAGAAAGCCGCCTATTCCCAGATCGAAGGACAGCCGGGTGCCGTCGGGGCCGTGCTGCGCAGCTCGCTCAAGCGCGGCTGGGTAGGGAGTGAAATGCCGGTGGCCGTGAATGGCAAGACCCAGGACGCGGTGTACCGTGCCGTGGGGCGTGGCGGCGTCGTGCTCATCAGCGAGGGTCCCAAGACCCGGACGGCACGCATGGTCGATGACGAACGACGACGTGTCGCGAAGGTCGGCGGAAACGTCACCGTCACGGTCATTTCCGTTGGACCGGACACCGACGCGGTGCCCCTGCACAAGCTGGCGCGTCGTCTGACCCGCATCAAGCCCACTCTCACCAAGGCCGAGGTTTTGGCCGTCAACAACCGTCTGTCCTCCATGACGACTAAATTGCCCATCCCCAAAGGCGTCGATCCCATGAAGGCTCGGCCGCAGCGCGGCTAAGCACAGATCACAAAAACGGGCACCCGCACAGCGGGTGCCCGTTTTGTGTATCCGGATGATGTGAAGCGGTCAGGATCGGATGAGCACGGTACCGGCGAACTTGTCGTGGAAGCCGCGCTGGTCCGAATCCCAGACCAGGGCGGGAAGCACGACACCCAACAACACCGACCGTACGATGCCGCGCCAGGGGCCGATCCAGCCGCCGAAGAGCGGGACGACCCGGAGGCCAACGAACCGGTGCCCGATGCTCCCGCCCAGGGTAGGGATGAACACGAGCTGCAGCACCACGAAGATCACCGTCGTTGCCAAGGCGTTGTACTGAAAGAAAAAGACGGAGACCACGACGGCGAGAGCCCAGTCGATAGCAACCCCGGCGATTCTTCGTCCGGGCCTGGCCACGGAGCCGGGTCCCGAACGCGGCAGACCCAGGCGCTCACCGGGCCATTCGCTCGGCGCGGGTGGTCCGGAGGGGCTGGATCTGGAGGCTGAGTCGGGCACTCGATGAGTCTATCGAGTGACCCCGCCTGTAACATGTGTGAAACATAAGCGTCACGGTCGGGTAATGCCGCCACACTAATCTCAAGGGAGCCGCAGTGTGCAACACTGCGAGATCCACGCCCACGTCGTTTGGAGTAAACCCGCATGTTCCGCGATTCGTCAGAAGTGCTCAAGTTCATCAAAGAGACTGACGTCAAGTTTCTTGACATCCGTTTCACAGACCTCCCTGGTGTGCAGCAGCACTTCAACATCCCGGCTTCGACCGTTGATGAAGAGTTCTTCACAGTCGGCCAGATGTTTGATGGTTCGTCGATCCGCGGATTCGCGTCGATCCACGAATCAGACATGCAGCTCATCCCCGATGTGTCCACCGCCTATATCGACGCCTTCCGCGCCGAGCGCACCCTCATCATGCTGTTCGACATCTACAACCCCCGCAACGGCGAAATCTATTCGAAGGATCCACGCCAGGTAGCAAAGAAGGCCGAGAAGTACCTCGCCTCCACCGGAATCGGAGACACCGCCTTCTTCGGCTCCGAAGCGGAGTTCTATATCTTCGACGACGTTCGCTACGAAGTGAACCAGCACACGAGCTTCTACTCGGTTGACTCCAGCGAAGGCGCCTGGAATTCCGGCAAGAAGGAAGAAGGGGGAAACCTTGCCAACAAGACGCCCTTCAAGGGCGGCTACTTCCCGGTCAGCCCCGTCGACCAGCACGTCGACATGCGTGACGACATCTGCCTCAAGCTGATCGACGCCGGCCTCATCCTCGAGCGCAGCCACCACGAGGTGGGTACCGGAGGACAGGGCGAGATCAACTACAAGTTCGACACGATGGTCCATGCCGCGGACGACCTGCTCAAGTTCAAGTACATCGTCAAGAACACGGCACACGACTGGGGCAAGACGGCCACCTTCATGCCCAAACCGCTCTTCGGCGACAACGGCTCCGGCATGCACACCCACCAGTCCCTGTGGGCCGAGGGCAAGCCGTTGTTCTACGACGAGGCCGGCTACGGCGGGCTTTCGGATGTCGCGCGCTGGTACATCGGAGGCCTGCTCAAGCACGCCCCCGCAGTGCTCGCCTTCACAAACCCCACGGTGAACTCCTACCACCGCCTCGTTCCGGGCTTCGAGGCACCGGTTAACTTGGTCTACTCCGCAGGAAACCGTTCCGCGTCCATTCGCATCCCGATCACGGGTACGAACCCGAAGGCTAAGCGTCTCGAGTTCCGCGCGCCCGACGCATCCGGCAACCCGTACCTCGCCTTCGCTGCGCAGCTGATGGCCGGCCTCGACGGCATCAAGAACCGGATCGAGCCCCACGAGCCCGTCGACAAGGACCTCTATGAGCTGCCGCCCGAGGAAGCCAAGAACATCCCGCAGGTTCCCGCCTCTCTCGAAGAGGCGTTGCAGGCGCTCGAGGCCGACCACGACTTCCTGCTCGCAGGCAACGTGTTCACCCCGGAGCTCATCGAGACCTGGATCGAGTACAAGCGCGAGAACGAGATCAAGCCGCTCGCGCAGCGTCCCCACCCCTTCGAGTTCGAGCTCTATTACGGGGTGTAAGTAGTTCCGAGAACCAAGAAGGACCGCGTCCCCGGACGCGGTCCTTCTCTCGTCCGTGCGCGAGCCGATCAGGCGACGTTGGGCCCTGGGCGCTCGATAGGTCCATAGAAGAGACGCTCGAACACGGCACGGGCACGTCGGGTCACCGACAGGTAGTCGTCCTCGAGTTGCGTCGCCGAGCCGGGCGGGTACTCGAGCACGCGAGCAATTCCCTCGAGCTGAGCCCTGTCGCCGGGAAGCACGTCGGAGGTCTTATTTGTCCATAGGGTGATTGCGGAACGCGCGCGGGAGGCGAAAAGCCAGGCCGCGCGCAGGGTAGCCGCGTCCTCGGCGCCGATGAGCCCCTCATCCGTAGCAGCGGAGAGGGTCACCAACGTGGATGTCGTGCGCAATGCCGGTACTGCCGCGGCGTGCTGTAGCTGCATGAGCTGTACGAACCATTCGACATCACTCAGGGACCCACGCCCGAGTTTGAGGTGCCGGTTCGGGTCGGCCCCCTGTGGCAGCCGTTCCTTTTCAACGCGCGCCTTGATGCGTTTCACCTCGCGTACTTCGCTGTCGGCGATGGCGGTCGGGTACCGCACCTCGTCGGCGAGCCGCTCGAAGTCCCGCTGCAGGCCGACGTCACCGGCGACACCGCGCCCGCGCAGCAGGGCCTGTGCCTCCCACGTGAGCGACCAGCGTGCATAGTAGGCCGCGTAGGAGTCGAGGGACCGCACAATGGCCCCGTTGCTCCCCTCCGGGCGCAGACCGATGTCGAGGTCGAGCGGCAGGCGGTCGTCATCGGTCAGACGCTTGAGCTCTCGAACGATGAAACTTGCCCTTTCGTGGGCGGCTGCCCCCTCGAGTAGTCCGCTGCGGAAGACGTACATGACGTCGGCATCGGAACCGAAGCCGAGTTCGGATCCTCCGAACCTGCCCATGGCGATCACCGCGAACTCGATGCCGTCGGGAGTCTGCGGAGCCAGCGGCCGCGCGACCCCCGGCTCGTTCAGCTCGCGGCCGCGTATCGCAGCGATCACCCCGCGAATGAAGTTGGAGGTGACATCGGTGAGACCGACGGCCAACTCATCAATGGAGATCCTGCCCAGGATCGACCCGAAGGCGAGCCTCAGCATCTCCCGACGACGCGCCGTGCGGAGGATGGACGCCGCAGCATCCGCACTCTCGTGCCGGGCGAGTACTGCCCGTGTCTCATCCAGCAGGGCCGACAGTGGCCGGGGGCGCAGGTCCTCCTCATTCTCCAGCCAGGCCACCGCCTCAGGAATCTTCTCCAGCAGCTCCCCCACGTAGCGCGACCCGGACAAAACTCGAGTCAGACGCTCGGCCGCGCCGGAAGAATCCCGCAGCATCCGGAGGAACCAGTACGTCGAGCCGAGATTGTCGCTCAGACGACGAAAGGCCAACAGACCGTAATCGGGATCGGCGCCCTGCGAGAACCACTGGAGCATCACGGGTAAGAGATGCCTTTGGATCGTGGCCCGACGGGACACCCCACCGGAGAGCGCCGCGATATGACCGAGCGCGCCCGGGGTATTGATAAAGCCAATGGCGGCAAGTCGTGCCTCCGCCTGCGCGCTCGTGAGGTTGAGGCCCTCGGCCGGCAGCGCCGCCACGGCGCTGAGCAGGGGACGGTAAAAGAGACGCTCGTGCAGTCCCCGGACACGCTGCTTCGTCTCCGCCCAGCGCGAGGACAGGGCGCTCGCACTTGTTGCGAGCCCGGTGGCGCGCGCGAGAACACGCAGGTTGGCCTCGTCCCGGGGCACAAGATGCGTCCTGCGCAGCTTCTCCAACTGCAGGCGATGTTCCATCAGGCGCAACATTCGGTAGTCCTGGGCGAATTCGGCGGCCTCTGCTCGACCGACGTAGCCAGCCTGGGCCAGAGCCGTGAGGGCGGGAAGAGTGCCCCTCTGCCGCACAGCGGGGTCGGACTGACCGTGAACGAGCTGCAGCAGCTGCACGGTGAATTCGATGTCCCGCAGTCCGCCTGGACCCAACTTGAGCTGGAAGTCGACTTCATCGTCCGGGATGTTGTCAGTGACCCTCTCGCGCATCCGCTGCACGGATTCGACGAAATTCTCGCGGCCGGCGCTGCTCCACACCTTGGGGGCAACGGCCTCCACGTAGCGGGCGCCCAGTTCGCGATCACCGGCGAGGGTGCGCGCCTTCAGGAGGGCCTGGAACTCCCAGCTCTTTGCCCAGCGATCGTAATAGGCGATGTGGGACTCGATGGAACGCACCAGGGCACCACTTTTGCCTTCCGGACGGAGGTTCGGGTCGACCTCCCAGAGTTCGGGCTCGACGGATGCCTCATTCATGCCTCGCATCATGAGGATCGCCAGTCTGATGGCGATTTCCACGGCGCGGGTCGTATCCAGGCCGGCCTCCGGGTTACCGTCGGCCACGAAGATGACGTCGACATCGCTGACGTAGTTGAGTTCGCTTGCCCCGGCCTTGCCCATGCCGATGACGGCCAGCCGGGTTGCCCCCACCTGCTCGCGTGGGAACACGCCCCGTGCGGCTACTGTGCCGCTCGTCATGCTGCGGGCAACGGCGAGGGCCGCCTCGAGTGCCGCCGTCGCCAGGTCGGCCAACGTGCCGGCGATACCATCCACTCCCGCCAGGGGGTCGGCCTGTTCCAGGTCAAACGCGGCGACGGCCGCGAGCCGGCGCCGGTAGCGCACTCGAAGGGCTACCCAGGCGGCGTCATCGACGAGAGTGGAGAACCCGTCCCGAGCGCCGACGGAGTCGAGGAGGTCGTCGGTCAGCTCCTCTACGGTGGGCAACGACCCCATCGGCTGCTCGAGGACATCAAGTTCTTCCGGGTGCCGCAGAAAGAAACCCGCCAATCCGCTTGACGCTCCCAGCACCCGCACCAGACGTAACGCGGAATCTGGGCTCGCCAGGAAGTGGTGGATCTCCGGCGTTCCCTGGCGCAGCATGTCGACGAGGGCACCGAGTGCCGCATCCGGATTTGCGGCCCGCGCCAAGAGCGGCAGAAGTTCCGCGCTCTCCGGCCCACCCAGCTCACTCACCTCGGCGAGGCGCACACGCACCTCGCTGAGATGGACGAAACCAACCCTGGCCAATTCGGTCAGAGTGAGCACTTCCCGCGCCATCGCCAAGCTCCCGGTTCGCTCCTACAACATCTCGAGGTTCTTGCGAAGCTCGAACGGAGTCACCTGGGAGCGATAGTCACGCCACTCCTGGCGCTTGTTGAGCAGAACATAGTTGAAGACCTGCTCCCCGAGGGTCTCGGCAACAAGCTCGGATTCTTCCATGTATTGGATGGCGTGGTCGAGGCTGGCGGGCAACTGCGTGTAGCCCAGGGCACGGCGCTCGGTGTCACTCAGACTCCACACGTTGTCCTCGGCCTCCGCCGGAAGCTCGTAGCCCTCTTCGATACCCTTCAGGCCGGCAGCAAGCATGAGGGAGTAGGCCAGGTATGGGTTCGCGGCCGAATCAATGGCGCGATACTCGACGCGTGCGCTTTGTCCCTTGTTCGGTTTGTAGAGCGGCACGCGGATCAGCGCCGACCTGTTGTTGTGTCCCCAGCAGACAAAGCTCGGGGCTTCGTCGCCGCCCCAGAGTCGCTTGTAGGAGTTCACGAACTGGTTGGTGACGGCGGTGATTTCCGGAGCGTGCTTGAGCAGACCGGCGATGAACTGCCGACCGATTTTAGACAGCTGGTATTGTGCGCCCGCCTCGAAGAACGCATTAACATCGCCCTCGAAAAGCGACATGTGGGTGTGCATGCCGGATCCGGGATGCTCCGACATGGGCTTGGGCATGAATGTTGCGTAGACGCCCTGCTCGATGGCCACTTCCTTCACCACGGTGCGGAAGGTCATGATGTTGTCTGCCGTCGTCAGCGCATCCGCGTAGCGGAGGTCAATCTCGTTCTGGCCGGGCCCAGCCTCGTGGTGACTGAACTCCACGGAGATACCGAGGTCTTCGAGCATGCGCACCGAACGGCGACGAAAATCGTGCGCGGTTCCGCCGGGAACGTTGTCGAAATACCCGGCCGAATCAACCGGTACGGGCCCGTTCTTGCCGAACTTCGACGACTTGAGCAGATAGAACTCAATCTCGGGGTGGGTGTAGAAGGTGAAGCCGCGCTCGGCCGCCTTGGCCAGGGTGCGCTTGAGCACGTTGCGGGGGTCGGCGACGGCAGGCTGTCCGTCCGGCGTGGTGATGTCGCAAAACATGCGAGCGGTCGGGTCGACTTCGCCGCGCCACGGAAGGATCTGAAACGTCGTCGGGTCCGGGTGGGCCAGCACGTCTGCCTCAAACGAACGGGTCAGGCCTTCGATCGCGGAGCCGTCAAACCCGAGGCCTTCATTGAAGGCGCCCTCGACTTCTGCCGGCGCGATGGCGACGGATTTCAAAGTTCCCACCACGTCGGTGAACCACAGTCGAACGAACTTGATTCCTCGCTCCTCGATGGTACGAAGAACGAAATCGCGCTGCTTGTCCATTCAGCCCCTTCTGGTTCACCTCTAGGGTACTGTCTCGGCGTGCGTATTGCGGGTTTGACTACACTTGTGGCATGTCAGAATCGATCGCGCCAGGCCCCGCTACGCCAGACTCGTCACAGCCCGCTCCCGAGCAGCACCCTTACGGCCATGCCCCGGACGGGCCCAAGCGGGTTCGAACCCGGCATTTCCACAACGCGAAGAAGCAGGGAATTCCGATCACGGGCCTGACCAGCTACGACATGCTGACCGCGCAGATCTTCGATCAGGCCGGAATCGACTTTCTACTCGTGGGCGACTCGGCTGGGAACAACGTCTTCGGGTATGAAACGACCCTGCCGGTCACGATTGATGAGCTAATTCCCCTGACGCGCGCGGTTGCCCGCGCCGTCACGCGTGCCCTCGTCGTGGCGGATATGCCGTTCGGCTCGTATGAGAGCGGCGCCGACCAGGCCCTCGCGACCGCGGTTCGCTTCATGAAAGAGGCGCAAGCCCACGCCGTGAAACTTGAGGGCGGCGTTCGCAGCCACAAGCAGATCAAGCGCATTGTGTCGGCCGGCATCCCGGTGATGGGCCACGTGGGCTTCACCCCACAGAGCGAACACGGCCTCGGCGGCCACATCATCCAGGGACGAGGTGACGCCGCGCAGAATCTGATCGACGATGCCCTGGCGGTGCAGGAGGCCGGAGCCTTTGCCGTGGTGCTCGAGATGGTGCCCGGTTCGGTGGCCAAACGGGTGACGGCGGCGCTCGACATTCCCACGATCGGAGTCGGTGCCGGCCCCTCGGTTGACGGTCAGTTGCTGGTCTGGACTGACTTCGCGGGCATGACGGACGGGCGTGTGCCGCGTTTTGTCCGCCAATACGCGAATGTGCGGCAGGTCCTGACGGATGCCGTACACAATTTCCGGGATGACGTCAACTCCGGCGCCTACCCGGCTGCAGAGCACAACTACGAGTAAGGTCCCTCGGTCGGTGCTTCTCGGACGTTTCCGGTTTAGCGATCGTCGCGCGCGTCGTCTTCAGACCATTTGGCGCTATTGGCACGAAGCTTTTCCAGGGCGTGAGTCGCCTCGTCGTGGTTGGCAAACGGGCCCACCCGATCGACGGAGGGCGACTGGAAGCCCCGTTCAACGGCACCTGTGCGCATGTTGTACCAGAACTGGTTTTCTTTGTCCTCGGCCATAGGGTTGATCTTATGCCTAAGGATTCAACTGGTCACCTCATCCCTGGAAGCGTGTCGTCGATGCGCCCCGTTCCGTCACACATCGTGCGTCCCGAATACGTCGGTAAGAAAGGTCCGAGCCCTTTCGCCGGCTCGGACGTGTATCCCCCCGAACAGATTGCGCTCATCCGCGAGTCGGGCTTGATCGCCGCGCGTGCAATCGAGGCCGTGGGACGTGCCATCCGCCCCGGCGTCACCACCGAGCAGCTCGACGTCATCGGGCACGACTACATCGTCGCCCACGATGCCTATCCGTCGACCCTCGGCTATCGCGGGTACCCCAAATCGTTGTGCAGCTCGGTGAACGAGGTCATCTGCCACGGCATCCCCGACAACACCGTGTTGGAAAACGGAGACATCGTCAACCTCGATATCACCGCATACAAGAACGGAGTCCATGGAGATACCAACGTCACATTCATCGTGGGCGAAGCGACCGAGGAGGTCACCCTGCTCGTGGACCGTACCAGGGAAGCGATGAACCGCGGCATCAAGGCGGTGGCTCCCGGACGACAGGTCAACGTGATCGGTCGCGCCATCGAGTCCTACGCGAAACGCTTCAACTACGGCGTCGTTCGCGACTACACCGGCCATGGCGTGGGTGCGGCGTTCCATTCGGGCCTCATCATTCCCCACTACGACGCCCCGCACTACGACACCGTGATGGAGGTGGGCATGGTCTTCACGATCGAACCGATGCTCACCCTGGGCGGGTCGGCCGACTGGGATATGTGGAGCGACGACTGGACAGTGTTGACCAGGGACCGCAGCGTGACCGCACAGTTCGAGCACACGCTCGTGGTGACCGAGCGCGGCGCCGAAATTCTGACTCTCCCGTAACGGGTAGGTTTTAACAATGAGCGCAACGACGGCCATCGGCATTGACATCGGCGGAACGGGAATCAAGGGAGCGATCGTCGATCTCTCCACGGGTGCCCTCCTCTCGGATCGGGTCAAGTTACCCACGCCCAAGGGCGGACGCCCGCAAGACATCATCGAGACCACGCAGCAGCTCCTTAGCCAGGTGGCCTCCGACACCGAGAATCTCCCTGTCGGCGTGTGTTTTCCGGCCGTCATCAAGCATGGTCACACGATGAGCGCCGCCAACGTTTCTGACAGATGGATCGGTCTGGGAGCCGAGGCCCTTTTCGAAAAGGCACTGAAGGTTCCCATTCACTTCGTGAATGACGCGGATGCCGCCGGTTACGCCGAATCCCAATTCGGCGCGGCCACAGGTGTTGCCGGTGTCGTGATCCTCACGACTCTCGGCACGGGAATAGGTACCGCCCTGCTCAACGATGGCGTGCTCGTGCCCAACACCGAGCTCGGTCATCTCCAGATCGACGGGAAAGACTACGAGACCCGGGCCGCATACTCCGCCAAGGAGCGGGAGAATCTCAGCTGGGACAAATGGGCCGCACGCCTGCAGAAGTACTACGCGACCCTCGAGCAGCTGTTCTCCCCCGATCTTTTTATCGTAGGCGGTGGGGTGTCCAAGCATCACGAGGACTTCCTCCCGTTACTTCGCCTGAAGACGCGCATTATTCCCGCCGTGCACCGCAACAACGCCGGAATCCTCGGTGCGGCTGCGCTCGCGGTCAAATTCCGGGAGTAGACGGTGACCGCCGCACTCGATGCCGTCGACGCCGTTTTCGCCGAGCACCACTCACGCGGATCCGCACCGAGCCTGGCCTGGGGCACGTTCGAACGGGTGGGCCTTGTGCGGTTCGGCGCGGCGGGGGAAGGGCCAGACGGCGCTCTGCCTGGGCCCGACACCGCCTACCGTATTGCATCGTGTACGAAGAGTTTCACCGCGGCCGCGGTGCTACTGCTGCGGGACAGCGGCGCCCTGAACCTCGACGACCCCATCACCCGCTTCGTGCCGGCCTTCGATTCGGCCCGTCTTCCCGGAGCGGATGCCCCGGTGCCGACAATTCGAATGCTCCTGACGATGTCTGCCGGGCTGCCGACCGACGATCCCTGGGCAGATCGGCAGGAGGCCCTCGGAGATTCGGACTTTGACGATGTCCTTCGGCGCGGCGTCACAATCGAGTCGATGCCCGGTACGCGGTTCGCCTATTCGAACCTGGGTTTCGCGCTTCTCGGGCGTGTCATCGAGAAGGCTGCCGGCCGTGGCTACCGCGACCTGATCACGGAACGCTTTCTCACTCCACTGGGCCTGACGGGCACGGGCTTCGACGCCTCGGTTGCCGCCGCCGGCGGCCTCGCCGAGGGGACCCGCTGGCTCGATGGCGGATGGCGTGCGCTCCCGTTCTCCTCGCCCGGCGCCTTCTCGCCCATCGGCGGGCTCTTCAGCACCGTCTCCGATGTAACGCGCTGGGCCTGCTGGTTGGCCGAAGCCTTCGACGTTTCTCCCGCCGTGGAACCGCCTTCGCCGCTCTCTCGCGCCAGCCGGCGCGAGATGCAGCAACTGCACCGCTTTGTTCCGACGCTTCCGCGGCACCCCACCGGCTACGGCTTCGGGCTGTTCGTCGAGCAGTACCCGCACGGCGCCGTGGTGTCGCACTCCGGCGGCTACCCGGGTTTCTCCGCCCACATGCGCTGGTCAGCCGCCGGAGGTCACGGCATTGTCGCTTTCGGCAATGCCACGCATTCTCGGCTTTCCTTGGCGACCACGCAGGCCTTCGACGTGCTCGACGCGGCGGCACATCACCCTGCGTCCACGGTCTTACCCGCCGCCCGATCAGCGCAACGATCACTGACCGGACTCATCCGAGAGTGGGATGACGTGACGGCCCAGGTCGTATTCGCCGACAACATCTCCCTGGACGACAGCTACGAGCGCCGCAAGGAGGACATAGCGAAGGCCATCCGGGCTGTCGGCGGTCTGGCACCCGGGTCTAGGCAACCGGACGCTGCGGCGCTCCTGATCGGCGCCCATGAAACCTCGACCAGCCCCACGCATCTCGTGTGGCACGTTCAAGGCCGCGCTGGCCGCCTGCGTGTTGAGATGCGGCTCACGCCCGAATTTCCGCCGCGGGTGCAGACGTTCACGGTGTCCGCCGACCTCGTACAGGCCCGGTAGCCAGCGCCTGGCACCGTTGGCTTGCTAGTGTGACCCACATGCGGTGGTTTCCGGGCGAGGCGGGTAGTGCACGTGATGTGCTGCCCTCTCCGGGGTTACCCCGGGGCACGAAGACCGACCTGGAACGAGCGCCGCAGGCGCGTCTCTGCGCTCCGCGCAGCTCGGCGCCTGCACCCAGTGACGAGTCGCCCGGAAACCATCGCATGCTCGCTTCCGATCCTGCAGCCGCCCGATGACGTCGAAGCTGCGAGGTGCCACCCCGGCGGCCCTGGTGCTGGCGCGTCGACCGCATCCGTCGTCTTCTGAGGTTGCCAGCACGCTGGCGCTCGCATTTCTGTCGTCGAAGTTCTGGCACGCCACCGCCTTATCGGAAGCCGGCAGCGCGGTTCTCGGCGCTCGACGCCGGTGGCTGGGTCCGCTCGTGCGCGAGACCCTGACGGTCTACCGGGAGGCTCCGCACGACGCCCCGCGTGCACTGACAGCGTTCATCGCAGCGGCCGACGTCTTCCGGGCCGCGGTCGCCCACGCGGATGCCAGTGGCGTTCCGATCGGCCTCGCGCATCACCGCATTCCGCTGACGAGGGCACGACCCGTGCCCGGCGTCGTTCCGCCACTCGGCACCCTGGCCGAGCTCGCCGACTTTCTCGAGCTGCCCATCGGCGACCTTGACTGGTTTGCCGATACAAGACAGTGGAATCGGCATGCCCCGTCCGGGGCCCTCCAGCACTATCGCTACGAGTGGCGCGCTCGTGCAGGACGCACGCCGCGGCTGCTGGAAATCCCCGGCGCTCGGCTCCGATCCGCCCAGCGCACCCTGCTGACCGGTGTCATCGGGCTGGTACCCACGCACGATGCCGCGCACGGGTTCGTGCCGGGCCGAAGCGCTGTGACGGGAGCGTCACGGCATACCGGTACGGACGTGGTGATCTCCCTGGACCTCACCACGTTCTTCGCCCGCGTGACGGGGGCCCGAATCTACGGCACACTCCGCCGCGCCGGGCTTCCCGAAGCGGTCGCCTACACAATCACGGGCTTGTGCACGACCGCCGCTCCCCCGCGGGTCATTGCAGCCATGCCCGCCGGCGGACGGCCCGAAGAGCGCTTCGCGCTCCGACAGGCCCTCGCCGCCACACATCTGCCGCAGGGTGCACCGTCATCTCCCATGCTCGCGAATCTCGCGCTTCGCAGGCTGGATTCACGGTTGGCGGGGTGGGCGGCCGCGGCGTCAAGCGTTTACACGCGATACGCCGACGACCTGGCGTTTAGCGGCGACCTGACGCTGGCCCGACGAGCGGATGCCTTCGCGCGCGGCGTAGAGCGCATCGTCGCCGCAGAGGGACACCTCGTGAACCCCCACAAGACCCGAGTGCGGCGGGCAAGCGTAAAACAGACCGTAACCGGCATCGTCGTGAACACGCAGACTAACATGTCACGCCAGGAGAGCGACCGGCTCAAGGCGATCATCCACAACTGTGCGCGTCATGGACCCGAGTCCCAGAACCGGGGAGCACATCCGGAGTTTCGCGCCCACCTGCTGGGACGCCTGTCCTGGCTGGAGACGCTGAACCCGGCGCGAGGTCGAAAACTTCGCGCCGAATTCAGTCGAATCCACTGGTGATGCCGCCTACGCCGCGACGTCACTTCTCTCAGAAGGCGAGTCGCTCGACGCGGTCTCACTCTCCATGGAGCGCTGGCGTCGTTTCATCCAATATGACAGCGCGAAGATCACAATGAGCGACGCATAGATCGTCGCCGCAATGGGAGAAGCAACGAGTGCTGTCGGGTCCCCCTGCGAGATGGCCAGAGAACGCCGAAGCTGGTTCTCGAAAATGGGCCCGAGAATCAAACCCACCACCATCGGCGCGATCGGATACCCGTAGCGTCGCATGAAGAAGCCCAGCAGCCCAACGACCAAGAGGATGCCGACATCCACCGGGGTGAAATTCAGCGAAAAGGCCCCGAGTCCGGCGAACACCAGAATTCCCGCGTACAGGTACGGTCGCGGGATCTGCAGAATCTTGACCCAGATCCCCACGAGCGGCAGGTTCAGCACCAGCAGCATTAGATTGCCCACGTACAGGCTCGCGATCAGCGTCCACACGAGGGCACCCTGGGTTTCGAAAAGCAGTGGCCCGGGTTGGATCTGATATCGCTGGAAGGCCACGAGCATCATGGCGGCCGTGGCGGTTGTGGGAATTCCGAGGGTGAGCAACGGAACGAGGACTCCGGCCGCGGCCGCATTGTTGGCGGATTCGGGCCCGGCCACGCCCTCGATGGCCCCCTTTCCGAACTGGCGCTTGTTCGGGCCCTTGGCCAGCCGGCGCTCGGCGGCGTAAGAGAGGAAGGTGGCGACATCCGCTCCCCCTGCCGGAATCGTGCCGATGGGAAAGCCGATGAAGGTGCCCCGGATCCACGGCTTCCAGGAGCGTTTCCAGTCGTCCTTCTTCATCCATTTCGTCCAGCCGCCACTGACCGGAATCACCTTCACCGGGCCGTGGCGAAGGCGCGACGCGACGTACAGCGCCTCTCCGACGGCAAAGAGGCCCACGGCCACGAGCACAACGTCAACGCCGTCGGCCAGGAACGGATTACCGAAGGTGTAGCGCTGCTGACCTGTCAGCGCATCGACTCCGATGAGGGCGATGAAGAGGCCGAGAGCGAGAGAAGCGAGACCACGAAGAACGGATGCCCCGAGTAGCGCCCCCACGGTGAGGAACGCCACGAGCATCAGGGCGACGTACTCGACTGGGCCGATTTGAACCGCGAATTCCGCCACGACGGGGGCGAGAAAGCTCAGCAGAACCGTCGCAAGAGTTCCCGCAACGAACGAACCGATCGCGGCGGTCGCCAACGCGGCAGCCCCGCGCCCGGCTTTCGCCATTTTGTTGCCTTCGAGGGCCGTTACGATGGACGCCGATTCCCCCGGCGTGTTGAGCAAGATCGATGTTGTCGAGCCCCCGTACATGCCGCCGTAGTAGATCCCGGCGAAAACAATGATGGCTGCCGTCGGCTCGAGACTGTACGTGATCGGCATCAGGAGAGCGATAGTCATGGCCGGCCCGATCCCTGGAAGCACGCCGATGGCCGTTCCGATGAAGACGCCGCCGAGCGCGTAGAGCAGGTACATGGGCTGCATGGCAACCGAGAACCCATCCATCAGGTTCATGAAATTATCCATTGAGAAAACTCACTCCTTCGAGGAGGAATCCGGCAGGCAACGACACGCCGAGGAGTCCGGCGAACACGTACTGCAGGACGAGGGCGAGGGCGACGGCGATGAGGGCGTTGCGCCACCAGGGCTTCGCCCCGAGGGACCAGCCCGCGCCGAAGAACAGCACTGCCGCGGCAACGGGCCACCCGAGGGGCACGATCAGAATCGTGTGCACAGCGATGCAGACAACCAGCTTCGCCACCGTGAGCCAATCCGTCTTCACAGTGGGGTCCACGTCTTCACCCTCGTCAGCCACGCCGACATGCCCGCGCAGCAGTTGAATGATCAAGCCGATTCCGATGACAACGAGCAGGCCGGACACGAGGAAAGGGAAGGCCCGTGGCCCGATGTCGCTGGCCGACGACGGAGTCATGATTCCGGCTCCGGCAACAAATCCGACAATGCCCAGACTGAGAATCACCAGGGCGAAAACTATTTCTCCGACGGGCCGAACGGGGGTGACGCCGAGTGCGCTGCCCCCGCTGGCCGTCTCAGGTAGCTGAGAACTCATGGCTACTGCAGCAGACCGATGTCTTTCAGGGTGACCTTGACGGTGGCGATGTCGTCGGTCAGGAAGGTCGCAAACTCGTCGCCGATCATGAAGGCGTCCGCCCAGTTGTTGTCGGACAGGGTGCTCTTCCAGGTGTCGCTCGCGTGCAGGTCTTCCATCAACTTCGTGAGCTTTTGCGCCTGGGCAGCGTCAATCGTGCCGGGGGCTACGACGCCGCGCCAGTTGGTCAGCACCACGTCGATGCCCTGGTCGGTCAACGTCTCGACGTCGGGGAGCTGCGGGGCGGCATCAGAGCCCGAAACGGCCAGGGCTCGCAGCTTGCCCGCCTTGACCTGTTCGGCGTATTCCCCGACTCCGGAGATACCCGCGTTGACCTTGTTGCCCAACAGTGCTGCGAGCGACTCGCCGCCGCCGGAATACGGGATGTAGTTGAGCTTGTCGGCACTGATTCCCTCGGCCTTGAGCATCATTCCCCCCAAGATGTGGTCCGCACCGCCCGCGGAACCGCCCGTGATCGATACTCCCTGGCCCTGCGCATTGATGTCGGCCAGCAGGTCGTCAATGGTTTCGTATGGCGAGTTCTCGGGAACGACCACGACGAGCGGTTCGTCTGTGAGCCGCGCGATCGGTGTGGTGTCTTCGATGCGATTCGCTGAATTGTTGGTCTCCACGGCACCGACCATGACGTAACCCATAACCAGGAGAGTGTTCATGTCCTTTTCGGTCTTCAACGATGCCAGGCCGTTCGTGCCGCCGGCCCCGCCGATATTGACGACCGAGGCGCTCGTCACGAGGTTGTTGGTCTGCAGGTCCTTCTCGATGGCGCGGCCGGTCTGGTCCCACCCACCGCCCGGGTCGGCCGGAACGACGATGTTGAGTGTGTCGATGCCGGTAGACGACGAGGTGTCGGCGGCCGTCGTGCTGCAGGCAGCCAGCAGAATCACGGATGCCGCGGCAGCGACGGCATAGGCCGAGCGACGCGTCATTGGGTCGAGCTTCATGGTATTTCCTCACATCGGTGTGATGCGCATCCTTGCGCAGGATCCCAGCGTAGAGACGCGTGCGGGTCGACGGAAGAATTCGGTCATAGTGCACATTCTGGTCTTTTCGGTCAGGAAGTCTCCGGTCCCTGGCCCATCCGAACAGGTCGGCTGGGAGTCTCGTGTGAGAATGGGGAAATGATCCAGTCGATGTCGCTGAGAACGCAGTTGTTCTTCCTGCAGCTCCTCATCGTGCTGATCGTCGTCCTGGTGGCCGGTTCGGTGGCCGTCCGCGTGCAGGAGAAGCAGATCCGTTCCGCGTACGAGGCGCGGATGGTCACTGTGGCTCAGTCCGTTGCCGAGCTGCCGGCGATCGTGCAGGCCTTCGACGACCCGGACCCCAGCGCCACCATCCAGCCGATCGCCGAGTTGATTGCTGAAGCCACCAACGTGACCTATGTTGTCGTCACCGATGATGCCGGCATCCGGTATTCGCATCCCAATCCCGCTCTCATCGGCAAACCCACCTCCACCGATCCCTCCATTGCACTCTCCGGTCGTCCCTACGTCGGCACGCAAACCGGCACCCTGGGAGAATCCTGGCGGGTCAAACTTCCCATCTACGACGGTGGCGGCACCATTATCGGTATGGCTTCTGTGGGCATCCTGGAGGCCACACTCACCACCGACCTGCGCGAAGTTCTGCCCGAATTGCTCCTGTGGCTCGTCGGTGCCGCGCTGGTGGGAACAGCGGGGGCCATCTACGTGTCGCGTCTGGCCTGGCGGCGAATCTATCGCCTCGAACCCGAACAGATCGCGGCCCTCCTGGAAACCCGGGACGCCATGCTCCATGGAATCGGCGAAGGGGTGGCCGCCATTGATGCCTCGGCAAACATTGCCCTGCTCAACGACGAAGCCCGCAGGCTCCTGGCGGCCCCAGGCGATGTCGTGGGACGACCGGCCGCTGCTGTGCTCGGTGTGGATCTTGCGCGGCTTCTGAAGAGCGGTAGCGACGCCGACGAGACGATTCTGGTGGGCGAGCGCGTCTTACTGGCCCGGGCGAGCGATGCCGTGGTGGATGGGCGGCTCGTGGGCCGGGTCATCATTCTCCGCGACCGCACCGAGCTGCATCAACTTCTTAGCGATCTGGACGGCGCACGTGATGTGACAGCCGCCCTGCGTGCCCAGGCCCACGAGTTCTCCAACAAGATGCACGTCATCTCCGGACTCGTCGAACTGGGTCGAATAGAGCAGGCCGTAGACTTCATCTCTCGATCGGGTCACGGCGGCTCGGTGATCTCGGGAGGACTCGCTCCCGGCATCACCGATCCAGACGTGGCGAGCTTGCTGATGGCCAAGAGCACGATCAGCGCTGAGAAGGGCATCACCCTGGTGGTCGACGCCGATTCCGTGCTGGCCCCTGACGGAACAACGGACTCTGTGACTGTGCTCGGAAACCTCGTCGACAATGCAATCGATGCCGTGGGTTCAGGGGGTCGCGTTCATGTGAGTATTCGCTCGTGGCGGGAGCAGATCGACTTCACGGTCAGCGACGACGGCCCCGGCGTGGCTGAGGCCGATCGTCTGCGAATCTTTCAACCGGGGTTGTCGTCGAAGGATGCCACGCACCCAGGAGGGCGGGGGTTCGGGCTGGCCCTCGTGAGCCGCGTTGCCCGCCGTCGGCACGGTTTCGCCTGCGCAGGGGATTCCGCCGATAACGGCGCAGAATTTACCGTACGATTCGACTCCGCGCTGGATTTGCCTGTCCGTCCACCAACCCAGGAGAACTCTCTCAGATGAAACTGCTCCGCACGGTCATCATCGACGATGACCGTCACATCGCCGGTATTCACACCGGCTTCCTCCTGGCCCACGGCGGCTTTGATGTCGTGGGGGTGGCCACGACCGGGACGGAAGGTCTGGAGCTCATCTCGACGAAGCGCCCGGACCTAGTGCTCCTCGACATACACCTGCCCGATATCTCGGGAATCGATGTGTTGCGGGCTGCCCGCCTCCTCCCCGGTGACCCCGTGGACATCATTGCCATCACGGCCGCGCGCGAGCTGGAGACGGTTCGGGCTGCGATGGCCGGCGGGGTGATGCACTATCTCGTGAAGCCGTTCGCCTCGGCCGTGCTGCTGGATCGCCTCGATCAGTATGTGCAGCACCGGCTGACCCTGCGAGAGCGTCACAACGGGCATGCACGTCCGCTTGACCAAGCAGGAATCGATGAGATGCTCCGACCACGACCGAAACCCGACGTGCCACGAGGCTCAGCGGAGCTCTCCAAGGGTCTGTCTCCCACCACTCTGGACGCCGTAACGGCGGCGCTTCGCGCGGCCACGTCGGGATCGTCTGCTGCCGCGGTGGCGGGAGAGTTGGGCCTGGCTCGGGTAAGCGCCCGCCGGTACCTGGAATTTCTCGTGACCCAGGACCAGGCGACGATCACCCAAAAATACGGCCAGGCCGGGCGCCCGGAGAAATTATACGAGTGGAGCTGCCCGTGAGAGGCGCCGATGCAGGGGGTGGAATGGGCCGGCTGATACGCCGGGTTCTGTCTCGGCACCGAAGTGCCGTGGACGGCCATCTATCTTGGGACTACGTTGCCGCAGCCCTCTAGCGGTCTACCCGAAAGCTCGGCGAGCAGCCTTGGCGCTTTCTGTCTGACCTTGCTCCGGACGAGGTTTACCTAGCCGACCAGGTCACCCTGGCCTCTGGTGGTCTCTTACACCACCGTTTCACCCTTACCTCCAACCCAAACCCGAAGGCCCGGCCCGGTGGCGGTCTACTTTCTGTGGCACTGTCTCGCGGGTTACCCCGGGTGGGTGTTACCCACCATCCTGCTCTGTGGAGCCCGGACGTTCCTCGGCACCCGCTGTCCCCGAAACGAATCCCGGAAACACTCAGATGACGCGACCGTCTTGCCGACCCATTCCGGATACTAAGCTTACCGTTCCCGGCGAGGGCTAAATGCCGGATTCGTCCGTGCGAACGAGAATGGCGCCGCAGTCCGGGCAGAACAGCACTTCGTCGGCAGCGGCCTGGCGGACCTCGGCGAGGTCGTTTCCGGTGAGTGTCATGGTGCACCCGTTGCAGGTGCGCGCACGCAAGAGTGCCGCCGCGTTTCCGCGGCCGGTGACACGGCGCTTCTCGTAGAGAGCCACCAACTCTTCGTCGATTGTGGCCGCAACGGTGACTCGATCGCGGCGAAGCTCGCCGAGCTGCCGGTCGAGGTCTTCCAGGGACTCGTCTCGAGCCGTTTCGGCGGCGAGAATCCGCGCGGCCAGAGCCTCGCGCTCCGCAACGACGACCGCAACGGACGCTTCGTGCTCCTCGAGGCGTTCCATTACGGCAATCTCGATCTCCTCAAGGTCGAAAAGACGCTTGCGGAGCGCCGTGAGCTCGGTTTCCAAGGCCTGGACATCTTTGATCGAAGACGTGTGCTGGGCCCGATCTGTGTCACGAGCTATGCGCTTTTCGACGACGGCAACATCGGATTCGATGCGACCCAGTTCCGTGCGCACGTCGTCGAGGGCACCACCCTCCCTCGTCATCTTGGCCCGGACGGCATCCGCTTCGCGCTGCAGAAGCGTCAGCTCCGACAGCTGCGGCAGCGACGAGGTCTGGTGCGTCACCTGCACAACCTTGATATCGAGGGCCTGGAGCCGCAGGAGCTCCTTCTGCTGGAGTGGAGATGCCTTCACGATGTCCTGACCTTTGCGTGTGTGTAATTGATGGGATGAAGAGTAATGAGGGGCACGCTCACGGCATGACGACGAAGTCCCAGGGATCGGTGTTGAGATCGCTGACTGTCACCTGGACCCCGGGCAACGCCGCCCGGAGCTGGGCCGCAGCGCCATCGAGCCAGAGCCATTCGCTGGCCCAGTGCGAGACATCGATGAGTGCAGGGGTGCCCGCGACGGAGAGTCGAGCCTGTTCCCGGGCCTCTGAAGCCGGGTGGTGCCGGAGATCGGAGGTGATGTACACGTCGGATCCAAGAACCTGTGCCTCGCGCAGAAGGGAGTCGCCCGCTCCACCGCACAGGGCAACCCTGCGCACGACTGCCTGATAATCGCCCGCCACTCGAATGCCCGATGCCGTGGCCGGCAGCAGGCGGCCGAGAACGTGCGCGAGGTGGCCGAGCGTCATCGGCTCAACGAGCTGTCCGACCCTGCCCAGACCGATATGGGCAGTACCACCCGGAACGATCGGCTGCACGCCGGTCAAGCCGAGAAGTAAGGCGAGAATGTCCGACACCCCGTCGGTCACGACATCCGCATTCGTGTGAACCGCCAGCAGGGCGCAATCCGCGCGAATGAGTCGGCTCAGGAGTGCGCCCTTATACCGGTCTTCCGCCACCGAGGTGAGTCCTCGAAGAAGAAGAGGATGGTGCACAAGAAGAAGGTCGGTTCCGGCCGCGATGGCCTCATCCACGGTGCCCGCGACCGCATCGACGGCGAGGTGGATAGAGGCGACGGGGCGATCGAGACTGCCCGAGGTCAACCCGGGTGCGTCCCACGCTTCCGCTCCGGACAGCGGCCAGAGGTCATGGGCCACACGGGAGACGTCGGCAAGCGAAAAAGGCACGGGTTCAGCCTACCGGTGACGCTACGCCGGGCGTCGATTACACACGCCCGCCCGGCGAGCTAGTAATCGAATTCGTCGAACTGTGCCGGGGCAGGGTCTTCACGGGTCCAGGCCGCAGGAATCATAGCTCCGGACTGAGCCTTCCGATTGAGGAAGTCGAGTGTTTCCGGTTCGACCAGCTCGGGCAGGAGTGACACCGCCGTCACGCTGACCAATTGGCTGGCCGCACCGATCAGAAACTGCGCCCTCAGCAATTGGCCGTCGGCTCCGACAACGGGGATGTCGACAACGTCGACCTGACGCCGATTACACAACGCTTCGGCGTACACCATGATGGCGTCAGCGAGAGCACTTCCCGTGACGACGGAACCGCCCGGATAGTACAAATTCTTCATTATGTCCCCTAGCAAGCCCACGAAATTGAGCGCTACCGGGGTCTGGGGTGGCTTACAACAGTGTACGCCGCAACTCACCCTCGATTGGGGGTTCTCGGGAAAACTGAGATTATTTCGAGACTTGCCCGTGAGTACGGAGAGGGTCCTACAGGTACCGCTCCGTGCGGGCACCGTTCCGTGCACGGAACGTGCGTGACGGGAATGCTCTACAGGGACAGTGCGCGATTGACGATCTGCTCGGCGACATCGGCCAGGGGAATCCCATTCTTGCGCGCGTAGTCCCTGATCAGGTCGAAGGCATCGCCCATGTGAACGTCGTGGGTGTAGGCCAGAACTCCCTTGGCCTGCTCGATGAGCACGCGACTGTTCAGGGCCCGCTGCAGTTGTTGGCGCACGATGTCGCTCTCGCGAATAGCGCGTTCCTGCAGGATACCGATGGTGGCCACATCCGCGAGAGCTTGGACCGTATTGATATCGGCTTCGCTCAATCCGCCCGTGCGTTCCCAGAACAGGTTGAGAGACCCGATCGTCGTTGCCCGCAGGCGCAGCGGCACGGCATGCATTGACGCGAACCCCTGCTCGAGAGCACCGGCGCGGAATCGGGGCCACACCTCGCCGACAGTGTCAATGTCGGGAACGGCAACGGCCCGACCCGTCAGAAAACTCTCGACGCACGGCCCGCTTCCTGCCCGCAGCTGCAAGAGTTCGACCAACCGGCTGCGCTCATTAGTCGACGCCACCACCTCGAGTTGACCGTCCCCGGCCGAGAGGATAATGCCGGCAGCGGCCGCCTCAAGCAGTGCTGCGCACTTGTCTACGAGTGTGCACAACAGGTCAACGACGTCGTAGTCCGCTACGAGTGTGTCGGCGAGGGTAACAAAGGTCTCCAACAACTGACCTTCACGTGTCTGGGGCACCATAATCCAATCTTACGAATCCAGCAGCGACGAGAGATCCAGTCGTCGTGCCACTACATCGGCTGCCACGTCCCGAACGGTGCGACCATTCGAGAAAGCATGCCCGTGAATAATCAGCAACGCATCCGCGGCCGACAGGTTGAGCTGAGCCAAAACCATGCCGGTCGCCTGATGCACGACACGTCGCGAATAACTCTCATTATCCCCTTCGGGGGACGTAAACGTCTGTGCGTTCAGCGCGCGGCGCAGGACTTGTTTGGCGACGATGCTGGCGAGCATGGACGCATCGAGCCGTTCGGGGGGCGTCAGAGTGCCGGGATTCCACGAATACAGGCCGACGGCACCGATCATCAGCGACCCCATCATGAGAGGAAATGCGCTCACGCCCCGAATCCCCACGCCGCCCACAGCGCTCAGGAGAGCCGGCCAGAGGGATTCCGTACCCGAACGAATGTCGTGCACGGCAACGGGGAGCCCAGTTCTCAGGGCATCCCAGCCCGGACCCTCTCCGAGGTCCAACTGCAGTTCGTCGAACCGAGCGGACTTCTGGTCGCTCGCGCACACGGTTTCAGCGCCAAAGGGCGCACCGAAGGTGGACACCACCGCGCCATCTACCGGCACCACGGTCAGAAACGGATCGCAGAGGCTGCTGCTCTGTTCGTGGGCACGCGACAGCTGATCGATGGCAACACCGAATGGCTGGCGTCCTGCCATAGATGGCCCCCACAATCATGTCGTCGGGCTGGGCTTCCGAGAAAATCCGGGATGGTGGCGAATCCTGCCGCTGGAAGACCAACGCCTCACCTACTCAAGACACCCAGATTGGTCTGCCTGTTTACGACTCTAGCCGAGCATGGCGAGCTGCGCGTCACATGTCGATTGCGGCCCGCCGTCAGCCCCCGTCCTCGTCCTGAGCGGTCAAGACCAGCAAGGAGTCGTGCCAGGTGCCCCGCGAGACCAGCTCTACCCGCTCGTTTCGCCCACAACCACCAAGTGAGTCTGGGCTTTGCTAGTCTCGAGCCAACACGAGACGAGGAGAGCGCCATGCGCCGGCTGGGAGTACCGCTGCTGCAATGCCTCAGCGTTGTCCTCGCTCTGGGGGCAGCCTCGCTGGAGACCGCTTCAGGCGGCGGCGACGGAGCCCTGCTCGCGGTGTTCGCCCTGTTGGCGGTCGCGACGGTGGCCGCGGCATCCGTTCGCGAGGTGCTCGGCACGCTGGTTGCCTTGCTGCTGGGCTCCGTGCGGCCGCAGCCGCTCGCCGCACCCGAACTTGCGCTCAGTATTCGCCAAAGCGTTCCGGATGCCCCCGGTAAGCCGCAGGCACGGGCTCCCGGCCGCGCTCTCGCGGTCGCCTAGAGTCCTTTCTCGCCCCTGACCGGGGCACGAGTGTGCTCCCCGCGACCATACGGTCCACATATCCGTATCTCGCATGGGAGCTTTTCATGAATATCTATGCCTTCGCACCAATCGCCGCGGCGCTCAACGTCGCTTATCAATTCCTCCAGGGCCTCGCCGTCGCCCTGTTTCCGCTTGCCGGAGCGAACGCGGCGGCTCTGGCCATCGTGGCGCTCACCATTCTGGTTCGCCTCCTGCTGATCCCCGTCGGGCTGTCGCAGGCTCGGGCGCAACACACCCGAGAACGCCTCGCTCCGCACCTGCTTGAGCTGCGCCGGCGCCACGGCGCTGATAAAGAACGCCTGCAACGCGAAACCCTGGGGCTCTATGAAACGGAGGGCGCTTCCCCGCTCGCCGGCTGCCTGCCACTGTTACTGCAAGCCCCGGTGCTCTCTGTCGTCTACGGGTTGTTCGTGCTGCCGACGATCAGCGGCCATCCCAATGAGTTGCTCGGCCACACGTTGTTCGGTAGCGCGCTCGGCATCAGCCCCGCCGCACTGATTGTGCAGGGCGGCTCGGCGCTCGGCATCGCGGTTCCCGCGCTGCTGCTGATCGCAACCAGCCTCGTTGTTCTGCTCTCGCGCTGGTGGATGCTGCGCGTGGCGCCCACGCTCGGCGCGCCCTCAACGACCCTGAGCGCGCTGAGTTGGCTCCCGCTGATCACGGTCGGGTTCGCGGCCATCGTTCCCCTCGCCGCCGCGCTCTACCTCGGTGTCTCTGCCACCTGGTCGCTCATTGAACGGATGCTGCTGCGCCGGTGGGTGCACCGGCATGGATCACGGCCGACGTCCGTCAAGGGGAATCCTGCGGCCACCTAGATCACTAAGTTAGTAAGGGAGTCACGCGACAACGCATGGCTCCCTTCTTTTTGAAACTCTGATTGGGCAGTAATAGTGTGGGCCCTACCGGGCTCGAACCGATGACATCCACGGTGTAAACGTGGCGCTCTACCAACTGAGCTAAAGGCCCCTGCAGCACGTGGTCTCACGGGCAGGTACGTACTTAGCCTACAGTCTCCTCGACGCGCCTGCGCGCAGTCAGGCGGGCTGGAGTTCTTCGAGCGCCGCCTTGTAGGCGTCGAGCGAACGGGCCTCACCGGGCGCGGTAATGAAACTCGCACGAATGATGCCCCGCTGGTCGATCAGGAATGTCGCCCGATTGGCGAAGCCCTTCTCCTCGAGGAAAACGCCGTATTCCTTGGCCACGCCGCCGTGCGGCCAGAAGTCGGCGAGCAGGTTGAATGTGTATCCCTCCTGCTCCCCCCACACGCGCAGGGCGTGCTTGGAATCCACGGAAACACCGATGACTTCGACCTCGCTGTCCGCGAAGAGGGAGAGATTGTCGCGCAGTTCGCACAGCTCGCCACTGCAGATGCCGGAAAAGGCCAGCGGAAAGAAGACCAGAGCAACGGATTTGGTCCCGCGGAACTGGCTGAGCTGAATACTCTCACCGAATTGGTTGACGAGCTCGAAATCAGGTGCCTGAGTGTCATTCTCAAGAGCCATGGTGCGCTTCCCTTCCGCCGCGAATCTTCGCGGGAGTAACAATCCTTCAGCCTAACCCCGCGTGTGTCCCGGCGCGCATATCGCACGGAGAATCTGTAGGCTTGCGAGGTGCCGATGGTCGCAATCCGACCCGTCCTCTGCTGGCACACCGAATCACATGCGAGCTGCCGACTGCGCGGCTCGACCAACTGTGCTGTGACCAACAGTGCTGTGCGAACAACAGAGAGAGGTCGACTGTGACCGTCAACGACCAGGACCCGTACTCGACGACCAATGCCGACGCCGACCCGGATGAAACCGCGGAATGGTCTGAATCGCTTGACTCGCTCGTCGCCGAACACGGCCACGAGCGCGGCCGCGAGATCATGCTGAGCCTGCTGAAACGCTCCAAGGAACTTCACCTCGGCGTACCGATGGTGCCCACCACCGACTACATCAACACGATCGCCACCGAGAACGAGCCCGACTTTCCGGGCGATGAAGATATCGAGCGCCGCTACCGGGCCTGGATCCGCTGGAACGCCGCGGTCCTCGTGCACCGCTCCCAGCGCCCCGGCATCGCAGTCGGCGGGCACATCGCGACGTACGCGTCGTCCGCAGCGCTCTACGAGGTGGGTTTCAACCACTTCTTCCGCGGCCAGGATCACCCCGGCGGCGGAGACCAGATTTTCATTCAGGGCCACGCCTCCCCCGGAACGTACGCCCGCGCCTTCCTAGAAGGACGCTTGACGACGGATCAGCTCGACGGATTCCGCCAGGAGAAGTCGCACGGCCCGAACGGCATCTCGTCGTACCCGCACCCGCGCTTGATGCCCGAGTTCTGGCAGTTCCCCACGGTTTCCATGGGACTCGGCCCGATCAACGCCATTTACCAGGCCCAGGTGAACCGTTACCTCACCAACCGCGGCATAAAGGATGCGAGCGACCAGCAGGTCTGGGCATTCCTGGGCGATGGCGAGATGGACGAGGTCGAAAGCCGCGGCCAGCTGCAGGTGGCCGCCAACGAAGGCCTCGACAACCTCAATTTCGTGATCAACTGCAACCTCCAGCGCCTCGACGGCCCGGTGCGTGGCAACGGCAAGATCATCCAGGAGCTTGAGAGCTTCTTCCGCGGTGCCGGCTGGAACGTCATCAAGGTGGTCTGGGGTCGCGAGTGGGACGCCCTGCTCAGGAACGACGTAGACGGCGCGCTCATCAACCTGATGAACGTCACACCCGACGGCGACTACCAGACCTACAAGGCCGAAAGCGGCGCCTACGTGCGCGAAAACTTCTTCGGTCGGGACCCGCGTGCCCTCAAGCTTGTCGAACACCTTAGCGACGACGAGGTCTGGAACCTCAAGCGCGGCGGCCACGACTACCGCAAGGTTTACGCGGCCTTCAAGGCAGCGTCAGAGCACAAGGGGCAGCCCACCGTCATCCTGGCGAAGACGATCAAGGGCTATGGCCTCGGCCCGAGCTTCGAGGGACGCAACGCGACCCACCAGATGAAGAAGATGACCCTCGAGAACCTCAAGTCCTTCCGCGACAGCATGCATGTCCCGATCACGGATGCCCAGCTCGAGGAAAACCCGTACCTGCCCCCGTACTACACGCCCGGGGACAAGGACGAGGCCATCGAGTACATGCACGAGCGCCGCCGCGCGCTCGGCGGCTATCTGCCGGAGCGTCGCACGAAGCACACGAAGCTCAACTTGCCCGATGAAAAGACGTATGCCGTGGCCAAGAAGGGTTCCGGAACGCAGGAGATCGCCACAACGATGTCTTTCGTGCGACTTCTCAAGGAACTCGTGCGTGCCAAGGACTTCGGCAATCGCATCGTTCCGATTATTCCCGACGAGGCACGTACGTTCGGTATCGACGCGTTCTTCCCCACGGCGAAGATCTACAACCCCAACGGACAGCATTACACCTCCGTGGACCACGCCCAGTTGCTCTCCTACAAGGAGAGCCCGCAGGGCCAGATCCTGCACGTGGGCATCAATGAGGCCGGCGCCGCCGCCGCGTTCACCAACGTGGGAACGTCGTACGCGACTCAGGGTGAACCGCTCATCCCGGTCTACGTGTTCTACTCGATGTTCGGATTCCAGCGCACCGGTGACGCATTTTGGGCCGCCGGCGACATGATGACCCGCGGGTTCATCATCGGTGCAACGGCAGGCCGCACGACGTTGACCGGAGAGGGCCTGCAGCACGCTGACGGACACTCTCCCCTTCTCGCCTCGACGAACCCCGCAGTCGTGACCTATGACCCGGCCTACGGGTACGAAATCGGCCACATCGTGCGCGCCGGGCTGGAGCGCATGTACGGTGGCACCCACACCGATCCGAACGTCATGTACTACATCACGGTGTACAACGAGCCTGCCGTGCAGCCGGTCGAACCCGAGAACGTTGACGTCGACGGTATTCTGCGCGGAATCCACCGTGTCAGTGAATCAGCTACCGGCGGTCCCAAGGCACAGCTTCTCGCCTCCGGTGTCGCGGTGCCGTGGGCGCTCGAAGCCCAGCAGCTCCTCGCCGACGACTGGGGAGTTTCTGCCGACGTGTGGTCGGTCACCTCGTGGAACGAGCTGCGACGCGACGGCCTGGCCGCCGACGAGCACAATTTCCTCAACCCCGACGCCGAACCTCGCACGGCGTATGTCACCGAGAAGCTCGCGGGAGCCGCTGGCCCCTTCGTAGCAGTCTCCGACTTCATGCACGCCGTTCCCGATCAGATTCGCCAGTTCGTTCCCGGCGACTTCGCCACGCTCGGTGCCGACAGCTTCGGCTTCTCGGATACCCGCCCGGCGGCACGACGCTTCTTCAAGATCGACAGCCCGTCGATGGTTGTGCGCACTCTGGAACTCCTGGCGCGTCGCGGAGAGATTGACCGCAGCCTGGTCGGTCAGGCCATCACGAAGTACCAGCTGCACGATGTCAGGGCAGGCACCACCGGCTCCGCCGGGGGCGAGAGCTAGACAACCGTGGCACCGGTGCCGAAAACAAAGGAACAGACGCTTAACTGGCTGCGAACGATTTCCGGTGAGCTGTCCACCGCGACGCTGAAGCGTCTCGAGGACACGCTGCCTTGGTATGGCGATATGCCACCGGGGCGGCGGTCGGCCGTGGGGCTCGTGGCCCAGGCGGGCATCACCTCGTTCATTTCCTGGTTCGAAGATCCGCGGTCGACACCGTGGATCGCGGCCGATGTTTTCGGCGCTGCCCCCCGGGAGCTGCTGCGCTCCGTCAGCCTGCAGCAGACCCTCCAGCTCATCAGGGTCACTGTCGAAGTCGTTGAGGAGAGGGTGAAAGACGGCGGCGAGCTGCTGCGGGAGGCGATCCTGCTGTACTCCCGCGAGATCGCCTTCGGTGCAGCGGATGTCTACGCCCGCGCCGCAGAGGCTCGCGGGTTGTGGGACGCCCGATTGGAAGCTCTGGTGGTCGACTCGATTCTGAGCGGCGAATACGACGACGAACTCCCGAGCCGGATAGCTGCACTGGGCTGGCACGGACACGGTGAGGTCTGCGTGCTCGTGGGCACGACGCCGAAGATGCTCGACGTCGATCAGCTGCGGCGTTCCGCCCGCCATATGGCAGCGGATGTGCTGATCGGCGTACAGGGGAACCGACTGGTGCTGGTGATCGGGCGTGCCCGTCCCACGCCGGTCGACGTGGACGAGCCCGTTGGCACCGCAGCGGCCCTGACGTTCATGGAGATCGCCGTCCAGCTCGAACCGAGTTTCGGATCCGGACATCTCGTTCTGGGGCATGAGGTTCCGAACCTCGTTGATGCGTCCAAGAGCGCAAAGGCCGCCCTGGCGGGATTCGCTGTTGCTCGATCGTGGCGTAACGCACCCCGGCCGGTTCAGGCCGACGACCTGCTTCCGGAACGTGCACTCGCGGGTGACCCGCTTGCTCGAGCCACACTCATCCATCGCATTTATCGCCCTCTTCAGGCACACTCCACCGAACTTCTGACCACACTGTGGTGCTACCTCGACAATGGGCGATCCCTCGAGGCGACGGCTCGTGAGCTGTTCGTGCACCCCAATACGGTGCGCTACCGCCTCAAGCGCGTCTCGGAGGTCATCGGTTATGATGCGACCGGGGCCCGTGAGGCCTTGATTTTGCAGTCGGCCCTGATTCTGGGGTCCATTAGCGACCACGACGGTTCCTCCCGCCGCCGCTGAACCAGCAGCATTTGCGGAATCGCACAAAGCTTTCCGCAATACTTCATGGATTATCAAAGCTCCTCACGAAACTCAGATTGGAAGACTAGTTAGGTGATAGTCGTCGTCTGCCCTGGACAGGGCTCCCAAACCCCCGGGTTCCTCGAACCGTGGCTCGCTGTTCCCGATTTCGAAAGTGATCTCAGCGAAATGTCTGCCGCCGTCGGCATCGACCTGCTCGCCCACGGAACCACGAGCGACGCCGACACGATCAGGGACACCGCGATCGCGCAGCCGCTGATCGTGGCAGCAGGGCTCCTCACTCTCAAGGCGCTGCTCGCCGATGGCCGACGCGATCGGGTGGCCGGGATAGCCGGTCACTCCGTCGGTGAGATCACGGCGGCCGCGGGGGCCGGAATTCTCAGTGCAACGGATGCCCTGCGTTTCGTCCGCGAACGAGGCCTGGCCATGCAGAGCGCCGCAGCCCTCGAGGCAACCGGCATGAGCGCGGTCATCGGAGCCGATGAGACCGCCCTGCTCAAACAACTTGCCCAGCTCGGCCTCGAACCGGCGAACTTCAACGGAGGCGGCCAGATCGTCGTCGCCGGCGCTCTTGACGCCTTGGCACAGCTCGCGGCCAACCCCCCGACCCGCGCCAGGGTCATCCCCTTACAGGTCGCGGGTGCCTTCCACACTCGCTACATGCGCCCGGCGGTCGATCACCTCAGTGCCGTCGCCACCTCGCTGGAATCGCACGTGCCCACACTGCCCATCTGGTCGAACAGCACGGGCGGCGGCGTGTCTGACGGCGCGCGGTTCGTCGAGCTTCTCGTGGGCCAGGTCTCTTCGCCGGTACGGTGGGACAAGTGCATGCAGTCTTTCGCCGAAGCAGGTGTGACCGGAATCATCGAGGTCGCTCCGGCCGGTGCACTCGTCGGCCTCGCCAAACGCGGGCTCAAGGGTGTGCCGAGCGTTGCCATCAAGACACCCGATGATCTGCCCGCCGCCTTCGACCTGATCGACCAGCAGTCATGAATCGCACTGCACGCAGTCGCGAGTTAGAGAGAGATGAATGAGTAAGCCAACGCTCCAGCAGTCCCAGGGATCGCAGTACACGCGTATCCTCTCCGTCGGTGCCGCGCGCGGCGACCGGGTGGTCGCCAACGACGAACTGGTCGCGGCGATCGACTCTTCCGACGAGTGGATCCAGCAGCGCACCGGAATCATCACGCGCACCCGTGCCAGTCAGGACATCGAGGCCGTTGACCTGGCAACGGATGCCGCCCGTGAGGCCATCGAGAGAAGCGGAATAGACGCGGCGCTCATCGATGCCGTCATCGTCGCGACGATCAGCAACGGACGACAGACCCCGTCCATCTCCGCTGTCGTCGCCGACCGCGTCGGAGCGAACCCTGCTGCCGCGTATGACGTGAACGCCGCCTGCGCCGGTTATGCCTATGCCATCGCACAGGCGGATGCCCTGATCCGGGCCGGCGCCGCGCACTACGCGCTGGTCATCGGAGCAGAGAAACTCTCAGACCTGGTAGATCCCACCGATCGGAGCATTTCGTTCCTGCTCGGCGACGGTGCAGGAGCGGTTGTCATCGGCCCGAGTGATTTCCCCGGCATCTCCAAGACGGTGTGGGGTTCGGACGGGTCGAAGGCCGACACCATCTCCACCAACCACACGCTGCAGGAGTACCGTCGCGGTGAGTCCGAATGGCCCACATTGCGTCAGGAAGGCCAGGCGGTCTTCCGCTGGGCCGTCTGGGACATGGCAAAGGTTGCGAAGAAAGCCCTGGTGGAAGCTGGGATAACGAGCGATCAGCTCGACGCGTTCATCCCCCACCAGGCGAACATGCGCATCATCGACGAATTCGCCAAGCAGCTCAAGCTGCCGGAGTCCGTGATCATCGCGCGCGACGTCGCCACTACGGGCAATACGTCATCAGCTTCCATCCCGCTGGCAACACACCGTCTGCTCGAGGAACACCCCGAACTCAGCGGGGGCCTGGCCCTCCAAATCGGCTTCGGAGCCGGTCTCGTCTTCGGCGCCCAGGTGGTCGTGCTGCCCTAAAGCGCACGGGTGCCACGGCATCCGCCGTCCTTTTCACATCCCCGTTCCCTCTAAACTAAGTCTCGGTCAACCGAGTCAACCCCCCAAGGAGAAAACAAAATGGCATTGTCTACCGAAGAAGTTCTTGCCGGCCTGGCCGAGCTCATTAACGATGAGACCGGAATTGCAACCGACACGGTTGAACTCGGCAAGTCGTTCACCGACGACCTCGACATCGATTCCATCTCGATGATGACCATCGTCGTCAACGCGGAAGAGAAGTTCGACGTGAAGATCCCCGATGAAGAGGTTAAGAACCTCAAGTCCGTCGGCGACGCTGTCGACTTCATCGTCAAGGCCCAGGCCTAGAACACCAGCCTGAGATCAGACCGGCCGACACTCGTCGACCGGTCTGCTCAGGGGTTGTGCCATTGGGCCAGCACCGCCGCTCTCGTGTGTCGTTATGACCCGAGCCCGTTGCGACCCGCAGGTTTGTCGTTGCATGGAGAGTTGACTTATGACCAAGAAAATTGTTATCACCGGCATCGGCGCGACCACGCCGCTCGGTGGCACGGCGTCCGACACCTGGACCGCCCTGCTGGCCGGAGAATCCGGCGCGACCACGCTCGAACAGGCGTGGGTCGCAGAAACGCAGATCCCCGTCACGTTCGCGGCACAGGCGCGAGTGCATTCGAGCACAGTTCTCGAGCGTTTTGAAGTGAAGCGCCTCGACCCCTCCAGCCAGTTTGCCCTGATCGCCGGGCGCGAGGCGTGGTCGGATGCGGGTTCGCCCGAGGCAGAGCCCGAACGGGTCGCCGTGGACTGGGCCACCGGCATCGGCGGAGTGTGGACACTCCTCGACGCCTGGGACACCCTGCGGGAGCGCGGACCGCGTCGCGTTCTGCCCATGACAGTTCCGATGCTGATGCCCAACGGACCTGGAGCGGCGGTGGGAATGGATCTGCACGCCCGAGCGGGAATCACGACAGTGGTGTCGGCCTGCGCTTCGAGCACCGAGGCCCTCGTCAACGCGTACAACCGGCTCCAATCGGGGCTCGCTGATGTCGTGATAGCCGGAGGTTCAGAGGCCGCAATTCACCCGCTGCCGATCGCGGCATTCGCCGCCATGCACGCCCTGTCGACACGCAACGACGACCCGGCCACGGCGAGCCGTCCCTACGACCTCACCCGTGACGGCTTCGTTCTCGGGGAGGGCGCAGCCGCCCTCGTGATCGAGACCGAAGAGCATGCCAAGGCCCGTGGAGCGCATATTTACGCCGAGCTGGTGGGCGGTTCGGTCAACAGCGACGCTTATCACATCACCGCTCCAGACCCAGAGGGGTCGGCTGCGGCCCGAGCCATGATCACCACCATCCAGAACGCCGGCGCCGACCTGTCTGACGTCTCACACATCAACGCGCACGCCACCAGCACCCCGGTGGGCGACATCGCCGAGTACAACGCGCTGCGCCGCGTTTTCGGTGATCTGCTTGATGGCATCCCCGTCTCAGCAACCAAAGCATCGACCGGACACCTTCTCGGAGGCGCGGGGGCACTCGAGGCCTTCTTCACGGTGAAGGCACTCGCCGAGCGTACGGCGCCGCCGACGATCAACCTGAACGATCAGGACCCGACGATCCCCCTGGACGTTGTGACGGCTCCTCGCACTCTGCCGACCGGGGATCTGCTGGCCATTAGCAACTCGTTCGGTTTCGGCGGGCACAACGCCGTCGTCGCCTTTCGTTCGGTCTAACCCGGCAGCTGCGCGGCACAGACCTCAGGCCCGACCGATTCTCCGGTCGGGCCTGAGGTCTGTGGGCAGCGGTCACTCAACCCACCTTGTGCAGCCAGACCACCGAATTGAAATCGCTGGCATGTCGGAAGGGCTCGAGCTCATCGTCCCAGGCCTGCCCGAGGGCGAGCCGCAATTCCCGATGCAGATCGAGCGCATTGGCACCCGCCACTTCCATGGCGTAGCGCACTCGATCCTCGGCTATAACGATGTTTCCCGCCGTGTCAGTCTGGGCATAGAAAATGCCCAGATCGGGCGTGTTCAGCCAGCGACCACCGTCGGTGCCGAGGCCGGCGTCTTCCGTCACCTCGAACCTCAGATGTTCCCAGCCGCGCAGGGCCGACGCCAGCGCTGCTCCGGTTCCGCGCTCGCCTTCCCAGTAGTACTCGGCGCGCAGGGCACCCTTGAGCACGGGCTGGTCAGCCCAGTCAAAGTTCACTGCCTCTCCGAGGGCACGTCCTGCGGCCCATTCAACGTGTGGACACAGCGCACGGGGTGAGGAGTGCACGTAGAGCACACCCCGCGCGGTGGGTGCCCGACGGGTTTGTGTTGCAACCATCTTTTCTCTCCGTTCCTGTGAGATGCGTCTTCCCCAACGACCTCGGAACGAAAATCAACGGCAGTGCTGCCGTTACGTGCATTATGCCCCACCTCACTGGTAATCCACAACGCCGAGCTATTTTGCCTCCGCATAGTTGTCGACGGTTGCTGTGGTCAACATGAAGTCCACGGGGAAATCTCCAAAGAGCAGCCTCCCGGCGGTGGCTGCGGCCTCGATGATGATGGATTCAACGCGATCGGCGAGTCCCTCGGGCGTGTGTACTATGACCTCGTCGTGCAGGAAGAAGACCAAGTGCGGTGCGGTTCGAAAACCATCCCCCGCATCGTGCAGGGTCTGCAGCTCCCGGCGGATTTCCGCCATCCAGCAGAGTGCCCACTCGGCCGCGGTTCCCTGCACGACGAAATTGCGTGTGAACCGCCCCCAATCCCTGGCCTGAGCACGGGCCCGGCTCTCGTCGAGACTCGATGCCGCCGAGTCATAGGCCTGCGCCTGCGTGTCGTACCAGGACGCCTGGGGCGGCGGGGATGACCTGCCCAGCCTCGTCGTGACAATATCGCCCCGTTCACCCGCCCGTGCGGCTGTCTCCGTGAGGCCAATCGCGCGTGGGTAGGCCTTCGCAAGGCGTGGTAGGAGTCGTCCACTTTCACCTGTCGTGGCGCCGTACATGGCTCCCAACATGGCGACCTTGGCGTGGTCCCGTGACTCGACGACCCCGCTCGCGACGATTCCCGCATAGAGATCCGTGCCGCGACCTGCTGCCGCCATGCTGAGGTCCGCGGACAGCGCGGCCAGGATGCGAGGTTCGAGCTGGGCGGCGTCGGCCACGACGAGCTTCCAGCCGGGGTCGGCGACAACGGCCCCACGGATCTGCTTGGGAAGCTGGAGCGCCCCACCGCCTCGTGCCGCCCATCGTCCGGTCACGACCCCGCCTGGCAGATACTCCGGGTGAAACCGGCCCGCCGATATCCATGATTCCATCCACGCCCACCCGTTGGCGCTGAGCAGCCGGGACAGCTTCTTGTAGAGCAGGAGCGGCTCGATGACGGGATGATCCACTTCCTTGAGCGTCCAGGCCCGAGTGGACGTCACGGCCAGGCCCACCCTCTGGAGCGCCCTGAGCAGCTCGGTCGGTGAGTCCGGGTTTATGAGGGAGTCCCCCAATTCCACTCGAATTCTTGTCGCCAGGGCTTCCAACCGTTCCGGCCGGACACCCGGTGGAACCCTGTCCCCCAATTCTCGGGTCAGCAGGTCGTGATGGATGTCGGATCGCCACGGCAGGCCGGCGTGGGTCATCTCCGCGGCGATCAGTGCGCCCGCCGATTCAGCGGCGAGGAGCAGGCGGATGCGTCCAGGCTGGTCGGCATCGGACACGGCGCGCAACTGCAGCAGAAACTCGTCGAGCGGGCGACTCGACACCTCAGCTCCCTCAGGCGATTCGCCGTCCATCAGCTCGAAGAGTGTTGGACCAGACGCGTCGACTAGGTGGAGGGGCACGCCGGCGTCCCACGCGCCTGGCTTGCTCCGGCCGATCTCGCTTCGCGCCGTGAGCGCGGAGTTGCGCAGGATGACATGGCAGAGTCGAAGATCATGACATCTCTGCACGCGAATCGAGTGCCGCAAGAGATTCGGGTATAAACGGGCGGTGTCTTCCCACACCCACCGCGGGCGATCGCGCTCGTGCTCGATGACGTAGCGTCCAAAGGCCTGCATCGACAGGGTTCGCGGCAGCCCGCGAGGCGTGCCGGAGCGGTCCAAGACCGTTACGATGACGCCGTCAGGACCTGCGGAAGAAACAAGTTGATACACCTGTCAATTCTGCCCTGCGCTGCGGGCCGATGTTCTCAGGTGATGTCCCATTCACCGTGAAGGGCATCGGCTGTTTCCTCATCGCTGAGCTGGTGAAAATCGGAGTAGAACTGGCCGACGGCCCAAAATACTTCGGGCGCGTGCAGCACGACGACCAGATCGGCCACGTCCCCGAGATCCTCGACTGCACTCGCGGGCGCGACGGGCACCGCAAGCACGGTCACCACCGCACCCTGAGCGCGAAGGGCCGCCAGTGCTGCCCGTGCCGTGGCGCCTGTTGCGACGCCATCGTCGACGACAACGGCGACGCGCCCCGCAGGATCGAGCGCTGGTCGGTCACCGAGGTACCGCTCATGACGACGATCAATCTCCGCCAATCCCTGCCGGCGTGCTCGATCCAAGGCCACCTCATCGCTGCCTGTGATGGCGAAGACGTCTGAGTTGAGAACAAGTTGGGGGTGCTCGCCACCCACGACGGCGCCTACGGCGACCTCCGGGTTTCTGGGAGCACCGATCTTACGCACGATCAGGAGGTCCAGAGGCGCCGCGAGTGTGCGCGCTATCTCCACCGCTACGGGAACGCCGCCGCGAGGTAGCGCATAAATGATGGGCTCAAAGAGTTCCAGCTCTGCCACGCGTTCTGCGAGCAACCTGCCGGCCTCGCTTCGGTTCTTGAAAATCACGATCGTCGCCTCCAACCCTTGATGCAGAGCGCTGACAATCTAGCCGCTGGAGGGCGGGTTGCCTACCGGCAGGACCGAATCAAGTTCCATTCAGATTGATCGCGGTCCTTCCGAAAAGTCGCCTCTGCTGTACGAGCACCGATCCTCATGGCACCTGATGGAGGGCACGTGCGGGCGCTAGTCAAGAGCTGAGCGACCAGAAACTCGCTCGGGAGCTGTCAGACCGATCACAACTGCAACGGTCAGGCTACCCTGGATGACGCGACTCGCCAGAACAGACGCACTCCCCTGATCACCGTCGGCATGATCTGTCTGGTCTTTCGTGGAATCTGGGCAGGGCAGGGTATCAACCTGATCCCGGGAAGTTTCATGACGGGTAGCAGGATGTGGCTTTCCATCGGGTTCACCCTCACCATCGTAGGCATCATCCTGATTGTGCTCGGTTTACGACGGCCGGGGCGCGGCCGCTCGAGCAAGTGAGGCGTGCCTGCCACGCAGCCACTCATCTAAGCTGGCCGACGACTCGTCACAACGAACGGGCGGACGGTGGTGAGCGAGTTTTGATCCTCAGCGTCTCCGTGATTGTTCCGGATTGTCTACGCCTGTCGGCCCGGTGTTGCGCCGAAGACCGGAGAACACGGTGGCTCGGGCTCCGCGCCGTGTTTTGTGTTCCTTCCCTATTCGGGTTCTGCCCGTGACCAGCTCGCCTAGGCTCGAAGGCATGAGCCCCACTAAAACGGTCTACGTTCTCATCGGGCCTAAAGGCTCAGGCAAGACACATATTGGCACTCTGCTCGAGCGCGCCTTCGACATCACGTTCCTGAGCGTCGAGAAACTAGGGCTCGCGAACATTCCACAATCGACGCTGACGGGCCGTGAGTTACTCCAGGAAGGCTTCCACCAGGAGGAGGTCGAAATTGACCGGATTCTTGCGGGAACAGATGCGATGTCATGTGAATCGACCGGGGCTGCGGAATACTTTTACGTCGTTCTGGAGCGGCTTCGGTCGAAATACGATGTGAAGCTGCTGCGCATCTACAGTCCTCTCGAGACGTGTTATCAGCGGGTGCACGACCGAGATCAGACCGCTCATATTCCCGTTTCAGAGCAACTCCTTCGGTCGATCAATGAACAGGCCGCCACTGTCGATCTCAATTGGGACCTGCAAATCGATAATTCTCGCCCGCTCCCGGAATGGGAAATTCTGGACCAATTTCGGAGTCGATTCGCAGGCACAACGTGATCGTCGCAAAGCGGAAGTTCGGCGTGGGGATTCCTCTTCTCGCCTGTTTTCGAGAGCCCGGCGCCGGACTTCACCTCCTCGCACGGGGTCTCTCGCGTCGCTCCCGGTCGAGTTCCACACCTACGAGGGGAGCCCTCAGCGGGCGGCGAGACTGACGGACTGCCGCCACTCCACGGCTGAAATCTCGAATTGAACGTATCGAGAAGCTTGCCCCAAGAAGTCTTCTGCGCTTCCGAGTCCAGTCTCTCGCATACCGAGACGGCGAAGCACTTTGACTGACGCGACGTTGGCTTCGACCGCCTCGGCCCAGATCCGGCTGAGCCCGAGGCCATCGAAACCAAATGCGATTCCGGCACGCGCAGCAGCTGTCCCCAGGCCGCGACCCCAGGATGTGGACGGGGCTACCAAGTAGCCCAGCTCCCGTTCTGCTAGACCGCTCCCATGCAGGTCGATGAAGCCAACCGGGTCCTGGGCCTCGAGCGCGAGCAAGCGGATGAGGTGCGGGTCAGGATGAGAAACCTGCTCCCGCCACCATTCGACCGCCTGGTGTGGGGACTCCCTCACGTGCCAGCCCGCGTGCGCACAGAACAGCGCGTCCGTTTGCCATTCGGCAAGCGTGTCAGCATCCGAGGGGGTCAGTTTACGAAGAGTGAGGGCCACTTCGCCATTATCGGCCATGCCCACCGTTGAGCGAGAAGGCTGACGCCACTTTTCCGAGTCTGGGTTTACCTATGGCAGGACGTCAGAGGGAACATCTGCGAGGACCGTGTGTGACTCGTGCATCGATGCTTCGCCACCCGAGAGTCGGACCGTGCGACGGGAGTTTCAGAACCAAGAACTCCGATTCCCGATCGGGCAGGCTGCGTCAGCCGCAGTCGAAACGCCCTCGCTAGAGTTGAGGCATTCGATGCGGAGGAATTCGATGAGAGGTTGCGTTGAAGTCGCGCACGGTGTGTTTGTAGCAACCAGCCGAAAAATGTCCACCAATTCGATGATTCTCAGCGGGCAAGGCGATGCTCTGCTCATCGATCCGGGGTGGTTGCCCGACGAACTTGACGCGCTTGCAGCGAGCATTCGTGAACGCGGGCTCACAGTCGTCGGTGGTTTTGCGACCCATGCCCACCACGACCATCTCCTCTGGCATCCCGGGTTCGGAGACTCGCCACGTTGGGCTTCCGCCAAGACTGCAGAACTCGCCGACGTCGAGCGGTCGGCTTTGGTTGAGTTACTCGGCGAATTTCCCGAGTACCTCGTCAACTTGATGGGGCGCGTTCGCGCAGTTGAGGACCACATTCCGGCCGGTTCCATCCCTGATGGCTTCGATGTCGAACTCATCTCCCATAACGGGCATGCCCCAGGTCACACAGCGCTGTGGTTGCCGAGGCAGCGCGTGCTCATCGCTGGCGACATCCTCAGTGACGTAGAACTGCCACTGCCGTTCTATCCGGATGATCTCCCTTCATACCTAGACGCCCTCGATCAACTCTCGCCATTCATTGACAAGGCCAAACTCGTCATCCCCGGTCACGGAACGGTTGGGCACGACCCAGCGGCGCGCCTCGAGGCGGATCGCCGCTACATCGAGGAGATGACGAGTCGAGGGGAGTCCGTCGATCTCCGATGCAGGAATGTGGGGATGGCCGAAGCCCACGCGCACATGCAGCTCCTCCTTCGCGACGCGGACGTCGTCGACTAGCTGTACTGAGACATGAGGTTGCTGACACTCCGCCGATGGGTGTCACTCCGATTCCGGTGTGGACACGTTCAGTGTTGGATGGGGTCAGCCACGGTGCACGGGCGTCGGCGCGGCTTCTGTTGCTGGTGTATTTGCGTTTGTAGGCCCAGTCGGTGGACAGGGCGCGCTTGAGGCGTTCGGCCTGTCCGTCGGTCCAGGGGTAGTGCGGTCTGATGAGGAGATGCCTATCGCACCCGGCGAAGACATCGAGCCCAACTGTGAAGGTGGCCACGCACTGCTCAGACAGGCGCGCGCAGAACACGGAATCATCCATCCCGATTAGGCAACCCGACGACACGAGGTGGATGCCGGAACCTGGTCGTTCTCTATGCCCGCAGACGGAGGGAGCCCCCAGCGGGGATTCACTTAGACTCGATCCAGTGACTGGCAATGTGGTTCGAGAGGCGTATGCCGATCGAGCAGAGGAGTACACGGCACTACTCGGGTCGATGGCGAATACGCACGAATCGGATCAGCGGCTTGTCGCCAAGTGGGCGAGCGACCTACGGGGGCGGGTAATCGATGCGGGATGCGGTCCTGGGCATTGGACGGAATTCCTCAGGGAACTCGGTGTGGAGGCGGAGGGCGTCGATCAGGTTCAAGAATTTATCGGGCGAGCGAAAGCACGATTTCCGGCGGTCCCTTTCCGAACAGGGTCGCTTGGCGATCTCGACGTCCCAGACGGATACGCAGCTGCAGTCCTTGCGTGGTACTCCCTCATCCACCTTGCGCCCGATGAGTTGGCGCCTGTCTTGTGTGAGTTCGCTCGATGCATTGCACCTGGCGGGAGTCTCCTCATCGCCTTCTTCGAGGGCGACTCCGTTGTGCCGTTCTCGCACGCCGTCACCACCGCGTATTTCTGGCCCGTCGGAGAGATGAGCGTTCAGCTCAAGACCGCCGGATTCGTGGTTTATGAGGTGCACACTCGAACCGATCCGGGCAAGCGACCCCACGCCGCGATCATCGCCCACCGGAGCGACATGTCAATCGCCTCACCAGGTCTTGACTAGTGGAAAGCTCCAAGGCTGTTTTGTCCACGGCAAAGGGAGCGCAGTCGTCACCAGAGCCTGTTTCAAGGACCAACCTTCAATCGGATGGAATGTAGACAACATCCGCTTGGTCAGGAACGCCGAATCGGTCATCCGAAACGTTCAGCGCCCTCGTCAACCGAGTTCTCGAAGATCGGTATGAGACGGAAGTACCGCGCGATTGATTGCGGAACCCCCTACGAATCCGACGTGATCTGCTGCAGACGCCTGAGGAACGTCTGCATGACGCGTCGAAATGCTGCCGGTTGCTCGACCCAGGGATAGTGCCCGCACGCGTCGATCGTGACGAATTCTCCGGCGGGGAACAAGCCCGCCAAGATTTTGACGGGCTCAACGCCGACGAGGCAGTCTTGCGCCCCTGCAATGACCAGCACGGGCGCCCTCATCTCACTCAGCCGCGAGGCGAGATCGCGTGGTGAGTCGACGCTGAAATATGCCGTTGCTGCGGTTAGATTCCAGCGCCCGGAGTCTGCGTGCGCCTGCCCCGTCTCATTCCAAGTCGCGTAACCCGCGGCTGCCGAGTCACGCTGCCAGGCGGTGAAATCGTCGTCAGTGGATGTTGCCGGTCCCGCTTTCAGGACTCGTAGTGCACGTTCGAAATCTGTGTCTCCGCTTCGTCGCTCAATGAGATTGGGGGTGTCCGTCGGCTCATCCACCAGGTACCCTGCGGGCGGGGTGATCAGTACCAGGGCCGCAACGTTTCGCGGGAATTGCGAGGCGTAGGCAATAGCCAGGCGCGTTCCAGCCGAATGCGCGACTAAAGCCACCCGGTCGAAGCCCAAATGAATGCGCAGCTGTTCCATATCGAGAGCTTGACTCCACCATGACCCCCGTCGTGGATCACTGGGTGCTTCGGTCAGGCCGACACCTCGCAAGTGCGGCATGATCAGGTGGTGCTCCTCACCCAGCCCCGCCAAATCGCCCAAGTAGCTAGGATGACGGGCCGCGCCACCGGCCAGGACGATGACCGGAATCCCTCCGCCGACGCCGGGGATGTCTTCATAGTAAAGGGCCGAACCATCGGAGCTGTCATAGCGTGGCATGACTCGACGCTACAGGGCAGTAGAACTGTCTCCCCCAGCACAGTCCTGAATATCGGTGCTTGGGAAGCCCGAGACGAGACGTCAGGCCACTGCGGCGACGACTTCGACCTTGAATCTGCTTCGTTTTCGAAATATGGAGGGTAGTGGTCGGGACTTCGCGCGTGGGGATCCCGATCCGCGTACAGAGCTTTCCAGTCGTGGGTCGAAGGCTGAAGCAAAAAAAGTAACGCGCCGGGTGCTTGGTATTCGCGGTTCTGGCAATGTCACAGCGAGTCGATTCCCCGACAGGTGAAGGACAACGCGCTGGTCCGGCCGAGGTCCGGTAGATGTTCGCTATTTAGGGAGCCATCCGGGGTCGGAAAAGAGTTCCTGCAGTTCCTGAACAATGCGAGCGGTGTGGAAACCGTCAGCTGCCGCATGGTGAACCTGAATGGCGACGGGCATCACGGTTCGCCCCTCGGTCTCCCGGTACCTGCCGAGCGTGAATATTGGTGACAGATGTTTCCAGCCGTCACGTGTCTGCAGGCTGAATCCCGTGAACGATGCCCACGGGACACTCGATATATCAAACACATTGCTCGGTATGTCCGGTTGCGGTTGAAAGGAGGTGGCGGTGCGGTATCTGGCCAAGACGTCGGCCGTGCGTTCATGGAAGGTCGAGAAGTCGTTGTGGAACGGCGACCAGACGTTGGCGAAAGTCTCTCGCTCGGGGTTGAAGACGGTGAACGCGGGGTGCACGATGTCCCACGTCGCGGGGGCCTCGTCGGCAGTGAGAGTCATCCGGAACTCAGCATGACGATTCACGACGGAGGCGATGGCCCAGATCTGCGCGATATAGCTTTTCCACGGAACCACCCGAAGTGCCGCCACCATCTCGGTGACGTCAAGTTCGACAGTCATGGCGTACGTGCATTCGACCCGCGTCAGGTAATGCTCGAAGTGCTCCCGCCGAGGCCACGTGTCCAAATCGATCGCGCGCTTTTCTGTCATGCCTCGAGCCTAAGGCGAACCCAAGGATGCCCAACCCGAGCACTCCTCCTGCGTAGCTCCTACCGACAATGAGAGACTGAGACTGACGTCACCACGGCCATCACAAGCGCAAGCGAGAGCGGTGCGCGGACACTGAGCGTGCCAGCTGGTCCTCGCGGCGGGGTGCTCCCCGGGCCGCATCGCGCGACCTGCGCAACAACAAGAGGGAGCCCAGCGAATGCTCGCTGGACTCCCGCCTGGTTACAACAAGTAACTCGTAGGAGGCGTTTCCCCGCTCTCCGGTGACGCTGCTGTGGGCGGCGTGGCATCCGCTTCGGCCTGGGTGCGCCAAGGCCGCTGACTCTGGAGTGCCAGGAGCTGCGCGCCGAGACCGAAGAGCACCATGACGACCCAGACAAGGACATTCAGCCACGGGATCTGCAGAGCGACGATCAGGATCAGGCCGCCGACGAGCACCTTCACGACCGGATGTTGGTTGCCGCGGAACAGGAGCCGCCCGATGTAGAACGCGCCATACACGAACGTCGCGAGCGTGAGCACGATCCACACCAGGAGGCCGGCCAGCCCGAGGGGTGCCCCGATCACCGACACCAGGAGGGCCAGCAACGCAATGGGTACGGCGATGGACGCCACGAACCCCACGAGCAACGCCTTCCAGGGGAACGGGACGAGCTGGTCCGTCACCCGCAACAGCACGCGCGGAATGAGCAGGACCGCCGCGATGGTGACGATGCTCAAAGCGACCAGCGCGTAGAGCAAACCGAGAAGCCATCCGACGAACACCGCCCAGGGCGACACTTCGACGGTGGTCGGTTCCGGCCGGGCGATGCGCTCGATAGTTCCGCTGACGGCGCCCGCGGCGATGTTCGCGGGGCTGGTGCTGTCGTAGGTGACGTTGCCACCGACCGTTCCGTCGATGCTGAGCTGTTGAGTGCTTGCCTGGAGGTCACGGCCGACTTCCCCGGCGATCGCGACGTCTCCCCCGGCACTCACCAAGTCATTACCGATCGATCCGGTGTCGGTGAGGTCCACTGTGGCGGCGAAGATTGTTCCGCTGCGCACGACGTCGCCGCTGATTGTGACGCTCTGTCCGGCTAGACGCACGTTGCCGTCGATGGTCCCGGTGATGGTGATGGTCTGGGCGGCGGCGATCACGTCTCCCGTTACATTGCCGCTGACGGTGACGCTCTGGCCAGTGGCATACACGTCGCCGTCAACCTCACCCGTGACGTCGACGGCCAGATCACTGTAAAACTGCGGGCCTTCACCGTCGTTCGCCGCAGAAAGCACAGTTGGCGCGGAAGCCGGGGTCGACGTCGCCGATGCGGCGACTGCGGCCGTGCCTGCGGGGAGAATCAGAAGCCCCGCGGCGAGAACAGTGGCGGCGAACCGCCAGGTGTGGGACAGAACTCTCATTTCGATGCCTCTCTCATGCCTCGTATCAGACGCTTTCGTGATTGATGTGTTGGGCAGAACCCGCGCGGCCGACGCCACCCAGGGGATTCAGTTGAGTCTTTCAGCAGATGAGCGTCCGGCGGGAGGGTCAAAGGTCCCCAGGCGGAGCTGCGTTCGTCGATCACACGGCGGGTTTCAGTCAGCGAGAAAGATACACCCGATGCCGAAGGTCCCGCTGGCGACGACGGGGTCCCCAGCGCCGCAAGCTCGCGGCCTTCGACACGACGGCGCGGACGACCTCGTAGGCCGAGAAGTTCACGATTCCTGAAGCAGACACGGCCGGAAATCAGCTAGCGAACCACTCGATGCCGCAGGTAAACGACACCTGATGTGAAGGTGCGACTTTCGACGAGTTCGAGGACGACGCGTCGCTCACCCCGGGGCAGGAACGGAATGCCGCCGCCGACCAGCACCGGGTACACCATGACTTGGTACTCGTCGATCAGCCCCAGGGCAGCGGCCTCGGCGGCCAGAGTCGCACCACCAATCGCGATGTCACCCTCGTCAGGCTCGGCTCGCAACCGCTCGATCTCCTCCGCAATACCGCCGGAGGCCAGTCGAGCGTTGCCCTGCACCGCAGACAGGGTCGTGGAGAACACCACTTTCGGAAGCGGGTTCCAGAGGGCGGTCCACTCGACCTCTGCATCATCGAGAGACTGATTCTGCACGGCGGTCTCCCAGTACAGCATCGTCTCGTACAGCCGCCGTCCCAACAGATGCACGCCCACAGTGCGGATGTCGTCGATCCAGAAGCGAAAAACATCCTCCTCGGGCGCACCCCAGTCGAAACTGCCGTCCGGGCCGACAATGTAGCCGTCCAGGGACATGCTCATGGAATAGATCACCTTGCGCATCCGACACCCTCCTCCGTAACGCCTTAGACAATACGCCGCACGCCGAGGAAGGCAAGGCTCTTCGATCGACGCCGCCGAGTTGAGAGCACGCACTTTCACGCTCACGCAGGCGCACCTTCTGGATCTGGGTGGCGTCGCCAGGCAGCCCCACCCCCCCTCCGAATGTCAGATTCCCAGCAGGGGGCACTGGCGCTGCTTTTGTAGGTCCTACCAACCGCACAATAGGGTGGGCGGATGAACCGTGGTGGAGTGGGCAGGGCCTCATGAGTAGGACGCCTTGAGTCGGAGGGGTCGCGCGATACTGAGTCTGAGTATCGGCTTCGTTGTTTCCGTTCTTCCGGGGAGCGGTTTCCTGCTGTCCCTAGTGCGTGACGACCTGCACTTCCAATGCAGTTTCCTCAAGATGGGCAGCGACGATCCCGGCTCGTTCTATTGCGCGGATGGTATTAGTTACATCGGCGTCGGGGTGGCCACGTACGGTGTGTACGGCATGGTTCTGCTGATCGCTCTCACTGTCACCACCGCCGGCCCGAAACGCGCGGGACTGCAATCGCGGCTCCTGGCCGGCATCTCGATCCTGCCCATTGCCATGTTCAGCTGGTCCACCTGGTACGCGACAAGCGCCCGTCCTATTGATCAGGCACCGGATGTCAATTACTGGGCACAGCCCCTTCTCGCCGTGACGGCAGTCCTTTCCGCTGCCGTGGTCGTCATCCTGGCAGCAGGGCTTCCGTCTCGGCCTCGGTTCCGCAGGATCGGATTCCGAGTGTCACTGGCACTGTTAGTCGCAGCGGCGCTCATCCAGCCGGGTAGCCTCTCGGCCGTCGCTGTCGCCTTTGGGACATTGGCAGCAGCAGCGACTCTGGATCGGCGGGCGCCAAACGAGGTCGAACGCCCCACGATTACGTCCGCGAGTGAGAACCTGTGAGAAATTGTTGCCGCATCCGACGGCAACGTCCTGGCCGGGTACACCTAGCCGCAGGTGAGGTTTCCTAACCTACCTGTCCCCTATCCGACCCTGACTGGGGCTTGTGAAGGCCCTGAGTACACTAGTCGAGTATGGCTAACATCGGAGTTTTCGCCCGCACCACAAGTAACGCGCCAAGAGCGTGGTTCCTGGGCGGGACGTTGTTCCTTGCATCGATCGTGATCGCGGTCTCACAACCCGCGATCGCAGTGGTCCCTGGCGGAGGCACCCTCAGCACAGTCCTGTTTTCCGCTGCCCTGCTCATCTTCGCCTTCGGCATTCGCGGGGCCGGCAGCATCACCGCCCGCCGCCCCCTTGGAACATCGGCACTGACAGTGCTGGCCCTGTGGTTGTTGCTGGATCTAGGGCTGGCCGGCGTAGTGACCTCGTCAATTTCGCTCGACACGGCGCCGGCGGCCGTCATGGCATTCGCCTATTCCAACGTGTTCGTCCAGTTCCTGCTGGCACTCGTCGCCGTCATGCAAATAGGCCGCCTCGGCGTCGTGCCGTCCCCGTGGAATTGGGTACCCGCCTGGACGCTGGCCGCAGTATCCGCTTCTTGGTTGTTGACACAGGTCCTCGGCGCACTCGGGACGACACAGGGCGCGATCGTTTTCAGCAACGCCCTGTTGAGCCTGGAGAGTCTCACCCGAGCTGGTGGCACCGTGCTGCTAGCAGTCCTGGCCATCGTTCTTGCTGACCGCAGGAACCGTCCACAGCCGACCGCAGATACGAGCATCTCCGAGAAATAGGGCGGTACCGGCAGCCGAACTTCTTGCGGGACGCGCAGCGTGAAATCGATCGGACTCGTTGTGTGGCTACGGAGCTCGTGCGTGCGTTTCCGACGGCGAGGGGGGAATACACCGATGGACGCGATTGCGACCCAGACGAGGAAGCTAATCGATCCGCACTCGGCCTGGCATGACTTTCTCGGTGAGGATTGCGCCGGCAGCGTGTCGCCAAAGCGAGGTGGCCGGATTGCTAGGTTAGTTTCATGAAGGCAGAGGCTGTTACCGTCGGCGTTCCCGTTCGTGATCTCGACCTCGCGATCGCTTGGTATCAATCGGCATTTGAGCTGGGTGAACCTGACCAGATTCCTATGGACGGACTCGCGGAATTTGATCTCGGCGCGTTATGGCTGCAGCTGGCGTTGTCCCCAGAGCTCGCTGGCAGTTATGGCCTCTCCCTGAATATCGGTGTGAAGGATGCTTCGGCAGAGCAACAGAAGTTTGCGGAACGTGGCCTGACAGTCACCGCCCTGCAACGCTTCGAAGGGGCCGTTGAGTTCTTCGAGGTCACCGATCGGGACGGCAACAAGATAGGTTTCGTTACCGAGCTGAGCTGACCAATCGACGCCCGCAGGCGGGACCTGCTGCGGGAAGGGCCATACGGAGACTGGAAAACACCCTCGGCCTGGTGGATCGCCTCGACAGAGCACACGGGCGATGACCGGATCATTCCCGTCACACCCCGGAGTGGGATCCGGCAGCTTGGGCCGCACGAAAGCCGTACTCCTCGTCGAATATGATCGTCGGGAAGAGCGCCGACGGCGGCTTCACGATGTGGGTCGACGGACTCCCTTCCACTACCTGGAACCACCGATCGTCCTTCCCGGCGAGCACGATCTGGTCTTGCACACCCGCCAGGGACATGCGGCCAGACTTCGGCCGATTTCCGAGAGGATTGTGCTGGCCAGTCCAAAAGTGTCGATGGCACTCTTGGCAGTGACGAACCGCTGATGACACCGGATCGGCAGTACGCCAGGCATCCGATGCGCAGGGTGCGTCAGGACTCTGGCGATCACCCCCACCACATGCTTGTTGAGGCATGGCCGCTGATTTCCTCAACTGCTGCGAGACAAACGATCATAGGGTTGATGAACGCACGAACGATCGTGCTTATGAGAATCCAGGAGGAACCATCGATGGCCACTTTCCCACCCCTCGCCCATGTGGCGCTCACGGTACGAGACCTCGAGGTGAGCATCCCGTGGTACACGGAGTTGTTCGAGGACCAGCCAGTGCTCGATGAGGACACCGGACCCTTCCGCCACGTCGTCTGGATGGTGAGCGGCACCCTCGTCGGTCTGCACCAGTTCCCCGACTCGGACGTTACGACACCGTTCAGTGAGCGCCGTGCGGGCTTGGATCACGTCGCATTCGGCGTCGCGGACCGGTCTGAGTTGGAGCTGTGGGAGAAGCGCCTGGACCAACTCGGCGTCAGCCACGACACCATCAAGGACGCCGGATACGGGTCAGGCCTGTCCTTCCGCGATCCCGACGGGCTGCCGCTCGAGTTCTTCGCTCCGCCGGCCTGAGAAGGAGCGACACCGCCTTGGTTGAGCGTCTGCGGCTAGGACCGGACGCTCAACCAAGGGGGCGCACGAGTGAAACCAGAAACTATGTCGCTGGACGGTCGATCAGCCGAACCTGACAACGCTATCGGCCGCGCAGCATCCTGGCACAGCGTCCCGATGACCCCCCACGGGCGGCAACTCCTGAGACTCTGTTCACAGTTGAGGGGTCTTGGTTGCAGCAGGAGGAACCCGGTCATTCATGGTGTGCAGGCTTTCAAAGCTGCCGTCGAGTTGCGGATCACTCGGTCCGTTCAACCGACTCCGAAGATGCACCTGCGCCGGCTTGAACCCAGGAGGCAAAGCTCGTGTGTTGTTGGGGCTCATGAAGACTTTCCGCAGCAGGTCCCTCTCGTCCGAGGTCGACTTGCCGAAGTCCTTCAGGGTGAAGCGGAGCGAGGCCCCCGAGGAGATCTCGTCCGCGGCACTAATGAATTTCTCGGTCTTGTTGATTCCGGCTGCGATGTCGCCGCCGATGGGGATAAGGGCGGTAACGCTGGACGCGGTGGAGATGAAGTAAAGGTTCACAACACCGGAGAGGGCATCACGAATGTCACCGTGAAAGACCACTCCGCTGGAGATGTTCCCGGCGAGGTCGGCGAGGCTTTGTCCCGCTCAGACGTGAGATGCTGAACGTCTGCGTGAGGGGGACAAATGTCGAAGAGAGCAGTTCGCGTTCGAAGTCTCGCGATTCCGGCCGGAGTCCTCGGGGTCGTTTTGCTGGTCATGTCCTATGGGTTAGCGACGGTTGGTGACTTTCGCCTCGCGTACGACCGTTGCACATACGCCGCGCTGCCGTCTGGCGCGCTTCGGGCGGAAGGGAGCTTGGTCGATTCATTCGCGTCGGCCGTTCCGATCGGATATGGCTGCACCTGGACGGCGGCAGAAGGGGGCACGGTCTCGGCGACAATCACCAACTGGCCACTCACCACGGGGGCAGGTCTTGGACTGCTCCTCGTCGTTGTTGCCGGGTTCGCGTTGTCGCGCGCGGCCCTGGCGGCGGTACCGGCTACGACACGCATCACGCCCGGAACACATCGTCCAAGCTGACCGCTTGCGTGCGCAGCTGGAGACCGCACGCCTGAATTTCGCCGCGCTCCGGACGCGTGCACGTCTGAGTTGCATGGTTACGGGAACGAGAGCCTGCAGCACTCATTGCTGTCGTACGTGAGTCGGGTTCTGAAGTTGCGACGGGCTCGGGAGTAGCGGGCGCGTGCTGCGTCTGGGCGGATGCCAAGAGCGGATCCGGCTTCGGCGATGCTGATGCCTTCCCAGGCGAGGCGGGTGACGAGTTCTTGATCTCGAGCGGACAGTGGCGCGAGTGCGTCGATGGCCTCGCTGACGAGTTCGCTCACCCTGGAGAACGGACTGACGCCGGATGGGTCAATGCGCCAGCCAGCCAGCCAGCCATGCGAACGACCCTAACCACGTGCATTGACCTAAGCCACTCCCAGGCGTCGTCCGAGCAAGCCCGTGGCCGTGCATTCCCATCATGGCGAGCTTTCCCTCTACTTCTCTGTCGTTGCAGCCTAGTCGTCTCGGAGCGTTGCCAGTAGAGCTGCCGGCGTTTCCGGATCGTCGAGACTGATGGCGAATTGCTTCTCGTTGCGCGTCGTCACAATCAGCCCTGACCCCTTCCTCAAAATGACAGCGGAAACTCCCGGTGAAACCGGGAAGTTCCTGCGCAAGTATGTGGCCTTCACGCTGCTGGTCATTGCCGAGTGGCTGCTGGACCGGCCAACGGAATCGATGCGCGGCATGCTGCAGGAACTGATGGAGCGCCGCTACGGCGACACCTCGACGGTCTTTTGCACCCAGTATCAGCAGAAGGACTGGCACCAACGCCTCGGCTCCGGAGTTCACGCCGACGCCATCATGGACCGGATCCTCTACAACACGGTTCGGGTCGAGACTGGCACATACAACATGAGGGAGCACACCGCGCTGGCCTCCGCGTAATCGATGACGGAGAGCGTCAGCGGTGCCCATCCACACCACCGCTGTCGCTCTCTCGCACGATCGGTGGTTCTTACCCGCACGATTGGGTGGTGCTCAAAGCTTCACATACTCATGAAACGCGATCCGAGTCCGTCTGCTGGCTGCAGGGCACCGCCACGACGTCGCTCTCGTGGTTTCAGAGCCGCGAGCCACACGCATTCCATGGGCCGGGTTCAAAGAGGCCAGCGGAACGATATGTCAGGGCGCCCGCCGACGGGCACGGCCTCGACTAGATAGAGCGGCGGGGGTTTCAACTTTGACCACGGCCTACCTCATCATGACGAATTCGGCCAAACTCGTGGCCATAAACATCTAATCGGCAGTTTTCAAGGACCTGCGCTCACTATTACGCCTGCCAACCACCAGACTTCTACCCACCCGGGATATCCGATCTACCGCCCAAGGAGGGGATGAGCCGTGAGCGAGCAGATTACCGAGCTGTCAGCATCCGCTCTTGCTCTGGCCCTTCGCCGACGCGATATCTCGGCCAACGAAACCCTCGACGCGCACCTCGCCCAGGTCGATCGGGTTAACCCGCGTATCAACGCTATCGTCACCCAGGACCGTGACACGGCCCGCCACCTCGCGGTGGCCGCCGACGCCCGCACCCTGAGCGGCGACGATCTGCCTCCACTGCACGGCGTTCTGATGACGCATAAGGACACTCATTCCACCGCCGGCCTGCGCACGACCTTCGGGTCACAAGTGTTCGCGAACCACGTGCCCGACCACGACGATCTAATCATCGAGCGGTTCAAGGCCGCCGGCGTCGTCACCACCAGTAAATCCAACGTGCCGGAGTTCGCCGCCGGGTCGCACACCTTCAACGAGGTCTTCGGAACCACCACCAACCCATATGACCCCTCGCGTAGCGCGGGCGGCAGCAGCGGAGTGGCCGCTAATGCTCTGGCCGCACGCATCCAGAGCATTAGCGACGGCAGCGACATGGGCGGCTCGCTACGCATTCCCGCCTCTTTTTGCAACGTGGTGGGATTTCGACCGTCGCTTGGTGTGATCCCCTTGCAGCCGAACCGTAACGCCTGGAGCTGGCTCGCCCGCAGCGGTCCGCTCGCCCGGGAAGTGACCGATATTGCCCTAGTCATGTCGGTGCTTGCCGGACCAGCCGCCGCCACACCGTATTCCAACCCGGTGCCGGCACATCGGTTTCTTGAACTCTTGGAGCGCGACCTCACTGGAGTCGTGATCGGCTGGTCCGACGATTTTGGCCTGGGTCTGCCGGTGCAGAAAGAGGTGCTTCGTGTCTTGCAGCAGCAGCTGCGGGTGTTCGAAGACCTCGGCGCGACGGTGGAACAGGCGGCCCCCGACCTGCGTGACGCCGACGAGGTGTTCAGCACAGTGCGCGCGTTCGACTTTGCCTTGGCCTATGGCGATCTCGTGGCCCAGCACGGCGACAAGATCAAACCCGAGGTGCGCTGGAATGTGGAGCGCGGCCTCACCCTGAAAGGCGCCGACGTCGTTTCAGCGTCGTTGGCCCGCACCCGGTTAGCTCAGGCGACCCGCACCTTCTTCTCCCGATACGATGTCTTCGCGAGTCCGGCCGCCCAGTTACTTCCCTTCGATGCCACCCTGCGGTCCCCGACCGAAATCGATGGCGTGCAGTTCGACAAGTACCTCGAGTGGATGTGTTCTGCCTACGTCATTTCCGCGACTGGGCTCCCCGCCCTCTGCGTGCCCGCAGGCTTCAGCGAGTCCGGTCTGCCGGTCGGGCTACAGCTGGTCATGGACCACGGGCAGGATGTCGAGCTGCTGCGGGTGGGCTACAGCTTCGAAGAGGCCATCCGGTATGCGTGGCAGGCACCCGAGCTGCACGACACGGGGGGCTGAAATGCGTCGCCGACCTTCACATCCGGGCGGGCTGCAGCATTCGTCCGCCTCGCTTGAATGCCTCGAGCAACAGACTGACATCGATCGACTTGGCGTAGGCGACCCAGGGCGCCGACGTCACGCAAGCGTAGAGGGCGGCCTGGTCTTTGGCTGTAACATTCGCGACGATCTGATAATCGCCCGCGACCGCGGCCGCGTACCTCACCAGCGGCGAGGCCGCGAGTTCGCGGCCGACCGCCTCGACGTTCTTCGGATCGCTGCGGATCCAGAGAAACGCCTCGACGGGAAGGCCGACGCTCGCCGGCTCGACGACCGCCCGTATATAGACATGGTTGTTCTGCAGCAGCCATTCCACGCGGCGGCGGGCAGTAGCGTTGGACACCCCGGTCAGGCGGGCCAGCCTTTCGCAGGACACCCGCCCGTCCTGACAGAGCGCCTCCACGATCTCGTTGTCCACCCTGCTCAGCCGCTGTGGCTCCTGCAGACTCCAGGAGTCTGTCGTCACACCGGCCCGCAGAGCATCCGCTTCGACCTCTGTCAGAAGGTCGGGCTGCCAGCCGCGGATGGTGCGGAAGTACCGCATCACGGGGTAGCTGACGGCGCGCACCAAGCCGACAGTTCCCGGTATCTCCTCCGTAAGCAGCGTCGACATCCGCTCGGCCTCGGTCAGCACTTCAACGACGCAGTCCACGCCGCCGGTCATGGTGTACGAGAAGGTCGAATCCCGACGTTGTGCCAGTGCGTTCGCTGTCGAGCGGGTGGTGCCCGGTGCGGTTTGCACGCGGATAATAACCGAAGTGGATTGTGGTCGGAGCCCAGCCACCTGCACCAGCCGCGCTTCGAGCAGTTCGCTGCCCCGACGCGCGATAGTGCGTTCCGGTTCGCCGAGTACCTCGGAAATCCGGCTCCAGGAGCTGCGCCCGTCGAACTGCAGCGCGGCCGCGATCCGCCGTTCCAGGGGATCCAGTAGCCGCATAACTCACCCTTGCCCGTACGCCGTTCCTTGAACACACAAGGATTCCCTTAGCGCCGAACCTATCATCACGCACTGCCCCACCCGCATTCCAGCACTGGAGCATTATGATAACGTCCCTGCCCGGTGACCCCGACTCAATCGACGTCCTTGCCATCGCCAACCTGCCGATCTTGTGGATCGTCGCCGTCGGTGCCCGTGCGGTCTAGAGGCCCCCTGCCAGATTTCGCCACGTCGTCTTGACGGGCTGGGCTTCCGGAGAGAAACCCCCTTGCAACACCCCACCAGACAATGCAGTCAACGGAGGTATTTAGTATGAGAAAACATCTTCAATCCACCAGACTTTGGGCAATAGGCGCCGCATCAATTCTTGCGCTGCCTCTCTTGGGAACGGCACCCGCCTACGCGAATGCCAACTTCCCGTCACCCGAAGGCGAAACCAACACCGCCAGTATCCTCACCTACGAGGACACGATCAAGAAGCTCCTCAGCCTGGAAAAGACCAGCCGGCATCAGGTAGATGTCTTCACTCTCGAAGAAGCCGGAATATATGTCAATAAGAGCGAGCAGGGTCGAGACCTCTACGTGGCGACCGTGGGGCAAGGTGCCGAGGACGTTTGGGTTCAGGGCCGCATTCACGGAAACGAGCCCTATGGTGCTGAATCCATCCTCAGCCTTATAAAGGACCTGGGCACAAATGGTTCCGCCGAGTATCAAAATATTCGCGATGCTTTCACCATCCATTTCATACCCATGTACAACCCGGATGGAAGTGAGATGAACATCCGCCAGACCGTCCTCTGGGACCAAGCCGCCGGCGAGCCGCTGCTCGCTGCCGACGGCACCGAGCAGCGCGTAGACCTGAACCGCGACTGGGTGTCGGATAAGTTTCAAGCTCAAGAGTCGCTTGCGTTCTACGAATATTGGACGGCGGTAAAGCCTTCATACGGCATCGACATTCACCATCAAGGCCTGAAAAAGGAATACGCGACCGGCGACGACGTCACCCTATCCTTGGGCATCTCCCTGGCACCGGGCGGCCCAACCCTGCCATCCATCAAGGACGGCGCCTACGATGTGCTCACCCGCCAGATGCACGGCTACGTGTACGAGAAACTGAGCGGTTACGGGTACATAAATATGGACCGGTACCAGGTTGGCAACGGACTGGAAATCGATATTAAGGGCGGCGTGGTGTCCGCAATGATGCTGGGCTTGAACTACAAGGATATGAACCCAACCGGACACTCCAATCCAGTGGTCTTCTTCGAGACCTCCGGAAACACCAGCGACGGCTCACTGGGTCAGAAAGCCCGCGGAAAGAGCATTCAGCAGAACTCGCTTGCAATGAAAACACTCCTGCTCGGTCTAGCAACAAAAGAGGTTCAGGACGTGGATCCAGACGTATGGAAAGACATTCCTCACACGCCTGTGACTGGTTACAGCACCGATTACGCCGGCACCATCCCAGTCGGTCCTTAATTTCAGAATCACACCACCGTTTCAGAAGAGACGATGCCGCGCAAATTTACCTGCATCGCCTGGTGCCTGGGGCGCCTTCCCCTCGGCTCCGCGCTCGACTGCCCGCGGCTCAAACTGTGATGTCCGAGGCACAGAAAAATCCATTGAAGTATTTTCGAGAGGAATTGCGTATATGAAGAAATCATTTGCAGCCGCGACGGGAGCCTTGCTACTTGCCTCGGTCTCCTTGACCGCTACGACCGCACACGCGGTGGGCGAAGGCCCTGGATATGGTGGCAATGAGACCATCAATACTTCCATCCTGCGCACATATGACGAGGTGGCGAACTACTTAAAGGTTCAGGACGCCAAGCAACCCCAAATTGAGCTCGAAGTCATTGGCCAGTCGGTCAAGGGCCGTGACCTTTTTCTTGCGAAGTACGTCCAGAACGAAGACAACCCCACCATCCTGTTCCTGACTCAGCAGCACGGCAATGAGCAATTGACGACGGAGGGGGCTTTGGAGTTCATCAAGCACTTGGGGAGTGGGAAGACCAAGAATGTTCTGGATAGCGTGAACGTTCTTATAGTACCGATGCTCAATGCGGACGGTGCTATGGGTGATGTCGACTTCTCCCTAGACGACTATATTGCTAGCGGCGACCGCCACCTGACCCGATTCAACGCGAATGGGGTCGATCTCAACCGTGACCACGTGACCAAAATTGAGCCAGAGACGAGGGCCCTCCATGAGAACGTCCTGAGCAAGTACAACGTCGATTACATGATCGATCTGCACCACCAGGGTGCCAACAGCGAGCGCGATGGGAAGTTGGTTTCCGGCTCCATCCTGTACCCGACAACGCCAAATGTGGATCCGGCTGTGCTGGAAGGCTCCAAAAAGCTCGGCGCAATAGTATTTGATGCCGTCGACTCAACCGGCTGGGGCCACCTCGGCAAGTACAGCGGCGGCTCGGCCGAAACTATCAGTCGCAACGGCATCGCCGTCGAGTATGGCATCTCAACACTGCTCTTTGAGATGCGAGGCATGTCAGACCACTACAACGAAGGAGCGGTACTTGGGCAGAAGAGTAACGGCTACCTGATTAAGCAGACGATCACGACGTTGGATGCCACGGTCGCGGCTATCTCGGACGGCTCCATTGCAGATGCCGATACCTCCTTCTGGGACACTCTGGCAACACAGACTGCACGGCCCGACTAGATTCGCAGGAATCGCGTGAAGACGGGTCGACCTCACCCTGCCCGATCGGGATGAGACGGGCGTGGACACGGGGTGGGAATGGGAGCCCCTCGCCGCCTTCTCAGGCTCGTTCGGAGGGGAGTGCAGATAAGGGCGATGGCCTCTCAGGGCTGACGTGACCTGGCAGGAGGTCAGATCACGTCAGCCCTGACTGGTGTGTGGGATCAACACTTTGTAGGCCGGGTCGGGGTTGACAGGCTGTCAAAGACACCATCGAGTTGTGGTTGGGCGAGGACCAGCGCCGGCCGCTCAAGCGACGCCACATGAACTGGCCCTGATACCCTGCCGCTTTCTTTCCGGTGACAGGGCGTGCCGATTCCCCAGATTAACTACCTGAACAGCGGTCGGTTATTATGACCTTCGACCGCTGTCTGTGGTCCACGCGAAGAGGGTGAGATATTCCGCGCCGGGACGCGGGCAGCATTCCGAGCGTCGTCGGCCGTGAGCATATTGGTGGGCATCCGCTCAGTGGCGTCCTGGAACGCGAGCTGCACGATAAGCACGTTGATGGACACACGCGGCATTCCCCGATTCGCCCTCGCTCTGTTCTCCACTTCGGAGTCAGAGTGATACCGCTTGCCATTGCGGTTTGCATTGGTCACGACTGCGTTGACAACGTTCTCGAGTTGCAGCCGTCGCTCGTCCCGTCGCATATGGCTCTGGTGCTCCGGACGCCCGCCGCGACGTCACGGCTAGTCAGCAGGTCTAGGCGACGCATCAGCTCAGTGACGATCTTGACGGCTCGGGCGTTGACGATGTCCTCTACCGGAACAGTCGGGAGTCCCAGCCGCGCTCTGGTTGCCACGTAGGCCTCGGCAAACTCACGCATGCGAGTGCCGTGCTTGGGCATGTGCTCGGCCACGGATTCCGTGAAGATCGTGAACGAACTATGACTCGATGAGATCCGCATGGCAGGAACTCGGGAGCGAAGTGAGCACCCTTCGATCCACGGTGAAGAGCTCCGAAAAGCGTGAGTCAGACTTGGCGGGAGCGGAAGCCGCGCAATCCACGCGGGCAAGGGGACTTGACGAGCGCGAGGCGGCCGTCAAGGGTGCCGAAGACGTCGTCGTTGCCAGTGCGTTCGCCGGCGACGGCACCTTCATGGTGGGGACGGACGTTCAGCCCGGCCAGTATCGTTCCGAGGGAGGCGAGAGCTGCTACTGGTCCAGGATGAACGCCGCAGGTGACGACACCATCGACAACTACATCGGTTCAGGCGCGATATGTTCCATCTACGGCGACAAGCGGTGACTGATTTCTACTTAGGCGGCGCGAGCTTCTACAGCACTGCGGCAGGGCCGGGGCGCTTGATCAACACCCCATCGTTTCTAGGTCCTGCTCGATCTTGCTCAGCCGGCGGCGCAGACGAGCGATTTCAGTCTGCTCCTTAGTTAACGGCCAATCCTCTAGCCGGGTCTCTTTCCCGTGACGACAACGGCGGCGCGCAGTTTTGCCACTTCGTGATCGGCGAGGAGTACAACCCTTCGGTGCGCAGATACGCACTGCCCCCGTTGTTCTTGATGGCGGTGTCGTACGCGGCGAGGTACGCAAGCTTCTGCGCTGGGCTGAACGACCTTCTCGAGGTCGGGCCACCAGCGACGGCTCCGGGATTACTAATATGACTATCGTCGCGCACTGCGCTCAAGTACGGACTGGCCATAGTCATGATTCGTGATTCTCGCTCTACGTCAAACGGCGGACTTTCTCTGAGCCACTGGCCTCTCCCAACCCTGACACGTAGGGCCCCGGCACCGCGGCGCATTCGTGACCTAGTCCGATCCGGGTCGCGGAGTCTCGGGCAGCCTCCGCCCGCCTCGGCTGCTCTCTAGGAGCGTGAGTCAGTAACGCCTATTTACGGTTGGTGCCGCGAAATACGGGTCCAAGCCTCGGGATGGGTTGGGCGGTGCTGGCCTGGCAATCAAGGCCTGTGGCGCAGGGATTGTGGTTGTGCCGATTGAAAAGAGGGCCACGGTCGCGTTGGTGGTTCAGGCGAGGTTGTTGCCGCGGCCCGTCAGGGCGGTTCCGCCCTGCTCTTTAGGTTGCCGGGCTAGCTATCAGCGCGGCCGGCGTGGCCAGAAGCGCCTTGGTTTGCATGGTGTGCAGCTTCATCAGGTTGTGGCAGGCCGCGATCAGATACCACTCGTGCGCTGCTTGCTCCAACCCGCGCAGCAACACAAACTTGCCCTGCCGAGTGTGGATCTGACCGAACACGGGCTCCACGATCGCTTTGCGCCGCGCATAAACCGCGCGGCCCTTCTTCGTCTTGAGCTTCCGCGCCATGCGTTCCCGCAGCGTCGCATTGGCCGGGATCCGGCCCCGAGGAACTTCAGGAACACGCTCGCCGTGCTTGACCCGGCCGGTCGCGATGAAAAACTCGGTCCGGCCGTCGCTGCCATCTTCAACAGTCTTCGCGTAGTCCAGATTTGTTGCGGAACAATACCCGGCATCCGCCAGGACCTGCCGGGGCAGGACGCCGGTCGTGGCGTGGAGTTTCTCGACCAGCGGCACGACCTGTTCAACATCCACGCCAATATTCGTCAGCGTCGTCGCGACGATGATCTGATGGTCGGCATCAACGATGGCCTGTGCGTTGTAGGCGTAGTGGAACGACCCGTCGGCGGTCTTCATGATCCGTGAATCCGGGTCGGTGAAGTTGCGTTGAGCCTTCGGCCTCACGACCGCGTTCTTCGCCGCATCATCACCCTTCTGCGCAGCAATGTCGTCATCGTCGCCCTTGTCCCGGGCCTTCTTCTCGGCCTCTTTCCGCGCCCGGACGGCCGCGTCGGCCTCCAAGGCCGCGCGCGCTTCGGCCAGTTTCACCAGGCGTGACTCCCGCCGCGCGAGCTCCGGCGGCAACTCATCACCGCGTTTGTCCTTTCCGAAACGAGCATCCTCCGCGTCATCGATCGCGTCCGCGTCAGCCAGCAGTGCAGACACCTCGTCGGCGAGGACCTTCTGCTTCTCCGTCAACCGGGCGTAACTCATCGCCTTGCGCCGGGACGCATTCGCGCGCACCTTCGTGCCGTCCAACGCGACCTGCCCGAGTGAGACCATTCCGGCCGCGCGGCAGAGTTCCAATGCCTGCAAGAACACGTTTCCCAGACTGGAGAGATGACGCTTGCGGAACCGGGCGATGGAACGAAAATCAGGTGCCTGCTGCGCCGCCAACCAGCGAAACGCGACCACGTCCACGCACACCCGCTCCAACTCGCGTGACGAACGAACCCCGACGCAATACCCGTAAAGGAGCACCCGGACCATCAACCGAGGGTCATACGGCGGCTGCCCCTTCGACTTCGCGTAAGAGGCATAGAACTTCTTCAGATCCAGCTGAGTTTCGACGATGTCCGCGATGAAACGGGAAAGGTGATTCTGCGGCAACCACTCACCCAAATCCGGCGGCACCAACATCACAGCATTCGGCTCGAAAGCCCGAAACCGCTTGTTCACGCCACCGCCAGCCTCAACGCCGTCATCCACGACCACGTCAACGTGCTCAAGTTCCGTCGCGGGGAACAGGCCATCAGAATCGCTCATAAGCAATTTTCCCAGACCACCACCCCAAGCCCGGGAAATCGACCGGCGTTTTAAAGTTTGGTACTACTGACCCACGCTCCTAGAGGACAAACGTGATTAGAAATGGGCAGATCAAGTTTGTATTCGCCCGGGTCATTTCGTTCTTCAACGGCCTCGCACGTCAACTGATGTATTCTGACATGCAGTCTGGAGCGCGGCGTAAGCTCAACGCACTGCCGGCTACTTTTTCCGTGCCGGCTGTTGGCTGCGCTTTGAGGTGACAGACCACGTTGTTGACAGCACGATGGATTGTGTGGAGCCGGACTGATTGTTCAGAGCTGCCGCGTGGCTCCAGATGAAGATCCAGGCCTTGGTCATGCTCTTCTCGGCTGCCGTCTGGTTCGCCGAGTGGTATAAGCAGATCGCATATGTCTCGGTTGCGAAGGCGTCATAAAGGTTGCCGAAGGCGACCCTGTCACCGGCCGCCACGCGTTCGAGGACGAGGTGCTGGCCGGAGCCGCCCTTGGCTGAATGCGGCTCGGTCTCTGCGGCGGTCACGAGGTCGTTCCGGATGATCGAACGTTGAGTGTAGTCATGGGCCTCCCTGAACGTGGTGGCTGAATCCAGTGACAGCGTCTGGGTGGAACAGAAGAAAATCTAGGTCACCAACGCAGGCGTGTCAAGATGATTAACGACGGTGGTTCGGTCACCATCCCTTCCGGAGCTCGGCCATTGACCAGTGGGACTCACAAGCGGCGGTCTCGACAATTTCTACGCCCTAAACAGATGGATCAGCCTGACCTGCAGGGCGACCAGACTGATCCAAAAGCAGTTCAGCCCATGATCCGTAAGACGATGAAGCTGATCTGAACAAGAAGAATATACGACGCCCTCACGGCAGAATCAAGCAGTTGATGAGGACTTCTCATGTTTTGCAGTGCCCCCGTGGGCATCCGGATCGTCGATCAATTCCAGACAGACGAGGCGAGAGAAATGATCACGAGTCAACTCCAACGCCCTTGGACGTCCACCCCCAACGGTTCGTCGGCCAGAGGATTCCCGTCACCCCTGTTCGTAGGGACGTCAGCGGTTTGATGCGGCCACGAAGGACGCCACGGCTGTGTGAAGGTGTCCAAAGGTGAGGTGAGGTGTCGGCGTGGGGCGTCGATATTGAGGACTTCAAATCTTGAACCGCTGTGGTTGATGGACCCGAGGACCTTCTCGGGTGATTGCTCGACTTGCCGTCGGTCGCCCACTCTCCACTCGCGGTCGGAAAGAAGACACAATTCGAGGTCTGCTGCTGTGCACGGGTCATGGTTGCGATCCGCCACCTTCTTGGGCTGTCCTGCGCTTTGAACGACAGCCCGCGACCAGGGGAGAAAATCCCAGGAGCACTTTCCCTGAGTGCTGCGCTGTTGCATCACCCTCACCTCCGGATCCCAAGCGACTCCAGCCGCCCTGCCGTCTCTTCGAGCGTTGAATCCGATGCGACAACCCGTGGATACCAGAAACGTTCAGCGCGAGGTCCAAGACGGTGGCGCGGACGTCGAGCCGCCGCCTATTCCGGTACCGAATTGGGTACGGAATCGCCGACCGACGCCACGACAACATCAACGGCGTCACCGTTGAAGACGGCAAGCAGGACTAGGCGAGAATTGCTGACCTCAGCATCGCTACTTCGCGAGGAATGCGAGGACGTGCTGGTTCCATTCGTCTTTGTGTGAAAGCGTGAGACCGTGCGGGGCGTCTTCGATCAAGACCAGCTCGCTGCCGGAGATGGCCTCATGAGTGCGCTTCCCACTGACTTCGAACGGCACAATGATGTCGGAGTCACCGTGTATCACCAGGGTCGGAACGGTGATTTTTGCCAAGTCGTCACGGAAATCCGTCGTCGCGAATGCGGTTGTGCAGTCGAGCGTGCCCTTCGGCGACGCCGTCTGGGCGATGTCGAGGTTGTAGGCAATCTGTTCGGGACTGACCTTCGGCTTATTGAGAAGTGAGGGCTTGCCGGCGGTGAAGAACAGCTGAAGAAATTCGTGCAGGAACGCGGGCCGGTCTCCGGTCAGGCCGTCGTGGAACCATTGGGCCAGCTCGGCGTCGATACCTCCGTCAGGGTTGTCATCCGATTTCCACAGGTACGGCGGCACGGCACTGGCGAAGACGAGCTTCGCGATGCGGTCGGTGCCATATGTGCTGACGTATCGGGCCAGCTCACCGCCGCCCATGGAGAATCCAATGAGGGTGACCTCCTGCAGGTCGAGGGTGTCAAGAACGGCCTTCAGGTCAGCGGCAAAAGTGTCGTAGTTGTACCCGTTCCACGGCTGTGATGACTGGCCAAACCCCCGACGGTCGTAGGTGATGACCCTGTGTCCGGCGTCGACCAACGCGGGTACTTGACCCTCCCACGATCTGCCGCTGAGCGGCCAGCCGTGAATCAGCACTACGGGCTTGCCTGTGCCGACGTCTTCGTAGTTCAGCTCAACGTCAGGCTCGTTGTTACTGGGGACGGTGATGAAGGGCATGTTCTCTCCTCGTGATCGGGGTAGTTCGTGGGAGGTAACTCAGCTAGTGGATTCACGATAATCGGGGTTCGCTGAGATCGAGCTGAACGATGGCCGCACTCGTCATCAGCCGCCGCCGCATATTCTCGTCTGGGTTGTTCCACGGCGTCTCATCACAGCGTGGACTTCCGCACAGACGCTTGTCTCTGCCGAAAATGGACTGTGTCAGTTGCTGTGTGCGACGACTCCCACTCACCGAGGTCTCACTAGGTGTCCGGATTCACCGTTTCGTCAATCTCACTGTTCCCCCAGTTGAGCAGCGAAACGTAGTCAACGATAGCTATCCACCGGTACGTCGTTCCGTCAGTCGTGAAATCTTGGGGATCGCCCAGCCAAATGCCTGAAATAGCGCGACCAGCATTGCTCCTCGGGTTGATCAGAACAGTGGGCAGTTGGCCAAACTGATTCATGCTCAACGAGACGGTCTTGGACCTCTTCATCGCGGTCTGTCCGAGTAACGTAACAATGATTTGGCCCTCGATGGTCACGATGCCCTCCAACCGGCACGAGTACGTTCTCCATCCTTGTACCAAAGAACATCCTTGCCAAGGGGCGAGCATCACCCAAGCAGCACCCGGCATCCGCTTACGTCAGTGACGTTCTGCGAGGTATTTCTGGAGAAACGACGCTGTGCGTGTTCGGGCGAGAATTGCAGATGCTGGCGTCATGGTGCGGGGAACACTCGCGTTTGCGAAGGGTTGTTCTGACCTGACATAGTCGAAGCGTTCCAGGGTCGTCCCGTCGCCGATGAGCCGGACGACGAAAGCGTCAGAATGAGGAGTGTCAGCCCCCGCAAAATGGAGTTGAACAGGGCAGGGCACCACCCCTTGATCCACGTTACTGAGCATCGCGTCATGGACGACGATGGCATCGACGGACCCGGATTGAGCTATGAGAAGTGCGAGCCAGCCACCCATCGAAAAGCCGACCACCCCTATTCCTGGCGCGTCGCCTGCACGCCCAGCGCGCACGAACTCTTGAATCCTCACCACGGCCATCGGCAGGCTGAGCCGGGCGAGAACTGCCGCATCCTCATCGTCGGTGGCAGCCCACCCGTCGTAAAGATCCGGGATGACCACGTGAAAGCCTTGTTGGGCAAGAGACCTGCCATAGTCTTCCAGGCCGTTTAGCCGGCCGTACCAGTCGTGCAGTACGAGAACCAACGGCTGATCTGGGGTCCCGTATTCGAGGGTAGTCCCGTGGAATGCAATGGGCACGATGGCCATGCTGTCACCCTAACTCTCTCTTCCCATATGCGCTCGGAAGCGTCGCGTGCGCGCTCTCAGCAGATCACGACGGATCGATCACGCTCGAGTTTCTGGCCAACGACCGGGACGCGTCGGAGCGGCAGCTCAAGGACCATCTCGTCGAGTTTGGGGTGCATGCGCCGCGAAATCGGGCCTACGTTTGCGCTTGCTGGTCACCTATTCGGATCAGATTGATCGCCCTTCCTGGCGGGCCGAGTTCATTCATTCAGTGCCTCATTTGTTGAGGTACTGCCTCCTGAACCGCACGGGCAGATCGTGTATTTCGACGGCGTCCCATCACCTATTTCTTCGTCCGCGGCCTTGACACACCCGATTTAGCCCTCCTATATTTCTTGTGTCTTTCCAGATTCTGTGACCGGATTCACTCACCATTTCTAGGGAGTGCCTTGTTTACAGCTGTCCGCCGATCATCGTCTTGGGCCACACCGTGACCGCCGCTGAAACGCAGCCGCATGCTCCAGGGGACGGTGTCGGCGGTCATCTGCTTCTTGAACGAGTTGCCGCCGGCGATGCCCTCGCCTTCGGCAACCTCTATGACGCCGTCGTGGTTGAAACCTATGCCATTTGCCTGCACAACTTGGCGAACCCGTCGGCGGCCGACAAAGCCATGGTGAGGACCTGGATCTTCATATGGAGCCACGCCGCCGCGCTGAATGATCAATCGGGTTCAACGCAATCCATCGTCTTATCCACTGCCTGGGCTGTCACCTCGCAGCACCACACACGCCCCCTCTAAGTGCTCTTTCGCTAGGCTCTCTCGTCCTCTCCGATCTGTAGCACCGCGGTGATACGAGAGGTGCCGCGACGCAGTTCCACCGGTGTGGATAGCCAAATGTCGAACAACAGACGTGCTCGCCCGAATCGCTGGCGCAGCTGTCCAAGCTCTTGGTCCAGTACCGGGACCGCGACCATTATTGGTGCGACCAGCCCGCCCTGAAAGTCGACGTCACCTTCCACACCCTAAATCAAGATGAGGTTATCGATGATGTTTGCGGCGCTGACGTGCATGGGCTCCTGGCGTGACCGGGCGTGCTGGCGCAGACGCTTGAAAGCATCCTCCATACTGATGCCATTACGTTGGGCGATGACGCCTTTGGCCTGCTCGATAAAGACACGACTGTTCAGCGCGCGTTGTAGTTGTTCGTTCACCGCCGTACTTTCCCGAGCGGCGCTTTCATGCAGAAGACTGATGGTCGCGACGTCTGCCAATGCCTGACCGATTGTCGCGTCTTCATCACTCAGTACGCCTTTGTGCGTTCGGAACAGGTTCAGTGCCCCGATGGTATTTGGGCGCAAGCGCATCGGAATGGCATGAACTGATTGGAAACCTTGGCTGAGCGCAACCATCTGAAAAGCAGGGTATCGGTGTCCCTCCGCTTCAATGTCACTCAGTGTGACCACCTCCCCGGTCAGATACGCGTCGACGCAGGGACCTGCACCGGCTCGGTGCTGCATTATTTCAACGATGTGGCCTTCTTCGCTCGACGAGGCGAGAACCTGTAGTTGGCCGTTTTGATCCACCAACACCACGCCCGCTGCGCTGGCGTCTAGCAACACAACACATTGATCGACAAGAGTGCGCAACAAATCGAGCACGTCGTATTCTCCGACCAGTGCGTCAGCGAGTTCTACGAATGCCCCGCTGACCAGCGAGGCGCGTGACGTGCGCTTCATACGTATCATGCACTGTACTTTGCACCCGATTACTCAAACGGGAGCGCATTCGGCCCAAGTGTCAGTGTTTTGGCAGTTTGTCTGCATCTGTCTGCGTGGCTCCGGTCGTCATACCGACACTAAAGTCGTCCGGCGCACGAAGATAATGTGGATCTCCGGGGTCCGGGCAGCACCGCGGCGGGCATGTGCCACATAGACTTCTGCGACAGATCTAGGCCTAGTCAGCGCAACTGCCCAAAACGCGGAGACCGTGTCAGAGGAGAACGACCAATGCGCCAATTCAGCGGGGAAGGGTGATGGTCCATGACCGATGCCCTCTATGTCGCAGGGGAATGTCTATCGTGTCGAATGGCTCGTTGTCGGCGGGTAGCCCTAGAAACCGGTGGCATTTAGGAATAGCTTCATGAAAAACAGACGAGGTGTTTTAATGTCGAACCATTCATTCCTGGCCGCATCGGATACTCTGTCTCACTTTGACATCCCAGGCTCAAAACTCGCCTACCCGTTCACGCAGTTCCTCCCGGTGACGGGCGCATCCATCTCTACGTTCGGGCCACTTATGGGCACTGAGACGATCTCCGCTACCGATGAACAAGCGAGACGTGTCGACGAACTCCAGTTTGACCTGGGCGAGGGCCCGTGCTGGGATGCGTTGGCGACAAGGCAGCCCGTCTTAGAAGCCAACTTCGCTACCCGCACCGGCGCGTCCTGGCCAGCGTTCACGGACGCGATCCGGGCAGAGAACGTCGGAGCGCTCTTCGCCTTCCCCCTCGTCTTCGGCCCGCTTGAGATCGGAGCGGTCGACTTGTATTCCATTGACCCGGTCACACTCACTCCTGGTCAGCAACACGAGGTCTTGGAATTGTCGGCGATGGTCAGCCGCAGCGTCCTCAGTCATGCCATTCAGACCGCCGGCAGAACAATCGACACCTCGACGTTCTCGAGGCGCCTGATTCATCAAGCCACCGGGATGGTCTTGGCTCAACTCGGGATTGCTGCCGCCGACGCCTACCTGATCATCAAAGTTCGCGCTTTCGCGGAGAACCGGTCGATGCAGGAGGTTTCCGAGGACATCGTCGCGCGTCGGATCCGCTTCACTGAAGCCGTCGATCACGGTGAGGACATACCGTGAGTAGCATCGACCGCGCGGCGCAGCTTTTCGAAGCGTTCGCCACGCTCGCAGACAGCCTCGTTGTCGGATATGACGTCCTCGACCTGCTGCAGACCCTGGTCGAGAACTGCCACGACCTCCTCGACGTGGACTCTGCCGGCATCTTGCTGCTCAGGAGCGACAACACCCTGGAAGTTGTTGCCTCTACCAGTGAAGCGAACACGCTCGTGGACATCATGCAGCTCGACGCCAAAGCCGGTCCCTGCTTGGAATGCTTCCGCACCCGCACCGTCGTGTCTCTGCCCGACATCGACATCGGATCTGACCGCTGGCCAGACTTCTGCACCACAGCCCGCGCCCACGGTATCCTCTCCGTCTATGCCATCCCACTGCGGTTGCGCGAGACCACCATCGGGACTCTCAATCTGATGCGCAAAGAACGCGGCGAGCTGAACCAGCACGATATCCGCGCGGCCCAGGCCCTCGCCGACGTCGCCACCATCGGCATCCTCCAAGAACGCACCATCCACGGTTCCTTTGCCATCCGCGACCAGCTCCAGAACGCGCTCTCCAGCCGGATCGTCATCGAGCAAGCCAAAGGAGTCGTCTCCGAAACCTCACACCTGTCGATGGACGACGCGTTCCAACGCCTCCGCCACTACGCCCGATCGCAACAGGCAACACTCAGCAGCGTCGCCCAACGACTCGTCGAAGGCGACCTCCGCCTCTGAAACGATCCGGCCGACAAGAAGTGTGAACCGGCGACGAAAGAAATGGCCACGCGGTGACGGCATCCTTGGCAACGTCCGACAAAGAAAAATCAACCTCCACCGCACACTGGTTGCATTCGCCGAACCTGACGGCAACGGCCCCGCGAAGACGGCACCACGCGCCCCATGGGAGCAAAGGTGCCCGGACACTGACCCGTCCCGGAGTGAAATCCCGCCCAGCCACGGCCAATGGGCTGTTCGCGCCGTTCTCACCAGGGAGACGAGGCTCCCTCATCCGGTCGCCTACGACAGCTGCGTGAATCGCCGGCATTGCACGGCGCTTCGGCCGGATATAGTGTGATTCCGTCGTGACGGGGAAGGCCGTCAGATGAGAATGTCGACGTATAGTTCGTGCGGTTGTTGAACACCGTCGGCCGTGTATCCAACATCGAGTTTGCGGTTCCCGAGAGTCAACCCCTGCTCTGCAGCCCAGTCATAAATGCTCTGGAAACCGCCTGTGATGGTGGCCACCGAACCCTCATGCCGGTGCTGGACGAATCTGCCACCGGGCAGGAAGGCCACAGCCATACCATCAGGCACTGGAACGTCGACGACCGCTACTGCTCCAACAGTCTCGCGGTAAAGGCCGTCGCCTAAATAGTTGCTGGTCTCGACGAAGACGTCGGCACCTGAGGCGGGCAGCTCATCTTGACGCGAAAACAACTCACGCCAGACCGCAGGCATCTCGGAACGTAGCTGGCCGAAGTAAGCGACAACTTCGATTCCGATGACGGCAGTCTCACCGATGCCTCCCAAGCTTGGCCCCGAACGTTTTACTCGCTTACCCAAAAACTATACGGCAGGAAATCAGGGACGGTTCAGTCAGCCGGCTCACAGGTGGACGGCCACTGCGACAGATCTAGTGCTGCTCCATGCAACTTCCCAATGCCCGGAGGCGGTGTCAGAGGGGAACCTTCTGTGGGACGGGAACCGCGCGTCTTGTCCGTCCGTTTCACCGTTCAGTGACGAGTGGCGACGAACGACCCAACCCCGGCCGCTTCAGCCGAAAAAGTACGATCAGAACACCAGGCTTCTTTGACGGCTTCGCCCGGCGGCCGTCACGATCGCACACTTGGTACCGCTATACGATCCTTCGCGCCCGTCGCCGCAGGAGTGGGCAAGATGCCACGCCCAACATTCACGCTCGTCAACCTGCTCGGCGCAGCAGGGTGATCGACGCGGGTTGTGATGCTCGGCTCCGGCCTGAACAACCCTCCCGACGTTGCCGTGTTCGCCCTACGATGCCTCAATCGAGCCCTGATCGAATGGTCGTCATCTCAGACGTGCACCTCCTGAGCAGAACAATTCTTCCCCTGGCCTGAAAGCCGCCCTCCTAGGATGGGGTGATGAAGACCGTTGCACTGTACAGCACCAAGGGTGGGGGTGGGCAAAACAACGACAGCGGTGAATCTCGCCTGGGAGGCCTCCCGTGCATGCCGGGTTCTCCTCTGGGATTTGGACCCACAAGGCGCCTCCACCTATCTCCTCAATGTGAAACCGAGGGTCAAGGGCGGCGTGACTGCCCTCCTTCGCGGCAAAACAGAGATGGACGCCGCTATCCGTTCCACGTCGTACCCGAACCTCGATGTGCTCCCGGCTGACGAAACATATCGTGCGCTCGACCTCGTGCTCGACGCGGCCAAGAAGTCAACGCACCGCATCGCGAAGGTGCTCGAATCGGTGTCATCTGAATACGATGTCTTCATCCTGGACTGCCCACCCGGGGCGTCCCTCGTCGCCGAGAACGCGCTCCACGCCGCCGACCTCGTCGTGGTGCCGCTCGTTCCGTCGCCGCTCTCGGTTCGGTCACTGAACCAGGTCAACGACATCGTCGCAGCCTCCGACAGACCCCCGAAGGTGTTCGCATTCCTCTCAATGGTGGACCGCCGCAAACTCGTGCATCGCACCGCAGCTCAGACGTTGTCACGGGACAACCCCCAGGTGATCGACCTTGTTTTACCCTCGACCGTCATCATCGAGCGGATGGGGTCAGAACGCGCCCCGATCGGAATCTACGCACCGGGAACCGAAGCCGCACGCGTCTTCACCCAACTCTGGAAGCACGTTTACCCCGCGCCAAAGGTCAAACGGGGATCGCGGCACGAATAGGCGGGTCGCGGCGGTCATGCGCCGCGATGCTCCCATCACGGCCGTCCGGTCCAACCGGCGGGAGTACTTCACCTTCAGCGACGCGCACACGGGTTCTGTGACTCATCGCGCCTGAACAATGTCAGTCTCATCGCGAAGCCGGAGTGTGCACAGGCCGTGGCACCAGCCAGTGAGCAGGCACGGCCGTCTCGCAGAGAAGTTCTCCAATCCCCGAGGCCCCGTTCCAACCAGCTTCACGTATACGGCTACCGTGCACGTGATGCTGCGTGACGTTGCATCCCGAATGCGTGAGTGTAATCAGAGCTAGGCGACTAGCGCGGATACAGGCCGGCCGCTCAGACGTGTCTTTGCCGCTCGCTCCACCAGAATCGGAACGAAATTACGAACAGGGTGGCCCTCGAAAAGTTGGTATTCCGACTACACCACTTCTTCAACGCTCGCCTGCGCTACACCAGGGAAGCGTTCACTCATCCGGTCAATAACCTTCGCAACCGCAACAGCCTCTTCTTCGGATCTCATAAGGTGTGCTTTCCACCCCACCCCATAACAAGTCGACAGAACGGCCGAAATGGGGGTGTTCCCAGGAGCGGATATATGTCGTCCAGACGTGGCCGTTGGCCCTGAGCTGATCTGCCGCGGAGGCCTGAGTCAGACAGCGCAGAGCCCGCCGGCGATCAATCTGAATCGATAGGAGGCATTCAGTTGACTGCCAACCGAACCGGCCTGAGTTGTGCTCCGGTCTGGGAGCGCGTGCAACCCGTCATCGACGGCGCCGGATGGGACAAAACAACCTTCATAATCACCTGGGACGTCTGGGCGCCTACACCGACTCCGTTCCCACCCCGTCATCGAAACCGTGCCTGACGCCCTCCACCCCGACAGCTTCGCCGTCATCGGCAGAACCCGAATCCCCTGCCTCGATGCGGCAGCGTCTGGCCAAGTTTGATCGCGTGATGGAAAATCGGATCACCTCGTATGGGCGAGCCAGATTGGGCCGTATCCGCGATAGTGCCTTTGCTTCCTGGCACGGCCATCATCGCCAACAATTCCACCCAGCAGCCGAGAAGCTGACGGCACTTCCACCGATCGACGCGAAACACTGGAAGTACACGTCGGGCTCGCAGACGCAGTGCATGCGGAGGTTGACCCGATAATTCACTCGGACGATCGGCGGGGCTCTTCAGGAGGGCAGTTCGATGTCCGCTTCCCTGGGCCCACCACACCGTTCAGTTCCGCCGACACGAACCCAGTCGACGTCGATGGCGCCTTCGGCAACCACGCCACCGACCGTGTCAGTCAATCGATATCCCACCATCGATTGGCCGCCGACAAAGTCCGCTCTCCAACCTGAAATACCGTCTCCGACGAGAGTGAACACACCCGTTTCTTCAATAATCGGCTCCACTGTTGTGCCCGCTGGCTGCAACTTGACTGGCGCCATCGGCGGTCCCGGCACGCAACCCACACCATCACACAGCTCAAGCGCGACGCCCGCCTTCGGCTCAGCCAAAGCGATCTTGGCCACGCTTGGGTACCCAACGGCGGAACACGCGAACCCGGAAGGCGCGCACGCCGTCAGACTCAGACTCGACAACACGAGAAACGCACCCACCCAGAGTTTCCGCACACTTGACAGTAACCCAGCCAAGATTGCGCGGTACGGCTCGTTGCCAACCTGTGACCACCCACGCGCTCACCTACGACGCTCCCCGACAAGGCCAGATCGCCCTGTGTCAAGGTCCCGGGTCTACAAGCCGTGCTGGTGCAGCAGTTCAGGAATACGCTCGCTGAAAGGGAAGAACCCGCGCGCGGCGTAGGGCCAAGCGAGCGTGTCCCAGCGCCGCCTGACGATCGTGACCGTTATTCCCTCCGAGGCGAGAGCTGCGCCGAGCGTCAGCATCCGTTGCTGCACCGGGCCTACCGGTGCGTTCGGCACAACCACCGTATCGAGGCGTTCGGACTCCGCCCACTTCAGAACCGTGGAGGGGAGCGCGTCGGGCAGCACTCTCGCCGGTCGCCCGAAGGCGTCTAAGGCCCGCTTGGCAGCGTCATCGAGGGCTGATACCGTGAATCGCCGCACTGCATCCGAGGCACCGGAGGGCGAGCGCTCGCCGGGATCGGCGGATCCGGCGATAGCCACCAGTCGGCTGTTCGAATCCAACCAGGAAAACTCGGCGCGCAGGCTTGCCGCGTCCAAATCCTCTTCGTGCAACAACAGCCCCACTCGGGCACCCAATGAGGTGCACTCGGCGAGAGCAATCGGTGACCTCGTTGGCAGTGGCTCTTCGATGATCGCTCGTGCCGACGTGGCGAGTCCCGATGGCGAGAACCGGCCCTCGGTGTAGCGAGAAATGTTCGATGCCGTCGCGAGGTAGGTCTTTCCGGCTGTCTGGAGCCCGGCAACCCACCGCCAGGAGAGCGTGTTGGAGGCGGCATCGCCATCAAGAAGGTGTCGATAGAAGAAGTCCGCACCGAGTTGCCACGGCAGGCCGAGCGTGAAGATCCAGATGCTCGCAAACCACATGCGGGTGTGGTTGTGCAGGTATCCGGTGTCCACAAGCTCACGCACCCACGCATCCATCGCATCAATGCCGGTGTGCCCAGCGATAGCTTCGCGGTAACCCCCGGAACGTGTGTCAGAAGCGAGCCCGAACTCGGCCACATCGCGACGATACCGTCGCCACACCTCGGGATTCTGCTCGAGCCACCCCTTCCAATACGTCCGCCAGAAGACTTCCTGCACAAATTTCTCGCATGCACCGAACCGATGCCGTTCAAGCACAGCCGAAACCACTTCACGCTCGGTCAGGAGTCTGTGGCGGAGATACGGAGAGAGACCGGAGACGTTTTCACGCGAGGGTCCAGTGTCGTGATTGCGGTCTCGCGCGTAATCCAACCCCGCATGAGGGACGAACAGGCCAAGGGTTTCGAGGCCGGCAGCTCGGGTAGGAGTGAACATTCCTCTCATCATGCACCATGTGAATTTGAAAAGGTCCCGATCGCCCCCCTGGGCCACCCAGAACGGCGAACTCAACCGCTCGTCGCAACGAATTGTTGAATTCGCCGCCGGACTGCGGGACAGATCTGGGGCCAAACCGCCCGGCGGCCGCGCCCACTGATGCCGTGTCACTCGGGGAGGTCAGCGGGATTCTCTACGCGTGTGTGTGATCAACTCTTTATAGGCCGTTTCAGCGCTGGAATCCTGCCAAGTTAGCGGCTGGTTTCCTGCCAAAAGAGCACTAAGAATCAGGCCAGTCGATTCCCCTCCAAGACCGTGGATTTGGGGAAGACGCAGAGATTGAGATCACCGGTGGCCGAGGCCCTCTTCAGCGAGCTGGAGACATGGGCCCGCCACCCCCAGTAGGTTCCTAACGGCGCAGCAACTGCCAAGCGGTCGCGCCGGAAGGAACCAGGAAGCAGATGAAGGTACCCATGTCCGTGCAAGAAAATATCAGAACTCTCGACTCCCACGGAATCGCGGGCCGGGAAATTGCCCGCCGGCTCGGAGTGAGCCGCGACGCGGTGGTGAAATACACCGGGCAACGCGACTACTCACCCCAGCCTCCGGCCCCGGTGCTCCGGCCTGCCGGCTCGGCGATGACCGGGTTCGAAACGACCGTTGAAACGTGGTTGGGCGAGGATCAGCGCCGGCCTCGGAAGCAACGCCATACGGCCAAACGGGGCTTTGACCGCCTGGTCGTCGAGAGGGGTTTCACCGGCAGTTATTCGCCGGTGCAACGTTTCGTGAAGAAGTGGAACGACCTTCATCGCCAGGCTGGGGAGGGCTTCACCGAACTGGTCTGGCCGGCTGGCACGGCGCAGGTTGACTTTGGGCAGGCGGAGGCCATCATCGGCGGGCTCCGTCAGGTTCTGCATATCTTCGTTGTCACGTTTCCGTTCTCGAACATGCGCTTCGTGCAGGCTTACCGCGGTGAAACCTCCGAGTGCGTCTGCCATGGGCTGCGCACCGTTTTCGATCACATCGGTGCCGCGCCCCGGCACCTGGTTTTTGACAACGCCACCGGGATCGGGCGAAGAGTGGGGCAGAAGGTCGTCGAGACGAAACTGTTCAGCGCGTTCAAGTTGCATTACCGGTCGGAGTCTCGGTACTGCAATCCGTACTCGGGCAATGAGAAGGGCAACGTCGAAAACGCCGTCGGGTTTCTCCGCCGGAATCTGATGGTCCCTGAGCCCGAGGCGGCCACGTTGCAGGGCCTGAACGACGTGCTGTTGACGCGGTGCATGGCGTTGGCTGAGGCCACGCACTATCGGAAGGGCCTGGCGATTAGCGAGCTCTTTGCCCAGGACGTTGCCGCCAGTCTGGCGCTGCCCGGGGTCGGCTTTGACCCGGTGCGTTATGAGTCCCGCACGGCTGATAAGAAGGGGAACTTGCTCATTGACGGGAACACCTACGCGGCAGGGTCGTCCTTTCACAGCCGCACTCTCACGGTCGGGTTGCGCCACGACGTCGTCGAGATCCTCGACGAGCAGGCCACGCCCGTCCGTTCCTTCCCACGGGCGTTTGGTCGGCAGACGGAGACGATCTTCGAGCCGGCGTCGCTGCTGCCGTTGCTGGTAACCAAGCCCGGAGCCTGGGGCCATTCCCAACTGCGGCCGTTGGTCCCCGAGCCGGGGCGGGACTGGCTCGACAAGGCCACGGCCACCAATCGGCGCCGACAGCTCAACGCCGTCGATGCCGCATCGGGATCAGCCGGTTTCGACGCCGCCAGCTGCCGACATGCTCATTCAACGCGGAGACACCCCCGAGATCGCCGCGTGGGGCATGCTCGCCCGGCGCCCGTCGCCTGGCCGATGGCAGCACCCCGGCGGCGGAGAACGTGGACTTGAGTGTTTACGACATCTTCACCACCGACGCCTTCACCACCGTGAACACCCTGACGGGAAAAATCGCATGACCCCCGTCACCGTTCAAGACATCATCGAGACCGGCCGCCAGGCATCGCTGACCACCCCCGTGCTGGCCGAATGGGCCGAGAAAGGCACCCCGAAACAACGCGAGTACCCGCACGGAATGCTCCTCGCCGAGCACGAATCCCGGCAAGCCTCACGCCGGCACCGGCTGTTGACGGCGGCCCGGCTGCCGGCGCTGAAATCACTCACGGGTTTCGACTACTCGAGCGTCAGGTTCCCCGAGGATTACGGCCGGGAAGAGCTGACGTCGTTGGAATTCATCAACGGAGCCGAGGACTTCGTCCTCTACGGCGATGTTGGCACCGGCAAAACCCACCTCGCCAGTGCCCTGGTCGCCGCCGCCTGCCGCGAAGGAATCCCGGCACGCTTCTTCACGACCTCGTCGCTGGTCATGCAGCTGCGCCGCGCCAAAGACGAAGGCCGCCTCGATCGGGAACTGGCCAACATAGCGAAAAACCGATTACTCGCAATTGACGAATTTGGCTACCTACCGATTGATACCGAGGGCGCTCGGCTCCTGTTTCAAGTCATCGCGGACTGCTATGAAAAAAGAAGCCTGATCATCACCACAAATTTGGAGTTTTCGCGCTGGGGAACGGTGTTCGGTGACGACAACATGGCCGCGGCCGTCATCGACCGCATCGTGCACCACGGCCGGCTCCTCCAGTTTCGCGGCGAGTCCTACCGCGTCAAGCACGCCCTCATGAAATAACCCCGCACCAGCCCGGCCGACCTCGATCCTGAAGCCGGCCCGGCCGACCGCAAACGCCACTCCGCCGAGGGCACAGCGACGAAACCGACCCCAGAAACCGGCCGTTGGGACCGCGGTGCTCAACTGGCCGGAAACGGTGCCGAACTGGCCGGTGAATTAGCGCTGAAATGGCCGGCTTCAAGTTGACAAAACACAGTCAGGCCGTCGAGGCCAGCGCTCCTGAGCGTGCCCCGGAATGTTTGCCTTACGTTATACGGCGTGAGTGGAGTGCCCGTGCGTGAGGAGAACAGGAGGTGCTCGGTGTCTTCCGGATCGATCAGCTTCAGGCGCTGACGAATCACGTCGACGACGAAGGGGGGCACGCGGATGATCCGGTTCGATTCGTGTGTTTTGGGATGCTTCTGACGGAACATGCCGGCACGGTTGTGCACGACAATCGTCCCCGTAGTGCGCACCCGTGGCGGTTCAGCGCCTAGGTCGACGTCGCACTGGCGAAGCGCGAGTGCTTCGCCGATGCGCGTCGCCGTACTGAGCATCACCTCGATGATGTCCCGCACCTGACCGTCAGCGCGGGGCCCCATCGTTCTCTCCGCCACGCGCCACTCGCGCGCTGCGACACGAATTGCTGCGATCTGCTCCGTCGTGAGCGCTTTCGGGGTATGCGGGGGCTTCTTCATGCGCGACGTTTCTTTCACGGGATTGCGCTGGATGATCTCCCGTCGCACCGCGAAGCCTAAGATCATGGACAGGATGGCACGCGACTGCTTCGCCCGCGTATAGGACTTCTCACGCTGCAGCTTCAGGAATCGCTCGATCCGGCCGACGCTCACCTCGCCAACGGTGAAGTGTTCGAAGAAGGGAAGCACGAGACTGCGTACCGCACGCTGGTAGGTGTCCTTCGTGCTTTGGGTGCGGTCTACGTCGAGCACCACGTCCTCGAGCCATGCCTTGGCGAGCCGCAGGAATGGCGAAGTCGCCGTCAGTGAGTCGCCGACTCCGCCTGCGCGCACGCGCTCCACCAGCGTGACTTTGAGAGCTGCCTGAGCTGCACTGCGGCTCGAACGCGTAGCGCACACCCGACGTATCTGGCCGTCCACGTCACGGAACGCCGTCGTTGCCCGGAACCGTCTGGGACCGAGCCTGATCGCCGTGATCGACCCGAAGGTGCCGATCGGAAGACGGGGTCGACCGGCCATCACCGAACGTCCCTTCGGCCGCCGACACACGAGCCTGGCGTCGACTGCCGCCGAACAGGCCGAAGCCCCTCGACATCCGCCCAGACCACTCGAACCGGGCCGTGCACGTTATGTTCGAACGCCTGTAACAGGCACCAATTTTGCAATAAACAATGGACAAACAATGGTTGGATCAATTCTTGTCCTCTCTTTCTAGGACAAGAAAACTTGATCAAACTATATTTCGAGTGAGTTGAGCGAAGCTTGAATTCAAGACCGAACGCGATTCAGCGAATCCAACCTGGGTCACGGCATCCTAGAAGCCCTGATCAACGATATTTTTCGACCAGGCACCGACGAGTTGAACCCGAGACCGATGCGCCAAAACATCAGATATTGACAATATTTTGCTAAGAAGATCCTTGATCAAAGGCTATTTACTGACCTGCTGCACGTGATGACATCTCCAGCGGCTGCGACAGCACGGCGACAGCTCACCCTGCTGTGCGGCGCGAACTGGACTCCTTCATCGCCGATGCTGACAAGCGCAGGGCGAAGCTCCAGGAGCAGCTCGCTTTGGCGGACGAATTCCCGGAACTCTTGCGCGTGCAGTAGACCATCTGTGTGAATTTGCGCAGACACCCTTGGTGCGGCGGCTCCAATGACACAGCGTGAGGCCGATGATGGGGCACTGCCGCGACTGGGCTCCCACTCATGGCCGCGACCACTCGCGACGCCGACAGGCCCCTCGTGGCCAGCCGGGAGGCTGCGGAAGGCATCGCTCGCCGCTTGAAGGTGTTGACGGATCCGACCAGGGTGCAGCTGTTCGGAATGGTCATTGACAGCCCAGGTGGCAGGGCTCTCGTCGGGCGCTCGCCACCGCCGTGCGCCTGAGCCAGCCGGCGGTGAGCCACCGCGTGCGGGCAATGGTCGAGTACGGGGTTCTCCAGGACTTGACCCAGTTCGTCGTCTACGACGTCACCCAACGACGCCAAACCGCGGCCGATTTCTATGCTGACGACATTTCTGTCTGACCCCCGAGATGCGTTCAACTCCGACCTAGGCATGCCAGGCGAGCGAGTAGATCGCGCGAAACCACTAACGTCTTGGGAAAGGCGCCCAGCGATAACGCAAGCACTCTCAGGCTCGCGAGAACGGCATGGGCTAGTGTTCGAAGTGAGCCTCGGGATCTATGTGCCCGGGGCCTGACTGAAGAATGGTGGTGACATCAGCGTGAATCGAGGAACGCGAATAGCTTCAACGACGTTCCTGTCACCTTTCGTCAGCCTTTTGGCCTTGACCGCCTTGCTCTTCGCAGTCTTCGCAATGCACTCGGAGGCAACCGGACACGACATGCACACGGCCGGTTCGTCGACGCCTGCCGGTGCAAGTGCCCCTGTGGAGGTCGCTGCGGTCGGGGTTGCCTGGACCGCCCCCGTAGTCGCGTCCCTCTCTGCTGGCACCCACAATGGAATGCTCGATTGCGCGTTGTTGGCCATGGCGTGTGTTTTGTTGCTGGTGCTCATCGCCCTCGTGTTTCTCACCCGATTGCCGGCCACGTATCGGCGGCTTCGTGACGCGGGTGGCGCCCTACTCAGGGTCGTCGACCTAGTCGTGGTGCCCCTGCCTCGTCCCAGTCTCACTGTTCTCTCCATCAGTCGCGTTTAGACCGAGCCTGTGCTCCGCCGCACCTGCGGCCGCTCGGTCTACCCTTTGACGATGAATGGATGAACAATGCTCAAAACTCGTACCCTTTTCTCTGCCGCAGTAGCAGTGGCCGCAGCCCTCGCTCTCAGCTCGTGCGCTGGCGGCAGCCCCGCCGGTACCTCGGCGAGCTCGTCAGCGGATGCATCGGTGGCCGTTTTCAACGACGCCGACGTGACGTTTGCGCAAATGATGATCCCCCACCACGAGCAGGCTGTCGAGATGAGCGATGATCTGCTCGCCAAGGATGGCATCGACCAAGATGTTGTCGATCTCGCCACCGAGATCAAGGCCGCACAGGAGCCCGAAATCGCCCAGCTGAACGCCTGGCTGACCGAGTGGGATGCGGAAGACAACAGCATGTCGGGGATGCACGACATGGGTGATGGCTCCGATGGCATGATGTCAGACGACGACATGATGGCTCTTCAGGACGCCGCCGGAACCGACGCAGGGCAGCTCTTCCTCGAGCAGATGACGGTGCATCACGAGGGCGCCATCGCGATGGCACAGATCGAAATCGACAATGGCGAGAACACGGACGCGCAGGCAATGGCGGAAACGATCGTAACGACGCAGACCGCAGAAATTGCCGTCATGGCGGAGCTTCTCGCAGCCCAGTAGGTGACCGCGAGGTGATCTCCACCGTTTTCTGGTGACGCCTCTGCTTGAGTGACTGTTTCGTTGACCAAATCTCCCCAAGGACGTTTCTTGATGCATTCCTTCCTTTCTGCTCGACCCCAGATTGTGACCCGGACGGACACTCGTGGATAGTACAAACCACATTGCGACCGCCCCAGCGGTGCCCGGTCCGCCACCCGTGATGTCACGTCGAGACATACGCGCGCTCGAGAGCCGCTTGAGCGCGAGCCGATCCACCACCCCACCGCTACCGAGACCGCCGCGAACAGTACCCAAGCGGGCCTCGATTCGCCAACGCGCGTCCGCCGGTGCCGCCATGGCGATGATCGCACTTTTCACCGTGGCAGCGTCCCTCCCTGCCCTGGCGGTGAACACCGAAGCGCCACAGGCTCTGGCGACCTCCGCTGTCGAGTCTGAGGCCGCGCAAAGCCTCAGTTTTTCCAGTATGGCGTCGGCGCGCATCCAACGGGATGGGTTCACTGTCACCGACATTCCCAAACCAGCGTCTTACACGGAGCCCGCGAGCGACGGCAAGTGGGCCAGTCTTGATCAGAGTCAGCTGACGGCTCAGGGGTGGGCTTTGCCGGTGCTGGGCCGTATTACGAGCCCCTTTGGCCCTCGTCCAGATAAGCCAGTCGCGGGCGTCGGCGACTACCACAATGGGACCGACATCGCGGCTCCCTGCGGGCAACCCGTGTTCGCCGCGACGGGAGGAACAGTGGTCGATTCCGGATACCAGGGCTCGTACGGCAATTGGGTTCTGATCGACCATGGGGGCGGTGTCGAAACCGGGTACGCCCACAACAGCAAGGTCCTCGTCGACGCCGGGCAGAGTGTCGCCGCTGGCGACGTCATCGCACTCGTAGGGAGCACGGGGTCCTCGAGCGGATGCCACGTGCATTTTGAAACTCGGGTGAACGGAACGCGTATCAACCCGGAGACATTCATGAGCGCACAAGGAGTGTCTCTTGGCTAAGTGGGCAACAATTACTCATACCGCTCGTGCCGCCCAGGCCGCAGCCGAAGCAATTTGCCCGGGACCGTCGTCCGGCGGCCAGAGCGTTACCGGTGGCCAGGGGTGGGCGTTGCCGGGCTCACGTTGGATCAGCTCCGCCGACGGCCCCCGGCCCAACAAACCGGTCGCAGGCGTCGGAGCGTTTCACTTTGGCACAGATATTGCGGCGGGGTGTGGTCAGGGTGTGCACGCCGCATCGTCAGGGACCGTCGCCTATGCCGGGTGGCTCGGCTCATACGGCAATAGGGTTCTCATCCACCGTGGAGACGGCACTCAGACCGGGTGCGCCCATAACAGTTCAGTGTTGGTGACCCACGGACAGCAGGTTTCCGCGGGTGCGACAGTGGCTCTCGTCGGTACGACAGGCGCGTCCTCGGGCTGTCACGTGCACTGTGAAACGCGCGTCAACGGTGCGCGTGTGAATCCACAATCCGTCATGAGTGCAAGGGGAGTCACACTTGGCTAAATTCAACAGCCCACAGCGCTACACGACGGGGCTGGCCGCAGCAGCGTTCAGTATCCTTGCCCTCGCGGGTTGCGCGAGTGCGTCTACCGGGCAGAGCAGTGGCTCGCCGGGGAACACGCCGGTCAACGCATTCGAGCATGTCCATGGCCTCGGCGCCGATCCCCTGACGGGAAACACGTATGCGGCCACCCACCACGGAGTCTGGCTCATCCCGACGGGGCCCCTGCCTGACACCTATCTTGAGGGAACACCGCGCGGCCCTGGGGTCGAGCCGGTCCAGATCGCCCGCTTAGCGCAAGACACGATGGGGTTCACCGTCGCGGCGCCCGGTCACCTGCTGGCGTCTGGGCACCCGTCGCCGGGTCAGCAGACCGATCTGAACCTGCCCAACCTCGGCCTGATCTCCAGTACCGACGGCGCCGAGTCTTGGACCGCCCTGTCGCTGGAGGGGGAGACGGATTTCCACGATCTGGTGGCAGTCCCCTTGGATGAAACGCTGCGCATATATGGGTACGACGCCGGTGCCGGGACCATCCTGGTGAGCGATGATTCAGGCGCGACGTGGTCTAACGGCGCGGTACTGGCGCTACGCGACCTGACCGCATCTCCGTCACGACCTGATCGCGTCTTCGCGACGACGGCTGACGGCCTCGCGATGAGCGTTGATGTCGGCCGAACTTTCCGCCTCGTGGCTGGCGCGCCCGCGCTTCTTCTGGTCGACGCAGTCGATGATGCTGCCGGCGGAGGTTTGGTAGGAATTGACGCGTCGGGCGCGGTGTGGAGCGAAGACGGCACTTCTGGTACCTGGACACGGGGAGGGACGACCAACGGGCCGCCGGAAGCGTTTGCTTTTGTCGGCGGTTCCTCGCCATGGATCCTGGTTGCGGACGCCAGCGGTATTGCTGCCAGCGACGACTATGGCGTCACCTGGACGGAACTGGTTTCGATGGCCGACTGATCCCTTCGGGGGCATCGCACCGATACTGTCGTTATTGTCCGAATCTGATATACCCCTCTGGGTATATCGTGGTCGTGAATAGGCCGATCGAAAGGAACGAAATCTGATGATGTGGGATACATCAAGTATGGGGTGGTCCTGGGGATTCGGATTACTGGCGATAGCGTTCATTGCCCTGATCGTTTACGTCGTCGTTCGCTCGCTGTCGAAGACGCCTGGGGGCGAAGGTCCACCCTCGACAGACAGTTCGCTTGAGTCGAGCGATGCGCGGCACATCCTGGACGAGCGTTTCGCGCGAGGTGAACTCACGGCGGAGCAGTATCGCGATCACTTACGAATACTCGGCGAGGATCGATAGCACGCCCGATGACGTCGTCGTAGGCCGTAATTCTGCGCAGTCTAAGCCTGCGCACTCCCGGCATCTCTCCGCTCCGCGTTACACCGTCCTATTGGGGTTCGGCCGCCAACGCGTAGCCCGCCTCATCGATCGCTGCGGCGACTGCACCACGATCAAGCTCGACCGCACTCAAGACAGTTAGCAGTGAGGCCCCGCCGGGGACCAGCTGAACATCAACTTTTGAGACTCCATCGAGACGGCTGACCTCCTCGGTCACACTGGACACACAGTGTCCGCACGTCATCCCTGACACCTCGTACGTGTGCGTAGTCAATCCGACGCCAGTCACCGTCGCTCCTGCAGAATTGTGCGCGTGGGTGCCACAAGAGCAGGATGCGTCGGTCAAACCGAGGTCGTTGGTGTTGGTGTTGGAGCACATGAGTAGATAACCCTTTCGTTCCGTTGCGATTTTGTTACAGACCGCCCGCTAGCACTTACCCCCTAGGGGTATTCTGGAGTATATACCCCCAGTGGGTATTGGGATGGAGCCGGCCCCGGGCGGGGACCTTCGCCTCTGGTTTTCCGCAGTCAACTGGCGGCAGTGTTGGATCAGGCTTGTCCGCAAAATTGGTATTCCAGATAGATCGGACCGATGTGAGACCCGGAAGTTTCAACGCAAACCTGACCAGACGCGGCTTCATTGCCGTCGGTACGGGCGCCCTCGCCACAATCGCCCTCGCTTCGTGCACGCCGACGCCCCGGTTCATCACTCCGGGTGGTGCGCCCGTCGGCCAAGCGGAACTCGCCCGAGGCGGAACAGGCCATGTCACCCGCGTCGGCCTGGTCTCCGCTGAGAACCAGATCGACCTCGCTGGCACAACGGCGAATACCTGGAGTTTCGGAGCGATTCCAGCGCCAACGATCCGACTCACTGCGGGAGATACCCTCCGTGCAACCGTCCACAATCAACTCCCGGACAACACCTCAGTCCATTGGCACGGCCTGGCGTTGCGCAACGACATGGACGGCGTTCCCGGAGCGACACAAGCGCCGATCGGCGTCGGCAAGAAGTTCACCTACGAGTTCGTCACCGCTCAACCGGGAACCTACTGGCTCCACCCGCACGTCGGCCCGCAACTTGATCGGGGTCTCTACGGTGCACTCATCGTTGAGGATCCGGACGAACCACTTCACTACGACGACGAATGGGTCGTCGTACTGGACGACTGGCTTGACGGGGTCACAGGTACCCCAGACGAGGTCTTGGATGAACTTCGCGGCGGCATGGGCGGGATGATGGGCAGCGGCGGCACAGGTAGTCACATGATGATGGGTGCCCGCTCAGACCTGCTGGGCGGGGATGCGGGTGATGTCCGATACCCACATTTTCTCATCAACGGCCGCCCGCCCGCAGACCCGGAGACGTTCGCCAGTGCGCCAAGCAAGCGCGTGCGGATCAGAATCATCAACGCCGGAAGCGACACGGCGTTCCGCGTGGCCCTGGGCGGGCACCGGCTGACGGTCACCCATAGCGATGGATTCCCGGTGAACTCCGTGAACACAGATGCGATCCTGATCGGTATGGGCGAGCGTTACGACGTTCTTGTCACACTGGGCGACGGGGTTTTCCCATTCGTTGCAATGGCGGAAGGTAAGGGCGATAGGGCGCTGGCCATCGTGCGTTCAGGGCCGGGTGACACCCCGTCCGCCTCGGTGACAATTCCCGAGCTGACCCGATCGGTCCTCACTGCCGACGCGCTGGTCGCCACAGCTAACGCGGCTCTCCCGACGCGCTCGATCGACCCTGAGTTGACGGCAACGTTGTCGGGATCGATGATGGCGTACGACTGGGCCATTAACGGCCGCCAGTTCGACCCAGCCAAGCCTTTGGCTGGCGCGCTCGGAGTGATTCAGGGCGAACGCGTACGGCTGCGCATCAAGAACACAACGCAGATGTGGCATCCGTTCCACCTGCACGGGCATACCTATCAGCACTCCGAAGCAGGGCCCCGTAAAGACACCTCGATCGTACTCCCGGGAACGTCCCTGTCCGTCATTTTCGACGCCGACAACCCGGGGTTGTGGGCGGCGCACTGCCACAACATCTACCACGCGGAGGCCGGGATGATGACAATTCTCGGCTACCAAACCTCCTAAGCCCTCACGTACGCGAGAAGTGGCGTATGAACACAGGAACAGTTGCACTCGAAGGCATCGACGGTCAGTGGGCCTACTCATAGGCCATCGTAGAGTCGACCCAGGGTCAGGCCTGGTTCTGGATCGCCCCGACGAGCTGCGCGACGGAGGGAACGCCAGCGAAACCGCTGTCAGTGCGATACACGCGGCACGCCAGATCGGCAATTCGAACACCTGTCGGGAACGCGTCCGCACCATCGAGAAGGATCGTCGGGGAACCTGCGAACGGGACCGCCGCAGCCTCGACGCTGTCCTTTAGCCTGAATCCACCGGTTGGCCTCTGATGAATTCTTGATTTGGGCGCGATCCTTTTTCGGGGTTTTGGGCTCGGTCGAGCTGTGGGCCTTGATGCCTGGGTGTTCCACTGGGGTTCCTGGTTGCGCCCGGTCGGGCTCGATGGTTAGGTGGCGGCGCGGCCGGGCGGGTTGCAAACGCTGGTGAACAGCGCCGACCAGCCTTCTTCCCAGGGCCAGCTTTCGGGCAGGTGCAATGTGACGCGTCGTGCCGACGTGGATACTCTGGCGGCGACGTTGATGAGTTTGCGGCGAACGGTCGCGGTGACGGCTTTTCCGAGGGCGGGATTGGCGAGGGTGCCGGCGGCGCGGGTGAGATTGAACGTGATGCAGGCCAGCACCAGCCAGGCGGCGTTGGCCGTGAATACGCCGGACGGGAAGTGCGCCATCGCCGACGCTTTCATGTCGGCGTTCAAATTTTCGATGATCGCATGGTGGCGGTGGGTTTTGTCGGCGTCAACGGTGTTCAGGGTGCTGGTGGTGAAGAACGCGTGAAAGCGGAACAGGTCGAAAAGGGTGCCTTGCCCGGCGGCGACGGTCTTGTTCAGTTCCGGGATGCGGCGCACGACGAGGCGTCCAGGGATTTGTTCGCTCTTCTTCTTGGAGCCGAACGCGGTGAAGGGGATTTCGGCGACTTCCGCGTCGGAGATCCACCGCCCGGTGGCGTCGTCGAAGATCGCATTGGTGTATTTGATCGGGGTCCACGCGGTATCGGGGATGGTGCTGATACCCGCTTTCACCAATGAATTCAGGCGTGCCGTGATCGAAACCATCGCCCCGGCACGGAGGGCAGCTTGGATGACGGCGCTGACGTAGTAGGCGCTGTCGGCTCGGAGGAGAAGCATTCCTTTTGCGGTTGGGCTGCGCAGTCGTTTCACGGTCGCGAGGGTGTCGGAGACGAATTTCTTTGCGCCGCGGGCGGAGTTGGTGGGGCCTTTGCGTAGCCGGGAGCTGACGATGATCGGAGCGGCCGATCCGGTGCTGACGATGGCGAGCAGGGCGTTGAGGCCGCGAACACCGGAGTAGCCAAACCCGGCGCCTTGCTTCTTATATCCGTGCACTTCCCTGATGGTGTCGTCAATATCGACCAGGGCGAGGTCGTCGATACCGGTCACGATCGGCGTGACGGCGCCGAGGTTCTGCAGCCACCGGGACGCGGCGGCGTCGAGCTGGCGGACATGGCCAAAAGCGAACGCGCGCAGGAACGATCCCAGGGTCGAGGGCGCATAGGTTCCGGTGAACAATTTCCGGAGAGCGCCGTGCCGGAGCACGGCCATATCGTCGATGGAGTCGGCGCCGGTGAGCATTCCTGCGACCAGTGCCAGCGCTTTCAGGCCGGCATTCGCGCCGAAGTAACCGGGCAGTTTCACCCACTCATCGACCAGCGCGCCGAGGCCTGTTTTCTCGGCCAGAGCCATCGTGGGCACCAGTCCGGCCGACGACACGAGATTGGGGTCGTCGAAGGATGCAGAAAAGGACCGGTGAGTGTGAGAAAGTTGCATCTACGAGATGCCTCCTTGATCGTTGAATAGTTTGTCTAAGTAACAACTATTTTAGCTGATCAGAGGGGTATTCTCGGTTTAACGCGCCGTCAGAATCTGAGGTCGACCGGTGGATTCAGGTTTAGCGTGCGATGCGTCACCTCGACGTTACCAAGACCAACCACGGTCAGGGCCGCCTCCACCCGCTTCCCCTCCTCGACCCAGTTCGGACACTCATCAATATAAAGAACCTCTACGCGAATAATTCAGTATCACTCGTTGCGACCTGACCTGGGGGTCCCGCTTGGATTGCCCAAATTGGTCCGAGTTGGGTTTACTTAAACAGCCATTTCTTAACGATGTTGAACCTTGAGGGCTCTCCCAAATACGCCACACGGACCACATTCAGAAAACGGAGCGTGACCTCCGGAGCGTGACCTCCGGAGCGTGACCAACTAGGTCGCCGTCGTCCACTCCCCCGCAACTTCTGCGCGATTGGAGTGCGCATGGACTCTGCAGCTTCCCGCGGAAATGAAGGCCAACCTCCACTTCGGTCTCTCCGGAACCGCGACGTTGGTTCCGAGTTCAATCGATGCTTGGCGAGGTCACGAGTGGACAGAGAAGCCTTCAAGCCGCAATGACCGGGTCACGTCCCGATGAGGGGTGGAGTTTCTACAAGTAAACCGTAGTCTGAGATCAAAGTCTGAAATTGCTGGTGCCTGCAAGGCAAATGCGGGTCGTGCTGGTGCGTCGAATCAATTGCCGGATCTTTACAGCGCTGTGACTACGCTCGAGAGGAATCACAATGAGAAAACTGATCGAAGCCACACATGTCTCCCTTGGCGGCGAGGTCGGTGACTTGGAGTGGACAACTCCGTATCTCGATGACGAACACAACCGGTACTCCCGAGATCTCCTCGAATCAGCAGATGCGCTCCTTCTCGGCCGAAAAACCTACGAAGGGCTCTCCTCGGCCTACCCCAGCATGGATGCCCCAGCGGACAGCGTCTTCGGCGACTTCGTGGGTCGGATGAACACCATCCGCAAGCACGTCGCCACGACCACGCTGACGGACCTCACCTGGAACGCCGAGCCGATCGTGGGGGATCTTGTCGAGTTTGTCCGGGACTTGAAATCCCAATCCGGCAAAAACATCATCAAATACGGCACCGGGCCGCTGGACCGACTGCTCCTGCAGCACAAATTGGTTGACGAGTATCATTTCTGGCTCACGCCGATGGCTGTTGGTTCGGTCAAGCAACGCCTGTTTGAAGACGTCGAGGGCGCTCCCGCTTTGCGCCTGCTCGGGCTAACGCGATTCGCCAGTGGCGTGGTCGCGCTCCGCTACGCACCGGCCGATTGAGTCGACTTCGGCTGACAGGGCACGCAAGGAAGCATGCCCCTGTTTGGATTCATCTAGCGCCCGATAGCCGCATTCGGCCCCGGCAACACTTCGAGGCATTGACCGAAGTGCCTTGGTGCTGAGATGTAAGACGACTCAAAGCCCAGGCATGCGACATCGAGCAGCCACAGAACGCCGCCAGTAATCGCCAAACTCCACACCGTCGAGCATTGACTCTCGCTCCGATCCCGGGGAAACCCTCTGCGGGCCAGAAGGGCGTTGCGCCGTGAATGACACTAGCGCTGGGCGCGATAGTACGCACATCGTTCGATCAGTCCTGACTCAGGGCTTCAAAATTTCTGCGAGCCTTCGCAACTTGATCCAGATGCACCTCAGACCACTGGAGAAGCCGTTCAAACGCTGGCTGCAACGAGAGGCCAAGAGGCGTGGCCTCGTATTCAACCCGCGGCGGCAGCGTGCACATCAACCTCCCTCAATCAGAAGCGCGGGACGTGATCGACAAGGGTTAGGGCAAATACCATCCGGTCGTCGACATGGGCATTTGGCCGCCGGTGATGGTGATGGTCTATGGGCCACGCACCGCGGACGAACTCGACACCGTCTGGCGGCTCGTGCAACGCAGCTACGCCTTCGCACGCGGCGAACTGCGCCATATCGCATGATCGTCGACCTGCTCCAACGCTGGACGCACCACCCTCGCGATCGAGACTCATCAATCGTTCGTAGTGGAAGATGAATGCACGGATGGTCTCCCGTCCGGCGTGATGTCCGCAAGACAGACGGCAACTGCAACAGATCTAGGGCTGATCCGCGCAACTGCCCAAAACTCTGAGGCCGTGTCAGAGGGGAACCTCCAACGCGACACCACATGCCAATCTCGTTGTGGGCGCTGATTCCGAGTCGGTCATCGTAGCCAACCGTCCTGGGCACGACCAGAAGAATCGCGATGACCGGCGTTTCGATCACAAGTCCGGTTCCGTAGAACACAGCCAGCCCCTAACCGAGGGCGCGCACTTCGACCGCCGCGTAGCGGGCTTCAACGAAGCGTGCAGCAATCTCGATCGCGCGATCTTCGCTTGCGACGTCGATGATGTAGTGTCCGCCCACCCATTCGGTCGTTTCCGCGAATGGTCCATCGGTTACTGAAAGACCGCCGTTAGTGCGAACCACTTTCGCGCCGGGGACTTCCAGCTCGTGCGTGTCGATCAACTCGCCGGTGGTTGAGAGCTCGCCGATAACTGCGCCGTGGGCGGCTTCGAACTCAGCGAGTGCTTCGCTTTGGATCGCAAGTTCGCTGGCTGCACTCGCGTGGATCAAAATCATGTACTTCAATGGGATCTCCTTCAGTAATGTCTTTCTTACTGCGACGTACAGCGAAAGACTATGAGGACACCGCGTTTTGACGCGCTGTCCTGAGGTGTTCATCCAGTACGTCGAATTCACACAACGACAAGCAAAGGAGCGACTTATGGAATACATGCTATTCATCTGCACAGACTCGACGGCGCCGACGACCGAGCCGACTGTCCACACCATCGAGGAATGGGTAGCCGAAACAACTGATGGGGGCACCAGGCGTCACGGCGACCGTCTGCGCCCGGCGAACGCTGCGACCACGGTAAAACTGCGTGGTGGGTGCCTCAGCGTCACTGCTGGGCCGTTCGCTGAAACGACGGAATGGATCGCTGGATATGACGTAATCGAGTGCGGCGACCTCGACGAGGCGATTGAGATCGCGTCGAGGCATCCGATGGCCCAGCTCGGTCAGATCGAGATCAGGCCGATGTGGCCGATCGAGTAGCGGATGCTGTCGCTCGTGCCTCTGCCGAGGAAACTGCGCGCATTATCTCCACTGTTCTTCGGATAACAGGCGACTTCGCCCTTGCCGAGGATTGTGCACAGGACGCGTTTGTGAGGGCGTTCTCTGACTGGCGCAAAGGTGGTATTCCGGACAATCCTGGCGCGTGGCTGACCACGGTGGCCAAGAGGCGGGCGATCGACCTGCTTCGGCATGCGGGCGCGGAAGATCGCGCGCTTCGGCGGGTTGCCGTCAAAGAGTACGAACCGGTCGAGCCCGATCCGAACACTGGTGGAGATATCGATGATCGTCTTCGTCTCATTTTCACCTGCTGCCACCCCGCACTTCCAATGGATGCCCGCGTTGCCTTGACGCTGCGAACGATAGCGGGCCTCACTCCCGCGCAGATCGCGCGTGCCTTTCTCGTCACCGAACCGGCGATGGAAAAAAGACTGGTGCGTGCCAGGGCAAGGATCAAGCACGCGGGCATCCCCTACCGTGTGCCACCGCCCCACCTCATGCCGGAACGGCGGGACGGTGTGCTGGCGGTGCTGTACTTGTTGTTTACCGAGGGGTACTCCGCTACCGGCGGGGCGGTTCTCATCCGAGTTCGTCTCCTTCGTGAAGCACTCCGCCTCACCCGACTGCTTGTTGAGCTGATGCCCGACGACGACGAAGTTCGCGCGCTCCTTGCCCTGATGTTGCTGCATCATGCGCGTACCGCAGCTCGCACCGACGCTGTCGGAGATATCGTCACCCTCGAAGAGCAAGACAGATCGTTGTGGGACCGGGATGCCATCACCGAGGCCCTCACCATCCTTCGGTCGCTGGTACCGCGCGCGGGCCGGTATGAGCTGCAGGCCCGCATTGCCGCCTGCCACCTCGAGGCTCCGGAGGCTTCAAGCACTAACTTCGCGCGCATCGCTGAACTGTACGACGCTCTCGCCGTCATCGATCCCTCACCGGTCGTGGAACTCAATCGCGCGGTTGCGGTGGCCATGTCCCAAGGACTAGAAGTCGGCCTACGCCTTGTCGACGCGCTCGTAACCTCTCGGGGTATGGACGACTACTACCTTCTCCCGGCGACACGCGCCGATCTGCTGCGCAGGATGGGTCGAAGGACCGAAGCCGCAAACGAATACGAAAATGCACTTCAACTGGCCCCATCAGAGACCGAGAAACGCTACCTGGGCAGACGCCTGGCAGAAACGAGACGCTGATGCACATCACCATTACGGACGGGCGAACACTGGATGTTCACGACAGCACCAACGGAGTTCACGCTCCCCTCACCGTTGTCTGGCACCACGGCTCGCCACAAACCGGAGCAGCCCTCGAACCGCACCTGCGAGCCGCTGCGCTGCGCGGCATCCGCTGGATCTCATACGCACGACCAAGCTACGGAGACTCGTCCGCTCAACCCGGTCGCACCGTCAATAACGCCGCAGCCGCCGTCGAGCAACTCATCAATGCGATGGGCATCGACCAGATCGCCGTCATGGGCGCATCCGGGGGCGGCCCACATGCCCTGGCCTGCGCCGCGACTCTGGGTGACAGGGTGTGGGCTGCAGCAACGTTCGCGAGTCTCGCGCCCTTCACGACGGACTTCAACTGGTTCGCCGGAATGGCCGGCGGTGGGCCGTCCCTGCGTGCGGCGCAACACGGAGAAGATGCCCGCGTACTCTACGAACGAACTTCCAACTTCGATGAAGACAGTTTCAATTCGCGAGACTACGCCGCGCTGAAATCGGAGTGGGCATCACTCAACGCAGACGCCGGGACCGCGACGGCAGCTGGCCCCGAGGGGCTGATCGCCGACGACCTTGCCTTCGTAAAACCATGGGACGTTGATCTGTCAGGCGCCCGGACACCCGTACTCCTCGCACACGGTGGCGATGACCGCATCGTCCCTCCCGCCCACTCCCAGTGGCTCCTCGAACACCTCCCCGACGGCGAACTCTGGATCCGGCCACGAGACGGCCACGTCTCAATTCTGAACGCCAGCATTTTGGCCATGGACTGGTTGCGACAACAGGCCGAAATGGACTGAGATGCCCACATTGCGCCCTCAACTCGACCCAATCGACATTTTGCACACGCTCGGAGGTGCATTAGGGCACGACTGATTTCGGAGCTAACCGAGCATTCCAGATTGGAAATCGATTAAGGGCGACTGATCGCCCGCAGGGGGACGGCTACCGCGACAGATCTGGGGCCAAACCACCTGGCGGCAGGGTGCGCCGATGTTGTGTCACAGGGCGACCTTAACTTGTTTCATCACGTCGCACCCGGGAGAGTTCGCTGTCCCTCGCTCTGAGGTTCATCTGGACGTGCTGACCAGAACCACAGACGCCGCCGCGGCTCCAGTGGGACCGTTGGAGTTAGACGTTGTTTCCCACCAGCGCGACCTGCCACATGTCAAGCACGTCGGCGAAGTGGCCAAGACGCTGCTTCTTCACCAGGCCAGCCTGCAAGGATTTGATGATGCCGCCTTTGAGGATTCTGAAGGACGACTGAGCGAAGCGACGATTTGGAACCTGGCTTTTTGGGATGGAAGCTCGGTAATTTGGCCCGAAGCCGACATCCTCTCCGGCGAAATAATGCAGATTCTCAAGCGCCAACTCAATGCTCTTGGCGTGGATCAGAAGACCCAACCCATTCGTCGAAACGAATCTGTTGGGCAGATGGCCGGCGTAGTCATGAATTCGTGGACTCCTGGCATCGCCGATTCCGCATCGGTGATCGTCGACTGATAGCGGATGCCGAGTTCACAGGTCTTCTCCACTCTGCCTACATGCACGAGCACCTCGCAAGCGTCTGAGCAGTACCCGTTCTGGCTGCTTTCAGAAGTTACTTGCAATGTTGATTCAAGCCACTGACGGCTCCTTATCGCGCCCGTAGGGTGACGGCCAGCGCAACAGATCTGGGGCTACACCACGCGGTGGCTAACTGCGTCGATGCCGTGTCAGTTGGGAACCCTGAGCGGGGCAGGATGCGCCCACTACCTCGACTTTGAAGCCAGCTTCGTTTTCGAGGTAGACGGCGTAGTGGGCGGGGCCTCCCGCGTGGGGGTAGCGATCTGCGTATAGGGAGCTCCAGCCGTGGCTTGCTGCTTCTCCAGCCAAGCGGTCGATGTCAGCCGGAGCGCCTCCGAGGAGCGCAACGTGGTTCAATCCGGGGAGCCTCCGGTCATGTGTGTCACCGGAGAGGGCCGGCGGTCGTGTGGTCACGAGGTAGACGTCGCCGCATCGCCACGAGGTGCCGTTGTCCCACTCCTGATCGACCGACCATCCGAGCTGCGCGAGAAGCCAGCCCCAAGATTCTCGAGCGCTGTCGAGGTCACCGACCCAAATCTCAATGTGATGCAACCCAAATGCCATGTGGCCATCGTTCCATGGGCGGTGCGGATCCTCGACACAGCACGGGGACGCTTGACGAAATTGCGGCTCGCGGCCGCCCTCCCGTAGCCGCTTGACACTCATTGGGAGCAACAGACTCACTCGGGAAGCTCTCTCTCCATCGTGATCGTCGCTTCACACGACGTCGTGCCAGTCGGTAGTGTCGGGCCATGACCATCGAGTTGCGCACCCTATCCGTCGACGACTGGCGGGAATGGCGGACGGTGCGGCTCGCGGCCCTGACCGATGCACCCAGCGCTTTCGGCTCACGCCTGCAAGAGTGGGCCGACGCACCGGATGACCGATGGCGTGACCGTCTGTCCATCCCAGGAGCGATCGATTTACTAGCCGTCAACATCGACGGGAACGTTCCCGTCGGCATGGCCACGGGGACCCCCTCCGCCGACCCCGCCAGCCGCGCCGAACTCATCTCAATGTGGGTCGACCCCGCCGTTCGCAGTCGTGGTGTCGCCACTGCGCTCATTACGGCCATCGCGCACTGGGCGGCGACTACTGGCGCAGCGACGCTCGCCCTCTCCGTGATGCCGGACAATCTAGCAGCCCGACGAACTTACGAAAGAAACGGCTTTGCCCTCTCCGACGAACCCGGCGATCTGTTGCCAGGTGGCCAGCGCGAGCTCGTCATGCTGCGCGACCTCAGCCCCGAGCGCGCCGTAACCGACTAGCGCCCTGCAGCAGGACGAAACCACACCATTGAGGAACCCCCCAACGGGCTGGGCCAGTTAAGGACAGCGGGCACACCGAAAACCACTTCAAAGTCCAAGCTTTGGTGCTCAGGTAGGGGGATTCGCCAGCAATCGTGGCATTCGACGTTTATCATCCTCGGCCTGGCTGCCGGTAGCGTCCGCTAGCCGTGACGAACCGCGATACCTGGTAGTCGAGAATGAGCCCGCTCGCGTCGAAGGTCAGTCGGCAGGCAAAACCGAAGGTCACCGAGATGTAATCGAAGGTGATCTCGCGGTCACCAATGCCTACGAGGGTGTACTGCTGCTCGATGCGCACCACAGACAGGTCGTCAGCGCGCACGAATGCGGCGGGCGCTTCGACGGTCTCTCCGACATCGAACGCCATCCTGTGGATCGGGATGGCGTTGGTGACACTCGACGATTCGAAATCGACGTCGGAGCATCCGTCCAGAGCAGGGTCGTGCACTCCGTCGATCGCCCAGCGTCCGGCACCGAGGCGCTGGATTGCACGGCGGGCTTCGCCGCGCACCGTCGCGTTTGTCGCCACAACTCCTTGCGTATTCCAGTGTTCGTCAAGGTCGACGACATAGCCCACTGCCCAGGTTGAGTTGCCCTCGACAGCGGTCGTCGTGCCGCGAAGAGATATCCGACCGGGGCTGGTCTCCACGAACAACACCTCGAACCCGGAGCGAACATCTCGGTGCAACCAACTCGCCACCGCGGGCATCGATTCAAATTCCACGACAAAAGATTACAACGTGAGAGCTCGCCCAGCGCTCAAGACGCACCACTCCGTCGTGCCCGACGACGCGGCTGCTCGCGGGCGTGACCGCCTGGTCCACCGCGTGCACGAGCCGAATCGCCCGCTCATGTCGGCTTTAGACCATTCGCGGGCCCCATCGAGATCACGTTGAAGAAGCCGGCCCTAAACCTGAGGCGTCGAAGACGGACCCCCTTACGGGACGAGTGGGTCTCATGCGCCATCTGTGAGGATGGCCCAGCGTTCCGTTTCCACCGACGGATTCGCGTGGGCCGGCGAACACTTCCTTGTAGCGTCTTTCTGGCGTGCAATTCCCTGCAGAACCTGGTCGACCAACGTCTCGATCGTGGGCCTGTCCAGAGGACCGTGGCCGAACAGTAACCGCAGGTACACGGGTCCGTACAGGCCGTCGAGCACGACTTCGAGGTCGACATCAGCACGCAGTTCACCACGCTCAGTGGCGCGGAAGAGGACCTCGCGCCCGACTGTCCGCCGCGGCTCCAGCCACCCCGACCTGAATGCCGCCGCTAGCTGCGTGTCGTGCTGGGCCTCGCCCAACAGCGCGACAGCCATCCGCCCCAGATTGGTTTGTCCGAGCACGTGTGCGAGAGCGGACACCTGTGCAACAAGGTCCTCCCGCAGGGTCCCACTGTCAGGAAAAGCAATGTCAGCTTCGACCCCAGACAGGAACGCTTCGAGAAGTATCGGTCCTTTGCCCGCCCACCATCGGTAGATTGTGGCTTTGCTCGCGCCAGCCCGGTCCGCGATCGCGTCGATGGTCATGCGTGAGTATCCAGATGTTTCGAATAGCTCGATCGCCGCCCTCAAAATCGCTTCGTGTGTGCTTGATGAACGCCGAGAGGGAGGAATCGGGTTCTCGCGGTGTTGATCGGTCATAGGGCGAGTCTAACGAAACGAAACGATCCGTGTAGGCTGCCAACTGAAACGCTTCGTTTCGATAGATTCGAAAGGGCAACCATGTCTCAGATCGCCGTATTGATCACGCACAGGACCAAGCCTGGTCAACGCGATGCCGTTCGTGCGATCTGGCACCGGCACATGGCCCCGGCCGTCCAGGCCAACGACGGCCACGACGCCTACTTTTACTGCGTCGACCCCGCCGTCCCGGACGTCGTGTGTGCATTCCAGGTGTATCGCGATGCGGCCGCCTCCGCCGCTTTCCTGACCACCGCCGCCTATCGCGACTACGAGCACGAGGTCACCCCCTTCCTCCTGGGGCCTCCTGACGTCAAGCAGCTTGTCCCCGTTTGGTCAAAGGCGTCACCAGGCATCTAACGGCGAGATAGTTCTCTCGACCAGCTGCCCGCAAGCCGGACCCATATGGGAATGACCCCAAGGTGACTGGTCTATACGGCCCGCGTCGTCAAGAGAGTCCCGTTTACCCTGTCCGCAGGTCAGTCCCGCTGACCTGGCTCATACGCGCCAACCATTTCAGGCTGGCGGGCTCTTGGACACCCATCATCTCTGCTTGACGGTGGACCGTGAGTGGCACGCGCAAACACACCGCACGCATCAGTCAGAGCGCTGAGCGCCGACGGCCTTGGCATGTCCAGCAAGCCCGCCGTCGTCCTCTCCCCCGCGATTTCTGCGTCGTTCGGCTACGGCCTGAACCCGCAGCTTTCCTGCACAAATGGAGGCTAATTTCCGCTTCATTCTTGCCTGAACCTGGACGAATGTGCCCAGATCCATCGATGCCTATCGAGCTCACGACCGAACGTACAAGTTGCCAACCCCCAACGACCCGAAGCTGCTCAGGGTGAACCCAGACCAGCCGAATGCGATTTCGAGCTCGCCGTAGACTTCCACGCGTAGGTCAGCCACGGGCCTCCTCCTCCCCGCCGGGACCGGACTCATCCGCCCGGTCGTCAACCTCCATGTACATACGAACACCGGTCTCCCGCATGATCGCAAAAATGCGCTCGAGCACAATCGTGTTCTTGCCCGACTCCAAACCCCAAATATACTTCTGGTCCGTATCCAGCTTCTCGGCAAGGTCTCGCTGCGTCAGCCCACTCACAAGGCGCCCCTGCTGCAACATTCGGCCCAGACCCTCGGGACCCTTCACTTCTCCACGTGCAGTCATAACACTCTCCTCGTGACGGCCTTATCCCCTTCAGAATGCCTGACAGTCAAATTACCGTCAAGCAAGCGGCCGGTCATATTCCCGTCACGCGCCATCCGGGCACCATAAGGACTTCGCTGCGGAGGTCGTCGATGAGGAGTTGCGGCTCTTCGAGGGCGGCGAAGTGGCCGCCGCGGTTGCCGACATCGCTCCAGCGCACGATTGTGTTTGCGTGGGTCGATTGTGATCGTTCGTACCGCTCGATGACGCGTTGCCGATGATCGCCCTGTCGAGCAAGCACGATCTTGTCTCGCACCCCTGCCAGGATCGTGCCGCCGGACTTCGGTCGCGTCACGCGGGGCGAGTGCGGGAGTGCGCGGCTCCCCCAGCGACTCCGGGTCCTAAATCTGAACGCCACCCACGACTTCCCGGCCGAATTGGGCCAACAGCGCGATGACGTCGTCACTGCACACCCTCATCTCGGCCGCGAGAGGGTCGAGTGCGGTGCCCGCGGGCAGGAGCTCGGCGAAGAAGTTGCGGATACGCAACGCCCCGCTTCGGTTGCTCATCAAGGAGTTGTTAATTCTTCTCCGGCATTGGCCGAGAGGTAGTCCAAATGGAGATGAGGGCGATACCCAGTCCGACCATTAGGGCGGCGGCGTTGACCGAGCCGGAAATGATGCCGATCGTCGCATCGTAGGTGACGAGGCGCACCAGCCCGACGACAATCAGGATTGCTCCGCTTGCAAGCAGGAGCACGGGCAACCTCAGTAGACAGCCAAGCGCGGCGATGGCACCGAGTACGACCAGCACGAGTGCTTGTATCAGGTTCACCGAGACGAACTGCAGCGGCGTGTAGTGAAGCACCGAGAACAACGAACTGAGCACGGTGAGACCGGCGACTATCAGGCCACGGGTACGCCAGACCTCAGAGGTGGAAGGTGTGGCACCGGTGCGTCTGCTGGCGTTCATGACAGCGTCATCGCAATCCGAGCCGGTCGACCGCGGGTGAGCGACCATCGGGGTCTCAGCAGGCCATCGACGCCGGCGATCCGCCCGGCGGCCGTTGCCAGAATCACGAATTGTGCGACGAACATCAGGTAGTAACTCCACTGCCACTCTCCGGGGGTGTTCAGCACAGAGAGGGTGATGGCAAGGGTCTGCAGGATGCCGATGGCCGCCCAGAAGCGGGTCAGGAAGCCCACGAGCAGGAAAGCGCCAAGACAGAATTCCGCGATCAGCACACCCCAGCCGAAGAGCGCGAAGCTGGGAAAAATGACGTTCTCAACCAGCCAACTGAACGCCCCGAGCACCGGATGCTTCACCGCATCCGCCGTGTACTGGTAGAGGCCGTTGTCGGCAGCCTGCCCGAAGTCGGGCGGGCGTTTCCAATTCACATTCTGTAGCCACATCAACCCCACTGCGATCCGGACGGCGGCCAGAACCACGCGAGTGGGACGCCCGGTCTCGATCTGGTTGATGAATGGCAGTGCGGTGGTGGGGGTGGTCTTGGTCATGGCGCTCCCGTTTCGTGTCAGGCGCAGGCGAACATGGACGTGGCAGACGTGACCGAGGACCACTGTTCGGTGAAGAGTTCACTCACCCGGTCGAGTGCGGGAGCCAGAGGCAGTATCTGGCGGCTCACCAGTGCCTTCTCGTCAAGAGCTGCAACGGGGTGCCAGTAGATACCTTCCGCCGTCACGGTCACCTCGGGGATCAGCGATTCGCGCGTGAATGCGACCCCCTCTTCGGCGACGCCTTGAAGGGCGATCGGACGGATGATCTGATCCGCTCGCGGGATTCCGAGCCCGTCGAACAGCGCATGCAGCTCGTCAAGGGCCGGATCATCATTCGCCGAGATTGTCGCGGCCACCCTCACGGTGAATCCCTCATCGAGCGCCACTCGAATCCCGGCAAGGGCCCGTCCCCAACTCCCGGCGCCGCGGTGTGCGTCATGCACCTCGGCGGTCGGCGAGTCCACACTGATTTGCAGTGCAAAGCCCTGCCGCGGCATCGCCTGCAGTTTCCGCAACCCCTGGCCGCGGAACAGCATCCCGTTGGTCAGCAGTGTGGTCGGCAGCCGGTCGACGCAGGCGCGCACGATAACGTCGATGTCGGGGAGCAGGAACGGTTCGCCGCCGGTGAGGTACAGCTCCTGCACGCCCCAGTCGGCGGCCTCAGTGACGAGCGCCTGGATGTTGTCGATGCCGAGCAGTCGCGGATCGGCCTTCGGCGACGACGCGACGCAGCAATAGTCGCAGGCCAGGTTGCAGTGGAAGTTCGTGTACAGCCACAGGCGCGCTCCGGGCATCCGGTCGGGGGGAATCATGCTGCCGGGGTTTCGCGGGCGGCCTCGGCCGACGGTCACCTGGCCAGTGTCCTGTTCGACCATCAGGGTGCTCACGAGGGTGTTGCCCGTCTTTTCACACCATCGGCGCACGAGGTCCAGTTCGCTCGCCGACGACACCGCAAACTCTGCCGTATCACCCTCGGCCATTTGCTCGAGAGTGCGCATCAGCGCCATGATTACCATCGGGAGTCGACCCCCTGTTCTTTGATCGCTTGAAATAGCCCCTCGTAGCCTTCGAGGTGCGGCCCGACCCATCGGGTGAGTCCCTCCAGCTCGAGGATTCGTCGGTGCGCCGGCACGTTCCAGTCCATGTCGAGCAGTTTCGCCACCCACGGTGCGTAAACCGCCTCAGGCAGAGTGTCGAGGGCAGTGAACATGCAGTGTGAGTAGGACTCGGTCTGCCAGACCGGCTCGAGCATCCCCGGCATCAGGTCGCCACGGCCGATGTTCTCCCACACCGTGATGCCGATTGCGGCGACATCAGCATCGCCAGCCAGCACCGCATCGATCGCGTCCAGCTCGCTGCGACCGGTGTCACCGTGTTTGCCGATGTCGCTGTTGAAGCGCTGGATATGCATTTGATCGACAGCCACCCCGGCCGCGCGCAGATAATGTAGAGGCAGAATCGCGGCGTGAGCCGAGTCCGCCGACCCGAGGGCCAATCGCCGGGTCGCAATGTCCTCGGGACCGAACCAGCCGCTTCCCGCCGCCCCGACAAACACCGTGGAAAAGTTGGCGTCGGTGTCGCGCATGGCTAGCGCCCGCACGTGCCCATCGGTCTGAAGCACTGACCGCGCATACGCAAGATTTGTATTCCAGGCGATATCGATCATCCCGGCCTGAAGAGCGTCGACGAGACGTCCATAGTTCGAGAACAACACGAAGTCCATCGCCGTGTCGGGTTCGTCGAAGTACTCGCGGATGCCTTCCCAAATGGGAACAACATTAGGGGTGTATGCGACCGCTCCGATGAGCAAGGGGGCTCCGATGAGTTTCGACATTCGAACCTCAGAACAGCGGAAGGCCGGTCAAGGCCTTACCGTAGAAGTCGTAGAGCACGTCTGCGGTCGGCGCCATGACCGACCCCGCGCGCGCATCCCGGAAGGCCCGCTCGATGGGCAGATGTTTCGAGAACGCCGCACCGCCACATACCCGCATGGCCGATTCGGTGATGATCAGCGCGGCATCGTTCGCCGAGGCCTTCACCCCGAGCACGAACAGCGCCGTGTCTCCGGCCGGGGTTGCCACTTTCGCGGCCGCCTGCGCGAGATAGGACGTCTGCGCCGCCAACGTGATGCTCATCTTCGCAATCTGCGCCCGGATAGTCGGCAATGCGGAAAGCGCCTGATCCAGGTGCTCGAGCCGGGCACCGGTGACGTGCGCGACAGCGGCATCCACTGCTGCGGTGGAGAGCCCGAGCGACACGGCCGAATTGCCCAGATTGAACCACGGCAGCACCGTGGCCATCATTGTGCCGAACCCGCTGCCCGGTTCACCGATGCGATAACTCGCCGGAATGGTCACCTCTACTGACATCGGGCTCGATGCATTGCCCCGAAGCCCCAGTCCGCTCCAAGGACCGGCGATATCCAAGCCCACGGTACCGGCCGGGATCGCATACAGGTCGACCGTCTCCGGGTCGACCGCACTCTTGGACGACATGACGTAGACATCGGCGTAGCCAGCCGAGGTGACCCAGCTTTTATAGGCAGAGAAGAGAACGTCGTCACCGTCCGCGACCGACTCCGACACCGGAGCCCAAAAGTGCGATCGCGACCCTTTCTCACTGAACGCGAGCGTGCCGAGTACCTCTCCGGAAGCCATCCGCGCAAGCAGGTCCGGCATTGCTGCGGGCGGGGCGGATGCCACCGTCACGGCAGCCGCGACATGCATCAGGTAAATCATCGCGGTCGATCCGCACGCCGCCGCGATCGCGCCCAGCACCTCCGTGAACTCAACAGGACCGGCCCCCATGCCGCCAGCTTCCTCGCCGATCACCAGACCGAGCAGTCCGCTCGACCGGAGAGCCGCGACTGAATCGACGGGGTACGTGCCCTCGCTATCTACCTGTTGGGCGTGGGCGGAAGCTACCGCGGTTACCTGCCCTACAGCCTCTTGGAGGGTCGAGTGCGTCATGATCATGCGGTCTCCTAGCATCGTTGCTGAAGCTTCTCGACACTGCTGTGACGGCGCCGACCCGACCATTATCCCCCTCGCGGAGGTCAGCGCGGCAAGGAATTTCTTCAGAGTGCCTAACACCGGTGTGGAGGGTCATCGCCGACCACCACATCCTCGGCGAACACAGAAGGAAATCGGGCGATTATCGGCTTGTGCTCGAGCTGACCCGCACCAACCTACCTTGATCACGAGTCCAGCCCGAGGTACTCCGGCCGGGTGAAGCCAACGGGATCGCAGTATGTCCCTCATCGATCTGCCCCTGCGTTTTAGGGCTGGGTTAGGCGACCTCACCTGTGAATCCGGCGTGCGTCGACGAAAAATGGGCCGCGGCGAGATTCGGGATCCGGAAGATCGACAGTCGCACCAGCAACTGCCTTAGGCACGCCTGAATGAACACTTACACGCCAAGAAACGCGACCGCTCCCGCGAGAGTTCCCCACGGTTCTCCGTTGGCCCAACCGGCCTTCGGTGACGCCGGGCACGGCCAGTGCGACATTACAGCCCGAAAGCGCGATCGACCCGGACCGATGCCAACTGTGTCAGGGGAGGGAAGGCTCTACGCGGCGATCGTTGATCGGCTGACATATATCTGCACCATCATCGAAACCCGAACCGATTCCTGCCGGTTCGCCCGCGCCCGAAAGCAACGCACAGCAATACCGCGCGCCTGATAGTGGCGTCCTCGACACCGGAACGAGCCAAGGTCAGGCCTGGTTCTGGATCGCCTCGACGATCTGCGCGACAGTGGGCACGCCAGCGAAACCGCCGTCAGTGCGATAGACCCGGCACGCCAGATCGGAAACTCGAACACCTGTCGGGAACGCGTCCACACCATTGAGAAGGATCGTCGGCGAACCTGCGAACGGGAACGCCGCGGCCTCGACGCTGTCCGCTAGCAGGCAGTATGTCAGCTCGACGTCACTACGACCCAGCTCGTTCAGGGCCGCCTCCACCCGCTTCGCCGCCTCGACCCAGTTCGGACACTCATCAATATGAAGAATCTGTACGCGCATACTCCAGTATCACTCGTTGCGACCTGACCCCGGTTCCCGCTTACATTGCCGAAACGGGGCCGACTTAGGTTGACATAGCCAGCTATTTCTTCAGAATGTTGGACTTTGAGGGGCTGACTATGGCTGCGTTATTAGGACCCACCAAGGCAATCTAAGCCTCGATCCACCGCTCCGCCTTGAGTGAGCGGCGTCGCTGAATTCAGAACCGGGTTTTGGTGGCGGGTAGGGCGAGGCTGCCGGCCTTGCTGCCGGTGGTGTTCCAAGTCTTCGTTCGCCGTATGGCTGGTGGTTAGGTGGCGGCGGTTTGCGGCGGGCCGCAGGCCGCCGCAAACGCGGCCGTCCATCCGGGTTCCCACGGCCAGCTTGTCGGCAGGTGCAGGGTGATCTTCCGCGCCGAAGTGGAGATGCGGGCGGGGATACTGATGAGTTTGCGACGGATTGTGCCGCTGCGTGCCTTGCCCAGATCTGCGCCGGCCAGCGAACCAACGGCGCGCGAGAGGTTGAACGCGATCGTGGCCAGCACGAGCCAGGCCGCGTTGGCCGTGAACACCCCGGATGGCAGGTGCGCCAGCGCACTGTCCTTATGATCGGCATTAATCTGCTCGATGATGGCATGCTGCCGGTGGGTCTGATCCGCGGTGACGGTATCCAGGTCACTCGTGGTGAAGAACGCGTGAAACCGGTGCGTGTCGAACAGGGTCGGCTGCCCTTCGGTGGCCTTCTGATTCAGTTCCGGGATCCGGCGCACGACCAGGCGCCCCACGATGCGTTCGGCTTTCTTGCGTGAACTGAAGGCGGTGAACCGAACTTCCGCGACTTCGGCGGATGAGATCCACGCGCCGGTGGCCTCGTCACGGATCGCGTCGGTGTAGTTGATAGTCGTCCATTGGTCATCCGTGATCGTGCCGATAGCTCGTTTCACGGCCGGGTCCATCCGGGCTGTGATGGAGACTTTCGCGCCAGCCCGATGCGCGGCCGCGACGACCGCGTGGCCGTAGAACGCGCTGTCGGCGCGCAGCAGCATCAGGCCGGCGGCCGTCTGGCTGCGGAGGCGTTTCACGGTGGCGAGGACATCTCCCACGAACTTTCCCGCGTCGCGCGGGGAACCTGCCGCTCCTTTCGGCAGCCGGGACCCGATGATGATCGGGGCCGCCTGGGGTGTGGAGACGATGCCGATCAGAGCGTTCAAACCGCGCACTCCGGAGTAGCCGTAACCGGAGCCTTGCTTCTGATAACCGTGGACTTCCTTGATCGTGTCGTCGATGTCCACCAGAGCATAATCATCGATTCCCGTCACGATCGGAGTGTGTGCGGCGACGTTGACTAGCCAGCGCCAGGCGACGGCGTCCAGTCGCCGGACGTGACCGAACGTGAACGACCGCAGGAAAGATCCCAACGTCGACGGGGCATACGTCCCGACGAAGAGTTTCTTCATCCCGCCGTGCCGCAGCAACGCCATGTCGTCGATCGAATCGGCTCCAGCGAGCATCCCGGCGACCAACGCGGTGACTTTCAACCCGGAGTTCGCGCCGAAGTACCCCGGCAGGGTCAGCCAGGCATCGGCGAGGTCGCTGGGGCCGGTTTTCACCGCCAACGCCATCGCAGGGACCAGCCCCGCAGCCGACACGAGATTTGTGTCGTCGAAGGTGGCTGACAAGCGGCTGGAACTGTGGAAAAGTTGCATCTACGAGATGCCTCTCGAATCGGTCGAAATGAACCCTAAGTAAGTTCTATTTTTCCTGATCCGAGTGGCATTCTCGGTTTAACGCGCCGCTACAACCTCAACTCGACCGGTGGATCGAGGCTAAGGCTCAGGTCAGCAGCAGTCGCACTTCTTGACGTCGCGCTCACCCGTCAGGGCGGACACAGGCACCTTACAGGCGTCGCCCCGCCACGCCTCCAACCCCTCGCGGACGGCGAAGACGACAATCACGAGGGCTGCGACGGAGTCTGCCCAGGCCCACCCCAGGAGGCTGTTCAGCAGCAGCCCGACGAGCAGAGCTGCGGAGAGATAGGAGCAGATCAGGGTCTGCTTCGAGTCCGCGACGGCGGTCGCCGAGCCGAGCTCGCGGCCGGCGCGTCGCTCAGCAAAGCTTAGGAACGGCATGATGGCGAGGCTTACCGCGGCCAGCACAATGCCAACCGGGCTGTGTTCCGCCGCCCGCACGCCCAGCAGAGACAGGCCGGCGTCGACGGTGACATAGGCGGCAAGAGCGAAGAACGACCAGGCGATAAACCGGAGGGCGACCTTCTCCCGCTTCTCCGGATCCGGGGCGGCGAACTGCCATGCCACCGCGCCAGCCGACAGAACCTCGACAATAGAGTCAAGGCCGAAGCCGATCAGCGCAGCCGACGAGGCGACAGTCCCAGCCGAGATGGCGATGACCGCCTCCACGACGTTATAGGCAATCGTTGCCGCGACGATCCAACGGATCCTTCGCCGCAGTACCTGCTTTCGCAGCGGTCCGACGACCCGGGCCGGGCCTGCGACCGGCACGCTCATACGCTGTTCACGCAGCACAACGGCACATCACATGCGTCGTCGGCGCACTCGACGCCGTCGTCGACGGCAATAACAACATCCACCAACGCCGTCAACGCCCGCGTCACATGCGGGTCCGCGATCTCATACCGGGTCGACCTGCCCTCGGGGACCGCCGCCACGATCCCGCACCCGCGAAGGCACGACAGATGATTAGACACGTTCGACCGCGTCAGCCCCAGATCACGCGACAGCGCACCTGGATACCCGGGGGCCTCCAGCAGAGACAGCAGGATCCGAGACCTGGTCGGATCGGCCATCGCACGACCCAACCGGTTCATCACGTCAATACGCGAAGCGAAAGTCAGCATCCACTGACATTACATCGCATGCTGACCAATCGCCAACAGCCAAGATGGGTCCGACTTAGATTGCCCTAGTGGGTCCCAAACACCTTGACATAGTCACACACGACTCAATTTGGACAGGACTTGTGTATGGAAAACCTGTAATTTTCCGAGACGGCCTGCCACTACCTCTGCCTGCATCGTCTACTTGTTATCGGCCGTGATGCCTCCGCTGTGCACGGGGCGGACTTCGACGCCGCCGGTGCGAGTGCGGACTGCTGGGTTCAAGCGGGCAATCGCCACAGCGGCGGTGAGATCGGGAGCATCTAGGACGTAGAAGCCTGCTACGAACTGGTCGGCTTGAACGAACGGTCCAGCGTCGGTGCTGTCTCGTCGGATGGACACCGCACTAGCTCGAGGTGTCAGGGCATAGGCGAGCGACATGGTGCCTGAGGCTAAAAGATCCTTTGCGTGTTGGTCGTTCTCTTCGAGTTCGTCCTTAGCTGCGTCGACAGCATGGAGGGACTCGTCTGCATAGATGAGGACGGCAAATTGCGGCATTGTGGTGGTCCTTTCGTGAAGTCGATCGGCTAGTCGGGCCGGTGGCTGCAGTGTCTCCGTGCAGGGTGCAGTGGAGTGGGCGACGGGTGTCCGCATGTTCACCGCTGTATCGCGAATGCTCGGGGGAGCGACCTCTGCGGGTGGGAGAATTAGTTTTGGGTGGACTCCTGGGGCGGAACTGTTGGGTTTACGTGGCCGAGTGCCCAGGTTGCGAAGAAGTTCCCCGTCCTTCGTTTTGGGCGCTGGCTCAGTTGACGACGAAATTTTGGTGTCCGTCGATCAGTTCGCGCACGATGTCGAGGTGCCCTGCGTGAGTGGATGTCTCTGCAAGCACGCGAAAGACGACCTCGCGACCCTCACGCATCGGTTGTGCGGCGAACTCGCTGGCGGGGGGCCATCAGCTGGGTGGGTCATCAAGGTCAACTTTCGCAAGGATTCGGTTGCTGCGCCGGATCTGGTGTCTGTAGATGTTGACGGCTTCGGCGCCCGGCATGGGACGGGATGCCCAGCCGTTGTGAAGTTCTGCGATCGCTTCGGGGTCGCCGCCAAGAACGGCCGAGATCCAAAACATCTCACCGTCGAAGGCGAGGTGGTTGAGGAGGCGCGTTATGGTCCACCCTGATGGGACGAGCGGCGCATTCATCTCGGCTTCGGTCAGCCCGTCCACGGCGTGCCGTGCATGCTCGCGTTCGCTTGCCAGTTGCGTCAGCAGCAGCTCGTCACTCATGCTTGCGGCTCGTATCCGATGAGCCAGCGAAGGCCGTGGCGGTCAGTGACCTGACCGTCTGAAGCGCCCCACGGCTTTGGAACCAACGGGTCGATCGCCGACCCACCGATGCAGAGCTTGTCGAACCACTCGTGGAGGATCGCCGGTTCAGCGGTTCCCAGCAGCGAAAGCGTGAGGCCTTCGAACCGCACGGTCTGTTCTCCTGCCGGGGCGTCGGCTCCCGCCAGAGCTACGTCACCGCCGAGAACGCCGTGAGCTATGGCGTTTGGTGGTCCGTCGGTCCTGCCAAAATCTTCGTAAGAGTGCAGGGACAACTCGCCCCCGAAGACGTCTGCGTAGAAGCTCAGCGCTTCCCGGGCCGTTCCGGGGAAGCTGATGTATACGAGAGGTGCAGCCATACTGTGAACTCCTGATGTGTGATGGAAACGTTTGGGGTTTCAGGTCCTTTTCATAGAGGTTGATGCACCGCCAAAATCAGCGGTAACTTCGAATCTAGTAGGGCGGGCCGATTCTCGTCCCTGGATTATGCGTCGATTCGGCGTATCTCGATCGGCCATAGTTTTGCCTCTCCGAGCTTCCCGGCGATTTCCACCGCGCGTTCCATATCAACGCAATCGACGATGTAGTAGCCGGCCACGATCTCCTTGGTCTCCATGAAGGGACCGTCAGTCACGGTACAGCTGCCGTCGTCTGATTTGACGAACTTTGCCTCCTCGCCCGGTTCATGTGCCTCCACGAATTCTCCGGACGCAGTGAGCTCCTTCTGCAAGGAGGTATGGGCCTGCATGATCCCCTCGATCTCGGCCGCGGGAAGCCCTTTCCAAGTATCAACATTGTTCGGAATCAATATGAGGTGTTTCATTTTTTCCTCTGCACCCGTCATCGGGCGCGTATTTTGGTTGAACTGAGGTGCAGATGAGGGGACCTCGGCTGTTTCTGCGAGACGCTTGTTGAGGTAGCGGCGCTCAACCTTCGGTTCTTGGGACAGTGCTAGTCAGTTCTCCGAGTCGTCGCCTGAGCAGACCGTCTGCGCAGGCGAATCAGCCGACTTCGTCGACTGGTGAGAGGCTAGAAAGGGTGGCCAGCGGGATCCGCGAAAAGGAGGCAATGGGCGGCGTTCGGCTGGTGGTCGAAACGGCGAGCTCCGGAGCGCACAGCTTGCGCCTCCGCCTCGTGGAGATCGCGCACAAAGAAATCGACGTGGACCAGCGCGGAGTCCTCGGGCCAGCGCGGGGCCCGGTAGTCGCTCACTCCCATAAACTCCAGCCGAGCTCCCTCGCAGCGCATCGTTGCCCACTCGTCCTCGTGGACGAAAGTGACTTCCCCATCTGTGAGGTCTGCGTAGAACGCAGCCAAGGCTGCGGGATCGGGGCAAGCCGACGTCGTCGAGGTGTAACGGATTCCACCTGCCATGGCGGTCACACTACCAAGCCGGGGCCGAGGACGTCCGGCCTCCCTAGCCATATGTGTGTATTTTCGAACATCGATCGCCCGTCGTAGGCCACTGTGCATAGGTCGTTACGGCTCGTGGGGCTGTCACAGTGTGGTGCTCACTCCGTTGTAGGCCGCTGTTACGATCGAGTGGTGGATGCGGAGCAGCTCATCGAGACAATCCGTCCGCTGGTGGACGATGGGGAGGTCCCGGGCGCTGTCGTAGGCGTTTTGCATGGCAACCACAGGTCCGTGGCCGCCGTCGGACAGACCGAACCCGGTGGAACCGTCGCGATGCCCGTCAATGCTGTCATGCGTATCAGCTCAAACACGAAGCCAATGGTGGCCGCTGTCGCACTGCTCCTTGTTCAGGACGGGGTACTGAACCTCGACGACACCGTCGAAAAGTTCGTCCCGGAGCTGACCGGCCGCCGCGTTCTGCGTCAGCTCGATGGCGCGCTCGAGGAGACTGTGCCAGCTCAACGCTCGATGACGATCGCGGATTTGCTGACGATGCGAATGGGCTTTGGTTTCGTTTTCGAGAGCACCTGTCCGACGGTCGAGGCAGCCGCAGCGGCCGGGCTGGGGTTTGGGCCTCCTGACCCCTCGAGGACGCTTGAGCCCAGCGACTGGGTGACCCGCTTTGCAGCACTGCCCCTGCTGGAACAGCCAGGCACGGTATGGCGCTACGAGCTCGCCTACGCACTGCTGGGAGTCGTGCTCTCCCGCGCCGCGGAAAGCCCTTTGGATGTTCTGATGCGCGAGCGATTGTTCACGTCACTGGCCATGTTCCAGACCGGGTTCGTCGCCTCACCGCGACATCTCGTGCCCGCCTTCGCTCAAAGCGAGAACGGTTTGGTCCGCTTCGACAGCGCCCTCGACAGCCGGTGGTCGACACCGCCAGCATTCCCCGACGCGCGCGGCGGCCTGGTGTCCACAGTGAGTGACATGCTGCGATTCGCCAGGATGCTGCTCAATAACGGCGGCGGATTGTTATCCCCCGAATCGGCGGCGGCAATGACCTCCGATCAACTCACTGCGGAGCAGCGATCCGGCCCCTCGGCGCAGGCCTTCCTGGACGGAGGCGGATGGGGGTACGGAGTGGGAATAACGAACGGGGAATTCGGACGCCGCTACGGATGGGGCGGTGGACTAGGCACACTCTGGTACAGCTGGCCAGAGCACGATGTCGCGGTCGCCCTGATGACTCAGGTCCTGCCCCCGTCTACCGCACTATTCGATGCGTTCACTAACGCCACCGAAGCAACACTGAGATCGTCGTAAATAGCCCCACCGACTACACAACGGGATGCCCGGCGGAGGATCCGGCTCAGCGCCATCGAATTTCAGCGCCGAGCCGTGTTCGTAGAGGTCCCTCTTACGAACGACTGACGACCTTGGTCCGTGGCGCCGGGAGCAGGGACCAAGTTGGGCGCTGGAAGTCGGGGCGGCGGGCTGGCTCGTCAACGAGACCCGTGGCCCGCCGCCCTTGCACATGCAGGTATTTGCCTGCATGATGTATGTATGACTGACGAAGCGTTGGGTCCGGTGTTCAAGGCGTTGGCCGACCCGACCAGGCGCGTCCTGCTCGATCGTCTCCGGGACAGGAACGGGCAGACCCTCACGGAGCTTTGCGGAAGTCTTCAGATGGCCCGCCAGTCGGCAACGCAGCATCTCGACCTCCTCGCCAAGGCAGACCTCGTCTACGTGGTGCGGCAAGGGCGAGAGCGCTTGCACTACCTCAACCCCGCACCGATCCACGAGATAGGCGAGCGCTGGATCGCGGCCTACGACGCACCGCGGCTGGCCACGATCAGCGCCATCAAAAACCGAGCAGAGGAGTATGCAATGACAGACACTAGGACATCAGTGCTGACGTACGTTTACGTCACCTATATCCGTGCGAGCAGCGAAGACGTCTGGCAGGCCCTGACCGACGCCGACCTGACCGCGCGCTACTGGGGACACGCCAATGTGTCCGACTGGCAACCCGGCTCCCCTTGGGAACATCGGCGAGTGGACGGTTCCGGCGCTATCGACGTGACCGGCATGGTACTTGAGGCCGAGCCACCCACCCGGCTTGTGATCACCTTCGCGGACTCCGACGACGACAAGCCGGGCGGACCTTCAGTCGTCACGTTCCTCGTCGAGCCCCACGAAAACATCGTCCGGCTGACCGTGACCCACGAGAACCTCCCGAACACCGACATGCTGAACGGCATCTCGCGCGGCTGGCCTGCCGTGCTCGCCAACCTCAAGTCCCTGCTGGAAACCGGCGATATCCTGCCGACGGCGCCCTGGAGCATGCCGGAGCGGTCACGCGCGTGACCACCGAGCTGTTCGGCCGGGCCACCAACTACGCGCGTGGCGTCCTGTCCGAGCTGACCAACGACGATCTCCGACGACCGACGCCGTGTGAGGGCTGGAATGCGGGACGGGTCGTCCTGCACCTCGCCGACGTCATCGACGCTCTAATCGGTCTGCTCGAGACGGGAATGCTCGCCCTTCCACAGCCGCCACGAACCAACGATCTCCGCCCAGTGGCGCTGGTGGAGGAGCGGTTGGCAAAGCTGACGCACGCATTCACTGTCGCGGCCGATGCGACGCGGGTCGAGAACGCAACGATTGCCGGCGCGGTCGAGTTGACGACCCACGGCTGGGATATCGGGCTGGCCCGCCACCCCGCCCACCGCATCCCGGAGTCGCTGGCCGAGGACGTCCTCGCGCTGGTCTCACCCACCCTCAACGTCAGCTCGCGGGGGGAGAACTTCGCTGCGCCGGTCGACGTCCCCAGCAACTCCTCCGCAAGCGATCGCCTGCTGGCCTTCCTGGGCCGAGTGCCGAGGCACTGACGGTCCCCCTTGCGGGCGGCCCGTATTTAGTGGATCTCGTTGTCGGGGTGTTGGGCGTCGTAGTGGGCTCGGGAACGCCCAATGGTTTCGCGGTGGTCGAGTGACCAGTCGGCGAGTTGTTTGACGAGGTCGGTCAGGCTGCTGCCCAGGGCCGTCAGCTCGTACGTGACTTGGGCGGGGACTGTGGGGTACACGGTTCGGGTGACAAGGCCGTCGCGCTCCAGCCGGCGCACGGTCAGGGTCAACATCCGCTGTGAGATTCCGTCGATGCCGCGTTGTAATTCGCGGAAGCGGCGTATGCCCGAGGCGAGTTCAACGATGACCAGGACGGACCATTTGTCGCCCACCCGGGTCAGTACGTCGCGGATCCCGCAGTCCGGGTGCTCGTCCAAGCCGCAGGGTTCGATCAAGGTGGTTACTTGAATGTGACTGTCTGACATGAAAGTGCCTCCTTGTGGAGTGCCGGTGAGTTCCCGAGGATGAGTCTAGTTACTGTTCAGAACCACCGAGGGGACTTGCACATGATTTTGGTTACAGGAGCATCCGGCCAGTTAGGCCGTGCCATCGTCGAACGACTGGCTGGCGGGGGCCAGCCAGTCGTGGCGGGCACACGACGACCAGTCGAGGGCAGCGAGCAACGACGCGTCGACTTCGACGAACCCGGTTCTTTGGACTTCACCGGTTTCGCCACGGTAGTCATGGTCTCCGCTGGGTATGCCGAGGATGATGTGGTGATTGCTCGGCATGAGAGCGTCGTCGCGGCTGCGGAACGCGACGGAGTGCAGCACCTGATTTACACCAGCGTCGCCACACACGGGGACCACCTGGGCTTCGCCCTCGCGCATCGCTGGACCGAGCGGCGAATACAGGAAAGTACTTTGCGGTGGACTATTCTGCGCAATGGCCTCTATGCCGAGCTTTTCGGGTCATTGCTCGCGCCGATAGACGGCGTCATTACCGCGCCGTTTGGCACGGGTTCTGTGGCTGTGGTCACTCGCGCAGATTTGGCCGAGGCAGCAGCCATCGTGGCAGCCGTACCCGACCGCCATATCAATCGTGTGTACGACCTAGTCGGGTCGATTGCGGTCACTGCCGGCCAGATCGCCGAGGGGGCCGGTTTGCTCTACCGACCAGCTGCGCTCGGCAGTCACCGCGCTGTTCTCGAACAGAGTGGGCTGTTGCCCTTTCAGCCAGCGATGCTGCTTTCAATCTATTCGAATGCGGCACACGGTTTTCTTTCGCGCACGACTACCGACCTCGGCGATCTCCTCGGTCGCAGGCCGACTGATCCCGGACCAACCGTCATGCGCATCCTAGAGAAACAAGCTGCTGCCTGATCCCATTGTTTCTCGCAGGGGTTCCCCTAACGATGTGTCTCCGCCCAATGGCAGGATGGGCGAATGCGAATCGATCCTGAACCGAAATGTCCGGAGTCGCTACCGCGAAGCCTGCGAATGGAGCCGGGCAGTCGTGTCCAAATCAGCAAGCGTAGATCAGCTGTCGGTCAAGGCGCTGTGCGACGGTCGCAACTTCTCGCTCCGATGGGTGCTGTTTCACCTTGTCGAAGAGACCGCCCGCCACGCCGGACACGCCGACTTTCTGCGCGAATCGATCGACGGCACGGTCGGTGAATAGCTAACCGAGACGTCAGAATCCTCGCCAGAGGAAACGTCCTAGAACAAGCATCGACCCTATAATCTTTCGGTGATCGGCCCTTGACCAGTCGCGTTGCGGGTTCCACCTGCGTGTGTCTATCTCGGCGCTGCCCTGCAGTGACGCCAACCAGCGATAGCGAAGAGAAGGCTCAGTCGAGCTTCTTGAGCATCTTCACCGAGGTTGTCTCGTAGCCGAGGGAATCGTAAAGTCGCCTGGCACCGGTGTTGAATCCGAAGACGCTGAGGCCTAGAGAGCGCGCTCCGTGGGAGCGTGCGTATTCCTCACCGAGCAGCATCGTTGTTCTCCCATGACCCTGGCCACGCTGGTCGGCGTTGATGAAAACGTCCCAGACCCACCACGCCCCCGGGTCGGTGGTGACATCCTGCCCGATCCACAGATATCCCACTGCCGTACCAACCTCGTTCGTGACGTGAAAGACCTCATTGCCGGGGCTCTGAGTGCCCTCCGGGAACGAACGAGCCATGCTCTCGACCGCTATGCGCCGAGCTTCCTCGTGTGATCGGCCCTGGGCAAGTAAGTCACCGGCATACTCCACGCTGCTTTGCTCAATCCACGTCGGGAAGTCGCTGGCGAGGATTCGCTGCAGGGTTACGGTCATCTCTCAATTCTTCCAGGCCGACCGTCGAGTTGCACCGACGGATTCCGAGGGCAGGGCGCGGACAGGCACGGGGGCATGAACTCTTGGGTGAGGCACTGGCCCAGATCTCTCGCGCTTAGCGCGCCCCGTTGGGGCGAGATCCGCTGCACCAAAGGCGCATTTGATCCGTCCAACCGCGACTGTGCCATTCTCAGGAGATGGATTGGCCTCGACCTGAACCCGTCTGCTCTGTGCGGCTCCTGCTTGAACCACTCGCGGTGGCCCATGCAGCTTCGATGGTCGACGTTCTGGCCGACCCGTCGCTATACGAGCATACCGGCGGCGATGCCCCGTCATTGGACCTGCTCCACCGCAAATATGCCGCACAGACCGTAGGGCAGTCTGATGACGGTTCCCAATGGTGGCTGAACTGGATAGTCACCTACCGAGACACTGGTGAGCCGGTCGGTTTCGTGCAGGCAACCGTTGAGTGCGACGGTTCAATGCTCGTTGCTGAGATCGCCTGGGTCATTTCGCCGAGGCGCCAAGGCGAAGGCATAGCCTCCGAAGCTACCCAGATGATGATCGGATGGTTGCGAGCACACGAGGTTAACCGCTTCTCCGCACATATCCATCCGGAGCACCACGCCTCGATGGGCGTCGCTCGAAATCAAGCACTACGCCCGATCTCCGCCGAGAAAGACCGCGAGACCCGGTGGGTGTCCTAACAAACGCCGAACGTCGCTAGAACGCTCCGGGGAGGGGCCCTCCCTGGTCCGGAGAAACGAAATGCGTCCCTGACCGGCTGACTTGCCGATCGGATTTAGCACGACGACCGGTCAGTCGGACCGGGTATCGGTCAGGGATAACGCTGTCTGCGCGCTGGTAGTGTCGGTACTGCCGGCCGGGTGGCGGAGCCACTGTCCTGGTGTCAACCTTAAGCACCGGAAAGGCAACACCCCAGATGCCCGAATTCGTGCACATCACCCGCTTTCAGGTCCGCGGTTCCCTGTCATGATTCGTGAAGATTCCCTACGGCGCATGTACGCTGGCGGACGCCCGAACCGGTGGGCGCGGTTCTTGAACCGAGTAAGTGCGATGGTGTTCTCGCTCGGCGTCGTTGGCCACGGCGCTGTCACCCTTGAGACCGTCAATCCGAAGTCGCGAACATTGCTCACCCTGCCCCTCGTGGTCGCCCGCTACGAAGGCAACGAGTATGCGGTCTCCATGCTGGGGCAGGGCTCGCGGTGGGTGCGTAATGTGCGGGCCGCGAATGGGAAAGCCGTCATCTGCGCGGGGCGCAGGCGACCGGTGGTGCTCGAAGAGGTTCGGGCGGATGCTCGCGCGCCGATTCTTGAGGCCTACCTGGCCCAAGCGCCGGGCGCGAGACCGCACATTCCGGTCGATCAGTCGGAGCCGGTCGCGTCATTCGAGACCATTGCAGCCGACTTCCCCGTGTTCAAGATCCGAGACGTCTAGGGAGATCCGGGGTGGACAAGCTGTTGCAGGACCAGGTTGGGCGAAAGACACAGACTAGACCTCGTGTCAGACCCGCTCAATATCCTGAACCCATGACGTCCCCGCCACTCAAGTCCGCTTCCGACCTGCACTCGTCCAACGTAGACGGCATCCCTGTCCTTTGGTCTACGCCCGAGTCCGAAGTGGCGATTGGTCGCCTCGCGCTCTGGCTTCCCTTCCTCGGAGGAACCAAAGAGACTGTCGCACCGTTCTTGCGCCGCCTGTCCGACGCGGGCTACCTCGCCGTGAGCCTTGACCCGTGGCAGCACGGCGAACGATCGACCGAAGCCCCGTTACCTTGTAGGTAGCCCTTGAAGCTTTGCTTCTGAAGGGTGTTGGCCTGTTAGGCCCGGCATGGTTATTGCCCCCAGTCATTGATGATCCGGGGGGTGTTGTCACCGGGCCTGACTGGTATTGGGTGATCGCTAATAGGGGCTCGACTGGAACTCGTTTCTTGGCCGAACGTAACGTGGATGCCGAGACTCGATGCCGCGGACAGGCCAACCGGTCCGCATGGCTGACAGGGGAACTCATGATTGAGAACTACGACAGCGTTGACGTGTTCATCAGTGTTGACGTCGGGAAGAGCGAGCATAACGCGGTCGCGTTGGACCGCACTGGGAAGCGACTTTACGACAAGGCCCTCCCGAATGACGAAGTACAACTGCGCGCGGTGATCCGCAAGCTCAAGCTCCGCGGCCAGGTGCTCTTGGTCGTTGACCAGCCCGAGACCGTCGGTGCTTTGCCCGTCGCCGTCGCCGTCGCCTACACCGAAGGCATCCTCGTCGGGTATCTACCCGGCCTCGCGATGCGGCGCATCGCCGATCTGCACCCCGGCGAAGCGAAGACCGACGCCCGCGACGCCGCGATCATCGCCGAGGCCGCCCGGACCCTCCCGCATGCGCTGCGGCCGTTGCGCCTCGAGGATGAGCAGCTGGCGGAGCTGTCGATGCTGTGCGGATTCGACGATGACATCGTCGGTCAGATGACCGCGACCAGCAACCGGATCCGGGGGCTACTGATGCAGGTCCACCCAGCCCTCGAGCGGGTTCTGGGCCCGCACCTCGACCACCCTGCCGTCCTGGACCTGCTGCAGAAATACCCGACGCCGACCGCGATGAAAGCCGCCGGCCTGACCCGGCTCGGCACGCGCCTGCTCAAGCTCGCGCCGCGGATCGGGTGCCGCCTGGCCGAGGAAATCTTCCAGGCTCTCTCCGAACAGACCGTCGTCGTGGGCGGCACGAACGCGACGCGCGCCGTGTTGCCCCGCCTCGCCGAGCAGCTGGCGACGCTCCGCCGCCAGCGCGCTGAGATCGCCGTGGAGGTTGAGGAGCTCGTCGACGCCCACCCTCTGGAACCGATCCTGACCAGCATGCCCGGGGTGGGCGTGAGGACCGCCGCCCGCCTGATCACAGAAGTCTCGGGCAAAGACTTCGCCACCGCCGGGCACCTCGCCTCCTACGCCGGCCTCGCCCCGGTCACCCGGCGATCAGGATCATCGATCCGCGGCGAGCACCCCTCCAGACGAGGGAACAAAGCCCTCAAACGCGCGCTCTTCCTCTCCGCTTTCGCGGCGCTCAGCGACCCGGTCTCCCGCACGTACTACGACCGCAAGATCGCCCAAGGGAAACGCCACAACCAAGCCCTCATCGCCCTCGCCCGACGTCGCTGCGATGTCCTCTACGCCATGCTCCGCGACGGCACAATTTATCAAGCCCAATCACCCACTACCCCTTGACGAACTACATAGGGGCACCCCCCACGACTTGATGGCGCGAGTGTTCGGTGGGTTCCGCAGGCATATGTGGCCCATCCTCGGACAGACCACCCTCGATGCCCTCCGAATCGTTGATTGGGCAATCGAGACACACGACCTGAGCAGCGATGTCGTCGCCGGCGGCGTGTCCATGGGCGGTGACATCTCCGTCGCGTTGGCCGGTGTCGACCCCCGCGTCAAACGGGTTGCCGCTCTCGTCGCCACCCCAGACTGGACCCGGCCCGGCATGACGCAAGTTGGCCGGCCCGAGGAATTGATTGATCAAGGCAGCCCGTCGCCGCACGGAGAATGGCTAGATGGCGGTCTTAGCCGTCGAGTGATCTGACAAGCCATGGCCGGTGGTGCGTCGCATGCCGGACGTCGAGCGCGACAGATCTGGGGCCAAACTACCTGGCGGCCGACTTCGCCGACGTTGTTTCGGAGGGGAACCCGCTACGGGACGCCGGTGACTTGATAACTGAACACGCTTTGCCTTGCCTGATTGGCGGACTTCGAGCAAAACAGTGCAACTCGTTCGAATAATCCGAGACGCATAACTTAGAAACTGACGTGGCCCCGTCGCCTGCACAGCAAGCAGGCTCGCGATTCTTGCTCGCTCCCCTAGGACAGACTCGCCCTACCTTCCAGGAAGTTCTCTCTCCGTTGCCGGGAGTGGGGCCGGTCTGCCGAAGAGGTAGCCCTGTCCGCATTCCCATCCCCGAGCGCGCAGGAGGTCGGCCTGCAGCTGCGTCTCGATCCCCTCCGCGATCCCGGTGAGATGTAAGCCTGTGATCAGCCCGCTCATTCCTTGGGCGAAGGCATTGGCCGGGCTATCCCTCTCGGTGAGTTCCTGCACCAATCGCAGGTCGAGCTTGACCCCGGTGACCGGCAGTTGGCGCAACACCGAGATAGGCGAGTACCCGGTGCCGAAGTCGTCCAGGTGGATGCCCGCACCGATGCCTCGCACGGACACCAGCGCGTCTCGCGCGGACTCAGTAAGGCTGAGCACCGCGGTCTCGTTCACGTCGATGACGATCCGTGCCGCGTCGACCCCGTGATCAGTCAGAAGGGCTTGCACGTTGGCAAGCCAGCCGGGCGCAGCCAGCTCAACTGCCGAGACGTTCACGCTGACCGGTCCCGGCAAGTCGGAACGCTCGGCAAGGAGTGCGCACACCTGGCGCAGTACCTGCGCGCCGATGCCTTTGATCAGACCGGTGGCCTCAGCGACGTTGAGGAAGTCCCCGGGACGTAGGAGCCCGCGACTTGGGTGTGCCCACCGCACGAGCGCCTCGTGGCCGACGACGCGGCCGTCGGTCAGGGCCACGATGGGCTGGTAATACACGACGAATTCGCTGCGAGCGATCCCCTCATGCAGGTCTTCTTCGAGGGTGCGACGCGCCACGGCTTGGTCATTCATGGCGCTATCGAAGAAGTGCCAGCGGGCTCGCCCAGAGGCCTTGGCTCGAAAAAGTGCGGAGTCCGCGTCGCGCAGCAAGCTGTCGGAGTTTGACGTCGGCGTCGACGTGGCGATGCCGATGGACACGGTCGGCATGATTCGATGACCGCGCACCTCAATGTCGGCCGAGATCGAGGCAGACACTCGCTCGGCGCAGCGCAGCGCATCTTGAACATCTTGGACGTCCTGGATCACGATGACGAACTCGTCTCCGCCGATGCGTCCGACTCTGTCCCCGGGGCGCAGGGCCGCCACGATCCGGTGCGCCACCGTGGTGAGCACCTCGTCGCCGGCCGCGTGCCCCAGCGAGTCGTTGACGGCCTTGAAGTGGTCCAGGTCCACGAATAGCGCCCCCACCGCATGACCCACACGTTTCGCGGCGAGAAGATCGACGTCCAAGATGTCCAGAATCCAGGCACGGTTATGCAAACCGGTCAGCGGATCATGGAAGGCCTGGTAGATCAGGGCCTCCTGCGCCTGCCTCACCCCGGTCACATCGCGTGCCGCGGCGAACACACCCAAAACGTTGCCGTCAACATCCCGGTACACCGACGCGTTATACAACACCTCCATCAACGTCCCATCACGATGACGCATCGTGAGGGGGTAATCAACGGCCATGCCTTTCTCGAACACCAACTGGTAAATCGCCTCAGCCTTCTGCGGCTCCGTGAAGCACTCCGAGAACGCCGTACCGATCAACTCCACCCGCGGAATGCCCGTCGCCGTCACCGTCGCCTCATTGGCATCGGTGATCAGCCCCTCCGGACTGATCGCCACCAACGAATCCAGACTCGACTCAATCATCGACCGGGCCGCCTCAAACGCTCTCCGCAGGGCTGTCACGTCACGTGCCGCCGCGAACACGGCGAGCACGTTGCCACTAGCGTCCCGGTACACCGATGCGTTGTACAGCACCTCGGTCAGCGTCCCATCCCGGTGGCGGAGGGTCAACGGGTAACCGAGGCCCATACGCTTTTCGAAGACCTGCCGGTAAATCGCGTCAGCCTTCTCCGGTTCGGTGAAGTAAGCCGAAAACGCCGTCCCGATCAACTCCACCCGCGGAATACCGATCGCCTTCACCGTTGCCTCATTCGCATCGGTGATCAGCCCCTCCGGACTGATCGCCACCAACGAATCCAAACTCGTCTCAAGCATCGACCGGGCCGCCACGAACGCCCTCCGCGCCGCTGTCACGTCCCGCGCCGCAGCGAACACGCCCAGCACGTTGCCTTCAACGTCCCGGTACACCGACGCGTTATACAACACCTCCATCAACGTGCCGTCCCGATGACGCATCGTCAACGGGTAATCAACGGCCATGCCCTTCTCAAAAACCAGCTCGTAAATCGCCTCCGCCTTCTCCGGCTCCGTGAAACAATCCGAGAACGCCGTGCCGATCAACTCCACCCGCGGAATACCGGTCGCCGTCACCGTCGCCTCATTCGCATCCGTAATCAGCCCCTCCGGACTGATCGCCACCAACGAATCCAGACTCGACTCAATCATCGACCGCGCCGCCTCAAACACCCGCCTCGCCGACGTCACATCCCGCGCGATTGTGGATGCGCCAACGACGACGCCGTCGGCATTGCGGATGGGAGACACAGCGAGTGAGGCCGGGAACACCGTCCCGTCTTTGCGGACGCGGAGGGTCTCAAATCCGTCACAGTACTCGCCCGCCTTGACCTGAGCCAGGACGGAGGTGATCTCACCGGTCTGGTCCTGCGGGCTCAGCCGTTCGACGGACGTGCCCACGATCTCGCCGCTGGCATAGCCGTACATTCTCTCGGCTGCCGGATTCCAGCTTGTGATGATGCCGTCCAGAGTCTTGGCGATGATGGCATCGTTCGCGTTCTCAATGATCGCTGCCAGAAGCTGGGACTTCTCAAGCGCATCCGGGCCCGCGTTTACCGGGGACGCAGCCGTGATCATCATCAAGACATCTCCCGTATCTAAGCCTGAATCCACCGGTCGACCTCTGATCGGATCCTGATTTTGTTTCGGCGAGCTTTCGGAGTTTCGGGCGTGGTTGTGGTCCGGGTCTCGCGGCCCGGGTGTTCCACTGGTGCTCCTGTTGATGTCGGTGTCGGCTGGTTGGTCAGGTGGGGGCGGGTTGTTGGGGCCGGAAGTTCTTTGTGAACAGGGCCGTCCAGGGTTTCTCCCAAGGCCAGTGTTCGGGCAGGTGCAATGTCACGCGCCGCGCCGAGGTTGAGATTCGTGCGGGGACGCTGACAAGTTTCCGGCGGATCGTTGCGGTGGTCGATCGGCTGAGACCGTTTCCCGCGATCGTCGCGGCGGCGCGGGTGAGGTTAAACGCCATGACGGCCATGACCAGCCAGGCGGCGTTGGCGGTGAATACACCGGAGGGTAGGTGCGCCAGGGCGCTGCTTTTGAGGTCGGAATTCACGAGCTCGATCGCCGCGTGGGCGCGGTGGGTTTTGTCGGCGGTGACGGTGTCGAGGGTGCTGGTGGTGAAAAAGGCGTGGAATCGGTGGGTGTCGAACAGGGTTGGCTGGTCGAGGTTTTTCTTGTTCAGTTCCGGGATCCGCCGCACGGCCAAGCGCCCGGTGATGTGCTCGCTCTTCTTGCGCGAGGTGAACGCGGTGAACGGGACCTCGGCGACTTCGGCGTTACTGATCCATGTTTTGCTGCCTTCGTCATAGATGGCGTTGGTGTATTCAATTGCGGTCCAGGCAGCGCCGGGGATCGTTCCGATCGCTCGTTTGATGGCGGGGTCCATCCGGGCAGTGACCGAAACGTCGGCGCCGGCTTTGAGGGCTGCGCTGATGGAGGCGTGCCCGTAGAACGCTGAGTCGGCACGAAAGAGCACGCGTGCTTTTCCCGCTCCGCGGAGCCGTTTGATCGTGGCGAGGGCGTCACGGATCAGACGGGCCGCGCCGCGCGGTGATCCGCAGGCACCGCGCCGGAGTCGCTGGCCGATGATGATCGGCGCCGATACGTCCGTCTTGACTGTCGCGAGGATCGCGTTGAGGCCGCGCACCCCGGAGTACCCGTAGCCGGAGCCTTCCTTCTGGTGGCCGTGAACTTCGATGATGGTGTCGTCGACGTCGAGGAACATGTAGCCGTCGGTGTCGTGCACGAGCAACGGAGTTTCCGCGGCCAGGCCCCGCACGAAGCGGGAAGCGACGGCGTCGAGCTGCCGGACGTGACCGAACGTGAACGCGCGCAGAAACGACCCCAACGTTGACGGCGCGTAGCAGTTGCTGAAGATTTTCCGCATGCCGCCGTGACGAAGAATGGCGAGGTCGTCGATGGAGTCCGCGCCGGCGACCATGCCGCCGACCAGAGACGTGACTTTCAGACCGGCGTTGGCGCCCTTGTCGGTGGGGACGCTCAGCCACTGATCGGCCAAGGTCGCCAACCCCGCACGGGCGGCTAATTTCATGATCGGGACCAAGCCCGCCGACGACACGAGATTCGGGTCGGTGAATGATGCAGAAACGGCGCGGTTGGTGTGGGAAACTTGCATCTACGAGATGCTCCTCTGGTTGGTAAATCTGAACTCTTGACAAGTCCTAATTTACCTGATCAGATGGGCATTCTCGGTTTAACGCGCCGTCAGATCTCGATCCCGATCGGTGGATTCAGGCTAAGGCAGACAAACTGATACCGACCGGAATCTCGCTCCCGTCTTGCTTCCGCCCCTTCAGCCCCCGCATCATAGTCCGACTAGTTGGATCGGCAATGGATTCGTTCGAATGGCCGCCACGGACCGCCGGAACATACTCAGGTAGCAGCATCTGAATGGACCGACCGACGAGCTCGGCACGGTCGTAGCCGAACAGCGACTCCGTCTGGTGATTGACAAACCAAATGACACCCGCGTGGTCCGTTCCCGCCAACGCGTATGGCGCCGATTCGAAGAGACTCTCGAACTTGCGTGTCCTTGAAGCCATCTGATCCTCAATCCACATCGGCTAGAGCCACGTTGCGCATCAACCGCAGGGAAATCGGTGGACGATCACCGTTTGGATCTGGAAAGTGTGTTTCGCATGAAGTGAGCCATTAACCCACTAGATCAGCCTGCAGGGGCCGCAAGCTGATCTAAGGGAGGTCAGCCACACCGTGTAGGGCGCCCTGACTGATCTAAACAATCAAAATATACGACTATCTCCCACTGGAATCAAGACATAAATGTGAGATCTTCAGCCTGCCTGGTCGAGCGAAAACACCTCGTAATCTGGCCACCCTCAAGCACATGGCACGGGGTAGCGATTCTCATATCCAATAGCCCGACCCGCGGACGGGGTTCTATTTCTTGGAAAGTAGTCTCGCCCCATCGGGCCGCGGGTCCCCCCGCCGGTGAGACATGGCGGTACAGCGTCTGCCGGGTGATCCCAAGCTCCTCGCAAAGTTCACCGACCTTCGTCTCCGACCGGCCCACGGCGGCTATGGCCAGACGAATCTTGGCCGGCGTCATCTTGAACGGACCTCGAACGAAACAGATTTAGGCCACAGCACCCGGAGGCCGAGTTCGCGGACGCCGTGTCGCAGGGGGACCTCATAGGGGAATGGCCCCACGGAGACTGTGCCTGGTGGCCAACGTGGACAGGTGAGTCGCGTTTACCCTGTCGCGCAGAGAATCCCGCTGACCTCCCTTATACGCAAAAGTCAGTACAGCCTGGCAAGCACTTGGACGCACGCAAATTCCGGCAATGCTGGACCTTGAATGGCCCTCGGAGATAGGCGACACGCCCCAGCCAGAAAACGGGGGAGGCAGCACCGAACCAGGTCCAGCACGCCTGAGTGTGTGTGATCAACTCTTTGTAGGCCGTTTCGGCGCTGGAATCCTGCCAAGTTAGCGGCTGGTTTCCTGCCAAAAGAGCGCTAAGAATCAGGCCAGGCAATTCCCCGCCAAGACGTTGGTTTGGGGAATGCGCCGAGACAGTGATCACCGGTGGCCGAGGCCCTTCTCCCGTGCGCGGAGACATGGGCCCGCCACCCCAGATATGTTCCTTACGGCGTAGCTACTGCCAAGCGGTCGCGCCGGAAGGAACAGAAAGCAGATGACGGTACCCATGTCCGTGCAAGAAAATATCAGAACTCTCGACTCCCACGGAATCGCGGGCCGAGAGATCGCCCGCCGACTGGGCGTCAGCCGCGACGCGGTAACGAAATACACCGGCCAGCTGGACTACTCGCCCAAGCCACCGTCGCCGGTGCCTCGGCCGGCCGGGTCGGTGTTGACAGGGTTCGAAGACACCATTGAGTTGTGGTTGGGCGAGGACCAGCGCCGGCCGCGCAAGCAACGCCACACGGCCAAGCGCGTCTTTGACCGCCTCGTCGTCGAGCAGGGCTACTTCGGCAGTTATTCGCCGGTGCAACGCTTCGTCGCTAAATGGAAGACCCGCCACCGCCAGGCCGGGGAGGGATTCACCGAACTGGTCTGGCCGGCCGGCACGGCGCAGGTCGATTTTGGGCAGGCCGAGGCCATCATCGCGGGGGTCCGGCAGGTCCTACATATCTTCGTCGTCACGTTCCCGTTCTCGAACATGCGCTTCGTGCAGGCTTACCGGGGCGAAACATCCGAGTGTGTCTGCCACGGCCTGCGGACTGTGTTTGATCACATCGGTGCGGCACCTCGGCACTTGGTCTTTGACAACGCGACCGGGATCGGGCGGAGAGTGGGGGCCAAGGTCGTCGAGACGAAACTGTTCAGCGCATTCAAACTGCATTACCGCTCGGAGTCTCGGTACTGCAACCCGTACTCCGGCAATGAGAAAGGCAACGTGGAGAACGCGGTCGGGTTCCTCCGCCGGAACCTGATGGTCCCCGAGCCGGAGGCGGCCACGTTGCAGGGCCTCAACGACGTGTTGTTGGCGCGGTGCCTGGCGTTGGCTTCGACGGTGCACTATCGCAAGGGCCTGCCCGTGGGTGAGCTCTTTACCCAGGACGTCGCCGCGAGTCTCGCGCTGCCCGGGGTCGGGTTTGACCCGGTGCGTTATGAGTCCCGCACCGCCGACAAGACCGGGAACCTCCTCATCGACGGGAACACCTATGCGGCCGGGTCTTCCTTCCATAGCCGCACCCTGACAGTGGGGTTACGACACGATGTGGTCGAGATCCTCGATGAGCAGGCCACGCCGGTGCGGTCATTCCCTCGGGCGTTCGGACGACAGACCGAGACGATCTTCGAACCCGCGTCGCTGCTGCCGTTGCTGGTGACCAAGCCCGGCGCTTGGGGTCACTCCCAACTGCGCCCCCTGGTCCCAGATCCGGTGCGGCAGTGGCTCGATACGGCCACCGCCACCAACCGGCGGCGACTCCTCAGCGCCGTGGATGCCGCCAGCGGTTCGGCCGGTTTCGACGCCGCAATCGGCGCCGCCGACATGCTGATCCAGCGTGGGGACACCCCCGATATCGCCGCGCTGAGCATGCTCGCCCGGCGCCTCGCCGACGGCACGGCCCCGGCGGCGGAGAACGTGGACCTTAGCGTTTATGACATCTTCACCGCCGACGCCTTCACCACCGTGAACACGCTGACAGGAGAGATCGCATGAGCCTGATCACCGTTCAAAACATCATCGAGACCGGCCGGCAGGCCTCCCTGACCAATACCGTGCTGGCCGAGTGGGCCGAGAAAGGCACCCCGAAGCAACGCGAATACCTGCACGGAATGCTCACGGCCGAGCACGAATCCCGCCAAGCATCTCGCCGCCAACGACTGCTGACAGCGGCCCGGTTGCCGGCGTTGAAGTCACTCACGGGTTTTGACTACTCGAGCGTGAAGTTCCCCGAGGACTACGGCCGTGACGAGCTGACCTCGCTGGATTTCATCGACCGGGCCGAGGACCTTGTCTTCTACGGTGACGTCGGCACCGGGAAAACCCACCTCGCCAGCGCGCTGGTCGCCGCCGCCTGCCGCGAGGGAATCCCGGCACGTTTCTTCACCACCTCGTCGCTGGTGATGCAGCTGCGCCGCGCCAAAGACGAAGGGCGCCTCGATCGGGAGCTGGCCTCCATAGCCAAAAATCGGCTCGTGGTGATTGACGAATTTGGCTACTTACCAATCGATACCGAAGGCGCCCGGCTCCTGTTCCAGGTCATTGCGGACGGTTATGAAAAAAGAAGCCTGGCCATAACCACAAATTTGGAATTCTCCCGCTGGGGAACCGTGTTCGGCGACGACAACATGGCCGCTGCCGTCATCGACCGCATCGTGCACCACGGCCGGCTCCTGCAATTTCGTGGCGAGTCCTACCGAGTTAAACACGCCCTCATGAAATAACCCCCGCACCACCCCAGCCGACGGCCGCGCTGGCCGAGAATGCTGGAACGACGCCGAAAACCGGCCATTCTGACCACCGTGCTCAACTGGCCGGAAACCACGCCGCACTGGCAGGTTTTTAATCGCTCAAATGGCCGGCTTCAAGTTGACAAAACACACCTGAGGTTCCAGCACGCCTGCAATCGTCCTCTCCCCCGCGATTCCTGCGAGAATCCCGTCAGCATTACCCCTGCAGTTCACCGCTCAAGTGAAGGCAAGCCTCCACTCTGGTCCTTCTGGAACCACAACGTTCGTTCCAGGTTCAACCGATGCCTGGTGAGCTCACGAGTGAACGGAGAACCTTTCAAGTCTCAACGACCCGAAGCTGCTCGAGGTGGACCCAGACCAACCGAACGCGATTTTGCAGTCACGCAAGAAAAGGCCGAAATGGACCACTTTTATGAATAGACGGTGGATAAACGTCATCGGCAGTGAACCACGCTCCCCTAAATTGGAGGAAAAAACTTGATCAAGTCCAGTATTTTCAACGAACTGAGACTTGAACCCATAAACGAACCAAAAACATCAAATCCGTCCCTACAGAAGACCCGAAGACGTGCTGGTCAGGCGGCACTTCTTTGGATTCCCCAAAGAATTGACTCCAAAACATACCCAAAAATCATCAAATCTCGGCGATTTTTGAGGAAGAAAACCCCTGATCAAGCAATATTTATTTGTAGGGCGACTGGGACTTGAACCCAGGACCGACGGCTTGCGCCGAACTCTTTTTCAACCCTACTGAGGACGCGTCAACACCTCGAATAATCTCGACCTGACGAGGACTTCTTTGATCTAGCCACCTCCGTTCCCTCGAAACATCTGGACCCGCTTCGGACTCTTTCGAGGCAATAAACGTTGAATAAACGTGCGCGTATCAAGTCTCCAGGACACGGCCCGAGACCGCCGAGCACCATTCCTAAATTGAGCATGAGCAAAATCGTAGAAGATTGCATGAATGTCGTCAAGGGTGCTGGGCAGAGCACGCCCCGACTCATGACCCACATTTCAGCTAGCGAATGGCTCCTTCGTTCATTCCCCCATGAGGCTTGTCGTGACCCCTGCAATGCCGTCCTGAAGTCCTGAAGTCCTGAAGTACCGAATGCACAAATGCACAAATGCACGAATTGATCCAAACCATTAGGGGGCGATCAAATGAGAGTTCGGGTGTGCGCACGATCCATGACTCGTGTCGGCGACGAGGTGGGCAATTAGTACTGCGCCGCGTGCATACTGCAATGCTCGGGGAGAGCCACCTCTCGTGCATCTGAGTAGATCCTGTGCTAGACCAGCACCACAGCGAGCGTACCGACAGGATGGCGGCCTAGCCGAAGATTCTTTTCAAATCCTCGCCCTGACGCTGCTCCGGAAGCGTGGAGTCCACGCTTCCGCTTTCAAAGCGAACATGCGTCAAATGCCCATCTGAGCAGCCGCTCCTCAGTGTCGGGCGAAGCCCCCAGATCAGGCGCTAATCGCGCTCCGGGTCAAGGCCACGAGGGTCTCGGATATTTTCACGGCATCTGGGACTGGTGATGAACGATTGGGCCAGAAGCGAACGTTGTTCACCGTGCCCATCACAAAACGTGAGATTAGGCGCACGTCCTGATCGTCGCGTATCTGGCCCTGGTCCTGTCCCTTCTTAATCAGATTCTGGATGTGAATTTCAAAGGCCCGACCCAATTGGTTAGCCCGCTCGAGTCGCTCGCCCGTTAGATGGCGTCGATCGGTGAAGAATATATTTGCTCGTTCCACATTGGCGAGGTACCACAGGCTGGATTCGCGCAGATACTCAAGCAACTCTTCCAGAGGCGACAACCCTTGCTCTGAAATGCGCTGGTCGATGGCCAGGACCTGCTCGTGCGATTCGTTCAGGATACGCATGAGGAGCTCTTCTTTGGAGCTGAAGTAGTGATAGAGGCTGCCCTTGAGAATTCCCAAACGCGCGGCGATCTCTTGCATCGAGGTTCCGGCGTAACCACGCTCAGACATCACCTCGATCACGATCGCCATGACTTCTGCGTCGCGGGCGTATCGCTCTCCGTTATGGTCGAACTTCGTCACTTCAGCACTCATCTGGTTTCGTCGTCATAGCTCGATCGCGATTACGTCGCGGTCCCCCGAGACTAGACGCTGGGCGCTGAGCGGACCAACTCGTTGATGACGCCCGGCACGAGAACCACCACCCGTCAGCTCCCCCAGAAGACAGGAGGCCTACCTTCGACAAATGCAGCTATTCCCTCCCGTGCATCCACAGTCTCAAAAATGGTGGCTGCTTCTTCATCGGCGAGAGCAACGGCATTGGCGTGAGTCGGTTCGAGTACCCGCGCCGATCTCGCCAGGCGCTTGGTGGCCTGCACAGCGAGCGGGGCGTTGCTGGCTATCCGCTCGGCCATTGCGAGTGCAGCTGGCAGCACATCGCCTGGTGCGACGACCGCATGTACGAGTCCTCGTCCGTGCATCTCGCTGGCGTCGGCCAGGCGGCCGGTCAGGAGCAACTCCATCGCAACCTTTTCCGGGAGTTGCTGGGCCAATCGGTAGACTCCACCGCCAGCCGCCAAAAGCCCCCGCGAAACCTCGGGCAGACCGAACCGAGCCATATTGGAGGCGAGGATGACGTCGCAGGCTAGCGCGATCTCAAGTCCTCCCCCGACAGCATCGCCGTTGACGGCCGCGATCAGCGGCTTCGTCACCGTCCGCGAAGTCAGACCCGCGAATCCCCATTCGGGGTGGCGCGTGGCCGAAATAGATTCCCCTGCGACGACCGCCTTCATGTCAAGCCCTGCGCAGAATGCGCGCCCGGCCCCCGTGATGATGCCCACTCGCAATTCAGGCGTTTCATCAAGACGCTGAAGCGCTTCGCCCAGTTCTCGAGCCACCTCCGGGTTGACAGCGTTCAGGACCTGGGGCCGATTGAGGGTCACGATGAGCACGCTGCCCCGGCGTTCGGTGATGACCGCATTCATTTTGTTGCCTGCATCGTGCTGAGGCGAATTAGGCCTTCCTGTGCGACGGATGCCAGCAGTCTTCCGCCGCGGTCATAGATCTTCCCTGTTACCAGGCCGCGCTCGCCGCCCGCCCACGGACTTGACTGGATGTAGAGTAGCCAGTCGTCCATGTTCCCAGGAGCGTGCCACCACACGGCGTGATCGAGACTCGCGATGGACAAGCCGGGCGTCGCGAAGGTCAGCCCGTGCCCGTAGACGATGGACTCTAAGACGGTGAAATCGGTGGACAGTGCGAGGACTGCCGATTCCAGAGCACGACAATGCGCCCCCGCGGGCGTTCGCGATCGAATCCAGACGGCTTGCCCGGGCGGACTGCCCGCTGCCGGCGGGTATAACTTGGCGGGGATCCTGCGGAGTTCCACGGCCGACCGGTGCCCTGGATTCTGAGAGTTGGTCGGCACATCGAGAAGTCGATTATCCGGTGGCAGGGAGTCCGGGTCCGGGTAATCGCCGGCCCGATCTGCCTGATGGGTAAGTCCGTCGCGGGCGTCGTGGAACGACATGGTCGCGGTTAGGAGCAGTCGATCATGCTGAAATGCGCGAACCGATCGCACTGAGAACGAGCGACCGTCCCTGACGCTGTCGACCGCATAAGTAACCGGGATGGCGGCATCACCCTTGCGAAGAAAATAGGCGTGTATCGAGTGAGCCTGCCGCCCGGAATAGGACGCTGTCGTTGCCGTCGCTGCTGTTACGGCCTGACCGATAAGTTGGCCGCCGAAGATTCGGCCGAAAGGCCCGGAGACAAGATTTCCGACGAATCGACTTTCCCCGTCCGCTCGGTCGACTCGAACCATGTCACGCAGATTCACGTCCGCCGCGGAGCCAGGCCGTATGATTTCCATCAGATGTTGCGCCCGCCAGCGATTTCGATCGAGATCCCAGTAAGGTAACTCGACATGTCGCTGGCGAGGAACACAGCGACCTGCGCAACTTCCTCAGGGGTACCGAATCGGCCCAACGGGACGTCGGCCAGGCGCGCGCTCCTCACCTCTTCGGAGAGCTTCTGCGTCATTAATGTCTCGATAATGCCGGGCTGCAGGGCGTTCACGCGTACTCCGGCGAAACCGATTTCTTTCGCGGCAGCCTTGGTCAGGCCGATTATCCCGGCTTTCGCCGCGCTGTAGTTCGTTTGACCGGGGTTTCCGACTTTTCCCGAGATCGACGACATGTTGATGATCGAACCGCCGGTTCCCTGCTCGCGCATGACGGATGCTGCCGCTCGCGTGCCGAGCCACGTTCCTTTCAAGTGCACATCGATCACGAGAGAAAAATCGTCGAGGCGCATCTTGCGCATGGTCAGGTCACGGGTGATGCCCGCATTGTTCACCATGATATCGACGCTTCCGAAAGCTGACTTCGCCGCGGCAAGGAGCCTGTCCACGTGCACTTCGGATACGACGTCGCATTCCACCCCCAGTGTTCGGGAATCAGCGCTGAGTCGCGCGGCGGCGGTGGCAGCTGCGGCCCCGTCGATGTCGCCGAGCACGACGTTGGCCCCCTCGGCGAGGAAAGCCTGTGCGATCGCATATCCGAGGCCTTGCGCTGCTCCTGTGATTACTGCCGTTCGACCATCGAGAAGTGGCATCCGTGGTTCCTTTCATTTGTGACCGTGCGTGTGGCTGGTCTAAACAGATTCGCGGCTCAACTTATGAGTAGGGACACTGTGTCGGCAACACAGCCCGGCGTCGAGAAGCCTTCAACCTCGACGGTGTTCCGCACGATGGCGCGCAGTCCCCCGGGCGTGACCTCCACGGAGGTGAGTGCAGCGCGCGCCCGAATGCGACATCCCACTCGGATCGGCGCGGGGAACCGCACGCGCTCGAGTCCGTAGTTCACCTTCATCGTGAATCCGGAGAACACGTACGCATCGCTGACCAACAGGGGAATCAGCGACAGGGTCAGATATCCATGCGCGATGGTGCTGCCGTAAGGTCCGGCAGCAGCTTCTTTCTCGTCAACGTGGATCCATTGGTGGTCGTGGGTGACGGCCGCGAAGGCGTCGATTTCCAATTGGTGAATGTCGTGCCATGACCCCAGACCCAATTCCTCTCCAAGGGCGGCTTTGATTTCGGACACTCCGGTCAACTGCCGCATGCTACTTGTCTTTTCCGGCTGCGATTATTGCGCGAAGGTCGAGCTTGCGAATCTTGCCGGTGGGTGTTTTGGGCATCACGTCGACGATGTGCAGTGCGGCTGGAATTTTGAAGGCTGCCGCTTGGGGACGCATCCACTCGATGAGCTCGGCGGGGTGGGGTGCGTGGCCATTGCGCAGCACAACGAATGCCACCGGGACTTCGCCGAGGTCGGGCTCGGGGGCTCCGACCACGGCGACTTCCAGGACGGCTTCGTGAGACGACAGAAGTCGCTCGATTTCTCCCGGATAGATGTTCTGCCCGCCGCGAATGATCAGTTCGCGTTTGCGATCGACGATTCTCAGGCGTTCTCCGTCGAAGGCTCCGATGTCACCGGTGTGTAGCCATCCGTCCACGACAGGACGTTCCTCCGTGGTTCCAACGTAAGCCGAGAACACGGAATCACCGCCGATGAGGATTTCGCCTCGTCCGTCGGGTTCGTCGGAAGGTGCGAGTTTTACCGAAACGCCTGGTACTACCCGCCCCGCCGAGAGGAAGTCTCCATTGTTGGAGTGTTTGGTGCCGACCCGATTCTGAGATGCGATGGCCGTGCCCTCGGTCAGGCCGTAACCGAAGAATACGAATGCCTGGGGGAAAACTTCCCAGGCATCGAGGGCGATCTGTGCGGGACTGGCCGCAGCACCGATCCCAACCGTGATCGGGCGGTCATATACCACTCTCTCTTTGTAGAGGCGTGTGAGCATTGTCGGCACTAGCGGTAGGAAGGTTGGCTGTGAGTCGGCGAATGCGCGGCGCATGTTCTCCGGAGAGAAACGTCGCAGCAGGCGTACCGTTGCTCCGGTCATGGCCATCATGTTGACGCCTTGGTTAAGGGCATAGGTGTTGAAAATGGGCAGGGTCAGGAGTATCACGTCGTGGTTTCCGACGCCGATCCAGCGGTAGGTAGGGTCATAGTTGGCAACGAGGTTGCGGATGGTGAGTTGCACGCCCTTGGGGCGTCCGGTTGATCCCGAGGTCTGTAGCAGCAATGCCGGGTCATCAATGTCCAGCGTGACCATCTCCGGGGCGTTCGCACTGAGGTGGAGATTGTGGAATTCTCCGTCGACGACGTAGCTGCTCGCCGAGGCGGCGCTCAAATCAATGGGGGTGTCGCTGACCAGGAGCACTATTCCGAGGTGTGTGATCGAGTCGATGACTTCGTTCTCGTGCATGGCTCGATTGAGGGGAACTACTACTCCGCCCAGATAGAACGTTGCGTATTGGTAGATGACAAAATTGGGCGTGCTGTCGATGTAAAGGCCGACACGTGTTCCAGTACAAATCTGGCCCGCGAGCGCGGCCGCGGCGCTCAATATGGCATCCCGGAGTTCGGCGAAAGTGTAGGAATTGTCGTCGGTGATGATGGCTGGCTTGTCGCCTTGGGAGAATGCCCAGTCAAAGAGCGGAATGGCCCTGTTCATGCTGGGTCCTGGTTGAACCAGCCGATGGCGCCTTTCAAGCCAAGTTCTTTCACCTTGTCGGTCATGACATGGGTTGCCGGAGACGTGTGAGCGATTGCGTCCCATTCAGCGCCCATCAGAACTGATTCCCGAAATCCCTGCTGATCGAGAAAGCGATTCAGTGCAAGTTTTTTGAGGCGCAACAGATCTAAGGGCATCTTCGCGATCTGTGCGGCCAATGAGTCGGCCTTTTCGAGAGCTGTGCCGGCTGGTACTGCGTGATTGGCCCAGCCCATGGCTGCGGCTTCGCTTCCTGTCAGGCTGCTGCCGGCAATGAACGAGAGCTCCTTGGCCTTCTTCGGGCCGATGAGCCACGCTGTGGTTGGGCTCAAGAGCCCCCCTCCGAGCGGGATGGCAGGCCAGCCAAGCGTCGCATCCTCACTGACAACCGTGATGTCTGTGCACACGGCGAGCATCGTTGCTCCGCCCATGCAATAACCCTCGATGGCTGAAATGACGGGTTTGGGAGTATCCCAAACTGCCAGCCACCGTTGGATGTTGCGGCGCAGTGATGCCCAGTCGGCGTAGGGACTGAGCCCGGCTGCGGCTTCGGAGTATCCGTTTCCCGGATCAACATCGAAGCCGACACTGAAGTTGTTGCCGGCGCCGGCGACCACGATCACCGACACGGCATCGTCTGCTCCGAGAGTTGCGATCGTGGCAGAAAATTCTTCCAGCAGCTGATCGTTCATTGCGTTCAGTTTCTTTGGCCGATCGAGCGTCACGTGTGCGATGCGTCCGTCGACTGTAGTTGTCACTAGTTGTGTCACGTCATTCGCCTTTGAATTCGAGTGCATCGAGGTCGCCGTTGTTGAGAAAGGCATCCACGGCGCGTTTATGGTCGGTGGTGGCCGAGAGCAGGGCTTGTGCCAGCGACTCTCGGTCGAGGGCGTCGGCCAGCGTGCCTTCGTGCGCCCGATTTGCGAGAAGCTTGGTGAGTCCGAGCGCAATCGGGGCCTTACGTGCCAACACGCTGCAGTAGGCGACGGCTTCGTCGTCGAAGTTCCCGCTGAGCACCTCGGCTACGAAACCGAGTTCGACGCCATCGTCTGCCGAGAATCGGCGACCAGTCATAAGGGCTGCCTTGGCGCGATGCGGCCCAATGGCCTGACCGAGCAGATATGTCCCACCCATATCGGGGGCGAGACCCATTCGTACGAATGATTGTTGGAACCATGCAGTCGGTGCAGCCAGGATGATGTCTGAGACGAGCGCAAGGTTGAATCCGGCTCCGGATGCGAGACCGTTTACCGCGGCCACCACGGGCTTCTGGAGATGTGCGATTGCCTCCGTGATCTGTCTACCAAAGGTGAGCACATCGTTTGTCTCGGTGGGGCTTCGTGTGCCCATCCCCCGCACGTCGCCGCCGGCGCAGAAGGCTCGTCCTGTGCCAGTAAGGAGCACGACGCGTGTTGTGCGATCCAAGGCCGCCGCGCGGAGGGCATCGACCAGTTGCCCCTTCACCTCATCGTCGAGGGCATTGAGGGTGGCGACTCCGTTGAGTCGGAATCGGAGGACCCCTGGGCCAGGGCGATCAACCTCGAGTGTCGTCACTGGTCGTCACCGAGAACTGACTGCAGTTCGATGATGTGGTTGAGGTAGTGATGAAGTCCCACTTCCCAGGTGAAACCCACGCCACCGTGCACCTGAATTCCGAGTTCAATGGAGGTTCGCGCGAGGGCGAATCCTTGGCGTGCCCAGGCTGCGGAGCGTGCCGGTTCGTGGGCCGCGGCGATGGCCGCAGTCCAAGCCTGCTCGCGAGCGATGTGTGCGTTTGCGAGGTGGTGCCGCACGGCCTGGAATCCCTTGATCGGTTGTCCGAATTGTTCTCTCGTGGTGGACCAGGCGATGGATGCGTCGATAACGGCGTCGGCGCATCCCACTGCAACGGCAAGGAAGGCAGCCCGGAGTTCACCAAGGTGTGCTTCGGACAATACCGTCGTGCTGCTCGGCAGCACGGCCAGGGGAGAGAGCAGAGAAAAGGGTTCGGCTGCGCTGGGCGAAGCGGCGATGATTCCGCCAAGTCCGTCCACGACGGCGACACCATCCGAATAGTAAGGAGCGACGACTTGAGCGCCGCGGCGTACGGCGGGGACGATGCCCGATTCAAGCTGATCGTCGTCGAGTTCAAACCAACGGCCCGCCAACAGGGTTGAAACAATCGGGGTCGAGTACGGGTATCGACCCGAAACTCGGGCGACTTCGAGGATGTCGCGCAGTTCCACGCCATTTTCAAGATCGCTGGAAATCGATCCCCAGCCACCGTCTGAAAGAATCGACCAGAGCTGCGGGTTGGGTGCAGCGGGTGATCCCTGCCCGCTGTCGAGGATTTCGCGGACGCTCGATGCGGCCATGGCGCCCATTTCTTGAACGATTGTCGACATGGTTACCTTGCTACTTTCAGTACTCGGTCGGTGATGATGTTGCGCTGAATCTCGTTGGTCCCTGAATAGATCGACATGGCCTTCGATGCGAGATAGTGGTGGCGCCAGTAGTCGCGGTGTTCCGGGCACCCGCTGTCCACCCCCAATCGTGTCGAGTCCTGGATGAGTTCGCTCCACTGGACTTTGAGAATCGAGCCCGCAGTGAACCAGTCGAGGTCGGCCGCCTTCTCTTCAGTTGCGCGGAGAATCTGCCAGCGCAGCAGCTCGCACCGGTCACGGAGCCGCGGCCCGTCGAGTCCCTCGTGGCGCGCGCAGCAGCGGTTCAGCAAGTCGATTTGAGCGGTCGCTTCTACGAGTCGCGTTGCGGCCTCCGTTGTGCCTCGTTCATTGCTCAGCACGGTCATGGCGACGCCCCACCCCTCGTGTTCCGGGCCGACGAGGTCTTCATCGGCCACAAAAACATTGGTGAAGAAGACTTCACTGAATTCTTCCTCTCCACTGATTTGGCGGATTGGCCTCACATCGACGCCTTCCTGCTCCATATCAAGGAGGAGGAAGCTGAGGTTGTGGTGGCGTCGCAGTTCGGTCGAGCTCTTGGCGAGCATCAGACAGCGCTTCGAGTATTGGGCGAAACTGGTCCAGGTCTTCTGGCCGTTGACTACGTAGCCGCCGGCAACCTTTTGGGCAGTGGTGCGCACGGCGGCCAGGTCGGATCCTGCGCCCGGTTCGGAAAACCCCTGGCACCAGATTTCGCTCGCGTCGAGAATGCGCGGTAGATACTTGCCTTTTTGTGCTTCGGTTCCGGCAACGATGATCGTTGGGCCAGCGAGAACCCGCCCGATCCTTCCAAATCCGTCGGGGGCATTCGCCTTGGAGGACTCTTCGTAGTAGATGAGCTCTTCAATGGGACCGAAGCCACGTCCACCGTATTCGGCGGGCCAGGCAAGCCCGGCATATCCTCCAGCGTGGAGAGCCTCGTCCCACTCTCGTTGAGCTTGCTGCACCTCATCAGGGGTGAGAGAGGCTCGGTCGGTGCGCCATTTCGTGGGTAAGGCTTCGTGAACCCACGAGCTGACGTCTTCTCGAAATTTCGCTGCGGCTGGTTCGTCAAATCGTGTAATGCTCATGCGCTGTCGTTCTCCTTAGATTCTGGATACAAAGCTGGGGTCGGCGTCGGCGGCACCCTTAGTCCGGCATCGGCGGGGGTGCACGAGACCATCTGCACGGCGAGCTCGCCATAGAGCTCACTCAGCTCGGGGGCGCCAAGTCGTCCGCCTGCGCGCCACCAGTTGGTGACGGAGTCGCCCATGCCGAGGATCGCGTACGTGGTTGGGGTGACGTCTAGTTCACGAAACGCTCCGGTGGCGATCCCTTCTCGAAGAATGTCCTTGAACAATTGTTCGTATTCTTTGAGCAGCAGCAGCAGGGAACTGCGAGTATCGCTGTCGAAGTGCACGAGGCTGTCTCGAAAGAAGACAACGACGCTCGCCGAACTTAGGTAGTGGAGAACGTGTGCTTGCATTGCCGCTCGCAGCCGTGCTGTTGGTGCGGGTTCGGCCGAGGCGATCGCGTCAACTACTGAACTGTGAAGCTCGGCAGTTCCTGTTCGCACCAGCTTTTCAACGAGTGCCTGCTTCGATGATGTGTAGTTGTAGATGCTTTGCACCTCGATTCCGACGTCTTTTGCAATCTGTCGCAGGGTCATCGACGTGTAGCCCCACTCGTTGAAGAGGACGCGGGCCGATTCGAAGATGCGGATTTCGGTGTCGTTCATGTGGGTACTCATAACTTTTCTCCAACCGAGAGGTGTCTGTCGATGAGGTCGGGTCGGCCGATGAGTTCATCCGACGTTCCGTTCCAGACTGCCTGGCCAGTTTCCAGTATGTAGACGCGGTCGGCGAGTTCGGTCACGAAGCGAAAGTTCTGCTCAGTGATGAGAATTCCCAGATTGAATAGTTCAGGCAACCGGGCGATCGACGCTTGAAGCTGTTCGACGATGAGCGGGGCAAGCCCTTCGGTGGGTTCATCGAGCAGGAGAAAATCGGGGGCGCCCATTAGCGCTCGAGCGATGGTGACGGCCTGCTGTTCACCGCCGCTGAGTTCAAACCCTCGGCGCTTGAGCAGGGTCTCGACGAGTGGGATACTCGCCAGGACACGGTCGAGTTGGTCTTTCGATGCCCGTCTGGACCGGGCCAGGTCAAGGTTTTCAGCCACACTGAGCGCTGTGAAGATTCGGCGATTGTCCGGGACCCACGCGACACCCTTACGCGCAACTTGATAGGTTGGCGATTTGCGGATGGATGTGCTGCCGGCCATCACCTCGCCGGTCGAACTCAACTCCGCGCTGTTGATGATCGCTTTCAGTAGCGTTGTCTTGCCAGCTCCATTTCTGCCGAGAAGTCCGACGGTTTCACCCTGTCCAAGGGTGATCGATACGTCTGTTAACGCCACGGCGAGTCCGTACGACGCTGACAGTGAGGTCACGACCAGCTCGGTCATGATTGGCCCCCTTCGTAGGAATTACCTAAGTAGATTTCACGAGTCAGCGGATCGTCGCGAACTGCCGATGGGTTACCTTCAAGAGCAACGCGCCCGTTGGCCATGAGCACGACGCGATCGGCCAGCGCGAAGACCACCTCCATGTCGTGGGCTGTGATGATGACCGTCAGATCTGGGCGAGACTCGCGGAGCCCTCTGAGCAGGCGAATGGTGCGGGGGATATCTTCGGCCCCCATGCCGGCTGTCGGTTCGTCGAGCAGGAGAACGGCGGGATTTTGTGTCAGGGCCATGGCAATTTCAAGGCTCTTGCGATCACCGTGGGAGAGCGTGCTTGACGGCTGGTTGCGCAGGTTGTACAGGCCGACCGCGTCCAATGCCGCGTGAATGTCCGCGTCTGAGCGAGGTGTGCGTGATAGCGGATTCCGATATTTGGATTGATGAGCATCTCGGGCAATCACCAGGTTTTGTTCTACGGTCTTGGCGAGAAAGTATCGGGCGATTTGGAAGGTGCGGGCGACGCCGAGGTGCGATAGTTTTTGGGCTCCCGCTCGCGTGGCGTCCTTGCCGAAGAGGGAGAGTGCCCCCTTGGTTGCGCGGTGTTCTCCGGCCATCACACCGAAAAGCGTGGTCTTTCCGGCACCGTTGGGTCCGATGATCGCGACGGTCTGACCGACGGCGATGGACAGTGATACGTCTTGTACGACCGGGGGGCCGCCGTAGTTCTTATAGACGTTACGCAGCTCGAGAACGTTCATCGTTTACTCCGTGTTCTCATTAGGAGATCGCGCAGTCGCGCGAGGGCCCCAAGGACGCCGCTGGGAAACAGCATCACAACAGCGAGCAGGATGATGCCGAGCACCAGGGTTCCGTGGGGAGAGTTGCCAAACACCAGCGCGTTAATGAATTGAAAGAGAATGGCACCGAGCGCTGGTCCCCAGAAACCCATCATTCCGCCGAGCAGAGCCATGATGATGATCTGGCCGCTGAAGGCAAATGACAGGGTGCTGGGGGTAACGATGGATCCCTGCTGTGCAAACAGCCCACCGGCTAGTCCTGCCACTCCGCCTGCGAGCCCAAAGGCCGCGAGCCGAAGTGATTTCACGGGAATTCCGATGGCTGCGGCCTTGACCGCGTCGTCACGGATGGCGTTGAGGCTTTCACCGAATGCTGACAGGTGGATGCGGCGAAGTACGCCCATGACGATTGCGACGACGATGATCGAGTACCACCAGAACGAGGCGGGAGGTGTGATGTCGATGCCGAAAACGTCGCCTCGTGGGATGCCGTAGATTCCATTGTCGCCTTGTAGGGCTGGTACCCGGAACGTGAGCAGGTAGGCGATTTGGCCGACGATCATTGTAAGCATTGCGAATTCGACTTTGGCGAGGCGCTGCCCGATCAGGCCGATCAGCATCGCTGCGATCACTGCGACCACCGCGGAGATGCCGAGGAAGGCAAGTGGTCCCCAGGCCTGTTCTTTCAAGAGCGCCGTGGCATAGGCTCCAATCCCGAAGAAAGCCGCGTGACCGAAGGTGTAGATGCCGGTCCAGCCAAACAGCACGCCCAGGCTTGTTGCGAGCAATGCGTAAATCACAGCGATGCCCAGCACGTATTGCATGTTTGGTGGCATCACGAAATATGCCACGGTCGTTGCCGACAAGAAGATGAGGGGCTCGTAGATCGGTCGAAGGTCGAACCGGGAACGGGAGGACCCCGTTTCCAGCGGCGGAGCAGTGCTCTTGGGAGGCGCAGGGTTGCGCACGGGTACACTCATCAGGCCCTCCCTAGTTTGGCGCTACCGAGTAGTCCGCGGGGTCGCACCAGCAAGATGATGGCCACGAGGATGTAGAAGGTGAATCCGGTGAGGTACGTCGCGTAAGCGACTGCGAAAGCCTCCGAGACCCCCACAAGAAGTGCAGCCACGAGGGAACCGGTTACCGATCCGAGACCGCCGATGATAACAATGGCAAAACTTTGCAGGATAAATGCATGCCCCAAGCTGGGTGAAACGGAGACATTCGGAGCGATCAACGCGCCGGCGAGACCGGCCAAGGCCGAACCTAGCCCGAACACGAGAAGCATGACGCGTTTGGTGTTGAGTCCCACAGCCTCGCCCATCACCTGGTCCTGAGCGATCGCCCGAACAGAACGACCGAAGGTGCTCTTGTTGATGAGCAGGAAGAGCCCAATCGCAACTACCGCTCCGACTATGACCAGCAAGATGTCGTAGAGCGGGACCGTCGTGCCGAGAATTTGGGTGCTCCCGGACAGAATTTCAGGCTTGTTGATCGCTCGAGACGAATTGCCCCAGATCCCCTCTGCCGCCCCCTCCACAATCAAAAGGATTGCGAAGGTGGCCAGCAGCATGGTGATGTGATCTCGCCGATACAGATGGCGCACCACCGTGGTTTCCGTCAGCATTCCCAGTGCAGCCACAACGGCCGCTCCCGCAAGCACGGCAATGATGAAGGTGGGCACGGTCGGAACCGTGGACCCGATAATCGTGGTTGCGAGCAACGCACCGACAACGAAGAACGAACCGTGGGCGAAGTTGAGGACTCCGATCACTCCATAGATGAGGGTCAGGCCGCTGGCGACGAGGAAGAGCGGGACTCCATAGGCAACGCCGCTGATCAACGTTGATAAGAGAGTCAACGTCAGTCCTCATCTCGAGGGACGACAACCGTTTCCAGCACCTTGACGCCTTCCTCCGCTGAGGTGTCGCCGACCGTGTTGGTGATGACAACGGGCGGGTTAGCCTGGTGGGTCGTTGCGTCCATAGTCAGCTCTCCCCCGGGGGTGTTGAACGTTAGCCCGGCGAGGGCCTCAAGCACCGCAGCGGTGTCGGTTGTTCCAGCCTTCTCGATCGCCGCTTTCATGGCCAGAACGCCCACGTACGCGTCGTAGCTCCAGTCCACGGGCATGTTGCCGGTCTTTGCCTTGAAATCCTCGACGAACTGCGTGTTCTCGTCATTGTCGAACGCTGCGTAGTTGTAGTCGTAGGAGTTCCACACATTTGGTGCGAGGCCGTTAAGGGTGCGCGCAATGGGGTAATAGCCGCCGGGGTTCACAATCACGGCAAGCTTTGATGATAGATCGTAGGACGCGGCTTGCTGCAGGAAGCTGCCCGTGCCTGAGCTGAATGTCCCGAGGTACAGGGCGCTCTTCTCCGGGTCAGTTGCGCCGTTGACCAACTGCTGCACCTGCAGCCCGAAGTTCTGCTCGCCGATGGGAACGAACGTCTCGCTCTGGACGTCTAGGTCCACGCCGTCGTCTTGAATCTCATCCTGAAACAAGGCCCACTGAGTAGTGCCGGTGATGTAGTCGTACCCAAAAGCCGAGTAGTCAGTCGCTTCAGGAAATTTCTCGGCAATGGTTTGCGCGAGCGGTCCGATCAGTGCTGAGTCATTGTTCGACGTGCGGAAAAAGTTTGGATATGGCGCTGCTTCTCCGTTTTGGCCGGTGAGCCCATCGTTCGTGCAGCCCGTACCGACGAGTGCGACATCCATGCTGGCGAGTTGCGGTGCCAGTGCGAGACACCCTGCGCTGGAGAGCATTCCGACGATGAGATTGACGCCGCCGTTGGCGAGGTTGCGCACGGCTGCTGTCGACGTCTCAGGGGTTGTCTGCTCGTCCGCGTTGGACAGCTTCACTTGCCGGCCCAGAATCCCGCCGGCTGCGTTGATCTGTTCGATGGCCACTTCGGCGCCGGCGACCTGGTTCTCCCCGATCTCCGCGAGCGGGCCGGTTTGCGGGCCGACGACGCCGATCGATATCGGCTCACTACTGTCACTCGCTGCTGGGGTCTGAGAACACGCAGCCAGGACGCCAACTGTTCCGATGACCAGTGCCATGGCAGCAGTTCGTTGTGCAAAATTCTTCATTGAATTTTCCTTCGTATGGTGATGGTGAATCGGTTAGAGAATCGCGAGTGCGTTCCCAGGAGAGCCGGCAGCACCGTGGAGGTTGAGTGGTGCTGCCGTGAAGAGAAAAGTGAATCGCTGCGCGCGGGCGCACGCCACGGAGAGTGCTTCGAGATCGAACAACTCCGCGATCGGGATTCCGAGCAGGGGAAGAAGTCTGCGATGGAGTGATCCAATTGCAGGATCTCCGGGAACAGGCTCGACAGCGGGTAGATCTGTCACCACCGCCGCAACGTGCCAATTCCATAAGAGGCGCGCTGTCGCGGCTCCTGCAGAGAGCCCAGGAATCTGCGTTACCGGAGCCGCACCCGGTTCCCGTCGAGTGTATTTGGCCGGCCACCCTGTTCGGATGACCAAGATGTCACCCTGCACGATCCGAACGCCTTGCGCAGAAGCGACCTCTTGGAGCAGAAACGCGTCGATTGTGAACTGCTCGTCAACCGGAATCTCCGGTGAACCAGCGGCAATCAGATATGCCTCAACGTCGAGCAGAACACCGCGGCCCACGATGCCACGTTCCGCCCAAGTGTCTATACCGAGCCATGTTTGGGCTGGATTTTCCCGTGCCTCAACTCCCCCGAAGTATCCAAACTCGCGAGCACGCACGTGATAAAAGCCGTCCCACTGACTGGATCCTTGTGGGAAATAGTTGTCAACGCGGTCGTCCCGTGTGTTGCGATCGGCGTCGAACTGAATGTGGTTCATGGGCTCCCGGCCGAAGAGAGGCGGGTTCGGCTGGTCTACCGGCAGGCTCAACGACACCACTTCGCCCGAGACGACCGCGTGCGCGGCGCTCGCCACGATTTCGGGAGTGAGAAAGTTCAGGGTGCCGAACTGATCACCGGGTCCGAAAAACGCCCACGAATGCGGCAAATCCAACTTTGGGATGACCGGCAACTCGTCATATTGAGGAACGACTCTGTTTATGTTCACAGGCCACAGTATTGACTGACAACCGTTCGTTAGTCAATACTGAAGACACAAATAGTCTGATCTGCAAGTTGAGCAAGCCACTGCAAGCTCTCGCCTCTCACGTTTTATTCCACCCGGTCAAAGGAGACCTGCCTGTGCTGAACACACGATTCACCGCCGAATTTGGCATTAAAGCGCCGATCATGCAGGGCGGTATGCAGTGGATCGGCAACGCCGAGCTCGCCGCCGCCGTTTCCAATGCCGGCGGACTCGGCACGATAACAGCGCTCACCTTTCCGACACCGGACGCCCTTGCCGGACAGATTGCGCGATGCCAAGAACTCACCGACAAGCCGTTCGCCGTGAATCTCACGACGCTTCCGTCGATTTCACCACCCCCTTACGAGGAATATCAGGCGGTCATCATCGACCTCGGTGTTCCGGTGGTCGAGACGTCCGGCTCAAACCCCGATCGGTTCGTCGACACATATCACGCAGCCGGGATCAAAATCGTGCACAAGGCCACGAGCATCCGCCACGCTGTAAAGGCCCAAGCGGCTGGTGTCGACGCGATCGCCATGATTGGCTTCGAGGCCGCCGGACATCCCGGTGAACTTGATGTTCCGCTGTTTGTGCTTCTTGCTGCTGCCGCGCGCACCATCACCATTCCACTTCTGGCTGCGGGCGGAATCGGAAACGGCGCGGGCCTCGCTGCGGCGTTAGCACTAGGTGCCGACGGTGTGCTTCTCGCCACACGTTTCATGGCCACGGCAGAAGCTCCCATCCATCAACGGGTCAAGGAGGAGTTGGTGGCCCGCGATGAGCTGCAGACCCAGCTCATCTTCCGACAGCTGCGCAACACCGCACGCGTGTCGGCGAACAGCGTCTCGGAAGAGGTAGTTGCCATCCTCTCTGCCGGAGGAGAATTCGGTGATGTTCGAGAACTAGTCGCAGGGCGACGAGGGCGAACGGTGTACGAAACCGGTGACCTCGAGGCCGGCATCTGGTGGGCCGGTCTCTCCCAAACTCTCATAGACGATATACCGACGTGCTCCGAACTCATTGCCCGCATGGTGGACGAGGCGGAAGACATCATCACAACCAAGCTCCTGGCGAGCATCGCCTAAGCACGCCTCATCCGAACCCCAATACAGGAGAATCAATGAAGATTATCGTGCTCGTCAAGCAGGTGCCCGATACCTACGGTGAACGCCGACTCGATGACACCACGCGACGGATCCAACGCTCGGGTGTCGACCTTGTCATCGACGAAATCACAGAGCGCGCGATCGAAGTTGCGCTGACGGAGAAGGATACTCACGATGCCGAGGTCGTGCTGATGTCTATGGGCCCGGCATCCGCTGCTGAAATGCTGCGCAAGGGTTTGGCACTCGGTGCCGACTCGGCCATTCACGTCGTCGACGACGCACTGGTGGGCTCGGACATGCTTCGCACCTCGGCGGTGCTCGCAGCCGCCCTCCAGCGTGAGGGATTCGACTTGATCATCTGCGGAAACGAATCTACCGATGGCCGCGGCGGATCGATGGCGGCGATGGTCGCAGAGCAACTCGGCGTTCCACACGCCAGTTACCTCAATACTGTCGAAATCAGCACGTCTGCGGTCGCCGGTGAACGCGCGGGTGAACAGGCGACGCGAGTCGTGCGGGCGCCGCTTCCTGCAGTCATCTCTGTCACGGAGCACAACCCGGAGCCGCGCTTCGCGTCGTTCAAAGGCCTGATGCGCGCCAAGAAGAAGCCAATACACACGGTGAAGTTGAGCGATCTCGACATCGTCGAGCCCTCTTCACATTCGGCCGTGCGTTCCATAACGCAGCGCCCCGCTCGCGCTGCGGGTCGAAAAATCGTCGATGACGGCACAGCGGCAAACGAACTCGTCGAATTCCTGACGTCGTCCCACCTCATCTAGGAGACTCTCATGACAATCGCTCTCGCCCTCGTTGTACTCACTGCTGAGCACCGCGTAGAAACGTCTGCCGCCTCGCTCATTACCGCCGCGGCCCGCCTCGGCACTCCCGTCGCCGTCGTCGTTAGTCCAGGCCCATTGAGCGACACAGCGACCGTAGCGCTCGGCGATGCCGGCGCCACCCAGATCCTTCACTTCACGACTCACGACGCCATGACCCAACTGATCACGCCCCTGGTCGCTGCGTTAGCCACCGCGGCCTCCACCACCGACCCGATCGCCATCGTCATAGAACACACGATCGACGGTCGTGAGATCGCTGGTCGGCTATCGGTGCGACTCGGCGTTGGTCTGGTAACGGATGCAGTCGACGTGCGAGACATAGAAGGTCAGCCCGTCGCGACAACCTCCGTCTTAGGCGGTTCGTACTTAGTGGACTCCGTCACCGAAAATGGTCCGCTGATTGTGACGATTCGCCCCGGCGCGATAGAACCGGTCACGCCGGCGTTTTCGACCGCAGCGGAGGTCAGCTCCCAGCCGCTGCCGCCGTCAGCCGTGCCCGGTGCCGTCATCGAGTCGGTTACGGCAACCCGAGTGACATCGAATCGGCCCGAACTCCGAGCAGCGACCCGCGTGGTCTCGGGGGGCCGAGGACTCCAATCCCTGGAAAAATTCGTCCTTGTCGAGCAGCTCGCGGACGCCCTCGGCGCCGCGGTCGGCGCGTCCCGCGCGGCCGTCGATGCCGGCTACGTGCTGCAGGCCTCCCAGGTCGGACAGACGGGTGTCACGATCTCCCCCCAGTTGTACGTCGCGCTCGGTATCTCCGGCGCCATCCAGCATCGAGCCGGCATGCAGACCGCGTCCACAATCGTTGCGATCAACACGGATGCTAATGCCCCCATCTTCGACATCGCCGACTTCGGCATCGTCGGTGATGTGTTCACCGTCGTGCCACAGCTAATCAAACAACTTGAAATGCGTCACCAGTGAGCCAGAAGGCCCCGGCGATCACGACCGCGAAACAACTCGCGACATTCCGAGAAAGTGCATGGTTCAAGCTCGTCTGGATCGTGCCAACGGCCATCGTGCTTGTCTTCGCGACTGGTGTAGCCGCACAACTATTCCGTTCCAGGGAAGCTGGCTTGAATTTTCTGACCACCTACCCAGGGGAAGCACACCTACCGGAGTGGGCACCAGTGGGATTTCCCGCATGGCTCGCCTGGCAACACGGAATCAATGCACTCCTCATGGTTTTCGTCATCAAATCCGGGTGGCAAATTCGCACGACGCAACGACCTGCGCTGTACTTCACCCGAAACAACATCGGAATTCTCCGCAGCAAGCGGGCTCCCAAGAAGATCAGCATTAATCTTTGGCTGCACATCGTCACGGACACACTGTGGGTCCTCAACGGGATCGTATTTTACGTGCTCCTCTTCGTCACGGCACAATGGACCCGCATCGTACCGATCTCATGGGATGTTGTGCCCAACGCTCTCTCGGCTGGTATTCAATACGCATCACTCAACTGGCCCACTGAGGATGGTTGGGTGAACTACAACTCTCTGCAACTGCTCACATACTTTACGATCGTCTTCATCGTCGCGCCACTGTCAATTTTGACCGGACTTCGCATGTCACCGTCGTGGCCACAGAACGCGACATGGCTGAATAAGGCGTTCCCCATCGAAGTTGCCCGGGCCATGCACTTCCCTCTTATGTTGGCATTCGCAGGCTTCATCGTTGTCCACGTCGCACTTGTCCTCGCCACGGGAGCTCTACGAAACCTCAACCACATGTACGCCGCAAGCGATGCTACAAACTGGCTGGGATTCTGGATCTTCGTAGCCTCTGTCGTCGTGATGGCGGGTGCCTGGTTGGCGCTGAAGCCGATATCCCTGCGGTTAATCGCGTCGACTATGGGGAAGGTGACACGCAACTAGACATACAGGGCCCCCAAAGCCACAGGGGGACGGTTCGGTAGCCCCTGTGAAGTGGCTGCAACGTTATTTTCATGTACCCGCTTTCTGGCGGGCCATCGAGGGACGCATTTCATGAACGAAACGAATACACGCACCGCACTATCCCAAGCTGATCTTCCCGACGGGGTATCAATCCACAGCGCGGGCCGGGCGCGTGCCGATCGAGAGACCGACGCCGCGATGGTGACCCACGGCATGCCGTGGCGGGCAAGGAACTATCTGCTGTCGCTGATCCGCAACAATTTGGCGGCCCGAGCTGCCCCGATTACGTACGTGAACCTCGCCATCGGTCTATCGCTGCTCATCACCAACTTGCGGCCCGAGGGCGTGCAGGTGGCGGTGCACTCAAGGAACGCCATGCCCCGCGTGGGCCCGGATCCCTGGGAGCACGAGGCGGACCCGAAGTTGATCAAGGGTCCGGGCCGTTCTGAAAAGCTCCTGCACGGCGCCACCACCGAAGTCACGCTGCTGGTGCCGACGCCACGAAACACGATCACAACGCAGATATCGATAGCGGTGGCCGCATGACTGCGCTGCGTGAGGTCGTCATCTGCGAGCCGCTGCGAACCCCGATCGGTCGTTTCGGCGGCGCGTTCACGACGGTGGCACCCGCCGACCTGGCGGCCGTGGTCATCGCCGCGCTCATCGAACGCACCGGGGTCGACGGCGGGCTCGTGGACGACGTGATCTTCGGCCAGGCCTATCCCAGCGCCGAGGCCGCCCCCGTGGCCAGGGTCGCCGCCCTGAACGCTGGCCTGCCGGTGACGGTCGGCGGCGTGCAGGTCGACCGGCGCTGCGGCTCCGGCCTGCAGGCCGTGCTCGACGCCGCCATGCAGGTGCAGACCGGCGTCAGCGACCTGGTCATCGCCGGCGGCGTCGACGTGATGAGCCAGGCCCCGTTCTACACCGTTGATTCCCGCTGGGGCACAGCCGGCACGGCCGGCATACTGCTGCGCGACGCGCTCGGCCGCGGCCGGGAGACCGCCGGCGGGAGGCGCTTCCCAGTGCCGGGCGGAATGCTCGAAACCGCCGAAAACCTGCGCCACGACTACGCGATCGACCGCGTCGAACAGGACGAACTCGCCCTGCGCTCACAGCAGCGCGCCCTTGCCGCGGTGGCCGACGGGCGGTTCGTCGACGAGATCGTGCCGGTCACCGTGCTCGGCCGGAGGGGGACCGTCGTCGTCTCGGCCGATGAAACTCCTCGCGAGACGAGTCTCGAAGCCCTCGCCGTGCTCACACCGATACTCGGGAAAACGGATGTCGCTTCCACTGTCACCGCTGGCAACGCGAGCGGGCAGAACGACGCCGCCGCGGCGTGCATCGTAACCACGCCGGAGCGGGCGGCCGAACTTGGACTGACCCCGCTGGTGCGGCTGGCGTCGTGGGCCCGGGCCGGTGTCGACCCGTCACGCATGGGACTGGGGCCGGTACCCGCCACCGCCAAGGCCCTCGAACGCGCCGGACTCACCCTCGCCGACATCGACCTGATCGAACTCAACGAAGCCTTCGCCGCGCAGGTGCTGGCCGTGTCCCGCGAGTGGAACTTCACCGACGCCGACTGGGACCGCACCAACGTGAACGGGTCGGGAATCTCCCTCGGCCATCCGGTGGGAGCCACCGGTGCCCGCATCCTCGCCACCGCAGCACGGCACCTGCAGCGAACCGAAGGCCGCTTCGTGCTCGAAACCATGTGCATCGGCGGCGGCCAGGGGCTCGCCGCCATATGGGAGCGAACTTAGTCTTTCCAAATGTGAGTCGTTCTACAATGAATCTGCCTATTTCTTTGACCAAGCCAGGAGACGGGCTAGACGCGAAGTGGACTTTCCCTGAAATCTTGATGCTTCTTCCCGAGTGAACGGCGACACTGCCCAACTCAACTACCCGAACGACCGTCGGGGACTGCGATCGTCGACCGCGGCCTTCAATCCTTGCGAGGAGGGGGCAATGTGCAGCTTCGCAACGCGGGCAGCATTCCGAACGACGTCGGCCGTAAGCAGATTCGTGGACACTCGCTCAATGACGTCCCGGAAAGCAAGGTGCACGCGACTTCTCGGGCACTCCAGCGCCGACGCTCTCAAGGCAGCGGTATCCTCATGACCACGATTATCGATTGTCCGATTCGGGCTGGTCATTTGACCTCAAATATGGTGCGAGATCCTGGTGAATCACCGGGATCGTGATCACTTCGTTTTCTGCTATTCGAGCTGAATGTGCGGGGTAAAAGCGGGGTTGGAACCGAGTGCTGCGGGACCCACCTGGAAACCAGAGCCAATCGTTGCGAAGCAGTACCGGTGGAATTCGAAACCCAATGCGCCCCCAATCAGACGGCGGGTCCGGCCTGCACTCGAGATTGCCTCCGCCCCCGTGATCAACGCAGAGACAGCAGCATCGCTGCAGCTGGTCTGACCGTCGCGGCCGATACCGGCCTGGTCAGCGGCCCCAAACACCGCAAGCACACTCTTGGGTGGACATGCCCTGTGCGAGTGCGACCGCGCGCGCCCCGTCGCGCCCAGCATGAGGGTCTTCATCACGTTGTCCCGCCCGAGCTGGGGCATGCAACCCGTCTCTGATGGACGCTACGCTCAGGAAAAAACTGGGGGAACCATGAAGTTTGAGTACAAGCACGTCACCCTGCCGGTCGGGGCATTCTCGACGTCGGTCGAGTTCGATGCCGTCGTCACGATGGAGCTCAACGAGTTCGCCGCCCACGGCTGGCGTGTAGCGAGTGCGACCAGGCTCGGGATCGGCCTGACGCCGCTGTCCGTCGTCTTCGAGCGGCCCGCCGTTGAGTGAAAAGCCTAACGACACGATGGGCGACGGCATACCAAAAGGAGACATTCCCGAGAACACCCTTCTGGATCGGCCTGATCTCTTCCCCCAGCGCGTTCGTGTGGGTTCGCCAGCCAACGGCACATGGGGCTCGGCTTCAAGGTCTTCGCAGCTGTCGTGGCAATCTCTGGGGCCTGAACCGTCCCTGATTTCCTGCCACTCTCATTCTGGTGAGAGCACGTCGCGATTCTCCAAATTAACTAACCGAATGACCTTCGGTGATCGCGATCGTTGACGGCTGGCTGCGGTCCTTCCGAGAAGGCTGAGATGTGTAGCTTCGCGACGCGGGCAGCATTTCGAGCGTCGTCAGCCGTGAGCATATTCGCGGGCACACGCTCAATAGCGTACTGAAGGGCGAGGTGCACGATCAGTGACTCGATAGGTGCACTCGGCAATCCACGGTTCGCCCTCGCTCGATTCTCAATTTCCGCGTCGTAGCGATAACGCTCTCTATTGCGGTTCGCATTGGTCACGACGGCATTCAGGAAAGCCTCAAACTGCCGCCGCCGCTCCTGCAGACGGACCTCGGCCTGTGTGCTCCGCACCGCAGCGGCGACGTCGCGGCTGGTCAGGAGGTCGACTCGGCGCATCCGGTCGGTGACGATCTCGACAGCACGGGCGTAGACGATATTCTCCACCGGAACGGGCGGGAGCCTCATCCGTTCTCTGGTTTCCACATAGGCCTCGGCGAACTCACGCATGCGGGTGCAGTGCGTGAGCATATGCTCGGTGAGGGACTCCGCGAACACCGTGAACTGACGCAGATGCTCGGGTAATGCCGGATCATTGAAATAGGTGTCGGCGTCACGTTCGTTGGCGCGGCGCTCGGCAGCGGATGCCGAGTGGAGCGACTTCGGAGGGAGGCCTGCCCGCGCGAGTGAGCGCTTGAGCCGTCGAGCTGCGGCGTTGGCCTCCAACTCCGACTGGTAGGTCTCTAGGTCGCTTCGCCGCCTACGCTGCAAGTCGGCCCGGCGCTCCTTGTTCCGGTCGGCCCACTGTTTAGTGACCTGCCTCGTGCGTTCGGGGTCGGCGTCGCGCCGGGCTGCCGCGCGAGCGTTCACCTCTTCGCGGTGCTTCTCGTAGTAGCGGTTGTAGTACTCCCGGATCTTGTCGCGGTTTTCCTCGACCCACCTCTGTTGGTACTCGCGCCTACGATCAGGGTGATCCTCCCGCCACTGTTTCGCACGCTCCCTCCCCCGAGCACGCGCCGCTTCCTCGCGACGCCTGCGCTCCGCGGCCCGACGCATCGAATCGCGGTTCTGTTGCCGCGAACGCTCCAGGTGCTCCGCGCGCCAGCGCCGATTCATCTCCCGCACAGCTCGCGGTTCGCGGCCACCCACTCACGCCTACTCTCAGCCACACGGTCAGTGCGGCTCTCCCGGCCCGGTTCGTCAGGAGCGTCAGCAGGCGGATGCTGCACCAACTCCTGGCGAGGCCCTGTGCTGTCAGCGGATGGCACGTTCATAGTCGCTGCTACTCGGTGGGTGGGGGCGCCAGCTCGATGACCAGGGCCAGGAGTTCAGAGCGATGCGCGGTCGGATTCGCGATCACGTGCCCGACGGCGACCCGGAGCCGTTCGGCATCCTCGCCGGAGATCCCCGCGACGGGCTCCAAGCAATACGAGATGTCATTCTGGAGGCTGTATTCGTTATCGTCCACCGCGACCTCCGGGTAATAGAAGAGCGAAGCGAGCGCGGTGCGGCTGAGCAGATCGTCGAACTGTTCCTGCGGGATCGTCATGGGGAAGCCTCCTACCGGCGGACGTGTGTGTGCCCAATACTGCCGTGACTAGGAGGTGCGTTGGCAGTGACTTGCCGGGCAAGCCGAACCGAGTCGCCCACCACGCGATCGACCAGGACAGGCTCACGCCTGCGTCGATGAAAGCGCAGGTTCCGCAATCCGGTCTGGTTCGACGACCTCGTAGACGGCTCGCGCCGCGCGGCGCCGAGCCTGGGCCGCTCGGCTGCGCAGGCGGAGCAACCGCATCAGCGTCACCGGCCCGGCAACAACAAACTTGAGGGCGTTCCACACGAAGACCAGTGCCAGCAGGTTGAACCAGCCGGAGCCACCGGCATCCGCTTGGCCGGCACTGAACACCGCGGCGAGTGCGTACGGGACAGCGAGCAGCATCGCCGGCGCGCCCCACTTGAGACCGCGCCGAGTGTGGAGCGCGTCGAGCAGGATGTTGCTCGGCATGAACCCGCGCACGGCGTAATGGATGCGAGCGGTGACGCCCAAGATGAGTCCGAACATGATGCAGCCTTCCAGAAGTTCGGCAACAAGAACCTGAAAGGACTGCCCGGTGACCGGGGGTCATGCCATCGCACCGAGCGATGGCGCACATAGAGGTTGCCTGAAGAGAGTTTAGAACCGGATGCCCGTGGGCGGAAGCCCCCGGGGACAACTCAAACCGCTTGCATCGCAGCCCAGTTCTGGTCCATGGGCACCAGCGACCAGTCACCGCGTTGGTCCCGTTCAACATTCAGGCCGTCCTCCGCAACCTGCGATTCCGTGAACCACACATCGATTTCAAATGGCTTCACGTTCAGTACAACGTCTACTGCCTCGATTGCTTCGCCGTCTACTTGCTACGGTGGCGCGGAGGAGCCCGGGTAGTGAACCTGATCACACGGGAGGCACCTCCCCCCGTCACTTTTCGCAGGTGCTCGCTTCTTGCCAGAATCCATTATTTAACCAGACTAGGAAACCACTCCCCTGGTGCGCCCTTCGGACAGGCTTCATTCCAGGGGGTGGCCTGACAACACTTCAGAAACAGCCAGCGAGAGGAAGGCCTCATGACCGCAACCCCACGGGGTTCATCAGAAGCTGGGTTGCTCGCTGGCTGCTGCGCAACCGCGGGGACCATTTACCCCAACGTGAAGACTGGGTCACAGTAGGTTGACGGCCTGAAAACGGCTTTCACTCTCGGGCCAGAGCCCCACAGACTGCATGAATTCGGTTGCCTCTGCATGTTCTCGGAATTCGAGAAGGTTACCGACTTTCTTCATCAAGACCTCGCGCACCTCGGCCGGGGACGCAAAGAAGAACTCCTTACGTGAATTCGCTTGATTCATGGCGCGGGCCGCAAAGTGTTTATGCAACTCGTTCTCAAGCGTCACTGCATCCTCGGAGAAAAACAACGTGTGGATGTCGAAACGGAAAGGAACGGAGGCCCCACTCAGCTCAGCAACCCTCTCGGTTGGCTCGAGACGTCGGGTGAGGCCGATTTTAACGACATTCTCCCCAAATGCTCCACGATTCGAAATGACGTAGACGTATCCCGCCCGAATGTTCGCGGCCCGGAAGTCATTGTCCGCAATCGCGGCGTCGAGGTCGGCGAGGCGCAGAACCAAGTCGGGGTCCTCCTCGCCACCGGCACGGATCGCATTCAACGCATTAATAAGATGTTGGCGCTCTTTGTCGAGTTCCGCTCGCTCTTCAGCCAGTTCCTTTTCAACGCGGCGCTCTTCCCTCAGACGTGCGCGTTCCTCCCGTTCGGCTTCTTTCTCCTCCTGCCGCTTCATCAGCCAATCAGCGGTGAGCTCAATCTCTTCGACGCGGAGATTGTGATAGTCGTCACTGATGCGCATTTCCATCAATGAGCCGATCTTTGCGATTGCCGTCCGAGACGCTTCCAACCGCCGTTTGGCGGTCAGCACGTTGCCGACCCTCAACGAGCGAATGCTGTTATCAGCTTCAGCGTTGTATGCGCGAAGCATGAGACGTGACAGGTCATCGGTCATCCGCCGCCCCTTGGCCAAGGAATTGTCAAATGTGAAGAGATTCGACTTCACTATGGCCAAGCCGGACTTCACTACTTCAGCAATTCGGGTCTCGATCGAGTCGAGACGTTCGCGATGCAGCGCTGCATTCTCCAACGGATGGTGATATCGGTAGATTCCGACGTTCTGCAGCACACGCGCGTCGTCAAGCTCAATGTACTCATCACCTGCTGAGCTAAGGCTCGCCAGACGTGCTCGCAGTTCCGCGTTCTCGGCCTCAAGGTACGTTAGGCGAGCTGATGCGTTCTGACGAAAAGTCGCAGCGCCTGGCTCTGTGGCCGCCCCAATGGGCTGGGCGGATTCGATCAAATCGGGTTCGGTCACACTTAAGGACTCCCCGGCGTCAGCATTGAGCCAAAGCTGCCAACCTTCTGGCGCTGCGGGCCACGACGGGTCAGGACTCCAGCTCGCTGGCGGACGCCACCCGGCCGGCGGTTTCGGCCAGCCGGGCGGTGGGTTAAAGACAGGACCTGCGGGAGTTCCCATCACGACCGACGTACGCCGCTACCGTTGGATGGAATTAGCCCAAGGGGGTTCTTGGAAAGCGCCGCCCCGAGGTGTTCAAGAGTCGCGGCAGGCACAACTGCAGACAGCTCAATCTGAGCGAATGCCTCACGCGAAACTGCGACCGCCACGAAAGGGACGTACGTTTCGTTTCCCGTAGCGGGACTTACCGTCTGCGTCCCGACCTCAAGTGAAATGGCTTGGATCAGTTTTCGACGGTCGGCTTCGAATACTTCGTGGAGGCTGCGCAGGGCTACCTGATGCACGATTCCGGCGTACCGATCCTTAGCATCCTTCTGTGACAACTCGGCAGAGGTGATCTCGTCGCTTGCCTTGACATACCTGTAAGCCTTTACAGTCGGAATCTGGTCTGGCCCCGGAACAAGAACGCGTAGGCGAAGCTCGGCGGATGACGCCTCGAACTCCGACTCGTGGTCGATGTCGAAGCTGTCCGGGTATACGGAGTTTGCGATGACAATTCCGACATACTCGTGAATAGCCGCAGCATCCCCATACCCGAGGTTTGCGATTAGTTCGTCGAGCGAGAAGTTGTTCTTGGCAACAAGAGCCTCTCTGCTCGCGCAATCCGCCTCGTAGCGCGCCTGTTCAGTCGCGAGTTCCTCCACCCGGGCCCTCTCAGCGGCTGCATACGATGAGCTCTGCTGTGCCTGACGCGCGGGGAGAGCTTGCCCTGCCATCTCCCAAGCCCGCAGAGCGACGCCCATTTCTGCATCCGCCTGAGCATCGGCCTCTGCGAGCTTCTTCTTGCGGCCGAAGAGGCCCGTGGGCTTTTCGACAGTTCGACGGGTGGGCTTGACTGGGACGGTGAGCGGGGTTGGAACGGGAATTGCCGTCTGAAGGTTGGGTTTTGAGAACGGAGGATGTTCAGCCCTCTGACGCAGGCTTTCCAAATCGACATAGTCATCAACTTCTAGAGTGGCGGCCAGCAAACTGTCCAACTCGTCGTAGCCGGCGAAAAGGGTGGCATTGAGTTGGTCGACTTCTGCCTGCATCGCGGCCACGTGCGCCGCGGCTGCCTCCTTCTCCATACGCTTCCGATCGGCATCAGAGGCTCTCGACGCCGCCAGCTTCGCCCGCTGAGCGGCGTTCTGTGCGGCGACAGCGCGCCTGTATGCGGCATCCTGCTCGCGAACTGCGGCGCGCTGCCGTTGCTCGGCAAGTCGCGACTGGTGCTGAATCTCGGCAAGAAATCCTCGTCGACGTCCCATGTTGTTCCCCCTTTGAACCAAATACCTATCCCCTTTACGATTTCAGTGAGATAGCGATTGCTCCATTGCAGACGGTCATGCGCCACTTAGATATGGGCATCTCACTGAAATCGTAAGGGGGATACCTATGCTAGTGCGCAGATAGGGTGTCGCCACCGAGTGAGTAAAACCTTAGGCACGCTAGGCGCGACAACCGCCATACCCCCGTCGACTGGCAGCTTGGCCGTTGCAAGATGGTGCAACGGCGTGATCACCCATGCATGGTCAGAACTGACCGCGATGAAGATTGGCTTCGTGGCGCCGCTCGACGGTCACGTCCCAAGCTGGGGCGGACCTTCTCGACACCGTGCGCTCAACCAGGGTCACCCGCGGGTCAGGTACTCCGCCACCCGGGTCACCGGAGTCAGTGCGGGTGCCGCGTCCGTGCGAGAATCTGCCGCCAAATGCTGAGCAGTCTGGAGCGCGGCATGGGCGCGAGCTGAGTCAAGTTTCTGCGCCGTCGTTTCCGGTGCTGCACCGAGCGGTCGGCCGCCCACGATGCCGTAACGGTCCCGGTACGCCGCGACCGTGCACGCGTGCTGTCGCCACACCGCGGATGTCACCCCTCGCGGAACAACACCGAGCGCGCGAGTCCAAGTCTCCCCCGCGAGCACCGCATCATTCAGGACGGCGCTCGCCCGCGATTCGATCAAGTCGGCACGTTCGCCGAGGGCGGTCTGCATGGACAAATCCATCGGTCCGATCGCCCGTGGGATCAGCCCTGCAACGAGGCGCGGAGCACGACGCGAGCGGCCGGCTCCACTGTCCTGAGAAACAACCGACGCCAATCTGGCTCGCAGCACCGCCGCGATGTCTTGGGCATCCTCGAACCCGCGAACCGCCACCACACGTGAGAGCATGCTTGCGACATCAAAGTTGAGGGCCTCCGCACGCCGGAGCTCCGCGGTGAACGGCCCGAAGGCATCCGATGCGATTACAGCGTCAGCTTGACCGGCCGAGAGGCCACAGTCGCGCACCACCGACACCCACCTGTCGTGCTGCGCGGCCGCTGCAAGTGTCTCGTACTCCGCCGCGAGTTGCGCCACAGATCCCCACGCATCCTGCTCCGCCGCAATCGTCTCGTGCGCGGACAGCTCAGCGCCGACGTGCTGCAGAATGCCGAAGAGGATGCTGCGCGCCGTCACGTCGCCATCGACACCAGGGCGCGGCCCAACGTGGGCAACATCGGGCCGGTCGACGGCGACGTAGGCGGTGTTCGCCTCGCGACCCCGCGTCATCGCGACGTAGAGGTTCTCGCGCGGCATGCTCGGCGCGACGACCACGTGCGCGGTGTCGGTCGTGATTCCCTGCGCCCGGTGCGATGTGACCGCGTAGCCCAGTTCAACGTGGTCGCGCACGTACTCGGCGGGAAGCAGCACCGTGCTCCCCCACCGCCGACCGTGCCGTCGCACTTCGACCGAACCGTTCCGGTGCACGTCGATCACGGCCCACCGGTCACCGTTGCGCACCCATGTCCGCGACGCATAGAGCCGGCGGTCGTTGCGTCGGGTGATGACGGTGTCACCGACAGCGGCGCAGGTTCCGTCGTGCAGGGCGACTTCGCGCAGCGCATCGACCTGGCCCTCGAGGATCAGTTCTGTGCGGGCCCGCACGTTCAGCGCTGCCACCGCCTCGTTCGAGTCGCTGATCAGCACTGTCTCCTTGCCAGCTCGGGTGTCTGCGTGCCAGGCCTCGTAGGCGGCATCCGCCATCGCTTCGGTTGTGCCGTCCCGCAGGCGGTCGTGCACGACGTAGAGGCCGATCACCTCAGAGTTGCCCTGGCGCAGCCCGAGGCATGCCGTCTTCTCCCACTCGTGCACGAAGCGGTGCACGTCGATGAGTTCGGGCGCATCCGCTCGCTCGTGCACCAGCATCGAAAACGCGCCACCCGCTTCCACCGACTGGAGCTGGGCGTAGTCGCCCACAAGCAGAACTTTCGCGCCGGCAGTCGCGGCCAACGCGGTGATCCGATCCAGGGGCAGCGTGCCCGCCAACGATGCCTCGTCGATGATCACGAGCTGACCGGCCCGGAAGGTCGTTCGGTGGTCAAGATGGGTCTGCCACCATTTCGCCAGGTTCTCGGTGGTGATTCCGAGGTCCGTCGCCAGCACGGTCGCGGCGGCGGCGGAGGGTGCGAGCCCGGCGACGGAGCCCGCACCGTGCGCCTTCTCCCAGGCGTGCCGAAGCACGCTCATGGCCGTCGTCTTGCCCGCACCGGCCGGTCCCACGAGAACATCGATGACCCGGCCGGAGCCGACGATCGACAGGAGTGCCGCGAGCTGGTCATCGGCGAGCACTCCCCCGCCGGGCAGCTTCGTGCGCGCGGCCGAACGCAGCGTGGTCGCCGCGACTCGTGGAGCGGTCTGATCGGCGGCACGCTCGAGCAGCCGAGACTCAGCCTCCAGTAACTCGGTCGAGGTGAACACGACAGAGTGCTTCGCCCTGAAGACCGACGTGCCGTCGTCGCGTTGAAAGGTGGCAGGGCTCGAGGCGAGCTCGGGTGGCGTGATGCGCAGGGACGCGCGCTCGGCAGCATCCGTTATGAGCCCAACGACAGCCTCTCGATCCGAAGCGGATGCGAAGCGGTACGGCATCGTTTGGCGCGCTGTCTCGGCCGTGAGGTTCCAGTGCCGCCAGGTTGCACGCTTCTCACCGACGGCCGTCATCACGCTCAATGCCAGCGCCTCGATCGCATCGCGCGGCACGTCCTGTGCGCGCAGCGCGGGCGCAGGCGGGTGAGCGGATGCCGCACTCACCAACGCCGACACGTCGCGCCCGAGCACGAGCCTGGCCCGTTCTCTCCACGCCGCAGTGAGCTCTGCCAACGAGTGCACCTGCTTCACGGGCCGAGTGGAGAGCGTGGCCTGTGCCCGCAACTTGGTGATGGTCACCGGGTTCGGGCGACGCCCGTGGCTCCCGACGTATGCCTCGATCAACCGGTCGGTCTCCACATCGATGTGCCGGGACCGCGACGAGAATTCCACAACGAGCGCTTCCGGAATGACGCTTATCGCCCAGGCAGGGTGTCGATCCCGCCCCCGCTCTCGCTTTTCCCAGTGCACGCCGAGGGATCGCGTGAGCGCGTCGGCGAACAGGGTCTCGTGCAGTTCGGAGAGCGCCACCACGGCATCGTGCATCGGCCGGCCATCGAGGGAGCGCCACTTGCCGTCAAGCACGGTCTGCACCTTGTTGCTGATCACGACGTGCGTGTGCAGATGAGGATCGCCAGCCCGACTGTCGAAGTGATCGAACGCCGTCGCGATCAGGCCGGTCACATCGACCTGCGCGACGGCGCCGCCCTGCGCCGTCGCGCCGATACGCGTTGCCGCCACCTCGCGCTCCATGTATGCAATCACCTCGGCAACCGCAAAGTGGTGAGCCTCGGCGATGCGCGCCTGCTTGGCTGCGTCGGCAACACCCCAGAGCACACTCGCCGACTTCGGAATCGAGAACGTGAAGTCGTAGCCGGCGACGGCGCGCTGCCGGCTTCGGGCTGGCTCCTCCTCGGAGGGTGGTGCGGCAGCGGATGCTCCCTCGCTGGGGTCCGGGCCGGCACCGTCCTCATCTCGGGCCACGGCGGCGCGGTCCGCGGCAGTCCGGTAGACCGGGTACGCCCGCCCCAGCGCCTCACCTGTAACCGGGTCGCGGCCCAATCCGATGAGGAGCTGAAGATGCTCCTCCGTGACCTCGTCGCCTTCGACAATGAAGCCCCCACCGAGCCGCGGAAGGCCACTGCCCATCCATCGGCCGGGCGGCGTGCCCTGCTCGGTGTAGTAGCGGGTCAGCGGCGTCGATGGCAAGCGGTTCCCGTCGGCCACGGCGACCGTGCGCAACAGGTACTTGTACCCGTCGCCGGCGCTCATCACCCGCATCGACACCGTCACCGCGCGCACCTCCGCATTCGTCACGAAGGTGCGCCGCGGCCCACAAGAGATTTCGGTGCACGCCTCTGCGTCACAGGAAACCGCGCGGAACGGGGCGAATGTTTTCCCTGCCAAGACAATTCAGGTCGTTGTGGCCAATGGTCCGCAGTGCCCAAGCGCTGGCAAAGTTGGCAACATTCGGGTCGTGGGAACGTGCGTGGTCTGCCAGACGGGCGTGGCGCAAATCCGTTGGCCGGCGGTGGGTGGATTGAAAACACGAGTCATTATTTAGGGGCTACACGATGCCCACTCAGACCAGAGAGCAGTGGTCAACCCCGGGGTGTTGCACCATTCGAGCAAGGCACTGCCCTCAACGAAGCGCCGCTGATTCTTGGGGTCGTACCCCACTATGCATTCTTGCGGCAGAGGTGGCACGCCACATCATTCCGCTCGCCTGAAGTGAGGCGCAGGCGAATGACGCCGCACAGGCAGAAGCCGCTGTCGCTTCCGAGGTGAATCTTGTGCGAGCCCGGCATGTCTTCACTCACTGGCTTCGAAGACACTGATCATGCAAAAAAGTCCTCATCGATCTCAACGACCCTGTAGGTCTCGCGTACTTGGACTCCAACCCCGTAACGAATCATCAAGCTGGTGAGGCGCTTACCGTCGATCAGAATGACGCGCGTTGGAACACCTTCGGCGTAAACGCGGGCTCCATCTGAAAAGCGGCTGGTCGTGATGAAGACTCCGCTGTCTGCTTTTCCGCTAAGGGCGCCTACGAAGGCCTGAATATCAGGTCGCCCGACGACGTTACTGTCCGCGTATCGCTTCGCTTGAATGTAGACGCGGCTGAGGCCCAGCACGTCTTGGTCGATCACGCCATCGATGCCGCCGTCGTTGCTCAGCTGCGTGACACTGCCGCTACCGGTCGTACCTCCGTAGCCCATGGCAAGCAACAATTGCACAACTGCCTGCTCGAAGAAGCCTGGTTCCTTACCCTGGTGTTGTGCGTCTCGTGGGGTGACGACGTAGGCGTCGGGGTCGGTGACGATGGGTTTAGTGCGCCTGGATTTGGTTTCTGGTTGTCGGCGGCGTCAGGCTGACGATGTCCGGATAGACGAATGGCCCGGCGTGCAATCTTGAAGGATCACGCCGGGCCGTTCTAACGCGTAAGGCCGCGCTGATGCTCACGGTAAGTCATGATTCTGTTGTTGTCGAGTTGGACCTTCGGGTCGGGCGGGTTGCCTGCCCCGATTGTGGTGGCCGTTTGCGCCCGTGGGGGTGGGCTCGGGCGCGTGTGATCCGTGAGGGCCTCGGCACAGATTGGGTGCCGCGGGGCCTTCGCCCGCGTCGGTCTCGGTGCACGGCCTGCCAGGGCACGCATGTGCTCCTGGAGGTGCGGTTGGCCGCGCGGCGAGCAGATACCGCCGAGGTGATTGCGGCGGCGATCGAGGCGAAGACTGCTTTGGGTTGGGGTCATCGGAGGATCGCTGCGGACTGCGGAAGACCGGTTTCGACGGTTCGTGGTTGGTTGCGTGCTTTCGCCGCTTCGGCCGCGGCGATGGGTGAACGGTTCACGGGGTTGTTGGTGCGGGATGCTCCCGATGCGGTGGTCGTCTGGCCAAGGCCTGCTGGGACTGTTTCGGGTGAGGCGTTGTCGGCGTTGATGGCGTATGCACGGGGGCTGGCTCGCCGGTTCGTCGCGACCGTCACGGTGGCGTGGGTTCAGGTGGCGATCGCTCAGACCAACGGGCTGTTTTTTTGCCGGAGCTGGTGGGCGGCGGTCCCCAACACCAACTGGCCCTTATGCCGTCCGTGGTGGGCGGCAACAGTGGCAGGAGCGCCTGCCATATCCCTGTGATGGGTGTGTTCACTGTTTGAGAGGACTCTTCATGCCCGCACTTTCCCCGGCATTGCTCCCCGTTTCGCCGCGGGCTTCCCCAGCGGAGCCAGCCGATGCTTTGCTCGTCCCGCCGCCGCCGGCGGGACCGCCGTCTGCTTCGGCGGTGCGCCGCGGACGGACGGAGAAGATCGCGCTGTTTCGTTACCACCTGATCCGGGACGCCGCCGATGACAGTGTGACGACGCGGCAGCGCGGCCCGATGGTTCGAGCGCTGGCAGGGCTGGTGCATCCGGGTCCATTCGGCGGGACGGTGACGGTCAGCAAGGACACTCTTGATCGGTGGATCAGGCAGTGGCGGCGCGGAGGGTTCGACGCGTTGAGACCCCGAGGCCGGGCGCAGGGCGCGGTGACGCCGGCGCAGATCTTGTCGTTGGCGGCGACGTTGAAGAGGGAGCGGCCCGCCCGCACCTCGGCGCAGGTGCGGCGCATCATGATCGACACGCTCGGTGATGCTCCGTCGGAGTCGACGCTGCTGCGGCACTTCCGCACGCTGGAACTTTCGACCGGGGTGCGGGAGGTTTTCGGCCGGTTTGAAGCGGACTACCCGAATGAAATATGGGTCGGTGACGGGTTGCACGGGCCGCGGATCAATGGGCGGAAGACGTATCTGTTCGCGTTCCTCGACGACCACTCCAGGATGGTGACGGCGGGCCGGTGGGCTTACGCCGAAGACTCCGTCCGCCTCACCGCGGCCCTCCGCCCGGCGTTGGAAGCGCGCGGAATTCCCGGGACGATTTACGTCGATAACGGAAGCGCTTTTGTTGATGAGTCGCTCTCGCGGACCTGCGCGCGCCTCGGAATCCGGTTGACGCATTCGAAGCCGTATCGGCCGCAGGGCCGCGGAAAGATCGAGCGGTTCTTCAACACCGTCAACTCGCAGTTCCTCACCGAGATCACCACCGTCGATACCACGACCGGCGTAGTAGATGCCGGGGTGGGCAGCATGGTCACCACGCTGGAAGAGATGAATGCTCTGTTCACGTCGTGGGTGGAGATGGTCTATCACCAGGCCACGCATTCGACGACAGGGCAAACACCGGTGCAGCGCTGGGATGCCGGCTGGGCGGGACGACGCCCGGTGCGGAAGGAGAAAACCGTCATTGCGGAGGCGTTCCAGTGGTCGGCGATCCGCACGGTGACGAAGTCCGCGACGGTGTCGTTGCAGTCCAACACGTATCAAGTGGATCAGCTCCTCGTCGGCAAACGAGTGGAGCTGGTTTATGACCCCTTCGACCTCGCCGGGCTGATCACCGTCTCGGCCGGGAACGGCGTCCCGGCCGGCATCGCCGTACTGAGTGAAATTCGCCGGCACGTTCACAAGAAGGCCGCGACCGCGGCGGCTGACGAGGCCGACACCGGTGCCCGGAATGCGGCCTCCGGCATTGACTACCTGCGCCTGGTGGAGACCCGGCACAAGGGCACGATGGCTGGGGAACCGATTAGTTTCGTGAAAGCATCCACCCCGGCGGCGAGGAAGGTCGTCTTCGTGCCGACAGTTTCGGAGGCCGCCCGATGAGTATCGACACCCTGCAATCGCACTACGGCTTCACGCGTATGCCCTTCGCCCGCGATATTCCGCCGCAGGCCTTGCACCCGCACCCCTCGCACCGGGAAGCGATCGCCCGCATCGATTGGTGCGTCAGCCAACGCCAGCTCGGCGTGATCAGCGGTGAAGTCGGCGCCGGGAAAACCGTCGCCGTCCGCGCGGCCCTGGCCCAGTTGGAACCCTCCCGGCACCAGATCATCTACATCCCCGACCCGACGATCACGATGCGTGGAATCCACACTCAGATCGTCACGGCGCTTGGCGGGACCCCGGCGTTTTTCTCCGGAGTGCTGTCCTCGCAAACCGCGGCGCTACTCGCCGGGGAACTCGACGAACGAGCCCGCCTGCCCGTCGTCGTCATCGACGAAGCGCACCTGCTCACCAACACCGACCTGGAATCGTTACGCATGTTGACGAACGTGGCAATGGATACCGGGTCGCACTTCGCGATGCTCCTCATCGGCCAACCCACCCTGCGGCGCCGCCTGAAACTTGCCGTGCTCGCGGCATTGGATCAACGCATTTCCACATGCTACACAATCACCGGGATGAATGCCGCCGACACAACCGATTACATCCGGCAACACCTCAAATTCGCTGGCCGGTCAGACCCGCTGTTCTCCGACGACGCCATCCAAGCGATCCACCTCGCCTCGAGGGGGTATCCACGGGCGGTCAACAACCTCGCCGTCGCCGCGCTGATCGCGACCTACGCCGCCGACAAAGCAATCGTCGACCTGGCCGCCGCACAATCGGCGATCACCGAGAACAGCGAATGAGGTCGCGTCACCCCTGACGACCACCACGTCACCATCACGATGAAAGCCCCGCCGAAATCCACCGGCGGGGCCTTTTCACACCCGGCCATCGTCACTCACGATGACGCCGCCATCGTCAAACAACGCGACGGGCGACACCTGGAGTCGTTCGAGCAACTCCACGGCCACTTCCTCATGGATGCGTTCAACCCCGCTCTGGACCTGTTCAGTGGGCGTCATCGTTTCCGTGTCGGACACAGCGATTGGATCGACAGTAATCGTCGATCGCTCACTCTTTTGATAGATACGAATCGGGGATTGCGGATCCTTCCCGAGCATGCGAATGTCGCTCTCTTTCACACCGTTCGGGAACCTCGAGAGGAGCTGCCTGCCAGCGTCGGTTGTGCCGTAGTGCCCACGCTTGGGACGGGTGAGTGCGCCGACGTTCGTCAGGAACGAGACACCCCAGCCGATGCGATTCTCGTACTTGATCTGGTTACCCGACGGCAGCATCTCTTGCCTCTGCTCGTCTGTCAGGGCCGCCTGGTCAGCGACCAGAGGCTGAAACTCACGCCAATGGCGAACGACCCCGTCGCTCAAAACGTGAAGCGTTGGGATCATGAAGCCTTCCCAGTTGGGCATCTGATCGACCACTTGGCACCCCCGTCATTAACAGCTTTAGTTCTATACTTCGAACTCGAGCTTATCGCCAAGCGTTTTTGTGAATTGGCCGGAGTCTTAGTGGCGGCCGATGCGCCACCTCCAATGCCCGCGACGGTCCGGCGCGACACGCCGGCTGCGATACAGAGCTCAGTTTGAGACCAGCACCCTGCCCTCAGAGGGATCGTAGATCAGTAGGTCGAGGCCAAGCGCGACGCCCCTCCATGTGAGCTGCTCAGCGATGTCACGAGCATCGCGGAGCGGCCGCCCGACCCAAAAGTGTTTGATGACAACGAGTCTGTCACAGTCGGCGTGGTCCGTGACGACCGGAACCAACACGAATAGTTGAGAGACGCAACATCCGAGCAGCCCGGCCCGAGAACATCGTGGCCAGCAACGGCATGGCCTGTGACTTCTGCAGCGATAATGCCCACTCCGCCTCGATCTGCAAGAGGCGTGGGACTCCGGACGTGTTGGCTGGATCTGCCGGTCCAAGCGATGAGCGGACGCCTCTGGGGTTTGTCCCCCATGGTCTTGAGGCTAGGGAAAGACCCAGTAGCGTCGCTTTATGGGTTCTACCGCGAACACGCAAGATGCTTCATTTCTTTCGACAGGCGTTGTTTCGCGTGCGCTCGGTCTTGAACCGGTCGCCGTGCGGGCAATGATCGAGAGCGGGACTCTCCCGGAACCACAATGGATCACCTTCGGAAGCCGCGTGGAACGTGTCTACTCTCTCGAGTGGTTGCTGCTCGCCAGTGAGCAACTCAACCAGCGACGACTACCGGGCATGGAGGATACGTTCGACTCGCAGAACATGGTGCACTTGGCCGTCCGATTTGAGCATTCTGATTGGACCCTTGACGAAATATCGCAGAAACTGGTCGCCCTCAACGACCTATGGAAGCTCTGCGCTGCCACTATCAACCCCGACCAAACAGTTGGCCTTCCCGGGTTGACCGTGCGCCGGTTATCGGCCGGTTCCCCACTAGATTTGCTCGCATCGATAAGTCTCAATTGGAACGGCGTGCTCGGAACAGGTGGCCTCGCGGCCATGTTCATTTACCTGGTCAGGAACCCAACCAAGGTCGCGGAAGCAATCCCGCGTGCAGTTACAGCGTGGCGCGAAAACTGGGCCAAGGCCGACGAAGCCAAAGTCCACCAGCTAACCGCGAAGATCGACCGGAAGGATTTCGAGCAGAAGGCCAAGATTTGTCTCAATAAAATTGATTCTGTCCCGTCGGTTACCGCGCTCTCAGGAACGGGAACAAGCCGTTTGGAGTTGCTGGCCATTGAGGATCAGTCCTCGGCAGGCGAGGGGATCCGCACCGGGGAAGGGCTTGAATCTACCGTTACTAAAGATGTGACGGTAATTTAATGACCGCAATGCCCATCGAGCCAGCGTTCAGGGGAAGACCTGTGTCGCTGACCTTGAATTTCGGTTTCATTGCCCTCGACCTCTTTCCCGTAGAGGCTTCGTGTCGGTCCAGGGTGACTGTATAGATATGAGCCGAGCGTCGGTCCTTTTCTTGTCGCACCCTCCCAATAGGCTGAACCTAGGCAATTCGAGGGGAAACACCGCAGCACATGGCTGAAAATAACAACGGGGCATTCATCTGGTCGATCGCGAATCTGCTTCGCGGCACCTACAAGCAGTCCGATTACGGCAAGATCGTGCTGCCATTCACCATCTTGAGCCGCCTCGACGCGGTGCTGGCGCCGACCAAAGACGCCGTGCTTGCCGAATACGCCAAGTACAAAGACGGCAGCATCCCAGTCGAGAAGCTCCTCCCGGCCATCTCTAAGCACGACTTCTACAACACCAGCCTGTACACGGTCGAGAAGCTCAGCGGTGATCCCGCCAACGTGCGTGCGAACCTGCTCAATTACCTTGATGGTTTCTCTGCCAACGTGCGTGACATCTTCGACCGCTACGACTTTCCGGCCCAGATCGCCCGCCTCGACGAGAACGACCTGCTCTACCTGCTCATCCAGAAGTTCGCGGCCGTCGACCTGCACCCTGACCGGGTCAGCAACACCGAGATGGGCCTCATCTTCGAAGAGCTCATCCGACGCTTCGCAGAAGCCTCCAACGAAACCGCCGGAGAACACTTCACCCCGCGCGAAGTCGTACGCCTCATGGTCAGCCTGCTCTTCACCGAGCACGCAGATGAAAACCCCGAGAAGTCCCTCTCCGTTCCCGGCGCCGTGCGCACGGTCTACGACCCCACCGCCGGCACCGGAGGCATGCTCAGTGTCGCCGATGACTACGTGCGCGAACACTTCCCCCAGGCCTCCCTCACCCTCGTGGGCCAGGAACTCAACGCCGAATCCTTCGCCATCGCCAAGGCTGACATGGTCATCAAGGGCCAGGCCATCGAGAACATCATTTGGGGCGACACCCTCACCAACGACGGGCATCTCGGAAAAACGTTCGACTATGGCCTCTCGAATCCGCCTTTCGGTGTCGAGTGGAAGAAACAGCAGTCGTTCGTTCATAACGAATACGACCAGCGCGGTTACGACGGCCGCTTCGGACCCGGCCTGCCCCGCGTCTCCGACGGATCTCTGCTCTTCCTCATGCACCTCGTGAAGAAGATGCGCCCAAAGGCTCAGGGCGGCGGCCGCGTCGGCATCGTCTTGAACGGCAGCCCGCTCTTCACCGGCGGCGCTGGCTCCGGCGAAAGCAACATCCGCAAGTACGTCATCGAGAACGACCTCCTCGACGCCATCATCGCCATGCCCACCGACCTGTTCTACAACACCGGCATCGCCACCTACATCTGGATCCTAGACAACGACAAGCCCACCAGCCGCAAGGGCAAAGTGCAGCTCATCGACGCCACCGACCAGTGGATCAAAATGCGCAAGAGCCTGGGCTCCAAACGCCGTCTCATCAGCCCCGAACAAATCGAACACATCGTCCAGCTCTACGGCAACAACAGAAACGGCGCCGAAACAACGGATGCTGACGCTTCGAAAATCTTCTCCACCGCCGACTTCGGCTACACCACTATCACCGTCGAACGACCCCAACAGTTCAGCTGGGCTGTCACCCCGGAGCGCCTGCAGCTCGCTTTGGCGGCCAAGAATCTCGCCACCCTCGCAGAGCAGATCGAGACCGCGCTCCTGGGTCTCAGCACCGTCTCCGAGAGAACAACCGATGCCGCCGCGTTCACCACTCACATCAAGAAGGCACTCGACTCCGCTGGCGTCACCGTCGCTGCGCCGCAGCTGAAGGCCCTCATCGCCGGGCTAGCCGAGCGAGACGAGACCGCGCCGGTTGTAACGGACACCAAAGGCAAGCCGGTTGCCGACACTAGCCTTCGGGACACAGAGAACGTGCCGCTCACCGAGAACGTCGACACTTACATCCAGCGCGAGATCGCCCCGCATGTTGAGCACTTCTGGGTCGACCGCACCAAGGACAAGGTCGGGTATGAGATCCCCTTCACCCGGCACTTCTACAAATACCTGCCGCCGCGCTCGCTCGATGAGATCGACGCCGACCTCAACAAGTTGGTGCAAGAAATCACCGTTCTGCTTGGGGAAGTTGAACGCTCGTGAATGACGACCATCGCTTGTCAGCGGCGCTAGACCAGAGTGCTACATGGATGGGGCAACTTCCGTCGCACTGGAATCGAGGCCGCCTGAAAGATATTGCGACGAGCCTCGCCAGCACTGTTGATAAGAAGAGCTATGACGGCCAATTGGCGGTCCGACTCTGCAATTACGTGGACGTGTATTACAACGACCGAATCTCAAGCGCCCTCTCTTTCATGGAAGCAACCGCGAGTGCAGAAGAAATAGCGCGCTTTACTGTTCGTGCAGGGGACGTAGCCATCACCAAGGATTCGGAATCAGCCGATGACATCGGCATTGCAGCATTCGCGGATCAAGACTTGCCTGGTGTCATATACGGGTATCATTTAGCCATCCTTCGGACGAACCCAGATTCGGACGGTTTGTTCTTGAAGTGGCTCTTTGATTCAACTTTCGTGAAGAGCGTCTTGGCTACGCGATCGAATGGGCTGACGCGTGTCGGGCTAGGGCAGTCAGCACTCGCTTCACTGCCCCTCCCTATTCCGCCACTCGCCGAGCAAAGGCAAATTGCGGAGTATTTGGGTCGGGAGACCGGGCAGATTGACGCGCTCATCACCAAGCAGGAGCAGTTAGCCGAGACGCTGACCGAGCGCCGTCAAGCCGTGATCACCCAAGCCGTCACCCGTGGCCTCGACCCCGCTTTAGAACTCACCGAATCAGGGATTCCGTGGCTCGGAAAGGTTCCGACGGGGTGGTTACTCTCCCGGATGAAGCACCTCGTAGCTGATCGCGAATCTGGTACCAGCGTGAATGCCATCAATACGCCGGCGGAGTCTGGTGAGGTCGGGGTTTTGAAGACAGGCAGTGCCTCAAGGGGAATCTTCGATGCTTCGAATAACAAAGTTGTTTTGGACGAAGACATAGCCCGCGTCACCTGTCCTGTGCGCAAAAGCAAGATAATCATCAACCGCGCCAATTCCCCCGAACTCGTGGGGTCTGCCGCGCTCGTTAGAGAAGAACACGACAACCTTTTTCTCTCAGACAAGCTTTGGCAACTTGGATTCAGCTCCGAGTCAGTTTTCACCTACTGGTGGTTCCAAACACGAACCTATAAAGATCAGGTAAGTGCTCTTCGTGTGGGTACCAGCAGCAGCATGCAGAACCTCGCTTATGAGGATTTCAAGGAAATTCAGATCTCAGTTCCGGCGCGATCGATTCAGAAGGAAATCGGTATCTTTTTGGACCTGGAGACCTCCAGAATCGACGCGCTCATTGGTAAGGCACGCGAGGTTGTCGAGGTATTGAAGGAGCGCCGTCAGGCACTGATAAGTGCGGCGGTCATGGGGAAGATTGATGTGAGGGGGCTCTAATGGGGCAGCACAACGAGAAACCATTCGAAGAAGAAATCGCTCTCTACCTGGAATCCCAGGGGTGGCTGTATTCTCCCACGGGCACCGGATACGACAAGGAACGAGCGCTGTTCCCGGAGGATGTGTTCGGCTGGTTGGCCGACACCCAGCCCGAGGCGTTGGCCAAGGTCGTGAAGCCGGGTGATGCGGCATCCGTTCAGGAGAAGGCGCGAAACGCGATTCTCGACCGGCTGGCAAAGTCTCTCGATGCCTCGTTCGACAGTGTCGCCGGAGTGCAGGGTGGCACGTTGTCGGTGTTGCGGCGCGGATTCAAGTACACGCCGGCTTCGTTCCGCATGGCGCAGTTTCGCCCGGCTGACGGGTTGAACCCCACGACTACGGCTGACTACGGCAAGATGCGCCTGCGCGTGATGCGGCAGGTGTTCTACTCCACGGCAAACCAGAAGAGCATCGACCTGGTCCTGTTCGTCAACGGGCTGCCGGTGGCGACGCTGGAGTTGAAGACAGACTTCACGCAGAGCGTGCAGGATGCGATCTCGCAGTACCGCACCGACCGTAACCCCAAGGGCGAACCGTTGCTGTCCTTCGGACACCGTGCGCTGGTGCACTTCGCCGTGTCCAACAGTGAAGTGTTCATGACCACACACCTACAGGGGCCGGACACGTTCTTCCTGCCGTTCAACAAGGGCAATGACGGGCGGGCCGGCAACCCGGTCAACCCCGACGGGTCAGAGACCGCGTACCTCTGGGAGCGCGTGCTGCAGAAAGACGCCTGGCTCGGCATCCTCGGGCAGTTCATGCACCTCCAAGTGGAGAAGAGCATCGACCCGGTGACCGGGGAAGTTGAAAAGAAAGAGACTCTGCTGTTTCCGCGCTTTCAGCAGTGGGAATCAGTGACGAAACTCATCGAGGCAGCACGTGAGGAGGGGCCGGGGCACCGGTACCTGATTCAGCATTCGGCGGGCTCGGGAAAAACGAACTCGATCGCGTGGACCGCGCATCAGCTTTCGACGCTCCACCGAGCCGATGGCAGTAAGGTCTTCAACTCGGTGATCGTGGTCACCGACCGCACCGTTTTGGACACGCAGTTGCAGGATGCGATCAAGCAGATCGATTCCAAGACGGGCGTGGTCATCGGCATCGACAGCAAGACCGGCGGGTCGAAGTCGAGCCGATTGGCTGAGGCGCTCACGCAGGGCGCGCAGATCATCGTCGTGACCATCCAGACGTTCCCGTTCGCGATGGCCGAGCTAGCCAAGCTCGAAGGCTCCCTCGCGGGGCGCAGCTTTGCGATCATCGCCGACGAGGCGCACTCCTCTCAGACGGGAACCACGTCGAACAAGGTGAAGTCGGTTCTCAACGCCGACGAACTCGCAGACCTCGCCGACGGTGGTGAGGTCGACATGGAGGCACTCCTCGCTGTTGACATGGAGTCTCGCGCGAATGCGAAGAACATCTCCTATTTCGCGTACACGGCCACGCCCAAGGCCAAGACTCTAGAACTCTTCGGTCGCTCCGTCGACGGGGGCCTGCCGAAGCCGTTCCACCTGTACACAATGCAGCAGGCCATTGAGGAAGGCTTCATCCTCGATGTGCTGCGCAACTACACGCCCTACAAGGTTGCGTTCAAGCTCGCTCACAGCGGTCAGGAGTATCACTCCGATGGGCCGTTGGTGGAGAAGACCCAAGCGGTGAAGGAGCTCATGCAGTGGGTTCGCCTGCATGACTTCAACATCACCCAAAAGGTTGCGCTCATCATCGAGCACTACCGTGAAAACGTGGCCTGGCGCCTGAACGGCAAGGCCAAGGCGATGGTTGTCACGGGGTCGCGCCGCGAAGTCGTGCGCTACAAACTCGCCTTCGACGCCTACCTCAAACGCACCGGACACACGGACGTTCGCGCTCTCGTGGCGTTCTCCGGCGAGGTGCTCGACGAGGACCTCAGCCCGGACAAGTTCACGGAGGCGAGTATGAACACCGGTCTCAAGGGCCGCTCCCTTCCGGAAGCGTTCAAGACCGACAGCTTCCAGGTGATGCTGGTGGCCAATAAGTACCAGACCGGGTTTGATCAGCCGCTGCTCGTGGCCATGTACGTCGACAAGAAACTCTCCGGTGTCACGGCAGTGCAGACCCTGTCTCGGCTGAACCGGATGGCTAAGGGCAAAGACACCACGTATGTGCTCGACTTCGTGAACGATCCCGAGGTCATTCGGGAGTCGTTCGAACCGTATTTCAAGGACGCCCGCCTGTCTGCAGTGTCGGACCCGAACATCGTGCACGACATCAAGAGCAAGCTCGACGCCCTGCACCTCTACGAGGAGCACGAAGTGGATGCTGCGGCATCCGTCGAGGTCTTCAAGAAGGGTAACAACGCTCTCGCCGCCGCTATCGCACCGGGCAAGGACAGGTTCAACAAGCGTTATGACGCGGCGACGGAGGCCGGTGACCTTGAAGAGGTCGACCGATTGGAGCTGTTCCGCAGCGACCTAACCTCGTTCATCAATGCATACGACTTTCTGTCGCAGATCATCAACTTTGAAGACGTGGCGATCGAGAAGCACTCGATCTACTACCGGACGCTGGCTCGCGTGATCAGCGAGAAGACACGGCGCAGCGCGATCGACCTCACCGGTGTGTCGATGATCGGGTACGGAATTAAGAAGCACGACCAGCAGAACATCAGTCTGACCGGAGATGAGGAATTGGACCCGCTCAAAGCCCCCGGCTCCAAGACCCCTGTGGACCCGGTTCTTGCGCGCCTGCTCGAGGCCGTGAACCAGCTGAACCAGCTCTTCGACGGGGACGGCCTCACGGCTGCCGACATGATGGGCTTTTATACCTATGTGAAGGGCAAAGTCGCCGAGAATGAGAAGGTGACCACCCAGATCAAGGTCAACAGCGAGCAGCAGTTCCTCGCGAGCCCTGACCTGGGCAGCACGGTGACAAACGCAATCGTGTCGTCGGGGACCAACTTCACGGCGATGGTCGCCGAGGCGCTCACCAGCGACGACAAGCTCGCCAAGATCATCGACATCATCGGCCGTGCACTCTACCGAGACGAGCGCAACGCCGCTTAGCCGATTTCAGGCCGCAGCCAACGACAGGATCAGAAGAACTCAGTCGAGGGAGCATCATCGGGGCCGATTTGAACGACTCGCATGGTCGTGGGACCGGTTGCGTATGCCTGAAGGCGGCCTGGCGCCACTTTGATCGATTCTCTGAGATGCCCGAGAAGAGTGAAGTCGGCCGATCTAACATCGAGTGAATTGTGGCGCACGATGAGGGGCCAACCAATTGTTGGAGACTCTTCGAACCAATCAACTTCCAAGTCATACTCCCGCCGAGACCAAGCCGACGAGACTTCGAAACTGCTGCGCTCAACGAATGACAACCAAATGTCATGCAACTTGGAGGTAGGACTGGTCGGTTCTTCTGAGTAAAGTGCGACGGATTCGGACTTCAGCCACAGAGTCATTTGTTGAACCGAACTGAATGTGGGTGCGAAATCGGCCACGACAATTCGAGCAACCTCTCGCGATGCTAGGCCCGCTTGAAGCATTGTTTGAGCTGAAGTATTCAGCGTTCCCGCTTGAACGGCGGCAACGACGTTGCCGGGAACTAGGAGACTGAAAGCTTCGGAATCGGATTCGAGGTCGGGTTTATCGAAGAGTGGTGACATGACTCGCACCGCTTCGAGTGCCCAGACCAAGCGATACCCAACGGCACCTTCCACGAAGTCCATGGCCTCAAGCGGATCCTCGTCCTCGGCTACCGTGAGAGCCTCCCCTCTAATCCATTGGGTGAGCATCTCCCGCCAGCGGGTGGGAAGAGCTTTCGGTACAAACGGCTGGCATTGGAACGCCGTAGCGGCGAACGCTGTGATTGCCAGTGGGGCGAGGTCCTCATTGCCCTCGGCAACAGCAACTTCGGCCGCTTCCAATGCCAACGCGAGCTTCGGAAGCACAGCACGAAATTCTTCGCTCGATGAGAGACCGATTCCGGCGAGATATAGCGCACGACGCTGGTTCGCTGACGTGCTTTCCCAAATGTACGTAGCGCGTTTGCGCAGCAGCAGCGTCCGCAGGTCCTGATCGCCTTGGGTCAATCGGCTCAGCGTTCGACTCCACAGTGAACTCTGGAGCACTTCGTCAAGCGTCGCTAGGAGGGCGGCCTCGGGCACTCCCTCATCGCCGAGCAAACTCAGAATTGCTATATCGAGGGCATCCAACTGCTGGACAATGTCCACCGACGACTCGCCTCCTTTCGCCCAGCTGAACGGGTCTGGCTGATTAACTAGATATTCAGTTTGCTCGGCCAAACTGACGGCACCGGTCCGCATCTGGAGGGCGCTCAATAGCTCGGCGACGAGCCGAACCAGACCACTCCGTACATCCATTTCGCGGGATCCACTCTTCAGATCGGCCCACAGGGCGAGTTGCCTGCGCTGCTTCCGCTTGTCTTCAACAAATACGGGCAGGATTACGAGCCCTTCGACATCCGCATAAGCGCGCCCGGCTCGGCCAACAACGTTTCTGAAATCAGAGCCGCTCATCGCAGAGAGGCTATGAAAGACCAAAGACGTCGCTGAGAGGTTGACACCCTGGGCAAGAGTCGGTGACGAGATAGTCATCCGAATGGCCCCCTCCCTGAGCAGTTCTTCGATTTGGCTCCTGAAAGCGGCCGGCAAGCTGCCGTGATGTACGGCGACTCCTCGACGTAGGCATTGGACGACGGGATGCTGGGCCCCAAACAGCTCTTCGCCGGCCGTCACCGCGTTACGGTATTTGTCGGTCAATTGCGGCGAAAAGTCAGTCAGGAGTCCCAAGCCGATCAGCTCCACGACCTTCTTCGCAAGCGAAACTACCCAGTTCTTCTGCGGGGAATAGATGAGAACCGAGTGCCCCTCGTCGGCCATCGCCCAGGCAACGCTGAGAGTAAGGTCTCCCTGATCCTGAGGAAACGTCCGGCTCCTTCTTACCGTGATGGGTGCCCGTTTGAGCTTTACAAGGGCTGGGACGAACGCCGTCTCGCCGCCGAGTTCGAGCTCGAGCCGCCCCACCGTGCCGTTCCACGTAACGGAACCGAATCGGCGACGAGTTGGGGTCCACTCATTCGTAACGAGGCCGCGCTCGGCGTCACCTGACATCCAGCCGCAAAAATCAATGAGCGCCTCACCAGACGGCAAAACGGCTGAGAGACAGACTATTCGCCGCGTCTTGGCGTCGGATCGATGCAGAAGTCGCTGGACTTGCGCTTCATAGCGAATCTCGCGCTCACCCGTCCCGATCATGTGCCCCTCATCGAGAACGATAAGGCCGACGTTGTCCAGGAGATTCGGATCACTCCGAATCGCAAAGTCGAGTTTTTCTGGCGTAGCGACAAGGATCTCGACGCTCATTGCGAGGTCCTCGTCAACAGACGTCATGCCGATGCCGCCGTACAGGCTGGAGACGCTGACCCCGAGCGGTGCAAAGGTCTTCGAGAGAGACCTTTCTGTCTGAGCTGAAAGAGCCTTGAGAGGGGTAACGAAGGCCACACGCCGTCCCTCGGCTAGGGCCTTTAGGATGCACAACTCTGCGATGCGCGTCTTACCTGCACTCGTCGGCAAGGACACAACGAGGCTGTCATCCGAGCCGAATACTTGCTCAGCAGCTTCGAGTTGGGAAGGCCAGAGTTCAATCTCGGCGCGCTCACGGTTGAGCAGGCTGGTGATAAACAGCAAGCGCAGGTGGTCCCATCGCCACGGCGCGGTCGTGTGATCGTCTGCGAGGGGAATCCGAAGGTGAAGGCTTGCTCTCCACAGGCCGTCCAATACGAATCGTGCCAACCGATGGATCCACCATTGCTCGACGTATCCTCCCGCTCCCGCGAGGGCGGCGCTCTCCTCGAGCATTTTCAATGATTCTTGAAGAAGGCCCTGTGAGCCGTGCTCCAAAGCCGTGAGAGCTGTAGACATGGCCTGGAGGAATAGGTCATCAAGAACTTCGTAGGCCATTTCGTGGAGCTCGGCATCCGTCGACGGTAGCGGCGGCTCGACGTCGACGTCCATTCGGGGCAGGGTCTGGGACACGAGGTGTTCCAAATGATCTAGGCGCCGAAGCATCAGGAATACGAGCGCCTGACCAGAGGCGGGATGAGCCTCTCCAAAATTTTGCTGATCCAAAAGGGAATAGGCCCGAGCCGCGAAGCCCCCCACGTGGTAAGCGGCGGCGGCCACCAGAACGTTTAGATCACGCTCGGGTAATTGACCGTCACCATTTCGTAAGACGGATTCCAATGACTCCGCAGCCCGCTCGAGAGCGAGCGATGTCGTCGGTGACGCGCCCTCAAGATCGATCAGGCGCAGACCCTCGCCGAGTAGACCGTAGCCGTAGGTGAGCAGATCGTAGGAAAGGTGATCTGAGAAGTTGGGCCCACCCTTGGGTACGAGTCCATCTCTCCAAACCAGAGATCGGGCCTGACCTCGAGCCAAGAGGCTGCCTCGGAATGCAGGGGCGGTCCGTTTGCGAATCTGCTCGTCGATCTCTGTGGCATCAGCCATGGACGACTCCGTCGAATACGGTTTGAATCAACTTCTGGTGCGAAACAGCACGCACGACTACCCCGACCTGGGCAATTCTGCCACCCTGCGCTCCAATGTCATTGTTTACAAGCGAGGATGCATCCGTTCCCGAAAAGATAAACAGGAGGTGCTCGACATTGTCCGCTGTTATGCCCTCCTCCGTCATAACATCATCAACACGGTCAGAAAGCTCGACCTCTCCGCTCTCCTCAAGCCGGTCAACAAGAAATGCGACGGAGACGGGATTCGGCATGCCGTTGTACTGGTCCAGAGCTTGTCGCGCTTTTGAGATAACGGAGGCGCCCGGCCTCTGACCGCTCTTTGCCTCGCCTTTAAGGAATTCCAACTCGTTCTTAATGTTGACCCGCACCCCGAGCAGGTCGTCTCCGCGCATAGGCAGCTTCGCGTTATCCTTCCAGCGCAGACGGAAAACAGCCATGTAGTTGAGTTCCTCTTTCAGGTAGTTCGTTCCAAGGATCTCGCCGAAGTCACCTGATCTCGTGCGACTCGTCGTCGGCGTCCGATTAGCCAGAGCAATTTCAGCCCGCCGCCCGCCTCTCCTCAAGGCCCTTTCAAGTCGTTCAGGCTTGATGTAGTGCTGAGTGAATGACGGAATCAACACCGCTACCGCGTCATCGAATTTGCTCTCATCCATCTCCAAGATCGACAAGCGGTGGGTCCCGACTACGCGATCATCGCGCGTGGTCCACAAAGAGAACTGAGTCATGCAACCCCCAAAATCGCCCCCGGAGAACGGCGCCTCTCCACTATGGCAGTACCTGCCCGTTCTATGTTCTGGTAAGAGCTCGAACACCCCGGCCGCCAGCGGCGAAAAGACGGCCCCACCACCAGCACCCTCGCCCGAGTCCCGCCCACTCCACAAGCCATCGACTTGGACCCTCGGGAATCCGGTGGACCCGTTCGCACGTCTCTCCCGGCGGCGCTTGACCAGCATTCTGCTGAGGGTGACGAGACCCACCGCACGGGCGCTTCAGGCACGAATTCGGTCACTGGCATTTGGGTCTCATCGATCCCCAGGTGCTAGCTGCGCTACCAACCAAGACGAGACGGCTGCCCGCCAACGCGTGCGGTCTGCGTTCCAGCTCATTGTGTGGTCGGCCTTGAATTTCTCAAGGTCGACGACGCCGGGGCTTAGAATGCCGAGGCGAGTCGAGAGGCCAAACGGCGACGACGTGTCGAAGGCACCGTGGAGGACGAGAGTTGGGACTGTCAACTCCCCGGCGCGCGTAATCCAGTCGAAACTGGGCAGATCCACGGGGTTAGTGAGGCGAGTCATTCTAGCCAGGAGTCGGACCTTGAGCCACGGCATGGCGAGCACGCCAGTCCATGCAGGCAGGCCTGTGCGCGTACAGTTTGCCATGATTGTCGCGACCCAGTCGAGGATGGGTGAATCGAGTACGAGGCCAATGATGATGCCGCGCAACTGGGCATCTGCGGCGAGCTGCAGCGCGATGGCGGCGCCCATCGACCAGCCGAAGAGAATGACGTTGGAGGCGCCGTTTTCTTGGGCGAAGGCAACGGCCGCGCGCACGTCATTGACCTCGGCGGCACCGAGTTCGGATCGTCCGGCGCCGACTCTGGGGCCTTCGCCGTCGTTCCGATACGTTACAACGAGTGACGTCAGACCAGATTCTGAGGCCACCTGAACACCGCGCAGCGTGCCAGCGCGGGTGCTTCCGAGGCCGTGGATGTGGATGGCCCATGTGGTGGACGGTTCGCCAGGAGGGGCGATGAGCCATGCGGGCGCAGGGCCGACATCGGTGGGCACGATGACATCGGTTGACTCAAGCGCAGCATCCGCTGGGGTAGCGAAGTAGATGCCGCTCCAGGATGCGCGTTGACCCGCTGATAAGTCTCGCCGCGGCTCCCCCACGCCCTTCCGGCCGATGAGGCGAGGCCCGCGGTTCTGGACTTCGCGCGACAGCTGAACCAAGTCGCCGTTCTCGAGGATGAGGCAGTAGTCACCGGCTGCTGCGGTGCGCGGGGTCCGATCGAGGATGACGACGGGTCGCTCCCCCGAGTCGTCCACGCCTCGAATCGTGAGGTCGTATGTTCGCGGACCGACCGGGGCCGTGAGGCTCCTTGCGATCACCAGGCCGAGTCCTCCGAGCGCCAGGCCAGCAGCAACCACGGCTCCAGCGACCGCCGACACAACTCTCACTGCTGCGGTCCGGTTGCCGAACGATACGCGACTGTCGCTGTGTCCTTCGGCCCGGCCCCGAGAAGGTGCCGCTCGGCGCACTCAACGAGGTCCCTGGTCTCAGGGCTGACGTCGAAGGCGACCCGGGTGTCGATCAGCGCGTCGCGAATCTCGACGACCTGGCGATGAAGGAGCGTCTCTGGATCATCCGTATCGAACACAATCTGCTCGTTCTGGCTGATGCCTGGCCGGGCCCTTTTCGCGTCAGTCCAGATCGGGTTGAGTCCATCAATGAGCATCCGGGTCTTCCGCTCGCGAGATCGCGCCTGCGCGGTGCGGGCAGCGGGCTGCCCGGCGAACCCGAGCACGAGGAGCAGGAACGTCAGCAGGTGCAGCGGTTCGTAGGCGACAGCGGCGGCCGCCATGAGGTCCAGATTTCCCATCACATGGGCGACATCCATGGTGACGACGACAACGCTCAACATGACGCCGAAGATGCTTCCGAGGAGCAACGATGCCGGCGGCAGACGCTGGGCGCCGATACTAGTCCGGAGCTGCCGCGCAGCGAGTACGGCCATCGCGGAGAGGACGAGCCCGTAGTAGGCGAACTGGATGATCGAATAAGTGGCCGCGACAGGTTGGTCGCCAATGTCAAGCATGAAGCTGGTGGTGGTCTCGCCACGGTCAATGAAAGAGAAGGCAACGACCACACCGACCAGTGCCCCCACGAGCGCCGACCGTCCCAGCGCAATCTGGACCGCCCGCGGTTGATGGTCGGAAGCCTTCAGAACACCACGGCCGAGGAAGAACACACCGACCATCAACGCGGCATCCGCGAGAAGGGTGACTACGTTGGTGCCCCCGGCGAGGCTATCGAGCGCCTGATACGGCGCGTCGGCATTCAACGTCATCGCGATCGCGATTGTGAGGGCGGCATACGTGATGTTGCGCTCGGCTCTACCTCGTCGCAAGATCAGCAGGCTCGCGACGAGGAGCCACATGAGCACGGAGACGATGCCGGTAATCATCCGAATATCTCCAGGTACCGCGAGGAATGCATGGTCGAACCCCTGATCGCGGCGGCCAGGTTGTCGGCGAGGGTCTCCGCGAGGATTTCTTCGGGGGTGTCCAGGTCTTGGCGTCTGAGGAGCCGCCGCCTTGTCTGCGGTGGGATATCAGGCAGAAGGAAGTCGGGTTCTTCGGGGTCGTCTTCGAAATCGTGGCCGAGCATCATGTGCGCGAGTTCGTGCAGCACGAACTGCTGTCGATGTAGCGCGGAGTCACTGTGCGCGTGAAGGATGAGATCCTCGTTCTCCTTCATGAGCCAGACGGCGCACAGTCCGTCGTGATCGCCGAGATCTGCGAGTTCGACTATCCGCAATCCACGTTGGCGACTTCGCTGCACTGCTCTGACGAGCTGGTCGAAGGTGAAGGTCTCGCCCAACGCGAGTCGATCGACTGCCCTTGCCACGGTCACTCCGTTGTTCACTGCCGCGTCACATCCCTCCGGACCTCTGTGTATCTCCACCTGTGTCAGAGTCGTCAGGCCGTCCGGGCAGGTCCTTCGAAACCTCTGCATCCAGGAATCTGCTGATCGCCTGCAGCGCGTTCGGGGAAATATCTCCGAGCGTGCGGGCGGCGTAGGTCTTCACGCGCGCGGCACGCATTGCCCGCACCAAATCGAGTTGTGTGGTCACCTTGGCGGGGGTCTCGGCGTCCGCGGATCCAGCGAGGAACGCCGGTTCAACGTCGAAGAACGCGGCGAGGCCGTTGAAGACCGCCGGGTCTTGCACGTAGCGGTGGCCGTTCACCATGTAGGTCCACCGCGACCGCGAGAGGTTCGTGCCGCGCTCCTCTAGGAACGCCGCGATCTGCGTGAAGGTCGGCTCGCTGCCCGTTTCGGCCTCGGCGACGTCGAGCAGCAGGCGGAGGCGCTTCGCGAGATTCTCCGCGGCTGTTGTGCTTTCGACTTCGGTCATATCGGGAACCTTCAACTCCTCAAGCAATGAACGCATGCGGGACTTTGAGAGTGCCCAATGTACTCGTTGAGCATGACCAACGCAAGGGTTGCGCATACTCAAATCCGGTGATACAACATATCCAGAATCACCATTTGAGCATGCTCAAATACGATTCCCCTCGCCGAGGGCACTGGCACGGCGAGGCGCACCTGTCTGTCAGCCACGAGCACGTGGCCCCCCTCGGGAAGGTGATCACTATGTCTATGCAAGCGCACTCGCCGCAGGAGCGAGATGCGAAACTCACCGAACTTCACGAACGCCTAGTCGCGTCTGTCGAAGCTCTGGTTACCGGCAACGAGTGGAAGCAAGCACTCGAGTTCGCCGCCCGCTTCCGCACGCGGTCCTTCAACAACACCCTCCTGATCTGGGCGCAGCATTCTGCGGCGCACGAGAGCGGAATGGTGTCGAGCGCGGTCCCCAGCTACGTCGCCGGGTTCCGGCAGTGGAACGCTCTCGGCCGTCACGTCGTCGCCGGACAGAAGGGTTACATGATCTTTGCGCCCGTCACCGCGCGCTTTGCCACCTCCTCCCCCGCTGTCGTGAGTTCGTGGCGCAGGCTCGACCGAAACGAGCGGCCGCGCCCCGGGGAGGTTGTACGTCAGCAGATGGTCGGTTCCCGGCCCGCCTACGTCTGGGACGTGTCGCAGACCGCCGGGCAGCCGATTCAGGAACGTCCCTCCCCGGTTCTGCTCACGGGCGAGGCTCCGCGCGGTCTCTGGGATGGTCTCGCCGCGCTGGTCCGCGACGCTGGCTTCACTCTGCTGTCGAAAGCGGATGCCGCTTCGCTCGGCGGAGCCAACGGACTCACCAACTTCACCGGCAGATCGGTCTCGGTGCGCACCGATATGGACGCCGCCGCTCAGGTGAAGACCCTCGCACACGAACTGGTACACATCCGGATGCACCAGCCGGAGGCCGGCACGATCTCGCATCGCGGGATCGGCGAGGTCGAAGCGGAGTCGGTCGCCCTGATGATCGGCGCCGCACATGGCATGGATACAAGCGATTACACGATCCCGTACGTGTCGGCCTGGGCGAGTTCCGTACCGGGCAAGAGCGCCAGCGAGGTCGCCCAAGAAACGGGCGAGCGGGTGCGTCGCGTGGCCGTGGCCATTCTCGACCAGCTTCCGACAGCGCAGCTCGACGCCGGCGATCCACTGGTGTTTGAGCGCGAGAAGCTCTCCGCAACACTCGCCGTGGCACCCTCGACCGATCTGTCGACGGTTCGGCCCGAAGTGCGGAGCCTCTGATGGATATCGCCGAGGTACTCATCGACACGAACCGACTCACCACACGGGACGCCGCCCTCGTGTTCGCCCGGGCGGGCATCCCGATCTTCCCGTGTGTACGCGACGGCAAGCGTCCGCTCACCGCTGCGGGGTTCAACGACGCGAGCCGCGACCTCGACCAGGTCGGCGCGTGGTGGGCTCGCTGGCCCCGCGCGAACATCGGAATGCCCACCGGCAGCCCGTCAGGTGTCGACGTCGTAGACATCGACGTGGCACACACCATTTCAGGCTTCGACGCTTTCGAGCGCGCCAGCGTCGCCGGGCTCGTCGACGGAGATCTTGCCCGGGTGCGCACTCCATCCGGGGGCATGCACGTCTATTTCCCGGCATCCGCTGCCCGGCCGCAACGCTGTTGGCAGGCTGCGGCTGCGCACATCGATTTTCGGGGCAATGGCGGCTACGTGGTCGTGCCTCCCTCTACCCTTCTGCGGGAGAACGGCCGAGTGGGCTATCGCCTCGTCACGCTGACTGAAGGGGGCTCGAAGCCAGTGGATGCCGCGGCCCTACGGAATTTCGTCGACCCGCACGCGCCCCGAGCGATGGCGCGGCCAGGGACAGCAGGCGTACTCAAGCCGACCCGGCTAGCGCAGTGGGTGGGCAAGCTGCAGGAAGGCGAGCGCAACAGCGGACTGTTCTGGGCCGCCTGCCGACTCACCGAAGCCGGCTTCACTCCCGCCGCCGTCGAAGCAGCGCTCGCCCCGGCTGCCCAGAGCGCCGGCCTCGAGGAGACGGAGATTGCCGTCACGATCAGATCGGCAAATCGACGCGCCACGGAGAATCAACCCCCCGCTGCCGGAGCCCAGTGGCGCGACCAAACACCCCTGGGCAGCAGACGAGGTGACGGACAATGCCTGGTGTGACGAAGCATCCGTCGAGCATGTGCCGCGCTGGTTCTGGGTAAGCGTCGTCGCTCCTGCTGTTAAGAAGACCAACGTGAAAGAGAGAAGGCCATGGACGAAGACGACTTCGAGGAGTCACGCCGCGCACCGAGCCTTGCCATCGACGGAGAGGCCTCTGCCCACGTACCGTTGGCCCACGGCGGCATCGCCGATCCACGGCCCACCCGCGCAATAATGCCCGAGAGGCGTGCCGCCCGCCCGGGCCTGGACTGGGTTCGGGCCTCGGATTTACTGAGCATCGGTACCGGTCGCATTGCCGGTCGCGGCCTCGATTTCGAGACCGAGCTCGCTCGGCGGCTGCGACGGGGCCCGTCCAACGCCCGTCGGGCGATGCGCGAACGTGCCGACCGGCTGCCTCCCCTCTCCGAGTTCGGGCAGTCGCCAGAGCGTCCACCGATGTCCCGACACGGGCTCGGACGGATCTGATCATGCGCATCCTGTTGAGCGAAACAACACGCATTTATTCGACAGGAGGTACCGCCATGGACTGGCACACGCAGCGAGAGAAGGGGTCGAAGTCGTTCCGCGACTCCGAAGGTCTTCGACTCTTGCTGGCTCGACTTCAAGCGGACGGCGGCGTCCGCTGGCGCTCGGACCCCGAGGCATCCGAACTCATGCACTTCGCCGCTCGGCGCTACGCCGGGTTGGCCCGAAAGCACGGCCTGGATCCGTGGGAGGCAGCGGCGGCAGCCTACGATGCCATGCGGGCACCGTCAACACTGCGCGCCGACGACCCGTGGGCGATGGTCACCCGAGCCGTGCAGGTGACCTGCATCGCAGAGGAACGCGCCCAAGGGCTCCTGTGCTCCGTACACCAGGCACGCCGGCCCAAGGTCTCCGCGTTCCACGACGCAGAACGCTTCAGCGATCGCGAGCACGCCCTGACCGACTACCACCCCGCCTTCAGCACGACCGACGCGCAGCCTGAAGAAGCGCCAGTGGTCGAAGTCGCCGCAGCGGTCGAGGACGCGATCATGATGTTCACTTTGCTCGACTGGCCAGCAGATCGCGCCCGCAGCGGCGTCGAGTACGTCTGCGGCCGACTCGCGGACGCACCCTCTCGAGCATCCGCTTACGAAGCCCTACGCCGCGACTATCCCGCCCGCGCGCTGCTCGACCTCCCGCAGCGAGCCTGGATGGCGATGCTCCGGGCGCTCCTGGGTAACGGCAACCCGTTGCAGGTGCACACCAAGGCCGGCCACGGCATCCTGCTTCGCTTACTCCTCGGCGAACCGCTGCGGGCCCTGTTCCACGACGACGACCTGGTCTCCGACATCGTCAACAACGCCCCCGGAGCGCGGGTATGATCAGCACGCCGGGTCACATCGAACTTGAGCGGTCGATCGACTCCATCCGGATAGGTTCGCGGCACCGCACCGACTTCGGCGACATCGACGCCTTGGCTGCTTCGATCGAGAAGCAGGGACTGCTGCAGCCGATCACCGTGACGCCCGACGGCACCCTCGTCTGCGGTGCCCGCCGCCTGGCCGCTCTCCGGCAGCTTGGGGTGCGCAAGCTCAACGTGTGGGTTCGCTCCGGCATCTCAGACGGACTCGCCCAGCTACTCGCGGAGCAAGACGACAACGCGCTGCACAAGACCCTCAGCCCGACCGAAGCGGCCACCCTGTATCGCGAGGTGAAGATGCTCCTGGCCGAGGACGCACGGCGTCGTCAGGTAGCGTCACGATTCGGTGTGGAGCAGGGAAATCCCCGATCAGACGGCGCTGCCACCGTGGCAGCGCCGGTGACCTCTCTCGATGGCTATGCCCGGGCGCAAGCCGCTCTCCTCGTGACCGGGACACGTTCGTACACGACGCTCGAGCGCATCGGCTACTTGCAGGGCATCGTTGCCGATGACAGTCAGGACGAGGCACTCCGCCGTCTCGCGTCCACTGAGCTCGACCTGATCAGCGACGGAGGCTCCGTCGCCGCGGCACACCGTCGCATGAAGACTCAGCTGGCTTTCGCCGAACTCGAGCAACTGGCAGCGGATGCGGCGCAGCCCGCGGGCATCCGTCATGCCGCATCGGCAGGAGCGTCACGTGTACACGCCGCCGAGAACACCCAGACCGACATCGAACTCGAAAAGCTCGCTAAGGAAGCGCTCTCCCGTGCCAAGACAGCGACGAAGGCTCGGAACACGCGGCCGGTTGCCTCCAGCCACTCACGGCTGCCTGTGCGATCGTTCGTGTTCCTGTGGAACGACCTGCACGAATGGTGGCTCCACTACGACTACGCAGAGATCGTGTCCGAACTCACCGATGAGCAATGGCAGCAGTTCGAAGCGACGCTCGCCGGCACCATCGCCTTCGCCGAGCGGATGCGCTCCCTTCGTGACGACTCCCCCGCAGTTGCCCTGTTGCCGGCACGATCACTTGCTCGATAAGGCAACCCGCCGCCCTGACCCAGAGGAGACCACAATGCATTGCACCCACCGTCGCCGCCTGGTCATCGCGATCGTCAGCGGCGGCCTCGCTTTGCTCATACTCATCGTCGTCGGCCTGTTCGGGCTATTCCGCGGCCCCGACAAGCCGAGTGAGGCCCCACGGCCGACGCCGGTGGCATCCGCTTCACCAACGCCCACGGCCAACCCCGAGCAGCCGCCGCCCGTTCTGGCGACGACAGACCCCGAGCTGTTCACACGCAGCGTTGCCCGCGCCCTGTTCAATTGGGACACGCGGTACCACGTTGGCCTCTCCGACTGGGCCCAGGTGCTCGTCGACGTCGCCGACACGGATGATGCCCCTGCAGTGGCATCCGACGTTCGGGGCTACTTCCCGGCCGCCCCGATCTGGCAGCAACTCACCACCTATGGCACCCGGCAATGGATCGAAGTCGAATCGGTCGTGGTGCCCGCCGCCTGGTCGACCGCGCTCGAGCAGGCCTCCGCAGGGCAGATACCGCCGGGCACGAGGGCTTTCACCGTGTCGGGAACCCGCTATCGAGCCGGCACGTGGAACACGCAGGCCCTGGACACGGAGAGACAGGTGACCTTCACGGTCTTCGTCGTGTGCTCAGCCGAGGAGACGTGCACGCTCCTGCGGCTGTCCCAGCCCGACCGCCCCCTGGAGTGAGGCCGACCGATGAAGAAGCTCATCGGCCTCGTCGCGGTGCTCGTGATCGTCGGCCCACTGGTCGGGCTGGTGGGCGTTGCCGCGATCACAAATCCCGCTTCGAGCTCCTGCGGATCGGGATCGCTCCTCGTCGGCAGCATCCCTGACACTCTTGCGGCTCGAACCCGAGACGGCCGATCGACCACCCTGAACAGGACCCAGCTGACCCATGCCGCAACGATCATGACGGTCGGCGCGCGTTACGCCGACCTGGGGCGACCCGGTGTGCTCATAGCGTTGATGGCCGCGCTCACCGAATCGACGCTGCGCATGCTCGCCAACCCCAGCGCGTATCCGGAGTCCGCGGGGTATGCGAACGACGGGGTGGGCTCCGATCACGATTCCCTGGGCCTCTTCCAGATGCGCCCGGTTTCAGGCTGGGGAACGGTGGCCGAGCTCATGAGCCCGGAGTATCAGGCACAGGCATTCTTCGGAGGGCCCTCGGGCCCCAACGCCGGTTCGCCACGTGGGTTGCTCGACATCGCCGGGTGGCAGGCGCTCGACCCGAGCGCAGTCGCGCAGGCCGTCGAGGTCAGCGCCTACCCGGATCGGTACCAGAACTACCAGCCCGTCGCTGAGTCGATCCTCGCCGCGCTCACTCAGGCGCCCTCGGCGACCGCGGTTGGATCTGGATTGACCATTACAGAGACCGCGCGTGTGGTGTTCCCGCTTCCCGCTGGCACGTACACAAACACGGATAGCTTCGGATGGCGCATCGACCCGTACAGCGGCGCGCGGAAGTTCCACTCGGGCAGCGACCTCGCGGCGCCAATGAACACTCCGATCCGCGCGGTGGCTGACGGCGTCGTCAGCTTTACTGGGCAGCGGGGCACCTACGGCGGCCTGATCACCATCGAACACACTGTCGGCGGCCAGCGCGTCACGTCCTACTACGCCCACCTCTACGACTCCGGCATCCACGTCGCGACCGGCGACGCTGTCGCCGCCGGCCAGCACATCGGTGACGTCGGTTCGGCCGGCAAGTCAACCGGCCTACACCTTCACCTCGAGATCCACCCGGGCGGCGCGAGCCAGCCCGCCGTCAATGCCTTGAATTGGCTGGCCGAACACGATGCCTCAGGCTCGGCCTATTCCGGGGTCGCCGCGGCCGGATGCGGAAGGGCGCACTGACATGGACGTTTTCCCGGACTTCGGCGCCGTCCGTGGCGCTGCAGACTTGCAGAGCATCGTCGGCGCGATGCTGATGATCGTCCTGATCATCTCCGTGCTCATGATGATCATCAGCGGCGTAACCTGGGCGCTCGCCGCGGCCAATGGCAACTTCCAGACCGCCTCCCGAGGGCGCGTCGGACTCTGGGTCGCCTGCGGATCAGCCGCCCTCGCGGGCGCCGGCGTAGCCTGGGTCAACTTCCTTCTCGGCGTCGGTTCTACTCTCTAGCCGAATTCCTCCTCTAGCGGCCTCGGACCTAACTACGCGTTGCCTGCGCGCACCGTTTTGAACCAGAGTGCGACCTGAGCTTGAAACAGTTCGCGCACCATATCGTTGTCAAGCGCACCATCGGCGCCCTTGAGCCTGCCCTGTGTGAGCTCGCCGCATACAACTGCCCAGGCGTATCCAATGGCCAATGTGAATGTGCTCGCGACGGCAGCGGAAATAGTGCCCCCAACAATCGTCCCGGCGCCAGGGATCAGCTTCAGAAGGCCGACAGCGGCGCTTCTTCCCGCCGCCGCAGCTACCGTCGTCGCGACGGCCGCTGCGAGCGTGGCAGTTTCCACCTTGACGCCATAGATTGCTGCAACTCTCGCCATCATGCCGAGTTGAATCGGAATTAGTACGCCAGCGTCGGCGACCGGAATGGGAATCGCGCCGACCGTCAGAGCCGCTGCCGCAGCCAACCGGACCGCGGTCTTAGCCTGTTGACGTTTTCGGCCCATATCGATTTTTTGCGCTGCAGCGAGGGCAAACTCGACGCCTTCCGGAGCAACACGAAACGTGGCATCCAGGAGGTCCTTCAAGCCGTGCTCGACCTGTCCAGTGAAGTTATCCCTCTCGGCCATCACCATAATCGGGCGGCCACCAACGATCGGCAGCCCGAGTTCGGCAATGTGGTCGGCCAGTGCCACTGCGTCGCCGTGCAACTCGCCGTCTCTCGATTGCACTTGGGTAAGAACGGCCACGACTGGAAGCCCGAGCTTGTGTAGCCGACGTATGAACTCCGCTCAGTGTCCTCAAACCGGCGATCGGTTGCGCGTACGCAGTACCAGGCCACGTGGATTTGCTCAGACAGTGGGTTCTCGCGCATGCGCAGGACATACGTTGAGAGCTCAGCGATGAGTGTGTCCGTGTCTTTACCGATTTCAAGGCCACGCGTGTCGAGGAGGCCGAGGAATCCCTCTCGGTGTAGATAGAGGTGATTTTCCATCGTAACCGGTTCTCCGACGCCGGTCGGGGCGACGTCTTCACCGAAGATTGCATTTATCAGGGTGGATTTTCCGACCCCTGTTTTGCCGAAAATTGCCAAGTTGAAGCGGCCCATCTGATCCGCCTGCTCTTGCCATTTCTTATGAAAATCCTCGTCGGACCATTCGTTGTCCGTCATTGCACACGCTCTTTCTGACGGACCCCGATCTCGCACATAGGTGTGGAAACCGCCCCCTCGCCTCAACGATATGGCACCGGGGGCCCATCTTTGGGGCACTCCGTGATTTGGCACTGTTTGTAGTGGGTAACGGTATCGAGGAACGCCGCTCAATCGTGTCCCGGATGCAAGATCCGGGGCATAGGCAGGGCGGGATCTGCCGTCACAACACCCTTGCCCAATACGCCGTATGAGAAGGTAAATTGCGTTTGTTTACAGCGGTCAGAGACACGTCGCCAACGACCGCGCTACCGACAGCGATCGAGAAAGAGGAATCGTGGTTTACGAGTTTGTCCCGCCCCATGTACACGTCGTCGCTCCACTACTCGACAGAGTCGTGAACTCCGGAGATGACCTCATCATGGTCTGGGAACGCCTCTGGCTGGACGAACAGTACAAGCTCCTCGACGAGGACCTACGGGTAGAGATCGACTTCATATTCGCCTACGAGCTCCAGGAAGACTTCGATAGTTCGGGCGACGTCCAACTCGTGGAATCTGGGCTTCCCCTCACTGCCACGCGTCCCATGTCTGCGACTCCAGCGAGCGCATGGGACCTGTGGTCCCAAGTAATCACGGTCCTGGAGAACCAGGGACTCCGTGCACACATTGCCGATATCCTCCTGACAGCACGCGTGAAAACGTCACCGGCGCATGCTGCTTTCACAATCGCGGCCTACATGGAGGCTGCCGACTCTGGAGAGATTCCCGTATTTCAGGCCGCGCTTTCACTCGCGCGAGCGAACAATATCGCTCGTTCTCGCGGAATGATGGAGGAACTACCCGTCCGCGCAGCCATGCTTCGTCAGAGCGAGGCGCTCGTCAACGACCCGGCGACGAGCGGCACTGCACTTACTCTCTTATCCGCACTTTCGACGCCCCCTCGCGCTGGCTTACTTGGGCCCAGCGAGCGAGAGGTCCTGCGGAAACTTCTCTTTGCCATCGGAGATTCATCAATCTCATTCATCGACGAGCTTGCTCAAACAATCGCAAGGCTCGCAGAGAACCCCCGGGAGTTGCAGCTCGCCAGGCGCTGGCACGTTAGTCAATATTTGATGCTCGCCGACTCTGCCGATCACGGGATCCAAAAGATGCATCACGCGCAAACAGCCGCGGACCTGGCCAAATCGTATGGTCTCGCCGATTTGAAAGCCGCCGCCGTGTTAATCATGCAGTCCGTTAGTCAGGAATCGATGGGATGGAAAACCGCTGGTGTTGATGTGCCGATGTCCAAGAACCTCTTTCGTGCGCACCTTCGGCGATACCGTCGTGCACGCAAATGGGACCATGCACTTCTGATTTTCTTCGCCGGCATCTGCCCATCCGGAGACCACGAAGCAAATATCAGAACGGCAGAACGCACCGCTTCCGGCTCGATAAGGGCACTCATCACTCGAACGGTCTACGGTTCACACGGTCTTCCTGAGCGCACTAACGCGGATTTCATGGCTGAAGAGACCACTCGAGTTGAGACCATCACGCTCAACATGTCTTCAATCCTTCTGGCACTCGAACTGCAGCATATTCGTGATCGGTTTTCCCCACCGCCGTCCGACAAAATTGCCAGCTACATAGTGGACAGGTTCTCGGCTGATGCGGAGCTGGCTGAATGTTTCGCCGACTCGGTCATGTTGCATTGGGCCGGAAATTTCTCCGATTCGGCTCGCCTGTCTCTTCCACTTATCGAACGAGCTGCGCGGGAGTTGCTCCTCAAGCTCGACGAACCGCTATATCGAACCGAGCGTGGCGAATCCCCGGGCCGCTTTCCGTCCATGGACTTCTACGTCAATGCACTCGCAAATCGGGACCTAGACCCGAACTGGGTTCGAGCGCTTCGCGTGACACTCCTGTCACCCGGTATGAACCTTCGTAACCTTTCTGCTCACGGATTCGCGATGAGTTTCTCTGAGAGCCAATCTGCACTATTACTTCGACTTGCAGCGCTCTTCTGTGCGATGCCCATCGGGATAGACAGGTCCGGCCTTCAATCGCCGACCGCTGTTGTCCGACGACGACTGCGCCGTCGCCTTGGGTGGGTGTGGTCCTAAGCCGCACGGGCCATGGAATGCTGGTAGTCAACGCTCGAAGGTAAATCGGCGCATTCGGCATTCCACGTGCCTGAATCGGAAACCGCCTGCGCACCTCTCTCTCGTACCCATCAACCGACTGAGGGAGCTGATTGTGGTTGACATTGTTCCGAACGGGACGGGCCTTCCCGGCATCGAGCAACTACGCATCATCGTCGGTGCGGTGATGACCGTAGGGCTCATCCTGAGCGTGCTCGCGCTGATCATCGCGGCCATCGTGTGGGGCTTCGGCGCGAACTCGTCCAACCCGCACCTCGCCTCACGAGGCAAGGTCGGCGTGCTCGTGGCCTGCGGTGCCGCGATCGTCTGCGGCTCAGCCGTCACCCTGGTCAACTTCTTCTGGACCGTCGGCCAAGCCGTCTGACTCCGATTCCCACGTGAACGGGGCACCAGATGAGCGTGTGCGACGTGCCGGTGATCGCCAACGTCTGCAGCACCGCAGGCGAAGGCGCCGCTGCGCTGGTCGCGGCGCCTTTCGATTGGCTCGCCCACGCGATGGGCTCCGCTGCCGCCTGGCTCTTCGAGGCCGTGTGGGCCGCTTTCGACTCCACCACGCTCGTGGACCTCACCGACCCGGCATACATCGACGTGTACAACGTGCTCTTCGGCGTGGCCGTCTTCGTGACCCTGGTGCTGTTCTGCCTACAACTGCTCACCGGCCTCGTGCACCGCGACCCGACGGCGCTCTCCCGAGCCGCGATCGGCGTCGCCAAGTCGGTGCTCGGATCATTTGTCATCATCACCATCACCGGCCTGCTCCTCGAAATCACCGACCAGCTCACCATCGGGGTCGTCCAAGCGAGCGGCAACACGATGGAGGGCATGGGCGACCGCATCGCCCTCCTCGCCACCGGCCTCACAGGCATCACCATCGCCTCCCCCGGCGTTGGCGCAATCGTCACCATCTTCCTGTCCTCGCTCGCGATCACCGGCGCGGCCATCGTGTGGTTCTCCCTCCTCATCCGCAAAGCCCTCCTCCTGGTGGCGATCGTCTTCGGACCGATCGCCCTCGCAGGGGCTACCTGGGACTCCGCCAAAGGCTGGTTCTCGAAATGGGTCGCCTTCGTGATGGCCCTCATCCTCTCCAAACTCGTGCTCGTCGTGATCTTTCTCGTCGCTGTCGCGCAAGTCTCGGCACCAATCGACGCGGATCTCGCCTCCGTCAGCGATCCGGTCGCCGGCATCGTCTTGATGTTCATCGCAGCCTTCGCCCCCTACATCACCTACAAGTTCCTCAACTTTCTTGGCGTCGACATGTACCACGCGATGTCCAGCGAGCAGGAGGCAAAGTCAGCGATGAACCGGCCCGTCCCGGTGCCGAAAGGTCCGATGGTCGACGAGCCGAAGAAGATCCTTGAGCCTGGCGGCAATGGAGGAAACGGGAAGGAATCGCAAGGCGGGCCAGCACCGACGAATTCCTCAAGCGGTGGAGGGCCGGGCCCGACGTCGTCGGGCGGCGGCTCCGGTGGTGCTGCCGCCGGTAAGGGCGCGTCGGCCAAGGCCGGCTCGGCGGGCGCGGGTGCCGCAGCAGGGGCAGCCACCGCGGGCGTCGCGGTCGGCGCGCAGGTGATCAAGGCCGCCGCCGAGGCCGGTCCAAAGATGGCCAGCACGGTCGGTCAGGCAGCGGATGCCCACAGCCAGTCCTCGAGCAACGCCGCCGCGCCCAGCACTCCCCCGGCATCCGGCCCGTCGCAACCGGGCACTCCCAGAAGCTCACCAGACTCCGCACGTGGACGACCAAGCAAGGACGTATAGCCATGGACACAGACAAGGCCCGCACCGAATACGCGCTCGCGCCGGCGCAATTCTCACGCCTCACCAAACGCGGCATCATGCTCGGCCTGTCCGTGCCGCAACTGATCGCCCTGTCGATCGGCACGCTTACCATCGTCACGGTGCTCTACACAACCGGCGCCTCGGGTATCCCCTGGTCGGCTCCCCTGTGGGGCACCGCCGCCTTGATAGCCCTCATCCCTCTCGGCGGCCGGAAGATCGTCGAGTGGGTGCCGATCGTCACGCGATGGATGCTGCGTGCCGGCACCGAGCAGCTCACCTATCGGCGCCGCATCGTGCGCCTGCGCCCGGTCGGCACCCTGTCGTTGCCGGGCGACGCATCCGCTTTGCGCGAATGGACCGACCCCGAATCTGGCGCGGTGATGATCCATGACCCGCACGCGCGCACACTCACCGCGATAGTGGCAGTCTCGCACCCGGCCTTCGCCCTGCTCGACCCCGGCGAACAGCACCGCCGAGTCGCCGGGTGGGGACGCGTGCTGGCCGGCGCCTGCCGCTCCGGGCGTATCGCGCGGCTGCAGGTGTCTGAGCGCACCCTGCCCGATTCCGGCACCGGACTCGCCGAGTGGTGGGAGGGTCACGGCACCAACGACGACAGCTGGGCCGCAGCCACCTACCGCGAACTCATCGCGCGGGCCGGCCCCACCAACGAACGCCATGCGACCACGATTAGCCTCTCTCTCGACCTCAACGCAGCCTCCCGCCAAGTACGTACCCATGGCGGCGGCATGCGCGGCGCGGCGGCCGTGCTTCGCCAGGAAATGACCGCCCTCACCGCGGCCCTGCGCGCCGCGGACCTCACCGTGGGCAGCTGGCTCCCCGCGGACGAGCTCGCGAGAATACTGCGAACCGCATACGACCCCGACGTCGGTGTCGACCTCGAACGCCACCCGGACGTCGGGCGCTCGCTCGAAACTGCCGGCCCCGTTGCGGTCGCCGAGAGCTGGGATCACCTCCGCACCGACAGCGCCTTCCACGCTGTGCTGTGGATCAGCGAATGGCCGAGGTCACAGGTGTTCCCGGGATTCCTCTCACCCCTCGTCTTCACCAACGGCATCCTGCGCACAGTGGCGCTGCACTACCTGCCCGTCCGCCCCGACCAGGCCGCGCGCGACCTGCGCAAGAAGAAGACCGAACTGATCAGCGACGCCCACCAACGCACTCGCATCGGCCAAATAGCGGATGCAGGGGCCACCGCCGAATACGACGACCTCCTGCACCAGGAGGCCGACCTCACCGCCGGCCACGGCGTACTCCGAACAACCGGACTCGTGTGCGTGACCGCGCCCACCCTCGACGAACTCGACGCCGCCGTGGCATCCATCGAGCAAGCCGCCATCCAGGCATCCTGCGAAACCCGCCGACTCGTCGGCCAGCAGGCGCAGGCGTTCACCGCGGCAGCGCTCCCCCTCTGCCGCAGCGTGTGAGTGATGGGCCGACTTTCAGAGCGGTGGAGCTCCGCGGTGACGTTGTAGCAAGCCAAAGTCGATCGTTGACACAGCGCCGAAGCCCTCGTGGACAGCGCCTAGAGTGAAGTCTTCCAAGATCAAGCTGGCGAAGACGATGCTCAAACCACCGCCGACTACCTAGGAGCGTGAGTCAGTAACGCCTATTTACGGTTGGTGCCGCGAAATACGGGTCCAAGCCTCGGGATGGGTTGGGCGGTGCTGGCCTGGCAATCAAGGCCTGTGGCGCAGGGATTGTGGTTGTGCCGATTGAAAAGAGGGCCACGGTCGCGTTGGTGGTTCAGGCGAGGTTGTTGCCGCGGCCCGTCAGGGCGGTTCCGCCCTGCTCTTTAGGTTGCCGGGCTAGCTATCAGCGCGGCCGGCGTGGCCAGAAGCGCCTTGGTTTGCATGGTGTGCAGCTTCATCAGGTTGTGGCAGGCCGCGATCAGATACCACTCGTGCGCTGCTTGCTCCAACCCGCGCAGCAACACAAACTTGCCCTGCCGAGTGTGGATCTGACCGAACACGGGCTCCACGATCGCTTTGCGCCGCGCATAAACCGCGCGGCCCTTCTTCGTCTTGAGCTTCCGCGCCATGCGTTCCCGCAGCGTCGCATTGGCCGGGATCCGGCCCCGGGGAACCTCGGGAACACGTTCGCCGTGCTTCATTCGGCCGGTCGCGATGAAAAACTCGGTCCGGCCGTCACTGCCCGCTTCAACAGTCTTCGCGTAGTCCAGATTCGATGCGGAACAATACCCGGCATCCGCCAGGACCTGCCCGGGCAAGACGCCGGTCGTGGCGTGGAGTTTCTCGACCAGCGGCACGACCTGTTCAACATCCACGCCAATATTCGTCAGCGTCGTCGCCACGATGATCTGATGGTCGGCATCAACGATGGCCTGCGCGTTGTAGGCGTAGTGGAACGACCCGTCGGCGGTCTTCATGATCCGTGAATCCGGGTCGGTGAAGTTGCGTTGAGCCTTCGGCCTCACGACCGCGTTCTTCGCCGCATCATCACCCTTCTGCGCAGCAATGTCGTCATCGTCGCCCTTGTCCCGGGCCTTCTTCTCGGCCTCTTTCCGCGCCCGGACGGCCGCGTCGGCCTCCAAGCCAGCGCGCGCTTCGGCCAGTTTCACCAAGCGTGACTCCCGCCGGGCAAGCTCCGGCGGCAACTCATCACCGCGTTTGTCCTTTCCGAAACGAGCATCCTCCGCGTCATCGATCGCGTCCGCGTCAGCCAGCAGTGCAGACACCTCGTCGGCGAGGACCTTCTGCTTCTCCGTCAACCGGGCGTAACTCATCGCCTTGCGCCGGGACGCATTCGCGCGCACCTTCGTGCCGTCCAACGCGACCTGCCCGAGTGAGACCATTCCGGCCGCGCGGCAGAGTTCCAATGCCTGCAAGAACACGTTTCCCAGACTGGAGAGATGACGCTTGCGGAACCGGGCGATGGAACGAAAATCAGGTGCCTGCTGCGCCGCCAACCAGCGAAACGCGACCACGTCCACGCACACCCGCTCCAACTCGCGTGACGAACGAACCCCGACGCAATACCCGTAAAGGAGCACCCGGACCATCAACCGAGGGTCATACGGCGGCTGCCCCTTCGACTTCGCGTAAGAGGCATAGAACTTCTTCAGATCCAGCTGAGTTTCGACGATGTCCGCGATGAAACGGGAAAGGTGATTCTGCGGCAACCACTCACCCAAATCCGGCGGCACCAACATCACAGCATTCGGCTCGAAAGCCCGAAACCGCTTGTTCACGCCACCGCCAGCCTCAACGCCGTCATCCACGACCACGTCAACATGCTCAAGTTCCGTCGCGGGGAACAGGCCATCAGAATCGCTCATAAGCAATTTTCCCAGACCACCACCCCAAGCCCGGGAAATCGACCGGCGTTTTAAAGTTTGGTACTACTGACCCACGCTCCTAGGGATATAGGGCGTCTCACGACTCTCACCTGTGGCCTTCGCCGATCGCCAGAATCTCGCGGTGCGGCGATTCGCATAACTACGTCGCATAACCTTCTGGTTTTATGACGGTACTCACCGTTAGTTATGAAACACCCAGTTGCGCAAAGGTCCGCTAAGTCGCCATCGCGACCGTTCGACGGAATCTCCTCAACGTCGCCGCACCAGGCTAAGCCTGAATCCACCGGTTGGCCTCTGATGAATTCTTGATTTGGGCGCGATCCTTTTTCGGGGTTTTGGGCTCGGTCGAGCTGTGGGCCTTGATGCCTGAGTGTTCCACTGGGGTTCCTGGTTGCGCCCGGTCGGGCTCGATGGTTAGGTGGCGGCGCGGCCGGGCGGGTTGCAAACGCTGGTGAACAGCGCCGACCAGCCTTCTTCCCAGGGCCAGCTTTCGGGCAGGTGCAATGTGACGCGTCGTGCCGACGTGGATACTCTGGCGGCGACGTTGATGAGTTTGCGGCGAACGGTCGCGGTGACGGCTTTTCCGAGGGCGGGATTGGCGAGGGTGCCGGCGGCGCGGGTGAGATTGAACGTGATGCAGGCCAGCACCAGCCAGGCGGCGTTGGCCGTGAATACGCCGGACGGGAAGTGCGCCATCGCCGACGCTTTCATGTCGGCGTTCAAATTTTCGATGATCGCATGGTGGCGGTGGGTTTTGTCGGCGTCAACGGTGTTCAGGGTGCTGGTGGTGAAGAACGCGTGAAAGCGGAACAGGTCGAAAAGGGTGCCTTGCCCGGCGGCGACGGTCTTGTTCAGTTCCGGGATGCGGCGCACGACGAGGCGTCCAGGGATTTGTTCGCTCTTCTTCTTGGAGCCGAACGCGGTGAAGGGGATTTCGGCGACTTCCGCGTCGGAGATCCACCGCCCGGTGGCGTCGTCGAAGATCGCATTGGTGTATTTGATCGGGGTCCACGCGGTATCGGGGATGGTGCTGATACCCGCTTTCACCAATGAATTCAGGCGTGCCGTGATCGAAACCATCGCCCCGGCACGGAGGGCAGCTTGGATGACGGCGCTGACGTAGTAGGCGCTGTCGGCTCGGAGGAGAAGCATTCCTTTTGCGGTTGGGCTGCGCAGTCGTTTCACGGTCGCGAGGGTGTCGGAGACGAATTTCTTTGCGCCGCGGGCGGAGTTGGTGGGGCCTTTGCGTAGCCGGGAGCTGACGATGATCGGAGCGGCCGATCCGGTGCTGACGATGGCGAGCAGGGCGTTGAGGCCGCGAACACCGGAGTAGCCAAACCCGGCGCCTTGCTTCTTATATCCGTGCACTTCCCTGATGGTGTCGTCAATATCGACCAGGGCGAGGTCGTCGATACCGGTCACGATCGGCGTGACGGCGCCGAGGTTCTGCAGCCACCGGGACGCGGCGGCGTCGAGCTGGCGGACATGGCCAAAAGCGAACGCGCGCAGGAACGATCCCAGGGTCGAGGGCGCATAGGTTCCGGTGAACAATTTCCGGAGAGCGCCGTGCCGGAGCACGGCCATATCGTCGATGGAGTCGGCGCCGGTGAGCATTCCTGCGACCAGTGCCACCGCTTTCAGGCCGGCATTCGCGCCGAAGTAACCGGGCAGTTTCACCCACTCATCGACCAGCGCGCCGAGGCCTGTTTTCTCGGCCAGAGCCATCGTGGGCACCAGTCCGGCCGACGACACGAGATTGGGGTCGTCGAAGGATGCAGAAAAGGACCGGTGAGTGTGAGAAAGTTGCATCTACGAGATGCCTCCTTGATCGTTGAATAGTTTGTCTAAGTAACAACTATTTTAGCTGATCAGAGGGGTATTCTCGGTTTAACGCGCCGTCAGAATCTGAGGTCGACCGGTGGATTCAGGCTAAGCCGACCCAAACGCACGCAGGCAGCTTCGCGAAGGTGGCAGTCCGTCGTGGGTGTGACCGGTGTGCACCTGTCGGGCAAAGCACCCCGATTGGAGCCGAGATGTTCGACCAACACCCAAAGCCACCAGACTCCCGCTGGATCAGCGTCATCTTCCTCCAGGGCGAGCACGCCGAGGACGTACTCGGCATGATCGACCGCAGCGGACCCGCCATGGCACGTCAGTTCCTCCGGCAGTGGGACTACGGCGACGAGACCACCGAAGCCGCGCTCACGAACGGGTACGTCTACGACCACATCCCGGCCGGAAAGACCGACCGAACCTTCGAAGACGCCACCTCGCCCTACGCCCTGACCTACAGCACGCAATTCCGGTACGTCTCGCTCCTGCGTCGGTACCCGGTCGCCCCAGAATGGGAACCCGCCCCCGCGCCGTCCACCATGCCCGCGATTCGAACGCATCACGCCGCCGACATCTGGGCTCCTCCCGGAGACCGGGCGAGCAGCACGGCGGGGCACGCGGTCGCGCTGTGAGAATCGCCGACGCGAACGAGCGGATGCACACGGCCGCGTTGGTCGAACCGCACGGCGAGCTCCGCTGCGACCGTCGCGCCCGAAGGCGAGCCGCCGCGAAGATCGAAGCGGATGCCCGCAAAGCCAAGCAACTCGAAGCCCGCACCCGGTGGCGTACCGAGCGGGACGAAGCACGATCGAGTGCCTACCTGGCCTCAAGTGGCGAGGCTGGTCCCGCCCAATTACGCATGCCTGCGCGACTCAGGCTCCCCAAGCACCAGGACACCTCGGCGACGCTGTCCGGCCACTACCCGTTCCTCGCCGAGGCCGGACTCGGCTCGGCCGGCGTCTTTGTCGGGCAGGACCTCTACTCGGGCGGCTCGTTCGTCTACGACCCGTGGGTGCTCTACCAACGCGGCATGATCACCGCCCCGAACATCGTGCTCGCCGGCATCGTCGGCTCCGGCAAATCCTCCCTGGCGAAGTCCCTCTACACCCGCTCGCTCCCCTTCGGCCGGCGCGTCTACGTGCCCGGCGACCCGAAGGGCGAGCACACCGCCGTCGCCGAAGCCGTCGGCGGCAAGGCGATCGTCCTCGGCCATGGACTCCCCAACCGGCTCAACCCACTCGACGAGGGTCACCGAGCGGCATCCGTTTCGAATGCCGAGTGGGCAGCGCAGCTGACCGCGCGACGCCGTGACCTGATCGGCGCCCTCGCCGAGACGGTACTCGAACGACCGCTCAACCCACTCGAGCACACGGCCATCGACCTCGCATTAGCGGATGCTGTGCGGAGCTCCCCTGTGCCCATCCTGCCCATGGTCGTGGACCGCATCCTCTCTCCCAACCCCGAAGACGACGAGGGACGCCTCGCGGAAGACGGACGCCTCGTCGGCCATGCCCTCCGCCGCCTGGTCGCCGGCGACCTCGCGGGGCTCTTCGACGGACCTTCCACCGTGCGCTTCGACCCGTCGCTTCCGATGGTCTCCCTTGACCTGTCGCGGGTGGCCGAGAACTCGACGCTCATCTCGGTGCTGATGACGTGCTCGTCGGCGTGGATGGAGTCCGCGCTGGCGGATCCAGACGGCGGCCAGCGGTGGGTGATCTACGACGAGGCCTGGCGGCTGATGGCGTATCCGGCGCTGCTTCGCCGGATGGATGCCCAGTGGCGCCTGGCCCGGCACTTCGGCATCGCGAACATGCTCGTCTTCCACAAGCTCAGCGACCTCGACAACGTCGGCGACTCAGGATCCGCGATGCGCGCCCTCGCCTCATCACTGCTGGCCAACGCCGAGACTCGCATCGTCTACCGTCAGGAACCGGACCAGCTCGGATCCACGGCGACCGCGCTTGGGCTCAGCCGAACCGAACAGAAGCTGCTCCCCGCCCTCGGCACCGGCCAAGGGCTCTGGCGCATCAAGGACCGCAGCTTTGTAGTGCAACATCAGTTGCACCCTGATGAGCTTGCGGCCTTCGACACAACCGCCCGGATGACCGGAGTTCAGTAATCGCGTGCGGTGCCCGCAGCGCACCTTTCATTCAGAGTGAGGATGGATGCCATGGCCGAGACAGTTCTGGAAGATGAACGAGAAGCGAGGATGATGCTCGCGGCGCTGTCCGAGCCCGGCGACGTCATCACCGGAACTTTGATCGCCCGACTCGGCGCAGCGGAGACCGTGCAGCTGATCACCTCGGGCGTTCGACTTCCCAACGGCATCGATCCCGCGGAGGGCGAGCTGTGGCGACGACGACTCGCCCCCCGAATCAACCCCGGCCAAGTCGACCGGATCCGCGCCGATATGGAACGCCACGACCTCCGGCTGCTGACACCAGAGGACCTCGACTGGCCCGGCGAACTGCAACAGCTCAGCACGAGCGCACCGATCGCGCTCTGGCTCAAGGGCGACCCGAGCCAACTCTCTGCGCCTTTGCCGGCCCGAGTCACCATCGTCGGCGCTCACGCCGCCACAGCGTATGGGAGCCAGGTGGCCACCGAACTCTCCTCAGATCTCGCTTCGCAGGGCCGCTCAATCGTCTCCGGCGGTGCTTACGGCATCGACGAATCAGCACACAGGGCGGCCAGCGTGTCCTACCCCGGCTCGACCATCGCCGTTCTGGCCGGCGGGCTCGACCGGCTCTTCCCCACCGGGCACGAACAGCTCTTCGAACGCATCGAACAGAGCGGCGGCCTGCTCATCAGCGAACTACCGCCCGGCTCCGCCCCCACCCGGTGGCGCTTCCTTCAGCGCAACCGGATCCTCGCAGCTCTCTCGGGCGCAACTGTCGTGGTTGAAGCCGGGCATCGATCCGGTTCCCTGAACGTCGCAGCCCAGGCCCACGCCCTGGGACGGCCGGTCGGCGCCGTTCCAGGACCGGTGACGAGCCCCGCCAGCGCCGGTTGCCACCGGCTGATCCAAGAAGGCGTCGCGAGCCTCGTCATCGACGCCCAGGATGTCACGGACCTGCTGGACTCGACGGTGGGCTTCTCCGGAGATCGGACTTTCGCCTACTCCCCCACCAGACGGTTCACCCGAACCGGTCCTCACCTGACCTTCTAACCAATCCGTCGAATGGGGGCATCACCGATGACCACTCCGCGACCGCACGCTGCGCTCGGCGACGAGTTCGCCAACCTCGGCATCGCGCTACTAATCACCACAGCCGGGTTCGCGCTCCTGCTCCGCGCCGCAGGTGCCGTAGCGGCCTGGGTCACAAGCGCCAGGCAACCAGCGGGCGGCCCTGCGACCGGGCTCGCCGTGCTGCTCGACCCGGGGCATCCGTCGGCAGCCCTGCAAGCACCTGGCTTGAACCCCATCGCATACTGGCTGACGACGAGCGTGATGCTTGGCTTGACTGTGGCTGCGACACTCTGGTTGTGGAGGATGTTCAGGGGCGTGGGCCGCGCGGCCAAGGCTGATCCGCACCGGATCCTCGGCATCGCGACCAGTGCCGAAGTGACGCGGGCCGCATCCCACTCGGCCCTCATGAAGCGCGCGGCGCACCTTCGCCCTTCCCTCACGAACGCCGGCCCCAGCGACGTCGGCTATCGAATCGGCCGATCCCGCAACACCACCGTCTGGGCAAGCGTCGAGGACTCCATCCTGGTCATCGGCCCGCCGCGCTCCGGCAAAGGAGCGCATATCGTGATCAACGCCATCCTCGACGCCCCGGGCCCGGTGGTGACCACGTCGACCCGCCCCGATAACCTCACGACAACGCTTCGCGCACGGCAGCGGATGGGCCCCGTCGCGGTCTTCGACCCGCAACGGCTGGCAGCGGGCGTGCCGGTGGGTCTCCGGTGGTCGCCGATCCGCGGCTGCGAAGACCCGCTCACGGCGATGATCCGCGCGTCCGGGCTCGCAGCCGGAACCGGACTGGCCGCCGGCGGCGTCGACGGAGGCGGCTTCTGGGAAGCCAAGACCCGCACTGCCCTGCAATGCCTGCTGCACGCCGCAGCCCTCGACGGCTGCCAACCTGCCGAGCTGTTTCGCTGGACCCTCGACCCTGCCGCCGCCCACGACGCCGTCTCCATCTTGATGAGTACCCCGGCCGCGGCCACCGGATGGGGCGACTCCCTCCAGGCCCTGCTCGAGGCCGACCCGCGCACGCGTGACTCCATCTGGCAGGGCGTCTCACTTTCGTTGGGTGCGCTGGCTGACCCTCGAGTGCTGGACGCCGTCTCACCCAGCGAAGGCGAGGGGTTCGACCCTGAAGGGTTCCTGCGCAGCAGCGGCACGCTGTATCTTCTGGCCACCGGCGCCGGATCGAACAACTCTGCCGCACTCGTGTCGGCGTTCGTCGAGGACCTCGTCGAGACCGCTCGCCGCCTTGCAGCGCGCAGCGCCGGTGCGCGACTTGACCCGCCGCTGCTCCTCGCGCTCGATGAGATCGGCAACCTGGCACCTCTCCCCTCCCTCCCCAACCTGATGGCTGAGGGCGGCGGCACCGGCATCACGACCATGCCGGTGCTGCAGTCCCTCTCGCAGGCACGCACGAAGTGGAGCGACAACGCAGCTGGCACCATTTGGGATTCATCCATCGTCAAGATCGTGCTCGGCGGAGGATCCAACTCAAAAGACCTCCACGACCTTTCGACCCTGATCGGCGACCGCGACGAATCAACCGACTCCACGACCATCGGCGATCGCGGTTCCCGGTCAGCGCAACGCTCGATCCGCCGTGTCCCGATTCTGCCGCCCGACACCATCCGCACTCTCCCGTTCGGCACCGGACTGATCATGCTCCGCGCGGCCCCACCCATCATCGCGACCCTGCACATGTGGACCGCCCGCCCCGATGCCAAAGCCCTGCGCGCCAACCGGGAGGAGATCGAAGGGCTGATGCGCGAACCGGCTCACGACGAACCGCTGCAACAGGCGGTCAATCCACCGCAGCTTCCCCACGATTCAGCAGTCGAGTAGTTGCTGTCGTTCCGTTTGTAACCAAGCCGTCGTTACGGGACAGCCGGCCTGGAATGAAGTCCAGCACTCGGCGTGCGGGCTCAAGATTACTCGTCGTCGACGGCTCCAGGCACGATTGCCACTTCCATCCACGAACCGGGACAAAGCCATTTCGTAGTCATAGCCGTGTGAGCATTCCTGTATGGAGCAATCCTGAATTGTGTTTGCTCCCTCCATGCGAGCTAAACCCTAGACAGCAGGAAAATACGTGCCGTGCACGAACAGGGCTGCCCGCATGTTGGGCATTGGTAGTTCTTGCTGATGGAATCAGCGCCCCAGAAATCCTCAAGGTCACCCTGCACGGCGAAACCCATCGCTTCGAGTGGACCCTGAATGTGACATCCATCTATGTCTGTCCAACCGATGGAAAGGATACTCGTCGCCCCCATATCCCAGAGCGCTTCCACGGAAGCTCGCACCAGGCTTGTTCCCACGCTGTTGCCGCGTGCTTTCGGGGACACAGCGACGGAGCGCAACAAACCGGTCCTGTTGAATTCAAGTTCAGGAATAAGGGCAAGAACACGAGTCTGTGCGTCTGTTGGCAAGAGCTCTAGGACGCTGCTGGCGCCTGCAGGCAGGTCGGAGGTTGCGGCTCCATAGACTTGGTCATCCTTCCCCGTAGCCACGAACGCAATTCTGTCATTTCGCCCGACATAGGTGGCAAGTTCGGCGCGGGAGACGTATCGGGATCCAAGCGCGTTTCCCAGAACGCTGAGCGTGCCGTCCAAATCTGTAGTCGCCATGCGTCTTATGGGCATCGCCATCATTGGCCAGAAGCTGTAGCGGCCTGCGCTCACGAGTTTATTCTCCGTGTCATACCCAGTCCACATCCCTTCCAGATGCCCGTCAGATAATAGTTCAAGAAAAAATCCACCTAATCCTTCGTCGTGGGGACCATCCGCGGTGTACCGCCCATGGATCCGACCGCCAGCTGCAATGCGACCGTCGAGAATCCACGTCCTCTCGCCGTTGATGACAGTAGTTGGGCCCCAAACCTTGCGCCCCCGCTGCTTGAGCGTTGCTATCGCCTTCGTGTGGACGGCAACGCCATCAACAGTGTCTTCGAAAGTGCTTCGGTACATACCAGCGACCGGGAATTGGCGGTCGATTACGGCGTCTCGGATCCTCGTTAAGCCATATGTCAATGCGGCAACAATTGCTGCGCCAATAAGGCCGACGACAACATTGCCGACAGTACCATTCCAAAAAGATTCCATACCGGTTCCCCCGTGCCACGTGTGCTTTCATTATGGTGCCTCCGCGACGCGTTTTTCGTCGTCTCGAGCACCGGGAGGGTTCGTATTCTCGTCTGCCACGTCAAACCGTGCTGATCGTCACAAAGCACGCATTCGGCGGTCGGGACCTTCAGAAGGAGTGCAGGTTAACAAAGTGTTTTGTGGCGGTCGATTTCGATGGAGGCGCCAGCAGCAATTGGCGCAGCGGCCGTTTGAGAAGAGCTCCTCATATTTGTGCGTTCCTTACGGGCAGAATGCCCGCAATACGGCCACGGAGTCCACCACAGGCACGTGGCATCCAGCCCCGAACTTGCCTCCAACGTGGGCCGAATGGCGCACCTCGTAGTGAACGCGGATCACGACGGTCCGCTCACGATAGGAGGTTGAGTCCCATGCCACTTCACACGCAGCAATCACTGTCAGGTTTCATCGCCTCGGAGCCACAGCAATCAGTCACCGAGAACGGCGAAACCCGTTTCTACGTCCGCGTCGGGCAGCCGCACTTCCGTCGCGAAGACAACGGCAGCTTCACCGTGCTCGAGCCGAGCTTCCACGACCTCGTTGCCTACCGCGCCACCGCCGACCGGGCACTCACGCGGTTCGCCAAGGGCGACAGCTTCGTCGCCGAAGGCTACGTGCGCAGCTTCGAGTTCGAGCGCGACGACGAGATCATCCCGCGGGAGGAGTTCGTCGCGAAGAAGATCGGCCACGACCTCGCCCGCACGAACTACGATGTCGACCGAACCCGCCGCTCAACTCCGGGTGCCGAGCGGGAGGTATCCGCTGCACAGCAGATCATTTCCCAAGAGGCAACGCCCGTTCGCACCGGCTCAGCCGTACTCGGGTTCTGAGCGCGACGATGGTGGAACTTCCGATTGAGTGGCCGCTCGGCGGTGACGATGTCCCACTCGGTGAGGAGTCAGACGACCTCGACGGGCCGCTCGTTGCGGAGCCGCCGCATCCAATCAACTGGAACCTCCTCACCGCCGACGAAGCCGAAACTGAATGGATCGAACTCAACCGGTGGGTGAACTGGCTACGACGGACGTATGGACTCCCAGCGTCCGTCGTGCCACCGTTCTGGCATCGACACCCCGAACTCTTCTGGGAACTCTCCGCGCTGCACCTGCACTGGCTCTGCGCCTACGACCCCGACCAGCACGGCTCCGCCCCCTTCGGCTGGCACCGCGACTTCGCCGACGCGCGCCTACGCCTCCACGACTGGGTGGCCACCTCCGGCACGCGCCTTGACCGTGACCGGCCCGCCCGTCAGACGTCATGGCCAGGAGAACTGCCCGCCGACGCCATTGAGGACATACCGATTGGCGATCGCGACCAAGACTTCGCCCAGTTCGTCATCGACGACGTCGCCACCCGGCGCCAAGCCGAGGCCGAGTTTTATGCCCGCACGGACACGTCCTGATCTGTGAACAACAGAACGGTTGCCGCACTCGCCTCAGCAAACTGCCTGGCGCTTCACCGATTCCACGTCACGAGGCCCGTTCAGTCATCAATCTCGGTCTTTGACCAGTAGATCGTGTTCCCGGAGGGGTAGGCCCGGCGCTTTGTCCTCGGATTGAAGTCAGCATCGGTCGAGTGAATAACGTCAGGGCTCTTCCCCTCGGCCACCATCCGAGCCAAATCGGCATGGCGCATCTCCGTCATCAAACGCTGGCGAACCGGCTCAGTCACCTCGAGGAGGAGGTCATCGACGGCTTTGACGAGTTCGAGGAATCGAGACACCAGCGGTGGCGGTAGCGGCTGAACAAATGTCGATGCCATGACGTCCCGCAGTTGCAAAGATGACGAATCAATAAGAGCGACTGGGAATGTCGTCGTGAGCTGGGATTGTGAGTGCGCGATCGTTGTATTCCGAAATGCGCCGATCATTAGATGGATGTCTTGGAGCTCCCCCGGGATCACGACATGATCGGTGAGAGGTCGTCTGACGTTTGAAGGGAAATAGGTGCGGCAGTAGGCGAGTGCAGCGAATCCACTGAGATAGGGCGCTGCATCCCTGAGTAGCGTGTCGTTAGATCCCCGAATTGCGAGTTCAAGGGCGTGTCGGGCCTCTGCCAGGTCGGCGCCGTAGCTCGACAGTTCCACAAACAGTCGAGCATCTGCGGAATCTGGAACGGCAAGTAGCACGATCTCCGAGGCTGCTTCTCCGTCCTCTTTCACGTCAGCTCCTTGTCGCCCGCTGCCGCGAATGGGTGATCCAACCGTTCACAGAGTGAACGGTGTGCCTCCGTTACTGGACCGGAGATTTGTCACCACCCCCGGCGTACTCTGCTCGGACATCCGCCATTGTTCGCTGAAAACCGGCGTCGACGCACCAGAACTGCCACCCGGCCACCGTACCGCCGCCCTACCGCGCCGCACCACTCAACGTGGCATACAACGCACCGTTCAAAAGGAGGCTTCCGTCTTGGTTGACGGTTGCTACTTCGCCCCGGTGAGCGGCGGGCTTGGCGTAAAGAGTTGCCCCGGGATTCACTAGACCCGCACGCATGATGTCGACAACCTCCGTGCGATATTGCGCTCGATCAACGGCGACCTCGCTTATTCCCCGGTGCCCCGCGGGCACGGGCCAAATCTCAGCAATAGCCTCGAGAAGGTCGTCTGTGCGAGAAACGATTTCGGCCTCGGACCAGCAATCAGAATGAACGACGTCGCGTGTGAGCAAGAGGGTGTCGTGCCTGATCAAAGCGGCACGCTTCCCGTTTGGCGCAGTCCAGGCGGCGTTAGACAGGCGAGCATTCAAACTCTGCGTCACCAACGTGAGGTTACCGAGCGTCTGGATCAGGCTGTCGCGCCCGTCCTCAGCTTCCAGGGTGGGCGCATCGTTCCAGTTGCTGCGCCATTCCTGCGGCATGATGTGCTCAATCGTGCACACCCCTCGGGAGACAGGAGAAACAGAGAAGGAATGCCCGCCGGGGAAGCCTCGGCGCTGGTCTTCAATCGCTTCAAGGACCATCCGCAGTCGTCCTTTTCGCAGCTTCTTATAGGCCTGCAAATCAATGAGCTCTCGTCGGAGCTCGGCATCATCGGGCCAATAACCAAAGCTCGAGGTCCGGGCGGCGAGAAACGTTCGCGCAGCGTCGTCCACAGCAGTTCCCGGTGAGCGCTTCGTCAGGTGAATGAGCAGGTCCAACATCAACCTGTTTGTCCCTTGCGACTGCGCTCGAACGAGTGCACGCCTGACAAACCAACTTTCCAAAGTGTCCAAGAGGCGTTCGCGCTCGGACATCTCAAGAGCGGCCTGCTCTGGCTCCCCCAGCCAGATGAGAAGAGGTTTAGTGATTTCTGAGTCGAGATTGCTCGTGCGATATACAAAGAGGTTCAGCCGGCTGAGTACACCGTCCCGAATCGCAGCTCCCTCTGTGAAAGCCCGGTATCGATCGGCGGCGGACCGCAGAGTTCGCAGGAGGGTCAGGACATCCGTCCCGGAGCCCCCGGCATATCGTTTGAACTGCATGAAGACCTCACGCGCGGGTATTTCCTTCAACGTCTTGGCGGTCAGCCACTGCGTGAGAAACAGGGAGCTTCTGGCGTACTTGATGCGACCAGTCGTGACCTCGGCCTCCCAAAAGGGTGTCTCCGAGTCAGACCAATAGTCTTGGTAGGCGCTTTCAGTCGCGAGCGCGTCCTTCTCCAGCCTTTGGAAAAGATAGTTCTTGATGAGGTCAGCGGCCGTCAACGGAGTACCACGAGCGTTCAAGGTTTCGAAGATTTCCTGGGCATCTTCGTTCGAGAGCAGCTGGATCGTCACGATCTGAAGCCGAGTGGTGATGGCTGGAACGAGCAGGCCTGCCCGCCGTTCGGCGCCCGATGGGTCCAAGTCCAGCCATTCGCCGATAGCTTCAAAGAAATACTGGTGAGCGTTCACTAATTTGCCGGCGGGCAACGACGAGTGATCTATCGGCGCGACTGCCGACATCGCCGCCGAGAATGCCGCTCGGTCACGGTTTGTCGGCCACACTTTGAAACGATCGTCAGGGTGCAGTCGAAACGAGTCGGGGTTCTCGACCAGAGTGAGCACCTGGCCGGCCAGGTGCGTGAGCCCTCGCTGCTCCAGCTGACCGTGGAGCGCGTCCAGCAAGATTTGCCGGGTCGTCAGACGCTGCTGCCCGTCGATAACCGTGTATTGAGGAAGCTCTCCGAGTGCCGTTGCTTGGGCTTGTAGAACGACTGCCCCCAAAAAGTGGGTTGCGTCTCCGTCACCGCCCTCGATCACCTCGATGAGGCGAGTCACGTCATTCCACAATGGTTCCCACTGCACCTCCCTCGACCACACATACGGTCGCTGGAACAGCGGAACGACCAAACGCTGTGGTGAAAAGAAGACCTGCTGTGGAGACGTGACCTGTGTGAGCATCGAAAATCTTTTCTTGCCTATATCGAGCTAAGTACGTGTGACATGCCGTAACGATAAACGATCTTCGTCTGGGCCGGAAGGATCCGACGCCTGCGACGATTGACGGTCGGGACCCCGTGATACCCCTTGGCGGTGAGCTTCGTCACACCGCCCGCGCCTCCGCAAAGCGCGGGGCCATGGACTCCATCTGCTCCATCACGAGCTTGATCGCCTCGGGCTGCTTGTCCGGCGGGTAGCCGTGAAGCACGAGCAGCCGTTTGATCGATGAACGCAGCTTCGCCCGCACGTCATCCCGCACCGTCCAGTCGGTGCGCACGTCGCGCCGCATTACCTCCACGAGCCCACGCGCGATTTCCGCCAGCTTCCCGGTGCCCTGCACATCGACCGCCGAGTTGTTTTGCGATACCGCGTCGAAGAACGCCAGCTCGTCGCTGTTCAGTGCCGGAGTGAACTGCAAGCCGCGGTTGCCTTCTGCGGCCACCTCGCGCGCCATGTCCACCAGGGCGGCAATCACCTCCGCCGAGGTCAGCTGCTGGTTGGTGTACTTGTTCATCAGCTCCGTGACGCGCTCGGAGAACGCCCGCTGCCGCACCATGTTGTTGCGAGTGGATGCCGTCGCTTCCTCGGTGAGCAGCTTGCGCAACGCCTCAATCGCCAGGTGCGGATTGCGCGCCGCCTGCGTCTTCGCCACGAACTCCGGCGTCAGGTCGCTGAGCGACGGCTTCGGCATGCCGGCCGCCTCGTAGATGTCGAGCACCTCACCGGACGACGTGGCCGACGCAATCAGCTCCCCCAGCAGCCGCTGGATCTCCTCGGGGATCGGTTCGCCGCGCGCCTGCCGGTCAAGGGCATCCGCTTTGGCCATCCACACACGGATCTCCTCATAGATCTGCACCTCGGGGCGCAGCTCGGCCAGGTTCTGAGACCCCGAGCACAGCGCCCACGCCCGGGACAGCTGTCCGGAATACCGGCGGTACTTCGACGCGATCGTCTCTTCGCCCTCAACCATCTTGTTGCCCGGCGTCGTCGGTGCGCGCAGGTAGTTCGTGGCTCCGGTGACGGCGTTCAGGTAGGCCTTCGGCCCGCCCTTGTTCAGGACAACTTTCCAGTCGTACCCGGCCACGAGCCCGCGCAGGGTTTCAACCAGGGTCTCCGTAAGCGCGATCACCTCGTCGATGTTGCGGCCGAGCGGCTTGCCCTTCTGGTCATCGGCGGTGTACTCCGCCAGCGCCTTCGCCAGGTTCTCGGCCAGCGGCGCGTAAGCCACCAGCAAGCCGTCTTCCTTGCCGCGGAACGTGCGGTTCACCCGCGCGAGCGTCTGCATCAGCAGCGCGCCCTTGAGCGGCCGGTCGAGGTACAGGGTGTGCAGGGGCGGCGAGTCGTAGCCGGTGAGCATCATGTCTTTCACGATCACGATTTCGAGCTCGTCATCCACGTTCTTCAACCGTGCCTTGATCGCATCATTCTGCGACGTGCGCCGCACGTGCAACCCCACCGGCGGCTGGTCCGTCGCGTCACCGGAATACACCACCTTGATGACACCCTTGTCGAGCGCGCCGGAATGCCACTCCGGTCGCAGCGCCACGATCGCCGCATAGAGGTTCGCGCAGATCTCCCGCGTACCACCCACGATCAGGGCCTTTCCCGGCTTTTCGATGAACTTGATCATGCGGCTGCGCCGGTTCTCCCAATGCTCCACCAGGTCCGCCGCCAGCGCGTCGATGCGCTCTGGCGCGCCATAGACCGCGTTCACCACAGCCACGCTCTGCTCGATGCGCGCGCGTTCGGTCTCATCGAGGCCCTGGGTGGCCTCGTCGGCCGCTTCGTCGAGGGTCTCCTCCGTCACATTCGCTGCCAGCGACACCTTGATAAGCCGCGGCTCGAAATACACCGGCACTGTGGCGCCGTCGTCGACCGCACGGGTGAGGTCATACACGTCGATGTAGTCGCCGAACACGTCTTGCGTGTTGCGGTCATCAAACGAGATGGGCGTGCCGGTGAACGCGATCAGCGTCGCGTGCGGCAGGGCGTCGCGCAGGTGGCGGGCGTAGCCGTCGAGGTCGTCGTAGTGGCTGCGGTGCGCCTCATCCACGATCACGATGATGTTGCGCCGATCCGACAGAAGCGGATGCTCCGCCCCGGCATCCTTCTCGGCCTTGCTGATTCCAAACTTCTGCAGCGTCGTGAAGTAGATTCCACCCGTGGTGCGATTGCTCAGTTCCGCGCGCAGTTCGGCGCGGCGCTTGATCTGCTGCGGCTTGCTCGGCAACAGCAGGCTGCGATCGAACGAGCTGAACAGCTGGCCGTCGAGCTCATTGCGGTCGGTGATCACGACAACGGTGGGGTTCTTCAGCTTCGGATTCCGCGCCACCAGGTTGGTGTACAGCTCCATCTCCATGCTCTTGCCCGAGCCCTGCGTGTGCCACACCACGCCGGCCTTGCCGTTGCTCGCCACGGCCTGCACCGTGCTGCCGACCGCCTTGGTGACCGCGAAGTACTGGTGCGGCTTGGCGATGCGCTTGGTGAGGCCGTCGTCGCCCTCGTCGAACGCGGTGAACGACGTGAGCAGCTGCAGAAACCGCTCCTGGTTGTAGAGGCCGGCCAGCGCGGTGTCGAGGCCGGTGACCGCGTCGCCGTCGACCGTGGTGGCACCGGCGGGAACCGGTTTGCCGTCGTCGTCCACGTTCCACGGCGAGAAGTGGTTGAGCGGGGTGAACGGCGTGCCGTATGCGGCGGATTGCCCGTCGGAGGCGAGGGTGAACACGCAGAACCGAAACGCCATCGGAAACTCGCGCAGGTAGGTCTGCAGCTGGGCGTACGCGGATGCGACAGTGGCCCGTTCGCTGCCGGCTTTTTTCAGCTCGATGATGCTCACCGGCATGCCGTTGCAGTACAGCACCAGGTCGAAGCGCCGCGTCACGTCGCCCTGAATGAGCGTGACCTGGTTCACTGCCAGCCAGTCGTTCTGGTCGGGGTCGGTGCTGATCAAGCGGATGCTGGGATTCACCTCGGCCCCGTTCGCATCGAGATAGCTGAACGGGAACCCACGCACCAGGAAGTTGTGGATGCGCTCGTTCTCGGTGACCGCGTCCATCGACTTCGGCGACGTGAGTTCGGCGAGGGCCTGCCGCAGGTACTCCACCGGAACGGTCGGGTTCAGCGTGCGCAGCGCCTCCAGCAGCCGCGGACGAATGAGCAGTTCACTCCACGACTCGCGCTCCCCCGTACCCGGGGCGATGGTCGCACCGGCCACGGGCTTCCAACCCAGCGGCTCCCCCAGCTGGTCCAGCGCAAGCGCCTCCCAGGCCGCCTCGGACAGGCCCCTTGGTGGCTCGTTCATCGGTGTCCTGATCGTCATTGCCTATCCCCTCAATACATTGACGCTGGTGAAAGCTAGTTATAGTGGACCCCTGCGAACCCGGTTACGGGACGTGGGGCACATGAACTGCGGGCATCAGAGCACCCCCGCGAGCGACTTCTCGGCGTCCTTGACGCCAAGTTTCCCCGACATGAGTTGTGGGAGCAGAATGTCACGCGTCGCGCTCAGTGTCTCGTTCTCCCTACGGGCGGAAGCTGGCAGGGAGAGTACCGTCTCGAATTCAATTGCAAACTTCAGAGCACTTGGAACCCCGGGCACAGCAACTTGCTTCACCATCAAATCCTGCCAGTGCCTTTTGTACTCTTGATGCTCCTGGACACCACGGATGGCACAATACAAAACCGAAGAGGGGATGTCGCGACCAACAAAAGGGATCGTGTTGGAACCCAGCCCGAAATCCTCCGTCGCTAACCGCAGCGTGCAAGTGTGATCGCCAAAGTAGATGACTGGTTGATTTGCTGAAGCCTGCAGAGAGGCGGTCCCGTGGGCATACCCAAGAAAGCCAGACTCGCTTTGGTCGAAGATTGGAAAATCACCCGTCAAACCGAGCTGATCCTTCTTGAAATCATTCCTATATGCCAGCCTGCGAGACATCTCAGAAACTAACATCGTCCGCGTGCCGCCCAAGCCGATGATGCCCGCATAGGACGCGAACATGAGTTCGGTCGCACTACCAGCCATTGCGGCGTTGGCGGCGATCTTGTCGTCGAGGGCGCCGAGCACATCGGCGATTGCAGTTTGCTCCGCTAACGTCGGGAATTTAATGACCAGTTTCCCTAAGTCGGCCTTCGTTAGCGCCTTGCGCGTTCCTCCGGTACTGGACGCGATAAGAGATTCCTTGAACACGGGGTTGACAAGGAATCTTTGAAGGAATCGTGGATCGAGCTCAGACGTTGTCCGTATTATCGCGACATGCTGATTGACTCTTGCCGGCAGCAGCCGTTCGTCAACGACCGCACAACGAGCGATCGAATCACCCGTGATGTTGATTAGCACATCGCCACGTTCGACGGTCACTCCCCTGAGTGAATCCGCTGCCTCGTCTGTAATACAAGCAATGTCCTGTGTCTTCATGGCATTATCAAGAACGTTCTGCGAACGAATCAGCTTCACGCCTGTCAACCGGTAAACATTTGACCCGCCTCGCGGCGTCGCCCCCGATCCAATTTTGGTTGTGAGGCGATCGAGTGAATCGGAATTCCACTCAGACATCGACTCGCGCCAACTGCTCACGCACGACCGCCGCGAGCCGCTCGGACTCATCGAACTGGGCGAAGAGTTCGGCTCTCAGCCGGGCGATCTTTTCCTCGATAGGCTCGGCATCTGCTTCGGCCTCGGCGGCGCCGACGTAGCGCCCGGGTGTCAACGCGTAGTCCGCGGCTTTGATCTCGGCGAGCGACGCGGAGTAGGCGAAGCCGGGCTCGTCAACGTAGGCCGGCGGGGTCTCGGTCTCGACAGGCTCGACAAGCGGGAGTTGGGTGTTTGGTGACGCAGGCGAGGCCGTGCCCCGCCAAGCGTGGTACGTGCTGGCGATCTTGGCGATGTCCTCGTCCGTGAGGGCGCGCTCGGCGCGGTCGACCATGGTGCCGAGGTTTCGGGCGTCGATGAAGAGCACCTGGCCGGTGCGGTCGATGCTGCCCTTCTCTCCGGCCGTCTTGTCTTTGGCGAAGAACCACGTGCATACCGGGATACCGGTACTGCGGAACAGCTGCGTGGGCAGGGCTACCATGCAGGTGACGAGGTCAGCCTCCACGAGCTGGGCGCGAATGTCGCCCTCCCCGCCGGAATTCGACGACATGGAGCCGTTGGCCATCACCACGCCGGCGGTGCCGCCGGGGGCGAGCTTGGAGATAATGTGTTGAATCCAGGCGTAGTTGGCGTTACCGGCAGGCGGCACGCCGTATCGCCAGCGCGGGTCCTGCTCATTGCGCGCCCAGTCCTTGATGTTGAAGGGCGGGTTGGCGAGAATGTAGTCGGCCTGCATGTCGGGGTGCTGGTCCCGGGCGAAGGTGTCGCCCCAGCGGCTGGCGAGGTTGCCGTTGAGTCCATGGATGGCGAGGTTCATCTTGGCCATGCGCCACGTGCGCTCGTTGAGTTCCTGCCCGAACACGGAGAGCTCTGAGCCCTCTTTGTGGTTGTGCTCGAGGAACTTCTCGGCCTGCACGAACATACCGCCGGAACCGCAGCACGGGTCGTAGACGCGTCCGCGGGTGGGCTCGAGCATCTCCACCAGCACGCGCACCACGCCGGCGGGCGTGTAGAACTCGCCGCCGCGCTTACCTTCGGCCTTGGCGAACTTCTCCAGGAAGTACTCGTACACCTCGCCGAGCAGGTCCCGGGCTTTGGTGGACCCCTCGCCGGTGAACCGGGCAGAGTTGAACAGGTCGAGCAATTCGCCGAGACGCCGCTGGTCGACGCCGTCTCGATTGTAAATGCGGGGCAGGGTGGCCGCGAGGGTGGGGTTGGCGGTCATGATGAGATCCATGGCCTCGTCGATGAGCTGGCCCACCTGCTTGGCCGGCTCCCCCGCAATTGCTTGCAGGCCCTTGGCGTTCTCGGCGATGTAGGTCCAGCGGGCGCGTTCCGGTACCCAGAACACGCGTCGTCCGGTGTACTCGTCCACGTCGTCGATAAGGAGCTCGATCTGGTCGGCTTCATAGCCGCCGGTGCCGAGCTCGGTGCGGATCTGCTCGCGACGCTCGTCGAAGGCATCCGACACGTACTTGAGAAACACCAGGCCGAGGATCACGTCTTTGTACTGCGAGGCATCCATGGAGCCGCGCAGCTTGTCGGCGGCCTTCCACAGGGTGTCTTTGAGCTCTTTCATCGTCGTCGGCAGTGCGTCCACTTTGACCTTCGGTGCCATTACGGTGTTCCTTCTTCTGGAGCGGGTATTTCGGAAGCGAGCGTGAGGGTGCCGGCAGTGACGCCGGCCATAAGCAGGGCGCTGAGTTCATCGAGATGGCCCAGGCGGTCGCGCGCACGCTTCTGCTCTAACCGTATCGAGGTGAGAGCCTGCGCGAGCGCGTTCTCTTGTGACTTGCGTACCTGGCGCACCGGCCAAGCCCGCCAGCGGCGATGCCCGGGCGGAAGTGCGTCGATGTCGGCGGCAAGCACCTCGCCGAGCAATCCGTTCGTATTGCCGGGGTCGATGCGCAGGATTCGGGCCGGAAACACGACCACGGCGGTGCCGTCGGTGTCCACTAGTGCGGCCGGTTTCGGAGACGTACAGAACACCAGATCGCCTGGTTCCGTCACGCGCCCGGAAGGGTAAGCCGCCGCGAACCGGAGACGGTCGATACGGCGACTACCGAGCACGGTTTGTCCCGCGATTTCGGCGGGGCCGATCAAACGGATGCCCGCGGCATCCGCTGCCCCCGAAATCACGTCGCCGGCGGCTATGCGGTTTCCCGAAAAGTATCGCAGGTGTCCGGCGCTGAGAAGTTCACCCACTGTCGACGAGTCCGCAGGGTCGCCGGCGGCTGGCTGCACGGGCACGTTGACGGCGGCGATCGTGTCGTCGTTGAGCAGAACAATGAGCCGGTCGACGGCCACGGCGCGTGCCGCGGCGGGCCAGGCCGCTGCCGACGTAGCGGTGAGCGCTCCAGCCACGAGCGACTGTCGGCTGGCGAGCAGGCTTCGGGTGAGCACGAGGCGGGCGAAGCGGAAGGCGTGGGCGCGCACGGTCTTGCGGTCGCCGAGTGACGCAGCCAGATCCCCCACGAGGTCGTCGATGACCGCGCCATCGAGCGGCGTCGCCGTGAGGTCGGCCACCATCGTCCAGCGGTCAGCGAGGGAAACATGGGCGTGGGCGGCGCCAAGCACCCAGAGCGCTTGCAGCTGTTGGGGCTTGCGGGTGAGCAGGCCGGCGGGCAGGCGCACAATGGCACGCACCCGCCCCGACCGCAGAAGGGAGGAGCGCAGTTCCTCGGCCTCGCGGCTGAGGCCCGCGTCGCTGAGCACTGGGCTTGGGGCAATCACCACAGCGAGCTGGTCGTTGGTCATCTGCAGCACAATCTGCTCGATGGACGAAAGCATCTTGACCGCGCTCATGGCCGGGTCATTCGCCGACGGGTATTGGGCCACATGCACGGCCGCACCCGACACCGTGAAAGCACCGGAGGGGAGCACGTCGAGCCCACGGCGCGAGATGCCATGCACAAGTAGGCGGCGGCGCTGTAGCCGGGCGGCTGGCCGGGCATCGTTCGCGGTGGTGACGGAGAGCTCGCCGCCCTGTGCGGCATGGATGGCCAGGAGGAGGTCGCTTGCGCTTCCGGTCGGATCCGCGAGCACAGACTCGGCGGCCTGGGTGAGGCGGAGTGCGGTGACCGTTTCGGCCACCAGTTCGAGCGCGGGCCCGCTGAGCATGAGGTCGCCTTCGTCGGCGAGGTCGCGCTTGGTGCGGTCGGCAAGTATCCGTTCGAATGCCGGCCCCACACCGAACGCGGCTTCCACAAGGGCGTCAACGTAGCCGGCAACGGCCGGCAGGCTCGCACCGATGGCTTCGATCTCGCGAAAGAACATCTCGTCGTCGGGGTCGTGCTCGTCGGCTGCGTCGAGCAGACCCGCGACGCTGAGGCCGCCCAGGGCTTGGTCGCTGGCGGCGCGTAGGGCGAGCAGAGCCGTGACGCTGCGAAAGGCGCTCTCGTCTGAACCGCCGGTGGCGGCGAGAACCGCGTAGGCGGCGGCGTCCGCGGCAGCCTGGGGATTGTTACCGCGACCGGTGTCGCGGAGCCAGCTGCCCACTCGGTGTGCGTCGAAGAGGTCGACCCCACGCTGGCGAAGGATGGGTGTCGGAAAGGGTGAGTCGGTGAGTGCAGCGCGGGTGCGCCACATGGAGACGACCGGGCGCTGCACATGGGCGAGGGCGGCGATGTCGGACATGGTCATCAGCAGGCCGGGCTCGGTAATGGTCATGCGCATTCCCTTCTCGTGTATGAGTACAGACTATGGCTCCCAGGCATAGTCTCTCACTAGTTTGTGATAACCCTCCTTATCAACGTTGGACATGTACCTGAACGGCCCGGAGCCCTACCTTGACGTTGTGCCCGGTTGCTGAATGCGCCGGCCACATGTAGGTGGGGATCGGCCGTTGCGTTGGGGGGAATGGCCGCGCCCCACCTGCCCTCAGCACACGACAGGGAGATCAGGACATGACCGACGAAACCACCGCCACCGACCAGCCGGCGCCCGCTGCGCAGACACCCTCGTTTAGCAAGCGAGACCTCACCATTGGTGGCGTGTTCGGCGGGCTGGGCATCGTCGTCGGCATCCTCGGTTCGCTGCTCGTGGCATCCGTCGCCGGCGGCATCGACTCGCTTATTCCGTCCTCGGCCATGACCGATGCCACCCAGGCGTGCGAGGTGGAGACAGACCCGTTCATCGAACTCGGTGACGAAGGTCAGAGCCTGTCGATGCAGACCGATGGGGAGGAATCTCCCGGTGCCGATGTAGCCGATGTCGTTTGCGTTCTCGGCGAACTCGAGATCCCCGACAGCGTGCTGACCCGCATCAGCAGCACCCGGGCACTCGACGGACGCCAGACCGCCACGTGGAGCGACTACTCGGCTTCCTGGGGCTACCACCCTGACAACGGTCTCGACATCGTGATCGAACTTTCCGCACCATAAGGCCCCTTTCCTCTCATTTGAACCACAACAGAACAGGACACACCATGACCAACATCAATCAGCGCCCGATTCCGACCGGAGTTCCCGTCGAACAGCAGGAACAGTTCCTCGCCGCATACCCGGTGGGTCCCGACGGGGACATGGACGCGAATCTGCCCGTCTCCGACAAATCATTCGTGGCCACGTGGCTCTTCGCCTGGCTGCTCGGTTTCTTCGCCGTCGACCGTTTCTACCTGGGCAAGACCGGCACCGGATTGCTCAAACTGTTCACATTCGCCGGCCTCGGCAGCTGGTGGCTCGTCGACATCGTTCTCACCCTCGGCGGTGTGCAGCATGACAAGCAGGGCCGCAAGCTCGCCGGCTACCGACAGCACAAGAAGGTGGCCATCATCGTCACGCTCGCGGTCACCGCACTGAGCCTGCTAATTGGCGGAATCTCAAGCGGCGCCAACTCACCCGACACCACGTCGGCCGTCGCCCCGGCAGCGGATGCGCCCGCTGGGTCGGCGGAGGATATCGCGGTTGCCGAAGACGCCCCCGTAGTCGAAGAGACTCCTGTTCAGACGGACACGGTTCAGTCCTGGGCCGATGACGCCTTCGGCACCTTCGCCCCCGTCACGCAGACCGGGGCCGGCGACAACCTCGTCACCCTCCCTGCCGGCGCAACCGCAGGCATCGTCACCGCGACGCACGACGGCTCCAGCAACTTCGCCATTTCCGTGCTCGATGCGGCCAACGCCTCCACCGGTCAGCTGCTCGTGAACACCATCGGCGCCTATACCGGCACCACCGAATACGGTTTCAACTCAATGGGCGACGACGCGACCCTGCAGATCACGGCCGACGGAAACTGGAGCCTGACTATCACGCCCATCTCCACCGCACCCGTGCTCGCAGCATCCGGTGTCGGCGACGGCGTGTTTCTGTACGAGGGCAGCGCCGGAAAGCTCTCGGCCACCCACGACGGCTCAAGCAATTTCGCGATCATCGAGGAGACAGACGAAGCCTTCAGCATGGGACTGCTCGTGAACGAGATCGGCACCTACTCGGGAACCGTTCCGCTCAGCTCGGGCCCGTCAGCCATCGTGGTGAGCGCCGACGGCAACTGGACAATGGTCGCCGAGTAGGTGACCCGGCAGACAAGCGACGAAGAGACTGATGATGTCGAATCCACCGCCCGCTGCGCGAAAGCCGCTGGGCTCACGTGTTCTGATGGGACTGCGTTCAGGTTTGACCGCCCGAGTGCCCGTGTCCGCGTTGCTCCTCACCGGGGTCGCCGCAATCGTTCTCACGGCGATCCTCGCGGGAGCCCTCGGCACCGCGACGGATCGAGCCGACGTTCTGGCCGAGGATCTGGCCATCAAATCAAGCAACTATGACTCGATGAAATCCGCATGGCAGGAACTCGGCAGCGAAGTTAGCACCCTGCGATCCACGGTGAAGACCTCGGACAAGCGCGAGGCTGACTTGGCCGCGGCGGAAACCGCGCAATCCACGCGGGCGACGGAACTCGATGCCCGTGAGGCGGCCGTCAAAGGCGCCGAAGACGTCGCCGCTGCCAACACGTTCGCCGGCGAGGGCACGTTTCGAGTCGGCGCAGATGTTCAGCCAGGCACATACACCTCTGATGGCGGATCGAACTGCTACTGGGCACGCCTGAACGCCACGGGCGATGACATCATCGACAACGACCTGAGCTCAGGCCCGGCCGTGGTCACCGTGCAGGCCTCTGACGGCTTGATCAAGACCTCACGCTGCGCACCCCTCACGAAGACAGGTTAGGCAAGTAGGTCCTGACAACACTGCCCGGCCAAGACGTGGCGGCGCTCCCAAGGGCGCCGCCACGTCGACGTCATGCCGGGATGACGGCAACGCGGCCTGTCAGCAGGCGATGGCGACAACGCCCCAGATGGCTGCCGGAAGGGCGAGCCTATCGACGCGGCGAGGGCCGAGCGCTGCGGGCATCTACCCAGCGAACTCAAAGTCTAGGGTGATTGCGGGATCGACGCTTGCGATGATTCCGGAGTAAAACACCTTGGTCTGCTCTTTAAGCGCTGCTGTGTTTTGCGTAATGTAGGCCTGCTTATTCTCGTCGCTGAGTATGTTGTTGACCATACGAGTTTGAATGGCTGGCGGTGTCACCCAGCTAAGCGCGTTGTTGTCTTCGAGGGGATCCTCGAACACAGGATCGTCAAAGCCGATGCCGACAAATTGAGGGATAGTAACCAGAAACGCGTCTGGGCCTGTGGCTTCGATCTTCACCTGTGACCCATCGATGCCTAGTTTTGCGTCGAACTTGTACTGGATCAGCGTCGTTTTCTCGCTCGCTGGCACCGCCACGCCGAGGATCTCTCCAGTGCGTTCATCCCTCGCGACGCCCTCGATATGGAGGCTAAGCAAAGCGACCTCTTGCACACGCGTGACGGACTGAACCACCTGCGAATCGCGTTCGCTCGAGCTGCTGGTGAACAACGAACTGAGAGCGAGAGCGTTGAGTCCACCGAATGCGAAAGCTGCACCCATTCCCGCGACAACCAGCACAGTGATCAGCAGAAGCGGCCAGAGCAAGACCCGTGCTTTGAAAAAAATCATGACGATTCAGTCCCAGTTTCGTTCGACGTCGAAGCGCCCGCGGAATTCCGCGGTGTAGAACCACCGCATTAGAACGCCGCGTCTAGCCCCACTCGAACCATACATGTAAGCAGGAAATGGCCGATCAAGGCGCGCCCCAACGAACCCTGGGCATTCTGCTGCGAGCCCATGCGTACGGAGGAATGACTGTCCATTTCACTTGCGGGTCACGTTCTTGATATCCGCTGACCGTTCCGACTGAAACCCCCTACTTGGGCGGTGCCAGCTTCTGCATGACTGCGGCAGGGCCGGGCTTCACCGTGCGGTCCGGCTCGGCGTAATGAGCCTTCGTCGTCGACGTGGACGTGTGCCCAAGCACGTCGGCCGCAGCCTGCATACCGAGCTCGTTGGCGAGCAGCGTTGCCCCCGTGCGGCGGAAGGAATGCGGTGAGATGTTCAGCCCCTCGAGACCGGCGGCTCGGAGTATCCCGCGGAACGTTCGCCTCACGTTATACGGCGTCAACGGCGTGCCCGTCCGCGAGAAGAACAACAAGTGATCGGAGTCCGCCGGATCGATCAGTTTCAGGCGCTCACGAATGACATCGGCCGCAAACTCCGGCACACCGATGACCCGGTTCGACTCGTGGGTCTTCGGATGCTCCTGCCGGAGAACCCCGGCGCCCCTATTGACGACGATCGTGCCGCAGACGGTCACCCTCGGCGGATCGGCATCCATATCGATATCGCATTGCCGAAGCGCGAGCACCTCGCCGATACGCGTCGCCGTGCCGAGCATCACCTCGATAATGTCCCGCACCTGCCCGTCCGATCGGGGGCCCATCCTGCCCTCCTCTGTGCGCCACTCACGGGCCGCCAGGCGGATGGCGCCTAACTGCTCGGGCGTGAGCGCCTTCGGGGTATGAGGAGGCTTCTTCATTCGCGACGTCTCCGTCACGGGATTGCGCGGAATGATCTCCCGTCGCACCGCGAAAGCCATGATCATGCCGAGGATATTTCGGGAATGCTTTGCCCGCGTGTACGACTTAGCACGCTGCATCCGAAGAAAAAGTTCGATACGACCGACCGTCACCTCGCGAATGGTGAAGTTCTCAAAATGTGGTAACACGAGCCGGCGCAGCTCACTCTCGTAGACGTCCTTTGTCCCTTGGGCACGGTCCACGTCCAGAAGCACATCCTCCATCCATGCTTCGGCGAGCAGCCGGAACGGAGAGCCCGCATTCAGCGAGTCGCCGACACCACCGGCGCGCACACGAGATGCCAGCTCCTCCTTCAGCGCTGCCACCGCCGCGTTACGGCTCGGACGCGTCGCGCCCACTTGCCGAACCTGCCCATCAGAGTCCCGGAAGACCGTCGTCGCCCGAAAGCGTTCTGGGCCAACCTTGGTCGTCGTGATGGAGCCGAAGGTGCTGATCGGCAGTCGCGGTCGCCCAGCCATCAGCGACCACCCCCGCGTTCACGCACAGACGGTGCTGGCTCGTGGAGACCCTCGAGCCAGCCGAGAACGTCGGAGACGCGGTAGCGAATCTCCCGGCCAACTCGGAAGCCAGACGGGCCACGCCCGTCGTTTCGCAAGTCGTAGATGGCCTGCACGTTCACGCCGAGATACTCGGCGAGTTCGCTTGTCGTTAATACCGGCTCAAGACCGAGCCCCATGAGTTGTTGAGTGTCCATAACCCATAGGTGTTCAAGGCCATTCCAGACCACTCGAACCGGGTCGGATCCCGACGAACTCGATCATGGACAGGGCCCGAAAGGGCCGGTTATTTTGCAATAAACAATGTATAAACAATGGATATATCAAGTCTTGCCACTAAAGCGAAAACAAGAAATCCTGATCAAACCACATTTTCAGTAGGGCGACTGGGACTTGAACCCAGGACCGACGGGTTATGAGCCCGGTGCTCTAACCAGCTGAGCTACCGCCCCGAAACCTTCCAATACCGTCAGAGTTTATTCTGACGAGTGAGCGGAGGCACCGTTAGTGACCGTATCGGTCACCGGCTCCCCACGATACAGGCATTCGAATGTGTTCAGCGTGCGGCGGATGTCGTGAGCAACGATCAACTTGAGCGACTCACGCTTGAGCTCCTCGAGTGAATCTGGCGACAGTTCAAGAACGCGAGTGATCTTGTCGGCCAAGTCCTGGGCGTTTCCGGGCTTGAACAGGAAGCCGTTCTGCTCATCGTGCACGAGGTGCGGCAGGGCCATCGCATCGGCGGCGACGACGGGAAGGCCGGACGCCATCGCCTCCATCGTGGCGATGCTCTGCAGCTCGGCGATCGACGGCATGGCAAAGAGCGTGGCGCGGGAGTACGCCGAGCGCAGCTCCTCATCTGTCACATAGCCGGTGAAGGTGATCCGGGACCTGAGACCGAGGGTTTCCGACAGGTGCTCGAGATTGCGCCGCTGGTCACCGCCTCCCACGATTTCAATCTGAGCGTTCAAGTCGGGCTTGAGAAGCGCGGCAGCCTGCAGCAGCACATCGATCTGCTTCTCCCCCGTCACCCGCCCCACAAAGAGAATGCGATTCTCCGCGCGCGGTTCGAAGTTCGGCGAGTAGTTTTCGGCGTCGATTCCACACGAAATCGCGTGCACCCCGGTCAGCCCGGTGTATTTCTCGAGGAACTGCGCCGCGCGGCGCGTCGGTGTCGTCACAGCCTCTGCGCGCCCGAAGGTGCGTCGTGCGGCCCGCCATGCGGCCTTGATCACCCGGTCCTGAAACCCCACCGGAACGAGGGAGAACTTAACCATGTTTTCGGGCATGAAATGGTTCGTGCCGATGATGCGCATTCCGCGCTTCTCGGCCTCGATCGTAACCCCACGCCCCACATTGATATGGGACTGAAAATGAACGACATCGGGCCGGAATGTGTCGAGAATACGGCGGCTGTCGCGCCGAACAAGCCACGGCAGGGCGAAACGCAGCCAGTCGTGCGGGTACCAACGCCAGCTGTGCAGGCGATGCACCGTCATGGGCTGGCCTTCATGCATCTCAGTCCACGTGCCGTACTTGCGCGAGGCCGACGGCGCCATGACCTGCACTTCGTGCCCACGGGACACGAGGCCGGCCGCGAGTCGCTCGGCGAATTTGGCCGCGCCGTTCACGTCGGGAGCGAATGTGTCCGCAGCGATCAGGACGCGAATCGGCACCTTTGCCTGTGGTGCAACTTCCGGTGCGGTTGTGCCCTGCACGTCGGTCGAATCTGACAAGAGGCGAGGTCCCTACGTAGGTGTGCCGGGGATCTTCGTCCGGCGAGAAAACTGATATCTGTCGGGTGGAGATGATGTGTCTTAGCGATTCAGTCTAAACCGCACAGTCAACTCCCGGGCCCGGCAGACGGGCGCGCCGGGTTTTCAACCGACTACTGCTCGAATTGCGGATGATAGCGCGCGAGCAGGAAGACACCCCAGATGGCGATGATTCCCGCAACGATAAAGGCGAATGCCGCCAACGGCGGGGCCTGCGAAGCCTCACCCAAGACCACGATGCCGATGCCGACAGCAACGAGCGGGTCAACGACGGTCAGCCCAGCTATGACCAGATCTGGGGGTCCACTCGCATAGGCGTTCTGCACGAAGTACGCGCCGAGCGCCGCCGCCAGGAGCAGCCCCAGCACGCACAGCACGGTGAGCCACTCAAAATTCGAAAAGCGAACACGGTTGATGACGACCTTGGCCAGCGTGGCCACGAAGCCGTACAGCACCCCCGCACCGATGATGTAATAGACCGCCCGAAAGCGATTGCGGAAGAGCGCAAACGTCACGCCGAACACTGCCAACACGATGCCGAGCACGATCAGGATGGTGATGAGGTTTGCGTCGGTCACGGGCTTGTCCACCGCAGTGAACGCGGCCACGGTCACGAACAGGCCAACGCCGCCCACACACATGGTGATCGCGATGATGGACACCCGGTTCAGTCGCACTTGGCTCACTCGAGCGTTGAGAATGGCCGTCATCACGAGCGCTACCGCGCCGAGTGGCTGAACAACGAGAAGGGGAGCGAAGGCCAGGCTGGTGAGCTGGAAGGCAATCGCGAGCCCGAGCATGAGCGTGCCCAGAACCCACGAGGGCCGAGCCAGCAGCAGCATGAGCTGCCTCGTGTTGAGGCCCCCTGTCGCCTGCACCGTCAACGCCTCGACCTTGGTGACCCCGCGGTGCTGGAACTGAGCGCCGAGGGACAGGAAGATCGCGCCGATGAGGGCCAGCGGAATACCGATGGCCTGCCGCGGGTCAATCGTGATCTCCGCTGCCAGATCTGTCAGGTCCGTGGTCACCAGATGACTGTACCGAGATCCATGCGGATATTCTTGAGGAATGGCCGTACGCGCAATAGTAATTTCAGGTGACCCCGTTCTGCACTCCCCCGCCGCTCTCGTCGAGAACTTCGACGACGAGCTGCGCACCCTCGTGCGGGACATGTTCGAGACGATGGACGCCGCGCCGGGCGTTGGCCTCGCCGCCACCCAAGTGGGTGTGGGCCTGCGCCTCTTCACCTACAGCTTTGAGGACGATGACGAGGTCGTGTGGCGCGGCGTCGCCATCAACCCGGAGCTCTGGATCACCCCCGTTCCGGCCGGACACGCCGACGAGGACGAACTGGACGAGGACGAGGGGTGCCTTTCCTTCCCCGGGGAGCGTTTTCCGCTGCGCCGGGCTGAATCCGCGATTCTTCACGCGCTCGATCTGGAGCAGAAGCCCTTCGAAATTCGCGCCGACGGCTGGTTGGCCCGCATCTTCCAGCATGAGTTCGACCACCTCGACGGCACGATCTACGTGGATCGGCTCGAGCACGTCTACGCCAAGATGGCGAAGAAGGTCACCCGCAAGCGAGGCTGGGGCGAACCGGGCCTGAGCTGGGTGCCGGGGGTCGACAACCTCGAAGGCTGAGCCGGCCCCGAATGCGCCGGCGCCGAATCACGTGAGGGCTCGGATGCCGGCGGCCACGACGGCCGCCGCGATCACGACAACGATAAACGGCACCTTCAACCAAAACAAGACGCCGGCAACCAGTACGGCCGGCACCCGGGCATCGAGTACGACGGCTTGGCCGCTGCCGAGAGTCTGCACGGCGATCAACGCCGCGAGCAGAGCGACGGTCAGCAGGTCAGCGATCCTTGCCGGCGCCGGCCGGCTGAGGAGCGTCGGCGGCACGAGGTAGCCGACGAACTTGATGGCCAGAACGGCGATGGACGCGGCGATCACGATGTGCCAGATGGTCATGGTGCCATCCGTCCGGTCGGAGCGACATCCGCTGCCCGTCCGAACCAGTTGAACAGTCCGACGAAGACAGCGACCAGGGCCGCCACGAGAACCGGCAAGCCGGGCACCAGCACCGGCGTCAGCGCCGCCGCGACGACCGCGGCGGCGACTGCCACAACGACGGGCTGGACGTGCTTGAGGCGCGGCCACAGCAGCCCCACGAAGGCGGCGGCCGCCGCCGCATCGAGACCGAACGTGCGCGTGTCGCCGATGGCGTCGCCGATCAGGGCACCCACGAGGGTCGTGATGTTCCACCCGATGAACACGGCCAGACCCGTCACCCAGAAGCCGACGCGCCGGCTGCTCGGCGTCGGCTGCGCGAGTCCGACCGCGGTTGATTCGTCAATGGTGACCCAGGCCGCTGCGACGCGCTTCCACAGCCCGGGTCCCACGATCGGCGAGGTGCGGATGCCGTAGATCGCGTTTCGCACGCCGAGGAGTGTGGCACCGGCAATCGCCGCCGGCCCGGCCGCAACTCCCCCGGCCGCGAGCACACCCACAAGGGCGAACTGAGAACCGCCCGAAAACATCACGAGGCTGATGAAGCAGGTCTGCGGGATAGTGAGGCCTGCGGCGACGGAAAGCGCCCCGAACGAGACGCCGTAGGCCGCCGTGGCCAGCCCTACCGCCAGTCCACTCCGAACCGCCAGGCGGCGGTTCTGCCGCTCGTCGCGTACCTCCTCGGACCCACCCACCGAGTTCATCGCTCCCGCTTTCGTCTGCCAAGAACCACAGAGAGCCTTAAACAAAAAAAGGCCACCCGGGGTGGAGCCCTGAGTGACCTTTCGCTCCCCGACTTGGACTCGAACCAAGAACCTGCGCATTAACAGTGCGCTGCTCTGCCAATTGAGCTATCGAGGAATACTTGTACTGGTTGTTGCCTTACCAACCGGCGCAGCTTTACTACTCTACCAAGACGGACGGGCTCCCAAAAGCCATCAGGGCGCCCGCGCCCCTCCAGTCGGTCATTTCGGGCCGAAAGACGCCTCACTTCGCCACCCGGCGGTCCTACAATCGTGTGCGCCCTCGGGCGTGTCGCTCGTTGGGGGGCGGTCAGAATTTCTAGGCTAAGTCCACGTCCCTCAACTCCTCCGGTCCGAGCACTTCTTCATCGCTGCTCAGGGCAGCGGCCAGCCCCGCAACGTAGGGATGCCACGGATCGTTGAACACCTCGTCGATGGTGCCGAGGGCAACAAGAACGCCCTGGTGCATGACTCCGATTCGATTGGCAACACGACGCAGCACCGCCAGGTCATGGCTGATCACGAGGGCTGAGAACGAGCGTTCGCGCTGCAACTCGCCGATCAGGTCGATCACGGCATCGCGCACCATCACGTCCACGCCCGCCGTCGGCTCGTCGGCAATGAGCAGGCTCGGCTCGAAGACGAGGGCGCGAGCGAGGGCCACACGCTGCCGTTGCCCGCTCGAGAGCTCGTACGGGTATGTGCCGAGCACGGCGAGGGGCAGCCGCACGGCGTCGACCATGGTCGCCACTCGTGTCGCGAGAGCATCGTGGTTGTAGCGACGGTCGCGTTCGAGAATCGGCTCCGCCACGATCTCGGCAACCGTCATGGTGGCCGGGAGCGTCTCTGCGGCGTCTTGGGCGAGCATGCCCACACCGAACGTGAGGCGGGCCAGCTTGCGCCGCGTAATGCGGCGAAGCGGAAACCCGAGCACGGTCGCCTCTCCCCCGGTGATCTGCGGGCGCAATCCGGTGCCACTCCCGAGTGCCGAGCCGCTCCCCAGAGCGGTGCCGGACAACACCCGTGCAACCGTGCTCTTGCCGGAGCCGCTCTCGCCGAGCAGCCCCAGCACCTCACCCGGCTCAATCCGCAGGGTCAGACCATGCACGGCCACGAAGGCCGGGCTGGCCCCATGCGGTGGATACTCGATGGTCAGGTCACTGGTCGTGATCGGGGAAACGGATGCCGCGCCAGGTTTCATGACTTCTATACTGCCGCACGCAACCTGCGCAGACCCTCCCGACGCTCGGCCTGTTGCACCGGATCCGGAACCGGCAGGGACGCGAGCAGCCGCTGCGTATACGGGTCTTTTGGCGCGCCCAGCACCTGAGCTCCCGTGCCCTCCTCGACAAGCTTGCCCTTGTACAACACGGCAATCCGGTCGGCGAGAATATCGACAACCGCGAGGTCGTGGCTGATGAACAGGGCCGCGAAACCCAATTCACGCTGGAGCTCGGCAAAGAGTTCCAGCACCCGCGCCTGCACCGACACATCCAGGGCACTTGTCGGTTCGTCGGCGATGAGCAGGGTCGGCTCCAGGGCCAGCGACCGCGCCAGGCTGGCTCGTTGACGCTGTCCACCGCTGAGCTCGTGCGGGAATCTGTCCCCAAAGCTGCGCGGCAGCTGCACGGCCTCGAGCAACTCGTCGACGCGCCGGCGCGCCGCCCGTGGGTTGGCCGCCCGCCCGTGGACGACGAGCGGCTCCGCCACGCACTCCGCGATCGTGAGCAGCGGGTTGAAGCTGGACGCGGGGTCCTGGAACACGAAACCGATATCGCTGCGCAGCGGTTTGAACCGACGCTCCCTGAAGCCGAGCATTTCGTGGCCCAAAACGGTGAGTGAACCGTCCGTCACACGGGTGAGGCCCGCAATTGCGCGACCGATCGTGGTCTTGCCCGACCCGCTCTCCCCGACCAGCCCGAGCACCTCGCCGGGCCGAATGACGAAACTCACGCCGTCGACGGCGGTGAAACCAGGTTTGCCCAGACGGCCCGGGTACTGAATCTTCAGGTCGTCTGCCACGACGACAGGCGCCTCGAGCAACCAGCCCGGCGCCCGCGCCGCCGCCCGATCCTGGGCCCGCACAATCCCCTGACCTACGTGCGGCACCGCGCCGAGGAGCTTCTTGGTGTATTCGTGCTGGGGAGCACTGAACAGCTCGCGGGCCCCGGCTTCTTCCACCACCTTGCCTTCGAACATCACGACAACCCGGTCGGCAAGGTCGGCCACGACACCCATATTGTGCGTGATAAGCACGATGGCCGTGCCGAATTCGTCGCGGCACCGACGCAGCAGGTCGAGGATCTCGGCCTGAACGGTCACATCGAGGGCTGTCGTGGGCTCATCCGCGACAATCAGCCCGGGGTCGAGAACCAGTGCCATCGCTATGACGACGCGCTGCTTCTGTCCGCCGGAAAATTGGTGCGGGTAGTAATTCACCCGGACTTCCGGGCTGGGAATGCCGACGCGGCCCAGAATATCAATCGCCTTGGCGCGTGCCTCGGCCTTGCTGAACTGGCCGTGGGCACGGATGCCTTCCGCGATCTGCCAGCCCACGGTGTAAACGGGGTTGAGTGCAGTCGACGGCTCCTGGAACACCATGGCCACATCGGTTCCGCGCAGCTGGCGCAGCTTCTGGCGGCTTACGGAGAGCACATCATTCGAGTGCGCGCCGTCCTTGCTGCTGAGGACGACGGCGCCGCGAGTGGTCGCCGTGTCGGGCAGCAGGCCCAGGATGGTCTTCGCGGTGACGGTCTTGCCGCTCCCACTCTCGCCCACAATGGCCAGAACCTCGCCGGGTGCCACCGTGAGGCTCACCCCGTCGACGGCCTTGACCGCTCCGGCATCCGTTGCAAACGCCACGTTGAGGTTGGAGATGGTGACGACGCTCTCGCGCATTCCGCTCATGGTCGATCCTCGATTCCGTCGGTGTGGGTATATCCGGGACCTTCCAGACCTTCAACGCCGCCTGGACCGGCAGCGAGTGTGCCGCCGGGCACGACCGTGGAGGCCGCGACGGTGGCGTCAGACGCGTCAGCGCGGCGACGGCTACGCAGGCGCGGGTCGGCCAGGTCGTTGAGGCTTTCACCCACGAGGGTGATCCCCATCACGACGAGAACGATGGCGAGGCCCGGGTAGAGGGCCGTCCACCAGATACCGCTCGATACGTCCGCGAGCGACTTGTTGAGGTCATATCCCCAATCGGCTGCGGACGACGGCTCGATGCCGAAGCCGATGAACCCGAGACCCGCGAGCGTGAGAACGGCTTCTGCCCCGTTGAGCGTGAAGATGAGCGGCAACGTGCGCGTGGCATTGCGCAGAACATGGCGGAACATAATGCGCGAGTTGCTCGCCCCGAGTACGCGCGCCGATTCAACATAGGCTTCAGCCTTGATCCGCACCGTTTCGGCACGGATCACCCTGAAATACTGTGGGATGAACACAACGGTGATGGCGATGGCCGCGGCGAGGATACCGCCGACCAGGTTGGACCGGCCGCCGGAGATGACGATGCCCATCACGATGGCGAGCAGCAGAGCGGGGAAGGCATACACGGCGTCGCAGATGACCACGAGCACGCGGTCGAGCCAGCCGCCGAAGTATCCAGAGAAGAGTCCGAGCGCCACTCCGGCGAAAATCGACAGGACCACGGCCACGATGATGACCGCGAGGGCGGTGCGGGATCCCCAGATCACCCGGGAGAGCACATCGTAGCCACCGACCGTCGTGCCGAACAGGTGGGTGGCGCTCGGGGACTGCTGAGCGCCGAACAGACCACTCTCGTCACGGAGCTGGCTGAAGCCATAGGGCGCCAGAAGCGGCGCAAACAACGCCGTGAGAATGAAAACACCGGTGATGACGAGCCCGGCAACGAGCATGCCGCGCTGAAGTCCGACGCTCTGTCGGAGCTGATGCACAACGGGAAGCTTCGTCCAGAAGGGCGACTTGTGAGCCACAGGAGGCGCGATCGACGTCATCTCAATACCTCACTCGGGGATCGATGACCGCGGCGATGATGTCCACGATGAAGTTGGACAGGGCCACAATTACGGCGAGCAAGGCCACGATGCCCTGCACGGCGACGAAGTCACGGGCCTGAATGAACTGGATGAGCATGAACCCGAGCCCCTTCCATTCGAAGGTCGTCTCGGTCAGCACCGCACCGCCGAGGAGCAGAGCGATCTGCAGCCCGATCACCGTGATGATGGGGATGAGCGCCGGACGATAGGCGTGCACGCGAACCAACCGGAATTCATTAACGCCGCGGGAGCGGGCGGCGTCGACATAGTCCGTATTGAGAGTGCCGATCACATTGGTGCGTACGAGGCGCAGGAACACTCCGGCGGTAAGCAGGCCGAGGGCGACGGCCGGGAGCACCGCGTGGGCCAGGACGTCGCCGAGCACGGCGGGATTCCCGGTCTGGATGGCATCGATGGTGTAAAAGCCGGTTTTGTTGGGCAGCAGCTGCATCTGCAGCTCCGACCTGACGTCGGCACGCCCGGCCACGGGAAGCACGTTGAGCCAGACCGCGAAAACGAGCTTGAGCAGCATACCGGCGAAGAAAACCGGTGTGGCATAGCAGAGGATGGCGAAGACTCGCAGGAAGGCATCCGGTGCCTTGTCCCGGCAGTAGGCGGCAACCATCCCGAGTGGTATTCCCACGATGAACGCAACAAGCAGCGAGTAGAACACGAGCTCGGCCGTGGCAACGCCGTAGGTGGCGAGCACCTCGGAGACCGGCTGGTTCGTGCTGATGGTCGTGCCAAAGTTACCGGTGAAGACCTGGCCGAGGTACTCGATGTACTGCACGAAAACGGGCCGATCATAGCCGGCCGCACTGATGCGCTCCGCCAGCTGGGCCGCACTCAGACGGCCGCCGAGCGCCGCCGTGATCGGGTCACCCGTGGTACGCATGAGCCAGAAGACCATCGACACCAGAATGAAGATCGTCGGGATGATGAGCAGGAAGCGAGTCAGCAGATAACGGCCGATCCCCCCGCCGGAACGTGTTTTCTTGCGCCGAGTCGACCGGAGTGCCGGCGACGGCGGCTTCATTGCCACAGTGGACATACTCACCTAACGATTTCAAATGAATCGGGGGCATCCAGCAGAACTGGATGCCCCCGCGATCAAGCTAGAGAAAACTCTAGCCGGTGAACTGCTTATCCCTTAGTCAAGGCTCCGTACCGGAACTTGAACGAGGCGTCAAGCGTGTCGCTCGCGCCTTCGATCGTGGTTCCGGTGACTGCCACCTGCGCGCCCTGCAGCAGGGGCAGTGTCGGCAGCTGGGCCGCGACCTTGTCCTGGATCTGCTCGATCAGGGCCGTGCGTTCAGCGGCATCGGGTGTAACGGCCTGCTGAAGGATCAGGTCGTTGACCTCTTGGTCGCTGTAGTGGTTCCCAATGAAGTTGTCCGTGAGGAAGAACGGCGTCAGGTAGTTGTCGGCGTCAGAGTAGTCCGGGAACCATCCGAGCTGGTACAGCGGGTAGACGTCCGCAACACGGTCCTTCGAGTACTGCACGTACTCGGTGGACTGCAGGTCAACGGTGAACAGGCCCGACGATTCGAGCTGGTCCTTAATCAGCGCGTACTCGTCGGACGAACCGGGACCGTAGTGGTCGGTGTTGTACTGCAGGTTGATGGCAACCGGCGTAGTGACGCCGGCGGCATCGAGTGTCGCCTTGGCCTTCTCGATGTCGGCTCCACCCTCACCGTCGCCGTAGAGGCCCTTGAGCGATTCCGTCGCGCCGGTAAGACCGTCCGGTACGTAGGAGTACAGGGGCGTGTACGTGCCCTTGTACACCTGATCGGCGATCTCGGCTCGGTCGATCACGTCGGCGGTCGCTGCCCGAACGGCGAGGGCCTTGGCCGGGTCGGCCTCGGCGGTCGTCGCACCGAACGGCTGGGTGTCGAAGTTGAAGACTATGTAGCGGATCTCTCCGCCGGGGCCGTCAACGACCTTGACCTTGTCGTTGCCACGCAGGTCGTCGATGTCCGTCGCCGACAGGCTGCGCCAGGCCACATCGATGTTGCCCTCCTGCACGTCGAGCTTGAGGTTGGACGCGTCGGCGTAGTAGCTCACGTTGATGACGTCGGTCTTAGCCGGGCCCAGGAGGCCCTGGTATCCCTCGTAGGCCTTGTAGGCGAGCAGGTTGTTGAAGTCGTAGCTCGTGAGCTCATACTGACCGGCGAATGCCTTCCCGTCCACAATCTCCGAGTCGGGGGTGATCGCATCGGCCGAGAAGACGTCCTCGTCCACGACGACACCGGCCGGGCTGGACAGAATCTGCGGGAAGATCTGGTCGTCGGCCTGCTTGAGGGTGAAGACAACTGTGGTGTCGTCGACGGCCTCGGTGTTGTCGAGGTTGTACAGCAGGGAAGACGGGCCGTTCGCATCGGCGATCCCGAGCTGGCGGTCGAAGCTGAACTTCACGTCGGATGCGGTGAGGTCGTTGCCGTTGGCCCACTTGAGGTCGGGCTTGAGAGTGACAGTGAACTCGGTCGGCGACGTGAACTCGGCCGAGCTCGCGATGTCAGGCTTCACGTCAGAGCTGCCGTATTCACTGCTCATCAGGAACGGGAAGACCTGAGTCTGGACCGAGAACGAACCGTTGTCGTACGAACCGGCGGGGTCGAGGGCGGTGATCTTGTCTGTCGTGCCGATGACGATGGGACCGCCTGCGGAGTCGTCGCCGGAGGTACCGCCGGCGGAGCAGCCGGCCAGGACGAATGCCGCGATGGCGAGTCCTGCTGTGGCAGCGAGGGTGCGCCTGCCGTTGGTGAATGCGGATGTCATATCCGTAGACCTCTTCCTGTTGGGAGAACCGGCTGCTCGACCCGCGAGGGGATCCGCCCACCGATTAGCTGTAGGAACAGAATTAGCACAGAATTCGTCGCACTCCCTAGTCAGCCGCAGCTTCTTTACAGAGCTGCAACATAACCGAGACTTATTCGTCCCGGAGGCCGCGGCGCTCGGCCTCGACACGCATGATCTCCCGTTGCAAGGTCACGTAGACCTCGCGGTTGGTGGCATCCGTTCGTTGCAATCGTCCACGCAGTTCGGCGTTCTGGCGCAACAGGTCTTTCTCGATCAACGCGATGGTGACGTCACGCACGTACTTCGTGACTTCGCGCCCCGGTCGCTCGGGCAGCGGTGCCATGGCCAACTGTTTCACGAGGTTGGAAAGTGATTCCGGAACTGCCGCGAAAATCTGGTCGAGCCACTCCGGTCCTCCGGCGTGTGTCAGACTCGCGGCGATCGCGTCGCGCGCGATCGCCAAGCTGGAATTGGAGAAGCTCGTCTGCACGGCCCTGGCGATGAGGTCGGTTCCCACGAGGGTGGGATGCTGCAGCATGGCCATCAGCCCGTCGCGTTCCATCCGGGTGACGGGATCGGTCGGCAGTTCCAGAAGGGAGAACGGCATCTCGGCAGGAACGTCGTCGGCCGAGAGGGCATGCTTCCCCGGCGTCTCTGGCACGCGGGAACGACCCTGGGCCGTTGAGACGGCTTTGCGCACCTCGCCCAGGTCGACGCCCAGCATGCGGGCCAACTCGCGGGTGTAGCCCGGTCGCAGGGCAGGGTCACGAATATCACCGACGATGGGAGCCGCCGCTCGGAGAGCACCGATTCGCCCCTCGACAGTTTCGAGGTTGTACTGGCCGAGCAACTGGCGAATCATGAACTCGAACATCGGCTTCTTGGAATCGACCAGCCGCCGCACGGCATCGTCACCGCGATGCAGGCGCAGGTCGCAGGGGTCGAACCCTTCCGGGGCCACCGCGACGAAGGTCTGCGCGCTGAAGCGCTGCTCCTCGCTGAACGCGCGCATGGCCGCTTTCTGTCCCGCCGCATCAGGGTCGAAGGTGAAAACGACCTCTCCGACGCCGGAGTCATCTCCCATCACGCGGCGCAGAACCTTGATGTGGTCCACGCCAAACGAGGTGCCGCAGGTGGCGACCGCCGTCGTGACACCGGCCAGGTGGCAGGCCATCACGTCGGTGTAGCCCTCGACGACGACGACCTGGTGGTTGCGGGAAATGTCTCGCTTCGCGAGGTCAAGCCCATAGAGCACCTGTGCCTTGTGGTACACCGGAGACTCCGGTGTGTTCAGGTACTTCGGGCCCTTGTCGTCATCGAGCAGTTTGCGCGCCCCAAAGCCGATCGTCTGGCCGGTGATGTCGCGAATGGGCCACACGAGCCGGCCCCTGAAACGGTCGTACACGCCGCGGTCGCCGCTCGAAACCAGACCCGAGAGGGTCAGCTCCTCAGTCGTGAAGCCCTTAGCACGCAGGTGCTTGGTGAGCTCGTCCCAGCTCTTGGGGGCGAACCCCACGCCGAAATGCGCCGCGGCCTGCGCGTCAAAGCCTCGCCCGCCGAGAAAGTCACGCCCCACCTGCGCGTCGGGGCTGCCGAGCCGATCCACGAAGAACTCGGCGGCCGCCTGGTTGGCAGCGAGAAGTCTGGCGCGGTTGCCGTGGTCGGGAGCCGCTCCCCCGCCGTCCTCGTAGTGCAACTCGAGGCCCACGCGGCCGGCGAGGCGCTCCACGGCCTCGCTGAACGTTACGTGGTCCATCTTCTGCAGGAACGAGTACACGTCCCCGCTCTCGCCGCAGCCGAAGCAGTGGTAGAAACCGACCTGAGGCCGCACATGAAAGCTCGGCGTGCGCTCGTCGTGGAAGGGGCAGAGCCCTTTCATCGATCCCACGCCGGCCGATTTCAGCTGCACGTAGTCGCCCACGATGTCCGCAATGTTGGTGCGGGCCTTGACCTCTTCGATGTCACCCTGTCGAATCAGTCCAGCCATGTGTGAATTCTATCCGTCCGCGAGCGTGCCATTTACTGGCGCCGGATGAGTCCCGTCCGCTGGGCCTCCTAGGGAAATGCATCGCGTCTCCCTCTCTCGCTGGTCGAGGCGCGACGAAGGAGCGATCGAGACCGCGCGACCCGACTCCCAGACTCGGGTCACCCGGTCTCTAGACACGCCGTAAACGGCGCCGGTTGTCGAAATCTAACAGGCCCGATCCGGCGGCCTGTCGAGCGGTTGCGGCGCTTCGCGCCGTAGTGGAGGACGAAAGAGCCGTGGCTCTTTGCCAGCACCCCACTACCGCTGGTAGAGCAGCGAGCTTGCGAGCGCTTGGATCAAGCTTGTCGAGATCGAGACCTTGCAAGGCAACTTGCGAGACTGGCTCACGGGGTCGCGACGGGCGCGGGCCAAAAGCGGGCCCGCTGCTCGACCAGCGGGGCGGGCGGGCAGTACAGCTAGCCCTGCACCAGGCGCTCGTACCAGGCGAGCGCCGACTGGTCGGTGAGGCTCGCGACCTGGTCAACGACGACCCGCTTGCGGGCGCCGTCGTCGCGCGCAGCGGCCCAGTCCTCGCTGAAGCCGGGGTCGAGGTGCTCGTCCCCGCTCGCGAGCAGCGTGTCAGCTAACAGTGTGAGCACTTGGCGCTGCTGGATGTAAATGGGCTTGCGGGTGTTCCTTGTCATCACAAATGCCGCCACGATGCCCTTCAGCACGGCGATCTCGGCTTGGGTCTCCCGTGGCACTACGACGTGCGCGCCGAAGCGGATGAAGGCCTCACCGGGGTAAGCCAGCCGCGTGGCCCGCACGGCAGCTCCGCTGAAGCGACCGATCAACTGGCTGCTGAGGTTCTTGAGGCGCCCCTGGTCGCGGCGCCCGCCGGACCACTCTGACAGCCACACATCGAGGGAGTCCAGACGGTTGAAGGCCTTCAGCAGGTCGTTCTCGGAGAGCTCGTCGCCGATCCATTCCGACATGGCGGCAAGCAGGTCGTCGTGGTTCGCGCGACTGCCAAGCAGCGCCACGTCGACGTAACCGTTCACGACGGCGTCTTCGAAGTCGTGAACCGAGTAGGCGATGTCGTCGGAGAGATCCATGATCTCCGCCTCGATGCACAGCTGCCGATCCGGAGCTCCCTGCCGCAACCACTCGAAGGCGGCGATGTCGTCTTCGTAGAAGCCGAATTTCGCCCGGCCGCTCGGGTCACGCACCGACGAACTCTCTGGCCAGGGGTACTTGCAGCTGGCATCGAGGCTGGCACGGGTGAGGTTGAGCCCGTAGCTCTGGCCGTCCGGCCCGAACACCTTGGGCTCGAGACGGGTGAGCAGGCGCAGCGTCTGCGCGTTGCCCTCGAAACCCCCGATATCGAGCGACCACGTGTTGAGCGCCTTTTCCCCGTTATGGCCAAACGGCGGATGCCCGATGTCGTGCGCGAGGCAGGCGGTGTCGACCACATCGGGGTTTACGTTCAGCCGATGAGCCAATTCCCGGCCGACCTGCGCCACCTCGAGGGAGTGAGTCAGCCGATTTCGGGCGAAGTCCAGCCCGGCCGTCGGGCTCAGCACCTGTGTTTTGGCCGCCAGCCGGCGCAGTGCGCTGGAATGCAGCAGCCGGGCGCGATCCCGGGCGAAGTCGCTGCGCCGCGAGTAGTGCTCCTCGGGGAACCAGCGATCCTCATCGTGTTCGCTGTACGCCGTTGTTCGGTACTCGCCTGTGCTAACCACCGCTGGTGTCCCCTTCGCCCTCGGTGAGATTCAGTCGTTCGGTTCCGGCGAGATCCTGAGAGTCGAGCCAGCGTTCGGGCAGGCTCGGCTTCTTCGGTGATCCGGCTCGTCCGCGCGGCCCCTCGGCGCCGTCGCCCGGGTACGGCTGGTCCCAGTCGAGGGTTCCGAGCAGGTCGTCGAGCATCGCGAGGGATTCGACGGCGGCGAGTCGTGCCCGCAGGTCGCCGCCCACCGGGTATCCCTTGAAATACCAGGCGACGTGCTTACGGATGTCGCGGCAGGCACGCTCTTCACTCTCGAAGAATTCGGTGAGCAGCTCGGCGTGCCGACGGAAGGTCGCGCAAACCCGGCCGAGGTTGGGCTCATTCTTTACGCTCGCTGAGCCTGGCGACCTGTCGCCGCGGAAGGCCGCGGCGAGGTCGCCGAACAGCCACGGACGGCCCAGGCAGCCGCGCCCGACAACGACGCCGTCGCATCCGGTCTCTGCGACCATGCGCAGGGCGTCCTCCGCCGACCAGATGTCGCCGTTGCCGAGGATGGGCGTGCCGGTGACGGTGCTCTTGAGCTTCTCGATGGCCGACCAGTCGGCGTGGCCGGAATAGAACTCGGCGGCGGTGCGCGCGTGCAGGGCGATGGAGGCAACCCCAGCACCCTCCGCGGCCTTGCCTGCTTCGAGGTACGTGAGGTGGTCCGAGTCAATTCCCTTGCGCATCTTCACGGTTACCGGAACCGCGCCGGCGGCATCGACGGCCGCTTCGACGATCTGACGGAACAGACCAAGTTTCCACGGCAGCGCCGCGCCTCCGCCCTTGCGTGTGACCTTGGGTACCGGGCAGCCGAAGTTGAGGTCGATGTGATCGGCACGGTCCTCGGCCACGAGCATGGTGACGGCCTCGGAGACGGTCTTGGGATCCACCCCGTAGAGCTGAATAGACCGGGTGGTCTCGCTGGGATGGTGCGTGATGAGTCGCATGGATTCGCGCGTGCGTTCAACGAGGGCCCGGGACGTGATCATCTCGCTCACGTAGAGACCGGCGCCGAATTCGCGGCAGAGCCGACGAAAGGCGGTGTTGGTAATGCCGGCCATCGGCGCGAGCACGACCGGAACGTCGAGTGTGAGAGGCCCGATCTTGAGCGGCGCGGGGGTCGGAAGTGTAAGAGTCATGTGTTCGTCAATTCTTCCAGAACAATGCACCCCGACCTAACAACGGCGGAGGTGCCCGCAACCTGAGTTGTGGGCACCTCCGCCGTCGAGAAAGTGTTAGGGGTTATGCGCCGCACCCGCACGAGCCGCAGCCGCAGGCGCCGGCGGCTTCACCGGACTGGCCGAGGAGCTCGATCGTGGGGCGCGCCGTGGCGTCGGCGGGGGTACTCGTGGTGTTGGTGTCGCTCATGCGATTTTCTCCTCAGACTTTTCGGTGCGTACCTGGTTCAAAGCTTGGGCAAACGTATCAGGATCCTGCGCCCCGGAGATGCCGTAGCGCCCGTCGATCACGAAGAACGGAACACCCTGGATGCCGTATTCGGTGGCCTGGGCGACATCTGCTTTCACGTCCGCGAGAAACTCGTGGGCGGTGAGGGCTCGCACCACGTCGGCGCGGTCGAGGCCGATGTCGGCCGCGAGGTCGGCGAGGTCCTCGATGCGGCCCACGTGCTTGCCTTCGACGAAGTACGCCTTGAGCAGCCGCTCCTTCATGTCGAGCTGTCGTCCATGTGCCTTGGCGTAGTGCAGCAGCTCGTGGGAGATGACTGTGTTCGTCTGGTGCACGGAGTCGTAGTCGTAGTGCAGGCCGACGCTCTCGGCGATGCCGGTGACACGTTCGAGCATCTGCTCGACCTCGGCGAGTGGCATACCCTTCTTCTCGCTGAGGTACTGCACGGGCGTGCCCGCGTAGTCGACAGGGGTATCCGGGCTCAGCTCGAAGCTGTGGTACTCGACCTGGACGTTGCCGCCGAAGGCAGCGACTCCGGCCTCGAATTTTCGCTTGCCGATGTAGCACCAGGGGCACTGCACATCGGACCAGATGTCTACCTTGATGGTGTCGGTGCCAGTGGTCGGTTCGGTCACGCTCGTTGTTTCGGTCACTCTGGCGCAACCGCAGCGACCCCGTGCCGTATTCCCGGCCAAGGTCGTTTCGCAGTTGAGACGTACCTTGGAAGGTCGTTCCAGTAGGTGGAGCGTGGTTCCAGTCAGGCGGTGGGGGCGTCGACAGCGCCGCCGTAGCGGCGGTTGCGCGAGGCGTACAGTTCGATCGCGTGCCAGAGGTCAACCCGGGTGAAATCCGGCCAGAGCGTGTCGAGAAAGACCATCTCGGCGTAGGCGCTCTGCCAGAGCAGGAAGTTACTGGTGCGCTGCTCGCCCGAGCTGCGCACGAAGAGATCGACGTCGGGCAGGTCGCTCGTGTAGAGGTGCCGTTGAATGGCCTTCTCGGTGATTCCGGACGGCTTCAGCCTGCCGGCCGCCACCTCCTCGGCGAGCTCGCGCACGGCATCCGCTATCTCCGTGCGACCACCGTAGTTGACGCACATGGTGAGGGTGAGCACGGTGTTGCCCGCGGTGAGCTGCTCGGCGTAGAGCAGCTCATTGATGACGGATGTCCACAGTCGCGGCTTGCGGCCCGCCCACCGCACGCGCACGCCCCAGTCGTTCAACTGATCGCGGCGGCGGTGCAGAACGTCGCGGTTGAATCCCATCAGGAAGCGAACCTCTTCGGGCGAGCGCTTCCAGTTCTCGGTCGAGAAGGCGTAGACGCTCAGGTGTGTAACGCCGAGCTGGATGGCGCCCGCCACGACGTCGAGCAGAGAGGCCTCCCCCGCCTTGTGCCCTTCGATGCGGGTGAGCCCCCGGGCGTTCGCCCAGCGTCCGTTACCGTCCATGACGATCGCGACATGCTCCGGAACGGCCTTCGCTGGGATACTCGGCGGGTAGACGCCGGTCCAGTCGAGGGGTTTGAAGGCCACGGCATCTTTATGCGTGTAGGGGGTCTTCGCGCCGGGTTTGCGCAGGAAGCCGCGCCGGGCGGGGGGGTTGGTCTGTGTCATCTGGCCACGTGTTCCAGGGAGCGCAGCCCTCTGCCGAGGTGCCACTGGGTGTATGCCGCGACGATGCCGCCGGCTTGGGCCTGAGTCTTCGCGGGTGCGGACTGCGCATGTTCCCAATCGCCGGTCAGCAGCGCACTCAGCAGTGTGATGGTGGCAACATCGAGCCGGGGCGAGCCGGGGGCGGCGCAGTCATCACACACCACGCCTCCCAGCTGCACAACGACGGCCGAGTGGTCGCCCACGGCGCCGCAGCGGGCGCAATCCTGAAAACTGGGTGCCCAGCCCGCCATGGACACCGCGCGCAGCAGGTACGAGTCGAGAGTCAGGCTCGGGCCATGTTCGCGGCGTGACAGTGATCGAAGCGCGCCGACGAGCAGGAGGTATTGCTGCAGGGATCCCTCGGACTCCGTGAGCTTGTCCGCGGTCTCCACCATGACGCTCGCCGCCGTGTAACTGTCGTAGTCCGCGGTGATCAGAGCGCCGTACGACCCGAGGGACTCCGCCTGGGTGATGATGTCGAGGCTGCGCCCCTCATAGAGCTGCACGTCAGCGACCATGAAAGGTTCGAGCCTCGCGCCGAACTTGCTCCCGGTCCGCCGAACGCCCTTGGCCACGGCCCGAACCTTGCCGTGCGTGCGGGTGAGCAGGGTGACGATCCGGTCGGCCTCACCCAGCTTGTGGGTTCGGAGCACGACGGCTTCATCACGGTAAACAGGCACATCTGATTCTCCCACTTATGACACTGGTATTTAGCGCGTGGCGGGGGGAGACTGTCTGTGAAAGATTCTCGTGGCGTGGAGGTCACTTATGAAACCGGTTCAGAGCGTTATGCCAGACGTCATGCCCGTGCTCTCACGGGGAAAACATCGCAACCCGCGCAGCGGTGGCTGCTTCATGGAATTCGCCTCGTACTTGGCTGGAGAGTCCTGGAGTGACCATCCGGCCTGCACACATCCCGTGCTCGCCTCCCTGGCCCGCATGGTCAACGACTGCACATCGGATGACGGTCGCTCACGCCTCACTGACTTGATCCCCTCCGTGATCGGGTTGCGCGGCACCGACCCGAGGGTGGAGATCATGGTCTCCCTGCGAGCGGCTACCGCCGCCCTCCCCGTGGTAAGCCTGGATCGTCAACGCGCCCTCGCGGTGGGGATCCTGTCGTGCGAACGAAACCTTGACCGGCTCGGTGCTGGCAGCCCTGCCATCTCCGCACGGATCCGCGCCGCGCTCGACGCGGTGCCCAACGCAGAGAAGTGGGCTCGGGACTTCATTGCCTCCGTGCGCTCGTGGTCGCACGCCAAGTTCACGCCGCGCACGGCAGACTCCATTCTGCGCGTCTCCGTGCAGGGTATTGCTGAAGGGTGTATCCCCGACCCGGATGCGCTGCTCCGCGAACTGTTGTCGGGCGCCATCGCGGACACTCGAGCCGTCCTGGATCCTATGCCCGAGCCGGCAGTCGTGCAGCCGCAGACCGCCGAGAGCGTTCCGCGCACCCCCTGACACTGCAGCACGCAACGCCTGAAGGCTCGTCCCGCGAACGGGACGAGCCTTCACCGCGACGCTATGACAGCCGGGATGGGTCCGGCCGGGATGCGCTCAGACGACGCTGAGTTCGCGGTCGCCCACTTCGGAACGGATGCCACGGTTCACGGCCGAAACAACCGACTTGAGCGACGCTGTCGAAATGTCCGCGTCGATACCGACTCCCCAGAAGCGCTTGCCGTTCACGTCGAGTTCGACGTAGGCGGCCGCTTGAGCGTCCCCACCGGCGGACAGGGCGTGCTCCACGTAGTCGTAGAGGGTGATCTCGATGCCGCGCTCGGCCATCAGCGTAAGGAACGCGTTGATCGGGCCGTTCCCTTCGCCGTGGCACGTTGCCACGCTGTCACCGTCGCGCAGGTCCACAGTGAGGGCAACGTGCCCCGCCAGGTCGCTTGAGGTGCGCGTCGAGAACAGCTCAAAGCGGCCCCATTTGGCGTCCGGAGTCTTGATGCTAGCCGGCAGATACTCGTCGTTGAAGATGTCCCAGATCTGGGCGCTCGTGACCTCGCCGCCTTCGCTGTCAGTCTTCGTCTGCACGACTCCCGAAAACTCGATCTGCAGCTTGCGAGGGAGGTCAAGGGAGTGGTCGGTCTTGAGCAGGTACGCGACACCGCCCTTGCCGGACTGGGAATTCACCCGGATGACGGCCTCGTAGCTTCGGCCGAGATCCTTCGGGTCGATCGGCAGGTACGGAACCGCCCAGACCAGGTCGGCGACAGAGCATCCCTGCTTGGCCGCATCCGCGTCCATCGCTTCGAAGCCCTTCTTGATGGCGTCCTGGTGGGAACCGCTGAATGCGGTGAAGACCAGGTCGCCTGCCCAGGGGCTGCGCTCGGGAACGGGGAGCTGATTGCAATACTCGGCGGTGCGCTTGATCTCGTCGATGTTGCTGAAGTCGATCTGCGGGTCAACACCCTGTGTGAACAGGTTGACTCCGAGTGCGACGAGATCGACGTTTCCGGTGCGCTCCCCGTTGCCGAACAGGCAGCCTTCGATGCGGTCGGCACCGGCCAGATAGCCCAATTCGGCCGCCGCAATGGCGGTTCCCCGGTCATTGTGCGGGTGCAGGGACAGGATGACGTTTTCACGATGCGCGAGGTGGCGGGACATCCACTCGATCGAGTCGGCGTACACATTGGGCGTGGCCATTTCGACCGTGGCCGGCAGGTTGATGATGACCTTGCGCTCCGGGGTGGGCTCGAAGATCTCGATCACCTGGTTGGCCACGTCGACGGCGAATTCGAGTTCGGTGCCCGTGAAGCTCTCCGGCGAGTACTCGTAATACACGGTGGTGCCTGGCACGGTGGCTTCCATGGCCCGGCAGGTGCGCGCACCGAACAGGGCCAGGTCGATGATGCCCTGCTTGTCTTCGCGGAAGACGACTTCACGCTGGAGCACGCTCGTGGAGTTGTAGAGGTGCACGATGGCCTGCTTGGCGCCCTTGATGGATTCGTACGTGCGCGCGATGAGGGCTTCCCTGGCCTGCGTCAACACCTGAATCGTGACGTCATCCGGAATGGCGTCCTCATCGATGAGGCTGCGTACGAAATCGAAGTCCGTCTGGCTGGCGGACGGAAAGCCCACTTCGATTTCCTTGTAGCCGATACGCACCAGCAGGTCGAACATAATGCGCTTGCGCTCGGGGCTCATCGGGTCGATGAGGGCCTGGTTGCCGTCACGCAGATCGACAGCGCACCAGCGCGGAGCTTCTGTAATGTGCTTGGACGGCCAAGTGCGGTCGGCGAGGTCGATGCCAAACTGCTCGTGGTACGGACGGTAGCGGTGCACCGGCAGGTTGGATGCGGTCTGATTGTTCTTCATGATCTGTGATCTCCTCAGGATTGTCAGCAGCCAACGACAAACGCCGCGACGAGGGAGGCCTCAGATTAGGACTCGTCGCGGCAGCTAAGGAGGAGCTCACCGAACGACACGAAATCAGGCTAGCACCGTTTGGCGGCTCCGGCTCCCCCGAGGCTCAACCAGGCCACTGATCAGAAGCCGAGCCGCCCCAGCTGTTTGGGGTCGCGCTGCCATTCCTTGGCGACCTTGACCCGAAGAGACAGGAATACCCGTTTGCCCACGAGCGGTTCGATCTCCTTGCGGGCACGTATGCCGACGTCCTTGAGGCGGCTGCCGGACTTGCCGATGATGATGCCCTTCTGACTGTCTCGCTCCACGAACAGGTTGGCATAAATCTCCACGAGTTCCTGGTCGTCCCGCTCAATGATGTCGTCGATGGTCACCGCGATCGAGTGCGGAAGTTCGTCGGTGACGCCTTCGAGGGCCGCTTCGCGAATGTACTCGGAGATGCGCGATTCGAGTGTCTCATCGGTCACCGTATCAGCGGGGTATAGCGGAGCATCCGAGGTCGGCAGCAGCCTGAGCAGCTCGATCGCTAGAGTGTCCAGCTGGATGCGACTGGTCGACGAGATCGGAACGATCGCCTCCCAATCGCGCAGCTGTGACACGGCCAGCAGTTGGTTGGCCACATTCGTCTTCGATGACGCGTCGATCTTCGTAACGATCGCGACCTTGCGCGCACGGGGGAAGGCATCCAACTGCTCGTTGATGAACTTGTCGCCCGGGCCAATGGGCTCGTTGGCGGGGATGCAGAGCCCAATCACGTCGACGCCCGCCAGGGTGGCCGTCACCAGGCTGTTCAACCGTTCGCCGAGCAGCGTGCGAGGCTTGTGGATTCCCGGGGTGTCCACGAGGATCAATTGGCCGTTCTTCTGGTGCACAATTCCGCGAATGGCCCGGCGCGTCGTCTGCGGCTTCGACGATGTGATGGCGACCTTCTCACCGACGAGGGCATTCGTGAGCGTGGACTTGCCCACATTGGGGCGTCCCACGAAAGACACGAATCCGGCGCGATACACGTCGGCTCGGTTTTCACTTGTGCTGGTCATGGCCACTTGCTCCTTCATCGTCCGACACTCCAAGGAATGCCGTCTGCGCGTCAATCAATGCTTCGTCTCGTTCCACCAGCACCGTGCTGATGCGCTTGCGTCGACCCTCGGTTCGCTCAGCGGTGAGGATCAACCCGCTGACCCCCGCCACCGACCCGGCAATCGGGAGACGGCCCAGGGCCTTGGCCAGGAGGCCGCCCACGGAGTCGACGTCGTCGTCGTCGAGTTCGAGGTCAAACAATTCTCCCAGTTCATCGACGGGCAAACGTGCACTGACACGAAAATGTCCCTCGCCGAGATCTTCGACTTCGATCGATTCCCGGTCGTACTCGTCGGAGATATCACCGACAAGTTCCTCAATCAGGTCCTCCAGGGTCACAAGCCCAGCGATTCCGCCGTACTCGTCGACGACCATGGCGAGGTGATTCGACTCGGCCTGCATCTGCCGCAGAGTCGCATCGGCCTTCTTCGATTCGGGCACGTACACGGCCCCTCGCGCGAGTTCGGACACCGTGAGCGTTTCGACATTCGCCGGACGCTCGTAGATGAGCCGGGCGACGTCCCGGAGATAGAGGATGCCGGTGACATCGTCGACCTCGCCGTCTACGACGGGCACGCGCGACGTGCCTGAGCTCAGGAACAGGCCCATGGCCGCATCGATCGTGGCGGTGGCCTCGATGGTGATCATGTCCGTGCGCGGAATCATCACCTCGCGCACGACTGTCTCGTTGAACTCGAAGATGGAGTGGATCAGTTCGCGATCCGCCTCCTCGATCACGTCGAGCTCCGTGGCTTCGTCGACCATGCTGAGCAGCTGATCTTCGGAGGTGAACGTTGCGAGGCGACTCCGCCCCGGCGTGACCCGATTGCCCAGCGCGACGAGGGCATTGGCGATAGGTCCGAGAAGTACTCGCACGAAGTGCACGAGCAGGGCGCTGGCCCGCAGCAGGGTGATGGGATGCGCCCGGCCGACGCTGCGGGGACTCGCGCCCACAAGCACGAACGACACGGCCGTCATGATGAACGCCGACAGCAGGAGGGCCAGCCACAGGCGGTCGATCGTCGTGGCGAAGACGAGGGTCACGAGCACCGCTGCCGTAGTCTCGGCGATGATGCGCATGAAATTGATAGCGTTCAGGTGCGCACCGGTGTCCCCCGCGATCGCGCGCAGAGACCTTTTCGCCCGCGAGGTCTCCACGAGCCCAGCGATATCCGCTCTGGACTGCGCGGTGATGGCCGCGTCGACGGCAGCCATCAACCCGGCGAAGGCGATCAGGAAGATCGCCGCCGCCAGGAACCAACCGATCACCATCAGCCGCGGTGCCGTTCCTGCATCGTGAAACCGAGCAGGATGTCGCGCTGAATTCCGAACATCTCCTTCTCCTCGTCCGGCTCGGCGTGGTCGAACCCCAGGAGATGCAGTATGCCGTGCGTTGTCAGCAGCAGGAGTTCGTCGAGAGTGCTGTGGCCGGCCGTCTCCGCCTGCGACTGAGCCACCTGCGGGCACAACACGATGTCGCCGAGCAACCCGGGCGGGGTCTGGGCTTCTTCGGTTCCAGGGCGCAGTTCGTCCATCGGAAAGCTCAGCACGTCGGTGGGACCCGGCTCGTCCATCCACTGCACGTGCAGTTGCTCCATCGCGCCCTCATCGACGAGAACGATGGCCAGGTCGGCGTCGGCGTGCACGTGCATCGTGTCTAGCGCGAAGGCCGACAGTCTCTGGATGGCAGCCTCGTCAACTTCAATGGTCGACTCATTGTTAATTTCAATACTCAACTTTGACTCCGTTTCGGAAGGCGGTCCCGCGGACCGCCCGAGCGTTGGGGGCCGCGGGCCGCGAAATCGCGGGCCTCGGCACTTTCGTGGCGCAGGGCCTGCCGCTGCGCGTCGTATTCGGTGTAGGCATCGACGATGCGCCCCACGAGTGTGTGTCGCACCACGTCGGCACTGGTCAGGTACGAAAAGTTGATGTCGTCCACGGAGTCGAGCACGCGGGTGACGAGCTTCAGCCCGCTCGAGCCGGCCGGCAGGTCGATCTGTGTGACGTCACCGGTGACAACCATCTTCGAGCCGAAACCGAGACGGGTGAGGAACATCTTCATCTGCTCGGGCGTCGTGTTCTGCGCCTCGTCGAGAACGACGAAAGACGAGTTCAGGGTGCGGCCGCGCATGTAGGCCAGCGGTGCGACCTCGATTGTCCCGGCCGCGAGCAGCTTGGGAATCAGCTCCGGGTCGAGCATCTCCCCGAGGGCGTCGTAGAGCGGGCGCAGGTAGGGGTCGATCTTGTCAGTCAGCGTTCCGGGCAGAAAACCGAGCCGCTCACCCGCCTCGACGGCCGGGCGGGTGAGGATGATGCGCTCCACCTCTTTGTTTTGCAGGGCCCGAACTGCCTTCGCCATGGCCAGGTACGTCTTACCGGTGCCCGCCGGTCCGATGCCGAAAACTATGGTGTGCGCGTCGATGGCATCGACGTACTTCTTCTGCCCCACGGATTCGGCTCGCACGCTCTTACCGCGCGCGGTCAGGATCGGGGCCCCCAGGAGCTCGGACGGGCTCGTCGACGCATCGGCACGGAGCATCCGCGCCGACGACGCAACTTGCGCCTCGCCGAGATCGTGTCCGTGCACGATCATGGACTGCAGTTCTTCGATCAGTCGGCGAACGGCCGCTATCTCAGCGGGCAGCCCCTCGAGGGTGATCTCGTTGCTTCGCACGTGCACACTGACGTGTGGGTACTGTTTCTCGATCGTGGACAGGTAACGGTCTTCGGGGCCGAGCAGGCGCACCATGGCAATGCCATCAACGTGCATGCGAAGCTTGGTCACGTCGGACCGTTCCGAATCGGGCGAACCCAGGTCAGAGGGAGCCAAGGGAACCCTCTCCCAGGGAGTCTGCGGCCGCGCCGACGCCCATCACGTGCGCGTGCACATGAAAGACGGTTTGCCCGGATGCGGCACCGGTGTTGAAGACCAACCGAAACTCCCCCCGGGTGCGCTCGTCTGCGATCGTTCGCGCCACTCGCACGAGCTCCGCGAGAAGCTCGGGGTCACCCGCTGCGAGCTCGACGACATTGCGGTACTGCGGGTCTTTGGTGGTGATCACGATGTGCACGGGAGCTTGCGGGGCGATGTCCTCGAAGGCGATCACCCGGTCGGTCTCCGCCACGATGGTCGCCGGTATTTCGCGTGCGATGATGCGGCTGAAGACGGACGGTTCGACACCCTGAGAAGACATACCTCTATCTTAAGCGGGACTACCAGCGCCCGAGCATCGCATTCAGTATCGCCAGCGCGGCCGGGCCGGCCGTTGACGTGCGCAGAACCGTGTCGCCCAGTCGAACCTGCATCGCGCCGGCCTGCTCAAGCAGGCCCAGCTCGCTCGGCGCGATTCCGCCTTCCGGCCCGACAACAAGCACGATGTCCCGGTCGTCGGCGGGCGGAGCCAACTCGGTCAGCCGAGTAGTGGCGGACGGCTCCAGCAGAAGCATGTGCGTGGTTACGGCCAGGGCAGCGAGCTGTTTCGTCGTGCACAACTCCCCCACCTTCGGCAGCCAGGCCCGGAGGGACTGCTTGCTCGCCTCACGAACGATGCTGGTCCAGCGCTCCTGACCCTTGCGCACCTTCGCGCCTTCCCACCGGCTCACGGAACGCGCTGCGGTCCAGGGAATGACACCGTCGATGCCCAGCTCAGTCGCCGCCTGCACAGCCATTTCGTCCCGATCCCCCTTCGCAAGCGCCTGCACGAGGCGGATGCGGGGAGTCACGGCCGCCGTGTGCGTCGCGGTCTCCACGAGCAGCGTGAACTCCGCGGGGTCGGCCGTCACAACGGTGCCCGACAGGACCAGGCCGGCACCATTCCCGATGAGAAGGCGTTCGCCCGCCCGCATCCGGCTCACCGTCACGGCGTGCCGGGCCTCTGGGCCTGCCACGCTCACGACGGAACCGGTGCGGCACTCGTGTGCCAGCAAGCCCGGTGCGAGGTAGAAATTAGCCACGTCGTTGCGCCCGATGCCTAGCCCAGGAAACGATCGCGGAGCTTGGCGAACAGGCCCTGCTGATAGTGGCTGAGCGAGGGCGCCGGCGCGGAGTGCCTGGCCGCGAACTGCTCAATCAGGTCACGCTCCTTGTGGTCAAGCCGCGTCGGCGTCACGACCTGGATACCGATCTTGAGGTCGCCTCGCCCGCTGCCGCGCAGTTTCGTCACACCGCGATCCTTCACTGTGAGGATCTCCGAGCTCTGCACGCCGGGACGAAGTTCGACCTCGACGTCACCGTCGAGCGCCTTGAGGGTCACGGTTGTGCCCAGGATCGCGCCGGTCATCGGCACCTCCAGGGAGCACAGCAGGTCGTCGCCGTCACGGCTGAAGACGTCATGGTGACGCACCTTCATCTCGAGGTAGAGGTCACCGTTGGGGCCACCCGCCGCACCGACCTCGCCACTGCCGGGCATCTGCAGGCGCAGCCCGGTGTCGACTCCGGCAGGAATGTCGACGGGAACCGTGCGGCGCGCACGAACGCGGCCCTGTCCGGAGCAGGTTGTGCAGGGCGTCGCGATAATCGTTCCAAAGCCGCGGCATGATCCACAGGGACTGCTCGTCATCACGTTGCCGAGGAGCGAACGCACAGCCCGCTGAATGCTGCCGGTACCCCGACAGATATCGCAGGTCACCGGGGATGTACCAGGCTGGCAGCAGGAGCCCTTGCAGGTGTCGCAGAGGATGGCCGTGTCAACCTCGAGGTCGCGATGGGTGCCGAAGATGACCTCGGCGAGATCGAGCTCGACGCGGATGAGAGCGTCCTGGCCACGCTCGCGGCGTGAACGCGGCCCGCGCGTCGATCCGCCGCCGCCACCGAAGAAGGTCTCGAAGATGTCCCCGAAGTTGCCGAAGTTCTGGCCATCGAATCCTCCGCCGTTCTGACCGCCCCCCTGGTCGTACTTCTGGCGTTGCTTTGCGTCGCTCAGTACGTCATAGGCGTGGGTGACGCTCTTGAACTTCTCGGACGCGTCGGCGCCTGGGTTCACATCGGGGTGCAGCTGGCGGGCGAGGCGACGGTACGCCTTCTTGATTTCGTCGGTAGACGCATCGCGGCTCACGCCGAGGACTTCGTAGTGGTCAGCCAAAGGTGGCTCTCCTTGTTGATCTGTTGAAACGTGTGTGATGTACGGCAGAGTGGATTGATGGAAAGTGTGCGGGGCGCCTAGTTTTCACCGAGCAGGCGGGAGAGATAGCGGGCCACGGCTCGAACCGCCGCCATGTTGTTGGAGTAGTCCATGCGCGTAGGCCCGAGAACGCCGAGGCGTGCCAAGTTTCCGTTTGAGCTGTAGCCGCTCGTCAGGACCGAGGTCTCGGCTAAGCCGAACGGCGCGTTCTCCCGGCCGATGCTCACCGATACGCCGTGCTGGTCGGTCGCCATCTCGCCGAACAGGCGAAGCAGGACCACCTGTTCTTCGATGGCTTCGAGCACCGGGTAAATACTCCCGGTGAAGTCTTCCTCAGTGCGCACCAGATTGGCGGCACCCGCCATAACGAGCTTGTTCTGCTTATTGGCGCCGATCTGCTCGCGGAGGGTGTCGGAAATGAAGTCGGTCAGGTGCTGCAGCTCGGGCGATTCCGGCCGCGTCGAAACCGCCGGCGTCGCAGCCAGGGCAGCCGCGGCATCCGTCATGCTCAAACCGACGACGGCGTTCGTGAGTTTCGCGCGCACGTCGCTCAGCGTCACCTCGTCCACCGCGCGAGGCAGATCAATGACGCGCTGCTCGACGGCCCCGGAATCCGTGATCAGGACGGACAGGATACGAGTGTCCGTCAGTGACACCAACTCGATGTGGCGCACCTTCGAGCGAGACAGCGACGGATACTGCACGAGTGCGACCTGGTGCGTCAGCTGGGACAACAGCCGAACGCTGCGCACCAGCACTTCGTCGAGATCGGCGGAGTGGCCGAGGAAGGTTTCGATGGCCTGCCGCTGTGCCGGCGACAGCGGCCGCAGATCGGCGAGGTGATCCACGAAGACCCGGTATCCCTTGTCGGTCGGGATGCGACCGGACGAGGTGTGCGGGGCGGCGATCAGCTCCTCCTCCTCGAGGAGGGCCATGTCGTTTCGAATCGTGGCGGCGGACACCCCGAACGCGTGCCTGTCCACGATTGACTTGGAGCCGACCGGTTCCCGGGATGCGACATAGTCCTGAACGATGACGCGCAAAACGTCGAGGCCGCGATCGGAAACCATGATGACCGCCTCTCCGGTTGGCTGACTGCACGCGCGGGCACCTGGGTTGGCACTCACATTGCCTGAGTGCCAATCATATCCCGCCGAGTCACACATCGCCCATTGCCCCCACACGGGGGTGGCAGTAAATTGTGGGTATACGTGCCCCGTCTACCCGTTCAGTGTGAAAGGCATGATCATGAGCGATCCACACGCGCAGGTTCCTCCCGACCCGAATCCGGGCCAAGGCCAACCGCAACCCCAGTACCCCGCCGCCGCACCGGCGGCACCGCTCACCGACGCCGAGGACCGCCAGTGGGCGTCCTTTGCCCACCTGGGCGGAATTCTGGGGTTCCTTCCCTCCCTGATCATTTGGCTTGTTTTCAAAGACCGGGGCCGCATCACCGACACCGAGGCGAAGGAGGCGCTGAACTTTCAGATCACGGTTCTCATCGCCTGGTTCGCCGTGTTCTTCGTCGGCACGTTCCTGGCGATGGTGACCTTTGGTGTCGGATTCCTGTTCTCGTTCCTCGGCTTCGCGCTGTGGATCGTCGACATTGTCTTCTCGATCATGGGTTTCACCACGGTGAAGAACGGCGGGAGCTATCGGTACCCGATCTCGTTGCGCCTCATTAAGTAGCCGTCCGTCAAGGTTGGCCGGGTACGCTGTTCGAGCCGGTGGCAGACAGCCACACACCCGGTGCCCGATCAAGGAGACCGAATGTCCGACGCCACGCCTCCCCCCGCCAATCCCTACCAGTCCCCCGTGGCACCACTGAGCCCGGCCGACGAGAAGCTCTGGGCCACACTCATCCACGTCGGTGGGATCTTCCTGTACTTCGTGCCGTCCCTGATCGGGTACCTGCTGCTGAAGGACCGTGGCCCGTTCATTCGAGCTCACGGCGCGACAGCGCTGAACTTTCAGATCACCATGGCGATCGGCGCCACGGTTTCCCTGGTGCTGATGGCAATCTTCATCGGCTACCTCACCCTGGCCGCCATCTGGGTGATCCTCGTGGTGTTCAGTATCATCGCGGCCCTCGCGGCCAATCGCGGTGAGGGCTACACCTACCCGCTCGCGTTCAAGTTCGTGAGCTGACGAGCTAGTCCGAAATCCGCCGCACAACAGCATCCGCGAGCAGGCGCCCCTTCAGAGTCAGCTCCAGTGCGCCGGCCAGGGCGGCTCGTGCGTTGATGAGCTCGTCGGCGATCAGACCGGCGATCTCGCGCCGTCCGGGCGCGGACAACGACGCAATCGGGATCCCGCTGCGGATGCGGCTGAGCAGCAGGATGCGCTCCAGCTCGCGAGTCGCATCGTCGAGGGTCTCACGCCCCACGGCGGGCGACACCCCAGAGAGGACGCGTTCCGCGTAGGCCGCCGGATGCTTGACGTTCCACCAGCGAACTCCGCCCACGTGGCTGTGCGCGCCGGGACCGATGCCCCACCAGTCCTGGCTGCGCCAGTACGAGAGGTTGTGTCGTGATTCGTGTGCGGCATCCGTTGCCCAGTTGCTCACCTCGTACCAGTGGTAACCGGCCGCGGCCAGAAGACCGTCTGCAAGTTCGTAGAACTCTGCCTGCTGGTCGTCATTGGTCGGCACCACGTCGCCGCGGCGAATCTGCCGTGCGAGTTTCGTGCCCTCCTCGACAATGAGGGAGTATGCGCTCAGGTGGTCAGGTGCCTGCGCGATGGCGTGCTCGAGACTCGCCCGCCAGTCGTCGATGGTCTCGCCAGGGGTGCCGTAGATGAGGTCGAGGCTCACGTCGAGCCCGGCGTCCCGTGCCCACGCCACGACGAGGGGAACCCGCTCCGGATCGTGTGTGCGCTCGAGCGTGGCGAGCACGCGTGGCACCGCCGACTGCATGCCGAAAGACACCCGCGTGAAGCCGGCGTCCCGAAGCGACTGCAGGTACCCGGCGTCCACCGAATCTGGATTGGCCTCAGTGGTGACCTCCGCCCCCGGGGCGATTCCCCATTCGTCACCGACCGCGTGCAGCATTTTCGCGAGGTCGGTGACGGGCAAGAGAGTGGGCGTTCCTCCCCCGAAGAAGACCGTTGCCGCCGGCCTCGACGGCAGGCCGGAATCAGTCAGGATGCGACCGGCCGCCTGAACCTCGAGCACGGCCTGGCTGGCGTAATCGCTCTGTTTGACGCCCCGCAACTCGGTGGCCGTGTAGGTGTTGAAATCGCAGTACCCGCAGCGTACCTTGCAGAAGGGCACGTGGAGGTAGACACCGAAGTCTCGATCGGACGCGCCGACGGAGGCGAGAGAGGGAAGGCGTCCGTCGGCCGGAGCCGGGTCGCCGAGAGGAAGTGCACCAGCCACGCGCTTACAACGACCCGACCGGGTGGAGGGCGCGCAGGTAACGTTTGGTGAATCGTTCCTGCTGAACCCGAAGGAAGGGTGCCGCGAGCCGGAAGTACCACGTGCTCGGGCGGGAGAATGAGCGCAACGTGAACCAGACTGAATCATCGTCGCGCCGGTCGAGAATGAACGATTCCTCGCCGCTTTCGGGGTGTCCCGCCATTGTTCCGTAGGCGAAGCCCACCCGGTTGGCCTCGGCGATAACGTAGACCACTCGCACGGGTGCCTTGACCGTCAGCGGTCCCACCTTGATTTCGAGCTGCGCAGTCATGCCGTTCACGATGTAGGGCGTGCCGTCGGCCGCGAACGTTGACTCGTCAGTCGAGTCCGTTCGGGCAGGCAGCGGTGTGCCGTCGGGGGCGAACTCGACGGGCGTGTACTGCACGCCGGTACCCGCCTCGAGGTCGGTGACGCTCATGCCGCTCTGACGCTGCACGCCCCAGGTCATCAGCAGCTTGGAGGCCACCTCGAACCGTTCGGCTCCACTGCCGAGACGCACGCTGCGCTCCATCGGGCGGTGACCCTTCGGCGGGTACTGCAGCAGGTCGGGGGCCAGGGTGCCGCCGATGGCACCGTAGGTCACGGCGGCATCCGTGAAAGTGGCTCGACGCATAGGGCTACTTCTTCTCTTTCTTGGGTGGCTCATCGCCGGAGAGTGCGGCGATGAAGGCCTCCTGCGGCACCTCAACTCGACCGACCATCTTCATGCGCTTCTTGCCCTCTTTCTGCTTCTCGAGAAGCTTGCGCTTTCGCGAGATGTCGCCGCCGTAGCACTTGGCCAGCACGTCCTTGCGGATGGCGCTGATCGACTCACGGGCTATGATACGGGCACCGATGGCGGCCTGGATCGGCACGTCGAACTGTTGGCGCGGGATGAGTTTGCGCAGCCGGCCGGTCATGAGCACACCGTAGTCGTAGGCCTTGTCTCGGTGCACGATCGCGCTGAAAGCGTCAACCTGCTCCCCCTGCAGCAGAATGTCCACCTTCACGAGGTCGGCCTCCTGCGAACCGGTGGGCTCATAGTCGAGGGATCCATAGCCGGCAGTGCGGCTCTTCAGGTTGTCGAAAAAGTCGAACACGATTTCGCCAAGGGGCATCGTGTAGCGGATCTCCACCCGGTCCTCACCGAGATAGTCCATGCCGAGGAGTGTGCCGCGGCGGCTCTGGCAGAGCTCCATGATGACGCCGACATAGTCCTTGGGGGCCAGGATGGCGGCCTTGACGATGGGCTCCTCGACCTTGGCGATCTTGCCGTTCGGGAATTCGCTCGGATTGGTGACCGTGACGGTCTTCTTGTCGTCGGTTGTGACCTCGTACGGCACGCTCGGCGCCGTCGTGATGAGGTCGATGCCGAATTCACGGTCGATGCGCTCTGTGATGATCTCGAGGTGCAGCAGGCCGAGGAAACCGCAGCGAAACCCGAAGCCCAGAGCGACGGATGTCTCAGGTTCGTAGCCGAGGGAGGCATCCGACAGCTTGAGCTTGTCGAGAGCCTCACGCAGGGCCGGGTAGTCGCTGCCGTCAATCGGGTACAACCCGGAGAAAACCATGGGCTGGGGCTCGGTGTAGCCGGGAAGGGCATCCGTTGCGGGGCGCAGGGCGGTGGTGACGGTGTCACCGACCTTTGACTGCCGAACGTCTTTCACGCCGGTGATGAGGTAGCCCACCTCACCCACGCCGAGGCCCTTCTTGCTGATCGTGGGTTCCGGGGAAATCACGCCGATCTCGAGAATCTCGTGCGTGGCTCGGGTCGACATCATCTGGATCTTCTCGCGCGGGCCGAGGTTGCCGTCGATCATGCGCACGTAGGTCACCACACCCCGATAGCTGTCGTACACGGAATCGAAGATCATGGCGCGGGTGGGCGCGTTGGGGTCGCCGACAGGCGCTGGGATGGATCGGGTCGCCAAGTCGAGCAACTCGGCGACGCCAGCACCGGTCTTGCCCGATACCCGAAGCACATCTTCGGGCTTCCCACCGATCAGGTCGGCGAGTTCCCTGGCGTACTTGTCGGGTTCGGCGGCCGGCAGGTCGATCTTATTAAGCACCGGGATGATCGTGAGGTCGTTCTCGAGCGCCAGGTACAGGTTGGCGAGCGTCTGTGCCTCGATGCCCTGGGCAGCGTCCACCAGCAGGATCGCCCCCTCACACGCGGCGAGGCTGCGAGAGACCTCGTAGGTGAAGTCCACGTGACCGGGGGTGTCAATCATGTTCAGGGCGTAGGTCTTGCCGTCCAGCTCCCACGGCATACGCACTGCCTGGCTCTTGATGGTGATGCCCCGCTCGCGCTCGATGTCCATACGGTCGAGGTACTGGGCACGCATCGCGCGATCGTCGACGACGCCCGTGATCTGCAGCATCCGGTCAGCCAGCGTCGACTTGCCGTGGTCAATGTGGGCAATGATGCAGAAGTTGCGGATGAACTCGGGCGGCGTGGCGGCGGGTTCAAGCGCCTGAAGGGCTCTCGGTGACATAGTTTTCCCATTCTTTCATGTCCGCACCCGGCGCGGGTACGCGCCGGGTGCGGACGGACCTAGGAGAACCGTCCGGCGCGCTCAACGACCTGGCCGCGACCGTCAGCCCAGCGATACACCTCGACACCGCCGATGAGAACTCGCTCGGCCCGGGAGTTCACGTCGAGGGGGTCGCCGGACCAGATGACGACGTCGGCGTCGAGTCCTGCGGCGAGCGATCCGACCCGCTCGTGCAGGCGGAGGATCGCGGCCGGATTCACCGTGAGGGCCTCGAGCGCGGTCTGCACGGGCAAGCCCTCCTTCACAGCGAGGGAGGCCTGGTGCACGAGGAAGTTCACGGGCACGACGGGGTGGTCGGTGGTGATCGCAACCTGCACACCGGCGGCAGCCAGCGCGACGAGGTTGGAGAACGCCCTGTCGCGCAGTTCGACCTTTGACCGTGCAGTGAAGAGTGGGCCGTAGATCACGGGAATGCCTCGTTCGGCGAGCACATCCGCCAGCTTGTGTCCTTCCGTGCCGTGGTTGATCACGAGGCGGTAACCGAACTCGTCGGCCAGTCGAATCGCGGTGGCAATGTCGTCGTGGCGGTGCACGTGCTGGTCCCAGGCGAGGTCCCCCGCCAGCACACGGGCCAATGTCTCCTTGCCCAGGTCGCGCGTGAACGGCTCACCCTTGCCGGCCGCCGCGTCGCGCGCCAGGACATAGTCCTGGGCCTGAGTGAAGGCCTCGCGGATGACGAGGCTCACGCCCAGCCGCGTGCTGGGCGTCTGCTTCTTGTCGCCGTAGACCCGCTTGGGATTCTCGCCGAGCGCGGACTTGACACTGACGGCGTCGCTGATCACCTGCTCGTCGATCGTGCGGCCACCCCAGCTCTTGATCGCGACGGACTGTCCACCGATAGGGTTGCCAGACCCTGGCTTGACCACGATCGTCGTGATGCCACCGGCCAGAGCATCGCGGAACCCCTCGTCGTCGATGTCGATGGCATCGATGGCGCGCACCGCCGCCATGTTGGGCCCCGTCATCTCATTGGTATCGTTACCGGCCCATCCGTTGGCTTCCTCGTGGATGCCCACGTGGCCGTGCGACTCGATGAAGCCGGGCAGCACCCACTTGCCTGCCGCGTCGATGATGGTCGCCCCCGCCGGGATGGCCAGGTCGGCACCCACGGACAAGATGAGGCCGTTCTCGAGCAAAACCGTGCCCCCGACGATGGCCGGACTGGAAACGGGGACGACGTGGGCGTTGATGATTGCTGTCAGAGAAGTCATCACTCCACTCTAGGCACCGACGCCCGGCACCATTTCCCTCCACGATTGTGGCGCGGGGCGTCTTGCTGGTATCGTTGGCTGTTGACTTGCGTGTTGGGTCCCACCCCATACGATTATCGCCGTAGCAGCGCCCTCTATCGCTCAGCGGCATCCCAACCAGAATCTAACGAAAGCGTATAAACGTGGCAAATATCAAGTCGCAGATCAAGCGAATCGGCACCAACAAGAAGGCTCAGGAGCGCAACAAGTCGGTCAAGAGCGAGTTCAAGTCGGCCATCCGCGCGACTCGTACCGCTGTTGCCGCTGGTGACAAGGACAAGGCTGTCGTCAGCCTCGCCGTTGCTTCGAAGAAGCTCGACAAGGCCGTCAGCAAGGGTGTCATTCACCAGAACCAGGCAGCGAACAAGAAGTCGGCTATCGCGAAGGCTGTTTCAGCCCTCGTCTAGTCCCGCTGCTCGCTAGAGCACTCACCTAAAGCCCTCGCCTCACGGCGGGGGCTTTACGTGTTTCCTGGCGCGGTGTGCCCCCCTTTGGGACCGCTTCCGTTCCTGACTCGGGGGCTACACTGACGCGGTGATGAGTACAGAGAGTCCTGCCAACCTGGCCACGCCGGTCACCACACGGGGCGGCCGTGCCCGATTCCCAGCCGTACTCACGGCTGTGGCGGCCGGCCTCGTTCTGGTACTCGGGGTGATGGCGGTGCTCGCGGTGGCCCCCAAGCCCGAGCAGACGGTGCTGGTGCAGTTCTCCGACCCCACGGGCCGGGTCATCCTGGAGTACTGCCCGACGCTACCCGGGTCCTTCGAGGCAGAGGCCAGGACGGCAGACCTGTCGGGCACGTCCCGAACGATTCCGGTTCGAGTGACCGCGGATACCTGCGGGAACCCGCAATTCGAACGGGGAATCTGGCTGTACCTCCAGCGTTCGGGCATCACGCTCGGCGTCGCCGACCGGTAGCGAACCGGGCTCCGCTAGACGTGACCGCGGCGGGAGATGACGCCGATCAGGCGTTCCAGCACGAAGACAGGATCGCGTCCCGCCCCCTTGACCGCGGCATCCGTCTCGGCCAGGAGCTCAATGCAGCGGGCCAGACCCTCGTCGGTCCAGCCGCGGAGGTCGCGTTGGGCGCGCTCCACCTGCCACGGCGCCAGACCGAGGGTGGAGGCCAGCTGACCGGACGAGCCTCTGGCGCCGAAGACCTTGGCCATGGTACGGATCTTGCTTGCAAAGGCGGCCACCATCGGAACCGGATCCGAGCCGGAGGCGAGGGCGTGGCGCAGGGTGAGGAGCGCTTCCCCATTGCGACCGGCTATCGCCGCGTCCGCGACCTTGAACGCATTCGTTTCGACCCGTCCGCCGTAGTACCGATCGACTGTGGTTTCGGTTATTTCGCTCGTCGCATCGGAAATGAGCTGTTGGCACGCCGCCGAGAGCTCCGCGAGGTCGTCGGAGAACGCCGCGACGAGCGAGCGAAGTGCGCTCGCGGTGACGCGTTTTCCGGCGGCCTTAAATTCCGCGGACGCGAATTCATACTTTTCGGTGTCTTTCTTGAGCTCGGCACACACCACTTCGATGCCACCGCCCTCGCCGCCCCTGATGCTCTCGAGCAGGCGTTTGCCACGCACTCCCCCACCATGTCGCAAGACCACGTAGGTGTCTTCGGCGGGATTGCTCAGGTAATCGAGAGCCTCGGCCAGAAAAATATCGCTGCATTTCTCTACCGAACTGACCCGAATCAGGCGGGGCTCGCCGAACAACGACGGGCTGGCCACTGTCAGGAGCTCCCCGGGAGCGTAGCTGTCGGCCTGCACGTCGGTGATTTCGAGGCTTGGATCCTCGAGCTTGAGAAAATCGCGAAGCTGACGGATGGCACGCTCGGCCAGGAATGTCTCGGTTCCCGAGACGAGCACGATCGGTGCCGGGCGCACCTGGTGCCAGGCGAGCTGCGCAATGACCGTCTTGGGCGTGGCCACCTTACCCTTGGGCGCTGACCGACCTGCTGTTGCTTTCACGACCATACCGTTCCCTTCGACTGCAACGTCCAGCTTAACCGCCCACCGTCGCGATCATCCCCCTCGCGCCGTCGCCTCGGCGAGGCGGTTCGAGGACGCCACCCGTTCCGACCAGACGCTGAGTGCTCCATCGGCCGTTCGGGACACGACGACGAGCCCCTCCAGGTCGGTGCGCTCGATCTGAGTACCGACACGCCCCAGGGTGTCCAGCAGTCGCTGGGTGGGATGCCCGTAGCTGTTGTCGGCACCCACCGAGACCAGACCGAGTCGGGCGGCGAGCGTTTCATACAGAGCGTCGCTCTGGTCGGCGGAGCCGTGGTGGGCGACCTTCACGACGTCGACCCGGCCAGGCGGCGACGCCCGCAGCAGTGCATTCTGGGCCTCCTCCCCCAGATCCCCGAGAAATATCGAACGGGTGCCTCCGCCGTCGAATTCGATCGTCACGCTTCCGGGATTGCCGGTCTGCATGCGCGTGGACCCCGATATCGGCCAGAGCGTGCGCCAGGCGAGGCCACCCAGCGTCCCGGAGTCACCGCGGGCCGTCTGCCTCACCTCCGCCCCTCCGGCGGCGAGATTCTCGTGCAGCGCCCTGTCCTGTGCGTTCTCGGGAATTCCGACGAGTGCGGTGTCCACGAGGCCGATCACGGCCGTCAGCCCGCCCACATGGTCGAGGTCGTAGTGCGTGAGCACCAGCAGGTTGATGCGATCTATTCCGAGCTGGCCGAGGCACGTCGTCAACAGCGCGGGATCGGGGCCAACGTCGACGAGGGCGATCTGTGCGCTCTCGCGCACGACAACGGCATCACCCTGGCCGATGTCGCACGCCGCGATCTGCCAGTCGTGTGGAAAGGCGACGGTGCGCCCCAGCCCCGCGCCCGCGATGATTCCGGCATAGCTGGCCCCACCCGCGAGCAACAGGGCGAGCGCGGCCGCGGCCCAGCGCCGGCGGGGCGCTGTTCTGCGGCTCAGCAGCAGGGCGAAGACCAGCAACGTGCCACAGGAGAACAGGATCACCCCGGGGAGGCCCTCGAGCCACGGCAGACGATTGCCGGGGAGGTCCGCGCACGCCTTCGCGACCGCCGCGATCCATGCCGAGGGGACCCAGGCCGCTGTAATCAGACCCGAGGCGACTCCCGGCAGCACCGGAAGCAGCAGGCAGCCGAGCAGGCCGACAAGCGTGGCGACGGGCGCGGCTGGAGCGGCCAGGAGGTTCGCCGGAACGCCGTAGAGGGCGATGGCGGGATCGAGCAGCAGCAGCACGGGCTGGCACGCCAACTGCGCGGCCAACGGGATGGCGATGATCAGGGCGAGAGCCTTCGGCATCCAGCGCGCCAGGGCCTGGGCGAGGGGACCCGCGACGACCAGCAGGCCGGCGGTCGCCAACACCGACAGGGTGAAACCGTAGCTGCGAGAGAGCCACGGGTCGGACACCAGGAGAATGATCACTGACAGTGCCAGGGTGGCGACGCCCCGCCCTGGTCGCCCGATGCCGATGGACACGAGGGCGACGGAGGCCATGACCGCGGATCGCAGAACACTCGGCTCGGGCGTGACGAGGACCGCAAACCCCAGGAGCGCGCCGAGCGCGAGGGCTATCCTGAGGCGGCGTCGGAGTCCCACGACGGAGCCGAGCAGCATGATCGACGCGATGACGATCGCACAGTTCGCGCCCGAGACCGCGGTGAGGTGGCTGAGCGAACTGCCCTTCATGGCGTCATCGAGCGCGGGGGTGACCGCGCTCGTGTCACCGATCGCGAGACCGGGCAACAGGGTGGCACCGTCCCCGGGCAGCGTCGACGCCGCTCGGGAGAAGCCGGAGCGCAACGCGTTCGCCCACGACAGCATCCACGGCGCCTCTGCCACCACCCGGGCCGCAGTGTCTGAGAAGAAGAGGGCCGCTGCGGCGTCACCAGGGTCCGCCAGCCGGGCAGTGCCGACGAGCCTTACGGTCGACCCGATCGATGCCGTGCGGCCGGGGTCCGACGAAGCAGGGGCGAACACCACAATGGGCACGGACACTGTGGTCAGTGAGCCCGCAGCACCGATGCTCACCACGGTCGCTTTGAAGCGCTCGCGGTCCCCGCCTGCCGGGGCAGGCCGTCCGAAACTCGTCGCCGGCACGGGCACGGACCACACTGTGGCCGTTGCGGTGACTGTCTGGTGCCGCGACGCAGCATCGACGAGAGCGTCCGGCAGGCGCGCGGGAGCGGTCACGCCGACGACGACAGCCACGAGCGCCGCGGCAGCTGCGGAGACAACGCACCCGCCGCAGACCGCGCGCCAGCGCGGTCTGCGCACGACAAGCATGGCGCAGAGGCTGAGCCCGGCAGCGACCCAGCAGGCCGCTGACACCACCCGGCTCTGATCGGGGACCACGATAAGAATCCCAGAGGTCAGCCAGATGGCGAGGGCCGGGGGAACCAGCCGCAGATCATGCCTCACGTGGTGACCAGGTCCTTCAGCGCCTCGAAGGTCTTGTCGCCGATTCCCGTGACGTTGCGCAGGTCGTCGACGCTCGAGAAAGGACCGTTGGCGGTGCGGTAGTCAATGATGCGCTGGGCCATCATCGGCCCCACGTGCGGCAGGGTGTCGAGATCGGCGGCCGCCCCGGTGTTGATGTTAACTTTGGCCGTTGGAGCGCCGGCCTGGCCGGTCGAGGCGCCGGGCATCGGCGCCGGTGGAGACTCGCCGACACGGGGCACGTAGAACTGTTCGCCGTCGGTGAGCACGCGCGCCAGATTGATGCCGGCCTGGTCGGCCTGGTCTGTCAGTCCCCCGGCCTGCGCGACAGCGTCCAGGACGCGGGCCCCCGGAACGACCTCAAAGAGGCCGGGGTTTCGGACCGCGCCGAGCACGTGCACCAGGAGCGCGGGCGGCGTTGATTCCTCTGGGCTGTGCGAGCCGAAGGCCGTCGACGGCGCGGTCGAGGGGGCACCGGGACCTGAGGCGACCGGCCTCTCGGCGGGCTGGGCGAACGCCGAGACCACGACGGCAATCACGAGCGTGGCGATCAGCAGCACGATCGCCGCGCCCACGCCGAGCCGCCCGTGCCCGCGCTCCGGGGCACGGGACTGCGGGCTCAGCCGGTCGAGGTCATCGGGGAAATCCTGCTGCATCCCGACAGGCTAGGCCCGAGCGTTCCCGCCGGGTTCGGTGCCGCCGGATCTGTGGGTCCGAGCACGCCAGCGCCCCTGTGGAGGAAGAGCTGGCCGCGAGGCTCAGCCCGTGGTGACGATGGAGACGAGCTTCGGTACGCGGACGATGACGCGCACGATCTGCCGATCGCCAATCGATCGCACCACCGGAACGGCCTCACGCGCCATCTTCTCGAGGTCCTCGCTCGAGATCTTCGGAGACACCTCGAGCAGGGTGCGCATCTTTCCGTCGACCTGGACCACAGCCGTCACCGATTCCTCCACCAACAGGGTGAGGTCGGCCTTGCGCCACAGCACGAGGGCGATGCAGGGTTCGTAGCCGAGGTGCTGCCACATGTCTTCTGCCGCATAGGGTGCGAACAGGTTCAGCGCCATGGCCGTGACCTCCGCGGCCTCGCGCACCGCGGCATCCGCCGGTCCGGCTCCAGTGTCGATCACCTTGCGCGTTGCATTGACGAGCTCCATGAGGCGCGCCACTACGACGTTGAACTTGAAGGATTCCACCAGGGCCGGAGCGTCGGCCAGGAATCGATGCGTCACCCGACGAAGCGCGCTGTCGCCCGATTTCCAATCGACGTCCGGGGAACTCGTGACGTCTCTGGCGACGCGCCATGCGCGGGCCAGGAATTTGGACGAGCCCACCGGGGACACATCCGCCCAGTCGATGTCGTCTTCCGGAGGACCGGCAAAGGCCATGGTGAGGCGCACCGCATCGACGCCGTGGCGTTCGATTTCCTCGGTGAAGTAGACGAGGTTGCCCTTACTCTTGGACATCTTCGAGCCGTCGAGAATCACCATGCCCTGGTTCAGCAACGCGGTGAAGGGCTCGGTGAAGCTGACGTACCCCTCGTCGAAGAGGAACTTCGTGATGAAGCGGGCATACAGCAGGTGCAGGATGGCGTGCTCGACCCCGCCGACGTACTGGTCGACAGGGGCCCACTTCTCGGCTTCCTTCGGGTCGAAGGCCTTGGTGGCGTCATTCGGGTTCAGGAACCGCAGGAAATACCAGGAGCTGTCCACGAAGGTGTCCAGGGTGTCGGCGTCCCGGCGTGCGGGCGTGCCGTCGATCGGGTTCGCCACGTTGACCCAGTCGGCCGCGCCGCCCAGCGGCGACGTTCCGCGGGGCTTCAGATCGAGGCCCTCCGAAGGTGGGAGCAGCACCGGCAGCTGATCATCGGGCACTGGAATCTCGGAGCCGTCGGCGCCGTGGATGATCGGGATCGGCGCACCCCAGTAGCGCTGGCGGGAGACGAGCCAGTCGCGGAGACGATAGTTCTTCGCCGCGCGGCCGAGCCCATCGCCGGCGAGTTGCTCGACGATGCGTTTGATCGCCGTGGTTTTGCTCATGCCGTTGAGGGGGCCGGAGTTGATGAGGCGGCCCTCGCCCGCCAGGGCGATGCCTGTGCTGAGCGGGTCGAGCGCAGGCAGTTCCTCAGTGCCGTCGATCATGCCCTGAGTGATGACCGGGATCATGCCCGTGGCCGGTGAATTGGTGTCGACGACGACCCGCACCGGCAGATCGAACGCGCGGGCGAAGTCGAGGTCGCGTTGGTCGTGCGCGGGCACGGCCATGATCGCTCCCGTGCCGTAGTCCGCGAGCACATAGTCGGCGGCCCAGATGGGGAGGCGTTCTCCGTTCACCGGGTTGATGGCATAGCGGCCGAGAAACACACCGGTCTTGTCTCGGTCGGTCGCCTGCCGCTCGATCTCGGTGCTGCGCTGTACCCGCACGAGGTAGTCCTGAAAGGCAGTCCGCACCTCGGGCGTGGACTCGGCGACGAGTTCTGCCGCCAGGTCGCAGTCCGGCGCGACGACCATGAAGGTGGCCCCGAACAGGGTGTCAGGGCGGGTAGTAAACACGGTGACACGCTCGTCCCGTCCTTCGATCGCGAATTCGACATCCGCTCCGATCGAACGCCCGATCCAGTTGCGCTGCATGTTAAGCACCTTGGCCGGCCAGCTGCCCTCGAGCTGGTTCAGGTCATCGAGCAGGCGGTCGGCATAGTCCGTGATCTTGAAATACCACTGGGTGAGCTTCTTTTTGACGACGACGGCGCCGCTGCGCTCGGAGGTGCCGTCGGCGAGCACCTGCTCGTTCGCGAGCACGGTCTGGTCGATCGGGTCCCAGTTCACCCAGCTGTCCTTGCGGTAGGCGAGGCCCTTCTTGTGCAGCTGCAGAAACAGCCACTGGGTCCACTGGTAGTACTCGGGGTCGCTCGTGTGCAGTTCGCGGTCCCAGTCGAAGCTCGTGGCGTAGAGCTTCATGCTCTTCTTCTGCTGGGCGATGTTGTCGTAGGTCCAGCCGCGCGGGTCGATGCCGCGCTTGATGGCGGCGTTCTCGGCGGGCAGCCCGAAGGAGTCCCACCCGATTGGGTGGAGCACGTTGAACCCCTGGTGGCGCCAATACCGGGCCACGATGTCTCCGAGGGCGTACACCTCGGCATGTCCCATGTGCAGATCGCCCGAAGGATACGGGAACATGTCCAGCACGTACTTGCGCGGCCGGGTGTCGTCGGGATCGCTCGTGCTGAAGGGTTTGAGGTCTTCCCAGATGGGTTGCCACTTCGCCTGAATGGCCGCAAAGTCGTACATCTCGTCGTCTCTGTCCTCGTGCAGGTGGACGGTGTCGTGCGAAGGGACGGTGTCGTGCTCGTGTGCCACGGGGCTCTCATTCATTGCGGTGGGGACGAGCAGAGGCTCGCGTGAGTGCGCCCGGTAAAGGCGTACACCCCTCTAGGTTACTCACCGTGGTTGCCCGCCGCTGACCCCGATCCTTGACTTGACGGGGCCGCACCGAGGGCGACGAGGAGTGCGGCGGCCTTGATGCGCGTCTCTTCGATTTCTTCCTCGGGGTCCGACAGCGCCGTGATGCCGCCGCCGGTACCGATCGTGGCACCTCCGGGACCGAGCACAATGCTGCGAATGACGATGGCGAGATCGACGGCCCCGTCCAGACCGAAGTAGCCGAACGCGCCGGCGTAGAGCCCCCGTGGCCCTCCTTCCAGCCGGTCAATCAGGCCCATGGCACTGTGTTTGGGCGCCCCGGTCATGGACCCGGCCGGAAAACACGCCGCGACGGCATCGACGCCGGTGACGCCGATCGCCAGTCTGGCCTCGATCGTGCTCACGAGCTGGTGAACGTGGGGGTAGCTTTCCACCGCCAGGAGCGAGGACACCGAGACTGAACCAAGCTCCGCGACACGACCGAGGTCGTTGCGCATGAGATCGACGATCATGAGATTCTCCGCTCGTTCTTTGTCGCTGCCCTGGAGCTCGCCAACCAGCTCCCGGTCGCGCGCGACGTCTGCGGATCGAGGACGGGTCCCCTTAATGGGCTTTGTGCGGATGCGCCCGGTGGGTGTCACCTGGAGGAATTGCTCCGGCGATGCGCTGAGCAGCGCCCTATCGCCAAAACGAAGAAGCCCGCCGTGGTGGCTCGGGCTTCCCTCACGCAGGCGCAGGTAGGCCTCAACCGGGTCGACGTCGACGTTTACGCAGATCTCGTTGGTGAGGCACACCTGATAGGCGTCACCGGCTCTGATGGCCAGAAGGCACTCGGCAATCAGTTCGGCGTAGCGCTCCGGGGAATGGCGCCAGCTCGAGGGAGCGGATGACACCGGCCCCGCCCGCGGTCGGTCCGGAGCTGTGAGTAGGCCGAGTTCAACCTCAGCGGCCCAGTCCGTGATGGTGCAGGCAAGCCCCGGTCGTGCCCGCGCCAACAGGCTCACCGTGCGAGTGCCGTGATCGAACATGATGGCGCGGTCGATTTCCAGGAGGGCCGCGTCGGGATGGCCGGAAGCGTGCACGCTAGTGCCCACGGTCTCGGCTCCAAGTTCGTAGCCGAGCCAGCCGACCCAACCCAGCCGGAACGCCGCGTCAAAATCGTCGTCGGGCTCGTCACCGGCGGTGGGACGGAGCTCAGGAAGTTCGCTCCGGAGAAATTCGAAGACGGTCTGCCGAAGGGTGACATCCCCGGCGGCCCCACCGGGCGTGACCACGCGCACCGTGCCCTCGCCCACCACTGCGGTCACGAAGCGGGAATCAGCCGCGGCTACCCCCATGTAGCTGCGTCCCGTGCGGGCGTTGGAACCGGCGTCGAGCCAAAACGCGTACGGGTGATCGGAGTAGAGCGCCCCAAAGACGCGCGCCGGATCCTTCCATTCCTGCAGGGGAATACTGTGGATCTGTCCAGTCACCCCTCCAGCCTAGGTGGCGGAGTGGCCGCGCACGCTGCGAAACCCCGCTTAGGCTATGAGGGATGAATGACATCCTCAATTGGATCCTCGAGACAGTGTCGAGCGTCGATCCCGTGCTGCGCACGCTGCTGGCCGGCATCGGCATCATGCTCGAAACATCCGTCCTGGTGGGCCTCGTCGTTCCCGGTGACACCATCGTGATCGTCGCAAGCACTGCTGTCACGAACCCCACGGAGTATGTGGCGCTCGTCATAGCCGTCATTCTGGGCGCGTTGACGGGCGAAAGCATCGGCTTTGCCCTCGGGCGCTACTTCGGTCCTTACATCCGACGCAGCCGTCTGGGCAGGCGCATCGGCGAGGCGAACTGGCAGCGCGCGGAGAACTACCTCGAACGCCGCGGCGGGCTCGCCGTGTTCATCTCACGATTCCTGCCCGTGCTGCACTCCGTTATTCCGCTGACCGTGGGCATGAGCAGCATGCGCTATCGCACCTTCATGGCCTGGACCGTACCGGCCTGCATACTCTGGTCGCTCGCGTACGTCTCGGTCGGCTCGGCCGCGGCCGGTGGCTACCGCGAGCTCAGTGACGAACTTCATATGGCGGGATACTTTTTTGTGGGTATCATCGCCCTGTTCGCTGTCGGGATCGTGCTGCTCAAGAAGTGGCTGCACCGCCGGGAATCCCGGCACATGGACTAGCCCGGCCGTTCAGTCGAGCGTGACCCGGCCGGTGATCAGGTCGTCGGGCACCGGCGTGTGGGAGATGAGAAGCACGGCCCGATCGTCGGCAGCAGCCGCGCGCAGGATGTCGCGCACGAGCAGGTCCCCCTGCTCGGTGTCCACGTTAGCCGTCGGCTCGTCCACGATGAGGATGGGGAAATCAGCGAGCAGGGCGCGCGCCAGGGCGATGCGCTGCGCCTGGCCTCCCGACACGAGAGCCCCGCGCTCCCCCACCCTGGCGTCCAGGCCGCCTCGTTCGGCCGTCCACGCACCCAGCCCGACCCTGTGCAGAACGGCCTCGAGCTCGGCATCGGTTGCGGTGTCCCTGGCGAAGAGCAGGTTCTGGCGGATGCTGTCGTCGAACAACCAGGGGCGTTGCTCGCACAGCCCGACCAACCGGCGCACATCCTGCTGCGGCAGGTCCCTGGCCTCGATCCCCCCGAGTCGATACGAACCCGTGTAGTCCAGAAAGCGCACGAGTGCAGTGGCGAGGGTTGTCTTGCCAGAGCCACTCGCACCGGCCAGATGCACTCGATCGCCCGGTGCGAGGCGCAGGGTTACGCCGGCGACAGCCGGCGTGGACGCCCCGGGCCACCGGGCGCCGAAGCGGTCGAGTTCGAGCAGCCGCGGCCCGGAGGCCGGCGGCGCCGGAGCGGCAGTCGCTTCCGCGACGTCGTCGCCCGGTATCTCTCGCGGTATCTCCAACGGGACAGCAGATGCCACGCGCTCGGCACTCGACCGCACCCGGCGCCAGGCACCGGCGGCGAGCGGAATCAGGGCAAAAACCTCGAAGACGGCGAGGGGAACGAGCACGATGACGACAAAAGCCGGACCGGTGACACCCGCGGCTCCCCCACCCAGCGCGGGGACGCCCCACACGAGGGCTGCGATCGTGGCTGCGCCGGCAGAGAGCGACACGACGGCGGACTGGACGCCCACGCCGAGGGCACGGCGCAGGGTAGCGCGGCGCAGCCGGTCATCGAGGCGGCGGAAGGATTCCAACCGAGCGTCCAGGGCACCGAACAGGGTCAGAACGTCAAGGTTCTCAATGATGTCCAGAATCTCATCGGCGAGTGCGCCGCGCAGGGGCGCCAGGCCACGTTCGGCCCGTGCCGACAGGCGGCCGACCACGAGGGTGCCGACACCGAGGGCGACGAGGAGGCAGCAGAGAAGCGCGAGCCCGGCCGCAGGAAGGATGAGCCACACCCCGATCACGCTCAACACTGCGGTGATCCCCGACACGAGCACAGGTTGGACCACGCGCAGCGGCAGGTCCTGCAGATCGTCGACGTCTCTGACCAGCCTGCTCAGCAGGTCGCCGCGCCCGGTGCGCGCGAGGCCGGCCGGCGCCAGCGGCAGGATCCGCGCGAAAATTCCCAGTCGGAGCTCGGACAGCTGGGCGAACGCGGCGTCGTGGCTGGCCACGCGCTCGAGGTATCGAAAGACCGACCGACCGAGAGCGAAGGCGCGCACGCCGACGACGGCCATCGACAGGAAGAGAATCGGGGGCATTTCGGCAGCCCTGGTGATGAGCCAGGCCGAAACGGCGAGCAACCCCACCGCGAGGAGCGCACTCAGTACCCCGGCCGCCAGACCCGGAAGAAAGCGGCGCGCACGGGGCTGCGCGAGCCGGAGCACGGCACTGGATTCGTCAGAAAGTTTAAACATGGACGCTCTCCCGCATGGTCAGTACCCGGTCGGCCGCCGCGACGACGTGTGGCCGGTGGCTGACGACGATGACGACCCGGCCCTGGTCGGCGAGTTGGCGGAGGCCGTGCAGCAGCGCCAATTCGGCCTCGGCGTCTAGGGCAGAACTGGGTTCGTCGAACACCACGACCTGGCAGCCGTGCACCTGTGCGCGGTAGATGGCGCGGGCGGCCGCGAGCCGCTGCGCCTGGCCGCCGGACAGCCCATCACCGTGCACGCCCAGCCGCGACGTGTGCGGGAGTTCCGCCAACCCCGCCCAGGCAAGGGACACTGCAACCACAGCGGGATCGATGTGGGTTCCCCCCAGCGCCACGTTGTCCCGCACCGTGCCGGGCAGCAGGCCCGGACGTTGCCCGGCCCAGGACAGCCAACTGCGCGAGGTGCCCTGGAGGATACAGCGCGTGCCGAGGCTGAGATCGCCCTCGAACGGTAGGAAACCCAGCAGGGCCGCGACGAGCGTCGATTTGCCCGCTCCGCTGGGCCCGCTGATCACAGTGAGTTGCCCTGCCTCGAATTCGGCGTCGAGCCCGTCGACAACGACTCTGCCATCTCGACGAACCGTGAACGAGCGCAGCCGCAACCCTGCGGCCGTCGTGTCGACAGGGTCCGCGGCATCCGCTGTGGGCACGTCGCCCGTGTCGACGGACTCCCCCTCGTCCAGGATGGCGAAGACCTCCCCCGCCGCCGCCAGGCCGTCGGCCGCGGCGTGGAATTGAGCGCCCACCTGTCGGATCGGCAGGAAGGCCTCCGGGGCGAGCAGCAGAACGAAGAGCCCCACAGACAGGGCGAGAGATCCTTCCACGAGGCGCAGACCCACCGAGACCGCAATAAGCGCCACGGACAGGCTCGCGGCCAGTTCGAGCACGAATCCGCTCAGAAACGACACTCGAAGCACCTTCATGGTTCGCTGACGGTAGTCCTCGGTGATGGTGCGCAGGCGCACGAATTGACGCCGCTCTCGTCCGAAGATCTTGAGAGTGCCGAGCCCGCCGACCACATCGAGAAACCCGGAGCCGAGTCGTTGCAGGGCCTCCCACTGGTTCTGTTGAACGGCTTGGGTGGCCTTGCCGATGAGCACCATAAACACTGGAATGAGCGGCAGCACGATGATGACGGTGATGCCGCTCGCCAGGTCGTTGACGAGCATGACGACCACGATGAGTGGCGTTGCCAGTGCGGTGAGCAGCAGCTGGGGCAGGTACCGCGCGAAGTAGTTGTCGAGAGCATCGAGCCCGGAGGTGACGGTTGTCGCCAGCCGAACGCCCTGGCGGCCGGCCACGAAGTCGGGGCCCCGCTCGGCGAGCCGGGCGAGCACCCGGGCGCGCAGCTGGGTTTTCACTCGTGCGGCACCGCGGCTCGCCGCCACGTCGAGGAGCCACACGCACACCGCACGAAGAACGATGACACCCGCGAGTGCGGCGATGCTGCCGGTGAGCTCTTCGAGCGGACGACCGTCGATGGCGAGTGTGATCACCCGGCTCAGGAGCCAGGCGAACGCCACAACCACGAGGGTCTGGGCTAGCCCGAGCAGCGCTCCAACGAAGAGGAACCAGCGTGCCGCCGTCGCATAGCGCAGCAGCCTGGGGTCGAGTGGTCGCACGAGCATTTAGTGTACGGCGGCCTCAATGTGCGCGCGCCCGATGCGCTTGCGGAACACCCAGTAGGTGAAGGCCTGGTACCCGAGGATGACAGGCATGCCGATCAGGGCGGTCCAGCTCATCACCGTCAGGGTGTAAGCCGACGATGACGCATTCTCGATGGTTAGGCTGTTCGCGGGGTCGTTGCTCGCCGGCATGACGAAAGGGAAAAGCGACGCGAACAGGGTGACCACGGCGAGACCGATGGTCACGGCCATCAGGCCGAACGCCCAGCGTTCCGCCCCGCGCAGGTTCGCGACGAAGGCACCGACCAGGGTGAGGGCGGCCACTGCCGCGAGCAGACCGGAGGCCAGCGTGCCAAAGGCTAAGGTAGTCCAGGTGAGGAACACTGCCGCTACGACGATCGTGACGAGTCCGACGGTGATGGCGAGGCGGCGCGCCCGCACACGGATATCGCCCTCGGTCTTGAGCGCCACGAAGATCACCCCGTGCGTGAAGAAGAGCAGCAGTGTTGTGAGTCCGCCGAGCAGGGCGTATGGGTTGAGCAGGTCGAAGACGGTACCGATGTAGTTGAAATCGGCGTCAAGCGGCACGCCGCGAACCACGTTGGCGAAAGCCACCCCCCAGAGCAATGCGGGGACAGCAGAACCGACGATGATCATGCCGTCGAACCAGTTCTTCCACGCCGATTCCGGACGCTGGTGACGGTACTCGAACGACACGCCGCGAACGATGAGAGCGAGAAGGATGAGCAACAGCGGCAGGTAGAAGCCGCTGAACATGGTGGCATACCACTCGGGGAACGCTGCGAAAAGTGAAGCTCCGGCCACGATGACCCAGGTCTCGTTGAGGTCCCACACCGGACCGATGGTGTTGATCAGCACCCGGCGATCGGTGTCGTCCTTGCCGAGAAAGGGCAGGGACATGCCCACACCGAAGTCGAAGCCGTCGAGCACGAAATACCCGATGAACATGAAGGCGATGATCCAGAACCAGAGAATGTTGAGATCCATGATGTCTTCTTCCTGTCTGCCCGTCGCCTAGTAGACCGTGACCGCGCGCGTGACCTCGCCGGCCTCGTCAAGTTCCGGCGCGTCGGCCGGGCCCTTCTGAACTGCGCGCAGGATCAGCCTGAATTCGACCACTGCGAGGATTCCGTAGACCACGGTGAAGGCGATCAGGGAGATCAGGATCTCGACTCCGCTGACTCCCGGCGAGACGCCGTCGGCGGTCTTGAGCAGGCCGAACACAAGCCAGGGCTGGCGGCCCATTTCGGTGAAGACCCAACCGACGCTCATCGCGAGCAGGGAGAACGGGAAACTCCAGATCGCGACCTTCCAGACCCAGGTGCGCTCCGGGCTGCGTCCCTTGCGGGTCAGCCACAGACCGACGACGGCGACCAGCATGTGCGCGAGGCCGAGGCCGATCATCCATCGGAAGGACCAGTACGTGATCCAGATGGTGGGCGTGTAGTCGCCGGGGCCGTACAGCGTGACGTACTGAGCCTGCAGATTGTTGATGCCCTCGACGGTGCCGTCGAACGTGTGGGTCGACAGGAAGGAAAGGAGGTAGGGAACGCGCACCGAGAACAACTCGTGCACGCCGTCCGGCGTGCCGAGCGTGAAGATGGAGAAGCTCGCGTTCGCGCCGGTGGCCGTGTGGTACAGCGCTTCGGCCGCTGCCATCTTCATGGGCTGGGCCTCGACCATGGCGAGCCCGAGCTGGTCGCCGGCCAGGGTCGTGAGCACCCCGGCGATGACCATCATCCAGAGACCGAACTTGAGCGCGGGACGCATCGTCTCGAGATGCTGGTTGCGGTACAGGTGCCAGGCGGCGACGGAGATGATGAGGCCGGCAGAGACCATGAAACAGGCGAATATCGTGTGCGGGAACGCGGCGAGGGCAATGGGGTTCGTGAGGAGTTCCCAGATGCTGGTGAGTTCGGCGCGCCCCTTCTCCTCGTTGATCCGGTACGCGATCGGGTTCTGCATAAATGCGTTCGCTGCGAGGATGAAGTATGCCGACGCGATACTGCCCGCGGTGGTCAGCCAGATCGTGGCCAGGTGCAGTTTTTTCGGCAGTTTGTCCCAGCCGAAGATCCACAGGCCGATGAACGTCGCTTCGAGGAAGAAGGCGATGATGCCCTCGAAGGCCAGGGGGGCTCCGAAGACGTCACCGACGAACCGTGAATAGTCCGACCAGTTCATGCCGAACTGGAATTCCTGCACGATCCCGGTCACGACGCCCATGGCGAAGTTGATCAGAAAGATCTTGCCGAAGAAGTGCGTCAGCTGCAGGTACTTCGCTTTGTCGGTGCGCACCCAGGCGGTCTGAAAAATGGCCACGGTAAGGGCCATGCCAATCGTCAGCGGCACAAAGAGGAAGTGGTAGACGGTCGTGAGACCAAACTGCCACCGCGACAGGAGTAAGGGGTCCAGCCACTCGTTCATGTGCCCTCCAGCATCATTTCTACGTCTCGTAGAATAATACCTTCTACGCGTCGTAGAAAATACCGCGTTACGGCGTACCATGGAGAACATGGGTAGCTTGGGTGTATTGGAACGACTGATCATGGATGTTCTGTGGAACACCCCCGAGCCGCTGTCGGCGACAGAGCTTCGCGATTGTTTGGCCGACCCTGTTCGCGCGACGGAGAATTCCAAGACTCTCGCGACCACCACGGTGCTGACGGTGCTGTCCCGGCTCGAGACCAAGGGTTTTGTGGCGCGGGATCGCAGCATCCGCCCGCATCTCTACAGCGCGGTGACGACTCGAGCCGAGCACACGGCGCAGCTCATGCACCAAGTGCTCGGATCTGTCCCCGACCGCCAGGAGGCGCTCGCGCGCTTCATCGGCAATGTCACCCCCGAAGAAGCTGACACACTGCGCGACCTTCTCGGCGCGTTGCATTCCACACGACCGTGATCGACCCCGTCCTGCCGCCGTGCTAGCAGCGGCCCTGATACTCGGGGCCGTCGCGCTCGCTCTGGCCTGGCCGGTTCCCGTGCTCGTGGCGAGGTCGCGCTGGACTGCCAGGTCCCCCGGCGTCGCTCTCGCCCTGTGGCAGGCCATTGCGCTCGCGGGCGGCGTCTCCATGATCGGTTCACTGCTGTGCTACGGCCTGATCCCGTTCGGAACCGGCCTGGCCAGCGCGCTGGGTGGCCTCGGCGGTGCCCTGACGAGCGGCACTCTCGCCCCGGCCACAACTTTCGCGCATGTTCTCGCGCTCTGCGGAGCGCTTTTGCTGGGCACTCACCTCCTACTCAACCTCGCGGCGACCTTCGTGCGGGCCGAGAGCGAGCGACGTCGGCATCATCATCTCATCGACATGCTGAGCGATCCTCTGCCCGATCGGCCCGGAATGCGCGTGATCGACTACGCGGCACCCGTGGCCTATTGCCTGCCGGGAGCCATCCGCTCGGCCACCGTGCTCTCCAACGGGCTGCTGCGGCTGCTCGATGCCGATCAGCTGCGCGGCGTGATCGCCCACGAACAGGCGCACCTTCGGCAGCAACACCACCTCGTTCTGCTGGCCTTCAAATCGTGGCACAGCGCCCTGCCGTGGTTTCCCATCGCCAACCGGGCGGAGAACGCCGTGGCTCTTCTCGTGGAGATGCTCGCAGACGACCGCGCCCGCCGCGTCGTCGACGACCGCACGCTCGCGACGGCGATCGCCCTTGTGGGACTCGGGCAGCAGCCCGAAGCCGGCCCGGCGACACCGGCCGCGCCGGCCTTCGCTTCGCACGTGCCCGAGCAACCTCTCGTGGCACCTCGCGTGCATCGGCTGATGACACCGAAAGCGCCCCTGTCGACCCTGGCAACCGCGGCCGCCGTCGCCACGGCCGTCGTGCTGGTGGCTAGTCCCGCGGCCGTGCTCATCCTCACGGCGTGACAGCCTCTCCCCCACACAAAAACGACGGAGATTTTCTCCCTTCACGGCCCGCTGAGTCTCACAGGGCCGTTCAGGTCGAAAATCTCCGTCGAATTCGCGTGGACTAGAAGAGGTTCGCCTGCTTCAACCAGGCGGCAGCGATGACATCCGCTGATTTCTGGTCATTGACGCTCTCGGAGTTCAGGCTGACGAGGTCGTCCGCGGTGAGGGCGACGCTGACCTTGTTCAGAACATCCGCGGCCGTGGTGTCGACCTTCTCAGACACGACGGGCACCACGTTGTCGGCAAAGAACAGACCGTCCGGGTCTTCCAGTGCGACGAGCTTGTCGGACTTGATGTTCGGGCTGGCCGTGTAGATATTGGCCAGCTGAATGGAACCGTCAACGAGTGCCTTCACCGTCAGCGGTCCGCCACTGTCCTCGACGGGGCTGAAGCCGGCCGTTTCAATGCCGTACTTCTCCTTCAGCGTGGCCGGCCCGTAGGGACGGGTCTCAAGCTCCGAGTTGCCACCGACGGTGATCGGCTCCGTGACATTCGTGAGCGAAGCGATGTCGGTGAGGTTGTACTTATCGGCGAAGGCCTGCGTGACGGTCCAGGAGTTCTGGTCAGAGGCGTCCGCCTTGTCCAGAACCCGCAGACCCTCCGGCAACGCCGCGGTGAGCTCCGTGTAGACCTCGTCGCTCGTTCCACCCGCGGCGTCGGGCTTCAACGCTTGAAGCAGGCTACCTGTGTACTCGGGGAAGACGTCAACGCCTCCGGCCTCAAGCTCGGGAAGATAGACCTCGCGCTGACCGATGCGGAAGCTCCGATCCACTGTGAAGTCGTTCGCCTCCAGCGCCTGCGCGTAGATTTCGGCGATGATCTCGTTGGAGTAATAGTCCTGGGATCCGACAACAATGGTGTCGGCACCCGCGGAGGAGTCACTTCCACTGCCCAGGGGATCACCGGACGCACACCCTGCAAGGGCTACGACGGCCCCAACCGCGACCGCGCCGATGAGCGCTAGTCGGCCTCTATTTTGCGTGAACATCTCTTTTTCCTTCCTCGATGGGGGATTCCATCACCGGGGCGGCCTGGTGGTGCCGGCCCGGACATCTGTGGGGCGTCCCGCCGCGACGCCGCGGGGAACAACCAGTTTCTGCAGCACCGAGAACAGCCCTTCGAGGGCGAGTGCCAGAAGAATGACCAGAATGGACCCTCCGATCATCTCGGCATAGTCCCGGGTTCTCAACCCCGCAAAGAGGTACCGCCCCAGACCGAAATCCGCAACGTACGCGGCAAGGGTTGCCGTCGCCACGATCTGCAGCGTCGCCGACCGCAGCCCGCCCATCAGGAGCGGGAGACCGAGCGGTAGCTCGACCTTGCGCACGATCTGCCCCTCCGACATGCCCACGGCGCGTGCGGCATCGATGATCTTGCGGTCGATCGCCTCGAACCCTGCGTACGCCCCGGCCAGAATCGGCGGGATGGCGAGCACGGTCAGGGCCACATACGGCGCGGTGAGGCCGATGCCGACAGTCAGGGCAACGAGGGTCAACAATCCGAGGGTGGGTATGGCGCGAAACGCTCCGGAGGTGCCCACCGCGAATCCCCGGCCTCTCCCGGTGTGCCCGATCAGGAAACCGACCGGGATGGCGATGATCGAGGCCAGGACGAGCGTGACAAGCGTGAAACCCAGGTGCTCGAGCAGGCGGATGCCGATGGCGTTGGGCCCCGCATAGTTGGCCGGGTCCACAAGCCACGCGAGTGCGTCGGCGAAGAAGTTCATGCCGCCACCCCCGTCGGTAGGGTCCTGGCCTGCAGCGGCGCCGACACGCCCGTCGCCTTCCGCCGGGAAGACCGAGTCCACGGCATCAGAACCCTGCCGAGCAGCACGAGAGTTCCGTCAAGGAGCAGGGCGAGGGCGACCGTCGCCACGATTCCGGCCACGATCTCCGCCTGGATTCCGCGCTGGAACCCGTCGGTGAACAGGCTACCGAGGCTTTGGGCGCCGATCACGGCACCGATGGTGGCCAAGCTCACCGTGCTGACGACAACGACCCGCATGCCAGCCAATAACACCGGCCCCGCCAGCGGAAGCTCCACCTGCCAGAACTCCGCCCGCGAGGAGAAGCCCACGGCCCTGGCTGACTGGCGTACGTCCCGATCCACCGAGGCCAGGCCATCCGCAACGACCCGCACCATCAGGGCTACCCCGTAGAGAGTCAGCGCGATGATCAGGTTGAGCGGTGAACGCACCGTGGTCCCGACGATGAAGGGCAACACGATGAACAACGGCAGCGATGGAATGGCATACAACAGACCGACGACCGTCAGGATCAGTCCGCGACCGACCCGATAGCGGTGTGCTAGCCAACCGAGCGGCACGGCGATCAGGAAGCTGAGGATGATCGGAGGCACGCTGAGGAGCAGATGATCGAGCGTTCGATCCCAGATCAGGTCGAGGTTCGACCATATCCAGGTCACCGCGGAACCCCACCCTGCGCCGAAGCACCCGTGCCCGTGACGGGCCCGGCCTTGTCGGGGGCGGTCTGCTGCGCCACAAGCACGCCGGCGAGTCGGCCATCGGCATCAACGAGGACATCGCCGTCCGGCCGACTCTCAAGGTGGAGCGCCCGCTTCCCGCGGTCTGCGCCGACGAAACTCGCCACGAATTCGTCGGCCGGGTTGGAGAGGATGTCGGCCGGGGTGCCCACCTGGGCGATGAGGCCCCCGGTGCGGAGGATCACGACCTGGTCCCCGAGCAGGAACGCCTCGTCGATGTCGTGCGTGACGAAGACGACAGTCTTGCCGAGCTCGCGCTGCAGTCGGAGGAGTTCCTGCTGGAGTTCCGCGCGCACGATGGGATCGACGGCCCCGAACGGTTCGTCCATGAGCAGGATGTTGGGATTGACCGCGAGACCTCTGGCCACGCCGACACGCTGCTGTTGCCCGCCGGAGAGCTGGCTGGGGTACCGGTCGGCGAGGGAACGGTCGAGCCCGACTGTATCGAGAAGCACCAGGGCATCCGCCCGGGCCTTCCTGCGCCCGACGCCCCGCAGCAACGGGACCGTCGCCACGTTGTCGATGACCTTGCGATGCGGGAGCAGGCCCGAATTCTGCATGACGTAGCCGATGCTGCGGCGCAATTGGACGGGCTCCAGCCCTGCGATGTCATCGCCGTCAATCTCGATGGAACCGCTGCTCGGATCCACCATCCGGTTGATCATGCGCAGGAGCGTGGTCTTACCCGAGCCGGACGAGCCCACGAGCACCGTGGTCTTGTGCGACGGCAGCGTGAGGCTGAAATTCTCCACGGCCACCGTACCGCCGGGGAATTGCTTCGATACAGCACGAAATTCGATCATTCAGGTGGCTCATTCCTCGCGGGGCGTCGGATCGACACAAACCAGATAATCAACCCAACCACGGTTCGGAGCCGGAGGCAAAACCGATTGCCTGATCGGTCAGAGAACCCGGTCGACGCTGAGCGGCACGCTGGGGCCGTAGAAGCTTTCGAGATAGGCCTGCAGCACCCGCCGGCACTCGGCAATGAACCTCTCATCGCCGAGCGGGTCCACCTGGAAAGCACGCGAGAGCAGTGCATCGGCGAGCTCGACGGCTACCTCGAGTCGAAAAGTCAGGTCTGGTTCACGGGGAAGTCCGAACTCCTCCTCGAAGGCAGTAGCCAACTGGCGCGCGAACGATCCGGACTCCAGATCGGCTTCCTCGCCGATCAGGGGACGCTCGCGGTCCGCAAAGTTGAGGATTCGAAAACCCGGCTCGGACCGGTACAGGCCGACGAAGGCCGTAATCGCCCCGTCAACGGCATCCCACCAGGTTTCGGGCTTGTTGGTGCCCAGCTCGGCAACGACCCCTTGCCGCAGCCGGAGGACGGCGCGCTCGTGCAGAGCATTGAGCACGGCCACCCGATCCGGGTAATAGCGGTAGACGGTGCCTATCGAGGCGCCGGCGCGTTCGGCGATCATCGCGGTCGTGATGCGATCGAAACCAACCTCATCGACAACGGATGCGGCAGCATCCAGCAGACCGGACAGCCGCGCTGCGCTGCGCTGCTGAATCGGTTCTGCCCGGCCCTGCACTCCAGGGGCGACACTCTCTCCGCTAAAAAAGTCGACATGCGACATAAATCCCCCTAGTACATGACTGCCCATCCTACGTGCCGCCCGGCCGCATCCCTATTTCGGGGGTCTTACGGTCACGGGTGCGGTCCGAGTGGGCGGCACATGAGAGACTGGGAACGTGCCAGAGTCCCGAGACAAGACGCCGATCGCGCTCACTCCCGCTCATATGATGCACCGAGCCGCCCGTATCGAAGACTGGCTGCACGACCGTCGCGAGGTATTCGCGCGGAAACGCGGCTACCGGCCCACTGTGATCCCGTTCACCGGTTACGGATCGACGGGGTGGGTGCGCATTCTTTGCCGTGTTCTGCTTGCCAAGCCGGAAAAGCCCGGCGCCGTTCCGCGGGAGAAGAAGCCCAGAACCGACGGTCGGGACGCGGGAATACGCGGCTGGCGAAGCTTTACCAGCGTTCCGGTCAAGGCCGTCACCGTGACAATCGAGATCAGCGGCGAGATTCACGAGGTCGAGGCCGACCGGGGCGGCGTCGTTGATGCCGTGGTGCAGGTGAACCTCACTCCGGGGTGGCATGTCGCTCGACTGCACACCGAGGACTCCGCGGTGCAGGAGGCTCCCCTGCTGATAGTGGCGCCAGGCACCACCCGCGGGGTAGTCTCCGACGTCGATGACACCGTGATGGTCACGACACTGCCGCGCCCGCTGCTTGCGGCCTGGAACACCTTCGTCCTCGATGAGCACGCCCGGGTCCCCACCCCCGGAATGGCCGTCTTCCTGGAACGGCTTGCCGCATCCGCTCCGGGTGCACCCATGATCTACCTGTCGACCGGCGCGTGGAATGTCGCGCCCACCCTGACCAGGTTTCTCTCCCGAAACCTGTACCCGGCCGGAGCCCTGCTCCTCACGGACTGGGGGCCGACCCACGACCGCCTCTTCCGAAGCGGGCGAGAGCACAAGCGAGAAAATCTGCGGCGCCTTGCCGTGGAGTTCCCGGAGATCCGCTGGATCCTGATCGGCGACGACGGCCAACACGACGAGGATATCTACAGCGAATTCCTGCAGGAGTTCCCCGGAAGTGTCGCGGCCGTCGCCATCCGTCAACTGTCGCCGAGCGAGGCCGTTCTGGCCGGCAGCCGATCCAAGGACGCGGTAGAGGGAACAGACGAGTCACCGTGGGTCTATGGCCCTGACGGCTCGAGCCTCGCCAACCAGCTGGCGAACTACGGGCTGGTGTAACTCAGCGTTTCGTCGCCAGGAGGCGGTCGAGGCCACGGTTGATCTGACGCGCCCACAACGGGCCGCGGTAGAGAAAAGCCGTGTAGCCCTGCACGAGGGTGGCCCCTGCCTCGAGTCGCTCGGCGACGTGCTCGGCGGTCTCGACCCCACCGACGGAAACCACGCAGAACCCCTGGGGGACAACGGAACGAATGAGCCTCAGCACGGCAAGGGATCTCGTGCCGAGGGGCGCACCCGACAGCCCGCCGGCGCCTGCCGCGGCGACGACCGCCGCATCCGTTTTCAGGTTCTCCCTGGAGAGCGTCGTGTTCGTCGCGATAATGCCGTCGAGGCCGAGGTCAACGGCAAGCCCCGCTATGCGGGTGACCTCCTCGTCGCTGAGATCCGGCGCAATTTTGACCAGCAGGGGCGTGGACGCCGCGGCCTTCTTGACCGCGGTGAGGAGCGGAGCCAGCCGGTCGAGCTCCTGGAGACCACGCAGGCCTGGTGTGTTGGGTGAACTGACGTTGACCACGAGGTAGTCTGCCAGGGGTGCAAGCAGGCGAGCGCTCTCGAGGTAGTCCTCGATGGCGTCGTCGACGACGGTGACCCGGCTCTTGCCGATGTTGATCCCCAATACGGGCCGGCCCGCAACCTGACGGATGCGAGACAGGCGCGGCGCGGCGGCGGAGGCCCCGCCGTTGTTGAAACCCATCCGGTTGATCACGGCGCGGTCCGGGATCAGCCTGAACAGGCGGGGCTTGGCATTTCCCGGCTGGGCCACGGCGGTCAGGGTACCGACCTCGACGTGCCCGAACCCGAGGTGACCCAGGCCGATGACGGCCTCGCCATCTTTGTCGAATCCGGCTGCCACCCCGAACGGCGATTCGAAATGCAGGCCGAGGGCGTCGACACCGAGATCGGTGCGTGGACGCGTGAAGCGGTGCACGGCTCGTCCGACGCCCAGACGCGGCAGAAGCTTGATTGCGGTGAAGGCGAGATGGTGAGCGCGCTCCGGGTCCAGCCGGGTGAGCACGAGCGAGAAAAAGAGGGGATACATAGTGATCAGTCGGTGGTCGACGGCGAAGCGGATGTCGGCGCGTGCTCGTCGCTCTCGTGTTCCCGCCGTAGCTGCGTAATGGCTGCCTCGAAGTCTTCGAGGGAGCTGAACCCCTGGTAGACGCTGGCAAACCGCAGGTAGGCCACTTCGTCCAGGTCGCGCAGCGGCGGCAGGATGGCCAGGCCGATGTCGTTCGCGTCAATCTGCGACGCGCCGGTCTGCCGGATGGTTTCTTCAACCTTCTGGGCGAGCATGGCGAGGTCGGAGTCGGTGACGGGACGCCCCTGGCACGCCTTTCGCACGCCCGTGACGATCTTCTCCCTGCTGAACGGCTCCACGACACCACTCCGCTTGATGATGTTCAGGCTCGCCGTTTCCGTGGTGCTAAAACGACGTCCGCATTCGGGGCACTGGCGTCGACGGCGGATGGAGAGTCCGTCGTCACTGGTGCGCGAGTCGATGACTCGGGAGTCTGGGTGGCGGCAGAACGGGCAGAACATAGTGTTGCCAGCCTAGCGCGCCGAGCACGGCCTGCCCGCCGCCCCGCACTCTAGTTCGACGTCTTCCCTGCGGTGTGATCGTCCACAAAGCGCGCGGTGACGGCATCACCGTGGGCGGGCAGTGCCTCAGCCTTCGAGAAGGCTGCGATGTTCGCCGCGACGGCCTGCAGCGCCTCGCGGCTGTAGCTCACGATCTGCTGCGGCCGCAGGAACGTGTACGCACCCAGCGCCGACGAGAATCGGGACTGGCCTCCGGTCGGCAGCACATGGTTCGACCCTGCGGAGTAGTCTCCGAGGCTCACCGGCGAGTGTGGTCCCAGAAAGATGGCGCCGGCATTCTCGATGGTCGCGAGCACAGCTTCGGGGTCGCTGGTCTGGATCTCGAGGTGCTCGGGGCCGAAGGCGTTGCTGAAGGCCGCCGCGACTGCGAGGTCATCCACGAGCACGATAGCGGACTGACGGCCGCTGAGAGCGGCGGTGACCCGCTCGGTGTGGGTCGTCGTTGCGGCAAGCGTCACGAGCCGCGCCGCGACGGCATCGGCAAGACCGACTGAATCGGTCACGAGAACGGCGGCGGCAAGCTCGTCATGCTCCGCCTGGCTCACGAGGTCCGCCGCCACGAGCAGCGGGTCGGCTCCGGCATCCGCAATGACGAGAATGTCTGTGGGACCGGCCTCCGAGTCGATCCCTGCCTGCCCGCGCACGAGGCGTTTCGCCGCGGCGACGTAGACGTTTCCCGGTCCGGTGACGATCTGCACGGGGTCGAGGCCGAGGCCCGGGACGCCGTAGGCGAACGCTCCTACAGCGCCCGCCCCACCCATTGCGTAGACCTCATTCACGCCGAGCAACGCGGCGACAGCAAGGATCGTGGGGTGGACGCGCCCGTCGAAGCGGCTTTGCGGTGGAGACGCGAGGGCAATCGAGGACACCCCGGCTATCTGCGCCGGCACCACGTTCATGACGACGCTCGACGGATAGACGGCCTTCCCCGCCGGCACATAGAGACCGACCCGGTTGACCGGCTGCCAGCGCTGCCGGATTGTGGCGCCCGCGGTGATCGTCGTCGTGACAGCGGGCGGCACCTGAGCGGCGCTCGCGAGGCGCACCCGACGGATCGTCTCTTCGACGGCAGCGCGCACGGCCGGGTCGAGCCCGGCGAGGGCCTCGACGAGGTGTTCCGCCGGAACTCGCACGTGCTGCGGTCGCACGTGGTCGAGGCGTTCGGCCTGGTCCAGCAGTGCAACCTCTCCCCTCGCCCGAACATCCGCTATCAGTTCGGCGGCGATGTCGCTCGCCGAGGTGACTGTCGTGAGGGCACGGGGCACGGCGGCCAGAAGCGCCGCCGGGGTGGTCGGGGTTCCGCGGAGGTCAATAGTCTGAATCATCGACTCCAGCATATCCGTCCGGATTTGCAACCAGGAATAGTGTGGGGCACGAACAGATTGTTGGTTAGGTATGAATGACACCACTGCATCCCGGAATTCCGTCCCGTCCACACCTCCCCCCCTCGAGGCCGACCCGAACGCCCCGCTCGACCTCGCGGCCTTCAAACACGCCTTCCGGCGTCACGCCGCCGGTGTGGCTGCCATTTCAACGCTCGCCGAGGACGGCTCCCCGGTGGGCTTCACGGCCACAAGTCTGGCCTCGTTGTCGGCGGTCCCCCCGCTCGCCACCTTCAACATGGCGCGCTCGGCGAGCACGTGGCCGGCCATTGTGCACAGTGACCGGGTCATCATCCATATGCTCGGGGCTCGCAACCGAGCCGTCGCGGAGAAGCTCGCCGGCCCGCACGCCGAGCGCTTCATCGGCGATCACTGGCATGTCGGCCCACACGGGCTGCCCGTGCTCAACGACGTCACGTCGTGGATGGTAGGGCGGATCGTGGAGCGAATCGCGGTGCACAACAATGCTGTCGTCGTGGTTCAGATCGAGGGCGGAGGCATCGGCGAAGACGATGATGCGCTGCTGTACCATGAGCGTGCCTATCGAGTTCCCGGGGCCACGCTGCGGGCCGCTGACTAGCCCTCTGCCGCGCGTTCCGCCTGCCGGCGGCGCTGCCGCTCTGCCTCGACTCTGGCGGCCTGCGCCGGGGTGGGAGCGGTGCCTCCGAGATGTGCCGGCTGCCACCACTGCCCGTTCCCCTCGACCGGATAGTCCGCCTGCAGGCCGTCCACGAGGTGCTGGAGCGAGTCATGCAGCCGGCCAGTGTCCGCGGAGGCATCGTCGGTGACCGACACTGTGAAGGGCGCGCCGACGGCGAAACGCACTGGAACGCCGACAGCGTCACGCAGCGACGGCTTGCGGTTCTTCGTGAGCAGCCGATGCCCGCCCCAGACTGCGATGGGAATGATCGGAACGCCGGCTTCTGCGGCCATTCGAACCGTGCCCGTCTTGAGCTCCCGCACGGTGAAAGAGGCATTCACACCGCCCTCCGGAAACACCCCGAGGATCTCGCCGGCACGGAGGGCGTGAACTGCCTCCGCGTAGGCGGCGGCGCCACTGGTCATGTCCACCGAAATGTGTCGCATGCCGCGCAAGAGCGCACCGATGAGCGGCTGGCGAGAAGCTCCCTTCTTGGCCAGGAAGCGAATGTGCCGCCGATTGTGGTGCCACATGCGCCATTCGACAAGGGCGAAGTCGAGGTAACCGAAGTGCGTGATCGCCAGCACGGCCCCACCGGTGGCAGGCAGGTTGTCGACACCCTCGACGCTCGGCTTCAGCCGTAACGCACCGAAGAGGGTTCGCCCCACGGCGATCGCGATGCCGTAGATCGGCTCGAACGTTGTCATGACGCCAGAATACCGGCGCAGACTGGAGAGAACCCTGAAGCGACCTAGGTCAGGCAGTTCGGGCCGAGGATGCTCTTGAGTTCCCCAAACAGGTCGGCGCTCACGGTGACCCGGTGGGGCAGCTCGAAGACCCGGGCGGTGTCACCCTTCACGAGCTTGAGGCGCACCTCGGCATCACCGGCGTGACGGGTCAGGATCTCACCCAGCAGTTGCACCGTGTCGGTGGTCGCGCGCGCCTCGGTGACCGTGATCGAGACCGTACTCTGGTCTGAGGCCTGACCCAACTCGGGCTGGAAGACGCTGAAGGCGTGCAGGTTCATGCCGTCATCGCGCATGCTGACCCGGCCACGCACGACCACGACCGAGTCGTTGATCAGCTCGGGGGCGAACTCCACATAGGCCTTGCCCATGAACATGGCGGTGATCTCTCCGCCGAAATCCTCGACCTGGATCATGCCGTACTGATTGCCGGACTTCTTCGCGGTGCGGTGCTGCACGCTCGTGATCAAACCGGCGACTGTCACCGTGTCTCCGTCCTCCGTGGTCTCTGAGGCGATGAGATCGGCGATGGACGTGCTCGCGTGCTTGGCGAGGGGAATCTCCAGTCCCGCGAGCGGGTGGTCTGAGACGTAGAGTCCGAGCATGTCGCGTTCGAAGGCGAGTTTTTCCTTCTTGCTCCACTCCGGGCGCTCCGGGACCTGGTCGGTGTCCTGCGGCTCATCGAAGAGACTGTCAAAGTCGAAGCCGATGTTTCCGTGCACTTCTTCGCGTTTGATCTTGACCGCGGATTCCACCGCGGACTCGTGGATTTCGACCATTCCCCGTCGGGTGGCACCGAGCGAGTCGAAGGCCCCCGCCTTGACCAGGGACTCCACAGTGCGCTTGTTGGCCACCTGAAGCGGCACCTTGCGGAGAAAATCGTGGAACGACTCGAAGCGGCCTTTGGCCTCCCGAGTCGCGCGGATCGCGTCAACGACGTTGAAGCCCACGTTGCGAACGGCACCGAGTCCGAAGCGGATGTCGGTGCCCACCGCAGCGAAGAAGCCAATGGATTCGTTGACATCGGGCGCGAGCACCTTGATGCCCATGCGGCGGCACTCGTTGAGGTACAGGGCGAGCTTGTCCCGCGAATCACCCACGCTTGTGAGCAGGGCCGCCATATACTCCGCCGGGTACTTCGCCTTCAGGTACGCGGTCCAGTACGACAGCACGCCGTAGGCGGCCGAGTGCGCCTTGTTGAAGGCGTAGTCGGAGAAGGGAAGCAGGATGTTCCACACCGTGGTGACGGCGTCCATGGAATAGCCGTTCGCCTTCATGCCGCCCGAGAAACCCTCGAACTGCTTGTCGAGTTCGGATTTCTTCTTCTTGCCCATCGCGCGCCGCAGCAGGTCGGCCTCACCGAGGGAGAAACCAGCGAGCTTCTGGGCGATCGACATCACCTGTTCCTGGTAGACGATCAGGCCGTAGGTGTTTCCGATCACGTCGGAGAGCGCCTCCTCAAGCTCCTTGTGGATCGGAATGATCTCCTGCTGCCCAGTCTTGCGGAGCGCGTAGTTCGTGTGCGAGTTGGCGCCCATGGGACCGGGTCGGTATAGGGCGATGACGGCGGAGATGTCTTCGAAGTTGTCGGGTTTCATGAGCCTCAGCAGCGAACGCATCGGCCCGCCGTCGAGCTGGAAGACCCCGAGAGTGTCACCGCGCGCGAGCAGTTCGTAGGCGGCAGGGTCTTCGAGGCCGAGGTCTTCAAGAACCGGCCGGTGGCCACGGTTCACCTCGATGTTGTCGAGCGTGTCGTCGATGATGGTGAGGTTCCGCAGCCCCAGGAAGTCCATTTTGATCAGGCCGAGGGCCTCGGAGGCTGGATAGTCGAACTGCGTGACGACCTGGCCATCCGCTTCCCGCTTCATGATGGGGATGATGTCGATGAGCGGGTCGGACGACATGATGACACCGGCCGCGTGCACGCCCCACTGGCGTTTGAGGTTCTCCAGCCCGAGAGCCGTGTCGAAAACCGTCCGGGCTTCCGGGTCGGATTCGATGACCGCACGGAAGTCGGCGGCCTCCCGATACCGGGGGTGGTCCTTGTCGAACATGCCGGTGAGCGGCACGTCCTTACCCATGATTGCCGGCGGCATGGCCTTGGTGAGCTTGTCCCCCATACCGAAGGGGAAGCCCAGAACCCGACTTGCGTCCTTCAGAGCCTGCTTGGCCTTGATCGTGCCGTACGTCACGATCTGGGCGACGCGCTCCTCGCCGTATTTCTCGGTCACGTACTTGATGACCTCGCCGCGGCGGCGCTCGTCGAAGTCCACGTCGAAGTCGGGCATGGAGACGCGGTCGGGATTCAGGAACCGTTCGAAGATCAGACCGTGCACCAGCGGGTCGAGGTCGGTGATCCCCATCGCGTAGGCCACCATGGAGCCGGCACCCGACCCGCGACCGGGTCCCACTCGAATGCCCTGCTGCTTGGACCACATGATGAAGTCGGCGACCACCAGGAAATACCCCGGGAACCCCATTTGGATGATGATGCCGATTTCGTAATCCGCGCGCTTGCGAACGTCGGCGGGAATGCCATTCGGGTAGCGCGTGGCCAACCCGATCTCGTTCTCCTTGACGAACCAGCTTTCCTCGTTCTCCCCGTCCGGGCAGGGGAAGCGGGGCATGTAGTTGGCCTTGGTGTTGAACTCCACCTGGCAGCGCTCGGCTATGAGCAGGGTGTTGTCGCACGACTCCGGGTGGTCCCGGAACATATGCCGCATCTGCGCGGCTGTCTTGAGATAGAACTCATTGGAATCGAACTTGAACCGGTTGGGATCGTCGAGCGTCGAGGCCGACTGCACGCACAACAGGGCGGCGTGGGCCGTAGCGTCGTGGGCGTGCGTGTAGTGCAGGTCGTTCGTGGCCAGGAGCGGCAGGTCAAGCTCCTTCGCGAGCTTGAGCAGGTCTGTCATGGTGCGGCGCTCGATGTCGATGCCGTGGTCCATGATCTCGCAGAAGAAATTCTCCTTGCCGAAGATGTCCTGGAAATCACCGGCGGCCTTCTTGGCCTCCTCGTACTGGCCGAGTCGAAGGCGTGTCTGCACCTCGCCACCAACACACCCTGTGGTGCCGATCAGGCCGGTTGAAAACTGGCTGAGCAATTCTCGGTCCATGCGGGGTTTGAAGTAGTAGCCCTCGAGCGAGGCCTTCGACGAGAGGCGAAAGAGGTTGTGCATGCCTTCGGTGGTCTCCGACAGCAGCGTCATGTGCGTGTAAGAGCCGCTTCCTCCGACGTCGTCACGGTTCTGCGCACCGGTTCCCCACCGCACACGCGTCTTGTCACGACGGTCGGTGCCCGGAGTGATATACGCCTCGGTGCCGATGATCGGCTTGATGCCGGCATCCGTCGCCGTGCGCCAGAAATCGAAGGCCCCGAAGACGTTGCCGTGGTCAGTGATGGCCACCGCCGGCATTTTCTGTTCGACAGCGGCAGCAATGAGCGGTTTGACTCGCGCGGCACCGTCGAGCATCGAATACTCGCTGTGCACGTGGAGGTGTACGAACGAATCCGTCGAGGTCGAAGAAGTAGTGCTCACTGTGCTCACTCTGTTGGTTGAATCACTGCCGGGTTGAATCGTGCTGGTTGCGGCCGGACCGTGCCGGTGTCAGTCACCGCGCAACACGGACAGGCCGTGCGCGAGGTCGGGGGCATAGGGGGCGTTGAAGGTGACCCATTCGTGCGAATCGGGATGAGTGAAGGCGAGCTGCTTCGCGTGCAGCCACTGACGCGTGAGCCCGAGGCGGGTCGTGATGCTGGGGTCGGCGCCGTACATCGCGTCTCCGACGCACGGATGCCGTTGAGCCGCCATGTGCACCCGAATCTGGTGCGTGCGTCCGGTCTCCAAGTGAATCTCGAGGAGCGAGGCAGACGGGAAGGCCTCGAGCGTTTCGTAATGGGTGACGGCGTGCTTGCCGTCTGACATCACCGCAAATTTCCAAGCGGAACTCGGATGACGACCGATGGGTGCCTCGATTGTGCCGGCGAGGGGGTCCGGATGGCCCTGTACGACGCTGTGGTAGATCTTCTCGACTTCGCGGTCGTGGAAGGCCCGCTTGAGGGCCGTGTAGGCCGTTTCGGATTTGGCCACGACCATCAGCCCGCTCGTGCCGACATCCAGACGGTGAACGATGCCCGCGCGCTCTGCTGCGCCGGAGGTCGCAATGCGGTAGCCGGCCGCGGCGAGGGCCCCAGGCACCGTGGGACCCGTCCAGCCGACGCTGGGGTGCGCCGCCACTCCCGCGGGTTTGTTGATCACAACGATGCTTTCATCGTCGTGCACGATGGTGAGGTCCGGCACGGCGATGGGGACGATTCGAACCGGGTCCTTGGTCTGCCAGGTCACTTCGATCCAGCTGCCGGCGTGCAAACGGTCCGACTTACCCGCGACCGATCCGTCCAGAAGCACCCCGTCCGCCTCGCAGATCTCCGCGGCGAAACTCCGTGAAAAACCGAACAGCTTGGCGAGGCCGGCGTCCACCCGCACCCCCTCGAGTCCATCGGGGAGGGGCAGGGAACGAGACTGGGAAGTCATGGGGTATTACCGGTTTCGGGCTTGGCCTCGTGAGGCTGTGAAGCGTCGGCCTGTGAAGCGTCGGACTGGGGTGCAGTGGACTTGGGTGTTTCGACCACACGCTGGCCGTCCAGGCCGATGCCCCGGATGGTGAGGATCATGAAGATCACCATGCTGATCACGATGGCCATGTCGGCCACGTTGTAGATGGCCGGGATCATCCACGGGGTGGAGATGAAGTCAACCACGTGTCCCTCGCCGAAGCTCGGTTCACGCAACAGACGATCGGTGAGATTGCCCAGCACGCCGCCGAGCAGCAGGCCGAAGACCAGGCCCCAGGTCCGCGAGCGGATGCGACGAGCAAACCAGACTATGAAGACCACCACTGCAGCGGCGATGATGGAGAAAATCCACGTGGAACCGCTGGCCAGGGAAAAAGCCGCGCCCGGGTTCCGAACGAAGTGCCAGTGCAGCACCCCGCCCAGAACCCGGACGACTTCGCCCTCGGCCATGTTAGCGACCACGAAGAATTTACTGATCTGATCGAGCGCGTATATTCCGACCGCAACCAGCGCGAGAAGAACGAGCGCTCGAGACCCCTGCTTCGATGGAGCTTTAGGCGCCAAAGCCCTGGAAACTGGACTTCGAGTCACTGTTCACGCCGGCACCGACGGACGACGTGGCGTCGAGGTCGTGAAGCTGGCCTTCGATGTAGCTCTTGAGCTTGAGACGGTACTCGCGCTCGAAGGTGCGAAGACCCTCGATCTTAGTCTCAAGGACCGAGCGCTCCTGGTCGAGGACCTTCATCTGGGCGCGCTGCTTGGCTTCGGCCTCTGCAACGACGCGAGCCGCTGTGGCGTGGCCTTCGGCGATGAGGGCGTCGCGCTTCTCGGCGCCTTCCTTGACGTGCTCCTCGTGCAGGCGGCGGGCCAGCTGCAGGAGATTCGTGGTTCCGGCCGTCTCGTCGATGGGCTCGGGAACAACGGCGACCACCGGAGCGACCTTGGCCGGCTCGGGAACGACGACGGGCTCCGGCTCGGCGACGGCCGCGGGCGCACTGACGGCTTCGGCGATGACGCCGCCACCCTCGGTAATGCGGGCGCGAAGCTCCTCATTTTCCTGCGTGAGACGGCGCAGCTCAACAACAACCTCGTCGAGGAAGTCGTCTACCTCGTCTTGGTCATATCCCTCGCGGAACTTTGTCGACTGGAACCTCTTATTGACTACATCTTCCGGAGTTAGCGCCATGGCTTTCCACCCTTAGAACTTGATACTTATGCGAACAGTTGGTTTGTGTGCAGCCCACGCTAGCAAGCTGACATGACACCACGCCAGAGCGTGTGTGACACCGATCAAGGATACATGCTTGGGTTCCCGGACCGGTGTGTGCCGCGATGCGATCTGGACGTTAGAGCAGTTGCGCGAGGGACATTCCCACGATGCAGCAGAGCATGGTGAGCGTGAAACCGAAATCAAAGGCGATCGGTCCCACACGCAGAGCGGGGACGAGGCGGCGAAAGAACCGCACGGGCGGGTCCGTCAGCGTGTAAACAAGCTCCACGAGCACGAGCGTGAAGCCCTGCGGCCGCCACGAACGGTTGACGCCGCGAACGAGATCGACGATGAATCGGCCCCACAGCACAAAGAAATACAGGAGGAAAACAAAGTACAGAAGGTTTCCGAGAAGGGCCACGCGAGGTACTAGGCCTGCGCGAAGAAGGACGCCTCTTCGGCGGAATCCTCAGTGGCATTGTCCCCGGACACAACAACGTGTGACGGCGAGAGCAGAAACACCTTCGCGGTTACCCGTTCAATCTTTCCGTACAGGCCCTGTGACAGTCCGCTCGCAAAGTCGATCAGGCGTCGCGCATCGGCGTCGCTCATCTGGGAAAGGTTGATGATGACGGGGATGCCTTCGCGGAAGGACTCGGCGATGACCTGCGCGTCGCGATACTGGCGCGGGTGGACGGTGAGAATTTCATTCATTTCGGACGCAGCCACATTCTGGGGGGTCGACGTTTTGCGCAAGGGAGTAACGGGAGCGCGGCCGGCGTTGCTCTGCGCGCCACCCTGCCCGGAATTACCATGCGCTGAGGAGGAGTGGCCGGCGCGGTCTGCGGCGGCATGGCCGGCACTTTTCCCGGCCGCGGCGGGGACAGCAGCGACGGGAGCCGCGGCGGGCGCCTCGTACTCAAGCTCTTCGTCTGCCAGACCCAGATAGACCATGGTTTTCTTGAGCGGGTTGGACATGTCGACCTCCGTGTTGGTTTGCGTCTCTGTCGAGATTAACTGTGTTCCGGGCGTTTGCCGGTGATTGCCGTGCCAATTCTTAGGTGTGTCGCTCCTTCGAGGACGGCTGCCACGTAGTCCTGGCTCATCCCCATGGACAATGCGGTCGCCTCCGGGGCGAGCTTTCGCATGCCGACGCTCAACTCACGCACACGGGCGAAGGCCCTGCGCGGCTCGGAGGTCGGCTCCCCAGCGTTGAGTGGCGCCACGGCCATGAGACCGAGCAGGCGCAGCCCCGGTGCGGACTGCACCGTGTCAACGAGCGGCAGCAGCTCCCCCGGGGCGACGCCCCCTCGCGCTGGATCGTCTGTGAGGTTCACCTGGATAAAACAGTCCACTGCCGCGTCGTCGGACGCGAGGGCCGCCACGAGCGCCGGACGATCCACGGAATGGATAACGCTCGCGTAGGTCCGCACCTGCCGGGCCTTCTTGCTCTGGATCTGACCGACAAAATGCCAGGTGAGGCCGAGGCGGGCGAGTTCCACCGCTTTGGCCTGAGCTTCCTGATGCCGGTTCTCACCGACATCCCGCACCCCGAGGGTGAACAATTCCTCGATCAGGCTGACGGGATGGAACTTCGTCACCACGATCGTTGTAATGTCCTCGATTGGCCGCGCGGCCAACCTCGCGGCGTCGCCGATACCGACGCGGACTGATTCGAGGCGTTCGGCCAGCCCCGTCACTCCCGCCTCTCCCCGGTCACTTGAGGAAATCGGGGATGTCCAGGTCATCGGACTCTTCTTCAAAGGCCGGGTCGACCGCAGCCGTCCCACCGGTGGCGGAGTCTGCTCCCGACCAGACTGAACTGGACGATACTGCGGCCACGTCACCCTCGGAGAAAGAACCCGAGTTGTAGGCGCCGGAGTCGGTGGACGAGGCACCGGCGCCAGAAGCACCGGCGCCAGTAGCACCCGCGGTCCCGACCCCGGCCGCAACGCCGGCGGCGACGAGGTCAGCCCGGCGCACCTCAACGGCCTTCGCTCCGGGTTCACCACCATCGAATCCGGCGGCAATGACCGTAACCCGAACCTCGTCACCCAGAGTGTCGTCGATGACGGCACCGAAGATGATGTTGGCTTCCGGGTGCACGGCTTCCTGGACGAGGCGGGCAGCATCGTTGATCTCGAAGATTCCCAGGTTGGATCCGCCCTGGATGGACAGTAGCACGCCGTGGGCGCCGTCGATACTCGCCTCCAGCAGCGGTGACGCGACGGCAAGCTCTGCCGCCTTGATGGCCCGGTCTGCACCACGGGCAGAACCGATGCCCATGAGCGCGGAACCGGCACCCTGCATGACTGACTTGACGTCAGCGAAGTCAAGGTTGATCAGTCCGGGGGTGGTGATGAGGTCGGTGATGCCCTGCACGCCGGCCAGGAGCACCTGGTCTGCGGTTGCGAACGCCTCGAGCATGCTGATACCGCGGTCGCTGATTTCCAGCAGGCGGTCGTTGGGCACGACGATGAGAGTGTCGACCTCGTTCTTGAGCGAGGCGACACCGGTCTCGGCCTGCGCCTGACGGCGCTTGCCCTCGAATCCGAAAGGCTTCGTGACCACACCGATCGTGAGAGCGCCGATGGACTTGGCGATGCGGGCGACGACGGGGGCGCCACCGGTTCCGGTTCCGCCGCCCTCTCCGGCCGTGACGAAGACCATGTCGGCCCCGGCGAGGGCTTCTTCGATCTCCTCGGCGTGATCCTCGGCCGCGCGACGCCCGACCTCGGGGTCAGCGCCGGCGCCAAGGCCGCGCGTGAGATCGCGACCGACGTCGAGTTTCACGTCGGCGTCACTCATCAGAAGCGCCTGGGCATCGGTATTGATCGCGATGAACTCGACTCCGCGGAGACCGAGTTCGATCATGCGGTTGACGGCGTTCACGCCGCCACCGCCGATGCCGACGACCTTGATGACCGCTAGATAATTCTGGTTGTTTGACACGTCCGGCCTCCGGTGGAACCCTAAACCTTTACTGGAAGTTTAAAGTTATGCTGAGTATGCAATTGCTGATTTCGAAGTTATGCGTGACCGAGCGCCCTCTGGGGAGGCGCGCCCGCGTGTCGCGAAGTGTGCTGAGATTTTTTCCGGTGTCACCGCAGCACGGCGCTGTTGGGCGACGTTACATCGTATTCGTTGACACTCCCGACGGGGTGGCCCACCATGAGGGCAGCCAAAACGACAGCCTTGAATTCCGACTGTTCCGCGCTGCCCCAGGCCACTCGTACTCCCCCGGTGAGATTAAGGGTCACATCGTCCTTGGTTGCCGCCTGAACTGAATCCAGCGCGGAACGGATGCTCGCTGGCAACGCGTGAATGACCTCCCCAGCGGCGAGGAAACCGGCACTGCCCACACCATCGGGCGCTTCGATCTGCGGGTAGCCCTCCGGACGCTCTTCGGTGGTGTCGATCACGACGCCGGCGGCATCGACGAGGTCGAACCCGGAATCCGACGCGATGACCCCGATCGGTTCGCGTTCCACAATGCGCACAACGAGCGTGCCGGGCGGCCTGCTCTCCGTGACGAAACTTTGGATCAGCATGAACCCGGACAGCTCGGACTTGACTCTGGCAAAGTCGATGAGCGGCAGTGGCGTGCCGATTTGGTCGCTGAGCGCGTCCACGACCTGCCCGGACGAAACGCGGTCGGTTCCCACGACGTCAATCGTGCGGAGCGCCATCAGCGGCGAGTACGCCGCACCGATGACACCGGAAAGTACCAACAGGATTGATCCGACCGTCACCAGCCACGCGGTGCGCCGTCGGCGCGAACGCCAGGTGAAACGACGCACCTCGGCTCTTTCAAATCGCTTGCGTGCCCGCCGGGCGGCACGCAGCACGGCGTGAGCCACGGCAGTGGCCGGCTGGCCTGACGCCTTCGCCGACTCGCGGGCGCGAATTCCAGACACCGGTGCGAGCGGCATCGACTCGGAGCCTCCCCGGTGTACCGGTATCGGCTCGGTGTGAGCATCCGCAGGGGCCGGACGTGGCCCGGACGTCGGTGCGGTGGAGGTTCCGGCGGAGCGTTTCTTCCCTCCGTCGGGTTTGGCCGGAGGGGACGGACGATCGAAAGACCCTGGTCGTCTCATGCGAGGAGGCGGCTCATTCGCGCGCCACGCGGAGCGCTTCGAGAAGCTGGGGAACGATGCGGTACACGTCGCCGCAGCCAAGCGTCACGACGAAGTCTCCAGCCTGGGCAATCGAGGCGAGGTAATCCGCGGCGTCCTGCCAGTCAGGGATGAAGGCCACCCGCGAGGGGTCGACGAAACGGTCCGCCACGAGAGCGCCCGTCACTCCGGGTTCCGGGTCTTCACGCGCGCCGTACACATCGAGCACGATGGTCTGCTCGGCGTGGCTTTCGAGCGTTTCTGCAAATTCCTGGGCGAAGAGCTTGGTCCGGCTGTACAGGTGAGGCTGATGCACGGCGATGATTCGACCGTTCCCCACGACAGTGCGCGCGGCGGAGAGCGCGGCAGCGACCTCCGTCGGGTGATGCGCATAGTCGTCGTAGACGCTGACGCCCCCCACGGTCCCGTGCAGCTCGAAGCGGCGTTCCGTGCCACCGAATTGCGAGATGGCGGCGAGCGACGCGGCCGGCTCGAGTCCGAGACCCACCAGAACGGCGAATGCGCCGGCGGCGTTGATGGCGTTATGCCTGCCTGGAATACGCAGTGTGGTCGAATAGTCCTTCCCCTGCCAGCTGACCGCGAACGATACCGGTCCGTCGGTGGCCATCGAGTGCACCCGCACGTCCGCGTCGGCACCCTCGCCGAAGGTGATCACCCGCTGATCCGTGAGGCTCTCCGTCACACGAACAGCACCTGGGTCGTCTGACGAAATGACTACGAGTTCCGTGGAGTTGCAAGAGAACTCCACGAACGCGGCTTCAAAGGCTTCCAACGACCCGTAGTGATCGAGGTGATCGGGGTCCACGTTGGTAACGAGTGCGATGTTCGTGTTGTAGAGCAGAAATGACCCATCGGATTCGTCGGCTTCGACAACGAAAAGATCCTCGGTTCCGCCGGCCGAGCTCACTCCGAGCGATTCGATCACTCCCCCGTTGACGAAGCTCGGGTCGTGTCCCAGCCCGAGCAGGCCCGTAACGATCATGCCCGTCGACGTGGTTTTGCCGTGAGCACCGGCAACGGCGACGAGTCGCTGGTGCTGAATCAGCCAGGCCAGAGCCTGCGCACGGTGGAGGACGGGGATGCCACGCTCGGTGGCCAGCACGTACTCTGGGTTGTCCTGCCACAGTGCGCCCGTGACGACGAGAGTGTCCGCGTCGCCCACATTCGCCGCGTCGTGCCCGATCTGGATGTGTGCACCCAGTGCCCGAAGCGCGAGAACGTTGTCCGACTCCCGAACATCGGAGCCCGTCACGGTGTGGCCCTGCCCGAGGAACAGCCGGGCAATGCCGCTCATCCCGGAGCCACCGATACCGACGAAGTGCACCGCGCCCAGATCGTCGCCGATGGTCAGTGTGAGGTCGGGTTTGATCACGGTTGTGTACGCTCTTCTCGGCTTGGGGCGAAACAGGTGCGGGTGGGGTTCAGCCCCAGCAACGTTACGCGCTGGGGGTGGCATGTGAGCTAGCGGGCCCGGTCGATGAGTTCGAGCATTCGTGCTGATCCGTCTCGCACACCGACCGAAGCCGCCGCCCTGCCCATGGTACCGAGGCGCAGGCCGTCGCCCAACAGGGGGACGAGCTCCTCGGCGATCCAGTTCGGCAGAAAGAGTGCATCCTCTACGAGGATGGCGCCGCCTGCTCGAACCGCATCGGCCGCATTGAACCGCTGCTCCCCGTTCCCCACTGGATACGGTACGTAGACGGCCGGAATACCCAGGGCGCACAACTCGCTGACTGTCGCGGCCCCTGCCCGAGAAACGGCGCAATCAGCGACGGCCAGGGCGAGGTCCATTCGATCGCAATAGGCGATCATGCGGTAGTGCTCCAGGCCCGGATCCTGCACTTCGCCCCGTTCGCCGGTGATGTGAAGAACCTGCCATCCCGCGGCGACTAGTAGCGGCCCCGACTGCACAAGAGTGGAATTCAACCGCCGAGCACCAAGCGACCCCCCGGTCACGAGCAGGGTCTTTCGTCCGGGCTCCAGTCCGAACAAAGCTTCGGCCTCGCTCCGGACGGCCGCTCGATCGAGGTTTTCAATTTCGGGACGGAGCGGCATCCCCACGAATTGAGCGTGCCGAATGGGAGTATCGGCGAAGGCCACTCCGACGTGCTCGGTGAAGCGGGCACCGAGCCTGTTGGCCAGCCCCGGTTTCGCGTTCGCTTCATGGATCGCTATCGGCACGCGCAGGCGCCTCGCTGCAAGATAGGCGGGCGTGGAGACGAATCCGCCAAATCCCACGACGACATCGACCTGGCGTTCGCGGATGAGTTCCGCAACGCCGGCCACTGCGCGGTGGAAGCGACCCGGAAAGCCCAGTGCCTGGCGGTTGGGACGACGCGGAAACGGCACCCGGGGAACGAAGACCAGTTCATAGCCGCGGGCAGGCACGAGTCGCGCCTCAAGGCCTTCCTCAGTGCCGAGCGCGATGACAACCGCTTCGGGTTCCCGCGCTCGCAGAGCATCGGCCACCGCGAGCAGCGGATTGACGTGACCGGCGGTTCCGCCGCCAGCCAGAAGATACGTGGTCATCGTTGAGTGCTCCCTGAGTGCTGTCCCCGTGCAAAAGACAACACGATCCCAATCGCCACGAGCGTGGTCAGCAGAGCTGTGCCTCCCGCGGAGATCAGCGGCAGCGGAACCCCGAGCACGGGGAAGACGCCGAGCACCACCCCGATGTTGACGAAGGCCTGCCCGATGATCCACACCATGACAGCGGATGTCGTGATGCGCGCCATCACGGATGTGCTCGAACGCATGATGCGCAGAAAAGCGAAGGCGAGCAGAATGAACATTCCCAGCACAACCACGGCACCGATCAGCCCCAGTTCCTCGCCGACGATGGCGAAGATGTAGTCGTTGTCCGCGGCCGGCAGCCACGACCATTTGGCCTTCGAGTTGCCAAGACCGACACCAAAGATTCCACCGTTAGCCAGGGCCCACGTGCCGTGCAGCGGCTGCCAACAACTGGCGGAGATGGCGCCGTTGAGCTGGTCACAGCCCTCGTTGACGAAGCTCATGATGCGCGTCAGGCGGTTGCTGCTCGTGAGGGCAAGCACCAGCGCACCGCCGATCCCCGCTACCACTGGAATGATGAGCAGGCGGAACTTCACGCCGGCGAAGAACAGGGCACCGAACAGGATCCCGGCCATGATCATGACCGTTCCGAGGTCCCCACCGATCATGACGAGCAGCACGGCACCGCCGCCCACGCCAAAGACGGGGATGAAGACGTGGCGCCAGTCGTCGAGGTGGTCTCGCTTCTGCTCCAGAATCATGCCGAGCCAGATGACGAGGGCCATCTTGATTCCTTCGGAGGGCTGAAATTGAATGCCACCGATAGACAGCCAGTTCGTGTTGCCCGCGATCTCGTATCCCATCGGGGTGAAAACCACGAGGCATTGCAGAAAAGACGTGACGAGCAGCGCGGGCCAGGCCATCCGTTTCCAGAACGTGATGGGCATGCGGCTGGCCACGAGCATGAGCGGCACACCTATGAGCGCAAAGCCTCCCTGTCGCAGAAGTCCGCCGAAGAATCCAGCATCGGCCAGGTACGAATCGACCGAGGAGGACGACAAGACCATGACCAGACCGAAGGCAACGAGGAACAGGGTCGTGCCGAGGAGGAGGAAATAGTTGCCGGACTCTGCCGTGAACACTCGTCCGAGGGTGATCCGGGCCGACGCGCCAGTGAGGGGCGTCGCAGGGTGCGCTGCGGCCCCCGGCGTGGGGCGGTTCCGGGTACGGGGAGAGTTCGTCATAGCGTTACCTCCCGAGAAATGTGTGGACCGCCTGGTTGAATGCCGTGCCGCGTGCCGCGTAATTGTCGAACTGGTCCATCGAGGCGGCGGCCGGTGCGAGCAACACGACGTCGCCCGGCTTCGCGACGGTGGCGGCCATCCTGACAGCACTCGGCATCACATCTTCAGTGTCATCCGAATCGATCTCAAAAACGCGCACCAGCGGCGCGTGTCGCGCAAATGCTTCCCGCAGCGGAGTCCTGTCGACACCGATAATGACCGCCCCGGACAGGCGCGCCGCGTGCTTGCGCACCAGGTCGTTCACGTCCACGCCCTTGAGCAGTCCGCCCACAATCCACACGACCGAATCGAAGGCGGCGAGAGAAGCGTCCGCTGCGTGCGGGTTGGTGGCCTTGGAATCATCGATCCACTGAATGTTGTTCTGAAGGGCGACCACCTCGATGCGGTGCGCATCGAGGTGGAAGGTCAGTAGCGCGTCGCGAATCGTGCCAGGCTCCACCCCGAACGAACGGGCGAGGGCGCTGGCGGCCAACACGTCGGCGATGACGTGGGGCGCGGCGAGGCCGGCTCCGGCGAGCTCGGTCACCGTGGTCAGCTCGAGCGCACGGTCGAAGCGGTCGTCGAGGAACGCGCGATCACACAGGATTCCCTCGACGATGCCCAGCTCACTGGGACCGGGAACTCCGAGACCGAATCCGATCGCGCGCGCCCCCTCCTGCACCTCGGCGTTTTCGACCATGTGCAGCGTCGCGGCATCCGCTTTGTTGTAGATGCAGGCAACTCCGGTGTTCGCATAAACGGTCGACTTCGCCTCCCGATAGGCGGCTGCAGAGCCGTGCCAATCGAGGTGGTCGTCGGCGACATTGAGGCAGAGGCTCGACCACGGTGCGAGTGCGCCGGGTCCCGAGCGCGGCAGGTGGTGCAACTGGTAGCTGGAGAGCTCGACAACCAGAACGTCCCAGCCGCGCGGGTCTCGGATGGCGTCGAGCACGGGCACCCCGATATTGCCGCACGGCGCGACGCGATGCCCCGCGGCCGCCAACATCGTGGCCGCCAGCTGAACCGTCGTGGTCTTGCCGTTGGTGCCCGTGACGAGCAGCCACTCGGCGGGAATGCCGACCTTGTCCCTCAGACGCCAGGCGAGTTCGATGTCACCCCAGACGGCGATGCCCCGCGCCGCAGCCCACTGCAGCAGCACGTGGTCGGGGTGGAATCCCGGGGAAACGATCAGCAGTTCGGGACGGTGCGCCGATAGCTCGTCGGGAACGTCGGTGAGGTCGGACTGCACGAGCGCGACCCCGAGCACATTGAGCAGTTGGGTTCGCTCGTCGGGCGCGGCGGACGCGACGACGAGAACATCCGCCCCCAGCTCAGCGAGGGTATCCGCTGCGGCGAAACCAGTGACGCCCAGGCCCAGCACAGCCACTCGAAGAGCCGACCAGTCGGACTGCCAGCTCGTAAGGTGCTCGAGGCGGTTCTCGAGGTCGCTCACGGCGTCGGCACCGCGGAGAGCCATTCAAGGTAGAAGGTTCCGACTCCGGCCGCAACCAGCAGTCCGCCGATGATCCAGAATCGCACGACGACGGTGACTTCGGCCCAGCCCTTGAGCTCGAAGTGGTGGTGGATGGGGCTCATTAGGAAGATGCGCTTTCCACGGGTGATCTTGAAGTAAGCGCGCTGCACGATCACGGATCCGGACTCGATCACGAACAGGCCGCCGATGAGGACGAGCAGAAGCTCCGTGCGGCTCAGAATGGCCAGGGCGGCGAGGGCGCCGCCGATGGCGAGGGATCCGGTGTCGCCGAGGAAGATCTTCGCCGGGGATGTGTTCCACCAGAGGAATCCGATGAGCCCTCCGACTATGGCCGCCGATACCACGGCCAGGTCGAGGGGGTCACGAATCTCGTAACACCTGTACAGGTCGGTCGCGTCGGCTCCGCCATTGAAACAGGACTGGTTGAACTGCCAGAAACCAATGACGATGAAGGAACCGATCGCCAGGATGGAGGAACCGGTGGCAAGGCCATCAAGGCCGTCTGTCACATTGACGCTGTTTGAGGTGGCCGCCACGATCACGCAGATCCAGAGGATGAAAAGGATCAGCCCGGCGATGGCGCCGAGGCTCATGAAATCCAGCGGCGTGTCACGGATGAACGACACATGTGTGGACGCGGGCGTCAGCCCGTTCTTGTTCGGAAACTGCAGGGACAGCCAGGCGAAGACACTCGCCACGATGACCTGGCCGGCGATCTTCGACCAGCCGCCCAAGCCCAGGCTCCGTTGATTTCTGGTCTTGAGGAAGTCGTCAACGAACCCGACCAGCCCGAGGCCCACCATCATGAAGAGCACGAGGAGCGGTGAGGCTGTAATCGGCTCGCCCTGGGTGAGCTTTGCGGTGAAGAAGCTGATCACCACGCCGAAGATCAGGATGATGCCACCCATGGTCGCCGTGCCGCGCTTGGCATGGTGGCTTTTGGGACCGTCGTCGCGAATGAACTGGCCCCAGCCGAGTTTATGGAACAACCGGATGAAGAGGGGTGTCAGAAAAAGTGTGAAGGCGAGCGACAGTGCGCCGGCCAGCAGTAGTGCTCTCACGAGTAAAGGTCTCCCAACCGGTCGCCCAGGAAACGCAGTCCCGCGGAATTCGATGATTTCACCAGAATGGTGTCGCCGGGCCGCACTATCGTGCGTACGAGCTCGAAGGCTTCGTCCGCCGTGTCGACATAGGCAGATTCGCCGTCCCAGGATCCCTCGTTGATGGTGCTGATATGCATTCGGCGGGCACCCGCGCCGACCACCACGACCTGGGAAATATTGAGCCGTACAGCGAGAAGCCCAACGCGGTCATGTTCCTCCCCCGCCAGAGCCCCGAGTTCTGCCATCTCCCCGAGCACCGCGATGGTGCGGGTGTCCGGCTCCTGGATCTGGGCCAACGTCTTCAGCGCGGCGGTCATGGAGTCCGGACTCGCGTTGTATGCGTCGTTGATGACGGTGATCCCGTCACGGCCGCCCAGTACCTCCATCCGCCAACGCTCCGCCTTCCGCACGGACTCCAAGGCTGCCACAATCGTGTCGAGCGGAACACCGAGCACCTCCGCGGCCGCAGCCGCAGCGAGGGCATTCGTGATGTGGTGTTCGCCGAGAACGCGGAAAACCACCGGGCTGCTCTGGCCAGAGGCGAGGTGAAGGATGAAGGACGTACCGCTGCGGCCTGCTCGCACGTCGGTGGCGCGCACAACGGCGTTGCCGTATTCTCCGAACGGCACGACACGGGCGTGCGTCACAGCGCTCATTCCCGCGACACGAGGGTCATCGGCATTGAGAACCGCGACATCCGTGGGCAGAAGCTCGGTCACCATCTCGGACTTGGCCAGAACTGTCGCGTCGAGGCCGCCGAATTCGCCGGCGTGAGCCAGGCCGACTGTCAGAACGATGCCGATGTCCGGGCGCACCAGGTCGACCAACCGTGCAATGGCACCCACCCCGCTGGCGCCCATCTCCACCACGAGGTATTCGGTCTCGTGCGTGACCTCGAGCATGGTCATCGGCGCGCCGACCTGATTGTTGAAGGAACCGCGCGGCGCGACCGTCGGACCGACCCGTTCGAGGATCTCGCGCAGGAGGTTCTTCGTCGTCGTCTTGCCGTTAGACCCCGTGACGCCGACGACTTTCAAGCGTCCTGCGGAGCGCACGCGGGCGACAACGTCAGATGCCAGGGCGCCCAACGCCACGACGACGTCGGCGACCACGATCTGAGCCACCGGAAGGTCGAGGAGGCGTTCCACGATGAGGAGCTCGGCGCCGCGTTCCACCGCGGTCGGGGCGAACAGGTGCCCGTCGGTGACCTCGCCGGGTTTGGCGACGAAGATCGATCCGGGCGTGACTTCACGGGAATCGGTTTGTACGGTGCCGGAAATCATCGACCGGTCATCGACGGTGCCGGCGGCCAGATGCAGCACACCGGCCGTAGCCTCGGTGACCTGACGGAGGGAGAGGGCGATCATTTACAGCCACCCCGCGTCGCGGAGTGCCTGGCGAGAATCGTCGCGAGCAGAATAGGGAATTTTCACACCGGCAACCTCATGGTAGTTTTCGTGGCCCGGGCCAGCGTACAGGATGGCGTCACCTTCACCGGCAAGCGAGAGTGCCTTGCGAAATGCTGCCTGGGGATTCGGAACCTCGTAGAATTCCCCGGCGGGCATTGCCTCCCTGGCTGCCGAGAGCAGGGTGGCTCGGATGCTCGCGGGGTCCTCGTACCGCGGGTGGAAATCCGTGATGACCACTACATCCGCTCCTCTGGCAGCGATGGCACCCATATCAGCGCGCTTGGTGGTATCCCGGTCTCCGTCTGCCCCGAAGAGCATGATGAGACGCCCGGGCGTGAACTTTCGGATCGCCGCGAGGGTATTCAGGAAAGCGTCGGGACTGTGGCCGTAGTCAACATAGACGAGGGGGCCACGCGGGCCGGAGATCAGTTCCGCTCGGCCGGGAATGTAGGCGTCGATTCCGCCATCGCGTTCCAGAGCGTGCGCGATCAACTCAAGATCGAATCCCGATTCCACGAGCATCACGATTGCGAGCGCAGCGTTTGCCGCCATGTACCAGCCCATCAGGGGAACACGGCTTTGCAGCCGCCGACCGTCGGGACCTTCGAGCACGAACTCCGTGTACGAGGCGTTTTCCCCGACGACGGTCATCCGCCAATCGGCGGGCACGTCGGGGCGATTGCTAATCGTCGTCACGGGGATCCGGGATGCCTCGACAATCCGGCGACCCCAGTCGGAGTCGACTGTGATGATGCCACGCCGAGAACGGTCGGGGGTGAAGAGCTCGAGTTTCGCCTGGAAATAGTCATCCATTGCCGCGTAATCGTCGAGGTGGTCATGGCTGAGATTCGTGAAGGCCGCGACGTCGAAGACGAGACCGTCGACCCTGTGGCGACTCAGAGCCTGCGCCGACACCTCGATACCGACCGCGCGCACGTCCGCCTCGCGCATCCGTGCCAGAAGGGCGTGAAGCTCGCTCGCCTCAGGCGTGGTCAGGGAACTGGTCACGGCCAGGTCGCCGATGCGCCGCTCCGCAGTGGACGTGAGCCCCGATGTGACACCGAGTTGGTTGAGGATGCCGAAGAGCAGGTACACGACGCTCGTCTTGCCGTTGGTTCCCGTCACGGCGAAGAGGGTTGCCGGGTTCTCACTCGTGCGGTAGATCCAGGCGGCCACGGTTCCCAGGGCGGCACGGGCGTTTTCGGTCACGATGACCGGCAGACCGCAGCCCGCGGCAAGCAGGGCTCCAGCTTCGTCTGTGAGCACAGCCGCCGCGCCGGCCTCCGCAGCGGCGCGCGCGAAGGAGGCACCGTGGCTGTGTTGGCCCGGCACCCCGACGTACAGGTCTCCGGGCTGCACCGTGCGGGAGCTGAGGCTCACACCGGTCACGGACACGCCGGCGATGTCGCCGCTCCATGCGAGGTTGAATTCATCGACGAGTCCCGACAACGACCGTGGAACGGGGTTCTGGGGACGAAGAGCCGAGGGTGCCAGATTGGTCACGAGGCTCACTTTCTCACCGGGAGGTGGGGAGGACGGGGGCTGGATCCCCCGAAGGAACCGCCCGGTATTTCTTCAACACCTGGCTCATGACCTCCTGGAAGATCGGAGCGGGTGCGGCGGACGTATTCAGTTTAACAGGGTCGGCGAGGCTCACCGAAACGACGTATTGGGGATCGTCCGCGGGGGCAAACCCCGAGACAGACACCAGGTAGCCCTTTGAGTAGCCACCCTGCCCGTTCGGCATCTGGGCGGTACCCGTTTTCGCGGCCACCCGATAACCGGGAATATTCCACATGCTATGCACCCAGCTGTCGCTGTAGACCATCTCGAGAACATCGGAGGTATCGTTCGCCGCCTTCTCGGACAGGACGCGACTCCCCGTCGAATCCGGCTGGTTGGTCACAGTGCCGTCCTCGTGGCGGCAACCCTCAACGAGCTGGACGGGCATGTGCACCCCGTCGTTGGCGATGGTTTGGTACATGCTCGCCACCTGGAGTGCGGTCGTGGTCAGGCCCTGGCCGAACATGGTCGCGTACTGGGTTTGGGCGTCCCAGTCCTTCCACGGATGCAGGATGCCGGAATCCTCCCGCGGGAATCCGGCATCGGTGGCTGTGCCCACGCCGAACTTTGTCATGTAGTCGAAGCGTTGCTCGTTGGTCAGCATCTCGCCGAACTTGGACATGCCCGTGTTCGAGGAGTCAATCAGCACATCGGACAGCGTCATGTTCTGATCGGGGTGCTGGTGGCTGTCGTTGATATTGGCCCCGTTTTCCGGCAGGTAGCGATACGGTGCCAGGACCTCGGTGTTCAGATCTGCGACGCCGGCGTCCAGAACGGATGCCGCGGTGAGTGCCTTGAACGTGGACCCGGGTTCGAAGGAGTCGGTGAATGCACGTGATCCACGGTCTTCAGGGTTCGCCGTTCCTCCGACGTTGTTCGGATCTACAGAGGGATAGTCGGCCACCGCAAGAAGTTTGCCGGTCTTAGCGTCCTGCACGACGACAGTACCCCACGCCGCGCCGGTTTCCTGGGCCCGGGCGGCGAGCGTCTGCTGCACAAAGAATTGCAGGTCGGAGTCGATCGACAACACAACATCCCCGCCGTCGACGGCCTGTGCCGTCGTGACGCTACTACCCGGGATTCGCACGCCGTCGGCCCCTTTTTGGTATGTCTCAGTGCCGTCTCGGCTGGCGAGACAGGCATCCTGGCCGAGCTCGAGGCCCGCTTGAGCCTTCCCTTCCCCTGACACAAACCCGATGAGGTTTCCAGCGACGGCACCATTCGGGTATTCCCGGCTCGGATGCGTTCTGGGGTACAGCCAGGGAATGTCCAGTTCGTTGATCGCCCGGAGGGCGTCCACGTCCACCTGTTTGGTGATGTACGCAAAGTCTGAATTCGGGTTGGCAGCGAGGGCTTCGGCGATGATGAGCTGGATGGCGTCCCCGGTCTGTCCGGTGATCGCGCCGAGCTCTGCGGCAGCCTGCGCGACAGTGACCTCGGCTCGCTTGTCGCTCTCCGCGATCGCGCGTGTGAACGTGGCGACGTTTCTCGGGGACACCGTGATGTCATAGCGCATGACAGAGTCGGCGAGCACGACACCGCCCTCAGTCACGATGCCCCCCCGGGTTCCGTAGACGGTTTGGTCTACGGAACGGTTTCCCACCGAGTCGGCGGTGAGAGCCTCTGCGCGGACGACCTGAATGTCGACGAGTTTCACGACGAAGACCGAGATCACGAGCATCAGCACGACTATCGTGCCCGCGACCCGCCGCCGATCGGAACGGCTGCTGATCAGTCTGCCCTGTGCCGTTCGTTTCGCCACGCTAAGTTCCTTACCTCGGCCACAGGCCGCACACATGCTGTCTGGTCATGCTGTCTGGTCGTGCTGTCTGGTCGTGCTGTCTGGTCGTGCTGTCTGGTCGTGCTGGTCGTGCTGTCGTGCTCCACAGTCTGACGTGACGGTTTCGCCGTTGGGTATCGCTAACGGGTAGTGGGAGACGGCAAACCTGCCGGTACAACGGGCGCACTCGTCACAGCGACGACCGGAGCCGATTCTGGGGCGATTGCCCCCGCTGCGACACCGGTTCCGGCGGCGCCCGCGGGCACCTGGCTGAGCACGATGTTATCTCCGAGCAGTGCATTTGGAACGAGGCTCGCCGAACCGGCCTGGGAACCTGAAGCCGAGCTGGGAGCGCCGAGTACCGCGCCGTCGGACAGGCGCAGATACACTGGATTGGAGTTACTCACCATGCCCAGCGCCTCGGCGTTCGCCGCAAGGCTCTGCGGGGAGGAGACGCGCACGAGGTCCTCATTGACGCTGGCAGTGGTGCGGGTCAGCTCGGACTGGTTGGACTGCAGGGTCGAAATCTCGTAGGCGCCCTGCGAGATTCCGACGCTGAGCAGGAGCTGCGCGACGATGATCGCCCCCACTCCGGCGATCGCGGTGAAGGCATAGAAGATTCGAGGTCGCGGACGTCGCCTCGCATCGGGGGCCACGATTTCAAAGCGACGTGCGACGTGGGTCGCCTCGCTCTGACGCTGCGGTTCGGCCGCCAGCGGTACACGTGCAAGATTGTCTCTCATCCGGCTCTCCTCAATCGCTCTGCAGCTCGCAGCCGCACGGGTGTTGCACGCGGGTTGTCCGCTTTTTCTGCTTCGGAGGCCAGCTCGGCTCCACGAATGAGAAGTCTGAAGACCGGTTTGTGTTCCGGCAGCTCGATGGGCAGCCCAACCGGGGCCGTTGACCCCGACGCCGCTGCGAGGGCACGCTTGACGATGCGGTCCTCGAGGGATTGGTAGGCCATCACGACGATGCGGCCACCCACGCCGACAGCGTCCAGTGCCGCGGGGATGGCGCGCTCGAGCACCGAGAGCTCCTGGTTCACCTCGATCCGCAGGGCCTGGAAGACCCGCTTCGCCGGGTGTCCCATGCGCTGCACGACGACGGGTGTTGCTGTCGTGATCACGTCAACCAGCTGGGCCGATCGAACGAACGGTGCCTCTTCACGGGCCGCGACAATGGCTTTCGCGTATCGCGCGGAGAGCTTTTCCTCGCCGTAGTCCTGAAAGATGCGGCGCAGGTCCTGTTCGCTGTAGGTCGCCAGGATCACTTCTGCGGTCAGCTCAGAGGTGCTGTCCATGCGCATGTCGAGCGGGGCGTCCTTGGAATACGAAAATCCCCGTTCGACACGGTCTATCTGCAGCGAGGACACACCGAGGTCGAAGAGAACGCCCTGCACCTCCTCGATCCCGAGGCTGTGCAGGGCATCCTGGATGCCGTCGTAGACGGTATGGACCAGGTGCACGCGATCGTGGAACGGGGCCAGCCGTTCCCGCGCAATCGCGAGAGCGTCGGGGTCGCGGTCGAGACCGACGAGAACCAGTCCGGGAAAACGCTGCAGAAAAGCTTCAGCGTGCCCCGCCATTCCGAGGGTGGCGTCCACAAGAACGGCACCGGGCGCTGCCAGCCCCGGCGTCAGCAGCTCGATGCACCGCTCAAGGAGCACCGGGGTATGAATGTCGTTTATGGCCATAATGCCGGGCTGGTCCCTGATGCCTGATCCCCATCCATTCTTTCCTGGCACCGGGGAAGTGTGTCAGGGCATGAACGGCTGGGAGTCAGGCGCCAGGGGCTAGAAAAGTCCCGGAATCACCTCCTCCGTCGTGTTGGCGTATGAGGATTCCTGCTCGGCCAGATATGTGGCCCAGGCCTCGCTGTCCCAAATCTCAACGCGGCTACCGGCACCAATGACGGTCAGCTCACGATCGAGGCCCGCATAGCTGCGGAGATTGGCTGGAATTGTGACCCGATTTTGTTTGTCGGGTGTTTCGGAGCTCGCGCCGGACAGGAACACCCGCAGGTAGTCGCGTGCCTGCTTGCTCGTGACGGGAGCCTGGCGAATCTTGTCGTGCAGATCCTCGAATTCCCGAGCGCTGAACACGTAGATGCAGTGCTCCTGACCACGAGTCATGACGACTCCAGTGGACAGCTCTTCCCTGAACTTCGCGGGGAGGATGACGCGTCCCTTTTCGTCGAGCTTGGGGGCGTAGGTACCAAGGAACATGCATCACCCCTTCTCTGCCGGCCGGATTCAAGTGTCACTCCACTTTACTCCACTGTCCCCCACAAAACGTGAAGATTGGCACCATTATTGGAATATTTTCCGCTGCATACCAATAATTACAAGGCATTCAGGAGTGGAGGAAAAGGGAGCATCTGATCGTTACACGGTCGGATTTTGGGCACAAAAAAAGGGCCGATCCGAAGATCAGCCCTTTTCAATGCGCGTGTGTGGTGGAGAGTGAAGCGTCGTGGAGATGGAGCGAACGACCGTCCTAGCTACTGACCGTCCTAGCTACTGACCGTCCTGGCGACGGTCCCAGCGATCGTTGAGCTTGTCCATGAAGCCCTGGTCCGAGCGTGCCTGCGTGGGGCGGCGGCCGGGATCTGCGGGCGTCGACATGCCCTTCATTGCCTTGCCCGGCGACAATGCGAGCAGCACCCCGGTAAACATCACCACGAACCCCACGATGCCCAGCCACAACAGTTGCAGGGCCACCCCTGCGATGAGGGCGACAATGCCCACCACCGCTAGAAGGACGCCGATGGCGATCGAACGGTAGTTGGGTCGCAGGCGTGAAGCGCCTACGCTTGCGACAAAGTCTGCATCGTTGTGATAGAGGCTGCGCTCCATCTCTTCAAGGAGTCGCTGCTCTTGTTCAGAAAGCGGCATCTCATTCCCTCCAATTTCGGGATCGAGCGGGTTGAATCCCAATTCTAGCCCTGTCAGGATGACTAGGCTAGGCAGGTGTCCGAAAGCAATCATCTGATAGATCTGGTTCAATCCCGCATCGACGAATTCCTCTTTACCCGCGCTCCAATTGTGTCCCTGATCAGCTCCGATTTGACGCCACTAGTGGCCTTTTCTCGGCAATTTCTCAGCGGTGGCAAGCGATTCCGGGCACTCTTTTGTTACTGGGGATGGAGAAGTGTGACGCCCGGCGGCGGTTCCGACGGGGTCCCCACTGCCGGCCCACCCCACGATGTGGATCTCGCACCCATCGTGTCCGCCGCGGCGGCGCTCGAGATCTTCCACGCGGCGGCTCTCGTGCACGACGACATCATCGACAATTCCGACACTCGTCGCGGTGCGGCATCCGCTCATCGGCTCTTTGAGAATCTGCATCGGTCTGAGAACTGGGCGGGCGGCCCGGTCGAATTCGGCCGAGCGTCGGCGATTCTGCTGGGCGACCTGCTACTGGGCTGGAGCGACGAGCTCCTCGACGAGGGGCTGGCAGGGCTCCGAGATCCGAGCGCGGCTCGGTTCGCCCGACGGGAATTCAATCTCATGCGTACCGAAGTCACTGCGGGACAATATCTCGACATCCTGGAGGAACGCGCGTGGCGTACCTCCCGGGAGGATGAATTGCTGGAGAGAGCCATGCGGGTCATCGAGTTCAAGTCGGCTCGCTACAGCGTGCTCGCACCACTCGTGATCGGAGCCGCTCTGGCAGGCGGGACCCCCGAGCAGTTGGAGTCTCTGCGCAGGTTCGGTCTGCCCCTCGGCCTGGCCTATCAGCTCAGGGACGATCTGCTGGGCGTCTTCGGCGATTCGTCCCTGACCGGCAAGCCCAGCGGCGACGATCTCAGGGAGGGCAAACGGACCGTCCTCGTTGCTCTGGCCCGTGAGAACCTGGACGGCGGGAGCCGCCGATTCCTCGATGACAACCTCGGCGACCCGAACCTCACGGCGCACCAGATCGAGAAGCTGCAGGGCATCATTGCGGGGAGCGGTGCCGTCGATCGTGTCGAGGCCCTGATTACGCACCAGCTCGCGGAGGCTACCGCGGTTCTCGACGCCGCCCTGCTGGCCGACTCGGCCATGTCAGAGCTCAGGATGCTCGCCGAAAAGGTCGCCCGGCGAGCCTTCTGACGGCGCCTAGGCCAACGCTTGGGCGACCCGGCGCACCTCGGCCTTGCGCCCCGCGCGGAGGGCAGCAATGGGAGACACGCCGAGGCTGTCGTCGACGTCAAGCAGCCAGCTCATCGCCTGTTCGGTCGTGAACCCATCGTCATTGAGAACGAAGATGGTCCCGCGCAATTCGGGCAGTGGGGCTCGATCCCGCAGGAAGTCGGCCGGCACCTGCAATACGCCGTTGCGGCGAATGGCGAGCAGGTGATTGTCGTCAATAAGCTGCCGCACTCGAGACTGAGTCAGTCCGAGCAGATCAACAAGGTCAGGGATAGTGAGCCACTCGGGCTCTGAAAACTCTTCAGTCACGCTTTAATCCTCCCATGATTCCGCGAACTCGCAAAATGACACGCAGTGGATGACACGTGTGGTGAACGTCACATCTGCCACACTGATTGACTCAAGTAATCATCTGTGTCAACCTCGGACCGGGGCTTGGGGTACTAATGAACAGGAGTTCCATGTCGACTGAGGTGAACACACTCGCTGGCGCGACCGGCGCACCGACTGCAGCCGATAGCATTCGGCGCACACAACCGGACGAGCGACGGGGCCGGAGTGCGCTACTGACTGTTCCCATCGTTCTGGTAGGCACACTGGCCATCAGCCTGAACTTGGCGGCGCCCGCCCACGCGGCCGACGTTAAGAAGCCACTCAATCCGCGATTCGCCGAAGCCACGGCACACGACACCGGGCTGCGAAGCGCGACTGCGCACGTGGCGGCCGCTGCTACAGAAGCTGTCCCCGCACAGTATTCGGTCGCTGACGGCGACACTGTCAGCGGCATTGCCGCGCGTTTCGGCCTCACGACGTCCGCCGTGCTCTCCCTGAACGGCCTCGATTCGGCAGCATTGATCTTTCCGGGCCAAGTTCTGAACCTCACGGCCCCATCCGCGCCCAGCGCTCCCGCCACGGCTTCCTCCCCGGCGGCCGCGCACACTGTGCAGAGCGGCGACACTATAGGCGGCATTGCGGCCGCCAACGGGTTGTCAACCGATGCGGTATTGAGCGCGAACGGCCTGGAGCGCAGCAGCGTGATCTACCCCGGCCAGTCCATCGTGCTGCCCGTCGCGGAAACCGCACAGATTGTGCCAGCCGCCTTCATCACGCCGATGGTTGTGGAGTCCGCTCCAGCGGCATCCGAATACACGATAGCGAGCGGAGACACCATCAGTGCCGTCGCCGCCACAGCCGGCGTGACAGTGCAGGATGTGCTGGACGCCAACGGTCTCGGCTGGTCCAGCATGATTTACCCCGGCCAGGTGCTGACGATTCCTTCCCCCGCGGCACTGGCTGCAGCCGAGCGCGCGGACGCCGTCACTCCCCTGACGTCCGAGATGCGGCAGAACGCCTCCACCATTGTGGCCGTCGGTCGTTCCATCGGCGTCTCCGATTACGGGCTCGTCATTGCTCTGGCTGCTGCCGCTCAGGAATCGGGTCTCAAGAATGTGGACTACGGAGATCGGGATTCCCTGGGTTTGTTCCAGCAGCGCCCGAGCTTTGGCTGGGGCACACCCGAGCAAGTCATGGATCCGACCCGCGCAACCTTGGCATTCTTCGGGGGCAGCAGCAACCCCAATACCGGGGTCACCCGTGGCCTGCTCGAAATTCCGGGCTGGGAGTCCATGACCGTGACGGATGCTGCCCAGGCAGTGCAGATTTCGGCCTTCCCGAACCACTACGCGAAATGGGAGATCTCCGCCCGATCGTGGCTCGGCCAGCTCGGTTAGACCGGGAGTGTTGCGGCGGCGCGCGGCGTTCTAGCAGGATGTTGCCGTCGGGCTTCTCTAGACTCGACGAGTGAGTGAAACCCCGACCGACCAGATGATCGGCCGTCTGATAGATGGCCGGTATCAGGTGCGCTCCCGAATCGCTCGCGGCGGCATGGCGACGGTCTACCTTGCCACCGACCTGCGCCTCGAGCGTCGGGTCGCGATAAAGATCATGCACGGCCATCTGGCCGATGACAACGCCTTCAAGAGCAGATTCATCCAGGAAGCGCGTTCCGCTGCGCGCCTGGCGCACCCCAACGTTGTGAACGTCTTCGATCAGGGCCAGGACGCCGATGCCGCCTACCTCGTCATGGAATACCTTCCGGGTATCACCCTGAGGGATCTGCTGAAGGACTACGGCAAGCTCACACCAGAGCAGACCGTGGATATTCTGGAGGCAGTGCTCAGCGGGCTCGCCGCGGCTCACAAAGCCGGAATCGTGCACCGGGACGTCAAGCCGGAAAACGTGCTGCTCGCCGACGACGGCCGGATCAAGATCAGCGACTTCGGCCTCGCTCGCGCCGTGAACAACAACACAGCGACCGGCCAAGCACTGCTGGGCACCATCGCCTACCTCTCCCCGGAACTCGTGACCCGGGGAATTGCGGATGCCCGCAGCGACATCTACGCGCTCGGAATCATGACGTTCGAAATGCTCACGGGCGAACAGCCCTACGTGGGCGAGGCTCCGATGCAGATCGCCTACCAGCACGCCAACGACACCGTGCCGCGGCCCAGCAGCAAGGTTCCCTCGACACCGCAGGACCTTGACGAGCTCGTGCAGTGGGCTACGGCTCGCGATCCGGAGCAGCGCCCCCGGGACGCTCGCGTGATGCTCGACCAGCTCCTCGCCGGTCGCGGCCACTCCGATCCGTCGGCCCAGCCCACCGCACTGCAACCCACGGCGCTGCAACCTACGATGATGTTGCCCAACCTGTCCGCTGCCACCGCAAACGCCGAAACGCAGATTCTCGGCGGCACCCCACCCACCAACGTGCTCGGTCCGCTCACCGCCACCGGCGTCGGCCCGCGGCAGCCCGACAACAGCGCCCGACTCACCACCAAGGCCCGCCGTCGAAAAGGCCGTGGCTTCTGGCTCTTCGCACTGGTCATCCTGATCGCCTCGGCTCTGGGGGGCACCGGGTGGTATTTCGGTTCCGGTCCAGGCTCCGACATCGCGATTCCCGCCGTGGCAACGCTCAGCCCCGGCGACGCTGTCGCTCAGCTCACTGCCGTCGGTCTGGCGTCCGACCAGACGACCGCCTACAGTGCCGACGTGCCCGAAGGCGTGGTCGTGTCCACAGACCCTGGAGCGGGCAAACGGGTTGCCAAAGACAGCGTCGTGACGATCATCGTCTCGCTGGGCCTGCAGCCCATCACTCTGCCCCCACTGACCGGCCTCAGCCAGGAGGCTGCAACCGCTGAGATCACCGAGCTGCAGGCCGAGGTGGGTGGAGTGGACCCAGTCTTCGACGATTCCGTCGCGTCCGGAACCGTCATTTCCGCGACACGGGCCAGTGATGACGGAGACGTCTCGCAGGGTGGGGACTACTTTCAGGGGCTCCCCGTAGACCTCGTGGTATCTCTCGGCCCCATCCCGAGCGTTTCCGGCGAGACAGTTGCCGATGCCACCCAGACGCTCGAGGCAGCCGGGCTCATCGCGGCACCCGGCGAGCAAACCTACAGCGACACCGTCCCGGAGGGACGGGTGGTCTCGTCCACCGCACCTGACGGCCCCGTCCGCTCCGGGGCAACAATTACGCTGACCATTTCCCGCGGGCCAGAACCCGTTCAAATTCCCGATGTTGTCGGCAAGCCGTGGTCGGAGGCGAAGCAGATTCTGGAAGACGCGAGCTTGAGGCTCGACTACAACATCTTCGCGGATGCGGCGCCGGGCCTGTTCACAGTCACCAAGGTCACACCGGGCGCCGGTGAGTCCGTACCGCGCGGCAGCAGCGTCAAGATCAACTTCTCGGCCTAGGGCCGGGATCGTGACCGCCCCGCGTCCGCGGGTACGCGTCGAGCCCCGCACCTGAGACACGGGTGCGGGGCTCGACGCCTGTTCGGCTCGACTAGACCCTGTTGCGAGCCACTCCTGCCCGCGGGGCCTGGCCGAGCTCCTCTGCGACCAGGAAGGCCAGTTCGAGGGACTGCATGTGGTTGAGTCGGGGGTCGCAGAGGGATTCGTAGCGTGTGGCGAGGGCAGCCTCGTCAATGTGCTCCGAGCCGCCCAGACACTCGGTCACGTCGTCGCCTGTCAACTCGACGTGGATTCCACCGGGGTGGGTTCCTACCGCGCGGTGAGCCTCGAAAAAGCCCTTGACCTCGTCAACGACGTCGTCGAAGCGGCGCGTCTTGTAGCCGGTCGGGGTTGTGACTCCGTTGCCATGCATCGGGTCAGTGACCCAGAGCGGCGTGGCATCGCTTGCTTTGATGGCTTCCAGGAGCGGGGGAAGCGCATCGCGGATCTTGCCGGCACCCATGCGCGTGATGAACGTCAGGCGGCCGGGCTCGCGATTGGGGTCGAGCTTGTCGACGAGTCGAAGCATGTCGTCGGCCGTCGTACTCGGGCCGAGCTTGACTCCGATCGGATTGCGCACCCTCGACAGGAAATCCACGTGCGCCCCATCGAGGTCGCGGGTGCGTTCCCCGATCCAGATGAAGTGTGCCGAGGTATTGAATGGCGTGCCGGTGCGCGAATCGATGCGCGTCATGGGGCGCTCGTAGTCCATGAGCAGGCCTTCATGGCTGGTGTAGAATTCTGTGCGCTTGAGCGCTTCAAAGTCGGCGCCGCAGGCGATCATGAATTTGATCGCGCGGTCGATCTCCTTGGCCAACTTCTCGTAACGCTGGTTGGCCGGATTGGCTGCGAAGCCCTGATTCCAGCTGTGAACCTGACGCAGGTCGGCGAAGCCGCCCTGCGTGAACGCCCGGATGAGATTGAGGGTGGAAGCGGCCGTGTGGTAGCCCTTCACGAGGCGGGCCGGGTCGGCCTCACGGGACTCCGGCGTGAAGTCGTAGCCGTTGACGATGTCGCCGCGGTAAGCCGGCAAGGTGACATCCCCGCGGGTTTCGAAGTCGCTCGAGCGGGGCTTGGCGAACTGGCCGGCCATGCGGCCCATCTTGATCACCGGCATGGATGCACCGTAGGTCAGCACGACAGCCATCTGCAAGACCGTCTTGACGCGATTCCGGATCTGGTCCGCGGTCGCACCGCTGAAGGTTTCCGCGCAGTCGCCCCCCTGGAGAAGAAAGGCATGACCGCTGGCCGCCTGCGCAAGTCGATCGCGCAGGATGTCCACCTCCCCGGCAAAGACGAGCGGGGGCTGGGTGGCCAATTCGGCTGAAGCGGCCGCGACAACGTCGGCATCCGGCCACGCCGGCTGCTGCTTGATGGGCAGCGTGCGCCAGTGATCCAGCCCGGCCACTACAGCGGCATCGGCGAGTACGACTGGTTCGGTGGGGTCTACCACGTGATAGTTCCTGTTTTCTCTCTACGGCGCACACTCGTGTGCGCCTCAATGGTGCGGTGCCCGCGAGGGAACACAGCCCCGAGGGGGCAAAGCGCAGTACTGGCAGCCTATCGCGAAAGGTTCGCGCGCTTCTCTTTCACGCTCGTGGCATACACGTCGACGTACTCCTGGGTGCTGAGACGCTGAAGCTCATACATGAGCTCGTCCGTGACCGACCGCAGCACGAAGCGGTCTCCCTCCATGCCCGTGAAGCGGGTGAAGTCCAGTGGCTTGCCGATGACGATGCCGATACGGCGCACCTTGGGGATGCGAGTGCCCGTGGGCATGGCCTTCTCTGTGTCGATCATCGCAACGGGTATGACCGGCACACCCGATTCCAGCACCATGCGTGCCACACCGGTGCGGCCGCGGTACATGCGTGCGTCGGGGCTGCGCGTTCCTTCCGGATAGATTCCCAGCACTCCCCCGGCGCCCAGTACACGCAAACCCGTATTCAACGAATCCTCGGACGCCTTCCCGCCGGAGCGGTCAATCGGAAGCTGACCGGTGGCCTTGAAGAATTGGCGGGTGGCCCACCCCTTCACACCTTTCCCGGTGAAGTATTCGCTCTTTGCAAGGAAAACCACGCGGCGCGACACGACGAGGGGAAGGAAGACGGAGTCGATGAAAGACAGATGGTTGCTCGCGAGAATCACTCCGCCGTCCTTGGGTATATTCTCCAAGCCGACGACCCAGGGGCGAAAAACACCCAGCAGCAGGGGCCCCACGACAATGTTCTTCATGAACCAGTAGAACATTGCGCGTGATCTCCCATCGAATAAGAAAATCTTACGTTACCGCTGCGGGGCCGGATTCGGTGCACCGAACGTCAGCTGAGCCGCGTTGCCGCGATTCGCGCGAGGTCTGCGGCACCGACGACGCCGGCATCGTTCACGAGCTGCGCGATTGCGAAGGCTGCTTCGGGATGATACCCCCGCGCCGGCAGATGCTCGAGGTACGCCGCGCGAATCGGCGCAAGAAGCAAATCTCCGGCGATGGACACTCCCCCGCCGAAGACGAAGACCTGGGGGTCGAGAACGGCGCCCAAGCTGGCGCATGCCTGCCCGAGCGACGCCCCCAACTGCCGCAAGGCCGCGAGGGCTCCCGCGTCACCGTCCTGAATGAGGCGCCCGATCTCTGTGCCTGTGAGCTTGCCCGTGCGTTCGCGCGCGATGGCCAACCCTCGCCCCAACATGCCGGCGTCCGCAATCTCATTCGCGATGCGCAGAAGCGCACGACCCGACCCATACTGCTCGATACAGCCGTGGGCTCCGCACCCGCACGCGAGACCATTCGGAACGAGCCTCAGGTGGCCGAGCTCCGCACCCGCGCCGAAGCCGCCTCGAAAGAGCGCCCCGTTGGCGACGATCGCCCCGCCCACGCCGGTGCCGATGGTGAGAGTGATCATGTCAGTGTACGGACGTCCGGCGCCAAACCTGAACTCGGCCCAGCCAGCAGCGTTGGCGTCGTTCTCCACGATGATCGGCAGGTCGATGCGCGCCTCGAGTTTCTCGCGAAACGGCTCATTGCGCCAGTTGATGTTCGGGGCGTAGTAGACCGTCGATTGCGCGGCATCGATGAAACCGGCCGCGGCAACGCCGACACCGATGACATCGTCGCCGCCCCGAAGCACGTCAATCATGCCGACGACAGTGTCCTCGATCTCCCGTGGGTCACCGGCGTTGGTGGGCTGTCGTTCGGACCTCACGATCACACCGTCCTCGTCAACGAGCGCTCCGGCAATCTTGGTGCCGCCGATATCGATTCCAATGGCGTGCACAGACGTACCTTTCGTGGCGGGGATATAACGATGCAGAAAAGAGAGTGCGCGTCGACCGGGCAGGTCGACACCACACCACATAGAGTGTACTTAACCAGCTTGCCGTAGGGCGAAGCACCCGATCACCGCCAACATTTGATGGCAGTGAAGTCGCACGCCCTACCGGTACCAAAGGAGTTACCGTGAAACAGTTTGACGTACCAGCCGTTGTACCCGCAGACCCGGAGGCCAACGTCACCGATCTGCTGGTAAATCGACTTGAGGCGACCCCCAACCTTGTCTTGTTCTCACTGCCGAGCGCAAGCGGATGGGTTCCGGTCACCGTCGCCGAATTCCACGGCCAGGTCATCGCCCTCGCGAAGGGCCTGGTGGCCTCCGGAATCGAGCCAGGGGACAAGATCGGCCTCGTCTGCAAGACCCGGTATGAGTGGACCCTGATCGACTTCGCGACGTGGTTTGCCGGCGCGGTCCTCGTGCCCGTCTATGACACCAGCTCCCCGAGCCAGGTGCAGTGGAACCTCAGCGATTCCGGCGCCACCTCCGTTATCCTCGAGACCGCGGAGCATTTCGCTCGCTTCGACGAGGTGCACGCCGATCTTCCCGATATCGGTCAGGTCTGGCAGATCGACCTGGGCGATCTCGACAAAATCGTCGCCGCTGGAGTCTCCGTTCCCGATGCCGAGATCGAACGTCGGCGCAATCTCGCCGTCGGAGCCGATATGGCGACTCTGATCTACACGTCGGGCTCCACGGGCAAGCCGAAAGGTTGCGTGCTCACCCATGCCAACTTCCTCGAAACCAGCCGAAATTCCGCCGTGGCGTTGAAGGAAGTGCTCACCCACCCGGAGGGCGCTTCCACCCTGCTGTTCATCACCACCGCGCACGTGTTCGCGCGATTCATCTCTGTACTGTGCGTGCACGCCGGGGTACGCGTGGGCCACCAGCCCGACACCCGGCAGCTTTTGCCGTCCCTGGGCAGCTTCAAGCCCACATTCCTGCTGGCAGTGCCACGCGTGTTCGAGAAGGTCTACAACTCCGCCGGCCAGAAGGCCGAGGCAGGAGGCAAGGGCAAGATCTTCAAGGCTGCCGTGGCCACTGCCGTGGCACATTCCAAGGCAGTTCAGGCCGGGGAGCAGATTCCCCTGGGAATGAAGATCAAGTTTGCCCTCTTCGATCGCCTCGTCTACAGCAAACTTCGCGCGGCGATGGGCGGCAATGTGGTCTATGCGGTGTCAGGGTCAGCGCCCCTCGGCGCCCATCTCGGGCATTTCTTCCACAGCCTCGGAATCGTCATTCTCGAGGGCTACGGCCTGACCGAAACAACCGCACCTGCGACGGTGAGCCTGGCCACTCGCGCCAAGATCGGCACGGTCGGTCCTCCTCTCCCCGGAGTGTCAGTGCGCGTCATGGACGACGGGGAGATCCAGGTCAAGGGCGTCAACGTCTTCAAGGAATACTGGAAGAACCCCACCGCCACCGCGGAAACGTTCGAGGACGGCTGGTTGAAGACCGGGGACATCGGCGCCTTCGACGACGACGGATTCCTCAGTATCACCGGGCGCAAGAAGGAAATCATCGTCACAGCCGGTGGAAAGAACGTTGCCCCGGCCGCGCTCGAGGACCCCATCCGCTCGAACCCGCTCATCGGACAGGTCATCGTGGTCGGCGACCAGAAGCCCTTCATCGGGGCTCTCATCACACTGGACCCCGACATGCTTCCGGTCTGGCTCAACAACAACAATGCGGATGCCGGCATGAGCGTTCAAGAGGCGGCCGTCGATCCCACCGTGCTCGCCGAAATCCAACGCGCCGTCGATCGTGCAAATGACACCGTCAGCCGCGCCGAGTCGATTCGCAAGTTTGTCGTGCTGCCACTGGAGCTCACGGAGGAGAGCGGTCACCTCACACCCAAGATGAGCATCAAGCGAAACATCATCCTGCGCGATTTCGCCGTGGAGATCGACAGCCTCTACGCTGGCGCCCCCATCACCGAAGGCTTCTCCATCCGCGACTGATCAGAAGCTGAAACCCCAAGGTTCCGCCGTTGCGGCGCGAGCCACGAGTGCTTGAATCGAGCTTGTCGAGATCGAGGCCCTGCAGGCCGGTCTGAGGACCGGCCTGCAGGGCCTACTCGGGAAATGCGGTGCGTCTCCCCATCTCGCTGGTCGAGGCGCGACGAAGGAGCGATCGAGACCAAGCGACCCGACTCTCAGACTCGGCTCACCCGATCTCGAGCTGGTGAGGCGCTTCGCCCCATCGTGGGATGGGGAAACCGCCTAGAACCAGTCGGACTCGCGAACTTCCTTCATGGCGGCCCGCCGGTTCTCCTTGGTGAGGCGATCCAGGTAGAGAAGCCCGTCCAGATGGTCAGTCTCGTGTTGCAGGGCCTGTGCCATGATTCCCGTTCCGGACAGCTCGATAGTCTCGCCGTCGAGGTTGGTTCCGACAGCCTTCGCGAACGGAAAGCGCTCCGTGGGATACCAGAGCCCTGGCACTGACAGGCACCCTTCGTCGACCATTTCGGGTTCGCCGGAGAGCTCCACGATGGTGGGGTTGAGCATGTACCCGACCTCACCGTCGACGTTGTAGCTGAAGGCTCGGAGATTGACCCCGATCTGAGAGGCAGCCACCCCAGCCCGGCCGGGAAGGCGAACACTGTCAACGAGGTCCTGCACGAGACTGCGTACCCGGTCGTCGATGACCACGATCGGGTCGGAGATAGTTTTCAGGACGGGGTCTCCGA